>JBMNJG010000016.1:0-158111 GCA_050951545.1 Limnochordia bacterium | reverse complement strand
ACATTAGGCTCCCCCGCACACGCGGGGATTGACCACTCGACAAAATCCCGAATTGCCTTCCAGTCCTGGCTCCCCCGCACACGCGGGGATTGACCCAAGTTCCATCACGTCTGCGATCCCCCGGCGGTGGCTCCCCCGCACACGCGGGGATTGACCCTAGTAGGAATGTCGCTATGTCCTCCGCTAAGGGGCTCCCCCGCACACGCGGGGATTGACCGCGGCCCGTGAGTCCGCTGTTGAGCTTATTGCGGGCTCCCCCGCACACGCGGGGATTGACCATTTTCAAGCCGAAATACTACCCGGACCAAAGGGGCTCCCCCGCACACGCGGGGATTGACCGTTCTTGCAGGACATCTCGCCGCCGCGGCTGGTGGCTCCCCCGCACACGCGGGGATTGACCTGACCGGCTGCACGCAGGGCCTGCGCTGGGCGCGGCTCCCCCGCACACGCGGGGATTGACCTCCTTCTGCTGCGGGCTGTA
This sequence comes from Limnochordia bacterium, assembly GCA_050951545.1. Classification (GTDB taxonomy): domain Bacteria; phylum Bacillota; class Limnochordia; order DTU080; family DTU080; genus DTU080. The sequence continues at coordinate 157,630 of JBMNJG010000016.1, read as the reverse complement.
GGTTAGCATGCTCGGCTCCCCCGCACACGCGGGGATTGACCCCCGCACAGCCTGTAGCCATGCGGGTTCCTGTGGGCTCCCCCGCACACGCGGGGATTGACCCCGTCTGGTTCTTCGTGGCCTGGATCGTGTGGTGGCTCCCCCGCACACGCGGGGATTGACCCCAACCGCCGCACCATTCGCACCTCTCGGGGTTGGCTCCCCCGCACACGCGGGGATTGACCCTTCCCACGTGCGGTGGTTCGGCCCCTTGGTTTGGCTCCCCCGCACACGCGGGGATTGACCTTGGTACCAGCTTGTGTTTGCTCCTCGTGTGCAGGCTCCCCCGCACACGCGGGGATTGACCTGAGAAGGTGCCAAAGAAGCTGCGCCACGACCAGGCTCCCCCGCACACGCGGGGATTGACCGATACCAGGCATCGCTGCGATTGTCTCTTTTACGGCTCCCCCGCACACGCGGGGATTGACCCGCGCGGCTCCTCTGGGCAGCTTGCCGCGCTCCACGCAGGGCTCCCCCGCACACGCGGGGATTGACCTGCCATGGCGCAGGCGCAGGCTGCCATCGACTGTCGCTGGCTCCCCCGCACACGCGGGGATTGACCTCCGCGATGCCCCGCGCGGCAGCCAAGCGGGATGGGGGCTCCCCCGCACACGCGGGGATTGACCTTGCCGCATACCGGGCTGTAGCCGAGGAGCCTTTTCACGGCAGGCTCCCCCGCACACGCGGGGATTGACCGCTAAGCGCGGACCGCGGAGCATCGGCGGCCAAAGGCCCGGCTCCCCCGCACACGCGGGGGATTGACCCCGGACCCTACCAGTCTAGCCACGAGACTCCGGATCAAACCGGCTCCCCCGCACACGCGGGGATTGACCCGTAGCGTGATCAAGGTCCCGGCGATCCTGCATGCCGGGGCTCCCCCGCACACGCGGGGGATTGACCCTCGGTGTAGCCGCTGATGGAGGGACTCGCACAGCTCGGCTCCCCCGCACACGCGGGGATTTGACCGCCTACGCTCGAACCGGAGGCAGACGGCGATCCTGGAGGCGGCTCCCCCGCACACGCGGGGATTGACCTGACAGATGGTCTGCGGGAGCTGCTCTCGCACCGGTTGTGGCTCCCCCGCACACGCGGGGATTGACCCCATGCTGAGAGGCAGCGATATGCAACCATGCTGAGAGGCGGCTCCCCCGCACACGCGGGGATTGACCGACCGCTGGAGCTGGCCACTCAGCCTCCTGCCCTGCGGGCTCCCCCGCACACGCGGGGATTGACCGGCTTACGATGGTCATTGTCATGATCCCGCAGTAGTGGTGCTGGCTCCCCCGCACACGCGGGGATTGACCCCCGAGGCCTGTGCGCCCGAGCGAAGCGCCGTCGCCGGCTCCCCCGCACACGCGGGGATTGACCCCCATCGGGCTGTACCCGAGAGCCTTCTTGCGGGGCTCCCCCGCACACGCGGGGATTGACCTCAGCTCGCCGCGCGTCAGCGTCTCGGTTGTGAGGCTCCCCCGCACACGCGGGGATTGACCATAGCTGTTCTTGTACGCATCGTCGCCGGGACGGGCTCCCCCGCACACGCGGGGATTGACCTACCTCGCCAGCGGCTGAGCCGACGCGTTATCGGGCTCCCCCGCACACGCGGGGATTGACCCCTCTAGACAGCACGCGGGTAGCCGCACCGGCTCCCCCGCACACGCGGGGATTGACCGCTGCGCCTGGCTGTGTACACGCATACCGGCAGAATTTTCCGCGGCTCCCCCGCACACGCGGGGATTGACCCTCCGCGGCTGCCGTCGGGCAGTCCGGTAGGCGGCTCCCCCGCACACGCGGGGATTGACCTGGTATGCTGGACCGGATGCCCGGTCTGTGACGCGGGCGGCTCCCCCGCACACGCGGGGATTGACCCACTACGCCGATCGTGGGGCTACGTGGCTGCGGTGGCTCCCCCGCACACGCGGGGATTGACCGCTGACTGCCGAGCTGTCAGATGACCCGAGCCTGGCTCCCCCGCACACGCGGGGATTGACCCAGCTGGGAGTGTCGCGGCATCGACGATCCCGTGGCTCCCCCGCACACGCGGGGATTGACCCCCTGTTCGAGGAGGGGCTGATGGACTGGGGCGGGCTCCCCCGCACACGCGGGGATTGACCTTCGCGATTCACCGAGTTGAAAGCGCGGGGATGTGGGCTCCCCCGCACACGCGGGGATTGACCTTCGCGATTCACCGAGTTGAAGCGCGGGATGTGGGCTCCCCCGCACACGCGGGGATTGACCTTGCCGAATACCTGGCAGCCAAGGAGTTCGGCAGGCTCCCCCGCACACGCGGGGATTGACCCGGCGTGATCAAGATTGACATCCAACATCCCGGGGCTCCCCCGCACACGCGGGGATTGACCCTGGTGAGCGTTGATCCATGTCTCGTACAGCTCGGCTCCCCCGCACACGCGGGGATTGACCCATTTTCGTACTCCTCCTTTACGAACGGGCACCGGCTCCCCCGCACACGCGGGGATTGACCGCCTGAACCGCTCGACCCAGCATTAGGCTCGGTGATATAGGGGCTCCCCCGCACACGCGGGGATTGACCTTCCAGATCTCGTACCCGAGCGTATAAGCGAACCTCTGGAAGGCTCCCCCGCACACGCGGGGATTGACCCCTATGCTTGCTAGCGCGACCAGTCGTGTTAGCCCTGGCTCCCCCGCACACGCGGGGATTGACCTCGAACCGCCACCCAGCATTACGCTCGGTTAAGGGGCTCCCCCGCACACGCGGGGATTGACCGTCGGGGAATCGACGGTGAACCCGTCGGGGAGGGGCTCCCCCGCACACGCGGGGATTGACCCTATGTTGTTACGCCACCAGGTCTTGTTAGCTTGGCTCCCCCGCACACGCGGGGATTGACCTTGAACCGCCACCCAGCATTAGCTCGGTTAAGGGGCTCCCCCGCACACGCGGGGATTGACCCGTATCAGTCTATCCATTCAACTGCCAGGTCTGTCCGGCTCCCCCGCACACGCGGGGATTGACCCTGCTACTGGGAACTTGTGCGAGGCAGTGGAGCGGCTCCCCCGCACACGCGGGGATTGACCCCCGGCTAACCCGCAGATCATGGTGGCGCCAAAGGCTCCCCCGCACACGCGGGGATTGACCCCCGGCTAACCCGCAGATCATGGTGGCGCCAAAGGCTCCCCCGCACACGCGGGGATTGACCCGCTTGCAGTGGGCGCTCATCGAGGCGGGCGGTGGCTCCCCCGCACACGCGGGGATTGACCCACGGACGGTTTGAAGGGCTACCAACAGCTAGGGCTCCCCCGCACACGCGGGGATTGACCTGAGCCAAAGGGCGTCGGGGTCTTTGATCTTGCGGCTCCCCCGCACACGCGGGGATTGACCCGGGACGCCAGCCATGGACGTAGCCGGTGAGACGGCTCCCCCGCACACGCGGGGATTGACCTGTAGGCCTGAGCGGGGAATGGGTCAAAAACGAGGCTCCCCCGCACACGCGGGGATTGACCCGCGCACCCTGAACGGCTATGTTCCGGCGCAAGATGGCTCCCCCGCACACGCGGGGATTGACCAGTATGAGATCACCGCGGCCGCGTCTCGCTCAGGGCTCCCCCGCACACGCGGGGATTGACCGGGAGTTGTTCTACGATGCGCTACTCCGTTTGGGGCTCCCCCGCACACGCGGGGATTGACCCTGTTCCTGATCTCCATGGCGTCTTTGTGGATCGGCTCCCCCGCACACGCGGGGATTGACCCGTGTGGGAATGGCTTGACTTCACAACCGAAGAGGCTCCCCCGCACACGCGGGGATTGACCCGATCCAGTCTACGAAGCAGATATTGTACTGGTGGCTCCCCCGCACACGCGGGGATTGACCCGTGTGGGAATGGCTTGACTTCACAATCGAAGAGGCTCCCCCGCACACGCGGGGATTGACCTCCGCAGGAATTCTGCAATCACGCCCTTAAGGCGGATCCCCCGCACACGCGGGGATTGACCCACGAGATCGATACCTCAAGATGTCAACAAAAAGGCTCCCCCGCACACGCGGGGATTGACCCTGCTCCACTGGCGTGTGCAAGATCACAGAAAGGGCTCCCCCGCACACGCGGGGATTGACCCGTCGCATTCGGCACCGCCCCCGTCTGGCAACGGGCTCCCCCGCACACGCGGGGATTGACCCCACATGTTGAGATACTCTTGACTAAAGAAGTCGGCTCCCCCGCACACGCGGGGATTGACCTGGTTACGATACCGCCTGTGCCTGATAAAGCGGGGCTCCCCCGCACACGCGGGGATTGACCCCCTGAATGGAAAGCAGCACTGTACCTGTTAGCGGCTCCCCCGCACACGCGGGGATTGACCTGCGAGCAGGCAAGGCGCACCGCGGCAACCGCCGGCTCCCCCGCACACGCGGGGATTGACCGCGAGGCATCTGCCCTATCCACCGGGGAACCGCGGCTCCCCCGCACACGCGGGGATTGACCTATCAGGCATGCATCACCCGAATCCTAGGGTACGGCTCCCCCGCACACGCGGGGATTGACCGCCGCGATACGGGCGACACAGGCAGGCAAGCTCGGCTCCCCCGCACACGCGGGGATTGACCCCCGGCTAACCCGCAGATCATGGTGGCGCCAAAGGCTCCCCCGCACACGCGGGGATTAGTCTCATTTTCCGATTCCGGCGCATCGGCTCTGTCGTGGTTCCGTGGACAGTGAGAGGAGACGCCCATCTGATGGCGAAGTTTCTGGCAAGTAAAGTTGTCAGAGGGGGTCCAGAATGGGTGCGCGCGGTGAGGTACAGGCTCACTTGGTGCAGCGTGAAGGAGCGGCGGGGCGGATCGGGTGCGGGGCGTTCCTAGATGTGGAAACTACAGGCCTGTCGCCGACCCGAAACGAGATCGTCGAGTTGGCCATCATCCTGTTCGCCTTTGATGAGCTTACCGGGCGTATCACAGGCACATTGGACGAGTACGTCGGACTACGCGAACCAGAGTGTGAGATTTCTCAAGATGCCATCGCCGTCCATGGAATCACTGAGGCGATGGTGAAGGGTCGCAGGCTAAGTGAGAGTCGAATTCGAGCCGTACTGGACCGGGCTGAATTTGTGGTGGCCCACAATGCTCCCTTTGACTACGGCTTTGTTATACGTCTCTTCCCGGAGGCGGCTGCGAAACCCTGGCTATGCTCAATGCGCCAGGTCAACTGGAGAGCATACGGCTACCGCTCAAGGGGGCTGCAGAGCCTTCTTGCGGCCCATGCTATTCCAGTTGACGTAGCGCACCGTGCGGCCGATGACTGTCGTGGCGCGCTGCACCTACTGAACCATGCCAGCCCCCGGGGTCTCACCTACTTTGACGAGCTTCTGCAGAGCCTGGCGAATCCTGCAGTGGGGATGCCTATTGTGCCTGCCTGACGTCCTTGCGCTTGAACCCCCATAGCGGTGGGCGCAGCGACCGGTTTGTACGGAGTCAGGAACCCCCGGGAACGCCCAGTTATCTACGACAGATGAAGTGGGTGATAACATACTCGGTATGTAGAAGCGCCTGCTTGGCGCGTTTGCGGTTTCCCCCTGTTGCGTGTCAGCATTGATCTCTCGGTACCGGGCGACAAGTGCTCTGCTTGGGTTGAAGGGACCTCGAGCGACTTCAGGCGGTTCTCTTCTATGAGGAGTCGGATTCGGGCTTGAGGAGATCCGTAGCCTGATGGATGATGCCACATTCGATCGTCGCCAAGTGCCGGTCAGCGTGACCTGGTGGCCAAACAGGTGCTGCGACTCTAGGCCATGCAGGGCCTGGTAGACAAGACGCAGGTAGCCTTGGAAAGGGGACAAGACATGCCGAAAGAGGAAATGCTTGCGGTCTTCGGGGACTCTGATCCATCGCAGTACGAGGAGGAGGTCAGGGAGTGCTGGGGGCACAGCGAAGCGTACAGGGAATCTGCACGTCGCACTGGGCGGTACACGAAGGAGGATTGGCAGCGGTACCAGCGTGAGGCAGAGGAGATTGGCGCTGCGATGGCCTCACTACTTGATGCTGGGGTGGCCGCTGATGATCCGCGGGCCATGGATGTGGTGGAACAGGCCCGATTGCAGATTGATCACTGGTTCTACCCGTGTTCGCACGAGATGCATATGTGCTTGGGTGGCATGTATGTGGCGGACCCACGCTTCGCCGCCACCTTAGAGAGGATTCGCCCTAAGATGGCGCAGTACATGCGTGATGCCATCAAGGCTAACGCCAGCCGGGCTGTGATTGCTCCAACCCCGTGAACGATCCCCTTGAAGCAGAGGAGCTGCCCCCTCTTGGGACAGCTCTTACACTGGTTTCCGTTGGTTCGGACATTTCGCCGGGCGAACTCCTGGAGTCATACACCCGACTGTAGCCCGAACCCGCATCAACACTGGCAGCCCCGAGACGAATCGAACGTCCGACACGCGGTTTAGGAAACCGCTGCTCTATCCACTGAGCTACGGGGCCATGATGTCTTTTCTGCAGGTCCTAGTATAGCATAGGTGGTGGACGGGTTCAATCGCCTATGCGGTGCGGTCTGTGTCAAGAGGTTACGGGCGACGCACCCGATCCCCGTATGCAGTTTTTGCGTTGCCTAGCTTGCCACCGAAGCTAAGCCACCCCCAACGATACGATTCATGAGACAGGACATGCCGCCTGAGCCCGTCTTGCCGTACCCGGCGATCGGCACGCTGGCCGCAAGCGTGGAAGTGCCTCCTGCCACGGCTGCTAGAACGTCATTCACTGCCTCCAGTGCTAGGCTTGAACCCAGATCCAGCTTTTCGTCAACGCTGCGTAGCCAATCCCGAAGGCGGGCGGTTACCTCGTGCAGACGATCTGTTTTCCACCAACATAGCAGCTCCATCATCGCCGACAGGCCTGTAGGGCTCCAGCTGCGTCCACGTCCCTTCACACGGTCGGCAAAGCCATCTGCCTGGCTCTCCGCTGCTCCAAGACCGCGCATGTTCGTCGTGTCTACTCCTTGAGCCGCCAAGCGATGCCGGTAGTCTACGGTCGCCTCGGGCATGCTCGTCAGGTCCTTGAGTAACGCTTCACATTCCCGACGACCTTTTCCGCCAAGCTTCTTCAACCCCTGCTCCAGGCGGGCCAAGAACGCACCACCAGTGAGATCCTCTTCGTCTTCGAGCGCTCCCATGATCTCAGAAAGCTCTTGTGAGTGCGCTCGGAACAGCCTAAGTATATCTCGCTTCAAGTGGAATCGATCGATCTGGTACAAAGCCTTCGGGAAGTACTCCGTCCCTTTACGGATCCAGTTCGCACGGTCACCGTTGATCACCACAACCGTGTCATCGTCAATGTCATAGTGGCTATAGACAAACCGGCTGGCCTTTTCCCAGAAGCCTTCTGACTGCCCACTTTGGCTTCTGTACTGCCGTTTCTCTAGCAGTTCGTAGCCACCAGACTTTCCCTCCGAGTAACGTGGCTGCCAACCCTCATGCACCGTCAGCATCTTCTCTTCAGTTGACTTCCGCTGCTGCTGCTGAAGGTGAACCCACAACCCGTCTACCTCAAGGAACAGGACGGGCACACGACGCTTTCCGCATGGATCGGCCAGTTCTGCATCCTGGGCATCCTGTAGACGCTCACCAGCCTCTAGGACCCTCTGACGCACCGTCTCGTGGCTGACGACCCGATGCCCCTGAATCGCCTCCAGGCTATCAGCCGCCTTCCGGTAGGCCGAGGTGTTAACGGCCATCTCCAGGAGCGTTTCTGCCAACAGCGGGCTGATCTGCTTGTAGGGCTCTAGGCTGAGCGCCTCATCCAGCAGGAACACGTACTTATTTTCCTTGCAGTCAAAGTACTGCCGCCGGCGAAAGCGCACACTCTGGCCTATCGCCGTTTCTACCGTGCGCTCCTCGTGCTTCTTGACCTTGAAGCGCTCCGAGTCCCGCATCGTGAACAGAGAGTCATCTAGACGCTGCAGCATCGTCTCCAGCCCTTCGGCAAGCAACTCCCGCAACCTAGCCAATAACAGCGTCTCAATCTCCGAAAAGGAGAAACCAAGGCAGCCACGAATCTTATCCATAACGAGAAGTCCTCCGTTCAAATCTCCTTTGGAGATCGGGCTTCTCGTTCCCTTTATTTTCCACCAAGTATTCCAGACTGCCCGCGATCCATGAGCATCCTTCAACCCAGACTCACGTGGCCGCAGCCAGAGACTAGCCCTACTCGGATCCCTCAGGCTCCACCCGTAAACATCTTACACACACTGCGGTGCGGTGTAGATCGGAATTGATGGATCGGCAGGAGGTCAGGGCTCAACCGGGAACCTCTCATGCTAATGGACCAAAGTAGCGTAGAATCGGACGAAGGGGCTGATGTGGATTGGGTCGCTCACTTCCGACGGGGAGTGTGTTCAACGCTGCGGGGCGTTGGCTCCGGGGCAATCTCCATACACACACAAAGAACAGTGACGGCCGACTGGCTCTGGAGGATGCCCTCGCTTTCTACTACAGACAAGGTTACGATTTCCTGGCCGTAAGCGACCATCGTCAGACCACGGAGATCGCAGAGAGTGCGTGCCTGGGTCTGCTGACTATCCCGGCTATCGAGTTGGATTGCCACGACCCAGAGTGTCAAGTAGGCTACCATGTCGTAGGCCTAGGTGTTACCCCCTTCGCTCAGGATGACAGCTTGCGAAGAGGTCCAGGCCAGCAGTTGGTGGATGCGGTGCGCTCGGCAGGCGGAATTGCTATGCTGGCCCACCCCTACTGGCTAGGGCAAGACATTGCTGACCTACTGGCGGTGGAGGGGGCCTTCGCTGTAGAGGTTTTCAACGCCACTTGTGCGCGTCACGGTAAGGAACGCGGTGAGATGCACTGGGATGGCCTGTTGCAGCGAGGACTCAGTATCTGGGGAGTGGCGACCGATGACACTCACATCTACGAACATGATGCGGCTCAAGGCTGGGTAATGGTGCGGGCCGCTGAGCTCACCCGCACAGCCGTGCTCAATGCGTTAGAGGCAGGGATGTTCTATTCGACCTGTGGTCCGGCTATCCTGGATATCGGGGTAGATGATGGCAGCATCTGGGTGCATTGTTCTTCCGTGCAGGAAGTACGCTTCGTGGGAGCCAGGGGAACCGGACGCTCGGTTCGGGCGGCAGTGGGTGAGACACTGACCTTTGCGCGGGCAAACCTGCTTAGATCACCTTACGTACGAGTAGAGTGTATCGATGGCCTCGGAAAGGCGGCGTGGAGCCAGCCGATCTTCCTCCAGTGATAGGTGATGTTGAGGAGATAAAAGTTGCCTGGAAAGGGATAACTACATTGAGCCATGAGATGTGCTTAGCGTATGCTTCGTGATCGAGTGGCAGGAAGATTGGCGGCAGGGCACGAATAGCTTGTCGCTGACTTGGATCAAACGCTAGACGTAAGCCGTCGTCGTCGGGAGTGGTTTTGCTGCACATAGCGATGTTTTCCGATACCTACTTCCCTTACATAAGCGGGGTGGTGCGTTCTATAGAACGTCTCTCCGAGGGTTTGCGCGGGCGTGGGCATGAGGTGACGATCTTTGGGCCGCGCTATTTGGGGCACTCCGATGACGCAGACAAAATGGAGCATGTAAGCCGATGTCGCGCGCTCCCCATCTATCCTCCGGGAAACATCGTTTTTCCATTGCCCAATATTGCCAGCATGATCCGCCAAGTCAAGGAGATGAACGTTGATATCATCCATGCGCATAGTCCCTTCACCATGGGGCTAGCGGCCCTTCAGGTAGGACGCAGACTAGATATTCCAGTCGTGTTCACTCACCACTCGGTCTATCACGAATATGCGATCTATGCCCCCAAGCCACTGCGCAGTTCGACGGAACGAGCGATCCTCAATTGGGTCAATCACTATGTTCAGCATGCCGATCTGGTAGTCACTCCCTCGCCCGCTACCCGCGAATTTGTGCGCACTACCTATGGTGTGGACTGCGAGGTAGTGTCGAATTCTATTGTGGTAGGCTTGGCAAACGGAACGTCCCGTGCTCAGGAAGCAGACCTTTCTGAGCCTGTTCTTCTCTACGTCGGTCGGTTGGGCAAGGAGAAACGGCTCCCGCTGCTTATACGGGCTTTTAGCCTTGTGAGCAAGCAGATCCCAGTTCGCTTGGTGCTGGTCGGAGATGGGCCTGAACGCTCAACCGTTGAGGAACTCGCAGAGGAGCTGCAGGTGGGGAGACTCATAACGATAACGGGTTTCTTGCCCTACGCAGAGGTCTCACACTGGTATCGGCAAGCGAGTATCTTTACCTTTCCCTCTGACAAGGAAACCCAAGGTATGGTCATCTTGGAGGCCCTCGCCCACGGAGTTCCGGTCGTGGCTGTGCGATCACAGGCTAGTCAAGCGGTCTTGGATGTCTGCCAGGCAGGGCGCATCACGGAGCCCGAACCCGGTGCCATGGCGCAGACTATCGCGACCATGTTGGCCGATCCAGAGGCCCTGGCAGCGATGAGTGTGGAAGGACGCGCATATGCCAAGAACTTTTCTCCGGCCCGTGTGGCAGAGCGCATGGAGCAGGTGTATCAGTTGGCACATGCTAGGATGCGTTCGGTAGCTGATCCTTGCGGCAACGATTTCGGGTGAGCAGTACCTGCAATGTATGGTATAATGAAGCGACAGTGTGTATTGTGGGGTCATCCCTGCAGATATACCAAAAATCTATGGAGGTGGTCGGCTATTCAGAGGGGTTCACGTGAGGTACGTTCTCCACGCAACAGGGGTCCACGCATAAACGATGAGATTAGAGGACGTCGGGTACGTGTGATAGACCCTGAGGGCAATCAGTTGGGTATCCTTACCCCTGATGAGGCTTTGGCTGAAGCGCGAGCACGAGGACTCGACTTGGTGGAAGTATCGCCTAATTCGCAGCCGCCAGTCTGCCGGGTCATGGACTTCGGGAAGTTCAAGTATGAGCAAAGCAAGAAGGATCGAGAGACCCGGAAAAAGCAGCAGGTTGTGGAGTTGAAGGAACTACGGTTGCGTCCCAAGATCGACGACCATGACTTTGAGGTAAAAGTTAGAAATGCACGAAAGTTCCTCGAGGACGGCAATAAAGTGAAGATCGCTGTACGCTTCCGAGGTCGCGAGATCGTGCACAGAAATCTGGCAGAACAGAAACTGGCCGGATTGGCTTCGGACTTGGCTAGTCTAGGTACTGTGGAACGTACACCGATCATGGAGGGGCGTCAGCTGATCATGATTTTGGCGCCTACAAAGACAGTGTAGCCCAAGCGCGCAGACTGTCGATCCAGTTTTCTGCCCCGGACCCTCTGTCGTCCGGGGTTCTTTGCTATGCTCAGTAGCATGGGCCTCATAGGCTTCTGGTCATCTAGGGCACACTGGGAGGGCAGTCATTGACGTAGGGGGCAGGAACCGTGCCGGGACCAGTAGCGATAGGCACCACTCTGTTACGCTACCTGGGGACAGTCTTGCCCGAGGTTGAGCGGCAGCTAGGCGAGTGGCGCATCCGCGCTGACGCTATTCCAGATAGGCAGCTGCGGGTGCAAGCCTTGGCGAGCCTTTCTCACAAACGATTTCATTGTCAAGGCGGGAGCATTTTCTGTGCAGCCCCAGGTGAGTATAGGCCCCAGCTGCTCCGCTTCATCGTAGCCTACCAGACGATGTGCGACTATCTTGACAATCTATGTGACAGAGCTGGTGTGATAGATGAATACGCTTTTCGTCTGCTACACCGATCCATGCAGGATGCCGTGAGCGGCGTGGTTCTGCTCGAACACCCTGGTTACTATGCACTCTACCCGTGGCGTAACGACGGGGCCTACCTTGAGGGGTTGGTGAGCATGTGTCAGCATGCGCTTCGCGAATTCCCCTACTATAGGCAGGTGCAGCCAGCTGTTGAACATCTCGTCAGTCTATATACAGACCTGCAGGTCTACAAGCATCTTGAGTCCTCTAGACGCGTGGACAAGCTTAGGGATTGGTTTGGGCGACAGTGGCGGGGGAAATCACCGCTCTACTGGCAGGAGTTTGCAGCTGCTTGTGGCTCCACATTGGCTGTCTTTGCCCTTTGTCATGCGGCTGCGGGTCCGAGTCCCCCGAAGACCGCGGCTCTGTTAGATGCCTACTTTCCCTGGGTAGCCGGATGGCACATTCTGCTCGACTACCTTATTGACCTAGCTGAGGATCGACAGGGGGGTGACCTGAACTTTGTGAGCTTCTACGAAAATCTGGACGTGGCTGAGGCCCGGCTGAATTGGCTCTATCAGGAAGCTGCGGATCGCCTATCTCGGTATGAGGCTCCCGCAGTGCATGTGCTTGTGCTGCACGGGCTGCCAGCGATGTACCTGTCAGACGCAAAGGTAGCCGTGCAAGACCAACGAGCGCTCGCCGAGCGCTTGTTGCGCTCAGGAGGCTCGCTCGCTCGGACGCTGCATCTGCTGTGCCGTCTGGCCCGCCGTTTCGAGGGTGGCAGGTCGAGGTGCCCCGACTAGTCTCGGCTTGCGTTGCGTCAGGCCGAAAGAGAAAGCACCCCGGTTTCCCAGGGTGCTTCGCACACATCATGTGAGGCGACTAGCGCAGGATATCGTCAATATCGTCTCTCAGGCCATCAATGTCAAACTCGCCTACGAACACGATATCGCTTAGGTCGCTTATCCGCACATAGTAGTTCACGATAGCAAACCATCCACTACCCTCGGACTTGGTTGCCCCGGAGTCTAAGACCAGATTTGTACCATCTCTAAACCCAAGCTCCAAGCGCCAGCTTTCTGCGGCTGGGTAGAAGCCGTAGACACTTTCGTCATCTTCCTTGGGCGGAATGGACTCAGCACCGAGGGCGCGCACGTTCTTGAGGAAGGCGTCTACCCCAGCCTCGTCGCGGGCCTTTCCAGCATGCATCCACCGCCCCCCCTGCTTAGAGAGTACGCGTGAGGATGTCTTCCCGCTCCAGTCGGACTCAGAGACGGTGATCTTTGTTACTTGGGCAGGATCAAACACCATCAGCTCACTACGAACTCTTGATAAGCTATTGAGGATGACGTCCACGTTCTGCGCAGGCGACAGATAGACACCAGACCGTGAACTGGATCGCACGTAGCGCATCTTGCCATCTGGCGTCGTGGTTCCCACGTCAAGGGTGATCTTCGCCTTGTTGTCTAGTGTAGCGATAATTTGCACCGCACCGACAGCTGGGTAGAAACCATAGGTTTCGTCGTCGCCCTCTGGAGCGGCGGTCTGAGCGCTAACGCCAATGATGGCATCAACCACAGCGCCTACAGAGAAAGCTACTTTGCCGTCAGTCGTCCAGGTTTCATCGCTCTTGCTGAGGACTCTTTCTTTGGCACCAGGTACCAGATCGTCCTGTTTGATCACTCCGGTCAATAGGGCCGCAGTGGAGATTTCTTTTTTCTTCTGGATGTCTTCTTCCGTGGCTTCGTGTACCGTGATCAGCCGGAGCTCCATAACCCGGTCAGGGTTGAGTCCCATCATGTCGGTACCCACCTGACGCATCTTCTCACGCAGGTTCTCACCGATGAACTGAACAACCTGGTACACGTGGGGTCGGTCGGAGCTCTTCACAAAGTAGCGTCGACCGTCACTGGACTGATTGCCGACATCAAGGGTGTGTTTCTTGCCGTCGTTTCGGGTAATGACGATCCGCATGGTGCTACCAACGGGGCTCAGACCCTGCCCACCAGCAGCGCTAACCACGTCAGATACGTTAACGAACCGCAAGTCTCGGAGGAACTCCTCCACCTGAAAGACGACCCCAGGTGCGCCGAGACTGGTGAACCATTTACCTTCGCGTCTTTCTACGACCCTGTGGATATCGTCCTCTGTAGCTTTGGCTTCAATGCGGACCACGTCATCCGGGTTGAAGGTCAGCAACTGCCGGTTGACAAGGTCGATTGGCCGCAATACCTTGAGCTCTTCAGGCAGACCGCGTACCACATAGATGTCCTCGGATGCCGAAGTTTTGGCGTAGTAAAGCTCAGTGCGTTGGTAACGCCCGATGGTGAACCTGCGGGTCTGGCCGTCCTCAATGAATGTTGCCGTGGCGAATGGCCGATCTAGGCCGTACTCCGACTTACTCGCTGACTCAGCGACTTCGTCAGAAGCTAGAGCGCTAAACAACCCTATGACGCGTTCCACGGCTTCAAAGTCGGCGTCGTCGTTAAACGGGGTCTTGAGGATCCACTTCTCGCCGCTCTTGGTGGCCAACATGCGCTGCCCAGATAGCGTGACATCTACCTGGCTTACCTTGCTGGCATCCATGGGCAGCAAGGCAGGTGCCTGAACCCTGATCAGGCTCTCGTCGAGCTCGACACTCTTTGGAGCCTTTCGAGATGATTGAATAGCAAAAAGTACGATTAGGCCCACCGCGAAAACACCGATGAACCACAGCTTGTTGTGCCGCTTGGCTACCATGGGCCTGCTCACAACGATCGCCCTCCCTACATCCTCTTGACGGATGACACCCACCGTGTCTTGGGGATGCTTCCGCTTAATGAGATTCGCAGGACGCCCTCTGATATCCTTTAACCTTGGTGTGTAGAGCGCCTACCAGATGTTCGCATCCTTATAAATACGCCAGCGTACCGCCGCTTCCTTCTTCATCACCAGCCTTCCTATACATTCGCTTCGATCGGCAGGAATTCCCGCCTCCAGAAGAGAAACCGCAAGATCATAAGTGTACAAATAGCGTTTTCCAGATTATGCACAGACTGGGAGGTTTGACATGAACAGAGTGTTCGGTATCATTACCGTGGTATTCCTGCTTCTGTTCGCAGTTAGTAGTGCCTTTGGCGCGGAGAAAATCCGTGTCGGCTCCGATATGACCTTCGCACCGTTCGAGTTCATCGACGAACAGACCAAAGCTCCAGCTGGCTTCGACATAGAATATATGAAGGCCCTCGGCGATGTCATGGGGGTCGACATCGAATTCAGTAATGTCGCTTGGGATGGGATTATCCCGGGGCTTTTGGTGGGGCAGTATGATCTACTTATCGCAGCTATGACCATTACAGAAGAACGCTCGAAAGCCATCGATTTTTCTGACCCTTACTTCACCACGGGTCAGGTCATCGTGGTTCGCAAGGGGACGAAAGGCATCAAGGGCACGGCCGATCTGAGGGGCAAGATCATTTCAGTGCAGATCGGAACGACTGGGCAGTTTGAAGCGGAGAAAATCCCGGGTATCAGGCGCATTGACAAATACCCCACCATCCCAGAAGCGTTCGTCGCTCTCAAACAGGGTCGGGCTGATGCGTCGATCGTGGATGAGCTCGTGGCACTCGAGGAGCTAAGACTGAACCCAGGTGCTACAGAAATCATGGGTAAGCCTTTCTCAAGTGAGAGCTATGGCATTGGCATCAAGAAGGGACGCCCGGACCTCCTGCGTCGGGTCAATCAGGCCATTGCCACATTGAAAGCAAATGGCACGTATGATCGACTTCGTGCGAAGTGGATGGGCTCTGCGCAATAGCGACCTAAGGGTGTGGCCTCTAGATGCTTGGTCTTGATGTTGGCCTGATGATACGCTCAGTTCCCTATCTTGCTGAGGGGGCTGGGGTCACTGTCTTGCTCACTGTAGTTGCAGTAAGCCTGGGCATGGTAGGTGGGACCATCTTGGGAATGGCCCGCTTGTCTACAAACCGCGTGGCTCACACGATGAGCAGTGCCTATGTTGCTTTTTTTAGAGGTACGCCGTTGCTGGTACAGATATTCCTGGTCTATATGGGTCTGCCCGGGTTATTTCCATGGTTACGCATCGATCGGTGGGCAGCGGGGATTCTGGCTCTGAGTCTGAACTCAGCGGCGTACGTCGCTGAGATCATCCGAGGCGGCATTCAGTCGATCGATCGCGGCCAGTCCGAAGCAGCTATCGCCAGTGGGCTTACTCCTCGGCAGCGGCTTCGTTATGTGATCTTGCCTCAGGCTTTCCGGCGCATTATCCCGCCTCTAGGCAATGAGTTCATCGCCATGCTCAAGGACTCTTCGCTCGTTGCGGTTATAGCGCTGGAGGAACTGCTTAGGCGCAGCCAGTTAGTCGTGACGCGCTCTTACAAGCCGTTTGAGATCTACATTCTGACTGCCCTGATGTATCTAGTAATGACATCGTGCATCGCCTGGCTCGTGTCCATTGTAGAGAAGAGGTTTCTGCCGGGCATCGATGGGAGGCATGGGGCGGCTCAGCCCGCGATGATCGAATGAGTGTCGCAGTCAGAACAGGTGAGGGTCGCTCGTGCAAAGGTACCGATTGGGGCGCACGAGCGGCTCTTCTTGGGTTGGCACTCCTATGGGGTGCCACCTTTGTACCAGTAAAGATGGCCGTGCGTGATTTCCCCGTCCTGGCCTTCATTGGAGTGCGTTTTCTCTGCGCCCTAGTGGTGCTAATCCCCTGTGGGTTGGTCCGCTTAAAAAGGCGGTCGATGTGCTGGCGTCAAGTGCTACAAGCAGTAGCCACCGGATGGATCTTCCTGGCTGGATATGGTTTCCAGACCTTTGGACTTCGTCTCACCGCGGCTGGCAGGGCTAGCTTTATCACTGGTCTGTCCACCGTCTTTGTTCCCCTCATTCTTGTGGTTTTCTTTGGAGAACAGCTTCGGTGGCGACCGCTGGCGGGCGCCCTGCTCGCCACCGGAGGCATGGCTATTCTTGGGCTGGATGGAGCCGTCCACGGCTCACTACGCGGTGATCTACTTGTCTTGGGTGGGGCTGTTGCTTTCGCCGCTCATATCATCGCTACTAGCCGCTGGGGGAGCGCTAGTGATCCTGTGTTGTTTACCATGGTGCAGGTGGCCGCAGTAGTTCCTCTGGCCGTGATTGGCTCCATATGCCTGGAAGGGCCCTTCCCAGCGATCGGGGCCAGCGTACTCGGTGCAGCGGCTTTCACAGGCGTTGTGGTCACGGCTGGAGGGCTGATCGTTCAGGTCTGGGCTCAGGCACGCCTATCACCAACCCATGCCGCCGTCATTTTGGCGACGGAACCAGGCTTCGGCGTTCTTTTTGGTTGGCTGCTAATCGGTGAGACGCTAACCCGAGCTGGACTCGCGGGCTGCGCGTTGATTCTCGCGGGAATGCTAGTTGCTGAGGGATCTAAGTAAGGCTGGTGATCACTTCAAACCCTAGGGCTCGCAGGGAGCGCATCCAGCGAGCCTTTTTGTCGCGCTTCAGATGGGCTTCTTGCGCGGCGAAGTATTCATGCAGTCGTTCAATCTGTTCTGGATTGAGATAAGTGTACAGAAATCGTAAGGATGGAGTGGCAATCAAGGCCCCGCAGGAAAGATGACCGCGGGTGTGGAGCTGCACGGTGTGAGACAGGGTAGCGGTCTCCTCGTACCGTTCGATGAACTCCTGGATCAGGGGGACTTCGTGCGCATTGTCGAGCACACCTTCTTCGATGACAAATTTCAGTGTGCTTGGCAGCCCATGCTCGTCATAGTCCACGACGAAGGCTTCGTAACGCAGTATGCGGTCAATCTGGTCAAGGTAGACCCATACGAATACATCGTCTTCATAGGAGACCACGGGTATGTGATACTCGTGCATGATGTCACCTCAGGTTTCCTGCGCGATAGTGCAATGATCAGTAAATAGGCGGGTGGCTACTGGGCGCTTCCCACAGCATGATTATACGCTGTATGTGTTCGCCTGGTGTGTCCCGGGTATGACTGTGATGCTTAAGGTTTGCCTGTGATAGGGATCTCATGCGTCCCCTGCCACATTTGTCTCTTCTGGGCCGTCGTGGTCATCGCCCTCATCTGCGGAGAACAAACCCAGCGGATCACCACTCAAGACAATAACAACCTCGTAGCCTTTCTTTTTGGCGCGGTTGAAGAGTGTGGCCACTGTACTAGGCGTTACACCCAAACGCTTGGCCACTTGTGGATTGGCAAGGCCCATCTCTTTCAGAACGACGACTTGTCGTTCGCGAAAAGAGAGTTTCTCGACTCCTCGGATCTCTACCTGCATGCTTGGTTCGCTCCATTACGGAGAGACATCCCGCGCTGTTACGGATACCTATCCGCATCTATCCACATGATACGCTCAGCTGCGCCAAGTTATCCACAGGATGTGGACAACTTGTGGACAACTGTTCTACAAGCTGTGGATGTACGTGGATAGTTTCGCCCACCGAGCTCTGCTTCCTGCTACATCCGGGGTCCAACGCGAGAGGGACTGGCCACTCGGAGGCAGAAGAGGGCGAAGAGATATCATGGTGGACATATAGCTATGTCTACCGAGCAGGTAGGTGGGGAGATTGGGTAGTCTGAGTGGGAAACGCATTCTGTTAGGTGTAACGGGAGGCATGGCGGCTTATAAGGCCGTCGAGCTGCTGCGCTTGCTGGTAAAGGCAGGAGCCGAAGTATCTGTAGCGATGACGCACGCTGCGACAGAATTTGTACAGCCTTTGACGTTTCGTGAACTATCGTATCGTCCGGTAGCTATCGATGTCTTCGACGAGCCCAAAGAGGGGCTCATGCAGCATTTGTACCTTGCCGATAGCTGCGACGCCATTGTCGTTGCGCCAGCTACGGCCAATACTATGGCCAAGATCGCACATGGCATAGCGGATAATGCTTTGTGCACGGTGGTATTGGCTTCTACTGCGCCCATCATATTGGCTCCAGCCATGGATTCGGACATGTGGGCCAATCCCGCTACACAGGAGAACGTAGCGAAGTTGCGCTCTCGGGGCTTCCACTTTGCGGGTCCAGGACGCGGTCCCCTTGCTCGCAAAGGAAAAGAGGGTTGGGGGCGCATGGTAGATCCGGAAGAGGTATTTCAGGTGACAGTGGACGTACTGGGACGAGCCAGTGACTGGCAAGGTCTGCGACTATTGGTTACGGCGGGGCCGACCTACGAACCGATCGACCCAGTCCGTTTTGTCGGAAATCGCTCGTCAGGGAAGATGGGCTATGCCATCGCGGCAGCCGCCCAGGCGCGCGGCGCAGAGGTGACGCTGGTAAGCGGTCCTAGCGCACAGTCAGCTCCAGCAGGAGTAAAGATTGTTCGTGTGCAGACTACCCTCGAGATGCGGGAAGCCTGCTTGGCGGAGTTCGAAAAGGTGGACGCATGCGTGAAAGCTGCAGCGCCAGCGGACTTCCGCGTAGCGGAGCCTGCCGAGCAGAAGATGAAGAAAAGTGGACATCCTGAGTTGGTTTTACGCTTGCTGCCCAACCCTGACATTCTTTCCGAGCTGGGGACACTAAAAAAGCAGCAGGTGCTTGTCGGCTTTGCGGCAGAGACTGAAAAACTTGTCGCCCACGCCCGTGAGAAACTACAGCGAAAGAACTGTGACCTCATGGTGGCTAACGATGTCACAGCACCCGACGCTGGCTTTGAGGTTGACACCAACCGCGTGAAACTGCTCTTTCCCGACGGGCGTGTTGAGGAGCTACCTGTTATGGAAAAGAGTCAGCTGGCTCATCTGCTGCTCGACAGGATTGGTGAGATGGTTCGACGGAAACAGGCCTAAGGCGGGACTCGCCGCGGGTTAAGGCTACCTGTTCAGCTCGTACAACAGGCGCAGACCGTCCAACGTGAGTTGCTCATCGACTACCTGTACTTCCTCGGATTCACTGGCGATGGCCTTGGCCAGACCTCCGGTAGCGATGACAATCGGTTCGCCTGCCAGCTCCGCCTTGATCCGGGTCACGAGCGAGTCTACCGTGCCGACGGCGCCGAAGACAACCCCAGATTGCATACTCTCTTCGGTCGTAGTGCCAATGGCCTTGCTTGGCCTTTGGAGTTCAATGCGAGGCAGTTTGGCTGCTCGGGCAGAGAGAGCTTCGAGGGAGATGTGGATTCCCGGCGTAATAGCCCCGCCCAGGTACTCAGCGTCTTGTGAGACGACATCGAAGGTGATCGCGGTGCCAAGATCGACAATGATGGCAGGTAGTCGGTACTTGTGCATCGCTGCGACGGCGTTGGCTATGCGGTCTGCTCCGACGGCATGCGGAGGGTCATAAAGAATACGGAGTCCTGACCGATTCTGGGTCGAGGCTACGAGCGGTTCACAGGCCAGATATGTGCGAGCGACAGCCGTAAATGTCTCGAGAGCAGGAGGGACGACGCAGGCGATGACTACTCCACGGATTCCGCGAGGATCAAGATTGCTGTTGCGGAGAAGCTGGAGAAGAAGCGCACCGTATTCGTCAGCCGTTCGCTGACGGTCGGTGGCGATGCGCCAACTAGCCAGAAGCTGCTCGCCTCGGAAGCTGCCCAAGACTGTATGCGTGTTGCCCACATCGATCGCTAAGAGCACTGGGCCCCCCCCTTGTCATCAGCAGCTGCTACGGAATGAACGGGCTTTCGGCATATTGGGAGCGAAACCCTCCACGAAGTCGCAAGAGGAGCCAGGGATGTGTGTATAACCTGCGAGTTTCCATTCGCTTCGGGCTGGAGCAAGCGTTGGTTACGAGTGCTTTGGCGGTCAAGGATCGCGAGGAGCTCTATCACTTTGATGTGTTCCCCCGCAATTCATCCCATGCCGCGGGATGAATTGCGGGATGCTGCGTGCTCTTAGCCTAGCCAGCCACGATGTTGCAGAGTTTGCCCGGCACTACAATGACCTTCCGTACCTGTCTGCCAGCGAGGTCGGCCTGAATGCGCTCGGAGGCCATCGCCACCTGTTTAATAAACTCCCTGTCTGCATCAGCTGGTACCATTGCTTTGTCACGGATCTTGCCGTTGATCTGCAGAACAATCTCTACCTCGTCATCGACCGTAAGGGCCTCATCATATGTGGGCCACGGCTCATGGGCTAAAGTGCGGTCGTGTCCGAGGCACTGCCAAAGCTCTTCGGCGATGTGGGGGGCAAAGGGGGATAGCAGAAGGACAAACCCTTCCATGAAATGCTTCGGCAGACTCTCTTGCTGATACGCTTCATTCATGAAAACCATCATCTGCGAGATGGCAGTGTTGAAGCGAAGGCCTTCGATATCGTGTGTGACCTTCTTGACGGTCTTGTGGTAGATGCGCTCCAGGGGTGGGCTGTCCTTTTCCCAGACCGTGATTGCCGGGTTGAGTAGACCTTCCTCCGTGACAAAAAGACGCCACACGCGTCGAAGGAAGCGATGGACGCCTTCCACGCCTGTGGTACTCCACGGCTTGGCAGCCTCCAAGGGACCCATGAACATCTCATAGAGGCGAAGCGTATCGGCCCCATGTGACGCAACGATATCGTCGGGGTTAATCACATTACCCCGTGACTTGCTCATCTTCTCGCCGTTCTCTCCGAGAATCATCCCCTGATTGACAAGTCGCTGGAAAGGCTCCTTGGTGGAGACGATGCCGAGATCATAGAGCACCTTATGCCAGAAGCGGGCGTACAACAGATGGAGTACGGCGTGTTCAGCCCCGCCCACATACAGATCGACAGGAAGCCATTTTTCCTGCAGGTCAGGGTCGACGAGCGTTTTGTCATTCTTGGGGTCGATGAAGCGCAGGTAATACCAGCAGCTACCAGCCCATTGTGGCATGGTGTTGGTCTCGCGCCGAGCTTTCTTCCCTGTAACCGGGTCGACCACATTCAGCCATTCGCGTACGCTGGCAAGCGGCGATTCGCCTGTGCCTGAAGGCGTGATCTCATCCACGTCGGGCAACAGCAAGGGTAGTTCATTTTCCGACAGGGGACGAATCGTGCCATCTTCGAGATGAAGGACAGGGATGGGTTCTCCCCAGTAGCGCTGCCGGCTAAACAGCCAATCGCGCAGACGATAGGTGATCTTGTGCTTGCCTTTGCCGTTCTCTTCCAGCCACTCAGTCTATAACCTTTTGCGCCTTTTCGACGGGTAGGCCATTGAGCATACCGGAATTGACCATGGTTCCATCACCACAGAAGGCTTCTTCGCTGATGTCTCCCCCCGACACCACCTCAATGATGGGAAGCCCGTACTTGCGGGCGAACTCCCAGTCGCGCTGATCATGACCTGGCACAGCCATGATAGCACCAGTGCCATAGGAGGCGAGTACGTAGTCTGCCACCCAGACAGGAATCCTCTGGCCATTGACGGGGTTGATCGCGTAGGCACCCGTAAAGACACCTGTTTTCTCTCGGTCAAGTTGTGTCCGCTCGAGTTCACTCTTGGTCATTGCCTTGTGTCTGTAGGCCTCTACGGCTGTACGCTGTGATGCCGTGGTGATCTGCTCCAGGAGCTCATGTTCGGGGGCGAGCACGCAGTAGGTGGCTCCGAACAGAGTGTCTGCTCGGGTTGTGAACACTTCTATCTCCAGGCCGGGGTGATCGGCAATGCTGAAGACGACTTCGGCTCCTTCAGAGCGTCCGATCCAGTTACGCTGCATCTCTTTGATGTTCTCTGGCCAGTCTAGCTCCTCGAGATCATCGAGGAGACGATCGGCATAGGCCGTGATCTTGAGCACCCACTGACGCATTGGCTTGCGAATGACGGGATGGTTGCCCCGTTCACTCTTGCCATCGATCACTTCCTCGTTGGCGAGGACTGTTCCCAGAGCGGGGCACCAGTTAACGGGCATCTCTGCCATGTAGGCTAGGCCCATCTCGTATAGCTTCAGGAAGATCCACTGAGTCCACATGTAATAATCCGGATCGGTTGTGCTGAACTCTCGGTCCCAATCGTAGGAGAAACCCAGAGACTTGATCTGACGCTTAAACGTCGCAATGTTGCGTTCGGTGAAAGGGCGTGGATGCTGTTTGGTATCGAGAGCGTACTGCTCAGCGGGCAAGCCAAAGGCATCCCAACCCATGGGGTGGAGGACGTCATAGCCACGCATTCGCTTGTAGCGGGCCAGGATGTCGGTAGCCGTGTAGCCCTCAGGGTGCCCAACATGGAGACCTGATCCGGACGGATAGGGAAACATGTCAAGGATGTAGTATTTGTTCTTTCCTGGAACTCGTGGGGTACGAAAGGTCTTGTGCTCATCCCAGTACTTCTGCCACTTGGGCTCAATGTCGGCAGGCGTGTATTCGCCTGCCCGCCGAATGGCTGGTTCTGTCACACTCATATGACTGCAACCTCCTCGGTCCTTTTCACACGGGCTTATCGTGTAAGCAAAAAAGGCCCTCTCGTCACGAGGGACGAGAGGGCCACAGACTCCCGCGGTACCACCCTGTTTGGCCATGTGCAGTATCTTTGCACGGCCCGCTTCGAATGCCGTATATCGGGGGCCACCGTCGTCGAGTAGCGCAGCTTACGCTGCGGATCCCCGTCGAGGCTCACGGGCGAGTTTGGTGGCAGCAGCGACCTCGGCTTGCACCTTCCGCCGACTCTCTGTTCTCGTGCCTACCACTACTACTCCCGATCATTGCCATGAATATCATGAGCGGCCACGGATGAACCTACGCCGCCTGCCCTTTTGGGCAATAACCTATCCACATTGTACGGGGACGGAACCTAGATGTCAATTGCCCTCTTCGCTGGCCGGGAGATGATGAACGCCAGGAGAAGGAAGGCCTATGCACGAAAATACCTACACGCGGTAGGAAGTGGGGGGGCGCCAGCCATCAGGCTATTGAGGGAGTTTTTTCGGAGACATGCTCTGGCGTTGGCTCGTGAGCTGCTGGGTTGTGTGCTCGTACATGACTCGCCAGAGGGCAGAACTGCTGGTGTGATTGTCGAAACCGAGGCTTACAGGGGTCCATTAGACAAGGCTGCGCATACCTACGCCAGACGTCGAACACCGCGCAACGAAGCCATGTACGGGCCGGAGGGACATGCCTATGTGTATCTTATCTACGGGATACACGAGTGTTTCAACGTCGTAGGAGGTGAGAAGGGGGCTCCTGAGGCTGTACTCGTGCGGGCGTTAGAACCGACTCAGGGGCATTCGCTTATGGCCCGACGCCGGGGTCTAGATTTGCAGACCAAGGGTGCTCTGCAGAAGCTGTGCAGCGGGCCGGGAAAGCTCACGCAAGCCATGGGTATCAACCGCAGATTGCATTACGGCATTGATCTATGTGGTGACCAGCTCTTCATCTTGAGGGGCAGGGTGTACAGTGATGATGAGGTAGCCAGCACGCCCCGTATCAACGTGGACTATGCTGGGGCATGGGCTAAGCTACCGTGGCGGTTCGTCGTGATAGACAGTCCCTATCTGTCGGTACGCTAGAGACGATCGACTGAGGAGTACGCGTGTCGGCGACCAACTACGCGCGAAGAGTCGACGCGGCTGCGGCAGGTGTTCGCCGTAACGTGCACCATCGGTAGGGAGCTTTCGTTACGAGGAGGCGAAAGGGATGTACAAGCTGTTGCACGTGCGCATTCGTGTGTCAGACCTGGAGCAGTCGATTCGATGGTACAGTGACCACCTTCATTTTGAACTGGTACGCCGCACTGAGCGCTCTCCAGCGGGGAATCAGCTGGCTTTTCTGGAGTTGCCTGGCAATGCAGTGGCCCTCGAGCTGTGTTACTCTCCTGACTTCGATTTGCAGGTTCAAGAGGATCTCATGCACTTCGCTATCGGTGTGCCCGACCTCACTGCTTTCTGCGCGACCTTGGAGTCGCAAGGCGTTGAAGTGTGGCCGCCAGATTGGCGGGCGAAATTCGCTGCGGGAAACAAGATGGCCTTTGTTACCGATCCAGACGGCTATGAGGTAGAGCTACTCGAGCGGAGATGAAGATGATGAAACGATGGAACATGCGTTTGATGACCCGTCTGCTCGTACTCATGTTCACCCTGGCTTCCGTTTCCGCGCTGGCTATCCAGCCGGATTTCCATATCGGTGGTGGGGTAGGCGTCGCCAGGTATGGTGATGACTTTTACCTCTCCACGTCTGTCTACCCAGACATCCACGTAGGCAAGTTGGGGTTGGGTTTGGAACTGACGCTCAACATTGGCCCGGAGGGGATCAGGGCTCAGGACTGGGATACGTTAGGGAAGGTCTTGGGGCGCAGTGTCCGCTACGTCCGATGGGCGCACAAGGGTGATCCCCTCTATCTCTTATTCGGCACGTTGTACAATGCCGAGATTGGTACAGGCATTCTTGTGGGGAACTACACGAATCTATCGCCAACCGATACCGGGTCTGGTATTAGACGTCTCGGGTTGGTGGCTGACGTAGACATGGGACTCGGTGGAATCGAGAGTCTGGTGAGTGACACACTGGCTTCGGGCGTGCATGCGGTGCGCCTCTACGTGCGCCCTGCCAGCTTCGGGCAGCGTATGTCTGCCATGAATGCGTTGACTCTTGGCGTCAGCATGGCCCGAGATGGGCGCGGTGGTTATCCCTACAATGAACTCTCTGCCGTGGCCGTTGACGCTTACCATCCGCTCCATCCCATGTTGGAGCTGTATGCGCACGCGGCGAGTATCAAGGAGCACGGTGCGGGTGAAGGTGTCGGTTTTAGGGGACGAATTGGTGCTCTTCGGTATCGGGCAGAGCTCAGGCGTATGGACGCTGGTTTTGTCCCGACACCATTTTCGAAGGGGTATGAGGGAGGGGGAATCGACTGGAGCAAGTACCCAGCTGATGGGCCACCCACGGTGGGCTATCTGGCGGGTGCCGAGGTTACTCTCTTGGGTGGAGGTATCACGGGTTCTGTGCAACACGAAGTGAACAAGGCAGCAGGAAGCAGTCGTCCGCGTCTTACGGCCGTTCTCGCAGTGCAAGGACCAGGGCTGCGGGCGATCACAGGTCGCGAGTCGCAATTGCGCGCCACCTACACGCAAGAGTCTGCAGCCCTAGAATCGAGCGACCTCTATCGTCACCTCGGTGCGCAGGCTCGGGTAGCCATTGTACATGGAGTTGACCTCAACTACTCGTACGATGT
Organism: Limnochordia bacterium; assembly: GCA_050951545.1. Classification (GTDB taxonomy): domain Bacteria; phylum Bacillota; class Limnochordia; order DTU080; family DTU080; genus DTU080. The sequence goes on along the minus strand of JBMNJG010000016.1, from coordinate 131,887 downwards.
GGTCTTTCCATATGGGGAGGAGCCTCAACGGGCCTTTTCCATGGGCGTATCGTTCGGAAAGTGATCTAATCTAGCGTAGTTTCATCAGACTCCGGGATGTCGTATAGCCTGGCAGACGCGCCCAGCACTGTGACTCTGTCCCAGTGATTAATCCGCTGAGCGATGTATGCCAGGTCTTTTTCCTGTTCAGGCGTCATAAGTGTGGCGGCCACTCGTTCAGTTTCATTGGCCATCACGACAAGCCCTTCGATCAACACTGTGTCTTTGGGTTTGACACCCCATTCCAAGCTGGTCCGCAAGAAAACTACCATCAGCGGCAGTGTTCGGTCGGCGTTGCCGTCAGCATCGAGTAGGTAACCACCCAAGACTCGGTACCTGTGAGCATCTCCTTGAGGGACAAACGGGAGCACCTGCTCAACGAAAATGGGCACTTCGATTCCTCGGCCTAGCTCGTGTATGATGTCAGTGCCTTGCCCGACGGGGGCGGCAGCGGTTACAGCCTCTGAAGGAGTGGGCCTTGCTTCCTCAACCTTTTCCAGAATGTAGGGCAGGTTGATGGCCATGCGCACTCCGAGTCCCAGAACAAAGCTGCCAATAACGGCAAGCGAGGCGATCAGCAACCGTGAGCGTCTTGAACTAGCGGCTGCGTTTTGGGTCTGGTCTGTGGGAGGGGCGACCTTTGGTAGCTCCATTGTGTCAGCAATGAGACCGCCAAAGGTCTCTTCGCTGTGGTTCGAGTTACTCATATATGTGATCCCCTGCTTCTGGACATCCAATCCCGGCCAAGAGTGAGTGGCTTCATCTGCCTTCTCATGACTGCGCGCGGCGCCTCAGAAGACGACGCTTGTACCTTTTTCTTTGGTTGACAAAAGCGGTCGCTTGCTCTGCCGCCCATTGGCACAAAGCCTCCTTGCTAGGATGCTCAGAGAGCCATGTGGTGGCAAAAGCCTCGTTGCGATGCCGTAGCTCTAGGAGTATACCTTCGCGATAGTAGTGCAATGCCATGGGTGAGAAGGAGGCGTTAGGCGGGTACTCGCCCAAGCGTAGGATTTTTTCCGTTTCCCTTACGACGTCATCAAGCGTCCAGGTGCGCCATGCATCATAGGAGGTTCCGTCCGATATGCTCATAACCATCCGTCCTCAAAGGAATCTGTATTCAAAGAGTTAGCCATCCGTGATAAGGTACCTGCTTCAACTAGGGGCGTATAGCATACGTCCGCAGTTCTCGCAGAATGTTGGTGTGCTGACTGTGCTTGCCGCCATGATAAGTGAGAAGGGCAAGCGCACGCGGCACCCCTCACACATGGAGTCGGTAATGCGAGCGATTGCGTCGGGGCCTCTTTGGCGACGCATTTTTTCGTAGCGTTCTAGCCATGCGGGGTCAATGTCGCGCAGCAGGTCAGCGCGCCGCTCCGCCGCTTGCTGTGCATCTTCTCGTATCTGGTTGAGTTCACTGTCCAGTTCCGCTTTGGCTTGGCGCAGCTGACGTCCGAGACTCTCCGCTTCGCGGCACTGGTCGTCTAGTTGCGCATTGATCTCTTCGATTTGCTCCATCAGCTCTAACGCATGTTCTTCGGTCTCGGCACACCGCACCTTGTTGAGCTGCAGCCGTTGCTCGATGCTACGAAGCTCTTTTGTGCTCTTCGTATCGCTGCTGTACAAGCGGTCCTCCATCGACTTTATCTCTTGCGAAAGGGAGGCTAAGTCTAACTCATGGCTACGTAGCTTCTGCCTCGCGGCGGTCAAGGTGCTTTCACTGTGCTTGGCTTGTGTGAGGATTTTACGTGTCGAAGCCATCAGGCGGTCGTAGGCAGCTTGCGTTGTGGGGTTTGCCAATGCATGTTCACAGGCTTGCTTGGCTATATCGACAAGCTGCAGCTGCCAGAGCTTTGCGATGTGTTCGCGGGCCGATGCCACTACACCACCCCCGGAGACTCCCTAGAAAATGATGTCGTGCTGCGCGGGCATGTCGGCGAATAGTTGGCCGCCGACACGCGTACTCCTTTGAGGACGCGTGCAGTATCATTTGCACATCGGCAAGGCAAGCCCCTGCCACGGGTTGGATGAAAAGAGCTGCCCAAAACCGGCAGCTCTTCTCTTGTTGGCGGAGGAGGAGGGATTCGAACCCTCGTCACCCGTCAAGGTGGCACGATTTCCAGTCGTGTGCGCTAGGCCAACTACGCGACTCCTCCACAACACACTGAAACAGCCTCTAAACATGTTATACAGGTGTTGGCCAGTCAATGCAACCTCTACTTCTGGGGTAGATGGCGGAGAGGGAGGGATTTGAACCCTCGAGGCGCATAATACGCCTAACGGTTTTCGAGACCGCCTCATTCGGCCGCTCTGACACCTCTCCGTGTCACCGTCATCAACTGCACGTGTACCTATCTGAGTTGACGGAAGAAACGACGCATGAGATCGCCGCACTCCGCTTCTAGCACGCCTTCCCGAACGACCACCTGATGGTTGAGGCGTCTATCTTCCAAGGGACGATAGAGTGATCTGACCGCACCTGCTTTGGGGTCGGTAGCCCCGTATACAAGGCCCTCGATACGCGCGAGAATTAGAGCACCAGCGCACATCAAACAGGGCTCAATTGTAACATACAGGATGCAACCCGTCAATCGCCAGGCAGACAGACGCTGTGAAGCTTGACGAATGGCGATGATCTCTGCATGAGCTGTAGGGTCGCCCCACGTTTCTCGCAGATTATGGCCTTGACCCACCACGGAGTCCTCTTTGACCACAACCGCGCCCACCGGAACCTCGCCTTTTTCGAAAGCAATTATAGCCTCAGCCAGCGCCTTACGCATGAAATGCGTGTCGCGCTGGCTCTGTGCATCCACTAGGCTTGCAGACCTCCTACTGACTGCTGTCGGGTCATTATACCATACAGGAGGCCTGCTTAGGGTCGTTGGGTATCTTTTGAGGCTCGTTTTCTGCTTGCCCTGTCTTCAATGTCGTCCGGGTTATCCGCGGCTACGAGAGAGTCGGGATCACCAGGAGCCAAAGGGGCGGCGTACTCGCCGTCATCTGGGTTGTCAATACGCGTCAGAGTGCTAATATCTCCCCGCCGTGGGGTGATTCCCTTTCGCTGGCTCTTCGGGGTATTCCTACGCATTTGCCATCTCCTTTCTTCGCATACCAACCTAGGCTATATAAGCGACAAGAGCGCGCCTCGAGCGGAGCGGAAGCGGTACCTGCTCAATGCCGATTGCAGTCGCTCAAGAGTACGTAGAGTTCTTGACACTGAGCTCAGTTCGGCTTGGCTCACTGCGTTATCCCATAGAAGACTACAGCGGCGCAGACCCGAGGTACTCCAGAAATCATCCCCATAAATGCTCGGAATCTGAGTCTGGAAGACTTCCCATTGGTTGCGTCCATCTCGTACCAGGCGGACGGCAACTGCCCAGTCCTGATGCATGGCAGCATGGCTCGCACTACTCAGAATCGCGCGCATGTCGCCGACTTGCAGGGGCTCGCGATGCAGGAAGGCAGTATCAAAGGTACTGACGTGGCCATACGGCCAGACAGACCAAGCTAGATGCCCCAGAAATGGTAGCAGCGAACCCAACGCGACTGAGAGACACAGCAGAACAGGTACTGAAAGATGCTTCCTCCAAGTGCCTAAAGGCACAGGCATGACCTCTTATCTGTCAACGGCTTGGGGTATCGAAAGTAGCCTTTCCCAGACGTCTGTGGTCTACGCTGTTGACTTGTGGAAGGAAGTCCTGTAGAATTTCCTCGCAGCCTGATGAAGGATAGTCAGAGGGTTTGCCGTGCTAGGCGGGGAGATAGCGGTGCCCTGTACCCGCAATCCGCTACAGCGGGGCCGAATTCCTGCCCGAGGATGCTAGCCGTTCGGGGTTGGCTTCAGTTAGGTGACGTTGAGGATTGGGTCTCGCGCAGCAAGAGGCTACGAACCCCGTCAGGTCCGGAAGGAAGCAGCGGTAAGTAGTTATCTTGGGTGCCGCGAGGGTGCCTGGTCTGAGTTGGCTGCTGGAGAATCGCCCGAACGTCTTATTCGACGGCAGGTGCACGGCATTTTTGGGCCTATGCGAACAAGCGTCCGCATAGGCCTCTTTGTTTCCGCCATTGGTCTAATCTGAAGCTCGATCATTGCCAGCTGCTAGCACAGGAGATAGCTAACCTAGTGCAGAAGTTGGTCGACAGACTAGGTGCGGGGTGGCAAAACATGGCGTATCTTTCGCTTTACCGGAGGTGGCGACCTCAGGTTTTCTCGGAGGTCGTGGGACAGGAACATATTGTGCGTACGCTAACCAATGCCCTAGACACAGGCCGTGTAGCTCATGCCTATTTGTTTGCTGGTCCGAGGGGCACTGGAAAAACTACGTTTGCTCGCCTTCTGGCGAAAGGGCTCAATTGTGAACATGGACCGACGGGAGCCCCCTGTAACGAATGCGATAGCTGCTTGAATATCACGCGCGGAGCTGCTGTGGATGTCTTGGAGATTGATGGAGCCTCTAACCGAGGCATCGATGAGATCCGTGAATTGCGTGACCGCGTAAGATACGCTCCTACCGGGGGTCGTTTCAAGGTCTACATCATTGATGAAGTGCACATGCTGACCAATGAGGCTTTCAACGCGTTACTCAAGGTTCTTGAGGAGCCGCCGAGTCACGTCGTTTTTGTCTTCGCTACGACAGAAGCCCACAAAGTACCGGCCACCATACTCTCGCGGTGCCAGAAGTTCGACTTTCGCCGCTTTAGCTCAGGACAGCTAGCTGGTCATCTAAAGCATGTAGCGGGCGTGGAAAAGGTTGAGGCGGAATCCCAGGCACTGGCACTTATTGCCCGGCATGCTGAGGGGAGTATGCGTGATGCGCTAGCTACGATGGATCAGTGCTTGGCGGCGGAACCAGGAAAGCTGAATGTGGCAACCGTTACGGATGTTTTGGGAATCGTACGGCGGGAAGCACTTGTCGAGCTTGTTGGCTATATCTTGAAGGGGGATCTGAGTGGTGCGGTTCAGCTAACAAACGCACTACTTGATGAAGGCGTTGAGGTCAAGCAGCTGACGCGGGATCTGACGGCCTATGTTCGCGACTTGGTGTTGCTCAAGGCGGCTCCCGCCGTCCCAGACCTCGTGGTGGCAGACGAGGCAGAGCGGGAGACGATGAGCAAGGAAGTGACTCACTGTAGGCTTGATCAGTTGCTGAACGTGGTGGATGCTCTTGTAGCGGTGGACGCGGAGTTGCGTTGGTCGACAAGCCCAGCAATGGCTATGGAGATTGCTATGGTGAGGGCCGTGGCGGGAAGTCAGGCACGTTCAGAAGCTGTTGTGGATGCACAAGATGAGCTGAGCAAATTGGCACAGCGTCTCACAGATTTGGAGGAGCTTGTTCGTCGCGTCTCCTCAAGTTCCAGACCCGCTGCGATGGAGGTAACATCGGGCGAGAGTGCTGTCTCTGGGGCGGAGGCGAAGCATACCCAGGCGCAACCCAAGGAACCTGAGATCGCCGCTCAACACCAGAGCACCGCCACTGATGAACTTGTGAAGTTGCAGTCAGAGTGGCCGAGCGTACTTTCGTTGCTGAGAGAAGAGCGAATGATATCTACTGAGGCTTTTTTGCGGGAGGGAGTGCCGGGCGTTGTCGAAGGACATCGGGTGGTCATCTATTTCTCTCCCAGGCATAGATTCCATCAGGCGAACATTGAGGATGCTCGTCATAAGACTGAAGTGGAAAAAGCGATCTCAAAGGTACTCGGCAGGCTCATTCAGGTTTCTACGGTTGTCGGTGATCCCCCTGCACCAGCAGGCGACGCCAGGCCGAATGACGACCAACGTGCAGAAGAGAAGCAAAGTGGCCCACCTGTTTCTCAGGAAGAGGATATGATGCAGTTTCCCAGTGTATCGAAGGCGGTACAGTTTTTCGGTGGCAAGCTCAGGCGCGTAGATGCGGACGAAGCATCTGAGGAGGACTAGGTTGGTCGGGAGGATGAGCTAGATCATGATGAACATGCAGAAAATGATGAAGCAGGTACAGAAAATGCAGGCCCAGATGGCGCAAGTGCAAGAGGAGCTGGGTGCGAAGACGGTGGAAGCCACAGCAGGTGGTGGCGTAGTACGGGTGGTGGTCAGTGGCCATCAGGAAGTGAAGGAAGTGCATATCGATCCTGCTGCAGTGGACCCCGATGACGTTGAGATGCTGGAAGATCTCGTCATGCTCGCGGTCAATGAGGGCCTGCGGCAGGCCCAGGAGATGGCTGCAGCTGAGATGGCGAAGGTGACAGGCAATGTGAACATCCCAGGTCTTCCCGGGGGCCTCTTCTGAAGATGTACGCATACGCGCGACCTATTGCTCGGCTGATCGAGGAGTTAGGTAGGCTGCCGGGGATTGGGCCAAAGACAGCTCAGCGTCTCGCGTTTCATGTAGTGAGTGGAAGCATCGAACGAGCGCGCAGCTTGGCTCAAGCTATCATCGAGGCCAAAGAGAATACTGTCTACTGCTCGGTATGCTGCAACATTACGGACGTAGATCCGTGTCGAATCTGCACAGCTCCTGGTAGAGACGCAAGCATGCTCTGCGTTGTGGAGCAACCTCGCGACGTGGTGGCTGTGGAACGTACTCGTGAGTTCAGGGGGCGCTACCATGTCCTTCATGGAGCCATATCGCCTATGGAAGGAATCGGTCCCGCTCAACTGCGTGTCAAGGAATTGCTGGTTCGCTGTCAAGATGACCAGGTGAAGGAGATCGTGATTGCGACAGATCCCGATCCCGAAGGTGAGGCCACAGCGCTCTATCTGGCGCGCTTGCTCAAGCCATTGGGGATTCGGGTCACGCGCATGGCCCACGGTATGCCTGTTGGTGGTGATCTAGAGTACGTCGATGAAGTGACTCTCGCTCGTGCATTGGAGGGACGGCGCGAGCTGTAGAATCGTTCTTTGCTACCGGAATAACCAGAGACACCCGTGCTTATAATGCAAGTGGTAGTCCCCACTCGCAGGGCGCGGGGAGGCAAACGCAGATGGCAAAGTTGTGGTCCTATCTCCTGGACATGGTGTCTAACCAACTGGTCGTGGACAGCTCAAGTACACAGCCAGCGCGTGTGCCTGAGCTTCAGGAGGCGGTTGAGCGGGCAAGGCATGATTGGTTGCAGGCTTGCTCGTACTTTGATAATGTCACTGATCCCGATCTGGTGGACCACGCGATTTTCTGTGTGGAGGCTGCGGAAAAAAAGTATGTATACCTTCTCAAAAAGGCGCGATCTGAGGGTCTGAGAATCAACTTCGGCGTGGCTGAGGTAAGCAAGCTGCTCTCGGAGCTACCCTAGGCGGGCACAGGTTCTTTTGTCGGGGGGTGGCACCGAATGGCACTGACGGTTGTGGGGTTGGGAGTTATATTGTTGTTGCTGTTTGGGGCTGGTCAGCGTTTGCTGGCACTCGGAAGACTCATCTTGCGGTTTATGGTCCGGGGTCTGCTGGGCCTAGCTTTGGTCATGGTCATGAATGTGGCAGCTCAGCCTGTAGGGCTGCGGGTGGGTGTCAATCCAGTCACCGCGTTGGTCGCTGGCTGTCTGGGTGTGCCGGGCATGGCACTGCTCATAGTGCTACGTTACGTGTTGGCGTGACAGGGTTAGTCTCGACGATTGCGACAATATCCCGATCGCGGATGTGGGTATTGTGTTCTCTTTGGGGGCAGGCTATAATAACCATCGTGGGTCACGTTCGAGCTACGAAGCTGGGCCCACAAAGCGAGACGCTTGACATGCCCAAGGTGGCATGATACAATGCACAAGCTGCCTCGAGAGCACTGCTTTGAGAAGCGCTTAACGGGCGGCACACTCTGGTCCTTGACAACTAAACAGCGTGCAAAAAGAAGCAAGGGAAAGCGAGCGCCGATCGTAATGGATTGGTTGCGAGCTTGAGAAACCTATGAACACTTCTCGGAGTAGCAACTCTGAGAGGTGCGAGCTTCTACGAGTAATTTCGAAGAAGCCAGGTAAGCATCCAAGATTATTCCGGTGCCTAGCACCGTAATGATACCAGCTTGGAGAGTTTGATCCTGGCTCAGGACGAACGCTGGCGGCGTGCCTAAGACATGCAAGTCGAGCGAAGTGCGACTTCGGTTGCACTTAGCGGCGGACGGGTGAGTAACGCGTGGGCAACCTGCCCCTCAGCCTGGGATAACTGTCGGAAACGATGGCTAATACCGGATGCTGTATATGGATCGCATGGTCTATATACGAAAGTTCAGGCGCTGAGGGATGGGCCCGCGTCCCATTAGCTAGTTGGTGAGGTAATGGCTCACCAAGGCGACGATGGGTAGCCGGCCTGAGAGGGTGACCGGCCACACTGGGACTGAGACACGGCCCAGACTCCTACGGGAGGCAGCAGTCGGGGATCTTCCACAATGGGCGAAAGCCTGATGGAGCGACGCCGCGTGAGGGACGAAGGTCTTCGGATCGTAAACCTCTGTCTTCCGGGACGATAATGACGGTACCGGAGGAGGAAGCCACGGCTAACTACGTGCCAGCAGCCGCGGTAATACGTAGGTGGCGAGCGTTGTCCGGAATTACTGGGCGTAAAGGGTGCGTAGGCGGTGCCTTAAGTCTCGTGTGAAAAGTGTCGGCTCAACCGATACATGCCACGGGAAACTGGGGCGCTTGAGTGCCGGAGAGGGTCGCGGAATTCCCGGTGTAGCGGTGAAATGCGTAGATATCGGGAGGAACACCAGTGGCGAAGGCGGCGACCTGGACGGTAACTGACGCTGAGGCACGAAAGCTGGGGGAGCAAACAGGATTAGATACCCTGGTAGTCCCAGCCATAAACGATGAGCGCTAGGTGTTGCGGGTATCGACCCCTGCAGTGCCGCAGTTAACGCAATAAGCGCTCCGCCTGGGGAGTACGGCCGCAAGGCTGAAACTCAAAGGAATTGACGGGGGCCCGCACAAGCGGTGGAGCATGTGGTTTAATTCGACGCAACGCGAAGAACCTTACCAGGGCTTGACATCCCCTGAAGGGCGTGGAAACACGTCGTCTCTTCGGAGCAGGGAGACAGGTGGTGCATGGTTGTCGTCAGCTCGTGTCGTGAGATGTTGGGTTAAGTCCCGCAACGAGCGCAACCCCTACTCTGTGTTACCAGCACGTCAAGGTGGGGACTCACAGAGGACTGCCGGTGACAAACCGGAGGAAGGTGGGGATGACGTCAAATCATCATGCCCCTTATGTCCTGGGCTACACACGTGCTACAATGGCCGGTACAGACGGAAGCAAACCCGCGAGGGGGAGCGGATCCGATAAAACCGGTCTCAGTTCGGATTGCAGGCTGCAACTCGCCTGCATGAAGCCGGAATCGCTAGTAATCGCAGGTCAGCACACTGCGGTGAATACGTTCCCGGGCCTTGTACACACCGCCCGTCACACCACGAAAGTCTGAAACACCCGAAGTCAGTGGCCTAACCCGCAAGGGAGGGAGCTGCCGAAGGTGGGGCAGATGATTGGGGTGAAGTCGTAACAAGGTAGCCGTATCGGAAGGTGCGGCTGGATCACCTCCTTTCTAAGGAGAAGTGCCAAGGCGGTCAGTCTTGGCTACTCCTAGGTCGGCCCTTGCTGATGTACGCTGTTTAGTTGCCAGGGACTGGAGCAGTCTTTGCACCTTGACAACTGCACAGAGGAGAAAAGGTGACGATACACACACCTGCCGCGACTGACATCGACGCGGTGAGGTGTGTATGGAGATCGTTTGATGGTCCCTCGACCATCATGGCGACTCCTAGTTGCCTGAGGAGACTTACAAACCTAGCGTGGCTCAAAAGAGCACACGCGGGCTTAATCGGTCAAGCGAAATGAGGCGCACGGCGGATGCCTAGGCGCCAGGAGCCGAAGAAGGACGTGGCAAGCTACGAAATGCCTCGGGGAGCCGCAAGCAGGCTTTGATCCGGGGATATCCGAATGGGGAAACCCACCATCCCAACGGATGGTATCCTACGGTGAATCCATAGCCGTAGGAGGGGCACCGGGGGAACTGAAACATCTAAGTATCCCGAGGAAAAGAAATCACAGAGATTCCCTTAGTAGCGGCGAGCGAACAGGGATGAGCCCAAACCGGCCTTGTGCCAAGCCTGCAAGCGTTGCAGGGTCGGGGTTGTGGAAAGCCAATGTGAGTTGCAGCTCACTACAGCCGAGATCTTCTTAGCTGAATGCTCTGGAAAGGGCAGTCACAGAGGGTGAAAGCCCCGTAGGCGAAAAGAAGATGTAGGCTGGGCTTATCCAGAGTACTACGAGGCACGAGAAACCTCGTAAGAAGCTGGGGCGACCACGCTCCAAGGCTAAATACTCCTGGCGACCGATAGTGAACTAGTACCGTGAGGGAAAGGTGAAAAGCACCCCGGGAGGGGAGTGAAATAGAACCTGAAACCGTGTGCTGACAAACAGTCAGAGCCCCAGATGTGGGTGATGGCGTACTTTTTGTAGAACGGACCGGCGAGTTATCGTATGCAGCAAGGTTAAGGGTCAAAAGGCCCGGAGCCGTAGGGAAACCGAGTCTGAATAGGGCGCCATAGTTGCATGCGGTAGACCCGAAACCGGGTGATCTATCCATGGCCAGGGTGAAGCCAAGATAAGCCTTGGTGGAGGCCCGAACCACGTAGCCGTTGAAAAGGCTTGGGATGAGCTGTGGATAGGGGTGAAAAGCCAATCGAACCCGGAGATAGCTGGTTCTCCCCGAAATCGCTTTAGGGCGAGCCTTGCTTAAAGACCATAGGAGGTAGAGCACTGATCGGGCTAGGGGCCCTACAAGGTTACCGAACCCGTTCAAACTCCGAATGCCTATGGAGGGAAGCAAGAGTCAGACTACGGGGGCTAAGCTTCGTAGTCGAAAGGGAAACAGCCCAGACCGACAGCTAAGGTCCCAAAGTGTGGACTCAGTGGAAAAGGATGTGGGATTGCACAGACAACCAGGATGTTGGCTTAGAAGCAGCCAGTCATTTAAAGAGTGCGTAATAGCTCACTGGTCGAGTGATCCTGCGCCGACAATGTAGCGGGGCTAAGTCCACCACCGAAGCTTCGGATACGTACACGCCTTGGTGTGTATGTGTGGTAGGGGAGCGTTCCTTGTGCATGGAAGCCGTACCGAAAGGCGCGGTGGAGCGCAGGGAAGAGAGAATGCCGGTATGAGTAGCGAAAAGACAGGTGAGAATCCTGTCCGCCGAAAGCCTAAGGTTTCCTGAGCAAGGTTCGTCCACTCAGGGTAAGTCGGGGCCTAAGCCGAGGCCGAAGGGCGTAGGCGATGGACAACAGGTTGAGATTCCTGTACCACCGTGTGGACATTTGAGTGACGGGGGGACGCAGAAGGGTAGATACCGCCGGCGGATGGAAGTGCCGGTCCAAGCGGGTAGGGAGTGTGGCAGGCAAATCCGCCACACACGGATCCCGAGCCGTGATGGGGAGGGAACAATAAGTACCGAACGGGTCGATCCCATGCTGCCGAGAAAAGCCTCTAGCGAGTCCACTGGTGCCCGTACCGCAAACCGACACAGGTAGGCGGGGAGAGAATCCTCAGGCGCGCGAGAGAACCCCTGTTAAGGAACTCGGCAATCCAACTCCGTAACTTAGGGAAAAGGAGTGCCAGCGAAGGTGAACATCCAAGCGGCGGGAGCTTTTGCTGGCCGCAGCGAACGGGCCCAAGCGACTGTTTACCAAAAACACAGGCCTCTGCTAAGGCGCAAGCCGACGTATAGGGGCTGACGCCTGCCCAATGCCGGAAGGTTAAGGGGAAGGGTTAGGGCAACCAAAGCTCTGAACCGAAGCCCCGGTCAATGGCGGCCGTAACTATAACGGTCCTAAGGTAGCGAAATTCCTTGTCGGGTAAGTTCCGACCTGCACGAATGGCGTAACGACTTGGGCGCTGTCTCAACAGGGGACTCGGCGAAATTGTAGTACCAGTGAAGATACTGGTTACCCGTGGCAAGACGGCAAGACCCCATGGAGCTTTACTGTACCCTGAGATTGGATTTTGGTATGCGATGTATAGGATAGGTGGGAGGCTACGAAGACGGGACGCCAGTCTCGTTGGAGCCGTTGGTGGAATACCACTCTTCGGATGCTGAAATTCTAACCTACGGCCGTGATCCGGTCGGGACACAGTCTCAGGCGGGCAGTTTGACTGGGGCGGTCGCCTCCTAAAAGGTAACGGAGGTGCCCAAAGGTTCCCTCAGCGCGGTCGGAAATCGCGCGTACAGAGTGTAAAGGCAGAAGGGAGCTTGACTGCGAGACCAACAAGTCGAGCAGGGACGAAAGTCGGGCTTAGTGATCCGGTGGTTCCGCGTGGAAGGGCCATCGCTCAACGGATAAAAGCTACCCTGGGGATAACAGGCTCATCTCCCCCAAGAGTTCACATCGACGGGGAGGTTTGGCACCTCGATGTCGGCTCGTCGCATCCTGGGGCTGTAGTCGGTCCCAAGGGTTGGGCTGTTCGCCCATTAAAGCGGTACGCGAGCTGGGTTCAGAACGTCGTGAGACAGTTCGGTCCCTATCTGCCACGGGCGCAGGAGATTTGCAGGGGAGCCGTCCCTAGTACGAGAGGACCGGGACGGACGCACCGCTGGTGCACCGGTTGTCCCGCCAGGGGCATGGCCGGATAGCTATGTGCGGCAGGGATAAACGCTGAAAGCATCTAAGCGTGAAGCCCCCCCCAAGATGAGATCTCCCACCTCCATAGAGAGGGTAAGACCCCTGGAAGAAGACCAGGTTGATAGGCCCAAAGTGGAAGCGTTGCAAGACGTGGAGCTGATGGGTACTAATAGGTCGAGGGCTTGACCTAAAAGTAGTAAGCTCTCAGGCAGCAATCGTCATCTTATCTTCTGTGCAGTTGTGAGGGTGCACAGCACCTGGAGACTTTGTCGGTGGCAATGGCGGAGGGGACCCACCCGTTCCCATCCCGAACACGGCAGTTAAGCCCTCCAGCGGTGATGGTACTGCAGGGGCAACCCTGTGGGAGAGTAGCTCGCCGCCGGCAAAACCCTTAAACGTCCCGCCAAGTGCGGGACGTTTGCTTTTGCTGGAGCTGACAGGGTTGCCCCTGGGCAACCGGTGCCACAGCTGAGACTTTGCGAAGCAAAGGCCAGCTGAAGGCGCGGGAGAGTAGCTCGCCGCCGGCAAAACCCTTAAACGTCCTGCCAAGTGCGGGACGTTTGCTTTTGCTGCATTCGGAAGGATTTGTTTCCAACGGCGAACAACACAGAGGGTGGCAATTCACAGCGGAAACTGGGAGGAGAATGGGTATGCGCATTTACATCATGACTGACCAGGAAGGCGTAGCAGGAGTGATCGATTCCGACGACTATTGTGCACCAGACCGCCGCTATTACGAGACGGCGAGGGAGCTTCTGACGCTGGAGGTGAACGCTGCGATTGAAGGCGCCATTGAGGCCGGGGCGACTGAGTTCTTGGTAGTTGACGGTCACGGGCATGGCTCCATCAATCCGCAACTACTGCATCGCCGGGCTCGGCTTTTCGCGGGAAGACCAATGGGCTATCCCTTTCTGTGTGATCGCGGATTCGCCGCAGCCTTCAGCGTTGGGCAGCACGCCAAGGCGAACACCAAGGGGGCGCACCTTTGCCACACAGGGAGTTTCAACCAAGAGGAGCTCTTGATCAACGACCTTTCTGTGGGAGAGATGGGGATTAACTTCCTGTTCACCGGATACTTTGGCGTGCCTCACATTCTGCTGACTGGCGATAAGGCGGCGTGTGAAGAGGCGCGTGCTCTAGTGCCAAATATCGTCACTGCTGCAGTAAAGGAGGGCTTTCAGCAGCGCTCGAGCGTCGGTCTGACAGGGGGCCAGAACAAGGTGTTTAACGGGGCGGCAGTTCATCTACATCCTCAAGTGGCGCGGGAGCTTATTCATCGGGCGGCGAAAGAGGCAGTGCAACGCGTTGCGGAAATCAAGCCTTTTGTTCTTGAACCTCCCTATGAACTAGTAAGCGTGTTGCGCCCTGATAGGCCCGGTGGGGAGCGCAGTGTCGCTGTGTGCCGGGCCGACGACCTTCTGGAACTACTGACGATGCCGCGTCGTCATGAGGTGGAGAAGAACGCCGCGCGCTATCTCCAGCGCGACTAGCCCCGGCGATGCTCCCACGTTGTCGGGGTATGACGGCTGAGGCTCTCTGGCCTATCCGTTACCCAGCAGTTTGCGGGCGAGAAGGGGACGCTAGCGGTGCGCACGACGGCGCCCCTGTACTGGCCTCTTCGAAAGGACGATAGCGACAGCGAATGGGAGCCTGAGCTGTTGGAGACAGCATCAGCGGATCTTGAGAAACACGCCACAGTAGAAATACGCTCCTTTGGAAATCGTGTTATGTCGTGGTGGTCGCCGACATGCATTCCTTTCTAGGGGCCTGCAGTATCGGGTTCGTACTCCTGGTTCTTGAGAGAGCGGACCAGTTGGCCACGTCTAGGCAGCTTCACGCATCTGAGCCGCCTCCTCCGAAGCTCTGGCTAAGGCGACAGAGAGGCTCTTGCATACCCGGCGTCGTTCAAGAGTCTCCAGTAAACCCAGACGTATGAGCGCTCTTAAGGGGGCCCTCTGAAGGCCTCCTAGGTAGATGCGCACGCCGCGCTCCTGGAGCTTTTCGAGCTGATCTCTGAGGGCGAGCGCAGCAGATTCGTCAATCGTTGACACTTGAGAGAAGTCGACTACCTGCACATGGTCTTTGGGGAGTTCGTCGAGTTCGTCAGTGAGCCCGCGGACGGTGAGAAAGAGGAGCGGGCCCGTGAGCGATGTCACATTGACACGTGGCGGAACGGACGGCAGGGCCTGCACATGGTGGCTTTCGGGTGGCATGATCATCGGTAGTTTGGCCAACTCAACGATCACAAAGAGTACCGCTACAGCAACCCCTACAGCTACCCCTACGGTTAGATCTTGGACAACTGTGAGGAGCATAGTGATAAGCAGTGTCGCTGTGTAGGACCAGCGGGTACGCGGAATATGCGAGAAACTCCGCCAATCAACCATGCCTACTGCCGTAACCATCAAGATTGCTGACAGGGCACCCAAGGGTATCTCCTGGGCCCACTGCCCAAACAGCAGCATAGTCAGCAGCAGGATGACTGCGTGAATCATCCCCGACAAGCGCGTCCGGCCACCGCTTTTTGCATTTACCGCCGTTCTGGCGATGGCGCCTGTAACAGGCACGCCACCCACTAATGCCGATACCAGATTACCGAGGCCTTGGCCAATGAGTTCACGGTTGCTGTCGTGCTGCTGTCCTGTCATGGCATCGCCCACCTCTGCGGAGAGAAGAGCCTCGATACTACCTAGAAGACAGATGGTGAAAGCAGGCATCAGCAGGTTGGCCATGTTAGCTAGAGGCAGCAGGGCGAGTGAGGGTCTCGGCAATGTCGTGGGAATTGGGCCGACCACGTGAGTTGTGTGAACAAAGAGCTCATTGACGAGGATACCAGCGGCAAGACCTAAGAGTGACGAAGGGATCCGTTTGGCAAAAAGGCTGGCTAGCACAATGGCCACGATCGTGACCACTGCTATGACTGGACTACCGAAAGCGCTGTCTAGCTGGGAGGCGAAGATGATGATGGCGATGCCGTTGGTGAACCCAGAGATGACTGGTTGAGGCAGGTACTTTACGAGCCGACCTAATCCCACCGCTCCCAGAGCCAACTGCATAAGACCAGCCATGGCGCCAGCAAGGCACATGCCTTGAATACCGTAGTCGCGGATAAGGCTTACCAGTACGACCGTCATCGCCCCAGTGGGACCGCTGACTTGAACCTCGCTACCACCAAACAGTGAGGTCACAAAACCAGCAAAGATGGCTGCGTACAGACCAGCAGCCGCCCCGGCACCGCTAGCGATACCAAACGCCAAGGCGAGAGGCAACGCCACGATGGCGACTGTTATACCGCCGACGACATCGCCCTGATAACGATTCCACCACTGCTTCAAGACATTTCACCTCGCCACTATTCTAGAAGTGCTGGCGCAACCGACAAAAAGGTCGTGAAAACACAAAAAGCGCATGCCCAGATCCAACATGGACTGGTACATCCGCTTGGTGTACTCCTACGGGGTTAGCTGACGGGTTCGGACACCCAAGTTGCCCTACCTGAAATTCAGGATTCACCCCATGAAACGGGTCCCCCGTACCCTAAAAAACAGGGCTTCGGAGATGATACGCTTTTCAGTTTTCCGTAAAGCGACTAGTCACTTCGATCATCAGTTTACCATACAAGCAGAGAAAGTCAAAGGCTTGGCAGCGACCTGAGCTGACTAAGGTAGGAGCTGGCCACTACCGTGGAGAACAATAGTGACAGCTGGCGGCGTAGTATATGGATATGTCAGGGCGCCAGATGAGTCAGCGTGATGGCGCCATGGCAATGAGAGGCGCTCATGCCGACGCAGGGCAGAGGGATTGTTAGTTGAGGGGGGTTCAGTTTGGTGGGTATGATATCACGGGAGCAGGATGTGATCCTTCGGGACGCTATGATCGCCTATGGACCTCTCTATCTTCTTTGCTCCGGGGGGGCTATCGCCAGCCTCTCTACGGCATTGCTTTTTCGCATAGCACATCAGATCTCTTCATCCCCCATGATCAGCAATCTAACTGGTGAGATAGCTTCCCAGCCAGTAGCACCTCGGGCCGTGCCTTTGTATCTGTTTGGGCTGGTCGGAGTGGCGCTGGCCCTGGTGACCCGCCCACATCGGCGGTTGTGGTCGGCGCAGGTTTGGTGGCGGTTGCCATGGGAATGGGTGGCGGGCGCCTTGGCCTTTGGGCTTTTTGCCAAGGTGACCATGACCCCCGCGGGAACACCTTGGTCTGTCGGGCATATCGTGCCGTTTCTGTTCATAGGTCTTTCTGCAACCCTGGTCTGGTCAGGGGTTTACGGATGGGCGTTGAGTGTGATGGTCCGTCGCCTATGGCAGGAAACAGCGGAGGCAACGGTTAGGCACGTGTCTTCTTATCTCGGCATCCGCCAAAGCGATCTCTCGCAGGTCCAGGCCGATCCGGTCAGCAAAGAGATCGCGATTCACGGCCCGTTTTCCGATACAGATGGTCAGCGTTTGCAGATGGGGCTATTGGCGTTGATTCCTGATGTCAGGGCTGTGGGTGTCAGTATGAGCGTGGCAGGTCGGCTATCGCATTCCTCCCAGAGCCGTGCTTTCCGTGAGTTCACCCGTGTTGCGGTAGAAGCGGCGGCGCAACGCAAAGCTCGTCGAGAACTGCAGGAGCCGGCGGGATCGTCCATGACCGCGATTGCCCCGTGGCTCGAGGTTCGTCGACGGCGTCGGAACCCCGTGGTTACAGTGTGTGTAGCGGTGGCGGGTCTCCTCTTGGTGTGGGTGCTGTGGGAATTGGGCCTGCTCAATCCGGTACGCCCAGCTGAGATGGAGCGCGATCTGGAGTCATTCTTTGGATCTCATTTCAGCCATAGCGTGGATGGAACCCGTTAGGGCCCCTGGCATGGGTAGCTCGTGCGCCATGCCAGGGTGGATTTTGTGGTTGTCGCGCAGGAAGATTCCAAGTGAAGTCGAATGAAGATAGCTTGGAGCGTTCGGACCCAAAGGTCTCAGGTTAGGGGTTGCCGAAGCAGTACCCAAATCGGAGCAGAGAAGGGGGCATACATGCATTTCGAACCGGGGCTGTTCCCTTCGCCAAGGGTTCCCTGCGTACTTGCATAGCTCTTGGACATACATGGGTCCACAGTAGGCCAAAGTCGCTGTCCAAGTGATAAGTGGTAGCATATGTGAAACGGAGGCTGGCATTCGCGATGGAATACTCATTATTGCTGCTGGCACCCGCCGGCTCGATCCTGGCGCTGTTGTTTGCTGGTTACCTCGCAGCCAAAGTGAAGTCGCATGACGAGGGTACCCCAGACATGGTAGCTATTGCAGAGGCGGTACGTGAGGGTGCGCGAGCATATCTCAAACGGCAGTATACGGGTGTAGCTGTTTTCTTTGCGGTTGTTTTCGTGATAATGATGGTTCTGGTTCAGCTCGGCTATATGGTGATCTTCGTACCCCTAGCATTCCTGACAGGGGGGTTCTTCTCTGCCCTCGCCGGATACATCGGCATGACAATAGCTACGGCCTCGGGGGCTCGCACGGCCAATGCCGCAAAGGGAAGTCTGAACGGCGCTCTACAGATGGCTTTCTCCAGCGGCGCTGTGATGGGTTTGGTAGTGGTTGGCCTAGGACTGCTTGATCTGTCTGTTTGGTTTTACTTCCTTAACTGGTTCTACCGTGATGCCGAGACCGCGGTTCGTATCGCCAACATCACCAGTACGATGCTGAATTTCGGTATGGGTGCTAGCTCCATGGCGCTTTTCGCTCGCGTCGGTGGAGGAATCTTTACCAAGGCCGCGGATGTGGGTGCAGACCTGGTGGGTAAAGTGGAAGCGGGGATTCCGGAAGACGACCCGCGTAACCCTGCGGTTATTGCGGATAACGTCGGTGATAACGTGGGTGACGTAGCGGGTATGGGCGCAGACCTGTATGAGTCCTATGTGGGCTCCATTGTGGCTACAGCGGCGCTGGCGTCCGCGGCAGGTCTGTCTATCGAGGGTGTTACCGCACCTATGGTACTGGCGGCTATTGGCGTGTTAGCTTCGATCATAGGCACGTTTTTCGTCCGTTCCAGCGAAGAGGCTACCCAGGCGGTGCTTCTTAAGGCCCTGCGCAAGGGAGTCTGGATCAGTTCAGTACTCGTGGCTCTGGTAGCTTTCCCCCTGCTACGGTACCTTTTGGGCACCGAAGTTGGCACAGGTGTGTATATAGCGGTGCTCTCTGGTTTGGTAGGTGGCGTTCTTATTGGTGTCTTTACCGAGTGGTACACGTCAGCTGAGTACAAGTGGACTCGCGGGATTGCCGAAACGGCAAGCACTGGCCCTGCTCCAGTTCTCATCCGAGGTTTGTCTGTGGGCTTCATGTCTGTAGCACCAATTGCGGTTGTTGTGGGAGCGGTTATTCTTATCGCTTTCTTTGCCTCAGGGGGCATGGAAAACTACAACCTTGGTCTCTTCGGTGTCGGTTTTGCTGCGGTAGGGATGCTCTCCACTTTGGGTATCACTTTGGCCACGGATGCCTACGGTCCGGTGGCCGACAACGCCGGCGGAGTGGCAGAGATGACGAATCAAGAGCCGGAAGTGCGGCAGCGTACCGATGCGCTGGATGCCTTGGGTAACACTACGGCGGCCACTGGCAAGGGTTTCGCCATAGGTTCTGCAGCGTTAACCGCGATTACCCTCATTGCAGCATACAAGGAGCAAGTGATCATTCTGGCTGAGAAGGCTGGTGTGGTGGTCGACGTGTCCTTCAGTCTGCTCGATCCCCGAGTGTTGGTGGGCATCTTGTTAGGGGCAGTGCTGCCTTTCATCTTCTCGGCCTACACGATGCAGGCAGTAGCCAACAGCGCTCAGCAGATCGTGGTCGAGGTGCGCCGTCAGTTCCGGGAGATTAAGGGACTGATGGAGGGCAAGGCCAAGCCTGACTACGCGCGTTGTGTCGACATCTGCACCCGCGCTGCTCAGAAAGAGATGGTTGCCCCAACACTGATCGCCGTGATCGCCCCTGTGGTCACTGGGCTGATCTTGGGCGTGCAGGGTGTCGTGGGGATGTTGGCTGGAGCCGTCTCCGCTGGGTTTATGCTGGCCATCATGATGTCTTCAGCAGGCGGAGCGTGGGACAACGCGAAGAAGCACATCGAGGAAGGAAACTTTGGCGGCAAAGGATCGGATTCCCATAAGGCAGCTGTTATTGGTGATACTGTAGGTGACCCATTTAAGGATACGTCAGGCCCATCCCTGAACATTCTGATCAAGCTGATCTCTATGGTTTCTGTGGTCTTTGCCTCGTTTATCATTGCCAATCACCTGCTGTAATTTGCAGACGCATGGCAGATCGGCCCGGGGAGCTCCCCGGGCCGATTCATAAAGCCTCCTGTGCTGCGGAACAATGCCACTAGCGCTATAGCCAGGAGGTGAGCACTTGAGTGAGTTTCGGGTTGCCAGCGTAATCGAGCTAGTAGGTGAATCGGAGCAAAGCTGGGAAGACGCTGTAAACCAAGCGGTGGGTGAGGCTGCCGAGACCTTGGAGCATATCCAGGGCGTGGAGGTACTCAGTATGACCGCCGTTGTGGAGAACGGCAGAGTGACTAAGTACAGGGCGGGTTGTCATGTCGCTTTTGGAGTCGATGACAGCCTACGAGGTCTCTAAAATGACAGAGGAGTCCAGACTCTAGAAACATGGACGGGGCCTCTACAGGCGCGCTCGTGGATAGACGGGCGCGCCTTGCGGTACGCCGGGCATGTTTGCTAAGTCGCACAGCGTAACACGATTTAGCGGGAGGGCTTTGAGAGTGGCAGATCCAATGGATGTAGCCTTGATCGGTCTAGGTGGTTACGGAGAAACGCACAGACGTTCACTTAGGGCACTTGAGCAGGCAGGTCTGGCCAGGTTGGTGGCTGCAGCAGAGATTGATCAGGTCGGCCAGGCGGATGTGATAAGCCAGCTGAAGCAGGCCGGGGTGGTGGTATACCGGGATTGGCAGGAGATGCTGGCCAAGGGTGGCTTCGACATGGTGGCAGTCGCGTCGCCCCTGCATCTTCACCGGAGCATGGTAGTGGCGTCGTTAGGGAGCGGTTACCCAGTGCTGTGTGAGAAGTCAGCCGCAGTGACTGTGCAGGACGTGGTGGCCATGGCTAAGGCAGCTGTTGAGGCTGGGCTGCCTTGTGGTATTGACTTTCAGTACCTGAGTTCTCCGATGGTGAAGCGGATCAAGCAGTTGGTGACCGAAGGAGTTTTGGGGCAGATACATCGTGTGGTAGGCGTTGGTCTTTGGAAGCGCAAAGATGCTTACTACTTGCGTAATCGGTGGGCAGGTAAGTTCCGTGTTGGCGATGCCTATGCTCTTGACGGACCTATGTGCAATGCCTTGGCACACATGCTGAACAACTGCCTGTACTTTGCCTCCTGTCGACCCGGAAGCTTGCTCGTCCCTCATGAGGTGCGGGCGGAAATGTACCGAGCGATTCCTCGTGCTGAGATGGAAGATACGGCTACTGTACGGGTCCGGGCGGCAGATGGAGTTGAGGTCCTGTACTTGGCTACATACTGCAACTCAACGCAGAAACCACACTACTACCGTGTGATAGGAAGCCGTGGTGAAGCCGTTTTCGAGAACAACCGCCTGACGGTGCAACTGGACAACCAAACGCAATTCGTTGAGGAATACCGAGGAACAGGAAGTACCGAACTGATGTATAGGAATTTCTTGGCTACGCTTGCTGGCAAGGAGCAGCTGCTCTCGCCCGTAAGCGAGTCTTTGCATCTCGTGCGGGCTCAAAACGGTGCCTATATGTCGAGCGGACGGATCCACGAAGTGAGCGCGCCTCACTCCCGCCGCTATGAAGAGGCAGGAACTATGGCCACGGAGATTGTGGGTATAGAGTCCCATTTCGAGACATGCGCCCAAGAGGGTGGCCTGCCTTCGGAGGTAGGAGTTGCATGGGCCCGCTCCACTTCGTGGAGGCCTGTGGCCGAACTTGAGCGTTTCGCCCCCCCGTCTGTCGAGACGCTGTCTGATTCATGAAGGAGAATGAGGAATGTTTGCCGAATCTCACCCTAACTCATGAGCAGAGACGTTTGGCAGGGCGACCGCGGGATGTAGAGGAGATGATGTGATCGTCTATTGGTGCAGACATTACTGGCGCGGGAGGTGCAGCGGCAAGGGGTGGCAACTGCAGGTGGCGCCTGAGTCTGGCTTTGCAGTTCGGCGAAGGCGCAGAACTGCTGATGCAAAGGTCAGGCGGTCTGTGTCAGAGGTACAGGTAGCACAAGAGTTCTGGAGGTGCACTGACATAATGAGTCGTAAAATCACATGGATTTCGGCAGCGATGATGGCGCTCATGTTCGTCGTGGCTGGCACGACAATGGCTGCAGCTCGCACAGGCGCATGGGTCGACGAAGTCGTCTTTGTTATGGAAGAGGATCAGAACAAGGCCGTGGCTCGTATTGAGTCCGGTGAGTTCGATATCTATACATTGGGTGTTTCCCAGGCTGATCTTTTCAAGAAGATCAAGGCTTCGCCGAAACTGGACTACGAGGTTTCCTTCGGCTCGTACAACGAGCTGACCTTTAACCCGGCAGGCCCGGTATTCACGGGCACGGGCAAGCTCAATCCGTTTGCCATTCCCGCCATCCGCGAGGCGGTCAACTGGCTGATCGATCGCGACTATCTCACCAAAGAGGTACTGGGCGGTTTGGGATCAGCACGGTACACGGCACTGAACACTGCTTTTGCAGACTACGCTCGTTATGCAGACGTCATCCGGCAGGTTGAGCTTAAGTACGGCCATGACTTCGAGAAGGCCAAGCAGGTGATCTCTAGCGAGATGACCAAGCTCGGTGCTTCCTTGTCCGGTGGGAAGTGGCACTTCCGTGGTGAGCCTGTTACCTTGGTGTTTCTCATTCGCACAGAGGATGAGCGCCGGGTGATGGGTGACTACGTGGCCACACAGCTGGAAAAGGTTGGCTTTACTGTAGACAGGCAGTACAAAAGAGGTGCTGACGCGACTCCGATTTGGAACGCGAGTGAGCCCTCTCAAGGAAAGTGGCACATCTATACTGGTGGCTGGATAAGCACTCTCGTCAATAGAGACCTCTCCGATAACTTCAGCTTCTTCTATACGCAGCGAGGGATGAACTCGCCGCTGTGGATGGGCTACCACCCCAGTCCTCGGCTCGATGAGGTAGCGATGAAGCTGGAGAATGGTGATTTCCACACTATGGACGAACGGCGCGCCCTCTTTGCTGAAGCGCTCGATCTTTCCATGAAGGACTCTGTACGTGTCTGGCTGGTCGATCGCGTCAGCGTGTGGCCGCGTTCCGCCAACACCCTCATGGCTACGGATGTGGGCGCGGGCATGTCGGCCTCATGGATTTGGGGCCTTACAGTTCGCAAGCCGGAACAGGTGGGTGGCAGAGTTACTATCGGTAACGCCAGCATGCTGGTTGAACCCTGGAACCCGCTCGCTGGAACCAACTGGGTCTACGACATGATGATCATCCGCGGCACTGGCGAGAGCGCGACGATGCCTGACCCGTTTACGGGGCTATTCCGTCCGCAGAGGGTAAAGAAGGCGGAAGTCACGCATCTCGGGGGTCTACCAGTTACCAAGACGCTCGACTGGGTGGACTTAAAGTTTGCCGAGGAGATTCAGGTGCCGGCCGATGCCTGGATCGACTGGGATGCCAAGACGCAAAAGTTCATTACCATCTCAGAGGCAGGCAAAGCGGGGCTGACTGCCAAGTCTAAGGTCGTCGTCCACTATGATGACAACCTATTGCGCGACACGAAGTGGCACGATGGTAGCTCGTTCTCTTTGGCTGACATGGTCATCAAGCTTGCCTTGGTTTTCGATCGGGGCAAACCCGAGAGCAAACTTTTCGATAGCTCGGCCCAGGTTTCCCTGCGCAGCTTCCAGGAGGCGTTCAGGGGCATCCGCATTGTGAAAGAGAACCCGGTGGTCATCGAGTACTACACTGACCAGGTTTTCCTCGATGCAGAGTATGTGGCGCGTGATGCTGCCAACCTGATGTGGCCCTTCTATTCACAGGGCCCTGGAGCCTGGCACAATCTCGCTTTGGGCGTGCGAACCGAGGAGACCAATGAGCTTGCGTTCAGCGCGGCGAAGGCTGACAAGCAGAAGAGTGAGTGGTTGAGCTTCGTCGCTGGACCCAGCCTCAGCATCCTAAGCAAGCAGCTGGATCAGGCTGCAGCAGAGGCATACATTCCGTACGCTGCGACGCTCGGTAAGTATGTCACTGCAAAGCAGGCAACTGATCGCTATGCCAACCTGAAAAACTGGAATCAGTCGAAGAAGCACTTCTGGGTCGGCACGGGTCCCCTGTATCTGGATCAGGTCCGCTCAGTAGAAAAGATCGCTGTGCTGAAGCGCTTTGAGCAGTTCCCGGATTCTGCCGAGAAGTGGGCCGGGTTTGCGCAGCCCAAGGTGGCAGAGGCTGATCTGACTGGGCCGAGCCGCATCAACAAGAGCAAAGGGGCTACCTTTAACCTGGCAATTACCTTTGACGGGAACCCCTACCTTCGCAAGGATGTGGACTACGTCAAGTACATGGTGTTTGACTCGAAGGATGCGATGATCTTGATCGGTGAGGCGAAAGCCTTCAAGGATGGTCAATGGCAGATTGACCTATCACCGCAGGAGACCGCGAAGCTGCCCGTCGGCGCCAGCCGCATCGAGATCGTGGTGGCACCAAACGCAGTGAGCATTCCGTCTTTCGACAACCTGCAGTTCATGACACTACCGTAAGGCGGGATATTGGCGCAAATGTAGGTAAGAGCTCGTGGTGCGGGGGTCCTACCGACCCCCGCACGGTCTCTCGATGGCATGGGGTGGGAGTGAGTTCATGTCTCAGACGGCTACAGCGGAAGTGGGTGTAGGTCGCTCGCGTCTGAAGGATCTCGGTGGCACCTTGCTTAGGATTCTTCGCTACTCAATCGTTAGGGCGATCTCAATTGGTTTCACTGTGGTAATCGCTGTCTATCTTACGGTGATCATTGCCAATATGGGTGGCAAGGTAGATGAGATCCGGAAGGCTGAGATCCAGGAGCAGGTTGGGTTGAGCTTCATGAACAATCCACTGGTTAAGGATATGACGCCCGAAGAGCGTCTCGCGCTGCAGGATGAGATGATGCAGATTGAGATCGAGCGTTTGGGCTTGGATCGGCCTTTTCTGCTGAGAAGCTTTGGCTACCTGTGGCAAGGCCTGACACTTAATCTGGGACGAGCGGAGCGGATGAGTAGTGATACTGGCTCCCGGCAGGTTCGATTGATTCTCATAGAAAGGCTTCCTGCTACGCTGCTTTTGTGGGGGACTGCGCAGATACTGATCTTCTTCATCGCCATCTTCGCAGCTTTGTGGCTCTCGGGCCACTACGGTGGGATACTTGACCGTCTGATCATTGCCTTGACGCCAACGTCGGCGGCACCAGCATGGTTTTATGGCCTCTTTCTTATTCTGATTTTCTGTGCAGTGCTTGGAGTGTTGCCCTACGGAGGTATGGTCGACGCGCCTCCACCAGCTGAGCCCAAGGCGTATGCACTGAGCGTGTTGCGGCACCTGGTACTACCAGTGGCTGCCCAGTTCATTAGCGGCATTTTTCTTCTGATCTACAGCTGGCGCACCTTCTTCCTCATCTATTCCAGCGAGGATTACGTGGAGATGGCGAAGGCCAAGGGGCTCTCAGGTCGCGCTGTGGAGCGGCGCTATGTGTTGCGGCCAACCCTGCCATACATCATCACCAACTTTGTGTTGATGCTAATCAGTGTCTGGATGGGTGGTATCATCCTGGAGACAGTCTTCAACTGGCCGGGTCTCGGCAAGCTTCTGTACCAGGCCATTCATCTTTTCGATACCCCAGTTATCGTGGGGTCGACGGTCTTGTACGCTTATCTGCTGGCCGTCACAGTGTTCTTTCTCGACATCATCTACGCTCTTGTCGATCCAAGGGTGCGAGTTGGGGCTGAGGATAGACCGTGATGAATAGTCTACGGCAAGGTCTCAAAGAGCTGGTCAGGTATCCAACGGCGTTATTGGGGTTGCTACTCATCTTCAGTCTGATCGGGTTGGCTGGTTACACAGTAGCCACCATTCCCTATGAGAAAGCCATCGAATTGTGGCGCGGTGATGAGGACATCTGGGCAGAGAGTCCTAGGAACGCGAAGCCCAAGTGGGTCAACTATTTCCAGAAGAGTAACCTTCCTGAAACTCTGATTGTCAAGACCCAGGGTGTCGAGGGGGCCAAGACCGAGGAGGATCTTGACGGTCTCCGGATGGTCAATGCCACTCTGAGCTTTGATTTTGACTATGATGACTTTCCTTCTGAGGTCATGCTCTTCTTCACATCGCCGGAGGAAGCCGAACGTCCTTTTGTGGTGACCACCTGGGTCATGCCAGATGGGCGCCGAATCGAGCTGGAGGCACAGGCTATCAGCCCCGCGCAGCGAGTCTACCTCTCCCTGGACAAGGGAGTCACTAAGGAGTTGGGAGAGGTGCCTGCGGAAGTAGGGCTCTTTTCGGATAAGAACGGCGAGCTGCTGAGGGGCACCTATCAACTGGAAATGCAGGGCTACCTCTTTGACGAGTTCTCCGATTTCGACGCCAAGCTCGTCGTATACGGAAAGGTGCATGGCTGGGCTGGCACCGATCACATGCGACGCGATCTGATGCTGGCTCTGATGTGGGGAACTCCCCTAGCTCTCGCCTTTGGTTTGCTGGCTGCGTTGGGCTCGACAATCGCGACGTTCATCATCTCCGCGATTGGTGTTTGGTATGGCAAATGGGTGGACGCGCTCATCCAGAGGATCACGGAGGTCAATATGATCCTGCCCTTGATGCCTATCCTGATCATGGTGGGCACGCTCTACTCGCGCAGCATCTGGATGATGCTGGGTGTGGTCATTCTCTTCAGCATTTTTGGCGGCGGAATCAAGACCTATCGTTCGGTGTTTCTACAGATCAAGGAGGCCCCCTACATGGACGCGGCAAGGGCGTATGGTGCGAGCAACATGCGTCTTGTTTTCCGCTACATGATGCCACGCATGATTCCGGTGCTGATTCCGACTTTTGTCACGCTGATTCCGAGCTACGTGTTTCTCGAGGCATCATTAGCCTTGCTTGGACTGGGTGATCCCGTCTTGCCGACCTGGGGCAAGCTTTTGCAGGATGCGTTTTCCAACGGGGCCATGTTCAAGGGCTACTATTACTGGGTTCTGGAGCCAGCGGTCCTGTTGATGGTCACGGGACTGGGCTTCGCCATGGTCGGCTTTGCCCTCGACCGCATCTTCAATCCCAGGTTGAGGGGGCGCTGATTGTGGGAGAGACAAACACAAACGCTGGTCTATTGCGAGTGGAGGACCTAGTAGTACATTTTCGCACCCGTATGGGTACTGTACAGGCAGTAGACGGGGTTAGCTTCGCTTTGGATGAGGGGCGGACCATGGCAGTGCTTGGCGAGTCCGGCTGCGGCAAGAGCACCTTGGGCCGAGGGCTTTTGCGGCTTCTGCCCCGTAACGTGAAGACATACAGCGGTAGCGTTTTCCTGGGTGATTTGGACACGATGACCCTCCGAAATCGTCGCTATCGTCTGGATGTGCGCTGGCAGAGGTTGGCTCTGGTTCCTCAAGCAGCGATGAACTCATTGAACCCTGTATTGAAAGTGGACTATCAGGTGGCGGAGCCGCTTTTTGTGCATCGTCAGGTGCGTCGTAAGCGTCAAGCCTACGAGAAGGTCAGGCATGTGTTCAATCTGCTGGGGCTGCCACAGGATTTCCTTAACCGGTACGCTTTTGAACTTAGTGGCGGTATGCGTCAGCGTGTGGCGATCGCCATGGCGCTGATCTCAGATCCCGATGTGGTGATTCTCGATGAACCCACTTCGGCACTGGACTTGCTTACGCAAGCAAACATCATGAACGTGCTTAAGCAGATCAAGCGCGAGTTGGGTACCACGTTCATTTTCATTACCCATGACGTAGGAACCGCAAGCGAACTGGCGGATGACGTGGCAGTTATGTACGCTGGTCAGATGGTGGAACTAGCTGGAGCCGACAAGTTCTACACCGAGCCGCTTCACCCCTACTCAGCGAAACTGATGGCAAGCGTGCCCACCATTCGTGAGAAGAAGGAGTTGGAGTTCATTCCTGGTCAGCCGCCCAGTCTGATCAACCCTCCTTCGGGATGCCGTTTCGCGGATCGGTGTCACAAACGCATGCCGACATGTGATAGGGAAGAGCCGGCTATGGTAAGCACGGACGATGGGCGTCAGGTGAAGTGCTGGATGTACCAGTAGACCTGTGTCCTCATAATTGCCAAATAATTCAGCACGATCAGCGGGCGGGGGAGAGAATGCGGAACGAGGTTCTTCTTTCGGTGCGTAACCTGCATACCTGGTTTGAGATGAGACGCTGGGGTTTTATCCGCGTGGGGTACGTCAGGGCTTTGGATGGGGTTAATTTTGATCTGAGGCGGGGAGAATGTCTCGCCATCGTCGGGGAAAGCGGCTGTGGCAAGAGCACCCTGGTCAAGACCATTCTGGGGCTTGAAACGCCTACGAAGGGCGAGGTGGTGTTTGAAAATCGCCTAGTCAGTGGGATCGAGCCGCGTTACATCAAGTGGTATCGTGCTCAGGTCGGTTATGTACAACAGGATCCCTACGCTGCTGTGCCTCCTTTCATGTCAGTACAGCAGATACTTGATGAACCGCTGCGCATCAACGGCATCCCCAGCAGACGGGAGCGCGAATGGCGCATCCGGCAGGCTCTAACAGAAATGAAACTGACTCCCGTGGAGGATTTTCTCCAGAAGTTCCCTCACACGCTTAGCGGCGGTCAGC
This sequence comes from Limnochordia bacterium, assembly GCA_050951545.1. Taxonomy (GTDB): domain Bacteria; phylum Bacillota; class Limnochordia; order DTU080; family DTU080; genus DTU080. Next base: position 103,485 of record JBMNJG010000016.1, on the reverse strand, counting down.
AACAGCGACTTGTGCTGGCCCGAGCCAAGATCCTTGGCCCAAAGCTGCTAGTGGCTGATGAACCAGTGTCGATGCTGGACGCGTCAGTGAGGGTGGAAATCCTTCAACTTTTGCAGCGCATGCAAGAAGAGCTGAATCTGGCCACGATTTACGTCACCCACGATCTGTCTACGGTGCGTTACTTCTCTGAGCGCATTTTCGTCATGTACGGTGCTAAGGTAGTAGAACAAGCAACGACTAGTGATCTCTTGGACCGTCCGAGCCATCCCTACACACAAGCTTTGCTTGAAGCGATCGCCGATCCAGATGCTGATAACGCAAAGCAGATGCGAGTGGTTCCTTCGGGAGAACCCCCAAGTTTGCTTCAGCCGCCTCCCGGTTGTCGGTTTTTCCCGCGCTGCGCACAGGCGATTAAGGGTTTGTGTGATACCGAGGAGCCTCCCGAGTTTACTTTGAGTGAGTTCCACAGAGTTCGATGCTGGCGGCATCGAGATGCGCAGATGCTTCCGGTTGAGGATAAGGAGGCCTCCTAGTTGGTTGTTGGGTCTCTTGCTATGCTGGGGCTGGGGTTGGCTCTTCTGTTTATGCAGGTGATAGGCTCGCTTCCCCCCAGTCTAGTCATATCTCTTTCTGCTTACGTGCTGACGCTGCCCAGTGTCGTAGTGGGGATGGTGCGACTCTTCAGTATAAAATACCGTCTTTGATAGCAGCTACAGACGTCGCATCAGATGCTGTGGGAAGCGTGACCGTGAACTTCGCTCCTGCCCTTGGGGTGTTTTCAGCGCGCACATCTCCTCCGTGCAACTCTACGAGCCGCTTGACGATAACGAGGCCCAGCCCCGTGCCACCAGTGCGGTTTTGGCGGCGCGCCTTGTCCACTTTGTAGAAACGCTCCCAAATGTATGGAAGCTCCTCATCGGGGATACCTGGGCCGTTATCCTCTATGGACAGTTCAACGCAGGAGTCACTACAGACTCGCCCTCGTACGAGAATTGAGCCCGATTCGGGCGCATGACGGGCGGCGTTGTCTAGCAGATTGAGCAGGATCTGTTCGAGGCGGTCGGCATCAGCGCAAACGGGCGGTAGGTTTTCATCCAGATCAAGTTGGACCGTGATGTGTTTCTCTGCAAACTGGGGCTCCAAAGAGGCGATGGCGTCTGAGGCAGCCTCAGGCAATGACACTGGTTCCAGATCGAGCCGGACGTGTTGCGCTTCGATTCGGGAGAGGTCTGTGAGGGTGTTTGTGAGACGAATCAGGCGTAGGCTCTCGTCCATGATGACGCCCAGATAGCGACGCACCTGTTCTTTCGTGCTGGCCACACCATCAAGAATGGCCTGAGCAAAGCCGTATATTGAGGTAAGTGGCGTACGCAACTCATGCGAGACATCCGCGACAAAATCCCGTCGCATCTTCTCAAGGCGATGTCTCTCGCTTACATCCTGGAGAAGAGCCGCGGCTCCCAGTAAGTCGTCCTCAGGGCTCTTGACCGGGTTGATATTGACCATGATGGTGCGTGTGGCGGAGTGAAGTGAAAAGGCTTGCGGCTCTTCGCTCTCTAACACGTCCGAAAAGCCTTTTTTTACGTTTGCGAGCAGTTCTTCCTCATCTTCTAGGTTCAGTAGTGAGTCACCGAGGTGAACGTCCAAGGGTTGCAGAAGGCGCGTAGCCGCATCATTGATGAGAATGATGTGCTGATCAATGTCAATGGCCAAGACTCCCTCGGATAGTCCTGCGATACATGAGTCCGTCTTGCTTTTCTCTTCGGCCAGGGCGCGGATTGTTGAGTCCAGTCGCGTTGCTAGTTCGTTAAAGGTCATAGATAGCTCATCGATCTCGTCACGACGGCCGCGGACGCGGACGCGACGCCGAAAATCTCCTTGCGCCATGTCAAGGGCGACGGAGCGCATTTCTTGCAGCGGTTCAGCCACGCGACGTGAGAAAAAGAAGCTTACACATGCCGCTAGGGCTGCCGCCAACACCCCTGACCAGAAGATGAGCCGATGCCCCTCCTCGATTATGCGCATGACACCGAGTAAGGGAGCGCTCAGGATAATCGCGCCAGCTACTCCAAAACGACCCCTAATGGGGACGGCCACAGCGAATGAGGGCTCGGAGGCTTCCTTGCCCGCAGAACGCTGGCGCACAATCTGCCCCGAGAATAGTGCTCGTACCTCGGATTCGTTGAGCTGCACACTTTGGGTGGTTTGGGCGCCTGGTGAGCCAACAAGCACGACCCCATCTGTATTAATCACCCATATACTGGCATCACCGTAGACGTGGGCTGCTTCGAGCAGGGCCCGGACACGGCTAATGCGAAGTGGCAGGGCGCTTGTTCCGAATTCGGCAGCAAGGCGCTCTCCTATTCGGGTGAGCTCCCGTTCTTTCCAGGAGAAGATGTATTGGGTGTACATGTAGGATAAAGAGAACCCTAGCGCCAGAAGGGCTATCAACACGACAGCGAGTTGAGCCTGAAATAGGCGAGCAAAGAGGGAACGCATAGCTCTACCCTCCTAATACCTGCCACGCCGGAAGGGCCAGCCTACCGAGTTTCCTCTACAGGCAACGCCTCTAGCCTGTAGCCGACACCCCACACCGTGTGAATATAGCGATAGGGATGCGTTTCGGGCTCCAGTTTGCGTCGCAAGCGTTTGACGTGCACATCAATAGTACGATCGTCCCCGAAGAAATCAAAGCCCCACACATGCTCTAGGAGCTCTTGCCTGTTGAAAGCACGCCCGGGATTGCTCGCCAGTAACCAAAGAAGATCGAACTCCTTGGGTGTGAGTCGTACCTCTTCACCAGCTACATGGGCAGAGTGCCTGTCGCGATCAATCTCAAGTTCCGGCAGCCTGATCACCGCTTGCAGGCCAGTCGACGGCGTGGCTCTGGAGCGGCGCAAGACCGCGCGCACCCGAGCCACCAGCTCTCGAGGGTTGAAAGGCTTGGAGACGTAGTCGTCGGCGCCCATCTCAAGACCGAGAATCCGGTCGAGATCATCTGTACGAGCGGTCAACATGATGATCGGGGTCTGCGATCGGCCACGAATCTGTCGACAAACTTCCCACCCGTCGATACGCGGCAGAAGAAGGTCAAGCACGACCAGATCTGGCCGCCAGGTAGCGAACTGTTGCAGAGCGGACTCCCCGTCTTCCACCACCTGTACTTCATAGCCTTCACGGGAGAGATAGAGGGCGACGAGCTCCGAGACATTGGGTTCGTCCTCGACAACAAGAATCCGGCCATGTTGCACCTGAGACCCACCTTTGTTTCGTACGTAGCCCCTCAACAAGCGACGGCCACCTGCCAAGACGCTGGTGACCGTCCACTAGGGGGGGTATGTGAAGCCTAGGTTCAGGATGTGTCAGTCTCTAGCCCCAACTGTGACCAAGATGGAGACGCTTCGTGTTCTACCACTGGCCACTCGGTCCACCATGAAGCGGAGTTTGTCTCCGATTTTCATATTCTCCGTGATCTTGAGCACATCATCAACGGTCTTGATCTCGCGATCTTCGATTTTGCGTACGATGTCCCAGGGCTGGAGGCCAGCTTTGCTAGCCGCGGATCCCTGGACGACCTCGCTGATCAGCACGCCCTCGGTACCGGATAGTTTGAGATAGTCGGCGATCTCCTGCGATATAGGACCATAGGAGATACCAATAAACGGCCGCTGTACCTTACCCCTCGTGACTAGATCCTCAACGACTTCCTTGGCCACATTGATAGGGATAGCGAATCCGATGCCTTGGCCGTCAGCGCGTACTGCGGTATTGATGCCTATGACTTCACCCTGCAGGTTCAGCAATGGACCACCGGAATTCCCGGGGTTAATAGCCGCGTCTGTCTGCATAAGATTCGTGTACTCGCGCAACTCGCCACGGGTCGTATCTGGGATCTGTATCTTGCGTCCCTTGGCAGACAAGACACCTACTGTCACCGTGTGGTCAAAGTCCTTGCCGTAGGGGTTGCCGATGGCTACGACGAACTCACCTACACGCGTCTTGTCGGAATCCCCGAGTTGCGCAACTGGGAATTTCTCACGGGCGTTGATCTTGAGTACAGCTAGGTCAAGCTGGTAGTCGAATCCGAGCAGTTCTGCCTTGTAGGGCTCTTTGCGGTTGTGCACGTAGACCCTGATCTCTTGGATGTTGCTGCTGTTGTCTATGAGATGCTGGTTCGTGAGCACCTGCCCATCTTGAGAGATGACAAAGCCAGTTCCCTGCGATATCGCTTGCTGTGGAATCTGTGGCACTCCATACCAGAACATGTCAAAGAGATCACCGAACGGGGATCCTCCGAAGGACTGGCGACCCGGGGTTCGCTCCTGTGCCTTGTATTCCACTTCAACGTAGACGACCGCCGGGCTAACCGCTTCGGCCACATCGGCTACAGCATAAGGCCCCAGACCAGCGAGCAGTTGGACACTGCTGGCAGGTGCTCCGGGCGCTGCCAGGGCACCTGGAACGCTGGAACGCGAGGCTGGTAGCGCGTAGAGACAACTCAGAACGATGACGGTGAGGCCAATGGCTCCAGCAATGCCTTTCCAGCTTTTACTCCAACGCACAGCCATCACTCCCTGCTAATATTCCCTGAGAACAGGCTTGATCTTCGTGGCTCATATGCGAGCGGCAGTGATTGCCCGCCTTGTATATGATACCATAACACGCGAATGTGACGAAACAGTGACGACTGGGCAAAAAAAGAAAGGCGAGGCAATGCATGTGAAGTCCCCAAGGCTGTGAGGGTGGTCGTCGATGGTACAGCGGCACCCACAACGAAGGTAGGGTGGAAAAACAGCAGGACCTACAGGGGACTTCGGTGAAGTCCACACTGCAACTTGGGTATACGAGCGTAATCCTTCATCTGAGCTCAGCATACCTGCTTCGCAGTTCACGTAGTAACGAGGGGGCAGACAGTTTTGGAACGGATCGGTGTTGGCGTGGTCGGTTTTGGTGGACGAGGGCGCTTTTTCTGCAGGGTGTTTGGTGAGCACCCTGGCTCCCGACTGGTAGCCATCGCGGAGCTGGGGGAGGAGCGGCGGGCAGAGGCGCATCAGCGCTATCCCGAGGCCAACGTGTTCGCAACCTTGGATGAGATGCTCGCTAGTGAAGGGATCGACGCAGTTGTGGTGGCCTCGTCCGATCATGCCCATTACGACAATGCTCTCCAGGCACTCAAGCATCGCAAGCACGTTCTGCTAGAGAAGCCCATGGCGCAGACTGTAGAACAGTGTGACGGTTTGGTTAGGGCCTGGCACTCCCATGCCAAAGATAGGGTTTTCATGGTGGGGCTAGAGTTGAGGCATTGCACACTGTTTACTCGTATGCGGGAGCTGCTGGATGAGGGAGTCATCGGCCATGTAGTCATGGGTCAAGCGATAGATAACGTGTCGGTAGGCGACAAGTACTTCTACCATAACATGTACAGCCGGAAGTCGTTTGTGCGCAGCCTGTTGCTGCAGAAGGGCGTGCATACAATCGATCTTGTCAACTGGTTCATGGACTCACGGCCGAGCAAAGTGTATGCCGTGGGCGGGCTCAATGTGTATGGAGGGCAGGCGCCAGAGGATAAGCGCTGTTCTACCTGTGACGAGGCTGACTCCTGCCCACATGTATTGCGCGACGCCCAGGAGAAGGGTGTCCAGGATTTCTGCGTCTTTTCCCGGGCCTGTGACGTCGAGGACAACTCCCAGGTGATCATCGAGTACGATAACAACACGAGGGCTGTCTACACAGAATGCCACTTCACTCCGGAGTACACGAGGGAGTTTACTCTGGTCGGAGACAAAGGTAAGATGACAGCCTTTTTTGATAACCCAGGTAACTTCTGGATCCGTGTGGCGAAGCGCTTCACAAATGAGGTTGAAGAGCACCGACCGAAAGCAGGCCGAGGCGGCCATGGTGGGGGAGACACAGGCTTGATAGAGGAGTTTGTCGACTGCGTCAAGACAGGGCGACAGCCGCTACACTCCATCGTGGTCGCAAGGGACAGCACCGCCATAGCAGCTGCAGCTGCAGAGTCCATCGAGTCAAGGATGCCTGTGCAGATACCCCCTTGTTCGTTATAGCAGAGGTGTCAACGCATGGGTAATCAGAAATACGAGGGTGATCCAACCTTCTTAGGCGCTGTCGTCGCCTACGCTCGGCACAACGTGCAGTCGTGGCATACACCGGGTCACAAGCAGGGACGTGGAGCTTCTAGATGGCTGCAAGCATCCATGGGTTCTGCACTGCAGTGTGACCTGTCAGACGTGTTGTATGACCCCTCATCGAATCACAGCTGGGATCAGCTTCTGTTCGAGGCGGAAAAGCGGGCAGCTGCACTGTTTGGGGCGGCATGGACTAGGTTCTTAGTGAACGGTACCAGTGGTGGAGTCCATGCCATGTTGGTTGCCGCTCTGAGGGAGGGGGACGTGGTCGTTGTCCCTCGGCAGGCTCATCTTTGCGTGGCCGGGGGCTTGGTTCTCTCAGGGGCCATGCCCTGCTATGTTCCTATGCGCGTTGATCCAGTCACGCAGGTGCCGTTGCCCGTTGGACCTGAGGAATATGCGGATGCGCTCCAACGGGCTCCTGAAGCTCGGGCAGTCGTGGTCACCTACCCGAACTACTATGGGCTGTGTGGGGATCTTCAAGCTATCGCAGCCCTTTCACAGGCTCATGGTGTTTGGCTGCTAGTGGATGAAGCTCATGGCGCTCACTACGCGTTTCATCCGCGCTTTCCCCGGCCAGCTCTGGCCTGCGGGGCGCACGTGGTTGCTCAGAGCACTCACAAGACGCTAGGCGCCCTGACTCAAGCATCGATGCTACATGCCGCGGTCGATGCAGATATTGAGGCTCTGGAACGGGCCCTGGGTGTGTTGCAGACAACCAGCCCTTCTTCACTGCTGTTAGCTTCTCTCGATAGCGCTCGGGCACAGATGGAGGCGCAAGGCGAATCCCTGTGGACTCAAGCCATTAGGGTGGCTGATGAGCTGCGAGAGGCCCTGGGAGCTCTTCCAGGGGTGTGCTGTCTGGCTGCCGATGATCTTGAGGCTATTGCTCACGGCTGGGATCCGACGCGACTTATTGTAGGCTGTGAGGGCGTCGGCGGCCTAGAGTTGGCAGCTGCCTTACGCTTGGAATTCGGAGTACAAGTGGAGATGGCCGATACACGCTACTGCGTGGCTCTTGTAGGATTGGGCGACAATATGGCTCACGGCAGGCGCCTGGTGGCGGCGATCGATGCTCTACGTCAGACGTTGCCGCGATCGCGAAGACAGGCGCTTGCCTATCCGGGTCTGCCACCCGTGGTGCTGAGCCCGCGGCAAGCAGCTCAAGCCAAGTGTGAACGCGTGAGTTGGGGCGCGGCAGTAGGACGCATAGCTGGACAGACTTTGTGTCCGTATCCACCTGGTGTACCAGTACTGGTACCGGGTGAGGTGGTCACCGAAGAGGTCGTGGAATACCTACGTCGAGCCAAAGAGTCTGGGTTCCACATACGCGGCGATGCTGGTGATGGGGCAGTGACTGTGGTGGCCTGAATCGCTTGTCTATGGTTGGAGGATGACATCTTGAGAGGTCTATTCGTCTCCTTTGAGGGCCCCGACGGCGTGGGGAAAACCACGCAAGCCAAGCTACTGGCCTCGCGATTGCAGGCTCTGAAGCATGACGTCGTGCTGACTCGCGAACCGGGTGGGACACAGCTGGGGCTGGCGGTACGTCATTGGCTTCTCGGAGTGCAGGTTGGCTCTGGTTCAGCTGTGCAAGAGCCGCTTACCTGGGAGGCGGAGGTGCTCCTGCTGGCGGCGGATCGTGCCCAACACGTGAAGCATGTGATTAAGCCAGCACTGGAACGGGGGGCGATTGTCGTCTGCGACAGGTATGTGGACTCCAGTCTTGCCTACCAAGGCTGGGCCGCGGGTCGCTCGGACGAGGTTGTTCGGGAAATAAACCAGCTGGCTATACAGGGTCTTCTTCCTGATATCACCTTTTTGCTGGCTATTCCCCCTCAGGCGTGCTACTCGCGCGGAAGAGAGCTAGACCAGATTGAGCAGCGTGGCCTGGATTTTCAGCAGAGAGTGTATGAAGGCTATCTCGCTCTGGCGCGCGAGACGCCCCGCATTCAGCTGCTGAGCGTAGCCGGAGAGTCGCGAGAGTTCGTCGCAGCTACAATCTGGGCCAACTGCCTGAAGCGGTGGCCATGGCTGGAACAGAGCGCTAATTGACACTCAGTTCTGCCTTCTGCTATGCTGGCAATGACGTGGGCGTCACCGGTAGCAAGCTTTTGTCACATACGGCGAACACTCAGAGCAGCCTCCGATACGCCTGCACAGCCTAACACGATTTTCAAGGGGGCGAGGTCGTGCCTTGGGATATCGCTGGTCACAAGGCAGAGGTGAACTCTCTGCGCTCGGCTGTGGCGTCAGGGCAGGTGGCGCACGCCTACATGTTTTCGGGGGTCAAGGGTATCGGCAAGGCCCGCTTGGCGCGCCTGTTTGCCCAGGCCCTCCTCTGTGAAAACTCACCGACGGAAGCTCCGTGTCAGGCCTGTCGGGGCTGCCGTAGAGTGGATAGCGGCAATCACCCGGACCTCCACTGGCTGACGCCTAATGGCTCTAGTCTGCGCATTGAGCAGGTGCGGGACATGCAGTCGCAGATTGCCCTGCGCCCCTATGAAGGACGCTACAAGGTCTGTGTGCTCGATGATGCCGAGGCACTGACCGAGCAAGCACAAAACAGCATGCTCAAGGTTTTGGAGGAACCTCCAGGCAGCGGCGTCATGATGCTTATCGTTCACCAACCTGCCGCTATCCTGCCTACTATTCACTCCCGTTGTCAGGTTGTAGGGATGCATCCGGTGCCAGCCTCGGTGATCGCCTCATGGCTTCAGGCTGAGCGCGGTTTGGACCCTAAGCAGGCTGCTCTCTTGGCTGCTTTGAGCGGGGGCAGGCCAGGGCTGGCGCTAGAGCTAGATCCTGAGACCGTCATAGCTCAGCGCGATCGCGTAGCCTCATGGTGTACGGCCTTGCGTCGTGAGAGGCTAAAGGCCGTGTGGCCTATCGCATCTGAACTGGAAGCAGAAAAGGACCTGCACGGTTGGCTGGACATGATGGCAGCCTGGTTTCGTGATGTGTGGCATCGGTCCCTTGATTCAGAGCTATCAGTGGCGAGTATCGACGCCATGCAGCTGCTCGACGAGGAAGCCGCTGAGTGGCAGGCCGCGGCCCAACAGGCATTGGTGGCCATTGCTGAGGCCAGGAGGCATTTGTCGCGTAACGCGAACAAACGCCTGGTGCTCGATGTGATGCTAATGCAGATGCAAAGGGGAATACCCTGTGATAGAAGTCATTGGAGTGCGCTTCAAGAAGGCAGGTAAGATCTATTATTTCAGCCCGGATGGTCAGCAGGTTGAAGTTGGGAGCAATGTGATCGTGGAGACCGTGCGCGGCACAGAGCTCGGGGAGGTGGCGATCGGTTCTCGCTTGGTGGTCGAAGAGGAGATCACGCAGCCGCTCAAGAGAGTGGTGCGTTCTGCCACCGAGGAGGATCTGTGTCAGGCCCGTGACAATCGAGAACGCGAAACCGAGGCCTTCACCATCGCTCAGAAGTGCATAGAAGCCCTCGGGTTAGAGATGAAGCTAGTCGGAGTCGAATGTGCTTTCGACAAGAGCAAGCTGGTGTTTTTCTTCACCTCTGAGCAGCGTGTCGACTTTCGCGAGCTCGTTAAAGACCTCGCGGGCAGACTGCATACCCGTATTGAGCTCAGGCAAGTGGGGGTCCGCGACGAAGCCAAGATGCTAGGCGGAGTGGGCGTATGTGGGCGTTGCCTGTGTTGCACAACATGGATCGGTGACTTCTCTCCGGTTTCTATTCGACATGCCAAGGAGCAGGAGCTGTCGATGAATCCTGGGAAGATCTCAGGATTGTGTGGGCGTCTGAAATGCTGTCTACGCTATGAGGCGCACGCTTATCAAGATGCGCGTATGCGACAGCCAAAGCTTGGCGACACGATATCCGCCCCCAACGGTGAGGCTCGAGTTGTCGCCGTAAACCTTCTGCGCGAGAATGCCGCAGTCCAGTTGCCCGAAGGCACACGGATCACAGTTGGCTGGGACCAGTTAGAACGCGGCTGCCTAACACAGCCTGCTGTTGATGCTGTGAAGCAGGCGTGTAGTCAGCGAAATGAGACTCCGCGGGTGGCTAGTAATGCGGAGGTCTCAAATGAGCGGCCTAGACCGGAGTCACCTTCATCAACTTCACCCGCGAAAAAAGGCAGTGCCAAGGGAAAAGGCTCTGGAAAGCGACGCCGTTGGCGCAAGCGTAGGCCGAAGCGTACACAAGACGCAGCAGGGAGTTGAGCCTGGCGGTGACTACAGAGCCTGGAGTCCTCTATGTTGTAGGAACACCTTTGGGTAACGTAGAGGACATCTCCCAGCGTGCAATCAGGATCTTGCAGGAGGTCGACCTCGTCGCAGCTGAAGATACACGCCGCACGGGCCGTTTGCTCGCCAGGTTGGGTATCAAGAAGCCGATGATCAGTTACTATCAGCATAACGAGCAATCTCGGTGTGCGCTCTTGATACGTAGAATGCAGGCAGGTCAGAGTATTGCTCTGGTAAGTGACGGCGGGATGCCGGGTATTTCAGACCCGGGACAGGTGCTCGTGCAAGCAGCTATTACTGCGGACATTCGGGTGGTACCAGTTCCCGGACCAACGGCCGCAGTGAGCGCTCTGGTGGTCTCCGGCTTAGGCAGTGAACGCTTTGCGTTTGAGGGCTTTCTCCCCCGCTCTGGCACTGCGCGCCAAGAGCGTCTGCAAGAGTTGGCTATGGAAAGGCGGACGATGCTGCTCTATGAAGCTCCGCATCGTCTGCTGCGGACGCTGGAGGATTTGCACGCTTCATTGGGCGACAGACCCGCGGCGGTTGCTCGCGAACTGACGAAGATGCATGAGGAGTGTGTTCGGGGCAGTTTGCGCTCGCTTATGAGCCACTTTGAGACTAGCCAACCCCGAGGCGAGTGCGTGATTGTGATTGCAGGCCAGGACCCCGCGGTTCTCACCCGGACGGCTAGCTCTGCGTCTGAGGATGAGGTTGCTGCTTTGCTACGTACGTATGTGCAGCAGGGGCTGTCGCGCTCCGATGCCGTGCGTGCGGTGGTGAAAGAGACTGGCTTGCCCCGACGTCTCGTTTACCAGATCAGTTTGACGCTGTCTGGCGAGGCGAAGCGCCAGGATTGGTCGTAGCCTTCGTGGAAGCTGAGCTGCTCTCTGGGAGGCTCGTCTGGCTCATTTCCGTCCAGCACGATGCACAGACAGGCCTGTCGTGAAACACGTGAAGGCTGTTTTTACTGCTGCAGAAGACACACGCTTGCTCGCATTTCCGCAAGATAATCTTGTCGCCTTCTACGTGGATTTCCAAAGCATCCCTTTGACCAATGTGCAGGTTGCGGCGCAGTTCGATCGGAAGGACGATGCGACCTAGTTCGTCGATTCGGCGTACGATGCCCGTAGTCTTCATTGCCATGGGCTCCCTCATTTGGATTAAATCCGTATGCTATGACAGATCAAGTATAGTTGCGTTTTCCAGGACAGTCAATGTGTGCACGGGTTTATCGTGGTCTTTACTCCACGAGTTTGTAGACTAGAGCGGCGAGCCCAGCAGCTACCAGGGGTCCTGCAGGAATGCCGCCCAGGAACGAGACACCTAGCACAGAGCCGATCACCATGCCTACCATAGTCTCGGGCCTGGTACTGAGCAAGCTGACCCCCTCGGCAGCCAGATAGGCTCCCAGGGCACCGATGGCAATGGCTACGACGCCCCGAGTGCAGAGAATCGACTTGGCAGCCAAGGTTAGCCCCATTTGTCCTGTCGCGAAGGGGAGAAGCAGTCCTATGAAGAGGAACGTAATACCGAGCTGCGTTGCATAGGTCTCAAGAAAGCCGAACATGCCAGGTACATCCGCGAGTTGTAGGGCGAGCATGAGCCCTGAGGCCACTGAGACCAGATCGTTTCCACCTAACAGACCAGCCAGCAGGATAATGACGAGTACGGCGGTACCAGTTCCCATGCGCGATCGCCTCCTCTTTGAAGACCCTTCTACGCTGTAACATCGACATGAACGCCTTTCTTTTTCATAGCTCGTGGCGGGCCGCCGCCCGTAGGGTCGGGCGCCCATGCGCTCCCTGTGAATTGTATGAGGTGATTGCCTGAACTTGCACTATGGCTTGACAGAGGGCCAGCGGGGAAACTATGATGTGGGGGAAGGTTCGGCGATGACGGGGAAGAGTAAGTGGTAGAGGCACGCTACAAGAGAGCCGGGACAGGTGTGAGCCGGCGCGTGATCTGCTAGTGAACATGGCCCCAGAGCTCCCTCCTGAAGGATCAGCTGATCTGTGTAGGGTAAGGGCGTAGGCGCCCGTTAGAGCGCAGGGTATACGAACCGCAGTGCATGCGGGAGTACCTGAGTATGAGGCTCGGTGACGAGTGAATCAGGGTGGTACCACGAGATGGCCTCTCGTCCCTGTGGGGACAGAGGTTTTTTGTATTTCACAGCAGAAAGGAGCCCGCTGGTGGCAGAAGGCAGATTCTACATCACAACGCCTATTTACTATCCCAGCGATGTACTGCATATCGGGCATGCGTATACCACTGTGTACTGTGATGCCCTGGCTCGCTGGCACAGGTTCAAAGGAGAGAAAGTGTTTTTTCTTACGGGTTCTGATGAGCATGGGCAAAAGATCGAACGCGCTGCCGCTGTGCAAGGTAAGGACCCCAAGGAGTATGTTGATGCGATCGTGGCTACCTTTCAAGCGCTATGGAAGCGGCTGGGGGTCTCCTACGATGACTTCATCCGTACCACCGAACCCCGTCATACGCAGGTGGTACAGGCGATCTTTCGTCAGCTTTACGAGCAGGGCGACATTTACAGCTCCAAGTATGAGGGCTGGTATTGTACCCCGTGCGAGACTTTCTGTGTGGAGAATCGCCTGGTAGACGGCAATTGTCCTGACTGCGGCAGACCCGTGGAATGGGTGACGGAAGAGAGCTACTTTTTCCGGATGTCGGCGTATGGGCCGCGGTTGCTGGCTCATATCGAGGCACACCCGGAGTTCATCCAGCCAGCTACTCGCCGTAACGAAATGGTAAGCTTCATCCGGCAGGGCCTTGAGGACTTATGCGTATCACGCACAAGCTTCGATTGGGGCATACCAGTACCTTTTGATCCGGAACACGTGATTTACGTCTGGATCGATGCCCTGTCGAATTACCTTACCGCCATTGGTTATCCTGCGGACGAGGCTCGATTCAGAGCTTGGTGGCCAGCGGATGTACATGTGGTGGGGAAGGATATCCTGCGCTTCCATTCCATAATTTGGCCCACTCTGCTCATGGCTCTTGGTCTGCCACTTCCCAAGCAAGTGTATGGCCATGGGTGGCTGCTAGTCGATTCAGGGAAAATGTCTAAGTCCAAGGGGAACGTGGTCGATCCCAACGCTCTTATCGACGAGTTCGGTACGGATGCTATCCGCTATTTCCTGCTACGGGAGGTGCCCTTCGGACAGGATGCCAAGTATGCACGCCGAGCCCTCGCAGAGCGGATCAACGCGGACCTCGCAAACGACCTTGGCAACGCTCTGCATCGTAGTCTTTCGATGCTCGAGCGTTTCTGCGATGGGGTAGTGCCTCAACCAGGGGCACCTGAACCTATCGATCTGCGGTTTCAGCAGCTTGCTGCGGAAGTCGTCGATGGCGTCGATCGGCATCTACAGAAGCTCGAAGTAAACGTCGCCTTGGTGGAGCTATGGCGTCTGGTCGGCGGCGTAAACAAGTATATCGACGAGACCGAGCCCTGGAGCTTAGCCAAGGAGGCTTCTACGCGCGAGCGTCTCCATACGGTGATGTATCATGTCTGTGAAGCGTTGCGCATCATCGCGCTTATGCTCACGTCGTTCTTGCCGGCATCGGGCAAGGAGATCTGGCGACAGCTGGGGCTCACTGCTTTGGAGCGGCAGGGCTATGTAGACCTGGCGTGGGGAGGAATTCTGGCGGGTACACGCACAGCAAAGGGTGACCCCTTGTTCCCACGGCTCGATCTGAGCGAAGTGCTGGCGCAAGAGGAACAGGAAGAGCCCCAGGCTGGGGCAAGCGCAGTGCAAGAGAGGAAGGATGATCAGGTGGCAACGGCTGAACCGGAAAACGAAGGCATTATCACGATAGACGAGTTCGCGAAGGTCCAGTTGCGGCTGGCTGTGGTGGAGTCTGCTGAGCGGGTTGTCGGAGCTGACAAGCTGCTGAAGCTGCAGGTTAGTCTGGGCGACGAGAAGCGACAGATTGTGGCCGGAATTGCTCAGCATTACGCTCCCGAGGCATTGGTTGGCAAGAGAATTGTTGTTGTGGCCAACCTCAAGCCAGCGAAGCTACGGGGAGAGCTATCTGAGGGCATGCTTCTGGCTGCTGTCGATGGTGAAGGCAAGCTTGGTGTGGTGACGGTGGCAGAGGAGATTGCTCCCGGAGCTACGGTGCGGTGAGCCTCCAGTTGGTAGACACGCACGCCCATCTGTGCAGCGAGGCCTTTGCCGATGACCTTGAGCAGGTGGTGCGTGCTGCGCACGATGCTGGGGTGAAGTGGATGCTCAATGTGGCTGATGATCTGGCCTCGTCTGAGGCTGTTACAGCGCTTGCGGCAAAGGTCCCCACTCTCAAGGCCACCGCGGGTGTGCATCCTCACGCGGCAGTAGGTTGGGGTACGGCGGTGGAGCAGCGGTTGCGTGAGCTGCTCGCCAGCCCTGAGGTAGTGGCCGTCGGCGAGATAGGCCTGGACTACCACTACGACTTTTCCCCAAGGGAGATGCAAAAAGAGGCGATGCGGGCGCAACTACAGCTGGCTCGGGATCATGAGTTGCCTGTAGTGGTGCACAATCGGGAAGCCGATGCGGACATCTTAGCGCAATTGTCGGCCTTCGCTCCCCTCTCGGGAGTGATGCATTGTTTCTGGAGTAGCCTGGATGTAGCGCAGCAGGCCTTGGATCACGGATTGTTCTTGGGAGTCGGTGGCCCGATCACCTTTGGCAATGCGCACGAGCTTCGAGCGGTGCTCAAGACGATCTCGCTCGAGCACATTCTGCTTGAGACCGATGCACCGTATCTGGCACCGACGCCTTTCCGAGGGCGGCGTAACGAGCCAGCGTTCGTGCCGAAGGTGGCTGAAGCTTTGGCGCAGCTTCATGGAAAGAGCCCGCGGTATGTGGCGGCTCAGACCAGTGAGAACGCAGAGAGGTTGTTCCTGAAGAAGTAAGGCCCATCAACCGCCTTGACAGGTGGCCAGCCAAATCGCTTGCGCCTCCACATTGTCGGTGGTATACTTAGGGTGGAAAAGCCCTTTCCTTAGGCACCAGCTGGCTCGTGAGCCAACTGGTGTTTTGTTATGGGGGGCTGTAGCATGGCGAACCTGGAAATTGGAGCTGGTGCCACTGAGAGCCTGGCAGAGCGCGTGTGTGGCTTGGTACAGGGATTGGAGACACCTGGTCTCTTTCAAGGGCTACAGGTGCAGATTGACCTGACAAATTCGCAGGGGCGGTGGGAGCTGCTGGTCTTGGGCGTTCTTTTGGCGGCCCGGGTGAGTGAAGCCGTTGCTGAGACAACCTGTGAAGCGCTTCGTCAGAATGGGCTGCTTGATCTCGGGCGCATGTTGCAGATGCGGGAGCAGGACATGCATCGACTTGGTGAAGTGCTGGGTGCAGAGTATCGGGGGATCGTCGACCGTGGAAAAAAGGCAATGGCTCTTTATGAGAATGCCCAAAGACTGCACGATGTGTACGGCGGTGACCTGAATCGGCTGTATGAGCAGTCTTATGCTTCCAGGGAGGTCGTGCAGGCTCTCCAGGAGTTCCGACAGATCCATACCCGAGCCCGGTGGGTGTGCCGCTGTATGCATGAGGCTGGCCTGTGGACTAGTCTGAGCAGAAGTGAGACGCTTTATTGCGACGCGCATGTGAGACGGGCCCTAGTGCGCCTGGGACTGGTGGATGGTACCAAGGCTTGGGCGGTTGTCAAAGAAGAGATACAGAGTGTGGTGGACAGGGTCTTTGACGGTGATACTACGTGTCTGTATCGCCTAGGACGATACAAGTGTCTCTCGTCAGAGGCGTGTAACCCACGGTGCTCGCTTGTTGATCTGTGCTCATATATGCAGTCAGGAAGATAGCCGCGTAGACACAGGCGTGGGCCAGAGGGCCCACGCCGTGTGGCGAAGGGCCGACTAATCGTTGCAGCGTCTATCACGAAGCCGCCTTTTGGAGGCTCGCACGGCCAGAAGGGTGTTGATATTGCGATTGAGGATGCGCCTTGTGGTGAGGCGGGTAGACAAAGCTCGAGCATTGCGTAGGTTGCCTATGGCTTGATCAATGTTCGTGATGGCCTGGCGCAGCTCCTGGCAGAAGCTGGGCAATTTCCTCGACCTCCTTTTGGTGCTCTTTCTGCTAGATACCTCATCTACACTATGTTGAGAGGGGTCACACCGAAATAGTCCCCGGCGATGGTTCATGTGGCTTGTCGTTTGCTGGTCTTGGAGCGTCTTCAGTTGACAACGAGGTCACGCTTTGCTTAAGATTGAACCGCAGTCGGAGCACTGGAGGCAGCTGGCTCTCTTCAGCGTCCAAGTGCTCACCCGCACCACGGGGGGGCGATGTGATCCATGCCGTCGGTTGTTGTTGTTGGGGCACAATGGGGAGACGAGGGCAAAGGGAAGATCACGGATTTCTTGGCAGAGCGAGCTCAGGTGGTGGTGCGCTACCAAGGTGGCAGCAATGCTGGGCACACAGTGGTGGTCAATGGACGGGTGTTCAAGCTGCACCTCGTGCCCTCCGGTGCCATTCACTCTGGGACGCTATGCGTGATCGGCAACGGCGTGGTTGTGGATCCGGTGCTCTTGGTCGAGGAGCTCGAGAGCCTTGAACAGGGGGGCATCGGCCCAGTACAACTGGCGATTAGCGAACGTGCGCACGTCATTTTGCCCTATCATCGACTGCTGGACAAGCTTGAGGAAGAGCAGCGGGCCGGCAAGCGCATAGGCACGACTGGTCGAGGTATTGGCCCTGCCTACGTTGATAAGGTGGCGCGCAGTGGGGTGCGCATGGTCGATCTCTTGACGCCGGAGAGTTTTCGCAGACGCCTGCAGGAAGTACTGCCCGGCAAGAACGCGCTTTTGGGTGCGCTCTATTGTCACCCTGGGCTTTCTATAGACGGGATCTTGGAGCAGTGCGGCGCCGCTGCCCAACGTCTGGCCCCGATGGTTACTGACACCTCATCACTACTCCATGCGCGACTCGAGCAAGGGGCACGGGTGCTATTTGAGGGAGCGCAGGGAACCTTGCTCGATATAGACCATGGCACCTATCCTTTTGTGACGTCGTCGTCTGCCACCGCGGGCGGCGCTGCCACAGGAAGTGGAGTGGGGCCGCATCTGTTAGGCAACGTGTTAGGTGTGGTTAAGGCCTATACCACACGCGTAGGTGAGGGCCCGTTTCCTTCGGAGCTGGGAGGCAGACTAGCAGAGGAGCTTCGCACCCAGGGTGCAGAGTTTGGTACGACCACGGGGCGACCTCGGCGTGTTGGCTGGTTTGACGGCGTGATTACCCGCTACGCAGCGCGGGTGAACGGGCTGGCTACGTTAGCCGTGATGAAGCTCGATGTCTTGTCGGGTCTTGATGAGCTTAAGCTGTGCGTAGCCTACAGATGTGACGGAAAGCATCTTGAGCAGTTTCCCAGCAGCGTCGAGGTCTTGCAGCGGTGTGAGCCCATCTATGAGACGATGCCCGGTTGGCAAGAGGATATCTCTGGCATCACCACGTGTGAAGAGCTCCCAGATAATGCCCAGGCCTATCTTAGGCGGGTGTCTGAGGTAAGTCGTGTGCCGATTGCCATCGTGTCAGTAGGGCCCGGTCGTGAGCAGACTATCGTGCGTCATCAGCTGTTGTAGATGATTTTCGAGGGTTGACAAGGTGATCTGAGCGCGATAAGATTGGGTGTGCAAGAGGGCAGATAGCTCAGCTGGTTAGAGCGCTACGCTCACATCGTAGAGGCCGGGGGTTCGAGTCCCTTTCTGCCCACCACACAAAAACGCCTTCCCTAAGCGGTTTTCGGGAAGGCGTTTTGGCTTTGTAGAATCAAACAGGTGATCATCTGTTTCGGATCGAAGTGCAGAGACATATGTGCTGCTGTCATTTTGCGAAGCGGAGAGTGGCACAATCCCCCAAACATAAGGAGTGTATTTCCGGATGAAGACGCGCCGTGTGGTGACGCGCAACAGCACAGGATACATACAGGTGCAAGAGGAGCCCATACCACCTCTTGAACCGGGAAGAGTGCTTGTCAAAGTGCATGCATCGTTGATCAGTACTGGCACTGAGCTGAGTCGACTGAGAGGCAAAGAGCGTAGTCCGGAGGGTGAGTTCAGGTCCTTTGGATATCAGAATGCGGGTGAGGTCATCGCCTTGGGCGAGGGCTGCCAGGGCTATGAGGTGGGCCAGCGCGTGGCCTGTATGGGCGGACAAGCGAAGCACACGGATTACGCGACTGTGCCCCAGAATCTGGTAGTTCCGCTGCCGGACAGCGTTAGTTACGAAGAAGGTGCTTTCACTAACTTAGCGGGTACCGCCATGCAAGCTGTTCGGCGTGGTGGGGTTGTTTGGGGCGAAGAGGTTGTGGTGATGGGTCTCGGCGTGGTGGGGCAGCTCGTGTCCCAGATCTGCCAGATTGCCGGGGCGCGTGTACAGGCCTTTGACCCCTTGCAGTTGCCCGTCGAGATCGCTCGCAAGGCTGGCGTCTCTTTGGCATCAACAGACACGGGTGATGCAGCCGTGTCTCGCGTGGCTGAGGTTACGGGTGGGCAGGGGTTGGACTGTGCCTTTCTCTGTGTTGGGGAAGCGGCAAACCTGGTGTTTCCTGATGTGTACCGGATGATGAAGCGGTCGCCGGATACCCATGCCTATGGACGCGTCGTGAGTGTTGGCGGGACCTTGACTCACACCATGGGGGCTGGTCTCGGTAACCTCGACGTGCGAAGCTCGGCGCGAACTGGTCCGGGCTATCACGATGCGGCTTATGAGCATGGCCAAGACTACCCTGCGGTCTTTGTGCGTTGGACGACGCAGACGAACCTTCGTCTCTTTGTACGCTGGGTAGCGGAAGGAAAACTCAATGTCAAGGATCTGGTGACGACTTGCGTGCCAGTGGAGAAAGCCGATGTCGCTTGTTACGGGCTACTTGACGAACCGCAGAACCATCTCGGGACGATCATCACTTACACGTGATTACGTGTAAGCCAAGGCGCCGGGGCCCTCTAAAGGAGAGTCCCGGTCTTCTTCTACACTAACGGTACGGCTGCAAAACGTCACGCGTCTTGTTGATCAGCTGCAAGCGAAAACTGCCGTCAAGGTAGGAGGCAGTTTTGCCCAGAGGAGTTGTAGTCTACAAGACGTCTAGAATCTGCAGCTGCTGCATCAATGCCTCCTTTTCTGATGCATCGATGGGTCGGAAGGGCCGACGTACCTCTCCGACCGGGCATCCACGGGCATGTAACACTGCTTTGAACCTTCGATACGGTGAGGGCTTGTAGGTGATCGTGACAAGCTGGTTGACCAGCGCCTGCTGCGCCTTGGCCGCTGCGAGGTCCCCAGAGAGCAGCTTGTTGTACAGACTGACCACGGCCTCGGGGAAAATGGTGGCGAGTCCCGATACGAGGCCTCTGGCACCAGCCAGAATACTGGCGGTGGCAAGAGGTTCATATCCTTGAAAGATGGCCAGCCTGGGAAGGGCCAGAAACTCTAGGTGAAGGGTGATGTCATTCGCACTGTCTTTTACGCCGACAATGTTGGGTAGCTGGTTTTGCAGCGTGCTAATGGTGGCTGGGCTCCACGAATCCCAGGAGCGACGGTAAAAATACATGGACATGCTAGGGGCTGCTTCACAGACAAGCTGAAAGTGCTCGGTGACAGCTTCTATCTCATGGCGATGAAACCACTCTGGTGACGATAGTACGGCAGCTGGTGCTCGATGCTCGGCGGCGTGTTGGACCAGAGCGATGCTATCGGCGGTAGTGGTACTGCCCACGTGCACCAAAACTGGGAATCCACTGGGCACATGCTGCATCACGGTTTCGGTCAATGACATTCGTTCGTCAATAGAAAGTACACCGCCCAGGCCAGTCCCTCCGGCGATGAAAAGACCCGAGACCTTTCTAGCGAGTAGGAAGTCGACCAGTCGGCGAGTGCGTTCGGAGGAGTACTCGCCAGTATCAGAGAATGGGGTATCCATGGCAACGATGACACCTGATGGTGCGGCCAAGTCATTCAGCTCCTTCATTTCGGCATGAGTCGCCTCCTATTGCGCCAGATCATGGCGGTAGGGTCGGGCGTCCGGACGCCGGGCCTTTCAAAAGACAAATAACTGACGTACTTATTCACCAGCTCAGGTAACAACCCTCTTATACCTCAGGGGGGAAAATGCATCTACGGGTTGAGCGAGATGCTTACATTAGCACAAGTACGGATGGGGCAAACTGGTCGCCTTTTGTTCGGGCTGCACCTGACGAAGACAACGTGGTCATTTGTTCTTTCCTGCCACTATGCCAGACAACACCGTTGAAGGAAGACTGTACAGTCTTCCGGCGTTCCTGCAGATAGAGGGGATGTTCTACAACCCAGAGGTTCTTGCGGCCGCGGGTGTCTCAGGACCGCAGGTCGGTTGGACTTGGGATGATTTACAGGCGTTGGGTAGGTGCGCTCGCCGCATGGACGCAGAGCGCCGATTCGAGGTGTGGGGTGTCACCGCGGCGCACCCATTCCAGTTCGATTGGGCACTGATTGGTCAAGCTGGTGGCTTTTTTCTCACCGACGACCTGAGGCTGACCCCGCACTGACCACCATGACACCTGATGGCAGGCGCCTACGGTCGGCGATTCAGTCCAGCATCTACATAGCGGAGTTTCCCATATCGACCTAATGACGGGCACATCTCGATGGCTCTTCGGATAGGGAAAGGGACGAGCCCGCCAATCACCCTAGACCTAGCGGATGTTGGCGGTAAATAGAGAAGCACGCAGCGTACGCTTTCGCCGCGTGCTTGTCATTGTGGAGCTAGTGGAGGGACTCGAACCCTCGACCTGCCGCTTACGAGGCGGCCGCTCTGCCAGCTGAGCTACACTAGCCAAAAACAATGGAGCGGATGACGGGTCTCGAACCCGCGACCCTCAGCTTGGGAAGCTGATGCTCTACCAACTGAGCTACATCCGCCCACGCATTCTGTCAAGCATAGCAAGTATAGCCGACCGCGTCCGCAAAATCAAGAGGCGAATATGCTGTGTGTCGCCGGACAACGACAAAGTCATCGCTTAGGGTGACAGCCGGACTGTCACCCTAAGATAGCGATCACCGTGCTATTTTGCCCCCTTTCGGGACCAGTACTCATCGAGCATGACGTTAACGCCTTTCTCAAGCTCCGGCAGGGCATTGGATGCAGGTGTTTGGGCCGCCCACATATCCTTCCAGGGTTGCTGGGCATACATCCACCCCTGGATTTCGAGGCCGATGGGATGCGTTTGATGCTGAACGTAGCCGTAATCCAGTGCTTGCACAAAGGCTGCCATGTTTTCGCCGCGCGTGGCGGTGCTCACGAAGTGCTTGAGGGCTATACGTGGCTGTGAGGGGATGGAGGTACCAGAGCGACCCCACTTGCCCATGACCTCCTCGCTGAGCAACAGCGCCACGATCTCCAGGGCGATAGCAGGGTGTTTTGCGGTTTTGGAGATCAGCCATGACTCCGGGCCCATGAAATTCGAGCGGTAACTCTTGTCGTCCACAATCAGCTGGGGCAGATTGGTAAGGTCCCAATCGAACAGGTACTTGCGAGCCACCTCTAAGGTGAAGGCTCCGTCGGAGGCCATGGCTACATTTCCGTCGGCGAACTTGCCGCCCCATACTCGCTCAATGCCCGCTTTCATCTCGGCATAGAGCTGTACTGCCTTAGCGGTGACGGGGTTATCGAAGCGTGCTTGGCGTTTGTCGGATGCATAGAAGTCGCCACCGTACAAGAGGCCATGGATCTGATACTCTGCGTCGAGGTTCAGCCCCCACTGATCGGGTTGGCCATCGCCGTCACTGTCCACGGTTAGTTTCCTGGCCATGGAAATCGCTTCGTCCCACGTCCAGTCGGCACCCGGGTAGTGTAGTCCGGCGCGGTCGAAAAGGTCCTTATTGTAGTACATCACGTGAGCTCCTGCACCGTAGGGCACTCCCCAGGTGCGCCCCTCCCATTGCAGGAGTTTCAGTAGACCAGGATGGATGCTCTGATCGAGGCGAGTCTTGGCCAGCATTTCATCCACTGGCATCACAAAATCCATAAGGGCTGGCCAGTTCACACCGTACCACATGATGTCAGGGGCATTGCCACTGACGACCCAGGTCTTCATTACGGTGGAGTAGCCAGCCGGATTGATGACATCAATCTGTACGTCTGGATGTGTGGCCATGTAATCAGCGATAGTCTCTTCAAGAATGGTTCGACGGGCCTCTTGACCGCAGCACCAGCTGAGCGTAAGCTGGGCCTTCTCCAAACGGGCGGTTACCGACGTCAAAGTCATCACTGCAGCGGTGATCAGGATGATGGCAGCAATCTTCTTCATGATTTCGCCCTCCTTCTCTATTTGCTGCCCCTTAAGTATACGCTAGAATAGTGATTAACACAATAAAGATACTCATATGTCTGTCACATGTCAATCTCAAGCGCTGTAGGGGAACTGGGAAAGGCAAACGAATGAAGGTCGCTTGCTTCGGGTACCCTGTATCGGACCAGTTTCACGGGGGTCACTCCATGTTGCTTACGTCCTGTCTCCGTACGGTTTTCTTCTATTTCTTTCTGCTCATCACACTGCGGACCATGGGGAAGCGAGGATTGGGCTCTCTGGGTCCGCTGGATCTGGTCGTGGCCATTATCATGGCCGAAGCTGCAGCCATACCTATTGAAGATCCCCAAAGACCCCTAATGTTGGGTGTGGTTCCTATAGTCACTTTGGTTGCTCTGGAGATCGGGCTCTCACGCTTATGCCTTGCTAGCAGAACCGTGCGTCATCTGATCTCGGGTAAGCCCTCGATAATCGTGCGCGATGGGCGATTGGTGCACCATGAGATGCGTAGATTGCGGTACGGTATTACCGAGCTCATGGAGCAGTTGCGGGTGCGAGGGTATCACAACCTCATGGACGTGGAGATGGCAATTCTCGAATGTGATGGTGAGCTATCCGTCCTGCCAAAATCGCAGCGGCGCACACTTACGCCAGCGGATCTTGGTCTGCGAACGGAGTATGAGGGGCCGACGCATACCTTAGTGATTGATGGCGAAATCGATTACGGCGCATTGCGAGCCATAAACTTGGATGAGGCATGGCTTCGCACTCGGTTAGCAGAAGAGGGTTTCATTGAGGCTCGCGATGTGTTGCTGGCGCTCATAGACAGCTCAGGTAGGCTTCTCGTACAGACACGTGAAGACAATCGCTAGCGTGAGGGTTACGGGATACTCGGCCTGGCTTTGGAGGGCACAGCGGCGGCCTTGGCGAAATAGCCATGGTCCTCTTTCTTTCCCCGCTGTTATTGCACGTTGATATCCGCTTGGGGCGGTCGAACTGGTAAGCATCGGCCGTCTCTTGCCGAATTGGGTGATGTAACCGGTGTGTGCACGGGTCTGCTTTGGCAGGACGGCACTGGTCACCGCGGCGGGCTAGCACTGTTCTACCCAGATGCCCCCATCACGACCGGAAAACGTGCCATCGCGCCTCGCTTTCAAGAGCTGGGTGCACGCCGCCTCTGGTTTTGTCTGAATCGACCTTTTCATGGAGGAACTCTACCGGAGTGTGTCGAACATTTATTCGGGAACCGAACAGACATTCTGGCTGGAGGTGGCGCCCTTGGATATCGAAGAGGTTCGCGTGCCGATCTCGTTGCTGCTCACTAGCCAGTTAAGAGCGACGGATAAGGTAGTTTGGCTGGCCCTCACACTCGACGCTGAGTTGGGGGAGCGAGCTCGTCTGTCGCCCACTCGCTTGGCTGCTCGTACCGGTTTGTCCCGACCCACCGTCCGCAAGGCTACGGCAAAGCTAACCACTGAGGGCTGGTACAATCTGCCCACAGGCGTCAACCAGGCCCCAGCAAAAGAGCTGTCGGGGCCAAGGGTGGTTATGCCTACTGAGCTGATCATCGCCACGGAGGTCAGTGCTCAGGCCAAGGTGGTCTATGGTGCACTGCAGGCCACGCCCGATTACCGTAATTTGCAGGGCGTGTTCACATATGCATCTGTGTCCCGGATGATGAGTCTAGACGCCAAGACGGTCAAGCGGGCTGCTCGACAACTGGCGAAGCTGGGCTGGCTGGAGATGCAGCAAGAGCACAAGCAGGCTCCCATTTGCTTCAGCCTCTGCAACCCGGTCGCCCGCAGGTACATGGATGAACTGCTAGCGGCGCAGCAGCGACTCGACGAGGCTGAGTTCTTCGGACAGGCCTTGATGCAGGAATACCTATCGGCTATTTTCGACTCCGATGACCACAAAGACAACGCGTCTCCCCGTTTTCTCGTCAACCCGGCTACTGGCATGTTACTGGAGCTCGACCGCCACTATGGCCTCGAGGCGGTGGCTTTTGAGTTTAACGGGCCACAACACTACACCCCTACCAAACGGTTCTCGGCTGACGTGGTGGCTAAGCAGATGGAACGTGACAAGACCAAGCGTGAATTGTGTGAGAAGAACAACGTCACGTTGGTTGTGATCCATGCCAAGGACCTGTCCTGGCTCACCATGAAGTTCAAGGCTGGCCAACTGCTGCCGTTGCGAAGCGACCTTAACAAGAAACTCCTCAGGTACCTCGATCTGAGGAGCCGCTTCTACCGCGAGACGGCTAAGGGTGGCTGGGCGCCCACCAGTGATGCCGCCAGCGAATAGCCAACGACGGCCAAGAGTGCGCCATCGCCTCGAATCATCTGTCCCCCTTCACAGTAGGGGTTTCAGCAACCTCTCGCTGCCGCTCGCTAGAGCAGGTGCCCCTATGCCCTCGCCCGGTGCCCTCGGCACAAGTCGTGACAATAGCAGACCAGTGGTGCGCCAACGGGCGCCCCACTACCGGCTGTAACCGCCTCGAAATCACAATGTTCCGCTCAATAGCCATCTTGCCTTGCCCAGAACCCGCCCCGTCGCCTGGTCGGCCTCCCTGTGATCGAAGATGAGACTGGAGCATCGCCCCCTTCTTGCCAAATCGGGCGATGTAACCGACCCCGGGCCCCGACTCACCACCCGGGTCCGGGGCTGACGGAAGTGAAACCAGTGAGATCGCCCTCTTCTTGCCAAATCGGGCGATGTAACCGACCCCGGGCCCCGACTCACCACCCGGGTCCGGGACTGACGGAAGTGAAACCAGTGAGCATCGCCCGTTTCTTGCCAAATCAGGCGATGTAACCGACCCCGGGCCCCGACTCACCACCCGGGTCCGGGACTGACGGAAGTGAAACCAGTGAGCATCGCCCGTTTCTTGCCAAATCAGGCGATGTAACCGACCTGTGTACCGCCCACGACGAGCCTGGGCATCGACCCACGACGGGTTAGCGCGGCCCTACCCCGACCCAACTGATCACGATTGTTGAAGACGCTAGCAGGTGGGAAGGGCGCAGTTGGAATCCCAGTCACAGTCGAACTGAATCTGTTGGGTGCGTGGAAAGGCGGCGTAGCAGCCGTGAGAACACCCGTTCACCGCGACTTCCGTATGCACTCGCCATCGGAGTTTGGGTTGCAGGCTGCCCGGCTCTCTGCTATAATGCGGAGGTAAAGATAGGCGCCCATAGCTCAGCGGATTAGAGCACCGGCCTCCGGAGCCGGGTGCGCAGGTTCGAGTCCTGCTGGGCGCACCACGTAGCAAGCGCTCGGAACATACGTTCCGGGCGTTTCTGTTATCAGCTGCATCAGTGTTTGCCTGCGTTCCTTGCCTGTGATGGTCTTGAGGCTTACATGACGCATGTGCGCTGGAGATCTCGGTCAGGCAGCAAGTGGTGAGTGCCACCACACTGAGCCAGAAGTAGGGATAGGGCTCGCCGTTTCGCGTGTGCGTCTTCCACAAATCAGCGGTGCCAAAGCCGATGACACTCTTGTATGACGGGCCTTTCGCCGTGTGACGATCGTGTCTTTCAACCCCTGGGTGTTGTTGGCAGAGGTGCTTTCTGGGTTTTTGGGTTGTGATAGCTCGTTGACGCAAGTATAATGCAAGTGTTGGTTTAGCCGTGCGGGTAGGGAGTGGGTACATGGCCATCAAGGTTGCGCAGAAGAGCAAGGTCTCGGTCTCGCCGCAGGAAGGCGTGCGCATCATCTGGAAGGGGAACCGTATCGCTAAGCTTATTTTCGCTTCCGGCAAGGTCGTCGAGTTCGTGGAAGCGTAACCCTGTATACCATCAGATACTGTAACTCGCATAACCCCCTTTCACGGGGGTTTTTTTGTGGGCGCAGGGTATCCACCGAGGGACGGAGAAGCTCAACAGCAATGTATTCGCCTTTAGTGGGGTGTGATCATGCGAATCCTAATCGCTCCGGATAAGTTTAAGGGATCCCTTAGTGCTCGCGAGGTGGCCAAACACATCGCGACGGGCATCCGTCGAGTGCTGCCGCAGGCACAACTGAGTGAGGTGCCCATGGCAGACGGCGGAGAAGGCACTGTACAGTCGCTTGTGGATGCTACTGACGGTGAGAAGGTGGCCGTGACGGTCACTGGCCCGTTAGGTAAGCCCGTAGAGGCTTTCTTTGGCATTCTCGGTGACAGGCGAACCGCGGTTATCGAGATGGCTTCGGCTTCTGGTCTGGTGCTCGTCCCTCCCGAGAAGCGTGATCCCAGGGTTACCACCACACGGGGTACGGGCGAACTGTTGCTAGCGGCGGCCGCCAGAGGTTGCTCAAAGGCGATTGTGGGCATAGGCGGTAGCGCGACGAACGACGGCGGTGCAGGTATGGCCCAGGCCGTGGGTATCCAGTTGTTGGACGCCGCTGGTGCGGAGTTGCCTCCGGGAGGAGCCGCCCTGGCGCGCCTACATACCATCGATGCCTCAAGGCTGGATCCGACTGTGGCCAGCATGGAGATCGTGGTGGCCAGTGATGTCACGAACCCGCTGTGTGGGCCCAGTGGGGCTAGTGCCGTCTACGGTCCGCAAAAAGGAGCCACTCCCCAGATGGTAGCTGAACTTGATGCGGCTTTGGCCCATTACGCGGATGTGATCCTTGCTCAACTGGGTAAGGCAGTAGGCGAGCTTCACGGTGCAGGTGCTGCTGGTGGCCTGGGTGCAGGGCTCTTGGCTTTTCTGCCAGCGCGCATGAAACGAGGCGTCGACATTGTGGTAGACGTGGTGGGGCTAGAGGCCCTGGTTAGCGCAGCCGATCTGGTCATCACTGGAGAAGGCGGTATTGATTCCCAGACTGCTTTTGGAAAGGCGCCTGCGGGGGTGGCAGAGGTGGCCGTCAGGTACGGCAAACCAGTGATTGCGTTGGCCGGTTCTGTGGCTGACGATGCGCGGCAGTTGCATGCCCATGGTTTTGACGCTGTCTTTAGCCTCGTGCGCCGCCCTATGACACTAGCGGAAGCGATCGAGGGTTCCCCGACATTTCTGGAGGATGCCGCTGAGCAGATCATGCGTCTACTGCTGGTGGGAGCCACCTTCTGCCAAAGACAGCTCAGCTAGCACAGGAAGATGATCGGAAGCATCGGAGAAGGGGCTAGTGTAGACAGTCACCTTAGCGCTTAGGTTCTCAGGGACGAGGATAAAGTCGATGCGGTTTCGTGGCGCATAAGCCGGGAAAGTGGCAGGTGCCTTGCTGCCCTGCATAGGATCCGCCCAGCGGGGGGAGTGGTCACCCTCCTCTGAAGTGCCAAGCAGTATCTGTAGCTCGGGTGAGTCGGGAACGGCATTGAGATCGCCCATCAGCACCCGGAGGTCTGTTTCGTATGCCGTCCCCATTTCCCTGAGAATAGCGGCCTGAGCGAGGCGGTCGGCATGGCTCAGGCCGAGGTGAGTGCCAACAATGCGCAGGGAGATGTCGTCCGCTAAGCGTACCACAGCTGATAGGACGACTCGCGGCTCTTGCAGGGGGCTGGTAGGGAGAGGTTTGCGTTCGGCCCATTCAATGGGGAAGCGGCTAAGCAAAGCGTTCCCATACAGTGCGGTCCCTGAGCCTTCGCGGCGCATAACCGCTGGTGCAAAGGCCATATACGGCAGTTTGAGCATTGTGGCCAGTTCGGCAGCTTGGTCAGCGTATCCACTTCGACGCCAGTGGGAGTCTACTTCAGTGAGAAAGATGATATCAGCGTTAGTGGCTGTCAGCGTGGAGGCCACCCGTGCCAGGTCTACTCGTTCGTCAATGCCGGCCCCGTGGTGGATGTTATAGGTTACCAATCGCACTGAAGAAGCGTTGGGGTTGATCTTCTGGTCGGTGCACTCCAGTTCGGGCATGTAGGTAATAAGGCCGCGGCGACGCGGGCTTTGAGGGCAGTTCACGAGCAGAAGGAAAATGAGTAAGAAGAGAAACGGTATTCTAGTCCAGGGCATGTGGCTCCCCCTTAACTCCTTTTGCGTTTCGCTGCGGTGGCGCTCAGTCCCTGCGATGGGAGATCCCTCCCAACCCATGTTGGTACGGTAAGTAAGTGCAAGTGAGTAAGGTACGGGTAGAAATGGGAGAAGCTGTAGGCGAGAGGCGCATGTGCGTCGACTAACGAGACAAGGTAGGGGATGGGCTTGGTTGGAGCATCAACGATCCGTTTTGGCACTGACGGTTGGAGAGCGATCATGTGTGATGCTTTCACGTTCTCCAATGTTCGCCTAGTCTGTCAGGCGATCGCCGAGCATCTGCAACAGGAGGGCGCACACAAGCAAGGAGTAGTGATTGCCCACGATGCACGCTTTTTGGCGGAACGTTTCGCGAAAGAAGCTGCAGAGGTAATGATGGGTAATGGTATTCATGTGTGGTTACCTGATACGGATGTGCCAACTCCGGTGGCTGCCCATGCTGTGCTTCAGCTCGACGCAGCAGGGGCGATCATGTTCACGGCTAGTCATAACCCGCCTGAGTACAATGGTATTAAGTTCATCCCTGCTTATGCCGGACCGGCGACACCTGAGATCACTTCAGACATCGAGCACCATCTGAGCCGCGTTATGAGCGGCGAGGTGGGTCTGAGACGATCTCTCTTGGCAGACGGGCCCAGCGTGCATTCGCTTGACCCACGCCCTAGTTATTTCGCTTCACTGCGGCAGTTGATCAATCTGGAGGCGATAGGTCACTCTGGCATCAAGGTAGGCTATGATGCCATGCACGGATCCGGCCGAACCTGCGTTGGGGAGATTCTCAGAGAAGCCGGGGTAGAGGTCATATCTTTGCGGGTGAAGCGCGATCCCCTGTTTGGAGGTGTCACACCGGAGCCTCAGGCGCAATACCTGTCGGACCTTGTCGAGCTGGTACGGGTAGGCGAGGTCCATCTCGGGTTGGCCACAGATGGTGATGCTGACCGATTCGGGATCATTGATTCCGATGGTACATACCTATCACCAAACGAGGTCATCGCCCTGCTGATACCCTACTTGGTCGAGACGCGTCATCTACAGGGATCAATCGTACGCACAGTGGCTACGACGCATCTCATCGATCGCTTGGCAGCACATTTCGGGTTGACGGTGCATGAGACCCCTGTGGGCTTCAAGCATGTCTGCGATTGGATGCGCAAAGAGCCTGTGATCATTGGTGGCGAGGAGAGCGGTGGTCTGAGCATACAGGGGCACATTCCAGAGAAAGATGGGGTGCTAGCCGCTTTGCTCGTGGCTGAGGTGCGGGCGGTCACGGGGTTACCACTCCGGGAGTACCTACAGGCCTGGGCACAGCGAGTGGGTCCATGCGCGTCAAAGCGCGTGGATCTGCGCTATCCGGAGGAGAAGAAGGCACCTTTGCTAGCGCAGCTTCGGGAGCGTCCACCGCAAGCGGTGGGAGGCCGCCTCTTGGCGGATGTGATCACCCTCGATGGAGCCAAGTATGTTTTCACAGATGGTAGCTGGATGCTAGTTCGTGCTTCGGGTACAGAACCCTTGCTACGCATCTACCTGGAAGCGCCTAGCCATGAAGCGTTAGCCAGTCTCGAGGCCGATGCGCGTCAACTGGTAATGGACGCGGTGTAGCCGTACTCTCCCTGCGGCACACTACGCCTGTATGTGAAGCGTGTCGCAGGGGGAGAGGGATATGCCAAGACGCCAAAGGGCAGCTATCCTCGCTGTCACTTTCGTTCTGCTTGTCGGAGCCGCCGCTGGTCGACGAAGCTGGCAGGGGACACCTCAGGAGTCGCTACCGCGCGCTGCGGGTGTCTCCCAGATTGCCGACAGCTCGGCGGAACAGGCCGTGGTAGGAGCTGTACGCAGTGTGGGTGGTAGTGTCGTTAAAATCGCAGTCACTGAGCGCGTGCAGGTGGCTTCACTTTTTGGGCCAGTCTTCACTGAATCATATGGGCTTGGTTCAGGAGTCATCATTGATTCAGCAGGATATGTGCTGACCAATTACCATGTAGTTCGAGACGCAACACAGATTGATGTCTTTTTGCCTGATGGACGAGGTTTTGCTGGCCAAGTCATTGGCACGGATCCCCAAAGCGACCTGGCGGTGATACGGGTCGAAGCCGAGGATCTACCCGTGGCTCCTCTCGGCGATTCGCACACCTTGCGTGTGGGTCAGCAAGTGATCGCTATCGGCAACCCCTTTGGATTTGATTATTCTGTAACGACTGGCATCATAAGTGCCTTGGGCCGGGAGCTGGCAGTAGGGCCCGTTCAAGGACCTCCTCTCCAGAACCTCATCCAGACCGATGCCGCAATCAATCCCGGCAACAGCGGCGGTCCTCTTGTTGATCTGGCAGGACGCGTGATCGGCATCAACACGGCTGTGGTGCGCCAGGTCGCAGGGATAGAGGCTCAGGGGCTCGGCTTTTCCATTCCCATTACTGACGCCATAGACAGCATGCAGCAGATCCTGCGCCACGGGCGACCTCTGCGCTTGGGTGCGATCGGCGGAACACTGACTCCGGCACTGGCTCGGGCTATCCGCCAGAACACGGCTACCCCCCTGCCTGCGGACTATGGCGCTTTTGTGACTCGTGTGTTGCCTGAAACGCCAGCCTCTGCGGCTGGGTTGCAGCCCGCAGATATCATTGTGGCTGCGAACGGCCAGCAGATACATTCAATGGAGGATCTCGCGGCCGCCGTACGGGAGGCTGGTTTTGGTGGCACCCTCAGCCTCCGGGTCTGGCGGGTGGGAGAGGCGATGAATCTGCGCGTTCGTCTGTAGGCGGAGGGCAGGTATGGTGGTACCTCATGTAGGGAAAACTTGAGCTGACCAAACAGCATGTGGGAGAGGGTAACGATAAGCGTGAACGTGCTCCGGGAGGCTCTCCCTAAAGCGGGTGAGGCTCTAAGCTGTGTAGAGCAGAGTCTGCGGATTGCACTGACGGACGCCACGCCTGAGGCCAAGAGGGTTTTTCTACACTTGCTCGAGGGAGGGGGTAAGCGCGTCAGGCCACTGGTGACTCTCCTTTCGGCGGGGCTCTTCGCCGAGGATGTGTCGGTGGCTGTCCCTGTGGCTACAGCAATGGAACTCATTCATATGGCAACCCTTGTTCACGACGATATCATTGATGTCGCTGACACACGTCGGGGAAGGCCGACCGTAAATTCTGTGTGGGGCAACCATCAGGCGGTTCTCGCAGGCGATGCTCTGCTTGCTCGGGCGCTGCGTCTTCTAGTTGAAGTCGGTCTCTTGGAGACGGTTATGCTTGTCTCCCACATGATTCATAGCATGTGTGAGGGGGAGATCACGCAGAATGCCAATCTAGGCAACCTGGCTCAGACAGAGGCCGACTACTTTGAGCGTATTGAGAAGAAGACTGCTCTGTTTTTCGCCGCGTGTTGCCAAGCTGGCGCGCTGGTGGCCTGTGCCTCGATTAGCAGCGTGGTGGCTATGGGTGAGTACGGGCGCCTGCTGGGCTTGGCTTTTCAGGTGGTCGATGATGTACTGGATTTCACTGCTGAGGCGCAGGTGATGGGCAAACCTGTAGGTAGTGATCTAGTGTCTGGCATCGTCACGTTGCCCGTCATCTACGCCCTGAACCAGCCAAAGGCACAAGCTGCCCTGAGAGTGTGCTTGGCTGATAGCTCCTCGACCGAGAAAGCGATGCCTCAGGTGATGGACATCATACGGGAAAACGGGGGAATAGAGTACAGCTTGGATGTTGCTGAGTCTCTTGTCCGCCGAGCAAAAAGCGTCCTGCCCGTATCTGCCCACACCGATGTGCGTGAGGCGCTTCTCAATCTCGCCGACATGGTAGTGCATCGGTCCTTCTAGAACTGCGGATCGAGTCGGGTTTGGGCGCGCGTCATGCTATAATCATGATGTGGCAAGTTTTCCCTTGACACGATGACGGCCAAAGAAGGTGGACGCGGTGTTCAGCATTGGTCTTGAAGAACTCGTGGTGATCTTCGTCTTGGCCCTGATTATCATTGGGCCGGATCAGCTGCGCAGCTGGCTTTCGACCCGACGCAGATAAGGAGCTGATTGCTGGTGGAGCGGACATTTGTGATCGTCAAGCCTGAAGCAGTGAAAAGGGGCCTCATCGGTGAGATTCTGCGGCGATTCGAGCAAAAAGGACTCAGGGTCACGCACCTGAAGATGGCGACCATCTCAGAGGATGTAGCCCGCGTGCATTACGGGCATCACGCGGACAAGCCCTTTTTCCCAGAACTCATACGGGCGATCACTGCAGGACCAGTGGCGATGGCCATCCTGGAGGGCTCGAATTGCATCCGTCATGTGCGCAACCTTATTGGAGCCACCAATCCAGTAGAAGCCATCCCAGGCTCCATTAGGGGCGATTTTGCTGTAGCCAACCCTTACAACATGGTTCACGCTTCCGACTCGCCAGAGACAGCAGAGCTGGAGATTAAGCGCTTCTTTGGAGAGTAACACTCAAGCAGCGAGGGCAGTGGATAAGTGCTGCCCTCGCCTGATGAGATCTGGCAGAAAACGCGTCATCTACGTCGAAAACACATGGTAGCTGCTCTGTCACAGCCACATCCTGGTTACGAAGTAGATCCGCGGCTGCAGTAACTCTTCTCCATTCCAGACGCCGCATGTGGTGGCGTAGATACCTGCCCTGTGCGCTAGTGGCACTGGCATCGAGCACAGCGCGCCTTCGGGGAACTCGGGAATCGTGCAGCCAAGGGGGAACTCGGGCGGACGGGTACCAGTAAGGACCCCACAGTAGCCGCCACCGAGCAGTCGCATGTCCCATGGTGAAGGATTGGCGGGATCAGGCGGGTTCTCCCAGGCATCGGGTGGGGTCGGCAGAGGTTCCGTCAGACGTATCAAAAGCCCCTGGTTCTCTGCCGGGTCGCCGACTGGGCACGCTACTGCTCCATTTGTGGCAAAGCACGGATCAAAGATAGAGTTTCCTACAGCGCAGCGGTAAGCACCAGCTCGAGGTGCTGCCAGAGACCCAGTCCAGCATTGGCCGTCGGCCTCTTCGGTTGCCTTGAAACCAGTTGGTTGGTAGATGGTGATCTTGGTGGTTCGCACGGACCCAGTGCGGTAACAGATGGCAATGGCCGCGATAAGCAGCACAACAACGCCAGCCACAAGCCAGGTCCTCGCTCGTACACTGCGTGCTCTTGTTGGACTCACGCCTTGCACCTCCCAGACATTTGTTCTCTATTCATCAAGTATATTGGGCGCCGAAGCGAGCGAGAACCTTACTGACCTTCGTCTCGTGGCTTATCGTGTCTGCGGGTTCGACGAAGGCGAGCTAGGTATCTTCCTGGTTGTAGGAGTGGCTGAGAGCTCAAGTCGGCTTGGCGTCGACGCTGAATCAAGTCCTCTAGGCGCGGCGGGGGCGCTATCTCGAGGGTGATACCTGCGGGCACTTCCTCTGCTGTCTCTTCGATCTGCTCAACACCAGTGCTTGTGGCTATCACAGATGTGCTGCCCCAAAGGGCGAGTTCTAGTTGTCGTAGCGTGGCAGGTGGCAGATAGCGGATGGTGATATCGAGTAGAAAAAGAAGAAAAGCCACAAACAGCAGAACTGGCCATAGAGAGACCGGATGTCGTACGGGATGGGGATGACGTAGGAGAGCCTTCAGCTCACTACCTGAAGGCATCGTCTCACTGGCGAACAGCGTTCCACCTGTCGCCATGACCAGCCGCTCTAGACTGCTGCTATCTTGTCCGATCAAGCGATACTCATTGGAGTAGGGGAGCACAGTGCCTACTACGAAAGGCTTGTCAAAGTCGGGGCGGTTCGGGTCGGCGACGGCAGCCAACCAGGCGCCCTCTTCGCCAGTAGAGAACTGCGTCTGATACTGGCCCGGCGCTGTTTGCTCAAGTGTCAGGCGTTGGCTGTCTCCGCTGGGGGAAAGGACTTCAGCCTGTAACTGCAGGAAGTTCAGAAAACGGCCCTGGGCATCGATGGCGTCAACCACAATGGTCGCCTGGCTTTCGTGAATATCGAAATGCGTTCGTAGCTGTGAAGGTTGCTCGGGGCGCATGGCCCAGCGCACAGTCTGGCTCCAGAAAGCTCCGAAATCCCGCCAGCGTAGCCAATCTGCTGCCCAGGTTGTGGTTGCGCCAGACGTAAAGGCGACGACACGCCCCAGCCCATGGCGCCAGGAGGCCAAAATAGGGTTGGCATCCTCTGATTCGAGGTGAATGGCGGATGTCGCTTTGGGCGATGTCAAGACGTAGCCTGAGAGCGAGGGCAAGCGGTCCATCTGGATCCCTGCCAGGAATGCTGCAGGCTGGCGTGTCTTGGGTTGTACGCGTTCTTCTACGGCGAGCGGTCTGGAGACCACAAACGCTTCAGTAGCGAAGATCTGTGGGATAGTGTCCGCATCATCGGTGTAGTAGAAACGACCATCTCCCATACGGGCAATAGTGGCTAGTAGGTGACGGTCTGCGTCCTCACCAATGGCTACGGTGCTCACGGTGGCACCTGTACTGTGCAAGAGGGCGGTAACAGCAGGGAAGTCGTATTCCATGGATTGTCCGTCAGAGAGGATAATGGCATGCTTGACCACGGCCTCCGCAGCAGACAGAGCCTTGTAGGCTTCTAGCATGGCAGGTCCAAGATCCGTTCCACCACCTGCACCGATGGCTCCTATCTGATGGGCCATGCCCAGACGATCACTGGTGAGCTGCAGGGGTACTACCCAGTAAGGCTCACTGTCAAAAGCGAGAACACCAAAAAGATCATGGTCCAACATGACATCCAAAACGCCCAGTGCGGCCTCTTTGGCCAGAGTGATCTTGTCACGCCTGCCCTGTAGGCTGGCCATACTTCCCGACTTGTCTAAGATGAGCACAAGGGCCAGCGAGGGCATGACGACTGTTTGCGAGACATCAATGGCTACAGGGAGTACACTTTCTAGTGGCGTCTTGTAGTAGCCCCCTAGACCATAGCTGTTATGGCCGCCAATATTGACTAGACCGCCACCGAGCTCGCGCACATACGAGGCGATCTGCTCCAACTGGGTTCGTGAGAAGCTCAGGGCAGGCACGTCGTGTATCAAGATCGCCGAGAACGCCGCTAGTGCAGTAGCGTTGGCGGGCAGCATGGCGGGGCTGATCACTTCGGTTGGAATACTATTGCGCCGCAAGGCACTGATGAGGGCGGCCGAACCTGTAGGACTGTCTGTGATGATCAGTACCTTGCTTGGGCCATCGACGGTGACGGTTACATAGCCAGCGTTGTTTTGCTGAAGGGTGTCCTTAGCAGCTTCCAGGCGAACTTCGAAGCGAGTAAGGCCGGCAGACTCCTTGAGATTTGCGAAGTCAAAGACATTCCGGCCCGCCTCTAGTTGTACGCTCCTCTCAGAGACAAGGCTGCCGTTGCGGAAGAGCCAGAGTCTGCCCGTTGTTGTCTGCGTGGCGCCGACGACCACGCGGACACCAAAAGGCTGGTTCTCTTGCACGTGGGCTGGAGCGGCCACCTGCTCTATGGAAACCTCTGATTCGGGTGGGGCACCCACAAGGAAAGCATCGATGGGTACACCTCGATCCTTAAACGAGGGCAGTAGAAACTCGGGGTCACCGCGGGTACTCAGGCCGTCGCTGATAACCACAACCCTGAGATTGCGCTGCACATCGCCATAGGACAGAGCTAATTCCAGAGCAGATTGCAGATCGGTTTCGCTACGAGTGGGGGTAGATTCGATCTGGCGCAGTTGGGTTAGGTTGCTTCCCAGCGGTTGATCTATAAGCGCTTCACCCGAAAAGGCGATGAGCCCCGCTCGGTCGTTTCGACCAATCTGATGCGCTGTGTGGCGAACGAAGTCTAGTCCGAGACTGCGCTGGGGGCTGGTGACGCTCTCGGAAACATCCACAAGAAAAAGTAGATCGACTCCTCTGTTAAGCATCATCCACTGCGCGCCTGCTAGAGCCAAGACCAGGAGTAGCATGGCGCTACCCCTCAAGAAGGTGACAGCCCGTACGATGCGGGCGACCCCGGGTGATCGCAGGTATCTACGCCAGGTCAGCATCACTGGGGGTATGATGGCGAGAAGCAGTAACCAGGCAGGAGAGGTAAAGCGCACGCCTACTCCACCTCCTTGTTACGCAACCACCTGCGCCAGTCGAGATTCACTGGCCGACGTACCTTGTTTGTGTAGAGCCAGCTCTCAACGACGAGAAGCAGCAAGGCCCACAGTGCCAATGGGCGCCAGAGGGAAGCTGGATGATAGGCGCGCTCCTGCGTGGGCTCACTGGTGATTTGCGGCAACACGAGGCGAGGACGCAGATCGGATTCAGTCGGTGAGCCTGCGTTCACGGCAAAGGCGTATTCCCCAGCTGTGCTCTCCACGGTGTATACTCCTGCGGTAACCGTTGCATCAAAGGAGCCGCCTGTGTCTTGCTTCACTCGCAATGTCTCGCCGCTTGGGGTGCGTACTCGCCAACCATCCTTGTCGGCCAGAAAACGCGGTAGCATGACTGTGGCTCCTGCGCTCAGCGGGGAGCGGACAAACTCCCAGCCTTCCGGATGCGCCCATTGAAGAAGATGGCTCAAGAAAACAGGGAAACCGACCTTGTGCGGCCAGTCACTCTCTTCGAGGGCAAAGCTCAGCGTGAGCATGCGTGCCTGATCGTTTTCGATCAGCTGCAGCACCGGGCCTGCTTCCGATTCTACAAGCACATGCGCACCTCGCTGGCGATCCATGAGAAACGTGCGGAGCAGGCCCACGTCGGCCCAGTTCACGAAACGGGTTAGAGGATGGGAGCGATTCCACCAAGTGATTTCTGGCGAGGGGAAATCACCGAGGGCTTGATCAGCCATCGTGCCAGCCAAGTATAAGGCAGTACCGCAGAAGCTCTCCGGAACTGGCAGGCGATCGAATATGACAAGGGCGTAGTCGCCACCCTCAGGATAGAGCAGGCGGCGCTCGAGCCGGACCTGGGGAAAGACCCGCAGTCCTCGCTCGAGGAAATAGTTGCCTGGACCGACCAACAGGACGCGAGTGGGTGTAGGAGGATACGCTGTGAGATGGGCCTTGTTGTCAGTGGCCAGGGCATCACGGAAGATGATTTCGGCCTGTAGCACCTCTTGACTAGAGAAGATGTGGGTGAACGTAGTACCGCGATTCTCACCAGCAGGGATGCGGAGGCGACGTTGCCCCAGCTGTCCTTGTGAGCCGCGAAGCACGAGGGGTACATCCACGTCATCCGGAGTGTTGTTAGCCACCGTGATCAACACTTCGTGTTCTGAGAGCGAGGTGCCCATCTGTCGGGCCTCAAAGGCCGTGATGCCCACATTTGTGCCGTGGCCTGCAGCTTGGATCACGTGGATCGGTACCTTGGGTGTCAACTCTGCCAAGAGCGACAGCTCTCCAGACTCGAAAGCTCCGTCAGTTACGAGGATGATCCGGTCGTTATCAGAGGAGAGGGAGGAGCGAGCGAGAAGTGCCGTCCGATTCCAGTCCGTAGCGCCATCAGTAGCCTCCACTCTGCGCAAGGCCGTCTGCAAAGCGGCCATCGAAGCGGGGCCATGGTACACGATTGCGGGGTTGGGGC
This sequence comes from Limnochordia bacterium, assembly GCA_050951545.1. GTDB lineage: Bacteria > Bacillota > Limnochordia > DTU080 > DTU080 > DTU080. The sequence goes on along the minus strand of JBMNJG010000016.1, from coordinate 65,355 downwards.
CCGCTTCAATGATCACTATGCGTCGTGGACGGTCAGCCTTGACATGCTTTAGCAGCTTCTCTTTGGCGGCTTGCAGCCTGTGGGGCGACACGTCAGTGGCGCTCATACTGAGTGAGGTATCGACGAGGACCACATCCTGCCTGACCCGAGCGGCGGAAAAAAGAAGGGCCGGATGGGTGAGGGCAAGGATGAGACCAGCTAGGATAAGCAGCTGTACCAGCAAGAGCAAGTTGGCTACCAGCCGGCGCCAGCGGGCGTCGGAGGCGAGCTCTCGCAGCACACGTTGCCACAGCAAGACACTGGGGATCAGCACGCGGTGGCGTTGCGGGTGCAGTGTATGCAGGAGGATGACTAGGTAGAGCAGAGGAAGTAGCAGTAGCCACCACGGAGAGAGTAGGCTCATGCGAGGAGTCCTCCCTGACGCAGATGGCGGAGTACCACGTCGGGAAGTGGCGCATTGGTCGCCACGTGGAAATAGGGGATGCGCCTCGTCTCGCAGAAAGTGCGAATCTCTGCGAACCATTCTGACAGGGTGTCTTGGTAGAGTGCCAGAGTATCACGATCCACAGAGATCTCCACTGTCTGCGCAGTCTCGGCATCGAGCCATTCGAACTCCCCTGAGACCTCAGGGTTTAGCTCTTCTGGGGATAGCAGATGGATGATCGCCACTCGACGACCGCTCCGCAACAGAGCGTCCAGTCCGCTCGCATATCCGGCAGGATCCAAGAGATCGGATATCAAGACAGTGACGCTACTGCTGCTCTGAAGGGCTAGTTGCCTTAGGCTGGCGTTGATATCGGTAGAGCCAGCATCGCCTCCCTGAGCCAAGAAGCGGAAGAGGCTTGTCGCGGCCTGCCGACCGCGGGCGTTAGGCAAGAGCCGGTAGGGCTGGCTGCCAAAAAAGACGGCTCGCACCCGGTGGCTTCGGTGCAGGCCGACATAGCCTAGAGCAGCAGCCAGGCGGATGGCGTAGGCGAGCTTTGTGGGATGACCAAAATGCATAGAGGTACTGGCATCGATCTGCAACTCGAGGCGTAGATTCTCCTCGCCACGAAACAGCTTCACGTACAAGCGGTCGAGCCGGGCGAGAAGTGTCCAATCGATAGCACGGAAATCGTCGCCAGGCTGATACTCGCGATAATCTGCGAACTCGACGCTGACTCCATGGCGACTGCTCGGGTGCTCGCCGATTTCGCGTTCAGTGATAGCCCAGCGCGGGGAGAAGCGAACTCGCTCTAGCTGACGCAGAAACTCAGGATCGAGAAGGGTTTCCACACTAACCGTCGGGTCCGTCGGCGTAGAACTAGTGGTCAAGATGCCCTCACCTCTGGGTTGGACGCTCTGAGCCTGTCACATGTGTCACCACTGCCGCGAGAACTGTCTCCGCCTCAATGCCTTCTGCTTCACCCGTAAAGTTGAGCAGCAGGCGGTGGCGCAGAGCTGGTTGTACCATCCGGTAGATATCCTCGTAGCTGACGTTGAACCGACCGTTCATCAGGGCCCAGGCTTTGGCGGCTACAACGATGCTCTGCGCTCCGCGGGGGCTCGCACCGAGGCGCACGAAGCTATTGACAGCTTCAGGGGCATAGGCCGAGCCTTGATGTGTAGCCAGTACGATTTTGATGGCTAGATCACGAAGGTGGCTCGCGATAGGTACCTCGCGCACCAGTCTCTGCAACTCCTGCAATTGGTGAGCATTGAGAACTGTGAACACTTGAGGCTCGGTGTCGCCAGTTGTCCGATCGATAATGGTGCGTAGGTCATCCATACCTGGAAGATCGACGCGCAATTTGAACATGAAGCGGTCTACTTGGGCCTCGGGCAATGGATAGGTGCCTTCCATTTCTATCGGGTTTTGGGTAGCCAACACGAAAAAAGGCTTAGGGAGTTCGTAGGCATGCCCACCAGCTGTCACGTGCATCTCTTGCATAGCTTCGAGTAGAGCGGATTGGGTCTTGGGCGAGGCACGGTTGATCTCATCAGCGAGAACAATGTTGGCGAACAGAGGGCCATGCTGAAACTGAAAGGCTCGCTTGCCATCTGGTGATTGCACAAGGATATTGGTTCCCAGGATATCTGCAGGCATGAGATCAGGAGTGAACTGAATACGGGAAAACGATAGCTCCAGCACCTTCCCCACAGTACGTACGAGGAGGGTTTTCCCGAGTCCGGGGACTCCTTCGAGTAAGACATGCCCGTTGGCCAATATCGCTACCAGTAACTCATTCACTAAGTCGGGATGGCCTACGAAAGCCTTGCCAATCTCTTTGCGCACGCGCTCCAGATTCTGTTGCACTTCCAAGACTTCATTAGGCAGAGCACTCTCCATACGCGTCACCATCCTACGGGCTTTGTCCTGGTTCGATAGTCTCGAAGTAGCGTTTGATCCAGTGTCGGTAGGCTAAAGGAATCCGCTCTTGGGTCACTGCCTGCTCGATCCCAGCCGGAGTGATCACAGGAGCCCTACCGCCTGTGCGAGGTACGGCTGGCTGGGTTGGAGCCGTGGTGCCTTCGGCCTGTCCGGTGAGTATGGAGCCACTTTCACCTAGTTTCCCACTGATTGGAGTCAGCTCCCGAGTGAGGTTCGTGCTGGGCTGAAAAGGCTCTTGCCGCTGGCTGTCGCCTCGTCCGGTACCTGCAGAGCTACCGTGCATGTACGAGTCGTCATCACCAGCATAATCATGTGAGTCCGTGCTGCCACCACCCGTCGGGTCTGCGGGCTTCTCCCGAGAGCTTGGGCTGGAACTCGGCCCCCCAGCCGTCGTGTTTGCGTCAGCCTTGGTGCTTTGTCTGCTGCCGGGTGTACTTTCGGTTTGGGCGTCGCCAGGCATACCGTCAGTGCGGTTGCCGTATTCGGTGTCACTAGGAGCTCTACCTTTATCGCTGCCCTGACTCAGCCACTGGCCAATGGATTCTCTGCCCCTTATCTCAGAAGAGGTAATGCGGCGCAAGCGTTGAGCGAGGTTCTGGATATGGGTTAAGTCAAGATCGACACTTTGTGCATCCGCGGTCACCTGCATCTCTTGTTCGAGCTCCTTCAGCAAGCGCAGGGCTTCGCTCTTAGGTAGACGCTTGTCACGCAGCTGCTGTGCCATGGTTCGAAGCAAATCGGTGACTTCGCGCAACTCGGGTTGTTGCTGGGCCAGCCGCTCGAGTTGATCTGCCAAGGCTGCGAGTTCATCAGCCCTCTTGGCGGCTTCCTGCAGCTCACCTCCGCCAATCTGCCATGAGAGTCCGCTGGGATATATTGGTAAGGAGAGAACAACGGCCACGATAAGGAGAGGCAGCAGCCAGCGAGCTTCATGCGGCGGATGATAGGGCACCAGTTCTTCCGGTTTGATGAAAGGGGCTTGCTGGGCGGCATCCACGAAGAGCCACTGCTCTACTCGACTGGAAGCTTTTGTATCCAGGCTGGCACACTCGACAGCAGTGGCGAGACGGTCCTGTAGACTGAGTTCGAGGTCGATGAAGCGGGCAGCCGATAGGCGAGTGTGTCGCGAACGCTGTCTGGAGAGGATGTGGGTGACACCAGCAGCTAGTGCCATGAGCGCAGATGTCAGCGCTCCTTGTCCACCTGTCAAAAGGCCTGTCAGACTACGCAATGACACGAAGCCGATCAGCGAAGCCACAAGCGCGCGGATCGTTGCCGTGAGCTGGTCGGCGTTGCGCAGGCGCTGTGACACGGCGTCGATTTTGATGCGAAGCTGCTCATCGAGAATCAGGGTAGTCACCTTCTTTGACTGGCCTTTCTCGCCACTGGCGCAAGGACAGCAGGGAGAGAACACAGGCGGTCAGGAAAAGACTGCCGTAGATGACGATCAGGGTCGACCAGGAAATGCTGTTGGACACAGAGGCTTCGTGGCTCGTCGTTAGCGGCACCGACAGGCCGACGAGGGTACCTGCCGCAGAGCCGAAGAACACATCTTGTGCAGAGACGTTCATTATGCGAGCGGCCACCTCCAAGGGTTGGGCAAAGATAGGGACTCGAAAGACCCCTGAAAGGGTCTGCATCAGAATGCTCCCCAGCATAAGTGCGACAAAGGCCACATCAACCGACACCACGCGGAAGGGTTGGGAATCGATGGTGACGCCTATCCATGTGCCGAACTGAACCAGTGTAGCCAGCAGCAAGCTTGCGAATAGCCCTAAAGATGCTAGCTGCACGCTGTTGACAGGTGAGATGGCTAAGGCCACTAGCATAACTGGGATCACAGTGATCAGCCAAAACAAGATGGTCAGCAACGTTGCGCAAGTCTTTCCGAAATGGATGGCCCATATAGAAGCTTCACCATAGACAATCCAATCGCCTGTTCGTATCTTGTTCTCTATCGGAAAGATATCCGCCGGGATGGCTAGGGCCAGGTAAGAGAGCATGAGAATCTCGGAATAGACCCACCAAGCGAAGGTCGGTGCTGCGCCAGCTGCTCCCAGCGCATAGGAGATCGGCCAGCCAAGCAGTACGGCCAATGAGGCGATAGTCAAATGGATGGTTGCCAATCGCTGGCCGAAAGGAGAGATCACAGCATCAGCAAGCTCGCGACGGAGTATAGCAAGAAAGGCCCGCATCGTGACCCGACCTCCGGTTATTGTCTATGTTTCGCTATCGACATCGGCGCTCTCATGTGACCCATTTGGTCGGACAAGGCCGAGCACGTACGCGCCCCAAGTTACTCGAAGAGACTGCTGGCGGGTATCACCAAGTAGTGGTATCCTGTTGCCCACACGTTTTCGATCAGTGGCGGTTGTGTTGGTGTATCTATGATAGCGACTACAATGGGTACTCCCCATGGTAGATCGAGTGACTGTCGATCGGGAGTGAGGGCGTGGCTCACGACGTAGGCTAGGCCGTCGAGCTGTCGCCTGTCGGTTCGAGGGCTTTTGCGTTCAGCGACGCTGGCTGCGCTGTTGGCTAACCAATCTGGGGACAGCGAGTCGCTAGCCACCATGAACTGATAGGCGGGGAATGCCACTTCAGCTCGCTCGTTGGGCGGGACATCACCCAGATAGGCGTAACGTTCACGGTCGACATAGAAGGCACTGCGTATCGGCCACGGCGTCTGGTTATCCAGACCTACTCGTATGGTCTGCCAGTCTCGCTCGATGGAAAGCCGTACGGGGATCTCCTCGAGCATCTGTGCCGTGACCGCCAGCAGACGACGGGGTTGTGTGGGGCCAAGGCGAGACTCCGCATCACCATGCTCAACCACGAGAAGCTCCGCTGCACCCAGAGTCATATGGCCTGCTGGCGCCAGATGCATGCCGCTGTCTCGTTCGAGGACCCAATCGCCCCCTCGCATGCGGACCATACCGGCAATGGCTAGGCTGGCCGCTTTGCTCGAAGTCGGAGCCACGAGAGAGACGCGCACCTCGGCATACGCTTGCATCGACTTTGCAGTCTGCTTAGCAATCACTGTCTGCACGTACAAAGAGCCGATAGCCACTACCCCGGTCAACGCCAGCCAACCGAGCGAGCGCTTGTTGGCCAGACGCAGGCTCGCAACGATGCTGACTCCGTACACAAGCAAGAAGATGATCAGCCAAGCATGCGGGGGGTAGGGCACCTTTTGCGAACTCAAAAGAGGCAACAGCTTTCGCTCTAAGGAACCAGTTGTGCGGCGTACCATGCGTTGGGGAAAGACTAAGGATCGACTGAAGGCGTCGAAATCCTCCCAGGCGCGCAAGGGCTTCGCCGCGAGATCAAAGCCAATGTAGGTAATGCGGCCTGTCCCGACATAGCTATGGGCGATCAGCGGTAGGTCATCAGCTGTCAGATCGACCCTACCTCCTGTGGGTTGAGCTGCCCAGGCTAGAACACGAACCGGAGCTGGAAGGGGAACTACATCAAAGCCCATATCACTTAGGCTCACCACGCGTGAGGTACCGCTCAGCTTCACCGGAAGTCTGTCAGCCAGTTCGGTGACAGGCCTCAGGTTGAGGCCTGGGCCTCCCGCCACCAGAAGATGGCCTCCAGACTCCACCCAGTCCACGATGGCTGTGATTTGCTCCTTGGACAACGAGGCTACGGGAAATGATGCGGTGAGGATAATCGTTCGTATCGATTCGTAGGCCACCCACTCCGTGGGCAGGTCGGTCTCTCGCCGAGCATGGGCAACATACACACGGGTGTGTGGGGCGCCGACCCTGCTTGTCGGCACTACTTCGTGTAACCACGTCCATTGCTCACCCGTAGTATCAAGGACCAAGACGATATCCGAGGTGATGGCGGACTCCCGCAGGGAAATGCGTTGGTTACTCAGAATGTTACCATTTAGTTCCACGAGGCGGACGTCGATGGGAGTAGCGGTATTCGTGAGAGGTACGTTAAGGGTGAATTGCTTGCGGGCTCCACTGGGCAATGTGACTGGCCTTCGGTAGACTACACGTAGTGGATTCGACACATACGGGTTGCCCGCGGTGGTGATCACTTCAATACGGGCGTCAAAAGGAATCCCTTCATTGGTGGCCTGCATGCTAATGGGTACCCAGGCCCCGGCGCGAAAGCGCTCGCCGAAACCCACTCTTGCCTCAAAGCCGATGCCGCCTACGTCTACCGCCGCCGAAGATAGGGGAAGGGGGAGAAGTAATAGGCCGAGGCCAAAGGCCGCGAGCACGATTTTGACCAGTCGCCTGGCTGCCACGCGCTGTCACTCCTGCCTTCATCATCATACAATACCGATCCACTGCAGGAAAGGTCTCCATGGCTCGGTTTATTTTTCAATGGGGCTTTGGTATACTACAGGAAGTTTGGCTGCTAAGCGAATGGGATCTGTCAGCGGAATGGGCGCTAATCGGAGGCCGCCGACATGCTCGCACAGCGTAACACGGTTTCGGGGGGTAGCCTGATATGGAGCTGTGGTATACAGAAAGGCAGACCGATGCAGTAGGCTTGACATTGCGGGTACGGCGCACCCTGGTCAGTGAGAGAACGCCCTTTCAGCATTTGGCTGTGTTAGATACGGAGCAGTTTGGTCGGGTGCTTGTTCTCGATGGTATGGTGCAAGCTACTGAAGGCGATGAGTTCATTTATCATGAGATGATATGTCATGTTGCGCTGCACACGCATCCAAGCCCTCGTACTGTGGCAGTGATCGGCGGGGGCGATGGAGGAGCTGTGCGTGAGGTGCTAAAGCATGCCAGCGTCGAGAAGGTCGTACTCGTCGAAATCGACTCTCAGGTCATAGAGGCTTCACGTAGGTATCTGCCCCAGGTCTCCCTTGCTTTGAGCGATCCTCGTGTGGAGATAAGGGTGGAGGATGGGCTGCGTCACGTGAAAGATAGCAAGGAGACCTATGACGTGGTGATCGTCGATTCGACAGAGCCAGTGGGGGCCGCTGTGGGCTTGTTCTCCCATGAGTTCTACATGGATATCTTCGACAGCCTAAGAGAAGATGGCATTGTGGTGGCTCAGACCGAATCGCCGTTCTACAACAAAGATCTCATCAAGCGCTGTACCGCTGCCATGGCTAGGCTCTTCCCGGTGACACGGCTTTTCCTGGCGAGTATCCCCACGTACCCCAGTGGCTTGTGGAGCTTTACACTGGGCTCCAAGGAGCACGACCCATTGGCGGTTCCTGCGGAACGATGTGCCGACATAGATACGCGCTACTATACGCCAGACGTGCATCGTGCGGCGTTTAGCCTGCCACGGTTTGTGCAGGAGCTCGTGGGCTAGACGCAGGTCATCTTTTGGCAAAGAGGTGCTGAGTAGTGCAAGGTGTAGTCCCGGGAAGCTCCCGTTTCCTCGGCAGTATCGACTCGCTTGAGAACGCCGGGGTGGTGCTTATGGGGGCACCTTTTGACGGCACAGCTAGTTTCTGGCCCGGGACGCGTTTTGCTCCGTCGCGCATTCGGGATGTCTCCGGTTCACTGGAGGAGTACAGCCCGCTCTTGGATAAATCACTGCTCGAAGCGGCTTTCTACGACGCTGGTGATGTGGAGATTCCTTTGGGCGATACCACCACTGCTCTCAGCCGTATAGAGAAAGTGGTACGCCTGGAAGTGCTTTCCCGGGGCAAAAGACCGTTTTTCTTGGGCGGCGAGCATCTTATTTCGTTGCCAATCATTCGGGCAGCGCATCAGGCCTACCCAGACCTAGCCGTGTTGCATTTTGATGCCCATGCCGATCTGCGCGATAGTTACCTAGGGGCCAAGCACTCCCATGCTACCGTGATGCGGCGGGTCTGTGAGCAAGTTGGTCCGCAGAACGTATACCAGTTTGGTGTTCGCTCGGGCAGCAAGGAGGAGTTCGCCTACGCACGGCAACACGTCCGTTTCTACCCATACGAGGTAGTAGGACCTTTGCGGCATGTACTATCGCAGCTGGATGAGCGGCCGGTCTATGTGACGCTAGACATTGACGTGATTGATCCGGGCTATGCGCCCGCCACGGGTACCCCGGAACCGTGTGGGTGTACTCCGCACGAGCTTGTGCAGGCTCTGCATGTTCTGGCAGCGGCTAGGGTTGTTGGGTTTGACTTGGTGGAGCTGTGCCCGCTGGCTGAGTCTGGCGTAGCCACATCTGTGTTGGCCGCTATGCTGATGCGGGAGGCTTTGCTTAGTTTTGGTTCTTAGGTCTTGCCGAAAGGGGGTGTCTCGTGGCTGGTGAGTCTCTCCGCAGCAGTGGCCGTATTTTCGTCACTGCGATGCGCGGAGCATATGAGCACCTAGGAATGGTCTTGTTCTGCAGTTTTGTCTGGTTCGCTTTAGCCTTTATGCCCACGACCTTCTCGATTAGCTTCGCGCGTCAGGTGCCTTGCGTCCTGACGTTTTTAGTGGTGTTCTTTGCCGTCATCCTCCTCGCCTCGCCAGTGACGGCCGCGGTGTGCTCTGTAGCACGGGCATTGGTCGACAAAGAGGAGCCAGGGGTGGGCGAACTCTGGCGACGCTTCGGTGCCCACTACTGGCTAACGGTTAAGGCGAGCGCAGCGATGCTCATAGTGCTTTTCGTTCTCGTCGTGGATATCGTGTTCTTCTTGAGTAGCAGTATACGGGTTGTGCAGTGGATCGCGGTGCCGTGGCTCTATTTGCTGTTGTTTTGGATGCTGATGACGACCTATATCTTCCCCCTCATCGCGCACGAACAGGTGGGATTGTTCAAGTTGCTGAAAAGAGCCGCTTTGCTGGCTCTGGACAATCTGGTGATGACCATCATCGTGTTGCTCGAGGTGTTCCTTATTGCCTCAGTGAGTTGGCTATTGCTGTTTCCTGTGATCATTCTTCTGGGAGGTCTTCTGGCTCTGCTTCTGGTCACTGCTCTTGCTGAGGTGTTGCAGAAATACAAGGAGCCGTATGACGAACCAGAAAAGGCTTAGGTTACTTATCATGTAGCTAGGTGTCTATTCTTCTTAGGGGGGAGCCCTTGTGGCTAGGTTCATCTTTATCACCGGTGGCGTTGTCTCGAGCTTGGGGAAAGGTATCACAGCGGCATCTCTGGGGCGTTTGCTTATCAGCCGTGGGATTAGTGTCACCATCGCCAAGCTCGACCCTTACATCAACGTGGATCCGGGTACTATGAGCCCGCTACAGCACGGCGAGGTATTTGTCACCGACGACGGTGCCGAAACCGATCTGGACTTGGGGCACTATGAGCGTTTCATTGACGTTAACTTGTCCCATATTAACAACGTCACTACGGGGAAGATTTACTGGTCCATCTTAGCCAAAGAGCGCCGCGGGGACTATAACGGTGGCACGGTGCAGGTGATTCCCCACGTCACCAATGAGATCAAGCAGAGAATCATGCGGGTAGCCGATGAGAGTGCCGCTGAGGTGGTCATCGTCGAAATCGGGGGAACCGTAGGCGATATTGAGAGCCTGCCTTTCTTAGAGGCCATCCGTCAGATGAAAAGAGATGTGGGCCGGGACAATGTGTTATACATCCATGTGACACTGGTTCCGTATGTAGGAGCAGCTGGGGAGCTCAAGACCAAGCCCACACAGCACAGCGTAAAGGAATTGCGCAGTCTGGGCATTCAACCCGATGTCATCGTGTGTCGGTCCGAGCGTCCCCTCTCCGAAGACATTAAGCGCAAAATTGGCTTATTCTGTGACATAGAGCCTGAAGCTGTCATCCCCAATGTGGATTGCTCAACCATTTATGAAGTGCCACTTGTCTTCCAGGAGGAAGGCCTTGACCGCATCGTCATGGATAGACTGCAGCTACAGGGGCGCGAAGAGGATCTCTGCGAATGGAGGGCCATGGTTCACAGTATCTTGAACCCACGTCACGAGGTGCGCATCGCCGTTGTAGGTGAGTACGTTTCTTTGCCCGACGCGTATATGAGCATTGCCGAGGCACTGTGCCACGGAGGCATCGCTAACCAGGCCCGGGTGAAGGTTGACTGGCTCAGTTCGGAGTCATGTGCGCAGGAAGAACCGGGTCGATTTTTACAGGGCTATGATGGTGTTCTCATTCCGGGCGGCGTGGACGATGGTGGTGTCGAAGGCAAGATCCCTGCCATACGATATTGTCGCGAAGCAGGAGTGCCTTTCCTAGGCATTTGCCGGGGCATGCAAATGGCAGTGATAGAGTTCGCCCGTAACGTCGCAGGCTTGACTGACGCCAACAGCACAGAAACAGATGCAGCGACACCCTATCCGGTGATCGATCTGGTTCCAGGACAGCCCGATGGGGACGGCGAAGGTGGTATCATGCGTCTGGGGCTATACCCATGCGTGTTGGTTTCTGGCAGTATGGCGAATGTGATCTATGGCGAGGACTGCATCTACGAACGTCATAGGCATCGTTACGAGGTGAGTAATGCTTGGCGTAGGGAGCTTGAGGATGCGGGAATGCTGTTCTCGGGGTTATCTCAGGACGGGCAATTGGTAGAGATAGGTGAATTACCGGGGCACCCCTTTTTCCTCGGCTGCCAGTTCCATCCTGAGCTCAGATCGCGGCCCAATCGGCCTCATCCCCTGTTTAGCGCTTTTGTCGGTGCAGCCTTGCGGTATGGGTCACAGGTAGGTGCGATCCCGGGCGAGAAACACGTCTAGCTGGTCTCTTGCCTGTGGGGAAGGGCTCCTCGTTGGCATGGTCAGCGAAGTCATGCTATAATAGCCACAAGAGTAGAGACCCTGAGGGGGGGAATCCAGATGGTCAGGATGAAGGTCAAGGTAGTCGGGCTCGATCAGAATAGCATGGTACCAGTGGTGGTAATCACCGACTACGAAGAGAAAGGGTTCATTCCAATCATGATCGGTGTGTGGGAGGCCACCGCCATCAGTCAAGGATTGGAGGGTCAGAAGCTTGCTCGGCCGATGACTCACGATCTTTTGAAGAACGTGCTGGATACCCTAAAGGCGAAGATCGACCGGATCCTGATCCACGACCTACGCGAGGAGACGTACTATGCCCGCATATGCCTCAAGACAAAGGATGGCGAGGTAGGGGTAGATGCGAGGCCCTCTGATGCTATAGCACTTGCTCTGCGAAGTGGAGCACCCATCTTCATCTCCGATGAGGTGGCTGCGAAGGCCTTGATAAGCATCAAACCAGTACAGCCCATTGATGAAGACGAGATTGCAGAGTTCCGGCGTGTGTTGGCGGATCTCAATCCGGACGATTTCCTGAGGAAGCTTCGAGGCTAGACGTGGTTAGGTGAAGCGGCCTCTGCTGTGATTAAGTCGGCTCGTACCCACGCGGGCCGACTTTTGGTCTAGCATCAGAAGATATCGACGCTGCATCATCGACAAGAACGCCCTCATTCTCATTGCTCGTGGTGGCCAGCTAGGTGCTCATGTGTGCCTCCAGAATGCATAATAGGGGACACCCAACAGATACTAGTAACTGAAGAGGAATACCACGGGGTGCCACGAAGTGTTGTGCCGATGTTGGATGCTGCTTTTTTGACTTGGTACGGCCATCCCTCAGCCGATTGATCCTATCTCAACGTGTTTATTCGTATGCACCCCTTGCCGAAACGTCGCCGCCTAACGGCCCGTAGCGTGCGTTCCTGCTCACGTTCTCGGTCCATGCCCTCGTTTGTCCCACACTATCCAAGCAGTCTCAATTCCCCACAAGGGCTACAGATAAGTAGCCGTAGGAGGCAGTGCGCTAAGTGAATATCGCGGAACTAGAGAGTAAGACGAATGCAGAGCTTCACGAAATAGCGAAGTCAATGGAGATCAGTGGTTTTAGTAAGATGCGCAAACGCGATCTGATAATGCGCATCCTAGAAGTCGAGTCACAGCAAGAGGGGTTCGATTTTACACAGGGTATTCTCGAGGTCCTGTCGGAAGGTTATGGTTTCTTGCGCCGGAGAAACTACACGCCCAGCAATGAGGATGTGTACATTTCCCCATCTCAAATCCGAAGGTTCAACTTGCGGACAGGTGACCAGGTGCTCGGTCAGGTACGGCCTCCCAAGGACAACGAGCGCTATCATGCTTTGCTACGCGTCAAGAGTGTCAACATGCTTGATCCGGAAGAGGCGACTCGCCGGCCAAGCTTCGACGATCTCACTCCTATCTACCCGATGGAGCGTTTGCGCCTTGAGGTTCCTGCCCTTAAGGACGTGGCTACACGTCTCATCGACGTGATGGCCCCTCTGGGGAAGGGGCAGCGAGGGATGATCGTGGCCCCTCCCAAGGCGGGCAAGACCACGGTTCTGAAGAAGCTGGCCAACAGCATCAGTGTCAACCATCCGGAAGTCGAGCTTATCGTGCTTCTGATCGATGAGCGGCCCGAAGAGGTTACTGATATGGAGCGTTCAGTACAGGGTGAAGTGATCAGCTCTACCTTTGACATGCCGCCGGAAAACCATGTGCGTGTTGCAGACATGGTGTTGGAGCGGGCAAAAAGGCTGGTAGAGCAGGGCGTGGATGTGGCGATTCTGTTGGATAGCATCACGCGGCTAGCGCGTGCACACAATCTCGTCGTGCCTCCTAGCGGTCGTACGCTGTCTGGGGGCGTGGATCCAGCGGCACTGCATCGGCCTAAGCGCTTTTTCGGTGCAGCGCGGAAAATCGAAGAGGGCGGAAGCCTGACGGTCTTGGCAACAGCCTTGATTGAGACGGGAAGTCGCATGGACGAGGTCATCTATGAGGAGTTTAAGGGAACTGGTAACATGGAGCTGCATCTGGACCGCCGTCTTGCCGAAAGGCGCATCTTCCCTGCTATCGATATCTACCGCTCTGGCACAAGGAAAGAGGAGCTGCTTTTCTCTGAACAGGAGCTGGAAATGGCCTGGACTCTCCGCAAGGCGTTGGCTCAGCTAGGGACTGCTGAGACAACAGACCTGCTTATCGATAGGCTTACACATACAAGATCAAACGCTGAGTTCATGGAAGTAGTATTGAAGTCGCCATTGGCCGAGAACATTCGTTCATAGTACCCGAGAAGCGCCCGACCCTACGGGCGGCTGCTTGCCACGGGAATGAGGGGCACTGATGCCGATGATGCAACGTAGAAGGATTCTCAGAGGAGGAGATTCTCGGCAAGCGCCGAAGAGGGCTGGGTAGTTTGCTGTTCTAGGGCTCCGGTTCGGAGGTTTGAGGATGCGTTCGAAATCTGTGAATCCGCTTACGCTTCTTGGAGTTTTGTCGATGCTATTCGCAATAGCCTTGGGTGGAGCACCTCCCTCCGGAGATGAGGGAAATGGCGATGCGGCGGCGTGTGCGTCGGCTGTGTCACCTGTAGTTGGCTCGATGATCGGCGGCGTAGGGCCCATACCCCTTGATGTTCAGCTGTTTACGATTCTGCCGAACGTCCAGGAAACGGCCCCTTTTTCTATTGAAGTACATAAGCTCTTTCCGTTACCGAAAGTCACGGATGAAGCTATTCGTAAGTCAGTGAAGGTAACTGACGCGCAAGCAGCTCCTGAGAAAAAGCCAGCGGTGGTACGGCATGTTGTCAAGAGCGGCGAGACCTTGTGGGATATCGCCAAGGCCCATGGTGTTGATGTGGACACGGTTTTGGCGTGCAACAACCTGAGTAACGCAAACAAACTAAAGATTGGCCAAGAGCTGAAGGTTCTCACTGTAAAGGGCGTTCTGCATACTGTGCGCCAGGGAGAGAGCTTGTGGGACATCGCCAAGAGTTATAAGGTCGATGTTGGCAAGATCATACAAGCCAATAGCCTCGCGAATCCCGAACGTCTGCAACCCAAACAGGAGCTGGTGGTTCCGGGGGCTAAGCCGAAAGCCGCTGTAGCCAGATCTCAGAGTGGCAGCACGGCACAGAAGTCACGAGCCCTGGTGGTCAAAGGGCGCTTGCAGAGGTCTTTTGAGTGGCCAGTACGTGGACGTATCAGCAGTCGGTTTGGCCCGCGCTGGGGGCGAATGCACGAGGGGCTAGACATCGCGGTCAACACGGGGACCCCAGTAAGGGCGGCGGCCCCTGGCAAGGTTACCTTTGTTGGTTGGAGTGGCAACTACGGATACCTGGTGAAGGTAGACCACGGCAATGGAGTGGAGACCCGCTACGCGCACAACAGCCGCTTATTGGCAAAGGTTGGCAATCGCGTGACGGCAGGTCAGGTACTTGCCCGGAGTGGTAACACAGGCCGCTCAACCGGGCCCCATGTTCACTTTGAAATACGTTTGAACGGTCGCGCCTACAACCCGCTAGACTACCTGCGCTAAGTGTCGCGAGACGGTTGCTGTGCAGCAGTTAGCGTGATATAATACTTAGGTGCATTTTGGCTCAGCAAAGAGGTGACAGGCTCTTGAAGGCGGGTATACATCCCAAGTATTTCACTACTACCATCACGTGTGCCTGCGGTGAACGCTTTGAGACAGGTTCGACAGTGGAGAACCTACGTGTTGAGGTCTGCTCCAAGTGTCATCCGTTTTTCACAGGTGCTAGGCAGAAGATGGTTGATGCTACGGGGCGGGTAGAGCGTTTCCGCAAGCGGTACTCCTTACCGGAGTCGTGAAAAGGCGAGTGTGCATGGGCGCCTATGCGAGCCGATTTGGCGGAAGGCGCTCATGCCAGTATGATAGGTAAAAGAGCTTGCAGAGGCGGGTATCCAGCCGGATATCCGCCTATTGACTTGCAGGGCAAAAGACAGGGCACGCTACCTGTCTTCTTTTGTTTCGCAAGACATCAGGAGTATAGGCAACTACGCATTGAAGCGGGAGGTCATGACGCATGCGTTGGCACATTGGTGATGCAGAGATCGCCAATCGCGTAGTCTTGGCGCCGATGGCAGGCGTGACAGATCTACCTTTTCGGCTGCTTGTCAAGGAGTTCGGGTGTGGGTTGGTTTGCGCTCCTATGGTCAGTGCCATGGCGCTTCAGTATGGCAATCCGGGAACGAAGAAATTGCTCAGCATCTCAGAAGCTGAACGGCCAGTAGCAGTGCAAGTGTTTGGATCTCATCCTGCGGTCATGGCGGAGGCGGCCAGGTATGTGGCGGATTTGGGTCCGGATATCATTGACATCAATATGGGATGCCCTACGCCCAAGATCGTGGATGGCGGTGATGGCTGTGCCTTGATGCGGGATCCAGTCAAGGCAGCGCGCATTGTGGAAGCGGTGGTCAAGGCAGTTACGATCCCGGTGACGGTAAAGATGCGCAAGGGGTGGGACGACGAACACTCCACTGCGGTGGAACTCTCTCGCCTTGCAGAAGGTGTGGGGGCTACGGCACTCTGCATCCATGGGCGGACCCGCGAACAGTTTTACAGCGGGGCTGCTGACTGGTCGGTCATCGCAGCAGTTAAAGCGGCGGTCACCATCCCAGTGATCGGAAACGGGGACGTCCATACGCCACATGACGCGGCGCGCCTCCTGCATGAAACAGGGTGTGATGCTGTGATGGTCGGTCGGGCGGGCTTGGGGAATCCCTGGCTGTTTGGTCAGATCCTTCGGTATCTTCATTGCGGAGAGATCCTCCCCGATCCCACTCCAGATGAACGAATAGCCATGGCGGTGCGGCATCTGAACATGGCCGTCCAGTTTGGGGGGGCGCGGGCTGTGTACGAGATGCGTAAGCACTTGGCGTGGTATCTAAAGGGGTTGGATCACGCCAATCAGGTCAAGCAGATGATCATGCAAGCAGAGACGCCGGAGGGTGTGATCGATATTCTGCAGACCTATCGCCAGCAGCTGGGTAGCTATTGCTAGGCAGCAGTGAACCTGATAGAATGGCATGTGCACAGAATTGTGCACATAGTGGGGGAGAGCGTTGTGGACCTCATACGCATCGGTGACAAGCTGGTGAGCCGCCACAAAATCACTCGCCTTGTCGAAAGACTCTTGGAGCTGCGTGCCCAGGGGGCGTCCCAGCAAGAGGTGGCAGAAGAGCTCGGTATTGACCGGGCCTTCATTTCGCGCCTAGAGAGTCTAGGGGAAGTTCGCAAGGGTGGACGCCTGGCACTGATTGGTTTTCCCATTGCCAATCACGTGGCGATCAAGCAGATTGCCGAAGAAGAGGGTGTGGAACTCTGCCTGCTTCTGACCGACAGGGAACGTTGGCAGTGGGCTTCTGAGATGTCAGGGGCAGAGCTGTTCAACTACCTTTTGAGTCTCATCAGTGAGCTTAAGGAGTATGACAGTGTCATTTTCCTTGGGTCAGATATGCGGGTGCGCGTGTTGGAGTCTATCTTGGGTCGTGACAAAGTAGTCGGTGTCGAGATTGGCGTCTCTCCCATTCGTGAAGACAAGGTGGTATCGCCCGAAAGTATACGGGAGGTCATCCGTGGCGTTAAGGCCTATGAAAGCGTGTAGGCGGTTCGCAGTTGCTCTCGGGAGGGCAAGCATATGAAACGCGTTGTAAGCGTAAGCATCGGCTCATCTAGTCGCAATCACAGAGTAGAGACGGAGCTATTGGGCGAGCCTTTCGTCATCGAACGCATCGGGACGGACGGTGACTTGCGGCGAGCCATCGACTTGGTGAGGGAACTCGACGGCAAGGTTGATGCTTTCGGTCTCGGTGGGATCGATCTGTACATTTACTCTGGCCAGTGCCGCTATCGCTTTAGGGATGCTCAGCGTATCGCCAGCGCAGCGAGGATAACGCCCATTGTGGATGGTAGCGGCTTGAAGAACTCGCTGGAGCGTTGGGTCGTCAACTACGTGGATGAGGAAACGGACATCCGGCTAAAAGGCAAGCGGGTGCTTATCGTCGTCGCCGTCGATCGGTTTGGGATGGCGGATGCCTTCACTCAACTCGGGTGCCAGATGACATTTGGCGACCTTGTTTTCGGGCTCGGGGTACCTGTAGGGTTGCACTCTCCGTCTTCCCTTGAGATGGTGGCCCGTGTGCTTGCTCCGGTTGTCGTTCAGCTACCCTTCAAATTGCTGTACCCGACTGGCAGTAAGCAAGAGAAAGTCTCGCCCCGGTACGACCGCTTTTTCGAATGGGCTGAGGTCATTGCAGGAGACTTCCACTACATCAGGCGGTACATGCCCAAGCATCTAGATGGCAAGATAGTCATGACTAACACCGTGACAGTTGAGAATGTGGATGAGATTAGAAGCCGCGGGGCTGCCACTCTCATCACGACGACACCTGATTTCGGGGGGCGCTCGTTTGGCACTAATGTCTTGGAGGCAGCGCTGGTTGTTTTGTCCGGCAAACGTGTAGACGATATCGGCCCGGCCGACTACCTCGAACTGATCGAAAAGCTGGGTTTCCAGCCCCGAATAGAACGTTTTTCCGCACAGGCTGCGCCCTCCGGTAGTCCAAGGCCGGCCTTCGTAGGTATTTGAGAGAGACTCGGGAGGCGGCACGTTGGAGAGGTTTGGCTTCATCGTCCATCCACTGGACCTACATGATCTCGAACGAAAATTCCCTGGCGCGGCGAAACTGCCCGACAGCTTGTTAGAAAGTGCAGTTCGTTTTGCGCCCCCTTTGGTAGCCTCCCACATCACTGGTGTGCGCTCATTGACGGGTCTGGAGGCTGAGGGTTGGTTTATCGGACTCACACTGACGCCTCGCTTGATGGTGGAGAAGATCCCTGTCGATAAGGTGCTAAAAAAGATCGTGGCCGCGGGCCGCAAGGCTGCCGACTGCGGGGCTAAGATCGTGGGTCTCGGCGCTTTTACCGCGGTGGTGGGAGACGCGGGTGTCAGTGTCGCTCGCCAGCTCGATATTGCCGTGACCACGGGGAACACCTACACAGTAGCCACAGCCTTGCAGGGGTTGGACTATGCGGCACAGGCGATGGGGGTTGACCTGAAGTCCTTGCCGGTAAGCGTCCTTGGTGCATCGGGCTCCATAGGCAAGGCTTGCGCTCGCCTTCTGGCGGCTCGGGGACTGGACGTAACCCTTGTGGCTAGGGATGTGAAGAAGCTGGAGCAGACGGCTTCGCTTGTCCGCGAGGAGACGGGGGCTTCTGTATGTGTTCAGACGGATCTGTCGGCAGCTGTGCGCAGCGCGGGGGTGATCGTAGCTGTTACGAGCGCCATGGAAGCGGTGGTGGATGCCGCCGATCTACAGCCCGGCACCATCGTATGCGACGTAAGTCGTCCTCGTAACGTCTCCAAGACAGTCGCTGAGGCTCGGCGGGATGTATTGGTCTTCGAAGGTGGAGTGGTGGTAGTGCCAGGGAATGTAGACTTTGGTATGGATTTTGGTTTCCCGCGAGGTACCGCCTATGCATGCATGGCGGAGACGATGATCCTGGCACTTGAGGGGCGCTATGAAGACTACAGCCTTGGTCGTGACCTGGACCCGGCCAAAGTGAAAGAAATCTCACGATTGGCTGAGAAGCATGGCTTTAGGTTGGCCGGGCTCCGAAGTTTTGAGCGCGCTGTACCGCCCGAACGCTTTGCTCAGGTTAGGGCAGAGGCGAAAAAAAGCAGACGAGCAAGCTTCGTTTGAGCGGGCGAAGCCTGTACCTCGTTATCTAGGGCTTGCCTGCCGCTTGACAGAGCAAGTCGGCGTGAGTTATAATCCGCGCCGTGAAAAGGAATCGGCAGGCAAGGGAAGTAGTACATGAAGCAGGCGCTGGCCCTTGGCGAGGCGCCGCCTAGATGTTGTGTTGCTCGATTTGGCTTCTTTCTTGCTATGGTCGCGCAGGTTGGTCTCAAAGAGTGGGTCTGCCGGGCCACATTTCCGCAAAGAAAGGAAGTACGCTCTTTCATGGCAGAAAAGGAAGTACTGCTCACTCCTGATGGGCTGGCGAAGCTTGAAAAAGAGCTGGAGCATCTCAAGACGGTTAGGCGCCGGCAAGTGGCGGCCCGAATCAAGCAAGCACTGGAATTTGGTGACATCTCCGAAAACTCGGAGTATGACGATGCCAAGAATGAGCAAGCGTTCGTGGAAGGGCGCGTGCTTAAGCTAGAGAAGTGGTTGCGTAATGCGCGGCTTATCGACAACGATGAAGTAACTGATGGTGCTGTATCTCTTGGCACAAGGGTCAAGCTCAAGGATCTGGAGTCTGGCGAAGAGTTCGACTACGTTCTGGTGGGATCTGCGGAGGCGGATCCGAGCGCGGCAAAGATCAGTAATGAGTCGCCTGTAGGTAAGGCAGTGATGGGGAAGAGCGTCGGTTCAGTGGTTGAGGTACACGCCCCGGCGGGGTTGCTACGCTATCAGGTTGTCGGCATTGCCCGGTAGATGATGGGCTATGCTAAGGTATGGTAGCAGGGCATTGGGGCTGGCTTATGCTGGCCTCTCTTTGTATGTGTAGACAGGTCTGCTGTTTGTGAGCAGGGCAACAGCCAGTGATTTGGAGGCATGGTCGTGGTTGATCAACCGCACGTGGGCGAAGAGTGGTATGGGGACGATGTGTCGGATCAGATGCTGGTTCGTCTGCAGAAGATGGAGGAATGGCGCGAGAGAGGCAAGCAGCCCTATGGAGGTCGCTACGCGTTTACCCATCAGAACGCAGAGATTGTCGAACGCTTCACGGAGCTCGAGGGCTCAGCGGTCTCTCTAGCTGGTCGGCTGCTGGCTGTGCGTGGTCACGGCAAGGCGAGCTTTGCCGATCTGCAGGATCCTTCAGGGCGTCTTCAACTGTATGCTCGCCTAGACAAGCTAGGCGAGGAGGCGTATGAGGACTTTCGACGCCTTGATATCGGAGATATCGTTGGGCTCAGTGGGACTGTGTTTCGCACGCGGCGAGGAGAGATCAGCGTAGAGGTTGAGGGCTTTGAGCTTCTGGCAAAGGCCTTGCGGCCTCTGCCGGAGAAGTGGCATGGTCTCAAAGACGTCGAACTGCGCTACCGGATGCGTTATCTAGACCTGATAGCCAATCCGCAGGTCAGTGAGATCTTTCGGTCTCGCAGCGCGGCCATCAGTAGCATGCGGGAATACCTTGTCTCTCGCGACTTTCTAGAGGTCGAGACGCCAGTTCTCCATCCCATCGCTGGAGGGGCTAACGCTCGGCCGTTCCTTACCTATCATAACGCACTGGATATGCAGCTTTATCTGCGGATTGCTCCGGAGCTTTACTTGAAGCGTCTGCTCGTAGGTGGAATCAACCGTGTGTTCGAGATCGGGAAGAACTTCCGAAATGAAGGCATTTCCACCAAGCATAATCCGGAGTTCACAGCAATGGAGGCCTACTGGGCATACGCCGATTTCCTCGACATGATGGTCCTGACAGAAGAGTTGGTGGCCCACGTCGCCGTAGCAGTGACTGGCTCTACCCAGGTGCCCTTTGGTGACATAATACTGGATTTTACCCCGCCGTGGCCCCGTACGCCAATGGCGGAGCTGGTGCGGGAACATACGGGCCTTGATTTTCTGACGATGGAGGATCGAGCGGCTCGGGCAGAGGCGCCGAAGCTGGGAGTGGCGGTACCCCCCACGGCGAGTGCTGGAGAGGTCCTAAACGCCATCTTTGAGGATCGAGTAGAGAGCTCCCTGGTTCAACCTACGTTTGTCACTCACCATCCCGTGGAGGTGTCACCTCTTGCGAAGCGGAACGCTGAAAACCCTAAGGTCACAGATCGCTTTGAGGCCTACGCCAACTGCTGGGAGATCGCCAACGGTTTCTCCGAGCTAAATGATCCTATTGACCAGCGCCATCGCATGGAAGAGCAGATGCGGGCTCGTGAGCGTGGGGACGAAGAAGCGCAGTTTCTGGACGAGGATTTTCTGCGGGCGTTGGAGTATGGTATGCCACCGGCAGCGGGTTTGGGCATAGGGCTAGATCGCCTGGTGATGTTGCTTACGAATTCACCCTCTATTCGCGAGGTTCTCTTCTTCCCCCATCTGAGGCCGCGTGAGCAATGACTGCCTCGTAGCTCCAAGTTGAGGAGGTCAAGTAGGGGATAGGCTCAGTCATGAGTGAGTGATCATCAGTGATCACGGGCGCTTGACATGCCTAAGATGGCATGATACAATGCACAAGCTGCCTCGAGAGCACTGCTTTGAGAAGCGCTTAACGGGCGGCACACTCTGGTCCTTGACAACTAAACAGCGTGCAAAAAGAAGCAAGGGAAAGCGAGCGCCGATCGTAATGGATTGGTAGCGAGCTTGAGAAACCTATGAACACTTCTCGGAGTAGCAACTCTGAGAGGTGCGAGCTTCTACGAGTAATTTCGAAGAAGCCAGGTAAGCATCCAAGATTATTCCGGTGCCTAGCACCGTAATGATACCAGCTTGGAGAGTTTGATCCTGGCTCAGGACGAACGCTGGCGGCGTGCCTAAGACATGCAAGTCGAGCGAAGTGCGACTTCGGTTGCACTTAGCGGCGGACGGGTGAGTAACGCGTGGGCAACCTGCCCCTCAGCCTGGGATAACTGTCGGAAACGATGGCTAATACCGGATGCTGTATATGGATCGCATGGTCTATATACGAAAGTTCAGGCGCTGAGGGATGGGCCCGCGTCCCATTAGCTAGTTGGTGAGGTAATGGCTCACCAAGGCGACGATGGGTAGCCGGCCTGAGAGGGTGACCGGCCACACTGGGACTGAGACACGGCCCAGACTCCTACGGGAGGCAGCAGTCGGGGATCTTCCACAATGGGCGAAAGCCTGATGGAGCGACGCCGCGTGAGGGACGAAGGTCTTCGGATCGTAAACCTCTGTCTTCCGGGACGATAATGACGGTACCGGAAGAGGAAGCCACGGCTAACTACGTGCCAGCAGCCGCGGTAATACGTAGGTGGCGAGCGTTGTCCGGAATTACTGGGCGTAAAGGGTGCGTAGGCGGTGCCTTAAGTCTCGTGTGAAAAGTGTCGGCTCAACCGATACATGCCACGGGAAACTGGGGCGCTTGAGTGCCGGAGAGGGTCGCGGAATTCCCGGTGTAGCGGTGAAATGCGTAGATATCGGGAGGAACACCAGTGGCGAAGGCGGCGACCTGGACGGTAACTGACGCTGAGGCACGAAAGCTGGGGGAGCAAACAGGATTAGATACCCTGGTAGTCCCAGCCATAAACGATGAGCGCTAGGTGTTGCGGGTATCGACCCCTGCAGTGCCGCAGTTAACGCAATAAGCGCTCCGCCTGGGGAGTACGGCCGCAAGGCTGAAACTCAAAGGAATTGACGGGGGCCCGCACAAGCGGTGGAGCATGTGGTTTAATTCGACGCAACGCGAAGAACCTTACCAGGGCTTGACATCCCCTGAAGGGCGTGGAAACACGTCGTCTCTTCGGAGCAGGGAGACAGGTGGTGCATGGTTGTCGTCAGCTCGTGTCGTGAGATGTTGGGTTAAGTCCCGCAACGAGCGCAACCCCTACTCTGTGTTACCAGCACGTCAAGGTGGGGACTCACAGAGGACTGCCGGTGACAAACCGGAGGAAGGTGGGGATGACGTCAAATCATCATGCCCCTTATGTCCTGGGCTACACACGTGCTACAATGGCCGGTACAGACGGAAGCAAACCCGCGAGGGGGAGCGGATCCGATAAAACCGGTCTCAGTTCGGATTGCAGGCTGCAACTCGCCTGCATGAAGCCGGAATCGCTAGTAATCGCAGGTCAGCACACTGCGGTGAATACGTTCCCGGGCCTTGTACACACCGCCCGTCACACCACGAAAGTCTGAAACACCCGAAGTCAGTGGCCTAACCCGCAAGGGAGGGAGCTGCCGAAGGTGGGGCAGATGATTGGGGTGAAGTCGTAACAAGGTAGCCGTATCGGAAGGTGCGGCTGGATCACCTCCTTTCTAAGGAGAAGCGCCAAGGCGGTCAGTCTTGGCTACTCCTAGGTCGGCCCTTGCTGATGTACGCTGTTTAGTTGCCAGGGACTGGAGCAGTCTTTGCACCTTGACAACTGCACAGAGGAGAAAAGGTGACGATACACACACCTGCCGCGACTGACATCGACGCGGTGAGGTGTGTATGGAGATCGTTTGATGGTCCCTCGACCATCATGGCGACTCCTAGTTGCCTGAGGAGACTTACAAACCTAGCGTGGCTCAAAAGAGCACACGCGGGCTTAATCGGTCAAGCGAAATGAGGCGCACGGCGGATGCCTAGGCGCCAGGAGCCGAAGAAGGACGTGGCAAGCTACGAAATGCCTCGGGGAGCCGCAAGCAGGCTTTGATCCGGGGATATCCGAATGGGGAAACCCACCATCCCAACGGATGGTATCCTACGGTGAATCCATAGCCGTAGGAGGGGCACCGGGGGAACTGAAACATCTAAGTATCCCGAGGAAAAGAAATCACAGAGATTCCCTTAGTAGCGGCGAGCGAACAGGGATGAGCCCAAACCGGCCTTGTGCCAAGCCTGCAAGCGTTGCAGGGTCGGGGTTGTGGAAAGCCAATGTGAGTTGCAGCTCACTACAGCCGAGATCTTCTTAGCTGAATGCTCTGGAAAGGGCAGTCACAGAGGGTGAAAGCCCCGTAGGCGAAAAGAAGATGTAGGCTGGGCTTATCCAGAGTACTACGAGGCACGAGAAACCTCGTAAGAAGCTGGGGCGACCACGCTCCAAGGCTAAATACTCCTGGCGACCGATAGTGAACTAGTACCGTGAGGGAAAGGTGAAAAGCACCCCGGGAGGGGAGTGAAATAGAACCTGAAACCGTGTGCTGACAAACAGTCAGAGCCCCAGATGTGGGTGATGGCGTACTTTTTGTAGAACGGACCGGCGAGTTATCGTATGCAGCAAGGTTAAGGGTCAAAAGGCCCGGAGCCGTAGGGAAACCGAGTCTGAATAGGGCGCCATAGTTGCATGCGGTAGACCCGAAACCGGGTGATCTATCCATGGCCAGGGTGAAGCCAAGATAAGCCTTGGTGGAGGCCCGAACCACGTAGCCGTTGAAAAGGCTTGGGATGAGCTGTGGATAGGGGTGAAAAGCCAATCGAACCCGGAGATAGCTGGTTCTCCCCGAAATCGCTTTAGGGCGAGCCTTGCTTAAAGACCATAGGAGGTAGAGCACTGATCGGGCTAGGGGCCCTACAAGGTTACCGAACCCGTTCAAACTCCGAATGCCTATGGAGGGAAGCAAGAGTCAGACTACGGGGGCTAAGCTTCGTAGTCGAAAGGGAAACAGCCCAGACCGACAGCTAAGGTCCCAAAGTGTGGACTCAGTGGAAAAGGATGTGGGATTGCACAGACAACCAGGATGTTGGCTTAGAAGCAGCCAGTCATTTAAAGAGTGCGTAATAGCTCACTGGTCGAGTGATCCTGCGCCGACAATGTAGCGGGGCTAAGTCCACCACCGAAGCTTCGGATACGTACACGCCTTGGTGTGTATGTGTGGTAGGGGAGCGTTCCTTGTGCATGGAAGCCGTACCGAAAGGCGCGGTGGAGCGCAGGGAAGAGAGAATGCCGGTATGAGTAGCGAAAAGACAGGTGAGAATCCTGTCCGCCGAAAGCCTAAGGTTTCCTGAGCAAGGTTCGTCCACTCAGGGTAAGTCGGGGCCTAAGCCGAGGCCGAAGGGCGTAGGCGATGGACAACAGGTTGAGATTCCTGTACCACCGTGTGGACATTTGAGTGACGGGGGGACGCAGAAGGGTAGATACCGCCGGCGGATGGAAGTGCCGGTCCAAGCGGGTAGGGAGTGTGGCAGGCAAATCCGCCACACACGGATCCCGAGCCGTGATGGGGAGGGAACAATAAGTACCGAACGGGTCGATCCCATGCTGCCGAGAAAAGCCTCTAGCGAGTCCACTGGTGCCCGTACCGCAAACCGACACAGGTAGGCGGGGAGAGAATCCTCAGGCGCGCGAGAGAACCCCTGTTAAGGAACTCGGCAATCCAACTCCGTAACTTAGGGAAAAGGAGTGCCAGCGAAGGTGAACATCCAAGCGGCGGGAGCTTTTGCTGGCCGCAGCGAACGGGCCCAAGCGACTGTTTACCAAAAACACAGGCCTCTGCTAAGGCGCAAGCCGACGTATAGGGGCTGACGCCTGCCCAATGCCGGAAGGTTAAGGGGAAGGGTTAGGGCAACCAAAGCTCTGAACCGAAGCCCCGGTCAATGGCGGCCGTAACTATAACGGTCCTAAGGTAGCGAAATTCCTTGTCGGGTAAGTTCCGACCTGCACGAATGGCGTAACGACTTGGGCGCTGTCTCAACAGGGGACTCGGCGAAATTGTAGTACCAGTGAAGATACTGGTTACCCGTGGCAAGACGGAAAGACCCCATGGAGCTTTACTGTACCCTGAGATTGGATTTTGGTATGCGATGTATAGGATAGGTGGGAGGCTACGAAGACGGGACGCCAGTCTCGTTGGAGCCGTTGGTGGAATACCACTCTTCGGATGCTGAAATTCTAACCTACGGCCGTGATCCGGTCGGGACACAGTCTCAGGCGGGCAGTTTGACTGGGGCGGTCGCCTCCTAAAAGGTAACGGAGGTGCCCAAAGGTTCCCTCAGCGCGGTCGGAAATCGCGCGTACAGAGTGTAAAGGCAGAAGGGAGCTTGACTGCGAGACCAACAAGTCGAGCAGGGACGAAAGTCGGGCTTAGTGATCCGGTGGTTCCGCGTGGAAGGGCCATCGCTCAACGGATAAAAGCTACCCTGGGGATAACAGGCTCATCTCCCCCAAGAGTTCACATCGACGGGGAGGTTTGGCACCTCGATGTCGGCTCGTCGCATCCTGGGGCTGTAGTCGGTCCCAAGGGTTGGGCTGTTCGCCCATTAAAGCGGTACGCGAGCTGGGTTCAGAACGTCGTGAGACAGTTCGGTCCCTATCTGCCACGGGCGCAGGAGATTTGCAGGGGAGCCGTCCCTAGTACGAGAGGACCGGGACGGACGCACCGCTGGTGCACCGGTTGTCCCGCCAGGGGCATGGCCGGATAGCTATGTGCGGCAGGGATAAACGCTGAAAGCATCTAAGCGTGAAGCCCCCCCCAAGATGAGATCTCCCACCTCCATAGAGAGGGTAAGACCCCTGGAAGAAGACCAGGTTGATAGGCCCAAAGTGGAAGCGTTGCAAGACGTGGAGCTGATGGGTACTAATAGGTCGAGGGCTTGACCTAAAAGTAGTAAGCTCTCAGGCAGCAATCGTCATCTTATCTTCTGTGCAGTTGTGAGGGTGCACAGCACCTGGAGACTTTGTCGGTGGCAATGGCGGAGGGGACCCACCCGTTCCCATCCCGAACACGGCAGTTAAGCCCTCCAGCGGTGATGGTACTGCAGGGGCAACCCTGTGGGAGAGTAGCTCGCCGCCGGCAAAACCCTTAGACGTCCCGCCAAGTGCGGGACGTTTGCTTTTGCTGGAGCTCACAGGGTTGCCCCTGGGCAACCGGTGCCACAGCTGAGACTTTGCGAAGCAAAGGCCAGCTGAAGGCGCGGGAGAGTAGCTCGCCGCCGGCAAAACCCTTAGACGTCCCGCCAAGTGCGGGACGTTTGCTTTTGCTGGAGCTCACAGGGTTGCCCCTGGGCAACCGGTGCCACAGCTGAGACTTTGCGCAGCAAAGGCCAGCTGAAGGCGCGGGAGAGTAGCTCGCCGCCGGCAAAACCCTTAGACGTCCCGCCAAGTGCGGGACGTTTGCTTTTGCTGGAGCTCACAGGGTTGCCCCTGGGCAACCGGTGCCACAGCTGAGACTTTGCGCAGCAAAGGCCAGCTGAAGGCGCGGGAGAGTAGCTCGCCGCCGGCAAAACCCTTAGACGTCCCGCCAAGTGCGGGACGTTTGCTTTTGCTGGAGCTCACAGGGTTGCCCCTGGGCAACCGGTGCCACAGCTGAGACTTTGCGAAGCAAAGGCCAGCTGAAGGCGCGGGAGAGTAGCTCGCCAGCCCTCAGGACTTCCGCAAGCCACTAAGTTGAAGGCACCCTGAAAGGGCCTATGAAGGGGTATTGGGGGCCTAGCGGGAAGAGGGACCTTGTTCGAAAATTCTGTCAGTCAATTCGCGCGGTTGGCGCGGATGTGAAGATAAAGACTTCTGGTGGCGTAAGAAGAGAATCCCCGTAGCTGCCGAATGCAGTAGTTACCAGCCGCTGCGAAAGGGGCTACGGGGAAACATGGCAGATGTGTTTGAACGGTTCGTTAACTATTGTAATGGAACCTACGGCGTTGAGCAACACCTTCGGCAGGTTAAGGATGGCCGGGTCCGGCCGCGTTACGGATTGCCTGGCCTAACATGGAAGATGATGATAGGCATTGTTACGGGGATTCGTAGCATGAATCAGTTGGCGGAGGCCATCCGTGACGGTAGCTATGATGGTGTAGCTGGCACGGACCGCCCTAGTGCTGATACGTTCATCTACGCTTTTGAGCGGGTTGACCGCGACAGTCTTGTACGGGCAAGTGACGCCATCATCACCAAAGCCAGAAGGAACAAGGCGTTGGACCAGACACGGGTTGAGGGTTTCCGCGTCGTGGCAATCGACGGCACAGGGTTGTTCTCGACCAAGAGCGAGCGTTTGGGCCATGCAGGTCACCATCGGAAGGACGTGCATGGCGGAAGTGTCGAGAAGGAAAGGTATCTGGAGCATGCCCTAGGCGTCCAGTATGTGAGCGCATCAGGGACAAATCTCCTTTTAGACATGGTGCGCATACCGGCCGGACAGGAAGAGACGACTGTCGCCCGAGCCGTGCTTAAGGACCTCTATCAGCGTCATTGCCGGTTTTGCGATGTTGTGACCGTGGACGCCGGTTTCGCTGGGAGCCCCTTTCTTAACACCGTACTGGGACAGAATAAGCATGTTATCGTTCGGGTAAAGCAGGAGGACTACAACATCATCAAGGATGCCGATGCTCTTTTTGAAGGACAAAGCCCCAACGAGGTACACCGGCGTGTTCGATTGAAGGCCGAAAGCAATACGGTGTATGATGTCCAGACCTGGGAGGACGAGGGTTTCACCAGCTGGGAGGGCGTGAATGAGCCCTTGCGCTGTATTAAGGTTCGTGAGATACGCAGGGAGCTCAACGCGGCCGGTGAGACGATCAAAGAGCAGGAGGTAACCACTCACTTTGTGACCAATGCCAGCAGGAAGATAATGCCCGCACTGACTGTGTGGAAGATAGCGCACCGGCGCTGGGACATCGAGAATGGTGGGTTCCATTTCCTGAAGCATCATTTCCACCTAGGCCATGCCTACTGCTACGAGCCACAAGTCATTGAGGTTTTGCTCACGCTATTCGTCATGGCCTACAACCTGTTTCAGCTGTTTGTGAGGCGCAACCTACGGTCCTACAAGTGGGGCAGAGTGACGTTGCGGGGAGTCATGCGGCAGATCCGCGACGGCATGGTCGTGGTGGCCTATCTGGCTCGCAGGCGGGTGAGGGAAAAGGCCTACCCACCTAGAGAGATGGTAGTCGTTACGTAGGTCGGAGAAGGCCGATCTGCACACGGGAGAATAACTACCTCGGGCCGCAGTAGACGTATTCTCTGGGGGTAAGGGGGCCTTATTACCTGCGAGCCACCCGAATGACCGGAGCGAAGTGAAGAGACAGCAGGACGAAGGAGCGCGCACCTCGTCAGGGACCAGCGGCGGTTCCTTGCGGAAGTCCTGGCCAGCCCTCGGAAGACTTGACATGTCCTCCGAGGGCGTGCTATCCTATTGGTGTTGACCATAGTAGCTGCGCAGACCTTCCTCGGTAGCTCAATGGTAGAGCACCCGGCTGTTAACCGGGTGGTTGCTGGTTCGAGTCCAGCCCGGGGAGCCAATAGAAAAGCAAAGCCCCTTGCGTTGCGGCTCAAGGGGTTTTGCTTTTCCCGTCTTCATGCTTCTAGTCGTCGACAAAGACCGTCTTCTGGGTAGGCCCCGGCGCACTCGTCTCGTGCAGATTCCTCGCGATCATCGCTTTGGCCCCCCGGGAACCGCTTCATATCGCTTCCGTCTAGTTGCCAGCCATCATCGCAGCGATATCGGCTTCCACGCTGCCGATCGGCTTGATGTCGAAGTTCTCTATTAGAACCTTTGCTACGGCTGGCGACAGGAACGCAGGTAGTGTTGGGCCAAGGCGGATGCCTCTGACTCCGAGATGCAGAAGGGCAAGGAGCACAGCCACGGCCTTCTGCTCGTACCAGGCGATATCGTAAGAGATGGGTAGGTCATTGATGTCATCAAGACCGAAGACTTCCTTGAGCTTGAGGGCGATCAGCGCGAGTGAGTAGGAGTCGTTGCACTGACCAGCGTCCAAGACACGAGGAATACCACCGATATCACCGAGCTGCAGCTTGTTATAGCGGTACTTGGCACACCCGGCCGTCAGTATCACCGTATCTGAGGGCAGCCGCTCGGCCACCTCAGTGTAGTAGCTCCGTGACTTCTGACGCCCATCACAGCCCGCCATGACTACAAAGCGCTTGATAGCTCCGGACTTGACAGCTGCCACTACCTGATCAGCCAGGCCGAAGACTTGGTTGTGAGCGAATCCACCGATAATCTCTCCGCTCTCGATCTGTGTGGGCGGCTGGCACTGCTTGGCCTTGGCGATGATAGCGGAGAAGTCCTTATCACCGCCATCGGGGTGGTCAGGGATGTGCGTTGCCCCCTCGTAACCCACGATGCCAGTGGTAAAGAGGCGGTCGAGGTAGCTGTTGCTGTTCTTGAGTGGTACTAGGCAGTTCGTAGTCATCAGGATGGGACCATTGAAGGATTCAAACTCTTGGTTCTGGTGCCACCACGAGCCACCATAGTTGCCGACGAGGTGCTTATGCTTCTTGAAGGCCGGGTAGTAGTTGGCTGGCAGCATCTCACCGTGAGTGTAGACATCGATCCCCGTGCCCTCGGTCTGCTTAAGGAGAGCCTCCATGTCTTTCAGGTCATGCCCGCTGATGAGTATCCCAGGATTGCTGCGTACGCCGATGCTTACCGTGCTGATCTCCGGGTGCCCATAGCTCTGGGTATTTGCCTCATCGAGAAGGGCCATGGCGGCAACCGCAGTCTCGCCCGCGCGCATCACAAGGGCAACCATCTCATCCACTGATAGCTCCTTTGTGGTAGAGGCCAGCGCTTCCATCATGAAGTCCTCGATCCCATCTTTACGGTAACCGAGAACGGCGGCGTGGTCTGCATAGGCGGCAATTCCCTTAAGGCCGAGGATGAGCAGTTCACGCAGGGAACGTACATCCGGGTCAGAAGAGGCCAGTACGCCAACGGAGAGAGCCTTCCCAGCGAACACGGCGGGGTCATCCGATGACCATGTGGCCGCTTCAGGCAGTGCTCCGGCGAAGTCTTTTCCTGCCCTCTCCTTGTAGAGTGCTAGGAATCTGGACCGCAGCTGGCCACGCTGTCTGAGGGCCTCACGAATTAGGGCGATGAAACGCGCATCGTCGAAATTGGCGTTGGTTATCGTGGCAAAAAGACCCTGGTAGGTGATCTTGGCTGGACTGCGGTCTGTACTGCCCAGCCTCTTGAGTTCTTCACCGTAGACCGATACTCCCTTGAGTACGTAGATCAGCAAGTCCTGGAGGTTGGAGGTGCTTCCCGATTTTCCACATACCCCTCGTACTGTGCAACCAGCGTTGCCTACCGTTTCCTGGCACTGAAAACAGAACATGAAGACGCCTCCTTGTGAATCCTTCTGCGCCGAACTGTCGCCACGAGAGTCCCTCATTCACCGTCGTCGTGGCAAGATACGTCAGGCAGTATCTGGGAAATGCATGATGTCTCTCGAGGATCGCCACGCATCCCCATGCTAGGTGTGTTTCCCGCCCACTCAGAAAAGCCCTGCTGGGGCAGTGGTTGATTTCCGAGCTTAAGAAGGGTGAGCGTTGCCGCAGAGCGAAGGAAGACGTCTGAGGAGTCAGCGCATACGGGCCCGACCCGGCCCAAAAATCGAACTACGGAAATGAGGGCCCATATCGCGATGACGTAGTGCAAAGGGCCTGAGTGCGGAGGTGATGGGTATGGTGACAGTCCTCGATGAGATCCCTTTTGTGCCCGACGCAGATGCTCTCTTGAGAAAGCTACGTGTGGAGTCGTCAGCCGATTTCGCTCCCGAGATCCGGGATGTGGTTGAGCGGGCAGCGCAGGTGGTTCGACCTAAGGCTCTCTTTGACGTGTGCTATGTGGAGGAGCGCGGGGAAGACACGGTTACCATCGATGGTATCACGTTCACGAGCCGCGTGTTGAGGACGGCTCTGGCGGACGTGCATCGCGTGTTTCCTTTTCTTGCCACCTGTGGTACCGAACTGGATGCGCTTCTTGCTGAGTACAACGATGAGCTTCTGCGCTACAGCGTAGAATGTCTCAAAGAGCTAGCCCTCAGTGCTGCCCGCCATCATTTGGCTGCCTATGTGAAATCGGTCTATGACTTGCCCGGGCTGTCTTCCATGCATCCGGGTTCCGGTGATGCTGTAGTATGGCCTATTCAGCAGCAGGCACAGCTTTTTCGTCTGATCGGTGATGTGGAGAGTCTGATCGGTGTGCGACTCAGCGAAACCTATCTTATGCAGCCTAACAAGA
Organism: Limnochordia bacterium; assembly: GCA_050951545.1. GTDB lineage: Bacteria > Bacillota > Limnochordia > DTU080 > DTU080 > DTU080. Next base: position 33,703 of record JBMNJG010000016.1, on the reverse strand, counting down.
CTGTCTCGGGTGTCTTTTTCCCGTCAGAGGTCAGTTTCACCACGTGCAGACTATGCCGTCGTGACAGGTGCCCCGGTCGTCGAGCTCCCTTCGACGCCTTGTTGTGGAGTGAAACCCAGCCTGAGGGGTGATGGCCAACGGTCGCTAGGTCGTGCGCCTCACCACGATCTCTTCTAGAGTCTTGCGTTGTTTCTCCCTTGAACTGCTTTCTTGGGCGAACCCTAGTGGGGTTAGGAAGAAAGGCACTTCCTCGGGTGGCAGCCCCAGTGCTCTGCGGACGGCCTCTTTGTCGAAGGCAGCAATCCAGCATGTGCCAAGGCCCACCTCCGCTGCCGCTAAGGTAAAGTGATCACAGATGATGGCGACGTCGCACATGAGGTAATCCATACCGTCGCTGCGCACCCAGTTTGTGCCAGAGACTCCGGTGAAAACCACGGCCATAGGTGCCTCGGTGAACCAGGGACGCTCGTAGCTGGTGTCCAGTCTCTTTTTGGCCTCTCCCTCCACAATATGGATCCTCCAGGGCTGCTTGTTGGCAGCGCTGGGCGCGTGTCGGGCGCACTCCAAGACGTACTGCAGTCTCTGTTCCGGCACAGGAGTAGGTCGGTAGCCCCGACAACTGCTACGCTTCCTGCAGAGTTTGAGAAAACTCATGTCATACGCCCCCTATTGAAAACATGATCCATAAGAATGTATTCGACATGGGAGGGGGGTATCCCTTTGGTGCCTTGCGCGAGGGGGCGAGGTAGTTAGTGGAATCTCCTAGGGAGGATTCAAGAGGGAGAGCCGAATGGCCACTCCCCCAGGAGATGAGACAACCACCGGGGCTGCTACTTCAGGCTCTCTAGCCACAACTCGTCTCTTGAGGTCTGCCTGTGCATGTTCAGTTGTCGGAGCGCTGTTAGGCCGAGAACCATGGCTTGAAAGCGCCTCGGCATCTGAGTGCGAACCAAGGCCTCTTTGAGCTCAGTATTGGCATCAATGGCTGCCTGCAGCGTGGCTGACACGCCAGGGCTAGTACTCGGCATTGTTTCACCTCCAGCTCTAGTCTGCCCGATTCACTTGGCTGGCATCGACGATCGGCGTAGTGAGCCTATTGGGGTGACTGGGGCACATTTCGGGCCGCCGGCCGTAGGGCTGGCGGCCATGTCTGGTGGGCTGGCCTGCGGTGAACTAATCGAGTCTTCGATGCTGACTACTTCCGTCGGCCTAGGAGGCGCTTGTACCACGGAATGGGGGGCTTATCTCGGGCGCTGCCAACCGCGGTGGCAGCGGTTGTTCTGGGGTTGAGGTCTGCCCCACATTTCCTGCATGCGGAGGCATGCGTTTGGTTGAAGGAACCGCAATCAGGGCACTTGGTCGCCATGTGTCACTCCCCCCTCGCTGCAGTTCGGTATCTAGGAGCGCGTCAAGATCATGGTACCATTTGTATTATATTCCAATATGTGGCCACATTCCATGACTAGTGGCTAGACAGTGAATGCCCTGATATGCCGAATTGGTAGGGATAGCCTTCGGGCTGCACATGGAAAGTCAGGCAGGCTCTTCAGTGACGGGCGGTGGTGCATTCGCTTCAGGAGGTTCAATGACGATTCGTTGATCATCAACAGTGAGACGCACGCGGCTGGGTCCTTGAAGTCCCAGTCTCTCCACATAGGACAAAGGTAGCTGCAGACGGCCAGCGGAGTCCAACAACGTGTACTGGTCGTGAGTACTCCCTGTCAATCCTTCTGCAAGGTCACGGCGTACCGCTTCAGTGCTTGTCTTACCGTCGCGGATCTCCACAAATCGGTCGACTGCATCGGACATACCGCGGTCGTGCGTAACTACAACAACAGTAACTCCGAAGATGTCGCGAACCTCGCGAAACGCCTGCAGGACAGTTTGAGCTGTGCGGGAGTCGAGCGATCCAGTAGGCTCATCAGCAAGTAGGACAGATGGGTTGTTGGCGAGTCCGATGGCGATAGCGACCCGCTGTTGCTCTCCACCCGACATGTGCACGGGTTTGTGCCGCATTCGTTCTTCCAGACCAACGGCCGTTAGTAGCTCCTTTGCTCTATTGCGGTTGAACTTGCCAGCCAGGATCATTGGGAGTTCGACGTTCTCTAAAGCAGAGAGATAGGGTACCAAATTGCGGCTTACGTTCTGCCACACAAAGCCGACGGTGTGTCGCTTGAACAGGACGCGCGCTCGGTTGCTCATACGGAGTAGATCCCAACCAGCCACAAAAGCACGACCTGCTGTTGGTGTGTCGAGCCCGCCCAGTACGTTAAGAAGTGTGGACTTGCCACTGCCACTGCTGCCAATGATGGCCATCAATTCGCCGCGCCTAATCTCCAGGTCTAACCCCTGTAGGGCGAAGACCTCGAGTTCATCTACCTTGTAGATCTTCACAAGATTCTGGCAGACAATGAATGGTTCACCTACGGCAGCATCAGTCTTCGTGGGGTTGGGGGGTGGGCCACCGGGTTCGTCCATGTGTCGCAGACCTATTTCGTCAGCGCCAATGAGAAGATTAGCAGCTGAGGCGCTGCTCGATTGTGGATGGCTTCGGCTACGCCATTTTCTTCCTGCAAAGTCCTTCCAGGACACTTAGACTTCCTCCCCCATCTTGACGGCTTGTGCCAGGCGCATACGGAACAACACGACAGCGAGCGCAAGGACTCCCACAAGGAGCATAGACAGTAGCACGACGTAGATCTTCTGAAGATCATGCTGCTCAATGACGATGGTGAACTGCGGGATGGCCTCTTTGAACTCGCCAGTTTGCTCCAGAAAAGGCAAGAAGACATTACTGATCAGGCGTCCAAAGAGGGTTCCCACCACGAGGCCTAGTCCTAAGGAGAAAACCTGCTCCAAGGCTAGCATGGAGATCAGCTGTCTTACCGAGAGCCCGATCGCCCGCAGCACCCCGAAATGGAGCATGCGCGCCCTAAGTGACAAGAAGGTGTACAAGAAGAAGCCCATGATGGTTACTGCCACTGAAACAAGAAATCCTATGGATAGAATGCCGAAGAAACCCATACGATGAGGTTCGCGACGTCCCTCGATGATCTGCATGCGGCTATCCACCGTAGATGAGACCCAAATGCCCTGTTCCCGCAAGCTATCTACTGCCTCTGATAGAGGCGTCCCGCGTTCCATGCTGAGCCACACCGCATACGGTTCAAGGGTGGTGACTTGCTGTACGTGCTGCAGGTTGGTGACCACCATTGCTCCCTTCTCAGGGTACAGGGTAGGCCACAGATCGATGCCTGCCACAATGAAGACATCAATGGGCTGATTCTTGAGCATGAGGGTGATCCAGTCTCCGGGATTGAGGTGGTTCTCCTCCATGAAGGTGTTGGACAGCAGCGCGCCTTCACTGTAGCGTGTGAGCAGATTGAGATAGTGGAAAATGTGCGCTGGAGTGAGATCGTGGCGATACCATGCGACATCTGCGAACTCGCGGGGCACAATGGCCATCATTTGCGCTTGGCCCTTGAAGTTACCTCCCACTTGAATGTTCACGTTCCGGCTGAGGACGCGGGCAGCTGCGTGCACGCCAGGAAGATCCTGATGAACATAGAAGGGCGGTTCGAAAACCAGGGGCTCGGGTGGTTGGCCGTCCTCGCCCTCCTCTGTGCCCCCTCCACCAAAGAAGCTGAGGAAATCGTCAGGATCGCTGGCCGTGGGTAATGACCACTGCTCAGTTAGTACCGCATCAGCACCGACGGAGTACATAATGCGGTCTTCGAAGTTTCGAGAAAGAGTTCGAGCTGCAGCAGCCGAGTAGATCCCAAGCGCAACAGTCACGATAAGGAGCAAGAGCAGCGGTGTGTACTGTCGGGCGTTACGGGCAAGTTGCCTAGCGGTGAGCGTCCAACAGACGCCCCGGAGAGGGCCTGTGACCCAGGATAGAAAGTGCATAATGTAGGGGAAGATGCGCAGGACTAGCAAACCAGCGCCCAGCAAGAAGACTACGGGCACGAAGAAGAGCATGGGATCCATCAGCATGGCCAGTGCCTCTCTGCTGCCCTCACTCTGCTGAAGGGCCATGATCAGCCTCTGCTGTGAGAGGCTGCGGTAGCCGTAGTAGGCGGTCCCCAGGAGAATGAAGTCGAGCAGGAATCTCTCCCACAATGGCTTGCGTCGGCTGCGGACAATATCTTGTTTGAAGGTGACGATGCTAAATCGGGAGGCGGCGATAACTGGCGCTAGGCAAGCCAATACCGACAGGCCCACCGCGTACGCGCCGTAGCGGTAGGCATCAGGTACGATGGAGACCGGGAGTGCCCGGCGATCTACAAAGGACAGAAAACCTGCAGAAGCACCCATGACTCGAGCGATGATCAACCCGATGTAAGGTCCTATCAGAAAGGCCAGCCCGCCGAGCATGAGCCATTCGATCAGAAAGCTGAGCACAACCTGGAAGGCGCTTGCACCCCGGCTGCGGAGCATGGCTATCTCGTTACGGCGTCTGGACACTGTGAGACTCGCTGTGAGGATGATGTAGTAGAAGACCATGCCCAGAATGGGAACCGACAAAGCGCCTAGGAAAAGTGAGATGCCTCGGGCTGTCTCACTGAAGAACTCAAAGGTGCGTTGCGGTGAGTTCCATAGGCGTGTTTCAGGCATGAGCTGGGCAACATTCGTCTCCAGTTTGGCCAGAGCACTAGCTAACGCAGGTAGCTGGTGTACCCGCACTAGATTGTGGTCGAAAATCCAGTTCCAGTCCCAGTTGGCGTCTGTCAGATTCCCCTTTTCCACGAGTTCTTTCAGGAATACGTTCTTATCGATGAAGAAGGTATGGTCGAAGGGCGGCGCGTAGATCCACTCGGGGTTGTTGAGCTCTTCCTCGAGAGTCCGGAAGGCTCCGACCACGCGCAAGGTGATCGGTATATCACTCAGATGTCCTTCTGGCGCTGGGTACCAATATACATAGCGCTCACCGACAAGGAGATTGAGTGACTCGAGTGTATTGACGTCCACCACGGCCTCGATCACGCCGTCTTGTGGTTCGTCGCTATACCAACGGCCGTCGACGAGCTTCGAACGGTCTTGTACGCCTTTCATGAAGGAGATGTCGGCGTAAGGCGACTCAGCGGGCTGTAGGCCTTCACGTACGGGTTCGAAGCGGTTGATGCCCAAGCCACCAGCTTCGCTGTAGTGCGTATGCCGTAGGCCGATCAGCTCTTCGACGTTCTCATGCAGATACTCGTCAAGCTCGCGGTACTGATCGAGAGTGATTTCGGGCCCACCTCGACGTGACCAGTGGCTTACCATCACGCTATACGGAGGGCGACCCTCACTTGAGGCCAGCCAGCGCCGCAAGAAAGCATCCTGCAGGGATCCAGAGCTATATATGGGTATAGACGTCACAACACCTACGCCCATGGACAGACCCAACAGCAAGCTCAACTCAAGGCGCCAGTTGTTCACAATGTTCTTCAAGGTCGTCCACAGGATTGCTAGGAACCTCAACGCAGCACCTGCTTCCCATACCTACCTTGTTACTTGCCTATGACGAGCATTCCCTTCTCCAAGCCTTCCAGGACCTCAATATGCGTGGCCCCTCGGATGCCAATCCTGACATCGATCTCGCGTCGCGCTTCACCTTCAAGGACGCGTACGTAGGAGCGCCCCATGAACTCGCGTAAGGCGGCCTTGGGGATCAAGAGGGCATCGGGCTTCTCTTGGACCACGATGATAGCAGTCATGAGGTCATTCATGTTGATTCGTACGCCTGGGTTACGAAAACGGATCCGAACACGTCGGTCGCGCTCTGCACCAGTGGCTGTGCGCTCCGTGTACGAAGGAATCTGAGCGACATAGCCTTCAACCCAGTTTCCTCGCGTGAGTTCCACTTTCACCAGCTGTCCCGGCGTGATACGCCGAAAGTCGTCCTCGCTATACAGCTCCATCTGCACTTCCAGTTCCCGCGGGTCTGCGACCGTCAACACAGGATCGTATTCCTTCACGGTGAGCCCAGCTTGCGTATAGGTGCGGACGATGGTACCGTCATAGGGAGCTCTGATGGTAGCTTGGTTGATCCGCTCCACAAGGTAATCATACTGGAGCTGTTCTCGCTCGTACGCGAGACGCTGCATCTGCAGGTCGGGGTTGTCTTTTCGCCCCTCAATGCGGGCCAGTTCCTCGGCGCGGTCCAGACGAATGCGCGCCTCTTCCACCGAGATCTCGGCCAGTTTTAGCTGCTGTTCAAGATCGCCGATCTCCAGCTGGGCCAGAATGCTGGCCCTTCGTCACCCGTTGCTGCAGATAGACGTCCATGGTCTTAATGCGTCCACCGCGAGTAAAGTACAGTTGCGTCTCTAACACGGGGGCCACGCGTCCCAGGCCTCGGATCTCTTCGGCGATGAATCCAGACTCGACCTTGTACGTGACAACCCGAGACGGCGGTGGGTCCTCTAGTACTGGAGCCGCATACTCCTCCTCTTTTGGAAGTAGGGAGCATCCAGCAAGACACACAGGGAGAAGAAGTAGCAGCAAGTTGCGGGAGAAGCGCATTTGTCAAAACCCTCCCAAGTCATCCGTTCTACGGTATTCCCACACCACAGGCACATTCCACAGCGCTACGATAGCTGCGATATACCGTAGCGTAGTGCTCAAGACCCCATCTAAGCGATCTGTCCGTCAACTAGCGAGTATACAGTATCTGCGAAAGGCGCTGCGCCGGGATCATGAGTGACCATACAGACCGTGATGCCCTCATATTGCACAATATCCCTGAACAGCGCGAGGATCTTTTTACCTGTCACCGTATCGAGTTCACCCGTTGGTTCGTCAGCCAGAAGCATACCAGGTTTCGTGGTCAGAGCGCGCGCTATGCAGACGCGTTGTTGTTCGCCACCCGACAACTCAAAAACGCGGTGCCGTGCTCGCTTCCACAGCCCCACCATTTCTAGGCACTCTCTAGCGCGGGCTCGGCGTTGGCGGCCCGAGCCTCCGACGATGCGGAGAGGGAGCTCTACGTTTTCATGGGCAGTGAGGGTAGGAAGTAAAGCGAACGACTGAAACACAAAGCCAATCTCTTTGCGCCGCCACTTTGTGAGGGCTCTTTCTGAGAATGTGCCGAGATCCTTGCCACGGAAGAACACCTTACCCCGCGTTGGTCTGTCGAGACCACCCAGGATGTTGAGCAAGGTGGTCTTGCCGGAACCCGAGCGTCCGCTCAACAGCACAAACGTGCCCTCTTGGATATCGAGATCGATGCCCCGAAGAGCGTGCACTTGCTGATCGCCTAGCCTAAAGATCCTTTCTATGCCAACCAGCCGTGCCAGAAAGGTCTCGTCTTCTTCGCCGGATGGCAAGGGTAGTTCTTGTTCGATGTCGATAGGCAGATTGTCGGTCATCTATATCCGACCCCCTTGTCGGGGCTGTGGCTATTACCACCCCAGCAGGTAATACACCTGTTGGGTGCCATTACCTTGCTCTCCTAACTGACTTCGCAGGCAAAAGGCGGTTTCCTGCTCAACGTCCCTGTTACTTTCGCTTTATTGTCCTTATGTGCTGCAGTTGCTACATGAGTGTCTCTTAGCCGCATCGTCCGCGACAGGCAGATCGGGTGCCTGAACTACTCCAAGTCATCTGCCAGCCTGCTGAGGGCAGCAATAGCGCGGGACTCATGGCGCTTGATGACGAGTACACGCTCTCTCATCTCCTGGCGCTCATCAGGGGCCGTGAATGCGGCACGGACATACGAACGATCGATGTCGCGAATCAGTGCGCGGGTAATCTGGCTATAGCAGAGATCCAACTCGCCGAGGTGTATAAGACTCAAACCAGGGAGGAAATCGCGCGTTTCGGAGAGATAGCGTAGAGCGGCCATGCGGGCATCACGCGTGAGCACCGCCAGCCGAAGATGGCACATCCAGCCGTCAGGACCTTCGTATGGTGAAAGAAGAAGGTCCGCCCACAGATCGTAAACGTTCTCGTGAGGCGATTCGGACCATAGTGGGTCCGAGGCTGTCCTCAGTAGACTCAGGCGCGACGCCTCTTTTGCCGAGTAACGAGGTGTCTTGTGGCCATCGAAAACCAGGGCGACGTGCGGAGGCTGAACAAGCAGTTCCAGACTAGTGCTACGGGTGTGAAATCCATAGAAGATGTCGTTATGCCAGCCCACGATAAGGCCCCACAGATGCCCAGAAGCTCCGGGCCAACCGCCGTAGACAAGAGTAGGAGTACCGCGTCCCAGGTAATCGCGGACCTCTTCCGCAGCCTTGTCGTCCCACGTAGTCTTTGCAGTCTTCAGGAAAGGTTGGGTTCGTAGCAGTGTGGCCTGTTGGCTCTCTTGCACTCTCCAGGGCCGCTCAATGTCACTTGGTGAAGGGTCAGATCCGATGAGGCTCCATCGCAACCCAAGGGCATCGCTGACAAGCGCGACGCGTTCAGCTAGGCCTTGCCATTCCCTCTCTTCGTCATGCTCCCAAGGGACTGGACGAAAGGCGACACCAGTAAGCCCGGCTAGCGTTGAATAAGAGGTTGGGCGTGCGGCTGCCTCCAGCGCGGCCTGCAAGGCGAGTAAGAAGGAGTTCGCCTGTGCTGACTCTTCGGTTTGTACCCTACAGCCGTCGATGAATAAACGATCCTGCATGGCTAGGCTCCTCTCTTTGCTGCTCAGCCGCCTCTTGGCGCTGCTATTATCTTCCTGGTTTAAGCTGTATTCGCTAGGGAAGGTCCTTCAGACTTCGAGTGTAGCAGGACAACTCCTGCCCGTGTGACATGGCGTATTCTGGTTCACGACTGGGTGTTGCAGGATGCCTCGAATCGGTGCGGTTTCCTTCGACGTAGCAGGTGTATGCAGCATAAAGAAGAAATTTGTAGGCGGTTGTGGGACCAAGGAGGATGCGCTCGTGTCACGGAGCAGAATTGTCGGCGTGTGCCTATCACTTGCGTTGCTACTGGCCTTGGCAACGCTGTCATCTGACGCCGCAGCTTTTAGGATTGACGGCGTTGAGCCCGAAGCTGGGGTTACCTATCCCTCTCAGTTTCCACCAGAGGCCTTCCATTTCAGGATATCTCATTTTCCGCCCCAACTCCATACGCTGAGCGCTTTTGTTGAAGTCATGCATCAGGGCAAGTCGCTTTGGCTGAGCCCGCCCATAGACGTCAAGCGGCCAGCACAAGGCGATAGCGTCTTTGTGACGGAGATCATTCCCGCTGGAGTGTTTTTCGTTGGCGGGCTGGATTACTCCTGGGTTGTCCGCGCGTTTGATGCAGAGGGAAAGCGACTGGCGCAGTCACCGCGGATGGCCTTTCGTGTGGAGAACAGGGCACCTTCGGTGCACATGCAGATCATCTCCACTGATGGCGACGATCTCTTGAACCTGCGTGAGGGAGATGCTCTTCTTGTCACGGCTGATGTGCACGATGACGAAGATGAACAGCTTGGCTTTCGAACCGAGTTGGCTTGGTGGATAACCGAACCTGGGGCGAAGTCTGCGGTGCGGGTCGGTTTTGGGCCAGAGTTGCACTATCACTTTGACACAGCTGGTACTTACCTGCTTAAGGCAGAAGCGACAGACAAATTCGGCAAGGTTGGATCTGCCCAGCATCGGGTGGTTGTCGGGGAGAGTTCAGCGCTGTCCTCGGAGTCAACGGCGTGCCGTTGTTCTGTGCAGCGACTCCCGTGGGGCTCGACAGACGCCATGGAGCCGTCAGAGCCTTGCCCCCGCCAAGAGGACAGCCTGCCGAGGGAGAAAGTCAGTGTGATGGTTACCTCTGAGGCAGCTAGGGAAGAGCCAGTGGTACTCTTTCCGCCTTGTCCTCAGTTCTTCTATGTTGGGGATACTCTGGATTTCGTCGCACAGCTTATCGAAAAGACGCAGAGTTCTGAGATGATCGAGGCTGCGTACGAGATGTACTGGTACGCAGACGGTGTCGAGGTCGGACGCGACAGCAGCTATACCCATTGTCTTGTCCGCGAAGGCGACACAGAGATCACTCTGGAGGTGGTAGATCCACACGGAAGACGCGCCTCAGACACTGTTTATCTGGTGACGATTCTTGATCGACAGCCTCCACAGATCAGGATTGTCTCACCCGGCGATGGGAGCCAGGTGCCTCTTGGGAGTCCTGTGGATCTACGGGCAGAGGTGGCGGATCCGGAAGGGCCGGACAGGGTGTTGCCGTTGAGGTGGTTTGTGAATGGCGAGCCACTGGCCCCTGGCGTCGCCTCCTTTGTGCCACAAGACGAGGGCATTTATGTCATCAGCGTGAGTGGCCGAGATAGGGCTGGTAACTATGGAGGTGCTAACGCAAGCATTCTGACGTCGGCTCTGCAAGGAATCAGTGAGGAATCACCAGACTTGTCTTCTGTCCGTATTGCAGGTCTGCAGGCGCCGGCCGTAGCGCTGGCAGGGCATCTCTATGATCTTGCAGTGGCGATAGAGACTGCAGAGGAAGAACGGATTGTTGTTACCTGGCTGCTCGATGGGGTACCAGTTGATGCCGGGGTTCTCACGGGTCAGGGAGAAGTCAGCATGCGGCTGTGCTTTCCGCACGCAGGCCAGTTTCGGTTGGCGGTCAGAGCGGAGGACAGCCGCGGAAATCGCCGTGAGCAAGCAATGCAGGTGCTGGTGGTCAACCCCTCTGGCCCTACTATTGTCTGGCCGGCGTCTCAGTCGAGTAGCACACTCCTGTTGGGCAACCCCGTCTGCTTTGAGGCGATCAATGTACCTGCCGATGCACAATTTGAGTGGGTTTCAGACGTGGATGGCCTTCTTGCAGAAGGGCAGGCCACATTTGAGGCCGAGCTATCACCTGGCAGGCACGAGATCGCCCTGTGGGTGGATGACTTTGTCACGACCGTGGAGATCATCGTCGAAGACGCGTTTCGGTTCCTTGGCTTCCGAGTCTATGGCCACGCCATGCTCCGGCGAGGTCGAAACCGATGCTTCGGTGCTTGCTATAGAGCATGAGCCAATCAGTGAGGCCGCCTCCCATGCGCCTCTTGTCGTGCGTGCACAGGTGCCGGACGACTCGGCAATACAGAGTGCCAGCCTCTTTTTCCGCCCGGAAGGGACTCTGGAGTATTACCGTCTGCCTATGGCCCGCTTTCCGGGCGAGTATCGGGCGACGATTCCCCCGGGCTACATGAGACCTGGTGGGATCGAATACTACGTTGAAGCTGCAGATAGCCAGTGTCAGATGGTGAGCTATCCGGCAGTGGATGCGGCCCGCAAGCCCTTGCACATCGAGGTCAGTGAGGATCTATCGGTCCCTCGAGCAGAGCTGCTGGCTCCGCTGGGAAGGGTCCCGTCGGAGGGGTTTGCGGTCAGCATCGGGCTTTCTGACGCAGCGAGCAACGTGGACGTGCGGACTGCGCGCGTGTACTGGAATGGCCAAGACGTAACTGCTCGGGCTGAGATCTCTGAGGAACGGATTGTCTATGAGGTACCGCCAGAGGAGGTGCAGTTGACCTCTGAGCTGTGGATCCACATCGAGGATTTCGCGGCCAACCGCGGCGAGCACCGCTTCCGCTTCATTCGAGCTGTTGATTGGCAAGGGAGGCTCGAAATGCGTTCCGAGTCTGTCAAGGGGTTCTCGGCCGCCTTCGACGCTGCGGGAGAGTGGGGTCCGCTGGGGCTGCGCGTACATCTTGATAGTAATGATCCGATGTTCAGTCCAAATGACTCTCAGCCGGGTCACGAGTACGAGATAGACTATGAGGCTCGCCTTCTTCGGCTGGGTCTTGGTGCCCTCTCGTCCCATGTGGCGCCCTTGGGACTCGACTCTACATATCACAGAGGGATCGATATGACCGCGGGCTTGGGACCGCTCTCTTTGCAGGTGGTGCACGGACATCCCACACATGAAGTGCCCGGGCAGACATATGCCCGAGAGCTGGTAGCTGTAAGGCCAGCCTTCTCTACCTGGCCTCTGAACTTCGCTCTCAACGTAGTGAAAATCCGCGATGAGGAGCAGAATGTTGTCGGTCCCGACCCTGAAGTGAACTACGTGATCGATGGCCAGGCTGGTCTGGGGATTCCCGGCACGCTGGCAGCGTTGGAGATGGAGGTGGCGCTGAGCCTGTATCACGACAATGCGAGAGGAGACTTGTGGGCTGTCATCGATACCTGTCGTGAGGATCCCGCGCTCGATCCCGCATCACGAGACGTATTGGGCTGGCTAGACAAGATACCGTCTCGGGCACGCTCCTTTTTCCAGCTGCCCGATCCGCAGTACGGAGTACCCTCGGTAGACATCGGAGGTGAAGTCGGGGTGAGGTTGCCTCTGCCGTGGTCGGAGTTTAGAGTCCAGGGCTATCGATTTGGCAGGGATTACCATACCATAGCTGGACTAGGCCAAACAGATGCAGAGGGATATAGAGCGACGTTCAGCACGATCCGTCTTTTCGATGCAGTGCATTTGGAGCTTGACTATGAGAGCAGCGCTGATGGGGTAGCATCGCTCTTGGACATGCGGAGCGACAAGGTCGTCGATGAGCGCAGCAGCTACACCTCCTACGGCACACAGCTCAATCTGGGACGAACAGGACGCGCCAATGTGGATTTGCGAGCGAAGCTTACGGAAGAGATGCCTCTTGGAGAAACAGAGCCTGCGAAGCGCATATCTAGCTACGCGTTACAGCTGCGCAACTTGACCTCTCGCATGGGGTCTGTGGATCTTCATTTCTCAGTTGCCGCGGGGCTGAAACGGTTCGATACCCTCACTGACCGCAATAATGAAATAGGGGTGCTCATCAAACCTCGACTCGCGGGGAGCGTAGGTCTGACAGTGTGGCAACCCCAACTTGGCTCTTTCACTGCGCACGACCTTAGGGCTCATTCTGTTATGGCAGTGGAGCAGACGAGAGACAGCGCAGGACAGGTGATCTCGTGGACGAGTACCCTATCGGCGTTAGCAGAGAGTCGTCTTACCTCTTCCACAGCCCTAGGTGCCTCTTGTAGGAGTAGGTATGAGTATGCTCAGCCACTCGAGATGAGCGCTTCAGCCTTCCTGAGATGGCGTTTCTAGTATGCAGCGGATCAGCTCTGTTGGGGTTGTCTGTCGGTGAAGGTATGGAGGCCGCACTCGATCTTGTTGCTTCCAGGCCATCTTCCAGATCGCATCTGTGTTCCCGGGGAAATAGGCCGGGTACACTGCATGCACCCTATGCTTTCGAAGCCTTGGTCGCAAAGCGGATTGTAGGGGACGTCGTGTCGCATCAGGTACTCCCATACCTGAGTACGTGTCCAGCATGCTAAGGGGTTGACCTTGCATATGTGGCGACCGTCGGCTGTGCGGTGATCTTCCACGACTTGAATGCTGTCTCTGGTGGGCGATTGATCTCGCCGTAGAGCGCATACCCATGCGTTGAGTTGGGCCAGTGCGCGTTGCATGGGCTCAACCTTTCGCAGGCGACAACAGGCGTCGGGATCTCGTTCCCACAGGCGTGCGCCAACGAGGTCTGTTTGCTCACCAGGGCTCAGTTGGGGTGTGACAGTCAGGATCGTAGAGCCGTAGCGCCTGGCAAACGTTTCTCGCAGTGCGTAGGTTTCCGCGAAAAGAAAGCCTGTGTCGATGAAAAGCAGCGGAATACCTAAGCGGTGCTCGTAGATCATGTGCGCCAGGACCAGACCACCGGGTCCGCCGAAGCTACAGGTGAGGGCGACTCGGCCGGGAAAGCGCTGAGCCGCCCAGGTCAGAAGCTGAACTGGCTCGGGATTGGACGGGGGGTCAAATGAGTTCACCTAACGCTTCGCCTCCGTGCGGCTGAGTGTCAGTATCCGTTGCCCGGGTTCGATGTGACCGAGTTGTTCCAGCAGCGCCATCACCTTAGCAGCACTGACAGCAGGCGTCTCAAAAGCAGTCTCCAGCACCAGCTCGGGTTGCAGGGGTTCCTCATATGGATCACTTACGCCTGTGAAATGGTCGATCTCCCCAGCAAGCGCCTTCTTGTACAGCCCTTTGACGTCACGGCTCACACAGACGTCAAGGGGACATTTGACGAAGATCTCCACAAAATTGCGGATCTGGCAACGCACTGCTTCTCGGGTGGCCCTGTAGGGAGATATGGCAGCCGCAATAGCCGCGACCTTATGCCGATTCAGCAGTCGGGCAACGAAGGCTATTCGTTGGATGTTGGTGTCGCGATCTTGCCGGGAGAAGCCCAGGCCCTTACTGAGATGCGTGCGCACCTCATCGCCGTCAAGCAGTTCCACCGGGATTTGGCGACGTTGCAGCTCGTCGTACACAATGGACGCCACGGTAGATTTGCCTGCACCCGACAAGCCGGTAAACCACAAGGTAAACCCCGCGTCTGCCTTGGTCATAGGAACCCTGCCTCCCCAGCAAATCGTGTTACGCCTCGGTAGTCCTATCCTATGCCGTCGCGGGGTGGTGGTGCTTGTCAAGGATGGGTCAGCGCGCTTCGCAGGACACTTGTCCAACCGCTCTCGGTGTAATTGGTCAGGAAGTAGCGAGGTAACTCACGCGGGTCAGGGAGACTTTGTGGGAGTGCCTGCGTCACGTGCAAGGCCCCACCGTTCACCAGTTCCATCACGATATGTCCTGCTTCAACCAATCGGCTAGTTCCAGGTGTTACCTGCACGCCGCTGAAAGCCACGTTTACGGTCTCGTTATAGCCAAGCATAGGTCCCTCAGCCCCTAAGAGAACGTACGCACCTGAAGTCACGGGTGCGGCGTTGGCGAATGCGAAGTAACCGTTAGCGTCTGTACGGGCTGCGTAGACCGATTGGCCTACACGCATACGAATGGTGACGCCGCTCAGCCAGCGGATCTCACTCGCGATTCTTTCGCCAAGGCGTCCGACGAGAAGCACGCGGGTGCTTGAGAGTGGTTCTTCGAGTCGCACCTGCGATGCCAAGGAGATACGACCCGTAGCTGTCAGTACGCCGTCGCCTGCGGCACTTGGCTCACTCGGCACTGTGGTAGACGGGGTGGGGCGCTCTTTCTGCGACGACTGTGCTGGGATCGAAGCTAGAGTTTGGGGTATGCGGAAACTGTTCAGGGTGTGTGCGAACACCCCGGCTTTGTCTGGGGCTCCGGCGGCTACGTAGTCCATTACCACGGCGTAGAGCATGCCTTGCTGGATGGTGGTCACTACGCGCCGTTGCCAGACGCGGCCATCTGAGTTGATCCACTCGTAAGACATGGTGGCCGCACTATAGCCAGAGAGTGTCGCGGGCTGCATGGGCGTCAGTTCCTTGAAGCCTTGTTCCTGCCGGATCCATTGCCCACGCCAAGATCGGAGAACACTATCGGGCGTGTGTCTCTCCATGCCGTCCTGGGCGTAGATGGTAAGATACCCATTTTTCCCTAGTTCGGCAAAAGTAATGGAGCTGTCGTCTTCGGCGCGGAAGAAAACTGGCCAGAGGTTAGGAATCTCGAGACTGTAGCGCCGCTGTCCATCCACATGAAGACGCGTGCCGGAGCTGGTGAGAAAGGAGACGGGCACGGTGCCATCAGGGGTAGGGCCTAAGCGGAAGGCGTTAGAAAAGTACCGAATAAGCTCTACCTTCTGCGCACTTATGTGTTCTGGGGTACCTGAGTACTGCAAGACGTAGTTAAAGTCTTCGTAACGGCCAAAGAACACCAACTCTTCCACCATTTCGCCGGTGGCTGCTTGGGGGTAGGCATAGTGGGCCACAAAAGCTGGGACATCACCCATGGAGATCGGTTGCAGGTCGGTGCGAAGGCGGAACTGCTCTGAACTACTAGCATATGCACCGAGCACAGAGCGCGCGAAACTTCCCAAACTCCCAGGTTCAGCCTGATCCACGAATACGTAGATCATCTGCGGTTCCGTCGGACCAGCGAACGAGGTAGTGTCGGCCGTAAGCTCATAGGTTTTGCTCTCCCATCCCAGGGGCAGGGTGATGGAAAAACGGCCGGCTGGATCAACAAATTCTGCGCCGCTTTGTACTGTTCGCATTGGTGTTGGTGGTGACTTGGGCTCCATGATCTGGATGACGACAGGGGTCGGTGTGATCTGTTCGGGCGGTTCTTCATCAGTGGACTCACTGGGCGGCACAGGTGCTGTGGTAAGCACTGGTTCTTCTGGATCGAGCGGTTCGGTTTTGGGTTGGCCTACTGAGATCACTGGTGGTCGCGGCGTTTCAGGTCTGGCAGGTTCGATTGATGGCGGCGGCGTAGCGCTCGTTGGTGCAGCGGAAGCCGGTCCAAGATCCAGCAGATAAGTGGTCAAGACCATGCGCACGGACGCTTCTTCCGTGACATCGGCCCTGGCACCGGGCAGCTGCAGTTTGGCCTGTACGTCAAGGCTTGTAGCGCTTTCGACAACCCGACCAGTGGCAGGGTCCAAGTAGGCTTCGAGGCGCCCAACGTAGCTGTGACGCGTGGGTGGATTCTTAGGGGTAAGGAGGATGCTGCCCCGTACGAGAGCATAGACGTGGCGTCGTCTCTCCTCGAAACCAACAAAAGTGTATGTGGTTCGGATGTCAAAGCTGGCGTCTTTGGCAGTGGGATCGCCCAAGACAGCATTCGCTGTCCAAGTGGCTCCGGGGAGAAGATGAGTGAATGGGGAAGGGACGCTGATGCCTAAGAGCAACTGGGTGAGATCAAGACCTAGCTCGCGTAGGCGGGTGGGGGTCTGGGCCCACAGGATCTGTCCGTGGGCGTCAAAGCCAGTAGCGAGCATTCCGGGTTCCTGCTCAAATGGTCTCTCTTTGCCTCCTACACTCAAATGGGGAGCGACAAGATTGAGCCGTGCTGGATAGAGCCTGCTCGCGGTTTCGGCGTCCCAACGCAATTCGAGGCCGGCAAATAAGGAGACGCTTTGCTCTTGGCGGGAGCCAGATTGCGTAATGGTAATGGAGCCTGCAGTTTGCAGGTCGTAGGCAAACCCGGTACCAGCCTTTGGTGCCTGCATACGCAGGAGATCATGAGCAGCGGGACTGGTCTCGGGGGCGACCGTAGTTGCCACCTGCTCTCCGATAGCAGCTGACGGCGTACATACCAGCACCGCGAGGGCAAGAAGAAGACAGACTGGTCGCATGATGGAAACAACCTCCTAGACGGCTCGCAGAGCCATGCCGTTAATGTGTAGTTTGTCAACGTTCGTCAGTTTTCCTACTGACTCACAGAATCCGGGTTAAGGAAGTGTCCCAGATACATCTTGCACAGTGAGCAGGGAGGGCATGTCGGCACATGATCGAACACTACAGGTGACCAGCACGCCGAAGAAGGTGCTACCCGGCTATGACAGCACTACTGCATGCGCTGATTTTCTTTGTTGGTTGTGTCTTCGGCAGCTTCTTGGGAGCGGCCTCCTACCGCATTCCCCGGGGCATGTCACTTGTCTTGCCCCGTTCGCAATGCCCGCAGTGCGGGCGTACGCTGGAAGCCTCCGATCTTGTGCCCGTGCTTTCCTACCTGCTGCAGCGGGGGAGATGCGCCTACTGCGGGCAAGAGATCTCTGGTCGCTATCCTCTGATAGAGGTTATCAGCGGCGGATTGGTTTCCCTTTTCTTTCTGCGCTATGGCCTGAGCTGGTACTTCGTTGTGCAGGTTACACTGGCTCTATGGGCATTGCTTTTGGCGGTAATTGACCTCGAGTGTCGTCGTTTGCCTAATATGCTAACTATTTCCGGAATGGCTCTTGGGCTAGGGCTGAACACAGTCTGGTATGTCGTGAGACAGATAGATCCGACGAAGAACCCAGCAATGGATCGGGGCTTGCTGAGTAGCTGGGGATGGGCAATGCTGTCACCTCGCTTCTCTCCCTGGTACTCGCTGGCGGGCATCGCAGTGGGTGGCGGCATTCTGTGGTTGCTAGCTCTGCTCTGGCGAGGAGGCATGGGAGGGGGCGATGTGAAGTTCCTAGCGGCCATAGGCAGCTTTCTGGGGCCTGGAGCTGCACTGCTTGCTCTTTTTCTGGGTTCTCTGCTTGGGTCGGTCGTGGGCATGCCCTTCTTGCTGAGTGGCCGCTGGCAGCGGGGGCAGGCCGTTCCCTTTGGGCCATTTCTCGCGGCGAGTGCGATTCTCATCGCCCTAGCGGGTCCCCTCCTCTAACTGCCAGACCAGCCGTAAAAAAGCACGTGCTCCATCCTCTACCTGATCCGCCTCTAACTGCTTGCAGGCGATCTAGCTGGGATGTCAAACGATGACGTCGGAAGGGGCTGAGCACTCCCTATGATCCGTCTCAGTGGGTGGCGAAGCTGTGTAGCCGTCGCTTTCTTACTCACAGTCAGCGTCGCTATGGCGACGCTCTTTCTCAACCGCGGGTCTCTGCCGACTACCCTTGCTCGCCAGGCGGCAGCCCTCCTCGAGACTCAGTTGCCTTTGCACGTACAGATTGGCCAGGCGCGCTTCGATGGGCCTTTGCGTCTCGTACTGGAGCAGGTGGTTTTGACGCCTAGGAACGAAGGGGTCATTGCTCAGCCAGTCACTGTTGACCGGGTGCACTTGAGTTTCAGTCTTTCTGCCATCTTAGGGAGAAGACCCTTAGCAGGTCTTCGGCAGATTTCCCTTATCTCACCTCGTATCACTCTTGATTCTGAGAGCTGTCTCAGCTTCATAGGTAGCTTGCTGCCCAAGACAGCTGGGGCTAGCGCAAGCCAAGGAAGTCAGGAGAGGGCGGCTAGCGATGTGGTGGGATCTCAGGGGAGAACGCCTGATTGGCCGCAAGCGGCTGTTGTCGTGCGGCGAGGGCAGCTTATCTGGTCGGGCGATGACGCTCCTGAGTCACTGCGATTTGAGCTCGCTCTCCATAGCTCTGCCAACACGCTGCGGGTAAAGCGTCTCGATGTCAGTCGGGGAGCGGGCCAGTTGTCAGCCGATGGTGACGTGGATGCGCAGGGGATGCTGACGGCCCATCTGCGTGTTGCCGACTGGCTAGCCACTGATCTGTGTAAGTACGTCCCTGCCGTGGCTGTGCAAGGGCGCGGCACCGTGTCTGCTGATCTGATAGCCGAGGGCCCATGGCGCTGTCCCAAAGTGAGGGGTCAGGCTTCGATAGAGGGAGCTAGGCTCTTCTCATCTCAATGGCCATTCGAAGAGCCTTTACCACTCGTGGGGGCCCAGGCTAGATTCTCCATGCTCGCTGGTTCGTGGGAGTTCGATTATCTTGAGCTACTGTCTGCCTCGGGACGCCTGATGGGAAAGGGGCAGCTTAGCGAGGGCAAGCTGGCTATCGAGGTCTCTGCAAGCGAGTTGAGTGTGCCTGCGGATATCCCGCACTTGGAGACTTGGGGAATAAGAGGGACTGGTGCCTTCGAAGGCAAGCTTACCGGAGACGTGTCTAATCCCGTGCTGGCAGGTCGTGTGGTACTTCGCGACGGGACGCTATGGGATGAACCTGTCAGTGAGGTTCAAGGCCGTATCCGGCTTAGCATCGACCGCTTTGGTTTTGACGATGTGCATGTGAAAAGCGGTGATGCTCGTTACGAGATGCAGGGCGTTGTTTCAGGATTAAGCGGTGTGCAGGCTGCCAGCCTCTCTATAGACCTGCAAGCGAGCGAGGGTCGCATTGAGCAGCTGTTTGCCGTCTTAGGTGTCGATGTGGATGCGGAGGGTCACCTCGACGGCACCCTATCTTTCGAAGGTCCCTTTGGCGCGGTTATCAGTAGTGGGGATGTCACTGTGAGGGATGTGGAGCTTTTTGGCGAGTTTGTCCCGAAGGCCGAAGGAGCGTTTCGTTGGGGTGATGGAGAACTTCGCCTTCGCGATGTACGCGCTTTCTCCGGCCAAGGAAGCCTGGTTGTGGATGGTTCAGCGGCCCTTGACGGCGCCTTCTTGCGGTTGAGCGTTGACATGAATGACTGGCCTTTGGAGGCGATCCACTACGCACACCTAGGCCAAGGCCTGCTCTCTTGGTCGGGCGAGGTAGGCGGTTCGGTTACCAGTCCTTACCTTGCAGGCAAGCTGGTGGCCCGTCATGTGAACCTTGGTAAGGGGGTGCTACAGCGGTTGGAGGGAGCTATCCGCTATGATGGGCGTGATCTAGAGAGTCCAGGCTTAGCGGCGACAACCGCGGATGGAGGCTCATGGTGGATGAGCGGAAAGATCCTCGACATAGGCGGTACGAAACGGCTGGCTATCAATCTGCGAATAGCGGATCAGTCACTCTCTTCGTTACTTGCCATGGGGGGCCACAGGATCCCAGCGGCCTTGGTTGACGGGGCGGTCCACGGCACGGTGCAGATCGAAGGTTCGACGGAGAGTCCACGGGCGCTCCTTCACCTCCGGCTGACGGAGCGAGCTTCCATACAGGCGGATGCCTTGGAGCTTGATCTTCGAATTGCTGAGCGTCGGGTCAAGATCCTGCGCGTCAGCGGAGCGTAGCCGCATGGCCAAGCCTAGGGAGCGCGTAGTAGCTTCTTCCTTTTGGCTGCTGTGGGGGTTGCTGTTTGCCGCAGTCGCAGCCTCTTGTGTGGCCTGGGCCGAAAGTCGTGTCGACAGCAGCATGGCGGGGCGTTATCGGCTTAGCTTGGAGAGCACTGCCCTCGAGGGCGACAGCGAGCGGTATCGTCTGGAGACAGGCAAACAGGCCGGATGGCAACTGCGCCAGCACCTGGCTTTGCGTGGCGGAGGGAGTTTGCCCGGAGGTTGGGCTTACGACGGTAGCTATGACGACACGCGTCCAGTGCCTGAGCGTTTGGAGTTGCTTATACATGGGACGAATGCAGAGCTGTTTGCAGGCAGCAGGCGCTTTTCTGCTGCTGCTCCGGGCCTGCTGGCCTGGGAGCGGCTTCTCACAGGTGTTCAGGGTCAGGTAACTGCAAACGCTGCTGGGAAATTGCGGGTACGGGCTGCTATCGGTGAGCCGCTCGGAGTGCCGATGCGTGAGCAGCTGTCAGGTCGCGGACTGGTTGGGCCGTATCTGTTGAACGGGCTACATGTGCCAGTTGTGGAAGGTTCTGAGCGTGTCAGCGTCGATGGGCAGCTATTGCAGCCCGAGATTGACTACGCGATCGATTACGAGCTTGGGGCCATCACTTTCCGAGAGCCTGTGTTGGAGGACTCCAGGATTGATGTGGTGTACGAGTACCAAGCGGCTCAGGCCAGAAGAACTGCTGTGGCCGCAGCGCACTGGGACAATGGCTCGTTCGGCCTTGATTTGCTGGCTGGTAACGAACGGGCCTATGGTCTCGAATCCTCACCAGTAGGACTACCACCAGATCAGAGCCTGCGAGGGGCGGCTGTCGGATGGCATCCAACGCCTACCTCTCACCTCAGTGCCTCATGGTTGCTTGGTACTACTGAAACGCGGCCGCAATCTCACGATGTCATCGCTCGGCAGCTCGGAGGGACGTGGCTGCTGGGACAGGTTCAGGCTGGTTTCGACTACCGTGCCGTTCCGTCCGGTTTTCATTCCCTAGGCCACTTGCCCGATGGCGCCGACTATCGGCTCTTCACAGCGGGTTACCAGGGCTTTCTCGCACCCTGGCATAGTAAGCTCAATGTCCTATGGCGTCAGACGCCGATGGATCCGCTAGCCTGCGACGAACCAGTTCAGCTGCAACTGCAAGCGGAGCATGTTCTGTCATATATCTCGAAACGAGGTCTGGTGGGATGGAGTCTGGGGATGTATGGGCACCAGAGTGATGGCCGATCTCACAGTGGAGTCACGATGGGGGTCCTGGCCCAGCGGAGACTGGGCAGATGGGAGGTGCAGGCCGAGCGACGGGGTTTGCTCGCCTGCAAGGGCGCACGTGCTCCGGGGGAGCTGCTGTCATCTACACAGTTCAAGGCGCAGCTAACTGACGATGCTCGTCTAGGGGCGGCAGTCCAGTGGAAGCAAGATCGTCGTCAGCCTGGCGGGGATCTCCCTGATGCCTCGACGGTGTGGCGCGTGAAGGCAACCAGTTCCGCTTCCTCGTCGCGGGCGTGGTGGCGAGTACAATGGCTGCAAAGTGAGATGGTCCGTGCAGGGAGAGGTAGCAGCGAAAGCATCCAGCTATCGTCCTCAGAAGTGGCGCATGTGCGAGCAGAAGGCCAGGTTCCTCTTGCCATTCTCGGTCTTTCCGCTGGAGCCTCCGTGGAGCTGAAGCGCCGCCGTGGTTACGACATGTCTTTCCACGGCGACACGGCAATCCAGGTGAATACCCACTACGAGAGCAATGGCATGAGCGTGAAGGTGCTGGCCGCAGGTCGTTCCTCTGTCTCCCGCGACAGCCCAGTCCTGGCGGATGAGCTGCAGCACCGAACGAGTTACGGTGTCGAGATCATTCAACCTCTTTGGAAGAACCTGGCCTATCAAGGCGCATGCTTTGCCTTTGGTGAACGAGACATGCTGGGAGAGCAGCGCGGCGTGCAGCGAGTGCATGGACTGGCACTGACAAGGCCGCAGTGGCAGACGGAGATCACCTTGACCGCGGGCGTTCTGGAGCAACCTCGCCTCGATAGCCCAGATCCAGATAACGAAGGTGATGAGGAGCGTTCATTACGCACCGTTCCTGTGGGACACCGACTGAGCTGGAGCAGCCAGTATTACACGCCACATGCGCGGGTGCAGATGCGAGTAGGAAGGGACTGGGAGACCGAAGCCACCGTCTGGAGGGGTGAGTTGACGGGCTCGTTTAGCGTCGACGGTACGCAATTGGAGGCCTCATTCGCTCGCTCGGCAAGACGGGCGGTAATGGGCGTGACATTTGAGCAACGTGGCCGCGTGACAGCGCGGTGGCAGGTCGGTGCCCAATCACAGCTGACCGTGGGCGGTCACACTGACGTCACAGGAAGCCCTAGTGGAGACGGCGACTACAGGGCGTCCGGGCTCGAGAGTGCGTGGACAGCGTTCTTTTGAGCGAACACAGGGGGGCCTAGCTGAGGACAGTACCCCATCCGGGCCCCCAAGCTGTACGAAAGACCTGTTAGCTACCAGCCGCGTTGGGCTAGTCTTTGCTCACTGCTGATGCTGGATACCTGCATGCCGCGCATGGCCTCACCCAGACCCCGCGATATGCGAAGTAGCTCTGCAGGGTCCTGATAGTGACAAACAGCCTCTACGACAGCTTTCGCTCGGCGGGCAGGGTCTTCCGACTTGAAGATGCCGGATCCGACAAAGACTGACTCTGCTCCTAGCTGCATCATCAGGGCGGCGTCAGCTGGGGTGGCGATCCCGCCAGCGGAGAAGTTTGGGACCGGTAGACGACCAGTCTCGGCTGTCTCGATGACCAGGTGCAGCGGGGCACCGAGCTCCTTGGCGGCAGTGGCCAGCTCCTCGGGTTGCATGGTAGTAAGCTGCC
This sequence comes from Limnochordia bacterium, assembly GCA_050951545.1. GTDB lineage: Bacteria > Bacillota > Limnochordia > DTU080 > DTU080 > DTU080. The sequence continues at coordinate 10,532 of JBMNJG010000016.1, read as the reverse complement.
TTATCTGGCCCGTGATTGCTCGCATGTGACGGACCGCTTCCACGACATCACCAGTGCCTGCTTCCCCTTTGGTGCGGATCAACGCCGCCCCTTCTGCAATGCGGCGCAGTGCCTCCCCTAGATTACGAGCCCCACACACAAAAGGCGTGTCAAAGGCATACTTGTCGACATGGTTCTCTTCGTCGGCCGGGGTAAGGACCTCGCTTTCGTCAATGAAATCCACGGCCATGGCCTGCAGAATCTGGGCTTCGACGAAGTGGCCGATGCGTACCTTGGCCATGACGGGAATCTTGACTGTCGCCTGAATCGCTTCGATCATGCTTGGGTCGCTCATACGTGCTACGCCACCAGTGGCCCTGATGTCGGCAGGTACGCGTTCCAAGGCCATGACGGCCACCGCACCGGCATCCTCAGCGATCTTAGCCTGATCGGCATTGGTGACATCCATAATGACGCCACCTTTGAGTCCTTCAGCGAGTCCCCGCTTGACGTCTCGAACTGCTCGTCGTGTCTTGTTCATCGCCAACCCCTCCATCTGGTTTGTGGGTGCCTAACGGGGCATGCGGAACAAAAAACGGCCGCCTATGGCGACCGGGGTACAGAAGCTTGCGCGTAGCGATGGCTGACGCGTCGAGACCTTCTCCCAACCAGGCTGTAACTGACGGCTCCGGAATCTCACCGGATCGACTGCTGGGGCTGATGGGCTAATCCTCTTCTTGGAGGCATTACCACCGGCAAGGAATTGGCATCACTGCCGCACCGTTCCCCGAAGGCACATATTTCACATGCTCATTATAGCAGATCTATTCACGAATGAAAGGGGCAAGATATGATCCTAAGAGGACTGTGGAGCCCACTTAGCGAACATCAATGGAACAGTAGCTTGACTTGGGGGTGTTGGCCATGAACTGGGAGGAGAAATTTGGGAAAGAGGGCCTGACTTTTGACGATGTGCTCCTGCTTCCGTCTTCCTCCGAAGTACTACCGCATGACGTCGATCCCCGTACGCAACTCACCAACCGTATCTCACTGAACATACCCTTGATGAGCGCGGCCATGGATACAGTCACCGAGGCGCGTCTAGCGATTGCTCTGGCTCGTGAAGGCGGCATTGGCGTTATTCATCGCAACCTCAGTATCGATGCTCAAGCACTCGAAGTCGACAAGGTGAAACGCTCAGAAAGCGGTATCATCGTAGATCCTGTCTATCTTTCTCCCCGCCACAGCATTAGGGATGCCCTCAAGATAATGGAACGTTACCACATCTCCGGGGTTCCTATCACTGAGGAGGATGGGCTCTTAGTTGGCATCTTGACGAACCGCGACCTCGTCTTCGAGGAGAATCTCGACCAACCCGTGGAGAATGTGATGACGAAGAAACTCATTACTGGTCCGGTGGGGACTACTCTCTCAGAGGCCAAGCGTATTCTGCACGAACACCGTATAGAGAAACTGCCGCTTGTGGATGAGGACTATCATCTCAAGGGGCTGATTACGATAAAGGACATCGAGAAGGCTCGCAAGCACCCAGACGCGGCGAAGGATGAGAAGGGACGGCTGCGAGTCGGGGCAGCGGTGGGCACTGGAGCCGATACAAAGGACCGGGCAGAAGCCTTAGTGGGGGCGGGAGTCGACGTCCTCGTTCTGGACACGGCTCATGGTCATTCGCGGAAGGTGCTCGAGATGCTGTCCTGGCTTAAGTCACATTTTGGAGGCGATGTGGACGTCATCGCGGGCAACGTCGCTACTGGGGAGGGTACGAAAGCTCTGATCAGTGCTGGCGCCGATGCGGTCAAGGTCGGCATGGGTCCAGGGTCCATCTGCACGACGCGCGTGGTGGCTGGCATTGGGGTGCCCCAGGTTTCTGCGATCTGGGACTGCGCGATGGCCGCCAAAGAGTATGGCATACCGATTATCGCGGATGGCGGGGCGCGCTTCTCGGGTGACATTGTCAAGGCTATTGCCTCCGGTGCAGATGTCGTGATGCTGGGCGGGCTTTTTGCAGGCACCGATGAGGCACCCGGAGAGACAGAGATCTATCAAGGTCGCAGCTACAAGGTGTACAGGGGCATGGGATCTATCGGTTCGATGCGCGCAGGCAGTAGCGACCGCTACTTCCAGGAGGATGCCAAGAAGTTCGTGCCAGAGGGAATTGAGGGTCGCGTACCCTCTAAAGGAGCGCTTGCTGATACCGTGTATCAGCTGATAGGCGGACTACGGGCAGGCATGGGCTACTGCGGAACGCGAACGATAAGGGAACTAAAGACCAAGACGCATTTCGTGCGCATCACTCCAGCCGCTATGCAGGAAAGCCATCCCCATGACGTACAGATCACCAAGGAAGCTCCCAACTATCGACTCTGACGTCTGATGGAGGTTCGGAAGCCGCCGACGTGCCCGCAGGATGAAACTCGCTGTTCGAGGGGGGCGAAGACGCTGGCCCGGCACGTGGCGCTGGTCCCGGATCGTTGGAGCGCTATCCTGGCTATGTTGGGTAGTGCCTGCTTGCTGGCTCCCTCCTTAGCTGTAACTATGGCTACTACCTTGGTAGGCGAAGGAAATGCCATGTTTCAGGTCATCGCCCTGTGCATGCAGCAACTGCTGTGGGGTTCGCTGGCGAGTGGGCATCTGTTCTGCAACCTACGTCTAAGTCGGTATGCCTTGGGGTGGCCACCTTGGCCTGGGTCAGACGATGTATGTCTCGGTGCATTGGCGGGTGTCACCCTTGCGGGGGTTGGTGCCGTCGCGACCTGGTTAGGCAGGCAGGCTGTGGCCATTTTCGTCGGCCCGGGGCGGGCCTTAGCGATCTACTACAGGGAGCAAGCGCCCTTGAGCGGATTGCTTCGCTACGAATCGTCAGCATGGACCCTGCTGCTACTGCTAGGTACTGTGGTCATTGTGGTCCCCGTCTGCGAAGAGCTCTTTTTCCGAGGTTATTTGTATGCTGCACTCAAGGCGCACTTGGGTGGCCACGCCCTTTGGGTGAACAGCGTGATCTTCGCGGCACTACACTTTTATGTGGTGCAAGGGCTGTCGGTTTTTCTTATGGCTCTGGGTCTAACCGTTCTGTACGAAAGACGGGGTAGCCTATGGACGAGCATCGTGGCTCACGCCACTGTCAACACAGTGGTGGCGAGTCTTGTGTTGTTTCAACGTTTTCTGGTCAAGGGGTGATCTAGACATGCTGACGATTGATGTAGTGCAGGGCCCTGAGGAATGGCGCCATCTTGTGTGTCTATGGCAGGAGGCAGGCTGCTCGGACAAAGAAGCACAGCTTCTCGCTGCAAGACACGCCGCGGTGGCTGTAAGTCTTTCTGGGTCCGTTTCCGATGAATTCACAGAGCATGCTACACGCGAAGGACTAGTGGTATGGCGCTCAGGGACATCCACCCATCTGACTGGATCGGTGGCCGCTCTGCAGGCTCTTCTCATGAGGTGGCCTACCAGCGCGGAGAGTCGACTGGCCGAGGAGCTTGCCGCCGCTTTCGGCGTGCCGTGGTGTTCAGGACAGGGTACGCTGCAAGCCAAGGCACCTTTGCTTATGGGCATCCTCAATACGACTCCGGATTCCTTCTCTGATGGCGGTAGTTTCACAAGTGTAGAGCAGGCTGTGGCGCGTGCGCTGGAGATGGTGGCTCAAGGAGCGGACATCGTGGATGTGGGAGGCGAGTCGACTCGGCCGGGTAGCGGAGGTGTCTCCGTCGATGAAGAGATGCGTCGGGTCGTTCCCGCCATCCGTGCTATTCGGGCGAAGACCGATGTGCTTATCTCCGTGGACACCTACAAACCGCAGGTGGCAGAGCAGGCCCTCGCAGCGGGCGCAGACTGGATCAACGATATTTCGGGGCTGAGTGACCCTGCGATGCTAGCTGTGGCAGCCCAAACGCAAGCCCCTGTGGTGGTCATGCATATGCAGGGCACGCCGCGTACCATGCAACAGGAACCTCACTACAAGGAGGTTGTTGCAGAGGTTGTCACGTGGCTAGAGGATATCTGTCGTCGAGCCCAGGAGGCTGGGCTATCGCGGCAGCAGTTGATTGTCGATCCGGGTATTGGATTTGGCAAGACCACTGTCCACAGCCTGGAACTGCTCCGCCGTTTGAGGGATCTGCGTACGCTGGGCTATCCAGTGCTAGTCGGCACCTCGCGCAAGTCTGTCATCGGGCATGTATTGGGATTGCCAGTCGGTGAGCGTCTGGAGGGAACGGCGTCAACTGTTGCGGTAGCGGTGTGGGAAGGCGCCGATGTGATACGAGTCCATGACGTGAAGGCCATGCGCAGGGTGATCGACATGACACAGGCCATAAGACTAGGGAGATGCATTAGGTGAGCCAGGTTGCTTTCGTGGGTTTGGGTAGTAACCTTGGTGATCGTGACGTGAGTATTCGCAGGGCCATAGAGGGTATGGCCCTGCTTCCTGGCACTACGGTGGAGAGAGTCTCCTCGCTATACGAAACACTTCCTTGGGGTGGGGTAACGCAAGGCGCGTTCTTGAACGCTGTGGTGCAATTGCGCACATCTTTGCCGCCTGATATGCTTCTGTCGGAGCTTCTGGCACTGGAAGACAAGCTAGGGAGGACGCGTGTGGTGAGATGGGGGCCGCGGGTCATCGATCTAGACCTTCTGCTCTACGATGATCTCGAGCTGTACACCGATACTCTGCAGGTGCCGCATCCTCGTCTGACGGAAAGAGCCTTTGCTTTGGTACCACTTGCGGAGATCGCTCCTGATGTCGTGATCGGGTCGCGGTCGGCAAAGGAGCACCTTGATGCGATGAGTTCGCAACGCACGGCGGGCGACGTAGTGAAATGGCGTGAGTGGGCCAGTGAAGACGCTGGGTCAGCAGGAAGCTAGATGCGAACGAATCGGTCGACGTCCACGACAAAGATGATGGCGCCGCCGATCTCCACCTCGATGGGTAGGCTCACTGATGAAGGAATCTCTGTGCTAGGCTGAGGTATGAGTTTCCTCCGTCGGCGGCATACGGTACGGATGATCTCGAGAACGGATTCTAACTGGTCATCTGCTACTCCAACGATCAGTGTGGTGTTGCCGCGCAACAGGAAACCGCCAGTGCTAGCCAGTTTCGTGGCACCATACTCATGGGCAGTGAGGGCCTTCATGAGAGGGGTTGCATCCTCATCTTGAATGACTGACACAACTAGCTTCACAGCCCTATCCTTTCAGGCGGCGGTACAAACCAGCTGCGCGAGCCAGATACGGGCTGGCCTCTCCAGCTTTTCCCTGCCGCATTAGTAGATCGCCGAGTTCGTAGCAGGCTTCCGCGATGTCCTTCGTGTTTTCGTTCTCACCAAGCAGCGGCAGGCCCTGACGGTACAGGTCCACCGCGGCGGCGATCTCTTCTTCTTTTGCAAGAACGCGCGCTTTCATGACGAGCATTCGTCCGCGCTCCTTCTCGTCGGTAAGATGCTCTAAGGCTGCCTCAGCCAAGCTGCTTGCCTCTTCCAAGTGACCTTCATGCCATGCCACGGTAGCCAGTTCGGCACGAGCGTTCGCCGCGTGTACTGTCTCGCCCAGCTCTTCGTAGGTCTGGAGGGCGCGGTTATGAAGCTGACGCGCTTGGGCATATTCGCCGCTCACCGCGTAGGCATTGCCACAATTCAGCACGGCATGAGCCGCATGCAAGGACTCTTGCACAGCCTGATAGAACTGGAAAGCCTGTCGATAGTGATCGATGGCTTTGTCGATGTTACCCAAGCGTCGATGGTTCACGCCCAAGGCGCTGTGGACTTCGCCGTGTCGATAGTACTCTTTGTGAGCGATCGACAACTCTAACGCCTGTTGCAGGTAGCTCGTCGCTTCGGTTGTCTTTTCTTGATGGGTAAGCAAGAGCCCCAGGTTTACCAGGATCCGCAAGTGATCGGTAACCCCAGGTTCCTCCAAGGTGCGCGCTAGCTCAAGAGCCGAGGTGTAGTAGGTTGCTGCAGCAGGATAATCCTCTGCTCTGTGGGCTGCAGTTCCCGCTGCATTGAGGGCCCTAAGCGTTTGGGTGAGATTACCAGCTGTGCGGTGCGCTTCGGCAGACAACCCAAACAGACTGGCCGCCTCAGAGTAGCCTTCGTTGTAGTAGGCTACCCAGGCCGCCCCGGAGCGTGCCCGAGCCAGCAAGGCCGGGTTACCCAGCCGTTCGGCCCCTGAGAGTGCCACAGCAGCCGCAGCCGCAGCTGCCTCTAAGTCGCTGTCGAGTAAGTCGTATGTGTGGCGCACCGAAGTCTCCACGGCGACAGGATCTACAGCGTCAGAGTCTTCTAGGAAGTAGCTGATCGGGCTACCAAGACGCTGTGCGATGATTTCCAGCGACTTAAGTGAAGGGTCGATGAGCCCATTCTCAACCTGCGAGATGAACCCTCTAGTGAAATCCTCCCCGGCCACTTCTCGTTGGGTTAGACCCAGTTCGAGGCGGCGTGCCTTGATACGGCGGGCAAGGGTAGTACGATCGGCTCGCGCCAAGGGATATCCCCTCCTGCTAAGCAGGTATAGGAGTATGCATCATCACTCTCAGGTTAGCACATTCGTTAGTCAAACGCAAAGGAATATGCCGATGGGTATATCGACGGCACCCCCGGTTTGGTGATATGGTTAACAAAAGTAGCGAGTTTTGATAAGCAGGGGGGCGAACCGTGATAGATTCAGCGGATGTGCGTCTTGGTATTATTAAGCTGTGTTTATTGGGCAGCGCCTGTGTCTTCTTGTTTTCGCGCAACATCGCCGACTGGATTCCTTGGCCGGACCCAGGAGATCCAGGGGACTTCTAGGCTAACATTACGCAGAGAGACCATGTTCCACACGATGGCGCTTGACCTCCATAGGTTGCAGACGTATAATCAGGGTTACATAAGGCTTGGTGGATGTGAGCCGCACACTGTCGATGTTGCACTGAGGAGAGGAGGCGAACGTGGTGCAGAGCGGAGTGAACAGTAGCTTAATGAACGGCTGGCGGTTTTATTTTGGCACCTTTTTCACTCGATCTGTGCCCGTAGCCGGCTGTACGCTGTAGTAAGTGATCATCTAAGGCCGCAGGCACAGACCTGCGGCCGTTTCATTTTTTGAGGGGCCGCAACCCATGGGTTGGCGACCTCTCTTTTTTCTTAAGCAAGATGGAGGGGGTAGACACGTGAGCAAGGTGCGATTGGCTGGAAGAACGTCGGGAAAGCAGCAGACGGTTGTGGAGGTGGGCGATCTGTTTTTCGGCAGCCAGGGATTCGTCGTCGTTGCTGGCCCCTGTGCAGTCGAGACTCAGGAACAGATGGATACTATCGGTGTTGGTGTCCAAGCTGCTGGCGCGCAGGCTCTGAGAGGCGGAGCCTACAAGCCTCGCACCAGCCCCTACGATTTCCAAGGATTGGCAGAAGAGGGTCTGAAGATGCTAGCTTGCGCTGGCAAGAGGGCCCATCTGCCAGTCGTTACGGAAGTGGTCGCTCCCGAGCATGTACCTTTGGTAAGTCGCTATGCGGACATGCTTCAGATCGGCACCCGCAACATGAGCAATTTCGAGTTGCTCAAGGCAGTAGGGCGCACAAAACGCCCCTGCCTGCTCAAACGAGGCATGTCGGCTACATTGCAGGAGTTGCTGATGGCTGCTGAGTACATCATGGCCCATGGCAACTCTCAGGTAGTGCTCTGTGAGCGTGGCATTCGCACGTTTGAGACCTATACCCGCAATACTCTCGATCTCAGCGCGGTACCCGCTCTCAAGGAGCTGACGCATCTCCCTGTTGTTGTCGATCCTAGCCACGCTACTGGCCGTCGAGCATTGGTCGAACCGATGGCCTTGGCCGCCGTCGCTTGTGGTGCCGACGGTCTGGTTATCGAGGTTCATCACGATCCCGAGCACTCATGGACGTCTGATGGGCAGCAGTCCCTGGACTTGGAGGCTTTTCAGCGGCTGATGGTCCATGCGAAGACTCTTCTGCGGGCACTGAACAGGATCGCTGCGTCGCCTGAGTTTCAGACACGCGGGCAGCAGAAAACCCCTGCTAGATCACATCCAGTAGGGGTTTGAGTGGTGCCGAAGGTGGGATTTGAACCCACACGGGCTATTGCCCACTGCGCCCTGAACGCAGCGCGTCTGCCAGTTCCACCACTTCGGCCAGTTTCTCGGAACTACAGCGTTATATTATCACCCTCCTTAAGGTCATGTCAACAGCTAGCGTTCTCTTCGTGCTAGGCTGTCCTGATGGGGTGCACACGCGAAATTGCGGCGAACACCCGTTCCTAATCATGCTGCCTCCCCTCTCTCCCAGAAATCGTCCCACTGTTCACCGTGGGAGTATGCTGCAACGTCTAGCATCTGCTGTGCCCTAAGTTGGCTCCAACGCATTCCAGATTGCCTGTGGCGCCTAACAGCAACCTGCTTACAGGCGCTTTCTACGCATCCGCCGGCACTTACTCTCCGCTATTTTTTGCGTGGACCCCGTCGATAGGGGGATTGGGAGTGCACACGAGACATGGCGGTCAACTGCTGGTTATGTCACGGTGCCGTCTGAGTGAAAATCAGTGTAGGGGTGTTCTGATCGCCAGCGGCGGGTGGACGCGCACTAGCATTGGCTGCACGGCTGATGCGAGCCCTAATGAAACGGACAAGGTGACCCAAGGTGATTACTCGTCTTGCTTTCTCTCAGATTGGCTGGCGGTTCCCCAGCCACGTTCATCTATTCTTTGCTGGTACTCACCGCATCTACACTCGAGATAGTTGATGAGCTTCCGGTTGAAGTCCTGACCGCGCCGGAATGGCAGCCGCCTGTGAATCTTGCGCTCGATGATCTTGCAGGACAGCTCGTGAGCCTGAATCACGATCAGCTTGATCTTCTTCTTAGCGCAGATCTGCTGTTTGGTCTGGTCACGGCATTGCTGCTTATGGACCTGCTCAGCCGAATTCCGCTCAGTGACGCGGTAGTGTTGCGCCCCATTGAACTCCATGGCCGTATTGTGCAAGTAATAGAAGAGATCGACCTCCAGACGCTTGCCAGTTGCTGGGTTCCTCATGAAACCTGGGCGCATTCCGTCGTCGAAGTCAAGGCAATCGACAAGCGCCAAGAAGATAGCCTGCATGAGAGCCTCTCCGAGGTGCGTAGCGCGCTGGAGCTCATCCTGCACGTCTAGTATTTCTTTTACATTTCGCTTATCAACCGGGTTGTGGAGAGTGAAGCGAATCGGTGCCCGCTTGTGCGCCTGCTCCATCTCCAGCCAACCATGCTTCGCCAACTGACGAGCCGCGTGTTTGATGGTTTGGGGGCTCAGACTCATCCGGCTGGCTAACTCAGCGTATGTGAACTGCCTTTTGCGAGGTGGGTCCGTAGGTTTGGACAGCAGTACGGCATAAACCAATTTGGCCTGTGCATGGATTTCAGTAGCCATGACTAACTCGACAGGCACGGAGACCCTGTCCGAAGATGGCTTCTGTGCTGGGGCCTGGCTAGGCACCCGCCTAGCTGGTGGAGCAAACCAGCCCTCCGTGGTTAGCTTGGCTGTCGCCCTGCGAACGGTAGGCCGAGACATGCCCGTGCGCCGCCCCAGGCGGCTGGGCGAGAAAAGGAAACTTTCCTCCAGCTGATCATCCATCGTTAAGGCCATCCAAACGATCTTCTCGCTGGCTTTTAGCTCGCGAGTCAGTAGCAGTGAGAGCGGCACGTTCACCTCATCTACATAGAGAGAGTACAAGGGCCTCACCTCACACAACGATCATGTGTTCGATTGTCTCGATGGGATGTTCGGTACGTGAGGCCAGAACCCTTCCACAGCTTTCGCCGAAAACGCGCGCATTACCGGCTAAGACCCGGTGGCCACCGAAAGTGAAGTGCGTTTCCCGTTCACATCATCGGCTGAGTGGAAAAAGGCTACCGCCACTGTTCGGTCATGTACTGCCCAGTAGCTCCAGAAGGGCCACCAAGGCGGGAAAGCGTGCTCTTAGGCGGGGAAATGAGCCCTTCGGGCGGTCAAAATGAGCCAAAAGGGTTTCGCGAAGGCCGCATCGCTGCACTTTTACCACGTACATTGGCCCCGGAGGCTAATGAGGCGGCTCTTTTGCCATGGCGGTCGGACTCTTGGCCCCTACTCGCATGCCAATATGGGTGAATCCCGTTCGGCGAGCGAGCGAGTCTCGCAAGCGTGTCCATGCGTCCATGCGTCCATTCCTCTCCAAATGCACCGACGAGCACTGAAGGGTCGGTCCGCAGAGGGATCCGAGCGAGCCCGCTGTGATCGCGCACTCGGGAGCTGACCCCATCGACTGAGTGGGAAAAGGCGATCACTACCGTTCGGTTATGTGCTGCCCAGCAGCCCCAGAAGCGAAATCAAGGCGGGAAAGCGCTCTCTTTTGGGGGGAAATGAGCCCTTCGGGCGGTCAAAATGAGCAAAAAGGGCACCGCGAAGGCCGCATCGCTGCACTTTTACCACGTACATTGGGCCCGGGGGTAAATGGGGCGGCTCTCCTGCCATCGCGGTCGGATTCTTGGCCCCGACTCACGTACCAATCCGGGTGCATCTGTCCGACTACCGAGCCAGTCTCGCGA
>JBMNJG010000015.1:0-42741 GCA_050951545.1 Limnochordia bacterium | reverse complement strand
CTGCACATCATACAGATGCCACCCAGGTAGTTGAACCGTCCCTTGATCATCGATCCGAAACAGCACCAGCCGACTATCATCATAGTAGGTCCCTAGTGCGGGACGGTTGGTGACGTAGATTCGAAGGGCGTACTCATCGGGTTTTGCTCCAGCCATCGGTAAGGTGATGGCGAACACGTTTTCGTCGTCAGCCTCTTCATCGAAAGGACCGTTGAACCGGAAGCCGGGTGCTGACCAACCCTTGGGTAAGCGGTATCCACCGTATGTGACATCAAAGCCTGGCGGGATGGGGTCTACATCACCCTTGTTGGGCGGGCGAATGAGTACGCTTCCGACAACAGCTTCACCCGTTGCCTCTGCGCGTATCCGCAAGCGCAGACTGCGTGGGTCCGGTCTCGTTACATCGAGTCCAGTGATCGCCAGCGCATTGCTGGTGGCCAGCGGCCCTGCCCATACTGAGTGCGACGCTTGCTGGCTCTCATGGTGTGCCCAGAGTTCCAGCCGATTGGAGCCCTGGCACAGCCACGCCGGATCGATAGCGTACTCGAGGTACGAGCTGCCCACCTGCGGCTGGTCCAGCAGATGACCGTTAAGCCGGACCTCCAACCCTTCCGCCTGTGGTAGGCCAGCAGTATGTAGCTGCAGCGTGATCACGGGGTGCAGCCCGAGCTTGCGAGCCGCCTCGATGTCTTCGCCTACGTCCAAAGCAACCACCGTCGGCGCGTCACTCCACAGAACCCGCGGCGAATCGGGAGTCACTACCGGAACCCGGAAGAAGTTCCTTTTCTCCCCCACTTGGCTATTTGGATTGGCCGCACCGGAGTCACCCCGGATGCTGACGAAGTAGACCTTCTCCTTGCCGACCAAGGTTTCGGGGCTGCCGATCTCCTGCAGCATCGGGTGACTGGCGGTGAACATGTTGAACAAGTGCACGCCCGCCGCCCCTGCCTGCCAGACGTTCATCGCCCGGCCACGATAGGCCTCCAAAGTGCGCCGATCAGGGTCCATGACGCCCGGGTTGCTTAGACTGCCCACACGTGACTCATCCAAGCTGGGGTATACCGGCACTCCATAGCGACGTCCCAGCTCGACGCTCGTTTCCCAACGATCCAGCCGAAAGTACCCACCAGGCATGAACATATCAACGAGACCTTCTGCCAACCAACGCTCCAGGTCGAGTCCTATGGCTGTGCAGTATTCCAGCGAATCAGGCACGCGCGCGGCCAGCAGAAATGGTCGCCCTCTGATGGCCCCTAGCTCCCGTAGACGCTCCCTGATGCGGCGCAGAAGGCCCGTCATGGCATTGAGTTCGGTTTCGCTGATGGCTTCGCCCCAAGCAACTCGCTTGAAGAACACAGAGTGGCGGAAGAAGTCAAGGAAAACGCCATCGACGTCATAGTTCTCGGCCACTTCCTCAATGTAACGGAAGGCTAGCTCTCGCACGCGGGGATCTCCATAATCTGCGCCCGACCACGCCCCATATAGTGGGCGTCGCGTGGAAGAGCCGAAGAGCAGGTCTGGGTTCTCTCTCTTGAAATCCGAAAACATCGGTTCCGTGTAGGAGTCATGTGTATCGTTCATGCGCATGGCCCAGAAGACCTCTATGCCATTGGCCCTAGCGAAGTCCACTGTCATCTGCAATGGATCGGTCCCGCGCATGATCAGGTCTGCTGTAAGGTTATTCCGAAAGACCCCCTCTTGGTTGATGAAAGCTTGGCCTATCTGCGTGGCATGAGAGAAGCCACCAAAGGTCCCTGCTGTCGTATCGTAGATGATGGTATCGACCTGTGAGCCAAGCAGCGGCGTCGTACGGGTGTTAAGAAACGTTTCCATCGTACGCGGCGCTGAAAGGGCACGGGCATCATCGCCATCGTTGTTGAAGATGATCCTTCTCGAGCGCGCCCGAGCCTCGGCCCTCAAGCGCCCTTCCTCGTCAAGGCTGATCTGGCGAGGACGGTCGTCAACGACCCGCCCTACATTTGTGAAGACATCTGCGGTAGACGGTGAGACTGCAAAACGAGCCTCCATGCCAAAGCGACGTAGATCAATGGAGGATTCGGACTCGACGTGCAGAGTCATCTGCCACACACCAGTAGAGGGACCGTCCGGAAGAGCTACACTCAGCAACTGGCGACTTGGTTCGGAACCGACGTCCAGACGATCATCGAGCAGAACGACGGGTGGATACTTCGTAGTCTGTAGCTTCTTGGTCTGTTGGTCGCGGGCCGCGCGCGCCAACGTAGCCGTGACCTTGAGCGGAACGCTCTGGAGAACCGCGTCACTTTGGAGTTTCATCTCGATACTAATCTCATGCTCCTGGCGATCCACGCTGACGTTGGCGAAGTCCGCCCGAAGCCAGCCCACCGAGAGTTCTGAGGTGTGGGAGAACCATCGATGGCCATCGCTCAGATACTCGAGAGTGAGTGTTGCCTGGCCCGGCAGCTCCAAGAGTGGATAAGGCAAGCTCATCTGGGGGGCGGTGGCCCGGATGGGGCCCAGTTCGCTCGAAATACCTGTGTCGTGATTGGCAGCCCGTATACGATACTCCCCATCAGGAAGAGCGCCCGGACTCGTGAGGTGAATCAGCAAGGCCTCCGTGCGCTCGAAGGTCCCGATCAGCGATACTGCAGGTTTGGATTCTGGAGCCAACTCCAGCTTGGCGCCCACCGGTACGTACGTAGAGTACACATCCAAGCCCACCACTCCAACGGCCACCCCGGCTGGCGCACGCGCCACCCCCGCTACGGGAAAGAGCAGTGAAGCCTGCATCTTCACTGCGAATCCCCCAGAGTAGACGAGCTTTCCAGTGGTCTCGTCAATGATATGTAGGGCACCCCCACCAGTTGTGGGATCGTAACTCAAGGTCGATGCGTAGCTGTGCTCAGCCTCGGGGGTCACGATAGCCAAGTCGAGACATTCGACTTGATCTCCTTGCTGGCTCTGCACCTGGATCCTCCAAAACGGAAACCAACCTGCGTCTACCTCAGACCACGTTACACCAAGACCCAAAGAAGCCTCGCCAGCTGCGCGAGAGAGACCCACCAGCCACATCTCTGCCTCCGTATCGAAATCCCAATCTGCACCAAAGACAAGCGTGGAGATCACTGTCACGGGCCCATCTATAGCCTGACTAGCGAAAAGCAGCTCACCAGCCGAGCTCAAACTCCCTCCCACCACCTGCTCTGAGTGCTTGCTCGTGTCCGGAACGATCTCCATACCATAGACCGGGGAAAACGGCACTGCACACAGCAGACAGCAAAGAAGAGGCAGTACCATAAGAAAGAAAGGGAATCTTGTCACCACGGGATTCACTCCTTTGCCCAGGGTTGTGACTGAGAGAGCTTCACTATTGGAAAGGCGTCGCCCGCCTTGGGTACAGACGCAGCAACAGCAGTACCGTGATACCCCCACCGACTGTCAGGTATCGTGCTTTCCCGGTCAGTACAGTGAGCACAAATCCACAGAGGGCTATCACCTCTATGGAGGCCAAGCGGAAGGCATAGGCCCTGATCATCTCCTGCACCAACTCGGCTGGCGATAGCCCTGGGTGCCTTTCCTCCAGGCACTCAACCGTCTGCCGTTTCGGCAGCACGGCCAACCCCATGAAGGCGGACAGGCTGCTCAGGATCGCCAGCACCACCAGCACCCGGCCTTCAGTCGGGGCTGGCACCCCCCAAGTCCCCGGCTCAAGGTCGCTAACCATGTGGAGGATGACGCCAGCCACCACCGCGTAAAGCAAGGTGGCTGCCATGAAGGCTCGATTCACGAGGCGCATCAGTCTCAGGCCTCTGTCGGAAGTGGGATTCTTTGCTGACCGCTTAGTCATGGTACCCCCGCCTTTTGTGGTAAGGCTCGGATGGCATCCCCGAGTTGCGCCAGATACGATTCGGCGAAACGTGCTCATGCGCATTCATCGGTTGGTTACCCTCCCCGCTATGCCCTTTGCCAGCTGTGCTGCGCCCCATAGAACCGAGTCATCACCAAGGGCACTGGCTACGACCTGAGGGCTAATGAATGACGCTCCAGCTCGCGAGACCCCGCCGCCTATCACCACGCGGTCGAGGATGTTATGAAGCCCGCCTATGGATGCGCCCAGATAACGGGCTATATCGTCGACGATCTCTTGCATGGCCGGTTCGTGAAGAGCTGCACTGAACACATCGCGGGCGGAAGTGGAGCTGACGATAGTCGGGCTGGTGACTCGTCGGTTCTGCCCCAACGCCTCACGACGGGCGCGTTCCAGCCGATGCCATCATAGTTCCTGTTGCATGACCCGCTTTCCTTTGTGATCATCAGTCGTCTACTTGCCTACTCTCTATCGCGTAGCTTCAGAAGAGGAACTAGACCTTGACCAGCCTCCCATCAGGAAGGTTTTGGCCCCTGCTTCTAGAATTGCGAAAAGCAGGATCGGAGCACCATGGTTGATGTGTAGTCCATTCCATTCTACGAAAGGACTTGATCATGTGACCCGTTTGCGTCTGCGCACACCTCTCGCACTGCTGCTTCTTGTCCTCACAGGCACCTGTGCCCTCTTTGCCGCCCCACCAAAGACCACTGTCACACTCTGGCACCACTGGGATGGCGATCGGGCCAAGTATGTCCAGCATATCCTGGACGAGTTCATGGCCGCAAACCCCGATGTACAGGCTGAGCAAATGTTCACTTCGACTGGCGGCGCCGTAGATAAGCTCGGTACCATGCTGGCCGCCGGAGCAGCACCTGAGGTGGTCATGGTACGTAGCACGTATGCCAACAGGATCATCCGCCTGGGCGGGCTGACCCCCCTGGACCCATTGATACGCCAGGACAAAATCAACACAGCGATGTTCTTCCCGGCTGATGTGCATACTTTCCAGGAGGATGGCCGTCTTTATGCCCTTCCGGTGATGAGCGGCGTGGCCTGGACAAACCTGATGTTTTACAACAAGCGACTCATGGCCGAAGCTGGCCTCCCCGGGGAGGCCCCAACCACATGGACCGAGTGGCGGCAGATGTCCCTGCGCATGATGCGGCGCGACAGCTCCAGCCGCATCGTCTCTGGCGGATCAGACATGCCTCCCTCCGTCTGGGTGGCCCCCTGGAATAACACGCCTATGTGGACGGCAGACTGGAAGAAAGCCACGGCGAACAACGAGCGCATGATTGAGACCATGACCTTTCTTAAGGGGCTACTTGAGGCCCAATACGGCAGCTACGGGGAGTACACTGCGTTCAACGGTACCGGATTTGCCAGTGCCTTCATGACTGACAGGCAGGGCTTCTCCGTGCGTAACAGCTCCAGCTTCGCACACATGCCCAATACCCCCGTGGACTGGGGTGTCGCGCTGGCTCCCAAGAACGAAGCACATGCGGATACCGAGCCCACCGGCCTCGTGCTCTCTACGTGGGGCTATGGTATTCCCAACACTGTTGCCGGGCAGAAACTCGAGGCGGCGTGGAAACTCCTGAAGTGGTTGGCTATTAACGAGCAAGGCGCTGGCTGGTTCGCCCGGGTGCAGGGCCGTCCCAGCGCAGTGATCCGCTATAACCAGCATCCAGAGTACCGGCGCACCAACCCCTACTGGGATGTGGTCATACGGTCAACCGAGCACGTAGCCGTCACCCCACCTGTTTCGGTCGAGGTCATGAACGGGCCCCTCGCTCAGATCCTCACAGGCCATGCGCACATGCAGCAAGGCACTGCTGACGCCGAGAGACTGCTCCAGAACGCGCTCGATGATTACTGGGCGAGATAGACCGATCCGCTAGAGAAGTTGCCCCAAAGGGGCTAGGCGTGATGGGCCAGCCCCTTTGGCTTCCCTGCATAGGAGGTGCGCTTATGTCCAACGAGCATGGCATGACTTTCATGTTGCACACGCGTTTAGATAGGCAAGAGGTCACCGACCAGCGCCGTGGCCTCCCCCAACCACCTTTGGAGATGACCGTACCCGAGAGTGCCAAACGGATTACACTTCCGGCCGCAGCGAGTCTGCCTGCCTACCCCTGCGACCTCACTGCCGCCATCAGCAGCCGCCGTAGCGTCCGAGAATACGCCGAGACGCCACTCAGCATCGAGGAACTCACCTATCTGCTGTGGTGTACCCAAGGCCTGCACCATACCATGCGGGCTGCCACACTGCGCTCGGTGCCCTCTGCTGGGGCACGCCATCCATTTGAGACCTTCTTGCTGATCAACCGGGTAAGCGGACTCCAACCAGGCTTGTACCGCTACCTGGCCCTGTCACATGAGTTGGTGGAACTCAACCTCGACGCACGCCTCACGGAGAACCTGGTGACAGCTTGCGCAGAACAGCGGTTTGTCAGCAAGAGCGCCGTCACATTCTTCTGGGTCGCCGTACCTGCTCGCACCACCTGGCGGTATGGGAACCGCGGTTTCCGTTATATCCACCTGGATGCGGGTCACATCTGCCAGAATCTCTACTTAGCCGCTCAGGCCATCGACTGTGGCTGTTGTGCCCTAGCCGCTTTCCATGACGACATGCTGAACCAAGCGCTAGGCGTAGACGGCGAGAACGCCTTTGTCACCTATGTAGCCCCCCTTGGAAAACGGCGCCAGCCCTCTGGTTCTGTCGGCCCTTCTACTGCCCCGCCACTTCCCAGATCATGACCTCCCAAGGCTCCATGGAGTCCATCGATATCACGCCTTCTGCGAGCGTGACCTCCGCCACCCGTGTCCTTCCCCAGGGCTCAAGGTTGCCGTTAGCGAGAAGACCGCCCGTGTCGAAGCAGACTGACTGGGCCTTGCCCTTCCCCGAGGCGAGAAGAGCCAACGTCTTCTCCCCCGTCTGCCACACTGTAAGAGAGAGATCATGCGCCGCCTGCCCTAGCCGCTCCATCGCCGCAGCGTTGATCTCCGCAGTGAAGGCGCGCACCTCCTGCAGCAGTGGGGTCAGCACACGATCACCCCAACTCCGATCGTCCATGGCCATGCGGGCGTGGGAGTAAAACGCCAAGCCGCGCACTCCCATGCCTATCGAAGCAAAGGCCATGTAGCGCATCTCGGCATCATTCGGATAACGCAGTTGACGGAGAGGAAAACCACGCACCTCCCTCTCTCCCGCCGCGGCCATCACTCTCCAGTTGAAGATCTGCAATATAGGCACGGCCACAGGGCCCACGCGCACCGCGGCTTCGGTGAAGCGGGTCAACTGATCTAGCTTCGCCTCAGGAAAAGGCAGCCCCGTTACCGGATACAAGTCATTTAGCAGGACATCCTGCGTCGAGCGGTAGCTCCCCCATCCGGTTGTCCAAGCGTGCGCCACCCCGACGGGGACATCCGGCGTAATCGACGCAATCATGTCATAGTAGAGCTGAAGCTTGTCCTGAGTGATCTTGCCGCTCGGTTCGTCATAGAGGTACCAGAAGCCGAGGGCCGGGTGATCCCGAAAATGTTCCACATAGGCCCGCATAGCCTCCAAGCCACCGTCTTCTTTGGTACGCCTGGTGCCACCGAGATCGCTCATCACTTTCAGACCGAACTTCTCGGCCAGGTCAAAGTAGGCCTGATCCGCATGGATGTCCATCCCCATGCCGTAGCGATGCACATGCGTCGCTCCCCACGCCTTTACCTGCGCAAAGGTGCCTTCAGAGAGACCGACGCCATAGACAATCAGTGGGAAGGGCTCACCCCGAAAGGACGCATCTGAGTCATCGGCAGCAAGCACCTCGGAGCTTGCGTGGACCATGAGGGCGGCCACAACGACAATGACGATACACACCATCTGTGTTGGATGCACTGGTTATCCTCCGTTCTACAAGAAGAGATAGCTATCTACGTCGCTGACAGGCGTGTAGCCAAGCTCTTGGTAGATGTGGTTGGACGTGGGGTTCCTCAGATCAGCGAATAGAAAGCAGAATGCACGTCCGCCCGCTAGGAGGTGCTGACTCAGCGCCCCTACACAGGCACTGGCATAGCCACGCCTGCGGTAGGAGGGCGGAGTGTACACCGGGCCAACCCGGATGCCATGCGGTGTGGGACCTGAGTAACCCGCCATAGAAACAGGTGCTCCTCCCACTTCCCACAGTACCAGGCCTCGCTGGGCTCTGTCCGCACTGAGATAGCGCTCGAAAGTGGCGTACACCCTATCGCGTGCGGGCTCTTCATTATGCGTCTCCCTGTTGAAAGCCAGCAGCCATTCGACCACGAGCTCGCCATCAGCCTCGGTAATCGGTCGCATGATCCCGAGCACACCCATGATCGGCCTGATCTGACTAGCCCTGTAGACACGCATGGCGGTCCTGAGGCGCGCTTGTCTGGCAGAGGTGTGCTCCCAGGCTTTGACGTAGGAGCTCACCACGTCCTTATCCCCCGTCATCCCGGCGAGCTCATCGCCGTACTCACGCCGCAGGTCTTCCACTACCAGGCGCACCACCTCATCCGACGGCGGCGTGTCCCTGTAAGAAATTAGCAGAGGATGTGGCGGGGTGCGCAACAGCACCTGAACGATACTGCGATCGCACTCCACAGCGGCCATGTACGGGGGGAACTCCTTGTACTGGCCCGCCAACAGATTCGCCAAGATCCCCAGCGGCAGGTTGTTCTCCGCCTCATGTGTGGCTAGACATGCCGAACAATGCTCCAAGAAAAGGCCAGGATCAGTAAAGCGTCTCAGTCGCACCGTCATCGCTCATCGCACCTCACAATCCCGTTACCGCCTATCGCAAAGGTAGCACAATGCTCCAGGTCTTGGTGCAGTTGCGAAACCCCCCGGGTCCATCCCCTGTCGCAGCGCACAGATGCGTCGGCTGACCGCCTTCCATCAGCAGCTGAGGCCTCTCCAGCGCCCCCTGTACCGAAGTAGTACCATCCTCCCAGGTGATGCGGCGCGAGTACGCCTTGGGTGGGTTCGATATTGCCCACTGTAGCCCGTCAGATGAGGTCGCATGAACTCCTGCGTGTTTCTCCCCGGTCAAGCCACCTGTCATGTCCTTGGCAATCAACTCGAAGTGCTCGCCAACTTGCCAGACGTAGGGGTCTTCGACGAAGTTATCTTCGAGAAGCTGGAGCACAGGTTCGTCAACCATTCGCTCATAGGGTCCGTTCCACACGGGAGCTCTGGCTGCACCAATGCGGAGGCCACCTGAGGTATTGGACCGATAGTACAGCAGAATGCTACCATCGGCTAGCACGCAGGGTGCTGGGTTTGTCACAATCGAGCTATCCCATTTCCCCGGGCGTGGCTCTAAGATAGGGTGCTCCAGCCTCTGCCACGGCCCTAGCACAGACGGGGCGGTGGCAAGACCGATCCGTATGCGGGAGTAACACTCTTTGAGAAGAGGCAGCTGGTGATTCGCTAACTCCTGGGCACTAGGTGCGTCACCTTCATATGTGGATCCGATGTAGAACAGCATGTACGTGTCGCCACAGCGGTGGATAGTCGGGTTGTGTGTCATTCGGCCATCCCAGTGGCACTCTCCACGAGCGGGAAGCACCACCTCCTGGAATGTATACGGACCAGTGGGAGTGGCTGCGACTGCCCGGACCACCTCGGAGTAGGCGATGTAACCAGCGAAGAACGGGTAATGCTTTGGCCAGCGGGAGGCGAACATGTGGTACTGACTGTCCTCACCCCTAATGACCGAACCGCACCATACCCAGTAGTCGGCCATGGCGAAACCGCCTCCCAACGGAGCTGGTAACACCCGGTCGGCAAACGCCGTTCCATGGCTCTGCATGTTCTACAACCTCATTTCCTTGGAGTAGCATGGGTACTGGACCCGAAATCGTGATCCGGGCTAGTCAAGACGGGCTAGCTTTACGTTGTCCCAGTATGTGACACCGGTATAGGTTGTATTGAAATAGAACCAGACCGTAACGAAGGCAGTCTGTGCTGGCGCGGTCGCCTTCAGGAAAACCCTCTCCCACTCCCCCAGCCGTCCCGATATCGGGACGCTCTGAAGATCGATCCTGGTGTTGGCGCTATTCCAAAACTCCAGGTACAGCTGGGGGTTTGGTCCGCTCTTCTCTGCGCAGTACACATGCGCCGAGGCTGCATAGACCCCAGGACTGGCGGGCATCTTCTCGCTGCGCACCCAGATGCTCTTGTCGCTATGGCGGCCAGCAACCTGCAGGCTGTGCTTACCATCATAGGCATAGGCATCTGATACACGAAGCTGCGGGCTCCCCATAGGAGAGCTCTGGATGGGATACCATCCTGGAAGCTGAGCGTCTGCCATCGGCTCTTCGAAACCCCAGTTAGGTAGAGGTATCGCGGTGTCAAACCAGTCCGGGTCGGGCAGCGCACTCCAGGGGAGCGAGGCTGTCAGGATGATTTCCTCTCTGTCTATGTACAGACTGCGGGAGTGCACAATGTCGTGGCCTCTTGAGACGGTCAAGATATGGTTTCCTTGCGACACGTCGGTGAAAACGAATCTCCCTTCGGGTCCAACATCCACCTGTGTTTCATCTAGCCGAACCCACAACCCATCCAAGGTGCTGACACTGTTGCCCAGCGGATCTAAAACCGCCACCTGAACTACATTGGCAGATGCCTGGCAAGACGCCACGCAGAGCAAACAGAGCAAGACCCATGGGAGAAGCTCCTGATACCGCATTGCCGTCCCTCCTTCAAAACCTTGCAGTAGGGTGAATTGCCCCCATGGCGCCGTTATCCTTCTTCCGTTGCCCAGAACAATGTCGAAGTAGCCCCGTGAACGGACTACCAGTGATCTTTCTCGCATTAGGGCTGTAGGCCATGCATCCTTGCGCGGCTGCCGCTCCGGAAGATCCCAACCCCTGATGACAGACGATGCAGGCCATCCTCGCCACAGTAGATGCCTACCGTCGATTTCCCAGAGCCTGGACCGCCCTTGAGTAGCCACGGTCCCTGGGGCTGCGCACCATCAAATCGACCAACGAAAGCCTTCTGCTCTGGATCGAGCTTCAGCAGGAAACTCTCCAGATCGCGTTCACCTGTGGCCGCTGATTCAACGACAGACGGTGGCTCAACACCGATCAAGCCAAGGCTTTGATCTCGGTATCAGAAAGAGCACGGCCATAGATGCGCACATCACGCATTTCGCCATTGAAATGATCCACGGGCCCAAGGCCGATCAGCAACGGACTGTCGTTACCGATATCCATTGACCGCAGCTCTGGGTCCTCAACACTGGCCACTAACCTGCCATCCACAAAGAGGCCCAATGATGTGGAGGCCCGACGAGCAACAATGTGACGCCAACCTGGAGGGAGTTCGCGATCGTCGCTCACGCACTTCCCCGCTTCCATCGAAAAGACTCGCCCCGAGGGAAGTGTCCCGCAATAGAGCCTGCCGCCATAGATGGCCATCGACCAGACGCGCCTGTAGCGCACATCTGGAGTTAAGTCGAGCTGCTGCAATCGCGTCCACTGTTTGTGGCCATCATAGCGGTAAACCTCCGCCAGAGGAAGTGTTCCGGCATAGAGCTTGCCGTTGTAGACCATCATGCCCATCACTTCTTTTTCGTCGCCCAACAGGCCGCGGTCGATCCAGTGACCGCCACCGCCAAACTCAAACACCCGGGCCTCTGGCCAGGCACCAATGTGCAGCCTACCCCGGTACGCGGCAAAGGAGTAGATCTGCGTCATGCCCTTTTGGAAACCACATGGTTCCCAGGTGGTGTCGCCACCATAGCGAAAGACTCCGCCTCCCTCGTTTCCCGCAGCATAGAGTTCGCCATTAAAGACAGTGAGCGACATTAGGCGACGCCCCGGTGTGCCGCAGTAGCGCCATGAGGTACCGCCCTCGTAGCAGAAGACACCTTGACTGTACCACGGAATTGCATAGAGCTGGCCCCGAAAGACTGTCATGCAAATAACCGAGTCAGCATCAGGAAGCCTACCACAGTCCACCCACTTACGACCCCCGTCATAGCGGTACACCGCACCACCCGGGTGCTGGTTGCCTGACTCAGGCAACGCCGAACCTTGCGCTCTGTAGCGCGTGACGCCTGCATAGAGCTCTCCCTCAAACACGGCCAGCGAAGCCACAGCATTACAGGGATCTGGATTCCCGCAGTCTTCCCATGACTGCCCACCCGCGTAGCGATAGACATGGCCGCTTTCGTCAGCACCTATCTCAAAGGTTCCCGCGTACAGGCTCCCCTCAAAGGTCGCCAGAGCCATGACACGCACCGCGTGGCCTGGCCTACCACAATCGCGCCAGACTGGTTTGCATCCCGCATCCACTCCGAAATACAGCTGACGATAGTTGGGCTGGTGCGAGGTCACGCCGTGCGCCGTCTGAATTCCGAGGTTGAAGCCCCGGCGTGTGTCGGGATCATACCAACTCAACAGATCGCCAAGGACATCATCCAGAATCGACTCTGTCTTCGCCCACAGTGAGAGGGTAAACTCGTCTGTCCCCCGCATCAGCCTGCGATCCACGCGCACAACAGAGGTCCGACCGTCAAAGTGGGCACTGCCTCCTGTTCCGTCATCGAAAGTCCGATATGTCACGCTACTTGCCGTCCCATGTGCGCCACTAACCGAACAGTCCTGTGGTGAATCACCTAATCGCCAGTGAGCGAGCAGACTTTGTTCTTCCATGAAAGCCCACCTCCTGTGTGGAATGTCAGCAAACCGCTTGCACAGCTACATTCTGTGTCCCGCACGGTACCACCTAGTCTGACTCTCAGAAGCACCAAGCACCGTCAAGTCGTGTCGAGACGACCGCCTTGGCCCTCGTTTTCGCGCCCGCTGAACTCTCAGGTCTACGAGTGAGCACGCCTAGGATGCCAGGCTTACCAGCGCCGCCACTAGTCCAACCTCAAACCATATGCCTTGCCAGAGGTTTTTCGCCCGACCATGCGGCAAAGCTCCGGTGTGGCTGGGGAAGCGAGATTTCACTTTCCAACCTAGCCCGCGCAAGAGATGGGGCAAATCAGGGAGCACACCCCCCACAGCTCCGGCAATGAGCCGCAAGTCACCAGTACGGCCAAACTCATACCCCACTACAGCTCCGGCCCCAAAAAGAAGAACCGCCTGCGCAAGGGGACCATACTCCCAGTGAGGCATGGCATCCAAGAGTGTATGGCTAGCGACCCCAACGACGAAGCTCATCACAATGCTGCCCGTTGTGGGACCCAAGGCCGCGCCCACGAGGACATGGCTGCCACCAGTGAAAGCATGGACTGGTGTACAGCTACATAAGGAGAACAGACAAGCCAGGCTGAGGGCCGGGCAGCGAAACGGCTCCCTTTCCATCACGATAGAAGACCTCCCCGGTAAACCGTATTATGCTGTGCGGGCACGCCGGCACCCTTCGGTTTTCATCAGCGATCGTGAGCGATGATATGGAGTTCACAGTGCGTGGGTAGCTTCTGCGGCCGCCTCACGCGCACCTGTGCTTTTGGCACGACTTCCGCGTTCGATCAAGGAGAGAAGAGAGTCCCGGCGAACTATACGGCAAGGAAGGGGGGGCCCCATGACTCACCGCAATAGGCTCATCCTCATCGCCATCAGTCTTGCCGTCATCACCGCTGGAGGGGCATTCTTTGCCTCGCCCTACATCGCCGTCCGCAATACCAAGCGGCTCGCCGAGAGAGGGGATGCTGAAGCTCTAGCCCGCTATGTCGACTTTCCCGCGGTTCAGACGAGCGTGGAGAGCGTGCTGACCGCCATGGTTCTACAGGAGATGGGAGCTACCGATCACACCCTCTCGGAATTCGAGGCGGCGCTGGTCGGGGCGTTCGTCAGCCCCGTCGTAGATGCCTTGGTCTCCCCAGCAGGGCTATCGGCTATGCTGAATGGCCGTGCACCAGAACTCGACGATGCGCCCCCAGTGACGATAATGAACAAGGCGCTGATTACCATGCGCTACCAGGGCCTGAATCATTTTCGCGTGACCATGTCGGATGGGGCAGACGCCCCGCAGACGATCTCTATGGTCTTCCGGCGAAAAGGTCTAGCGTGGCGGATGGTGGCTATCGTCCTTACTGGCCTCTAGATCCGCTGCCGCGATGATGGTGTGAGACCCTGCGTAACGCATGGCTGAGCGACTCATCGACCCGCTGCCTCCTGTGCAGCGACTCCCTACAAATCCTACCACGGCACTCCTTATCAACCGCGCACCAGTAAAAGGCACGCTGTCCCTCTTATCAGAAAAGCACGCACCCTTCAAAAACACCGAGTGTTGCGACAGGAAACACATGAGAGCAAGCGAATCTTCATATACACGCGGGCATAGCATCACAGCAAGGGCCAGATTCACGCCATGCCCTTCGCCATGTGGGGTATCTTCGATCTCTACAACAACGAGGTCTTGGCCACGAACGGCGTGCAGATGCCGGACGGCTGGGATTCGCTGTTAGGGACCACACGGAAAATGACCCGTTACGACGGCGATGGTACTGTCAAGACCTACGGATACGCCACCTATAACATCCTCGATGTAGACCCAGGAAGCACGGGCGACCTAGAGCCCAAACGCGTGGTCGGGCCCTCTGCGGGCCAGGATATGCGCCAGTCAGTGCTCACCCGCTCGCCGCCAAGATGGCTGGCATCATGTACTCTCCGATGACCACCTACGGAGCCGTCCATACCTACTGGTCCGACACATACCCGAAAGCAGGCGATTTGGTTCTCAGTGTACTGCAGGGAAAGCGTGGCACCATCGGTGCGCTTGAGGAAGCCGAGCGCCTGATGAACACTCTTTTGGCCGAGAAACTGGGCCTAGAGAGCTAGGGGGTAATGAGAGTGTCGAGGAAAATGACTCAGTGTACGCCCGTCTTGGCACTGGTGTTGCTCGCCCTACCGCTGCTGCACACGGCGGTAGCCATGGCCGCTGCCCCGGTACCGGTCACCGCCTGGTTTTACGCCCAAACGCCAGCGGTCGCCGAATGGGCGAAGGCCTACAACGCCAAGTTCAACGCCAATAATCCCGATATCGCCCTCAATTTCCAGGTAATGCCCTACGATTATATGGTGACCACTGTCGTGGTGGCCTCGGCTGCAGGAACGGGTCCAGACCTCTGCTACTACTCGGCCAACCTCATCCCCAACCGCATTGGCCAGGGTCTGACCTTGCCACTCAATCGCTATCTGGATGCCTACCCCGAAAGGAAAGATTTCATACCCGATCTGTTCACCTCGGTCAGTGATGGCAAGGGCCAAATCCATGCGATGCCCTTTGCCATGTGGGGCATTTTCGACCTCTATAACACCGAGGTCTTCGCCATGAACGGCGTGGAAATACCCGATGACTGGGACTCGCTGTTGAAGGCCACACGAAAGATCACCAGTTACGACAGCGATGGCAGTATCAAGGCTTACGGATACGCCGCTATGCATCATAGAACGCCGGCCTTCTATGCCCTGCACCTGGCCATGGAACAGCTAGGCAAAGGCCTGATCAGTATGGGAGATACCAAGGCCGACCTAGATAACGAACGGGGCATCCGTGCTCTCACTTATCTCAATGACCTGTGGCAGGCAGGTATGCCAGACAATAACCCCAACGCGCACCAGCTGGTGAATAGCATGAACGGCAAGGTAGCCGTCAAGGGCTCCGCCACCTACGATTTGCTAGATGTAGACCCGGAGAGCACACGTGGCTTGGAACCCAGACGGACGGTGGGCCCCACCCCGGGTCAGGATATGGTCCGTTATAACGCGGGAACCATGTACATTGTGTCCACGAGCAAACATCCAGATGAAGCCTGGCGCGTGCTTGTAGACTTCCTCAGCCCAGAGAACCATGCCAGCTACATCGGCGCTCAGGTCTCCTACCTTCCCGTGCGCCGCTCCGTGCTGACTAAGATGAGCGCCATAGTGAAACACCCGCTGGCCGTCAAGATGGCCAACATCATGTATCCGCCAATGACTACCTACGGAGGAGTGCACACCTACTGGTCCGACACATTCACACCAGCAGGCGATTTGATACTAAGCGTTCTACAGGGCAAGCGGGGCACCATCGGTGCGCTTGAGGAAGCCGAGCGCCTCATGAACACTCGATTGGCGGAGAAGCTGGCTTCGGAGAAATAGGGCGTCTCGGGAGGTAATCAGAACGGAGTGCCAGGGGCCGTGGCATGCACCACGGTCCCTTACGTGGCATGTATCTCAAGCAACTTGGCTCAGACATGTTGACACGCAGCTGCGTCGCGTTTAGACTAGTCGGATTAGCGGCACTGAGGTGGCTACCAAGGG
This sequence comes from Limnochordia bacterium, assembly GCA_050951545.1. Lineage (GTDB taxonomy): Bacteria > Bacillota > Limnochordia > DTU080 > DTU080 > DTU080. The sequence continues at coordinate 26,615 of JBMNJG010000015.1, read as the reverse complement.
GGATCGATGATGGATGATGAGGTCGGCATGTACGAGGCAAGGACCCGGTTCGCTGAATTGTTGACAGAAGTCGAAAAAGGACGGCGTGCTGTTATCACCCGTCACGGTAAGCCTGTAGCGATGCTTTCCCCCATTCCCCAACCAGACCCCGTGCGAACGCAAGCCGTCATTGACAAGTTATAGGCCACCCGGCGCGGTAGGCGCCTGGGCGGGGAGATCCGCGAGTTCCTTCAGGAGGGCAGGAGATGAAAGCCAACGCCCGATTCGTTCTAGACGCCTCAACTACCATGGCCTGGTGTTTCGAAGACGAGGCTGATGATTACGCAGATGCCGTCCTCCACACGCTACTGAATGCACCAGCCATTGCACCAAGCCTGTGGGCGTTGGAGGTTGCCAACGTTCTGCCTATGGGGGACCCATCCTTATTCAGGATAACGAGTCGATTGGCCGCCTCCCGGACCTCTTGGTGGCGGGGCGCGATTCCTCGCTTTCCGCCTGTGACGCGTCCTTCTTACTATTGGCGAAAAAGCTTGCTCTACCGCTCGCAACTCGGGACCAGACGCTACGCGAAGCCGCCGGCAGGATGGGGGTTCACGTTCTCACACCGTGGCCCGTCTCATAGCTTGTGCCCGCTCCCGCTGTTTGCAGGTCTAGACCCTCTGCCGCGGTGTCGGTACATACCAGGACGTCGATTTCGCCAAAGCTCTAGCCCTGGGTGCTGACGCCGTGTATATCGGTGAATCTGCCCTGCTAGCCATGAAGGTAAAACATCACAGACAGTGAAAGATGGGGGTAGCTTGACCTTAAGGGGGGGGTATTTTGCCCGCACTGTTTCCAAATGTTAGCTTTCATTGGACGTGGATTCTCATCATCACTGCGTTGCTTCTCGTCACCGCCTGTACCAACGCGGCTGCGAGTCGGATAAGCGAAGACGTAAAGGCACTTATGGGTATTCCGCTGGATACAGAACCTAAGTTTCAGTTAGTGGCGACGAGCCCACATCGGGATTACACACCGGAGCAGGCCTTAGCCAACGCCCCGGATATCCTGTCGTTAGAGGTCGCGCATGTCGGTATGCAACGTCTTGTTTTCCGGGTGACGTTCGGGAACAAGGTGCGTTTTGATGACGGCTCGCTTCTTCATTTCTACCTAGATCTAGATGACAATCGGCAGACAGGCCGCCAAGATAGCGTGCCACATCAGGGCGTCGATGTCATGGTCACTCTGTCAGAGGGAACCGTGGGGGTACGCAACTTCGGTACGGCCTATCCCCTGGATTCAATCTTCGCTGGGGCGTCCGTTGAGGACGACACTCTATACATGGTCTTGGAGGCACCGTTGCGTGGTGACGCAGAAACGGTCAGTTTCTCGGTGCATCTGTTGGCGGAGCGGTATTCCAGTGGGAGGAAAATCGGTGAGTCCGACTCTACTGTGCGTCAGGCTGTCAAGCTAGCCCGCCAGAGTGTGGCTCGACTTGGGGTTCTCAATCGCGTCAGACTGACGAGTCTCAGCCCGCGCACCGCCTACCGCTATATGGATGAACACGTGAAGTATGAGACCTTGGAGAACAAGGGGTTGTCTTATCAGGCCGCGGCGGCAAGGCAGTCCTTCTCCTTTGGCCGACCACGTCCGTTGGTTCCGTTCACCTACGAAGCGGCTCATCCTGGTCGCTTGGGTGCTATTGCCAGGCGTAGGGTCGAGATTGAACTGCTCGAAGAGGCGGGTGTTGAAAGGCAAGAAGCGCCCACCACCTTCGGATTTCCCTTGCCCTTAGGCGGAGTCTATGATCTGGAACACTTCCGTCTTTCAGCGCCGACGGGGGAGGAAGTCCCTGCCCAGTTTACTGCGACCTCGTTCTGGCCCGATGGCAGCTTGAAGTGGGTGCTGATCGATCTCACGGACCGTTTCCAGGCTGGCGAGAAGCGAACCTATGCCCTTGATTTTGGCAGTGAGGTCCAAAGAAAGGTGCCACCACCACAAAGAGGAGTCGTGGTCGAAGAAAACGACGACATCATCGCCGTCACCACTGGGCCACTGTGCGCCCACATAGGCAAGAAAGCCTTTAGATTGTTTGATGGCGTGTGGGTTGGTGGCGAGCGCGTCGCTTTTTCGGGAGCCGAAGGGGTTGGGCTCATTGACGAGCACGGCAGACTCTTCACTACCTCCGCGCGCCCACCCGAAAGCGTGCGAGTCGAAGAGGTCGGGAGCGAAAAGGTTGTTATTCGCGTCGAAGGCAAATACGGTGCCGACAACGGCGATGAGTATATGCGTTACGTGACGCGCCTGACGTTCCGGGCGGGTTCAACCCGAGTCGGCATTGCGCATACGCATGTGAACGACTTCTTGGAAACGGAATTCACGGACATCACTTCTTTGTACATGCCCATCGAGACTGTGGGGATGATCGAGGATGCACAAGTCTTCACGGGCCAGCAGGGGGGCGGGCTACAACCCCACAGTGATTCCGGTGAAGGACTTCATCTGTTCCAGAGTGACGAGAAGACGACGCTTGTGAACGAGAAGGTTGTCAGCCAGCTACCCGCTTGGGTGTCCGGCATGAGCCCCGGAGTCGTGCGCGTGGCTGGTGCACAAGGGGTCATTACCGCGGTCGTACACGACTTTCAGGAGCGTTGGCCGAAGGGGTTGGCTGCAAACGGCAACAGGCTCTCTTTCGAGCTGCTTCCCGAACAGCCTGACTCCAAGTTTGGCGTCGACCTGCCTTTTCATCTGATGTTCCCGTTTGTCTCTGGCAAGTACCGCTTCAAATGGGGCAACTCGTTTACTGAGAGCATCACGATTGACTTTGCTGGCCAGACCCCTGCTGAGGAAATGGCGGCAGAAGGACGCCTTCCAGTGGTAGCAGTTATCCCAGCTGAATGGTATAGCGAGACCAACACCCTAGGCTCCTTTACCGTATCAGGTGGCGAGCGGATGGCCATCTGGAACGATTTCGTTTCTGAGAGCTACTCAGACCACATCGATAGAAAAACGAAGGCCCGGGAATTTGGCTATCTCAACTACGGCGACTGGTTTGGCGAACGGGGGCGCAACTGGGGCAACAATGAATACGATCTGGCCCATGGTTTCTTCATGGAGTTCATTCGCACTGGCGATCGCCGCTACTACCGTCTTGCCTTGGCTGCGGCGCGTCATCAGGCCGATGTGGACATCATTCACGCCTCACCCGATCCCACTTACATTGGTGCCAATGCGCAGCACTCGGTCGGGCATACGGGTGTATCGTACCAGGTCATGCCGCAAGCGACGTGGAGCAAGTCTTTTGACGTCAGCTTTAGGGCCTCAAACGGTCACACTTGGGCAGATGGCATGATGGACGCTTGGTATCTGGCCGGTGACGCCCGCGTGATGGAAGCTGCGCTGGCCCTCGGTGAGCATATGGCGTGGGCTATGGCCCCAGAGTTTAGAGCCCTAGGAAACCATGAACGCACCGCGGGTTGGTCCCTCAAAGCGCTCACCGCTCTATTTCGCGGCACGTATGACCCCGTCTACATGGAAGCGGCTGAGCATATTGCCTCTATAGCCCTAAGAGAGCAGGATTTGGCAGTGACAGGGGCATGGCCGCATCTTCTCCCGTCAGGTCACGATGGCTGGAAGCCTGGAGCAGTGGGCAACAACCTGTACTTGATAGGCGTATTGCTCAGCGGCTTGCAGGCCTATCATGCGGAGACGGGTGACCCGGAAGTGCTTAAATCCCTTGAGGCCGGAGTGGAATGGGTACTTAAGTCCTGGAATTCACAACAAAACGGATGGCCCTACTCTGCCGAGATGGATGGTGCACCCTTATATGACGCTAAAACAGGTCTCAATATGCTCGTGGTGCCGGCGATAGCCTACGTGGGTGCGATTCGCGGCGATAATCGCCTGCTGGAAATCGCTGATGCGGCGACGATGGCCCATGTACAGGCCGGTACTCGCGGCGACGGAAAATCCATCGCACAGACCCTGCATTTTGCTTCTGATGTACTCGCTCGCCTGTCGGAGTGGCGGATTCCAGTATGGATCCAGTTTGCGGGTGAGATGCGCGAGAATGTGACCCTTCGCGGGTCAGTACCGTTAGGTATCCGAGTGCTCACCGACAAGCCGGACGATATTGTAGAGCTCACGCTTACGCTCGATGGAGAGCAGGTCTTTGCCAGCACGGATCCCCATGCGTTGGAGGACTACCTGCTCGACACCTGGGCCCTGGAAGACGGCTTGCATAAGCTGATCGTGACAGTGGTCGACCGCATTCAGGGGCCCTCTACGAAACAGTGTGCGTTTAGAGTACGCAACTGGTGGAGCCTTGAAGATCGCTTGCAGACACCGATCATGGCCTTCGGCTTTTCCCTGGATCGCCTGAGGGTGGAGGACAAATCCGATGGTTGGGAGTATGAGGGAGATCGTCCGGAGGTGTTCTTCGGCGATCCGGATCGCCTGACCCGTGCCACCTCAAGTCATGAGCATCTAACCTGGTCGACACCGTTGCTGCAAGAGTGCGAGGTTATCTTGTACGCCACGCCCGTTGAACTCAAAGATGGGCTGACTCTCGCCGTATCTGAGGATGGGACTGATTGGCACGATGTGTCCTATGAGACACAGGTGGTAGAACGCTCGTCGGAGGGGTGGCAGAAAATCCGCCTGCGTTACGTGTCTGCCCCTGATGTCACTACGCATTGGCTGCGGATTACTCTCACAGAAAAGCTACCGTCTGAAGTGCAGCTAGGTGAGGTGACAATGAAAGGTCATCGGGTAGAGTAAAAGAGAGTTGTCGGCTTTGCAGCAGACGGGGGGCGATGCGCCCCCCGTTTTGCTGCGGACTACTTCTTCTCCGCTTCAGCCACGACTTGCCGCAGCGTTTTTTCTGCCTGCTCAAGTGCAGCTGGCACTGGCATCTTTCCTTGAATGGCCTGAGTCAAGATGTCGCCAACCGGGGTACGAAACGCGGTATACAAAGGATGGCGAGAGCCGTAGGGTATGATGGGCCCGTCCATCACCCTGATTATCTGGTCGGCGTATGGACCTGTACGCAGTTCGGGATAGGCAAAGGGGCCAAACTCCCAGTGAGGCATAGCATCCAAGAGTGTGTGGCTTGCGACTCCAACGACGAAGCTCACCACAATGCTGCCCGTTGTGGGAGCCAAGGCCGCGCCCACGAGAATATGACTACCACCAGTAAAGGCCTGGGCGGATGTACAGCTACACAAGGAGAGTAGACAGGCCAAGCCAAAAGCTTGGCGGTGAGACGGCTCCCCTACCACCACCACAGAAGACCTCCCCGGACAATCGTGCTACGCCGTGTCGGCATGTCGGCGGCGTTCACAGTGCCCGTACTGCTTCTACAGCGCGCCCCAAGCGCACCTGTACTCTTGGCGCGATTTCCGCATTCGATCCAGGAGTAGAAAAGACTCCTAGCAAACTACACGGCAAGGAAGGGGTAGTGTGGTGCACGATGAGTTCATCCTCATCGTCACCAACCTGATCATCATAGCCGCGGGAGGAGCTTTGTTCGCCTCACCCTACATCGCGTCCGCAACGCCAGGCAAATCGCCGGGAAAGGGGATTCCGAGGCTCTGGCCCGTCATGTCGGCTTTCCTGCAGTTCAGGCGAGTGTGGAGAGCGCCCTGACCGCCATGTTCATGCAAGAGATGGGAGCTGCCGATCACACCCTCTCGGAATTCGAGACCGCAATAGGAGGAACCTTGGTCTGTCCGGTGATGGATAGCTTGGTTTCGCCAGCAGGTCTCTCAGCGATGCTCAATGGCCGGGCACGAGGATTCGACGATACGCCCCCGGTGGTCGTCCAGAACGAAGTGCTGGCCAAGATGCGCTATCAAGGGCTTAGTCGCTTTGTCGTTACCCTTTCCGACAGCGCAGACGCCCCGCAAACCATCTCCTTGGTTCTCCAGAGAAAAGGCCTGTCGTGGCAGATGTCGGCTATCGTCCTAAAAGGGCTCTAGAATGGCCAAAAGAGAAGCATGTGCGACGGACCGATGCGCGTTTACGTTGGCCCTTTGTGTTTCTAGTCCTACCGCTCCGCTGCTCCGGTGCCGATCACTGTATGGTTCTATTCGGGCACGCCTGCTGTCACCGAGTGGGTGAAAGCCTAGAACGCCCAGTTCAACGCCAGTAATTCGGATATTGCACTTGACTTCGGACTGATGCCCTACGAAGCAGTCGCCACTACCGTCATTGCGGCCTCTGCCGCAGGAACGGGCCCGGACATCTGCTACTACGCAGCCAACCTCATTCCGAACCGCATTGGCCAGGGCATGACCCTACCTCTCAATCGCTACCTAGACGCCTATGCCGAGAAGCGAGACTTCGTACCTGATCTATTCGCCTCCGTCAGTGACAGCAAGGGCCAGGTTGACGCCATGCCTTTCGCGATGTGGGGTACCTTCGATCTCTACAATACCGAGGCATTGGCCACGAGCGGTGTGGAAATGCCGAATGACTGGGACTCTCTGCTAAAAGCAACTCGGAAAATGACTCGTTACGACAGCGATGGCACTGTGAGAGCGTACGGATACGCCAATACGCACAGTCGAACATCGGCATTCTACGGCCTGCACCTGGCTATGGAACTGTTGGACAGGGGTATTATCAGCATAGGAGATACCGAGGAAGACCTGAATAATGAACGCGGCGTCCGCGCTCTCAACTATCTCCACGATCTGTGGCAAACAGGCATGCCAGACAACAACCCCAATGCGCACCTGCTAGATAGCCATGACTGGCAAAGTAGCCATTCAAGGATACGCCACCTACAACCTCCTGGATGTAGACCCAGGGAGCGCGCGACTTGGAGCCCAAACGCGTAGTCGGGCCTTCAGCCAGCCAGGATATGGTCCGCTTCCCTCGGGCACGCATCGTCCCTCGTCAAGACCAGGCCCTCCCGAAATGCTCCTCACGTCTGCCAACCTTTCCTGATCGCATCGGTTCTAGGCATTACCCTATGCTACCTGTCTCTACGGGCTTCTTGAGGGCAGGATTGAGAGGAGTCGAGGCCACTAGACGAGTAGATCAAACCATCCGCTCAAGCTCCAGTTTCAACTGAGTAGCCTCTTGCCGCAAGCGGGCTACCATCGCTTTGTATGGCATTGCCCCTTTGCTCGTCTTGGCCCGATCTTCGATCACGCGGGCCGCGTCCATGGCACTCTCCCGCAGTAGCGGCGGTGTGCGCAACGCTGCCCAACGGCCCACACTAGGTATTCCGATATCAAACAACAGCTTATCTTGCACGGGGCGGAAGATCTCTGCCTCCAGTGGAACCTGGACAGACGGGCGCTCATCCGAGAGTGTTTCTACAGCACGTAACACATTGTGGAAACTCCCTTGCGAGCCAACCGAGGTGGCCCGGACCTCCAAAAGCTCTTGTATAACACACACATTGAGCAATTGCTGAGCCTTGCCACTGATGATGTTCTCCTTTTCCAGTTCGCTGGCAATCACATGCGGGACGAACTCCATACGAGTCCTTTGGAGGAGCTGCTCTTTGAGGGGAGCAATGTCTCTGTCCGTCAGTGACTCTTCCTCTGCAATCACTCGCCCACCAGCTTCAAGCTGTACGACATCGTCCCACGACTCGATGAGACACACCTCGGTCACGCCTTCTGCACTCTGACACAATACGGCGTAGGCAATGATTTCCGCGTGTGGGAGAGCATCCAGTGAGACTGCAAGACGACGCACACAAGCTGGGAGCTCGTAATCGCAGACTTTATGGATGATGGTGTCAAACACAGGATCCCCATACGAGGCGAAGTGTAGCCTCCCTTGATCTCGCGGTAGACCCCTGTCGTACAGCTCAGGAGATATCGTCAGGAAAGCGCCGTCGGTGACGTCACCGATGCCGTCTACTTTCAAGACATCATAGCCATCGAGCTGGATGGGTCGGCATCCGGACGCATGGAGGTAAGCTGACTCTGTTAGGCACTTCCAGATGGCAGCCCGATCAACAGGAGCTCGCGATGACGCCTTTTGTCCTTGAAACCGAGTGTAAATCTCATACAGGTCATCGGGTGACATTTCCATGCTCGCCGTACGTCGCTGTTGCTCGGCGAGTGCCGCTTCGGCTTCTTGCATGAGCTCTTCAGCCGTCAACTCACCCTCAGTCAGTTGCTGGAAATGCTCCGCTGTGATGGGCAAGACAGACGCTTGCTGGCTCCCAACCACCGTATGTGCTTCTTGAAGACGTTCCCACAAACGGCCATATACGGTGGCTTCAGCGCTCTCCGCATAACAGAGATTCAACACATAAATGTCAGCGTGCCGCTGCCCAATTCTATCAATGCGACCAATACGCTGCTCCACTTTCATCGGATTCCAGCCGAGATCAAAGTTGACGAGCAGATCCGCCGTCTGTAGGTTAAGACCTTCGGCGGCAGCATCGGTACATACCAACACGTCGATTTCGCCGCGCAAAAACAGCTCCTTTACCGCTTCTCGAGTTAAGCCAACCATCTGCCGCGTATGGGGATCCAAGAACCCAGCCCCTCGCCCCGAATACGTGCCGATTCTCATCTCAGAATCCTTGAAACGCAGACGCCGTACAATGTCGGTGAGCGTGTCATAAAAGCGAGTGAATATCACGGTTTGTTCGATGCGACCAGAGGACTGATCTTTGCGTTCCTCAAGCCATCCGAAGAGCTCACTCATCTTTGATGAGACATCCAATTCCGCTTGGCCAAGGTGCTGTAACATGACTTTTAGGCGTTCTTCTTCCCAAAGGAGATCAGCAGTCTGGCGACCCTTCAGTAAGGAATCAACAGCATCTTGATCATCTTCGTCTTCATACTGCAAGACCCAACCTTCCATCTCGCGCTCACTGTCCATCGAGAGGGTAAGGTCTCCCCTGGCTAGGGTTGCATTGACCTTCTCCAGACGCCTCTTTAGCGTCTCCTTAATAGCAAACAAGCTCGAAGCAAATCGCAACCGCATAAAGCTGAGGAAAAACTGCATCATGTTGCGAGTTTGGGGATCTCCATGCCGAGCCAGCTGTTCGTTGAGACCGACCACATACGCTTCCAAATCGTCATAGGCTTGCTTTTCCAACAGAGTGAAGCCAATCGTGGGCATGTGCAGGATGTGGCGTTTGGCCAGGTTCTGCCTGAGTTCGCCTCGTTTCTGGTAGATTTCAAGTAAAGGGCGAGTGTGGCGTAGCATCACCCGGGAAAGCGGCGCTGAGGCAAATATCACCCGTTTCATCAGTTTGCATTCGTGACGTTTCGGTGTTATCCCGTGGTCAAGCCATTTGGTTATCGCCATGCGTGATCGGCCATCTATTACATTATCTTCGATATATTTCCACAAAAACGGATCGAGCACTTGGAGGGTCTTGGTCGAACGCTGGAGAAAGCTCCATTCGCTCTGGTTGAGTTCACCATCCCGAACAAGCTTGCCAAGAATCTCATAGTAACCTAGCGTTAGTGTCGGATCAAACTGGTAGGCCCCCACCCGGTCGGTAAGAGCGATCAGGTCACTCACCTCAACGGGATGCAACTGCATTGGTGTAGCCGTGGCTAGCCACAGGCTCTTTGCTGCTGGTTTGACGTAATCGCGAATGGCCCTGTAGAGTTGCCCGTATTCGGGGTGGGCCCGCGTACCCTTGGTTGAGTTTTGCCGGCGCGCCGCATGAGCCTCATCCACCAAGACAATGTCAAAGGGCCTTGCAGATCCTAGAGCTCTGGCGCGCTCCTCACGAGCCAAAAGACCTGTGGATATGACGATGAGATCCGCATCATAAAGAGACGTCGCTGGTACAGACACTTCGTCCGGGAAGATGTATTCATGCCGCGTGTTCGGCGCTGCCACAGCCCGACCGAAAGGAAGAAGCATTTTCGTAGCCATTTGACGCTGCCACTGGTGCGTAAGGCTCGCTGGAGCCGCCACTAAGATGCGCTGTACAATCCCCGATAGGTACAAAGAACGAAATGCCAGCCCCGCCTCGATGGTCTTTCCCAGACCCACTTCATCACACAGCAGATAGGCATACGGCCAGGTGTCGATTAGGCGCCTGACCACCATCGTCTGATGAGGCCAAGGCTCAACAGGAGCGGTTTCCAGGCCTACATAGCGACCACCAGGCATTTTCGGTGCATCCCGGGTAACGGCAAAACGCAACCTCTCCATGGTGGAGGGCTCACTCGCGACTGGTACCACCTCTGGGCTCGCGGTGGTGCCATCGATCTCTACAGGAGACTCCACACCTTCACTAAAGCGTATCAGCCTCTCTTCTACAGCCCTTGGCAGAGGCAACACGCGCAAATGACGGTGTGCATCTGCCCAGAGAATCTCGAAGTCGGCCTCGAATCTTCTTACGCGCTCTTTATCCTTGCCCTCGTCCCAATCGCAAAAGACGACCAAGTTTTCGGCGTTGGTCACCAAGGCCGTTTGGGATTCATTGAGCGATCCCGTGGCCGCGATTCTTTGACCCGCTCGGTCACGAAGTACAAGCCATTTCTCGTGCACATAGCCATCATCGGACGAGTCGAAGGGTAGAGGCTCACGAGTCGTGCCGTGTACTCGTAGCGCGACTTTGACCTCCAGGTAGGCGTGGGCCACCATCCACGACAGAAGCGTGACGCCGTTCCGCACGTTTTCAGGCCATGGCGTTTTTGGGGTAAGCTCATCATTGAGCCGCCTGGCCAGTCGAGCTTCATCCCCGGCGATAATGGCCCGAACATCCTCTACGTCAAGATCCGCCCCGACGATCAACCGCATCTTTCCCCCGTGATCAACAAAAGCAGAGAACCCCTGTGAGGCAGCGGCTAGCGATGAGGAGCGGAAGTAGCCCGCCACCCGATCGTAGCTGCTCGCCAATCTTAACGCGGGGACGTAGAATTCGTGCAATATGTTAAGCGGCTGATCAGATGATCTCCCAGATGATGTGCGGTATTCCGTGGCCCAGTCGTGCGACCTAAGCCCTTCTAGATCGGTACTCACGACCTCACCCCTCCCGCTGTGTGCTTACTTAAGGCCAAACAACAGAGCATTCGCTTCTTTGCGTAACCGCTCATCGGTGATCTCAGCCGCCCACACCGCCAGCAAATCGATAATCACCTGCTCACGCCCCGCGGCGTGCTCATTGAGATAGGCCCGGGCCACGGGGATATCGCCCCGCCTATAGCCTCGAATGACTCCATGTAACACGTCCCATTCTGACTGCGGGGCGTCAAGGCGAGATGCGTGACGCTGTTCCGGCAAGCTAAGGCGAATCTTGGAACCCTGTTTGATGAGCGGGGCATGATACCCGACTTCACCATCGCCAGCGCGCTGCCGCCCTCGGACTGCAGCGTTGATCCCGATCCTGGCCTCTTTTGCTTCATAGCCACCCGATCGATCTTCGAGGCTGATGCCAAGAGAACGAGACAAGTTGAGTACCTCGTCGTAGGGAATGTCACTGAGCCCGAAGATGCCAAATAGCGTCAGGCTCATAGCAGCCTCGGAGCTTAGATCAGCCACATGAAGCCGCCCCTGGGTGAGACGCTCGATTTGATACTGAGCTACCACAGCACTAGCCTCGCTCATGGCCCGCACAGGGCTGACCGGATCATCCCCGTCATAGACAGGCCAGTTTTCGGACAAGACGTGCAGAGCCCGACCATAGCCGGCGATCATCTCATCGACGGGGTTCAGATTGAGTGCAGAAAAATCGTTAAGCCCTTGCCGCACAGCTTCTCGCACCCGCTGAGCTACGCCAGTGCCACCAAAGCCTGTCCACGTGGCTGGCATGTCATTGGCTGCGTCGCGCTTGCGGCACGTGATGAAGATGGAGCTGGCTGCAGCGGCCCTATTCATCTGATGAATGGAGGATGCAGCCTCCGACTCAACAGGCATCGTAGAGGTGATGGACCAACCGCTTTCAATGAGGGAGCGAGTCAGCGCTTCCCAAGCCTCTTGAGTCCGGTGAGTAAACATCACTGTCATGACACCATGGTCCTTGAGGACACGCTCACATTCGGCAAATATCTCGCCCATCATCTGCTCATAGCGCTCGGTCGCCTTGCGCGTCGAACCATCGCGAACTGGATTAGCCACAGCTTCCTCGCCTTTATTTGTTAACCTACGCTGGAACACATCGGGATAGAGGTCGCTGAGCGTGCGCCGTTGCCAGACGTAGAAGTAATCGGATAGCTCGGCGTACTGGACGTTATTGTAGTATGGCGGGTCGAAACATACGAGATCAACCGACTTGTCTACCAGCCCGGTATGTGCGGCCGTGCCGCAACGGATATTGACAGGAGGAGCCTCGCCACCTGATGAGTCATGAACACGTTCGACAAGACTCGCAATGCCTCTATAGGCATCGACCACCTGTGACAAGCCCCACGCCGCACCTGAGTTCGGGCCAGTAAAGATCATCTCGCCGAAAGTCCACTTCACTGAGAAGTCGTGACGGCCAAATGTGTTTACGAGAACCCCGCGACTGTAGTGCCACCTTGTCTGCCGGCTGTTATAGTCCACACCCTTATCAATGGCAAACTGCAGGTAGGTCACGATGGCCCGGCCGCGTTCCTCACCGTGCTTTTTCATGATCTCTGGCTTTAGCCGATTGAGCTCCTCAATAAGGGTCACGTGGCCCAGTAGTTGACGCGGGGTAAACATATCGCACCAGCGGGTCATGCCCACTCTCAGAGGCTCAACGGTCTTATGACCTTCCCGGGATCTTCTCCGACAGGAATGAGCCCTTGTCGTTCCCATTCAGGCCAGCGGGCTTTCAGTCGCTTTTCTGCTTCCTCAAGGGCCTCTAGATCAGTTTCGTTGGGTGGGCGGAAGAAACGGATCTTTTCGGTCTTGATCTCGCCTTTGCGTTCACCTGATTTGTAGCGTTCGGGTTGGCCGTTCTTGTCCAACTTGGGTTGATAACGCTCAGCCACGACGCAGTAAAGCCGGTCCTGCCACGTGCCGTGCGGGCTTTCACCTCTGGCTTGGGCCTTGATCTCATCTGCGGAGATGGCTTGGCGGCAATGTATGCAAGTCCCAACAGCGCTGGCTACTGTCGCCATGTCCGGATTCTCGCCGGTAGGTCCCCGAGAGCCCTTGATACGGTAGGTCTGGAAGGACACCTTACCGCCTCGGGGTTTGCCATCGGTTACAATGCGCACACCCCATTTATCGCCCGACTTGGAGAGCCAGCAGGTGTTGAGGAGTGGCGCTTCCCCACCGCAGTGGGGACAGGTGACTTGGCGGGTGTAGAGGTAGCCATCTAGCTCTTCAGCGCAAAACTCACCTATTAGCCGTGGTGTGTTACACAGGTGCTGTTCCAAAACCGTCCGCTCGTCGCCCACCAACTGGGATGGAACGAACAAACCCCCGATCTCTCGAACCATTTCACACCGAAGAAGGCTGCCCCAGCATTCGATGTCATCAGCGAGTTCCGCTCCGAATCGGGCAGGGTAATCCAGCGTAGCATGCAGAATCACCGCCGCCACCGGGTTCAAGTCGTTGGCAATCACGTTGTGCCCGAGTCGCAGTGCTTCGAAGGGGATTGATCCCCCCCCCGCCGTGCAATCTAAGACGACCTTTCTCTCGGTTCTGGGTAATGTGCAGCTCTTCGCTTGGCCAAATGCTCTCGAGTAACCATATTTGTCATCGGGGGTACGTAAGCCGTGTTCCGATTCCCATGCGATCCGTTGTTGAGCCCAATCGGGATCACCAGCCACTCTGACGATGGGCAAATACTCCCTTGCAGCCACGTCTACGACACGGAAGGGCCTATTCTCAGCAGCCCACCGCGAAAGGATTAAGTCCTGGGCCTTCGTGGGATCAGCGGCTTTGATCTCGCGAATCATCTGCAGGTTTCTTGTGCGCCGGATCTGCTCATTCTGAAACGCCCGACCCACGACAGCGTCGACTGGTAGTATCTCGTCGCCGGTATCCGTCAGCACAATTCGTCCGATTAAACGATTCCCAAGAGTCCACGGCACATCCCCAACCATCGCTTGGACCTTTTCGATGCCCAACTCTCGCAGAAACCAGTCCGGATCGGTATCCGCTGGCAGAAGGGAGCCCAGGATCGCGGCCCGGCTGGGTGTCAAGGGACGTCTGGCCCACCATACATGGAGGAAATACAGCGGTGGAAGTGCTGAGCTGGCTCCACGCTCCCTCTGCGTCTCTGCGCCCACTTGGTGGCATGGAAAACCCGCCTCAATCAAGCGGGTGTCAGAAACCCTAGTACCACGAACTGCATTGATCATCGTTCGCCATCCCTCCGGCGCGTACTCACCTACTGCTTGAGCCTATCGAGCATCTGCTGGATGTGTGGATCGCCAGATTGACCGCCAAGCATGGTCCGCATGCCTACAATAGCCCACCGATTTCCCGTACGGCCATACTGAGTTGAGCGGGTTCGCCAATACTCGGCTTCCTCGCGCGTAAAGCGGTGGACACGCCACGCAATCAGTTCCACCCGGTCCATGTTTTCCAGACGTTCCTGTAGTTTGAACATGAGGGCGAGCTTGGTGCCAGCCTCCGCATCTAGAGGCAGATTGCCCCGAAACGTGATGCGCCCCGTCGGGATAAACTGCTGCAGTTCAAGTGGGATACCAGCCTCGTCGCGCACCTCACCGACAATGCTCCGTATCACCGGCAGACAGCGCCGCAGGGCCTCTCCGTAGATCAAGCCCCGATCGCGAAGCACCGGTTTCGGGGGCTTACTGTTTTCCTCCTGCCCCTGGGGATCGAGTAAAAAGCGCTCCTTAATAATGAACACAGGGGCTGGTTTACCCTTGTGCTCTGTCACCCTTAGCACCCAAGGGGAGACGCGTGTCATGGCAATAACGCGTTTTGTGTATTTCGGCTGTGCACCGTTGTGCACCTCGGTGTTATTCCTCATGTGAACATCTCTCGCCCCGCATCTTCTTCACTTCGGCCACAAACGGACAGCCATCATCGGGCTGCTCTATGGAAAGAAAGGTCTCCTGTAATTCGCCCTGACTCATGACGGCACCGAGCACTTCAAACAACTCGGCGAGTGCCTTCATGTCGTCCGGAGTCACCTGCTGCAAGTGAACACTGAGCATGCCACCACCAGGCAAGGCGATCTCGCCGACATCCAAGCTATCGATCGTCGTCGTCGCCCCTCGATTGTAGATACTGCCTAGTCTCGGGATAATGCCGCGCAGGACCGCTGCTCCCTCGTGGCCGGATAGCACCAGCTGATCGCGGCGCGTGGACATCCAACCCCGGGCCTCCGCTTCCTGTCGGGTGACCAGGACGTCATCTGCGTGAGGAACGTGCGCTATGGCCTCGACGCCCGAAATGAGCTCCGGCTTGCTGTCTTGCTCCTTGCTGCCCTGATAGGTTATCAGCCTGCCCCGTCTCACGACCCCCGCCACGGCTGACTCCACAAGGTCCTGCGGTAGCTCCCCGTATTTGCCTTCCACAACTTCCTTCACCTGTTGTACAGTGCTAATGCCGGCTACGTCTAAGGCATTGACGATGTCACGCTCAATCTCTTCAACGCTCACGCCCGGTTCTTCGAGCCAACCGCGTTGTTTTGCACCTGCGGCTGAAACAATGGAATAATCACCTTGCATGAGGTTAGCGCTCATTGGCACATCCGTTTCGCCACCGTATATCTCCTCAGGCCGTGAAGACCCTTGTTCACCCATCCGGTAAACATACCACGCACCCTGGCTCGCACCGGCTCTGATAAGTGGTTCAAGCACACTCGCGTTCTCAAGCATTGGCCAGTCCCTATACGACAGGAACCTGCGGCGCAACTCCTGCAAAGAGATGACGTCATGGTCCGCGAAAAACAACTTGGTCGCATTCATCACGTCTGAGCGAGTCGTATGCTCGGGCGTCAGGAGCTCTCCTTCGGCGATAAGCATCTCACGAATGGTTTGGATAAAGGGAGCACCGCCTTCGCCACCTGCAGTCCGGATTTCCCGTTCAACGATACCACCTGACGCGGAAGCGAAGAACAGGCGCGAGTAGGCCCCCGCCACCGCCGTATGGAGAGCTTGTTCTCGTTCAGAACGCATGTTCTGGAATTCCGGGTCCTGAAGTTGCCGATGGCTGATTCCGTACTTCTGTGGATCACTCGCCAAAAGGCGTAAAGCCCTCACTTCACGAGCAATACGCCTAATCCGCTCGTGTGCCTCCTCGCCACGGCTCGTATGTGCCCCTATCGTCAGCGATCCCTGCGCTTGATCATCCTTGACGGTGACAGTCGTCGGGACCAACAGCAACACCACGTTCTGCTCTAGACGGGGCCGGTTAAACCCGACAGTCGTCAGCATTTCCTCGACACTGATCGTCTCAGCCCCTACAGAAACAACCCCCAATACGGGCCGCCCCTTGCCGTCGGGTATGTGCTCAGGTTGCGAGATGAAGTTCTCGATCGAGAAACCCCCTGCCGCACCCTGGAGGATTTTCCCCGTCGCCTGATCAACCAAATCGTCAATTTCCTTGCCCCGCACGGTGCGCCGAATGCGGGCCAACACACTGTTGATGGTCGGTTCATCACTGGCAAAGTACTTGCCATCCGCAAAACGCAAGTAGAAGGCACTCCTCGGGATCTCCTCCAACGCGATTCGCACTTGCGGCGGCGTGAGGCCCGGAAACGAGGTGGCATACAGCGCGTCGGACTCGGTCAAGCCAAAAAGATTAGAGGTGATTCCGTCGGCCCTGCCGACAAGGCTGTGGAAAAAGACTGTCTTCCAGCTATACTCATACATCGAAAAACCCTCGGGATGCGGATTCCGTGCATCAGCCATCTCGGCGTTACTTGTGGCCTCTGCGAGGCGTTCCGTATCAACACTACCGATATCGGCGTTGAGAGCGACAAGCAAGTCAGGGCTGCTTGTCCGGCCCAGGATTTCGTCGACCACCCGATCGGAACGCATATCGAGGTGGCAGGCATGGATCATTGGCACCGCCTGTTGCTTCTGCCATAGGCTGCGTACCGCCAAAGATAGTACGCGAAGCACACCGCGTGTTCCCTGAAAATTCTCTGCTTCGGACAGCTTGAAGTTGAGAAAATCGACAAGCGTCGGGTGAAAAGGATAGTGAGCAATCATCCGGTCCCGGGAGTTGGCGTTGGTCGCCACATCAGGCAACGATTCGGCATTGCGCTCATACATGTCCATGTAAAGATCCGCCGTCTGTTTGGCCGCTTCAGCATCGATTGACTTGAAAAGCCTTTTGGCAAGGACTGCTGAGATCTCATTGGCCATCACTGGTGTCACCTGCACCGCGTCTCGGGCCACAACACTGGCTACGCCCCTCACGGCGTGCTCGCCGATGCCTAAAGCGTCACTTTCGCTAGTCTCCTCACCACGGACCTCACTGACGAGGGCTGCGAGGTGCTCTGTCTGCTTGGCAAAGGCATCCGATGCACTCGCCAGGGTTAACACGACAGCCACCCCTGGGTGCGTCCGGGCATATCCGTGAAGAGACATGAGAAAGGCGGCCAACTGGCTGGCGCCATCGGAGCGCGCTGCCTCAAGACGAGCCGCATATTGCGCCAACTCGTCGAGCATGATCAGCGCCTTACGCTGGCCAAACACTTTTCTGAAATACACATCGCCGGGAGCCGCGTGAGACGTGGCCTCTTCCAGAACCTCGTTATAGAGATCATCGCCGCCTACCTGATAGGCAATCTCACCCCAGAGGGTATACGGAACAAGAGCATCGCCCTGCGGCCTATGTACCGGAATCTGGTCACCAGCAATACCGACCACGGCCACCGATCCGGGGAGAGGCAGAAGGCGTTCGTCAACGAGGTCCCCGGTGACGTTTCGGAGTTCCTTCCCTCGCATGGCAATGTGCACGCAGGCAATGAGCGTGTGTGTCTTTCCCCCGCCAAAGGCCGTTTCCAAGCGGTGGATGGCCGGCACCGACACATCGCCTGCGAGCCTGGCAAAGACTTCACTGAGGGTGGTCCGAAGGCCTTGGGTGGGAACGGTGGCTTCAGCAAAAAACACCTCAGCGTCAGTATATACCTCGTCTATGCCTCGCCTTCCGCTTCGGTAATACTCCAGTACCGGACTGAGCGAGGCCGTAAACACTTCAGGGTTAAAGGTGCCCCTCAAGATCTCTGGTCTAGGCTCACACGAATCTAACACAGATGCCAAGATCATCCCCCCCGACAGACTGACCTCCACATGGTTGGTCGAAAGCTATCCCGCCAACGCGTTTCCTAACCAGACCACGATGCTCTTCGTAAGGGCAGTATGTACCGTTACATACTCTTCTGCGCCGGGGGCTTGTCACCTGCGTGATCATCTCGCAGAGTCCACCCTGTCCCGGATATGGCGCGGTAAGGGATCGACAACAACCAATCGCTGTCGATCAGGCTCGTAAGTAACCAGGACGGTACCTCCTGAGCATCTCACGCGCTCACATTCCCGCTTCATGTTCTCATCGATTTCCTCAGTGAAGTACCGCTCAAGGAACGTTAGAAATGCCCCAACAGCCGCCTCAATGTCTTCTGGTGACGCAAGATTTCGGAAGAGAAGCTTGAACCGCTGACCGTCATCATCTTCGGCTATCAGAGATAACTCCGTGGAGAAACGACTTGACCTTGACACACCCCCGGCTTCAATGATCCTCCCCTTGCCCATAACCGCCTTGCTCACCGACGACAAAGCCGACTTAAGCAACTGGTAGTGGTCCTTTCCGGCCTCTCCCAGAAAGGCATCGAGATAAGGTCTGAAGATATACACCACTAGGCTTGTAACCGCTAGCCATTCTAGGCCAGCGTAGGGACCAGACCGTCGCCGCCTGATCTGAATGTCCAACCCGCCCACTGCTAGAGCGCTTGCCAACGCATCGACGTCGTCATCGGGTACGTGATCGTCGCAGAGGATTCCAATGTCTGGAATTCGATCGGCCAACGCTTAACCCCCCTCGGCAACCCTGGTGTCCTCGTTTTCCTCCTTGTCACGTGCTGACTTCTGAAAGAGCTCTCCACAATCCCGCACACGTCAACTGAAATAGCGTGGTGGCTGAGTGCCACATCCACTCTTTGAACTACGGCAATCGCTGGAGATCCAGTACAACCAATCGACAGTATGCGTGCTTACGCAAGTGCTATGCTGGAGACGCGTCGCGACGTACGAAACTGGCCCGCTCGATTTCCCAACCATGGATGCCGGGATTAGGGCCTCAGACTTGAACCCCAGAGAAAGCTAGCAGACTACTTCTTCTCCGCTTCAGCCACGATTTGCCGCAGCGTTTTTTCTGCCTGCTCAAGTGCAGCTGGCACTGGCATCTTTCCTTGAATGGCCTGAGTCAAGATGTCGCCAACCGGGGTACGAAACGCGGTATACAAAGGATGGCGAGAGCCGTAGGGTATGATGGGCCCGTCCATCACCCTGATTATCTGGTCTGCGTATGGACCTGTACGCAGTTCGGGATAGGCAAAGGGGCCAAACTCCCAGTGAGGCATAGCATCCAGGTTTCTATCACCCGCCAGGCTTCTTGCGGGTGCTTGGTGGTAGACACCATGAACAGAATGCCCGACCAATAGTGAGTCAGATCTCTGCCGGGCTCAGGGCCCACATAACGCTGCAAGGACAAGTTGGCCTTTTCCGCGCCACCAAAAGCATTGATGGCGTCGCTGAGTTCGCGCGGACTGGCCCAGTGCATAACGGCGACATTACCGAGAATGAAGCTACCTCTTTGGAGATTGGGCATACCCGCCTGTACAACGCCGGCAAGATAGTTAAGTGCTCCGCGTCCGGCATCGCTGTTGATATTGATCGCGCCCGAATCCATCTCGATACTTCTGGTTCCCAGTTGCTCAAGACATCTCTCGAAGTCGATGAAAGAGACCGAACCACCGAGGCTATATACAGAGTAGCCGAACACTTCAGGTCGGCCATCTGGGCCGAGCTTCGTAAGCTTCTTGGCGAAGTTGACCAAACCGTCCCACGTACTGGGAAGCGCGGTCCCTGCTGTCTCGACAACATCCATGGAGCAACATGGATGTTGCGACCCCGATGAAGCGCTTTCGCGACTACTCCTAGTTGACCCCCAATAAGCGCTTTAGGTAATCCGCGACAGGACCGCGAACCAATCTGTCATGGCACCACTGATTTCTGTAGCTGCGCAAACAGGCATAGCAACTGGTATCACTTCCGCACTCACAATCGTTTACGCGCCATAAGGCAGCCTTTAGCACCTGCTCTAGGGCTCCGGGCTCCACAAGACGTTTGGTGTGACCCGCGCCACCCGGGACATCGTCGAAAATGATCAGTGCCGGCCGCGCCAGCCCCCCCAGATCAACATAGACGCAACCATCTATGTCTGCCTGCGCCACGTCCATGGCAGCGCTGACGCCTCCTAGCAAGGCGTAGACAAGCGAAAGCCAGAATCCTTGATCAGGCTGAGCAAACGGAAAGTGCATGGAAAACACATCGGTGCTGAAACGATGCCCCAGATCTACCCAGTCGAGGCGTCGATTCTCGCACTTGCCGCCCATCGGCCGATCGTGCAGGGGTTTCGCCTTGTTGGCCCCTGCCATGGGTTCGGCAAAACCACAGACCCTACAGAGCCGATACCCGGCCCCCGCCGTTCCCTGATTGATCACCGCCAGATTGCCCCGTGAAGAGAAAATCCACTCCACCGCCCCGCCTGGCAAGGACGCAATCCCCTGCTGATGCTCGCTAAAGGGGGTCTGCTCATCCATATGACTGAAGAAGACTCGAGACGTATGACCCCGCTGGGGGCGTGTCTGTCGGGGCCGCGTCAAGGCGTCCTCGCGCCTGGTGACAAACCCAAACTCCGGCACTACATAGGTACGCGTTCGGGGGATGACTTGGCCACATCCCGAACAAACTAGTTGAGTCTCTTGATCTATATCAAGTCGTTCGCTGTACGCCTCGCACTCGCCACATAGGGCATAGCTACGTCGCTCCCAATCTTTGCGCGGCGCCTTCTTGAGGGCATAGCTGGTCCACACATAGCCCCCGGCGACCACTTGGCTGCCCGGAGAGAACTCCCCGATGGCCAAGCGCAAATCACGTTGCAGTTCCAGGCGGCCCGCTTCCACGCTGTCATTGAGAATCTGCAAGCCGACCACATCCACCGGAAAACCATATTTTGGCACAACACCTGCCGTTGACAGAAAGGAAATAACATCCCTTCCCGTGAGCGTCGCACGCAGACGCAACAGATAGTCCGAGGATTTACCTTGGGCAAAGCGTTCAGTCCGCACCCGATCAATCTCTTCCAGTTGGGTACTCAGGTCGCTGATTGCCCGATACAAGGCCGCGCCGACCTCGGGGTCCGGTGAGGCTAGCCTTTCGACCCAACTCCAATCCGCGATTCCTAAGGCTTCTTGCATCTCCAGGGGCAAGACCTCTTCGAGAATCTTGAGTAGGTCGTGGGGACGGCTCTGCAGGCACTGGCAAAGATCCTCAAGTACCGCAAATGGCCTTCCTTCGGGTACCAGTGCGGCCAGGTAGCGAAGATCACGAAACTCGTCGGCGCGCTTACGGAAATACCATGAGAAGACACACGCGTAGAGATGTCGGCGAACCAGCTTCTCATTGCGCAAAGTGATGCTAGGGGGAGCAATCTCTCCTGCGATCATCCGTTGTGGTTGGCGAAAGTGCGCCGCATCGTGAGAACGACGTTGGGCAAAGGTGAGCACAAAAGCTGTGGCATCACGCCTGCGCCCTGCTCGTCCTGCCCGCTGCACATAGTTGGCTGGTTCCGGGGGTACATTGCGCAGCATCACCGCCTCAAGTTCGCCGAGATCCACCCCGAGCTCGAACGTCGTGGAACAACTAAGCACGTTCACCTGCCCATTTTCAAACTGTTCCTGAATCTGACTTCCGGCATCGGGGCCTAGCTGCGCCGTATGCTCTTCGACACGCATGGGGGTCAGAATCGGGACGTTGTAAAGACGGTGATAGTGATGGTCGCGAAGCGCATGTTCTGGTTCAATCGGTCGCACCACGCCATCACAACGGTAAACCGGGCAGATACCTAGCCTGGGCCTACTGGTCAGTGTACCGCAGCGGCTACACTGCCCCCACGGGCCTTGCGTGGTCACCTTCCAGAAATCGGGATCCGTTTGGTAACACCGCCCCACATCCGTTAGCTGAATAGCACGCACGAGCTCGTCCTCTTTGGCCAAATCCTCCGCGAGCAGACTCCAGCTCCCATACACAGCCTCTTTGACAGCCGCCGCGTCCTCTACGCCCTTTGCAGCCAGCAGGCGAGTTAGCAGGTCCGTTCGCCCATTTTTGTCCCGTTTCGGTGCCCAACTCAGCACGGTTCCCTCCCGCGTGGTGCGGGTCTCAGCTGCGTGGTAATAGACCTTGCGATTCGTGGGAGCAAAAAACTCATCTGTCGGCGAAACATCCGGTGGAAAGCGAATCGCACCCCGGATGCGAAACTGATCGAGCAGCAAACGCCATAGTTCGCCGCTCTGCGCTGGTGACAAAGACCACGGGGCAAAATCCAAGGGGCAAAAATCCGCTTCCGGGTGGAAGGCCAAAGCGCCAGTACTCTCAAGACCACTCACGCGAAGCCCAGCCTTAAACTCTCGCAGGAGAAAGCGCCACGCTTGGCGGCTCTTTTCTATGTCCGTGACCGCGTCCAGGAAAAGCCCGGCGGCATCCGCAATTTCAACCAGAGGATTAATGATATCAGAAACACGTGGACGCACGCCATACTGCTTCTCAAGCTGTCGGACGGCCTGCAAGACGGCACGACGCCACAGCATGTCGTTATGCGTAGAGCCCAAATACCAGGCGAAGAACGCCGCGTCCTGACGGCTATCCGAGAAGGTCAGCAGCTTACGTGTCGGGCGCCCCTCGATATCGCGGGAAGCGTGGGGCACTCGACCCCAGCGCGAGGGGACAGCAGCTGGCCTCGATGGCGGTTTGCGGCAGTATTCAGGTAGACGTTCGTAAAGAGCGCTAGCTAACACCGCCGCAGGAGCATCGCGGCCCGTCTGCACGGTGGAGACCGGGTCTTGCGCCCGAGTGCCGCAAGCACCGCAACGCGTCAGACCCGTCGCCGAGCGTTTCACTTCCCAAACACGCACGAGGCGACCTCTGGGGCAGCAGGCCAGTGGCCGCTTGGGGTGCACCTGGCCACACCACGCGCATAGATAAAGGGGCGTAGTGTTTGCGACATCGGCCTCGTGCAGGATCTGTTCGTCCTCATCGTCTTCATCGGGGTTCAGCATTTCCGGCGCGAGCATGTAGAGCTCCGATCCTTCAAAGGAGCTTTGGGTCAAACGCTGCTCACTATCTCGTTTACCCGTCACGTAGAGTTGCCCGCACTGGCGGCAGACGGCTGCCTCAAAAACCGCTCCTTCACGCTGAACCTCTCGATGCAGGTATAGTTCCGCGTCGGGGGCAAAGCGAACAAAAACCCCTTCAAGAGCCCGTACAAAGTGATGATAACGGGCGGGCAAGAGTGCGCTACTACTCTCGTCTGGTTTGGCTCGCGTACCGAGTTCCACGAGACTGACGAGCTCCTCTATCGCCTCCTCTATGGGCAGCTCAGGCCACAATAGCGGCGCCAGCTCATAAGGTTCGGCTGGACCAGCGGAAAGCCGTTGTTTCAGGCGTTGTACATGCGCATCCTCGCTCAAAGCGGCAAACAAAGCGGCGTTAATTGTTCCCCCATGGGCTGCCACTGGTGTCTCTACGGTGCCCAAAGCACTTGCCGCGGCGGTCTCCCGCTCCCCCTGGACGATCTCTACTGCTGCAGAAAGCTGGTTCACGGCGTCTGCAGGAACACCCGCTTCCTGGAGCAAATGCGTCACCTGGCGCCCGTTTCCCTCCCCGAGGGCTTGTTTCAAGCCACAGTAATAGGGTCGAGAAGCTGTCCACGTCTTGCCTGCGACGGCTACCTCGCTAGGTACTCTACTGGCGAAGATCACGTCCTGGCGTTGCGGATCATCCTTCTGCCACTCAAACGTCTCTCCGAAAAGCTGGCTAGCGAAATTCACAACAGCTTGGGCATCTTGCCGACCACGCCCTAACGTAGCACTGGTGGCGATGCACTGCAAAAGACCCGGAGTACCTCCTACAACTCTTTGCCGCAAACGCCGCAACAGCATGCCAATCTCCGCGCCCTTAGCGCCATCGTAACTGTGGGCCTCGTCAAGGACAATGTAGCGCCAATGCCGAGCAAAGGTAGGGTCGTCAAACAAGGGAGTATCTACGGGGCGCAATAGCAGGTACTCCAGCATGGCGAAGTTGGTGACCAGAATGTGCGGGGGAGCCAGCCTGATCTCGTCCCGGGACAATCTTTCGTTGGGAAGTATGGCTTCCCCCGGATTGGTCGTGACAAAGTGGTCTAGTGCCTCTTTCGGGTCATTCTTGGTCTCCCCTGTGAAACGCCCAAATGTGATGGCAGGAAAAGCGGCCAGCAATTCCCTCAGCCGTCCAAGCTGGTCATTGACTAAGGCGTTCATCGGGTACAGAAGCAGCGCCCGCACCCCTGGCCCTAGTGTCCCAGCCGCGCTTTCTTCGAGCAGATGGTCGAGTATGGGTAGCAGAAAAGTCTCCGTTTTGCCGCTACCAGTGCCCGTGGCGACAACCACATTACGTCCGGCGAGAAGCTTTTCTATAGCTTCCACTTGATGCCGGTAGAGCCGACGGTCCGGAGGAAGCGAGTCCTTATCCGCTCTTAGGAGATCCCGATGTAGAAAGCCCGAAGTGCACAACTCCTCCACCGAGCAATCTGCAATATACGGCGGAGTAGCCTCCAAATAGGGTCCCTTGGCAATCGCCCCGGGCTCCTGCAACCGGGCTTGCCACATCGACTGCATGTGATCATCTTTAAATCGAAAGGTGGTCAACAAATAGGAGCGATAGGAATCTTCGACTGCTTGCGCGGTTT
Source organism: Limnochordia bacterium (assembly GCA_050951545.1). GTDB lineage: Bacteria > Bacillota > Limnochordia > DTU080 > DTU080 > DTU080. Next base: position 1,793 of record JBMNJG010000015.1, on the reverse strand, counting down.
CAAGTGGATGCAACGACATGGGTGCTATCTCCTTCGATACTGTTTTACTGGATCCGCCTCGCGAAAATAAGTCTCGGCAAGGAGAAGGTAGTAGTCATGAAGCGGGGGGCAGATGATACTTACCTCAATCCACTCGGGGTGGTTGTCAAGCATACGCCTCGTTCTGGCGTAGTCTCTCACCATCATTCTTTGCAACAAGGCAACAGCGGCGCAGACATAGGCGAGCCGCACTGTCCGGTTAGCAGAAGGCGCGTCTGCGGCGAATGTACTCTCTTTCATCCGCAACGCGCGTAACAAGTCATCGTGAGCGTCGATCGTAGTCTCCAGGCTCTTGGGTGGTTTATGACCTGCTTTTCTCAGCCGTTTCGCGAACTCAACCAGTTGGGCATGGTGCGCCTGCATGGATTCGACAGCACCGTGGAGCCGGCCAGTATCTTTCAGGTGCCGCAACATGCTTGTGCTCCCCTTTTCGCCCAACCACTTGGCTAACAAGGCGCCGGGCGCATGTTGGCCAAGACCTTCTGGCACCTCGTCAGCAACAGCCTCGGGATCGCGCAGCGCATACGCCAGGCCCCAGGCGTGCTCCTTCGCGCACTGTAGAGGTGGTAACGACTGATACCCATGCAGTGTCGCCAACACTGGCCAAGAAGCATAAGTGGCTAGGTCTGTTTGCTTTCTCCCAGGGTTGGGACGCACATGCAGTTCAAGGGCCATGCCTAGGGTTCGCACATCGGCCCTGGGCACCGCAGTAGCAAACGCTTCGCTCACGCAAAACAGCGTAGATTCGTCTGTAGCCCACTCTCGAATCAGCGGCGCAAAGCTCATCACGTGCCCCGCTTGTGTGGCTTGTACGAGCAACTCACCTAAGCCCACCAACTCGGCCTCTTGCCAGAGCGCTCGGCGGGGTAGCGTCAACTCTCGAAACGCCACCCGCCCGATATCCAACCGAGCGTGAGCCGCCACAAGCCACTGCGCAGGGGTTCTACTGCCAGCGACAAGCCTGGACCACTCATCCTTGCCGATCTCAAGTATCGGTTGGGGAGTCATTTTCACGGGATGGCGAGCCGTTTTCCCCCAGCGCGGCGGCACCTCAAAGCCCACCTTGTAGCGCCCGGGCAACAGCTCGGTCCTTGAAAACTCGGCAGTCACTCGAGAGGCAGAGTCCGAGATCGGAACGCGCAATGTGCGCCCGGGGCGCCACAGGTCCCTTAGCGTCAGATATCTTTGTCCATTGGGCGGGGAGATCTCTTGCCAACTAGCCTGAAGGGAGTAGGTGCCGCCCTCACTTATGAACACAAGCAGGTTTTCCACGCGCCAATTCAGCTCAATGGTCGCCACGTGAGCCTGCCACGCGAATTTCTCACCACTCACCTCAAGGTGCAACTCTACCTCTTCATTGATGTGAGCCAGCAGAGCATCATGAAAGTGGTTCAATTCCACCCGGGCTCGTTTAATGCCAGCGCCTAGCTGTTGCTCCACATATACGGAGGCTGGTTCCCCATTGATCAGGAGCTTCACCTGCAATCGCACAAGTTCACTGAAATACGTGCGCACCAGCAGGCTTTTCTCAACCAGCTCCAGGGGCGTATCCGCTCTAAGCAGGAAGGGTAGCGTCCCCCATTGGAGGTCACCCGTGACGGGTATGGTAGCAAAGCACCACTCCATCGGGAGTACGCGGAAGGGCAATTCGACTCGGCCAGCACCCGTCACGTCCGAGCGTAGATGAACGAGGACCTCCGCAACCCCCGTCTCTGGAGTGACCAGGTAGTTTCGGCCCGCGGGGGTCACCTTCG
>JBMNJG010000014.1:0-21141 GCA_050951545.1 Limnochordia bacterium | reverse complement strand
GTGACCGACCGCCCGCTCTACGCGGCCCTACGCCTCCTCTTGGATCAACGTTTCTTGAAGTGCTCAATGTCTACCTTACTGATGACCGTCACCCCTGGTCCTATCTAGAGGATCACGCTGATTTGTCAGTCTCCACCATCGATCATATCATGCAGGGCTTTGTCCCTCCGAGACCGATTATCTGCCGTATTGCTGAAGCACTGGGCGTGGACCCCAAGTATCTGCTGATCTCAGCCGGGTTGGCCGAAGAGCGGATGACGACCGAAGAGCAACCGAAACTTCGGTCCTGAAACTCAGAGAACACCCCGTGGCAGATAAGACAGCCCCTCAGCAAACCATGAGGGGCTTACATGCTTGCCTGAACGCGCTAACCCCCTATAATTGGACACCTAGAGCCGGATAGCGGTTGGTCTCGCAGTATTGCTCACACATGCTTCATGGTACTCGGCCGGGGGTACATCCCGCAAGGAGCCGTGAAGCCTGCGGTGGTTATAGTAATCCATGAATTCAACGACTGTCACGTAGGCCTCAGCGAAGCTGTTGAACTCGTACCGGCTGAAGCATTCATCTTCCAGTATCGAGTGAAAGGCTTCGATGTGGGCGTTTTTGTTCGGAGTCCTTACTGGTATGCATTCATGCTCCAATCCGAGTCCCTCGCATGCTGCTTGGAAGCGATGGCTCACGAATTGCGGTCCGTTATCCGAGCGGATAATCACGGTAGCATCGCCAGTCTCAGTAGCTCGGCGCTGGCAGGCCCCCTGAATGCTTGCAGCGGCTTCCTCGGCCGTGCAACTGAGCCCAATGTGATAGTCGAGCACCATGCGATCGTACACATCTATCACCGTCTGTACGAAGAAGAAGCGACGTTCTTCGGCAATGTAACCATACTTGATGTCAGTCTCCCACAGCTGGTTGATACCTGTGATTTCCCTGTTCGTGGCTACCTTGCGTTTCGCAAGGCGAGGCCGCAATCGACGTTGAGTCTGCAAAATCCCTAGCTCTTTGCAGAGTCTGTACACTTTTTTCTTGTTGATTCTGAGCCCGTGCTCTCTCTTTAACCAGCTCGTCAGCTTGCGATAGCCATAGGGGTAGCCGTCGCCGCTGATGGCAGCCAAGAGAAGCTCCTTTATGCACTCGTCACTAACGATCTCGCCTTTCGTGGTGAAGGAGAATCCGGGAATTGGTCGCCCACGCGAGCCGCCCTGCTTTCGCTTTTTGCCTCCTTTCGGGTTTTGGAGGCGCCAGTAGTACGTTGAGCGCGAAACACCCGCGAAGCGTAGAACCCAAGACACTGGGTAGCCCTTTGCGATCCATTTGTTGGCTACCTCGAGACGCTCATCTAAAGATGGGTCCCCTTTTTTACGAGGTCACGCAAAATGGCAATCTCGAGGTCTTTCTCGCCCAGAAGGCGCTTAAGCTGGTCGTTCTCCCGCTCAATCCCCTGCGTACGTGGATCAGGCCCCCCGCCAGAACGCGAGCGCTTCTTCGGGGAGGTAAAGGCGTCAACACCATGCTCTTTGTAGCTTCTGGCCCATCGGTTTACGACTGCGGGGGCGAGTCCGTAACGTCTGGCCACAATACTCCCGTTGCCAGTTTCGATAGCCTCCTGAACAACTCGGACCTTGAAATCAACATCGTACTTTTGGCGGCTCAAGATAAACGCTCCCTTCGTCTTTTCAAGCGAGAGGCGAAGGGGGTGTGACACGGTTTCCGCTCGCCTCCCCCGGGGGAGGCGAGGACCCAACACCCTTCTTCCATACCTTACCGTATCTGGTCCGATTGTCCAATTCCATTAGGGGGCCTAAGAGTGAAGACATGCGCACACGCGTCCTTAAGAGACCTTACCCGCTCTCCGCACGTCTCGTTCTTCGGCCATCTGCTGCAGCGCGCCCTCCACGAGTTCCTGCAAGTGCTGCAACCTGTCTACCAGACGCCGACGTTCGTTTGGCGCCAGGTAGCGCGGTGAGATTCGCCCGAGCTCCAGCAACGTGGTTGTGGAACGCTCCAGTGCATACCTCCATCTGTCGAGATTGCGCTCTACTGCTAAACGCCCGTCTCCCAAGTCATCGCTCAGCCGGCTTATCTCAGAGGGTCGACGCACCACCAGCACAGCCTCGTCGACACTTAGATCCATGCTCTCCCGTACTAGGGCGCAGACCTCACGCGTCTCAGCCTTGCTTAGCCTGTAGTCGAGTACAGCGTCAAGCACGATTGTGCAAAGACCAGGGCTACGCAAACGACTCGCCAAACCTTTCGCTTCCGAGACATGCGAGACCGTGAGCGCAGAGTCGCCACCGCGAAAATTCTCGACGAGAGCCTTCTGGTAACGCTCGGGAACCTCGAGAACATTTAGCCACTCAGTAAGTGTCGTGCGTGGTACCCCCAATCGCTCCGCTGCGGCCACCTTGGTCAGTTTTTCTGCCATCATGAACTGGTTGATGGCCAACGCCCGCTCTACCGGATCAAGATCCTCGCGCTGCAGATTCTCAACCAGTTGCACCTGCCGCACTGGCACGCCAGGTTCTAGCACGATGGCTGGTACAGACTCATACCCTAACCTAGACGCGGCCCTCAACCGTCTCTGACCCGCCACAAGCTGATAGCCGTGGGCTACCTTCCTTACCAAAATGGGGTGAAGAAGGCCAACATCATTCATTGATTTCGCTAAGTTCTCGATCCCCTTCGGGTCAGAACTGAGCCGAACATGCTGTGGGTCTTCCTGCACCAAGCTGAGAGGTATCTGGATGATCTGCATTTCCGTCACTCCCAAAAGGACTCATCAAAGTGCTCCAAAGACCGCTGTCAGGCTGACTCTGCTCTCCTGCGCGTACTTCCGCGAAAAGCCGGGACCGCAACCATCGCTGCGACCCCGGCCAGTCAGGACCCATCACTCACTGCAATGGAAGCAACGACAGTGCCCTAACCGTCACAGCATCCTTGACCTCGACAGTCAGCTCAGTGCCTACAGGAATGCTCTGGGCCTTCCCCTGCACAAGATAGCCAGCCGCAAGCCCAAGCGGACCGAGAAGCACCATACCGCCCAAGCTGGCACCAGCAGCGAGCTCACCCTGGCCTACCCCGCTTGCTGACCTTGGCTGGAACGTCATGGGAATAAGAGTGCCATCAATAGCTCTAAGGGAACCAAAATCAATACCAACCTGACCCTCCTGTCCGAAAGGCCCGGCCTTCTTTACCTTCTGAACGACGCCCGTACCGCATGCACCCGTCGGAATAACCAGCTTGTTGTCTTGGCTGACATCAGACAAGACCTGATAATGGACGAGGTCACCTTCCTTACTAGTGGTGGAGCTGAGCTCCGTCAGCAACTTGATTTTGACTGTGGTGCCTGGCAACAGCCGTGCCTCACCTGTGTTGAGCACACCACCTGGCCATACCAACGACACCAGGTCGTTAATCCTCTCCTCCACGCCGATCCCCTGACTAGGGTCTCCGTATACGTCTTTTTCGATCTTCTCAAGCCTATCGAAAAGCGGAATGGCCATGGTCTGATCCTGGAAGATCATCCATTCCGCCGCGTTGAGCTTCATGATGAGAGAAGCGCCTGAAGCGCCGCTACCTGTCACCAACCTGGCCAGCTTCTCAATACGGACAACGATAGGATCCTGACTTCCAACGGGTTTTCCAAAAAGCGTGGCCTCCGCATGATTGAGACGCTGTAAAAGCGCGCCAGCCTGCGGAGCTCCAAACAAGCTCACCTCGACCTCCGCCAGTCTCTCGAGCGGTGTCGCGGCCCACGCCTGCGGTGTGATTGACAGCACCAGAGACATCAGTAAGGCTACCACTGTTATCTTTCGCAACATCACAGCACCCCTCCGAAGATCTTTCTTTGGTTCATCCTCGCCACACAAACACTCTCTCAACGAACTCTGGCACTCGAATGCTTACTCTACTCATGCGCCAATCTAGAAGCGGATGGTAAACTCTGCCGTGGCAATGTTGTCACGGGCGTCCTGATGTGGCTCTAGATGCGATCCTGCAAAGTCCACCAAACGGTAACCCAACGTGACCGACGTGCCTTGCTGGTTGAACCGCAGACCGAAATCTGTTGTGGTGGTATTGCCCACAGCATCCGCCGAGTAGGAGACGTCGGCACTGGCACGGCTCTCTGGAGTCACCACATACTCCAACCCAGCGCTGGCAGTGCGCTTAGCCCCCCCGATGGGGTTTAGCGTAGGAGCAGCACCCTGAGCACTGTAACCCAGCTTGATCTGTACGTTCTGCATCCGCACATTCAGCCCCAACTCGGTAGTGCTATCAAGTTGCCCCTCATAAGTGCTCGTTGACTGCCCGACGGTGAACAAGACATCACCCAGATCAAGCGATAGCCCCAAGCCTACCTGCGGGACATCTGAGGCACTTTCGCCTCGTGTACGCAGGCGCAACACGCCTGTACCAGCCATCCCCAGCTCTAACAACTGCCGTTCCTCATCCGTAGAGCTCAACGTAGTGGCGATCATCTGAGAGGTACCCTGTATGTAGCCCATATCTCTAAGCTCTGGACGCAAAAAAGCCAGAAGGTCCGTGAGAGCCTGTGCTTCATCTGTGGTCAGAGCCTTCCCTGGATGCTTCGCATTGTAACCAGCTATCTGCGCTGACACATCATCGACGACTCTTGGCTCGCCACTGTTTAGCACATCCAACGCCTGGGACAGCCAAAGCGCCATCTCGTAGCGAGACACAACATAGTCGCCGCGTTGGAGAAAACCGATGCCAACATCAACTAGACCACTTGCCGACAGGCGCGACAGCGCGGCGTAAGTCCAATGGCCTGTGGGCAGCGGAGCAAACGGACTCGCCTCTGCGCCGCAGGCAAGCAAAGCATAGCCTAACAGCAGAAGGAACCCCATATATAGCATGGATCTTCGCATGCAGCCACCTGCTCTTTGGAGCGCTCCCATGAGACTCACGACCCTTCCGGCATCTTCCCTCATGCCGTGTAGAAAGATTCTCCATTCTGCCTGCCAGTACCTGCTTCTTTTCCACGGTTGGCTACGGATCTCTTAGCGTACCCCCTTGCCGCAGATAGCGAAGGACGAGAACCTCAGCCACATGATCGTCATACGGTTCGCTGGGCCACTGCAACCCTAATGGCACAAAAAGCCGCCAGCCTTTTCGATGTGCCCGCAGGTAGCGACGCCGCCCTTCCTCACTAGACAGGTGCTCTGATACCATATGAATCTCGATGGGGTAATCAAGCGCATGGGTCAGCTGCTCCAAGCGTCTGCGAAACTCGTCCGCTGCCGTACGATCACCTAGCACCGCTACTGCGGGGTGATACTCCCGTACCAGTTGGGAGAATACCGGCTCGAAGTCGTCCACATGGACGACACACCGAGCGACGCAAACCCCGGCCATGGTCACCACTGCCATACCGCACTTGTGGCTACCCGGATCGACACCGATGGCATAGACTTTCTCCATATCCGCCATCTGCCCCTTCTGTCATTAATGCGTACAAACGTCGGGTACACGCATTCCCCAATGCCTACAAGGGGTTTTGGCCGTGCACGCAGAACTACGTAGACACATACACCGTATTAGCCGCTCTCGCCAGATGTCTTGGGGAGACGCGCCTGAGGCCCACCTGTACGGAACATATCGAAGAAAAGGAGCCCGTACCATGTCTCGCATCTCCATCTCATGGAACCCGTTGGGCATTAAGAAACTGGGGCTTCGGGGCTTTCGTCTTTTCCCGATCTCGCCACGCCAACAGCTTGCAGCAGGGCTATCATGTATTCTTCTTGTCGTAGTGGGGTCCCTGGCTGCCTCGGTGTTACCCATCCCAAACCTCAATCTGGCGATCTTTGGCCTGATCGGGTATTTTGGAGCGGCCCGTGTCCACCCACACCCTCTTATCGGTCCCGCTTTCGTCGCTATCTGTCTCATTGGCATCTGCTGGTCGGGGATCATGCTCTTTCCAGACCCGTTTTTTGAGGTGCCTGCGCTGCTACTGGTAGGTCTAGCTGCAAACATGTTTGCAGCAATGAGTACCGGTGCTATCTTAGCTACAATCCTGCCACTAAAGATCTAGACCGCTTACCGGAAGGTGACCGAACAAGGTTAGGCGCAGGCAGGCAATGCCTGAGACTTCCACCTTGCGGTTTCGAAACGAGGGCAACAAGCATTGCACATGTCGACGCGCCAGTTCCTCCGCCTGATGTTTGCCACAACGGTCTGGGGAGCAAACACGGTACTGATCAAGGCCCTGTTTTCCCATTTTCCACCTCTCGAGTTACAGGCCTTTCGTATGGCTATGGCGGCTCTCATCCTCATACCCGTTGCTGCCCGCCATAGAAGAAGGAAGATTGTGCCTGAAGCCAGACGCCTGGCGTTGCGGGCCGCATTCTGTGCCGTTTTTCTACACCAAGTCTGTCTAGCGCGCGGCATGCCTTTGGCCAAGGCTGGCCTTAGCTCACTTATCTTAAGTCTTAACCCTCTGGCCACCGCCGTAATCGCCCACTTCGTACTTGATGAGCCTCTGACAAGAAGGCGTCTAACAGGGGTTTTGATCGGTTTCGGCGGGGTGGTAGCAGCTGTCGCCAATGAATGGCACCTGATGGGTACAAAGATCGGCGTGGCGGAGCTGCTGATCTTTGGGGCCATGCTTACCTACGTCATGGGTGGCATCTTTGTCAAGAAAGCTCGCGACCTCATTCCTCCCCTGCAACTGACGGCAATGATACAGATATATGGCGCGCTGATGCTTCTTCTTCCTGCGACCATGAACGTGATGCGCCACGGAATACCTCAGAAGCTGCCTGGCCCCATTTTCTGGATCGCTGCCATCGCCTCCGCCACTATTGCCACTGGGTACTGCAACTATCTATGGAACCGCTCCATCCAAGAGATCGGAGCCAGCACCACCAGCATGTTCGCCAACGTCATGCCGTTCGTCTCCCTAATCACGGCCTCCATCTTCCTGCATGAAAGCATCACAGCACTACAGATTGTGGGACTAGGAGCCGTGATCCTTGGAATATTCCTGGGCGCCACACCCGGCTTAGGCAAACAGCAGACACGAGCCGATCTTACCCACTCAGAGTAGCGCCTTCCGCAGCGTTGCTTTGCCACCAGTCCCTAATCAGTGTCCTCTGGGCTGTAGACAAGCCAAACAACCTGGTCACAGCCCTGTTTACGGCTAGATCCGCCTCTTCGTCTGTCTCATGTGAAAGCAACCGTGCCCCTCCCTCGAGCGTCACTAATGCCTCGGGACAGGTCGCAGTATCGGGTACAGGCAGAGCAAGCAGATTGGCCAGCGTCACGTTGGTGGTCAAGACTGCACCATCGTTGAAGCGGTACTCGTAGTAGAAACTGAGCGCCGAGCTATTGATCAACCCGGCGAGTGAGAAAAGACTCCACGGTGCCAGGCGCGGCCGCAGTATGTAGACACCCTGGGTCACGAATGCATCGCTGATGTCTACTGCAGCGGCAAGAGAAGGCGATATTTTCGGTAGCAGTATCTTGGGCTGCTCGAACAGTGCTGACGTCTTATAGGAGACTCCTCGCACCGCAGGATCTAGCCAGTAGGGCGCCTCTAGTCGGTAGCGCCGCACATGACGTCCCACGTAGACTGCCGCGGTATGCGTACTGTCGCGAGTACGGCTCACCAGACGGTAGTGCACAGCCTGAGTAGCCACTTCTGCTCCGCACAGGCTACATGGCTTCGCAGAACGTTTCTTTTTCGGGAGAGAGTTATAGGCCCCACATTCAGGGCAGCGAACGAGAGCGCCATCTTGCCCGTATTCGAGGCCCCGCCCCCACGCAACCCAGTTCCGCAGACGCCAAGCCCCAGCTGCGCGATCCATGTCATCAAGCACCTCGAGAACGCGCTGATCTGCAGTGAGAGGAATGACACTGCGCGGCGTCTTGCGAACGGTCATCTGATCAAGGGCCCGCAGCACGCGTTCCTGCGACTCCGCTACGGAGGCAATACGTACCTTGCCTGGTCTCTCCCCTACCTGTTGGCGTCTAGCCACTACGACCACTGCTTCCTGCGTAACCCCCGGAAAGGCTCGGCCAGCATCGCCTATCCACTCCACGCATGTGCGGGTAAGTAATTCGCGTCGAAGAAGTTCATAGTCATTGCCCTTGCAGAAATTGCGCGGAAGCACAAACCCAAGCCGACCACCAGGGGCCAGGCTATCCAGGCAGCGGATCAAGAAGAAGCCGAAGGTGTTGGCATTGGTGGCTGGCATCCCTAGGGCCCGAGCGGCCCGACGTGCGCCTACAGCACCCCAAGGCGGGTTCCCAATGCAGACGTCAACATCAGTGGGGATAACATCACCAGCGAGCGTAACGTCGGCTACTTGTAGATGAGGGCACGCCTCGCTGACTTCACCTGCAGCATGGAGCAAGACAGCTCTTGTCGCAGCCACTGCCTGCTCGTGGATATCGATACCGCGAAGGCAATTGAGGGCCCGACGATTCGCCAGGGCTTCGAGTGCTGACAATGATACCTCACTGCCCTCGAGACGCGCCATGTGCAGTGCCAACCGTAGGTGCAGGCAACGTAAGGAACGAAAAGCTACCAAAAGGAAGCGGCCACAACCACAGGCTGGATCTAAGACCTGCAGATGCGCGGCCTCTTGATGGAGCAAACACAAATGTGCTCGGCTCTCCTGCTGAGCAACCCGCCTCGCCCGCCGATAGATATCTATGAGAACTGGCTGAAGCGTGTAGCGCACGAGAAAACGCACGAGGTGATACGGAGTGTAAAAAGCACCTGTAGGGCCCCTCCGCCTCTTGCTCCAATGCGTATCATCAGTATTGGTTGGCCCCAGCAGTGCCTGCTCGGCCCGTCGCTCCATGTCTAAAGCCTGTCGGTAACGCAAGCCCCAGGATGTGCTCTTTGGCAAGAACCCTTCACTCTCCTTGACCAGCCATTGCATCTGCTAGCTATTTGGCCGTGGGAAGGTGGTCATCCTGCTTTTGAGAACACATGGCGAAGAGGCAGTGGAGCAATCCACTGCCTCCTCGCCCGATCCTGGATCTGCCCTTCCTTGGCTCTCCTGTGACGCTTCATCGACTGTTCATCCATGAACTTAGCCATAAACTGCGCCTTCAGGCCAGGATCACGCCACACCCGCAGTTTCAGTCTACCACTGCAGAGCCCGTCTGCCCAAGACCTCTGTGGCAGATGACCTCGTGTAGTACCGCGGTTTCAGCCGTTGACCGGAACCAATCGTAACCATCACCCATTTTCAACCATCTACTTAGCGTTGCGCTAGCTCCCTGCACCGTGGAACATGGCTCCACAAATGTCGATGTAATCCTAAGCAGAGCCTGCTCACAGCGTGTCGCCTGCGTTGCCTATCAGATTGGACGGCAGAGCTCATACACCGAGCGAAGCACTTCTTGGGAAGGTCTCGTCGGCTTGAACTCCAGTCCAACATAGCCGTCGTAGCCCGCGTCGCTAAGCATCCTGCATATGTTCCCATAGTTGAGCTCGCCCGTCCCGGGCTCATGACGACCAGGCACATCGGCCACATGGACATGACCAATTAGATCCAAATTGGCTAGCATGTTCGCCGTCACATTCCCTTCAGTTACCTGCTGGTGATAGACATCAAAGAGCAAGCGCACCGCTGGACTATCAACCTGGCGGATGATGTCGAAACCTTCGGGCGATGTGCTCAGGTAGTAACCCTGATGATCGACCAGAAGGTTAAGCGGCTCCAACACGAGAACCATTCCGGCCTGTTCTGCCAAAGGAGCTACCTTCTTAAGGCCAGCCACGACACTGTCATGCTGCTGAGCGCGAGGCATATCTGGCAGTTCGTTTCCGGTGGTCACGATGAGTGTTGTGCAGCTCAACCGCTTAGCGACTTCAATGGTTGATTTTACTTCCTCCACGAGCCTATCTCGTAGGCTAGGATCGACCAGTTTGCCTGACGTCGCCACCATCCCAGCGACCGTCACATTCGATGCCATGGCTGCTGCCGCAATAGCGTCGATGTCTTTGTTCGCCCAGCTCCAGAACTCAATAGCGTTGTACCCGGCCTCAGCGGCCAGCGCTATGCGCTCCAGAAACGGCACTTCTTTGCCTATCATCTCAATGCAGACCGATAGCTTCACCGCTACCACCTCCACCGCCATTTTCGGTCCTTGGCGGTGGGTTCCTTCTGGCCATCAAAGCGACAGGCTCTACCGATTGTCACCCTGACGGACTCGTTCGTCACCGCTGAAGCGATAGAAGCTAAAGGCATACAGACCAGAGAGCCCAACAAGCACATAGATGACCCTGGAGGCCATGCTAGGTGAATAGGTGGAGGTCCCTCCAAAGATTGACTGCACGAGATCGAAGTCAAATAGGCCGACTAGGCCCCAATTCAGAGCGCCCACAATGATGATAGTGAGAGCGATAGCCCGCAATGTATCCACGCAAATGTCTCCTTTCTTGCTTTCCAATCTGAGGGTATTCTTCTCCTTTTTGCAGTTCCTATGCATGGGTACTCATACTGCGTTCCCTATCAGGGCAAAATCGAGGTCAGGAGGGATACACATGACCGACCTTGTGCGCTGGAACCCCTACAGCGAGCTGTCGAGAATGCGAGAGAGCATCGACCGTGTTTTCGCCCCGTTTTGGGGCCCATCAGTGGATGTGGCAGAAACAAACGGCCATATCTCAGTACACGCGGAAATCCCAGGAGTAGACCCAGACGACCTCGAGTTGATGATCAGCGAAGACGGTCTCACCATCAGTGGCGAAGTCAAGCAAGACAGCGGCATTGATCGCCAGGGATACCGTCGTATCGAGAGACGGTACGGTAGTTTCCAGAGGAGCATCTCGTTCCCTGTGTCAGTGAAATACGATGAGGCAGTGGCCGAGTACAAGAACGGCATTCTGAGAATTCAGGTGCCGAAGACGACACCAGCGAAGAGCAAAACCATTAAGCTTCAGGTGAATGATCGCCCTGCCCAACTCGATTGACCAACGCACATTAGCAAGGAAAGCCAGCAAGCAGGCCCTCTGAGCCACAGTCGGATGGCCTGCTTCGCGCTTCATACGTCTCAGCAGGAGCCGCTGGTAGCGAAGCGAAGTATCGCTTTTGGGTCAACACATTAGGAGGCGGTAGTAGTGCGATTTGGTGTCATTGGTTGTGGTACAGTAGCTGGATACGGGCACATCCCCGCGTTAGCCGAGCATCCTGAGACCTCTCTGGTAGCTCTATCGGATCTCAACGGCCCGCGCCTGAAAGAGCTAGGTGCTAAGCACGGTGTCAGCCGTCTGTACACGGATTATCGGGAGTTGCTGGCTCAGGAAGATATCGACGCGGTCACCATAGCCACTCCAGTCACCAGCCATTTCGCCATAGCTATGGACGCAGTGGCCGCTGGGAAGCACGTGTTCTGCGAGAAACCGATTACCGACACTGTCGAACGCGGCTGGCAGCTGGTTAAGGCCGCAGAGGACGCCAACCGTCTGCTGGCAGTCAACTTTGAACTGCGAGCTGATGCTGCCCACCGCCTGATTAAGAAGGCTATTGATGCAGGTGAAATCGGAAATGTTCGCTTTCTTCGTCTCGTCTACAACTGGTCAGGCCCCCGGTGGGCTGGTATTGAGCGCCATCGCTTGCTTATGACCGAGGGAAAGGGACCCATCTTTGACTGTGGCGTTCACTTCTTCGACCTGGCTCGTTGGTTCTCTCAGAGCGAGTACTCCCAGGTGATGGCAAATGGCCTTTTTATGGAGGAGTATCCCTATCCCGACCATGTCGTAGCGACATGCCGGATGGCAAACGGAGCAGTAGCCGTCATCGACGAGAGCTGGGTATTCGGACATACAGTCACGTCGTCAGAGCGCTACCACATCAACCGCATCGACATCGAGGGAGATAACGGCACCGCTTTTCTAGAGCATCTTCCTGGCGGCAAGCTCCGTCTTGTCGTACAATCGCCCAAGGGCGTGCGTCGAGAGGACATAGGCTACCGAAAAGCCTTCGCAGAGATGTACAACCTTTTTCTCGCCTCGATCGCCAAAGGCCATCTGATCGATCTGGCCAGCGGCCGGGACGGTGTGCGGGCTATCGAAGCGGCCAACGCAGCTCTAACGTCTGTGGCTGAAGGTGGTGCCCGCCAGAAGATTGACGGGTGAGCAAAGCACCAAGGAGTACGCGTGTCGGCGGCCAACCACGCGCAGCCGCCGACATGCCCTCACAGCGTAACACGAGTTTCCGGGGAGGAACCACCACAGCATCCATGCCACCAAGCAACCCGGCTACCGCCTCACAGCGTAACACGAGTTTCCGGGGAGGAACCACAGCGTGCACCCAGAAAAACCCATCGCCCTCGTCTGCTCTGAGAGCAATGACCTCTATCGTGTCCTCGTGGATTGTGGCTACTCCTGCCTGCGCTTTTGTACTCTGCCCGAAGCCCTATCTGAGGTGCCTACAGGCACTGCCCAAGTTCACTATCCTGGCGCAACACGGATGCTGGTTTTTACCCATCAAACCAGCACATAACCGAACGGTAGTGACTGCCTTTTCCCACTCAAACGATTGGATCCGCTCCCCAGTGCTCGATCACGGCGGGCTCACTCGGGTCCCTCTGCGGACCCACCTTCACTGTTATCCCGGTCGGTGCATTTGGAAAAAGGTGGACAGATGCGATGGACGCGCTCGCGAAACAGGCTCGGTAGTCGGACACCAGCCGGATTGGTATGTGAGGCCGGGCTAAGGATGTGGCCGCGATGGCAAGAGAGCCGCCTCATTAACCCCCGGGCCCAATGTACGTGGTAAAAGCGCAGCGATGCGGGCTTCGCGGAGCCCTTTTTACTGATTTTGATCGCCCGAAGGGCTCTTTTCACCGCCTAAGGGCACACTTTCCCGCCTTGGTGGCCCTTCTGGGGCTACTGGGCAGCACATAACCGAACAGTGTCGATAGCCTTTTCCCACTCAGTCGATGGGGTCAGCTCCCCAGTGCGCGATCACAGCGGGCTCGCTCGGGTCCCTCTGCGGACCGACCCTTCAGTGCTAACCCGGTCGGTATATTTCGAAAAGGGTGGACGGACACCATGCACACGCTCGCGAGACTGGCTCGGTAGTCGGACAGATGCACCCGGATTGGTACGTGAGGCCGGGCTAAGGATGTGGCCGCGATGGCAAGAGAGCCGCCCCATTTACCCCCGGAGCCAGTGTGCGTGGTATAAGTGTGTTTGTCAATCGAGAATGAGGCCATTTGATCACCAGAATAGAGCCACCCTGTCGGGGTTACGCGCTCGGCGCATCGCCTCCTTGGCCGGCGCGCCGGTTGTTCTTGAACCGATAGCTTTCTCCGTTCATGAGTAGGATGTGTGCACGATGGGTCAGCCTGTCGAGCAGGGCAATCGTCATGCGCTCATCACCGAAGACTTCCGTCCACTGAGCAAACTCGAGATTGGTAGTGATCATGATGCTCCCGAGTTCGTAGCGGGCGGAGATGAACTGGAATAGGAGTTGGGCCGTAGTCGCATCGAATGGTAAGTACCCCAGCTCGTCGATGATCGCCAAATCGATCCTCGACCACTGCTTTTCGTACCGGTTGAGTGAATGCTCCTCCCTGGCTGCAAGCAGGTCGTTTGCCAGCGCTTGCGTTGTGGTGAAACGGACCCGGTACCCAGCTTCGCAGGCTGATATGCCTAACGCGGTGGCGACATGTGTCTTTCCCGTGCCGCTGTTGCCACAGATCAGGACGTTTTCCTTAGCGGGGATGTAGTGATTTCTGGCGAGCTCCTTCACCACTTGTCGGTTGAGAGAAGGGATTTCGTCGAACTCAAACGTGTCTAGCTGCTTCAGCAGAGGGAATCGTGCCGATTTGAGGAGCGTCCGAACACGGCTCACTTTGCGATTCTGCAACTCCTCCTGCAAAAGGCTCTGCAGGAACTCCTCGTATCCACAACGGTCGCGCCGGGCCTGAGCGGCTAGTTTCTCATAGGAACGGGCAATACCGGGTAGTCCAAGCGTCTTGAGGTAAAGAAGGTATCACCTCTGTACTCACAGGCCCATGCCCCCCGAAAGAAGCTCTGAGAAGCGATTGATCGATTCGTGTACGATTGAGAAGCTCAGGCGATCCTCAACCTTCGCCGGTTCTGACTTGGGCTGACCCGGCTCCAAATCCAACTGGGTGTGGAGGTAACGGAGGCTCTCCATATCAAATCGGTCCAGCTTAAGTGCCTGCTCAATAGTTCTGTAGAACCTGGCCGGGTCCAACTCCATACCCCAGATGGCAATCTCTATCCAGCGACGATTAGCGCGATCAGGGTCCACCTCAAGCAGACGATCATAGAGCTGCCGCATGATGGGTTCGAGGCAAGCCCGCTGGAATGGCTTCGCAAACGGCAGAGCACGGGGTTTGCGCAGTAATGCCGTCAGGTAATGCGATAGTTCAAAGGAGACGGTCCGCTTTACGTATGACCTGACGTGCGTTGCGATCACCTGGTGGTCACAGAGGACTTCGACATGCCAAGGATAGGCCCTAAGAGTCAGCGCTTCCAGTCGTTTCTCCGTCGGAACAGAATACTGGTTTGTGTCATATATTGGAAACGCTCATAGGAAAGGGGGCCAGCGATGTTTCCATCGTGACCCCCTGTATGCTCATCAAAACTAGGCCAGCGAAAGTCGGCTACGGTGGCTATTGCTCCCGGGCTTTTTTGTTCCTTGTGGCTCCACGCCCTTCCTCAAGGCGATAGCTCGGCCCGTTCATGTTGAGGAGAATGGATTTGTGGGCAAATCAGTCAACCAAGGCTGCCGTGAGTGTCAGATCGCCGATAGAGTCCACCCATTTGGAGAACTCAAGGTTTGTAGTCACATAGGTGCTTTTGCGTTCGTGGCGAATCGCGAACAGCTGAAAGAGCATCGAGGCCTGCGGTGGCGACAGATGCAGGTAGCCGAACTCGTCAAGGATAAGCAGATCGCAGTTCTCAAGGGGCCGCATCTGCTGACTCAATTCCTTGTTGTCCCTTGCTTCGATCAACTGATCCAGAAGGGGCATGACGCCGGCGAAGCGCACCGAAAAACCCTGTCGTAGGGCTTCGATGCCCAAGGCCATGCCCAAGTGCGTCTTGCCCGTGCCGGAATTGCCCACAGCAAGGACGTTGTAGTGGTTCCGGATGAATGAACAGGTAGGAGTTCATCGATCTGCGTGCTTGGCAAGTGCGGCAATCGATGGCGTTCAAAGACGTCCAGCGTCTTCAGCATGGAAAGCCGTGATTCTTTAAGCCGACGAGCAAAGCCGCGTTCTTCCCGGCCGGCCAACTCTGCTTGAAGGAGCTGCAAGAGCCCCTCAAGGAAGAGGGGCTCGGGGTCCTCGGCAAGATACTCTCGGTAGTCTGCAATGGCCGGAAGCCTAAGCCGGCGGGCTAGGGATTGGATGTCACTTTGGACGCTCATCATGGCCACCTTCCTGAGGGAGAAGTTGATCGTAAAGGCTGAGATCGTTATGGTCAACGGTCACCGGATCCGATCCCATAGGAGGTAAGACACCCATCTGCTGCACTTGATACAGCACAAGGGCATAGGTGGGGGCTTGTTCGCTGTTGACATGCTCCACGGCCTTTAGCAGTGCCTCCGAACCCACAAGCCGTGCGAGGCGCAGCAGTCGCACGAGCTCCTCATTAAGGTTACTTCCCTGGTAAAGCTCACGAAACCGAACAATATCGGGTGGCCATTGCCCGTGCTTTAGCGGCGCAGCATTCTCTTTTGCTCTGGGACGCCGCTCCAAGAGTTCAAGGTAGTGATCAGGATTCCATTGATGGTCGTTGCGTACATAGGTGCGCCGGTGTTCTGCTATGAGTTTGCCGTCGTGAAAAGCCAAGATGGCAAACGGAGTTGCCCGCACCGTTACGTGGCGGCCGACAAAACTCCAGGGGACGGAGTATTTGTTGCCATCGAAGCGGACCGTGCAATCGGTACCCACTTTCGTGATCGCTACTTTGGCGGCCTCGAATGTCATTTTGGGCAGAGGCAGAAGGTGTTCTTTTTCCTGTTCATAGGCCTCTGCAACGGAGAGCTTGCGACCGCGGGCCCTGTGTTTCTCGCGATAGGCTAGACATCGATTGAGGATGATCTCCTGCAATTCCTGGAAGCTGGCAGCTTTGGGCTTGGGCGTAAAGACGGCAGCTCGCGCAATAGACACTAGGTTTTCTACCCCGCCCTTCTCCCAACCGGCGGCGGCGTTGCAGAAGATGGCCTCGAAGGCATAGTGCGCGGCCATCAAGTTGAAGCTTGTTTGCTCTTTGGCATTGGCGCCGGAGCCCTCGGCAACTGCGGTCTTCAAATTGTCGTAGATGCAGCGCCTAGGTACGCCATTGAAGAAGTCAAAGGCCATGACATGACCCGTGAAGAAGGACTCCTTGCTTTTGTTGGGAAACGCTGCGACGAAGATGCAATAGCTGAAGGGCAAGACGGCACAGAACATGGAGACGGGTGTATCAACGCCGCCAATGACGGCGTTGACATCGCCCCAGTCCACCTGCATGGCTTCGCCGGGGTTAAAAGACAGGGGAATGAACGCTTCGGGGGTCTTGTGTTTCAGTTTAGCCACCAAACGACGCACTGTGGATTGCCCGATGTCGATGCCTTTTTCTTCGACCAGGTAGCGCCATATGCCCTTGGCATCCATGCGATCCTTTTTTCTAGCTACCTCTTCGTTGGCGGCTAAGCACTCAAGGATAAGAGGCTCGACTATCTCTTGCAGAGGGGTCCGCCTGGGCTGAGCCCTTTGTCGTTCGCCGGGCAATCTCTCCCCTTCGCAGTAACGAGCGACTGTGTCGCGGCTAATGCCCAACACACTGGCGATCCGGCGTTGCGGCATTTTGTCGACCGCGTAAAGACGCCGAATCCTGTTGTAAGTGTCCACATCAATGGTCATGACTGGCACATCCTCTCATTTTCCCTGGGGAAAATTCGGCGTTTCCAAAAGCACTTCAAGGCGCAGGGCAAAGGCCTCCGACAGCTCCCGGATGCGGCGAACAATAGTGCATTGGCGTTGGCTCAGCGGCTGGGTGGAAGCAAGAGTCACGATTTCTTCGAGCAGGCGACCCAAAAGGCGCGATGCCTTTTCGAGTCGTTTGTTGGTGGCGTCTTCCTCTACCGCCGGCCGCCCAAGCCTTTCGGCGTCCCTTCGGATGGCATCCAACGTGTCTTGCGGGCAAGCTAAGATCCGCTTACGCAGCTCGTCCGAAGCGCCCGATGCGTTGTACAGACTGACCAGCTTTTCAACCACAGATTTGGGGATTCGATCGGCGACCACGCGACACGCAAAGGCATGTTGGTGTGCAGACGGCAGTTTGGCAATCTCTTGCGCCGTTGCCGGGGCCAAGACGCGTTGCGAGACTAAGTCGATCACCGTGTCCTCGAGCGATTGCACCAAGTGCAATCGCTTACTGACCCAGCTAAGCGAATGGCCGCACAGCTTGGCCAAGTCGGCCTGAGAAACCGTCTTGTCATAAAGGACCTCACGGATGATTAGGGCCTCTTCCAGGTGATTTGGCGAGTTCCGCAGGGAAAGCAGTTGTAGAGACAGCTTGTGGGCTTCGGTGTCACTTTCGAGCGGAACCACGACGACATCTGCAGTGGAAACTTTCAGTTCCCGTGCAGCTTCGAGCTCCCGTTCACCGGCGATGACACGGAAGCCCCCGTCTTTCGCGGGGCGAACCACTAACGGTGCAAGGGGGCCATGTCGACTGAACAACGTTTTCCAGCGATCGATCTCCTTCTTGGTGACAGCGGCTCGCAGAAAAGCGTTTCCTCGAATCACGCCTAAGGGAATGGCGGTGATGCTCGGACACTCCATCACGGGCACCTCCATAAAGTGAGATACCCTGATCTTCGCGCGAAACCACGGGGGGAGATAGCTGGCACAGTATGTTGGTGTCGCTGGCGGTGCGGGCCTGTTCTACGATTCAGAAACATTGGGCCGCCTCTTTTGGGCGCGCCAAAACAAGCACCTTTTGTTGATCTGCCGTTACAACCACATTCCGCCAAAAGGCTCTTGCGTGTTAGCTGCAGCCCAGCTACCTATTTGTGCTGTAAGTGTTTGGCCTAACGTCAACTCCCCTAGACGAGCTACCCATTCAAGGATTCGGGCCACCTCTTTTCGCCGCGCATCCACAGGGCCTGTTGTGGTATTGCTGCACGCGGCGCCGAGAGATTCTCCGGAGATCCCATACATCCGTTCTATGAGTTCAACCAACAGCGGTGCCCGGCAAAGGACACGTCTTACCCAGCGGCGCACCGTGTCCACACTGCAGTGAAATTCGGTGGCCAAGCACCGCATCGAGGTCCCAGCGCCCACTTTTCTACCAACTTCTGCCGCACGGAAGTGGCGAAATGCTGGTGAGGAGCGAGAAAGTGTGGCAGTACTGCGTGAGTAACGCCGCATTTCTTGCAACGCATCCGGCGCACACGGATCTTGAACACCCTGCCGAGATGCTCCTCTAGGGTCACCTCTCGCTGATAGCTCCCCCATTTGATGAGCTTGCCATGGCACTTGGGGCACACCCGAGGTGGTTCCGGCGGATTCACTACCTCAATTTCGTCAGACCCAATGTTGAGATTCAACCCCATGCGTTGTAGGATAGACATGAAAACCCTCCTCTCCTGGGACAGGCCGAGGAGCGTATGAAGGATCCCTCGTTTGGGTTCGCCAAGCCGTTTGGAGGGGGTGCTTCGAACGCTCACTCTTTTCCCGAGAAGAGGGTTTTCTGCATTCCGGGGGTTGGCCCCTACCGCGGCCGCGTACCATCGCGAAGAAAACAACTGCGTGCCCAACTAGATAACAGCCAGAAACAACGAATAAATGAATCAATGGATGTCTTTGGTCGGGGCTGTGGAGTCTGTGGGCAACTCATGGAGGAGTTGTCCATCAGAATCCATGGCCCGCAGCTTGGGGTCTGGATCGATGGCAGGTTTTTGGTGAGCGCACTGTTTTACCGGCCTAGCTTACCGTGAGCTTTCTAGGCCATTTTGGTAGGGTCGAAGTGAAGCGTATCCACATATATCACGAGGCTGGTCTTCGAAGCCGTTACCGGGCCCTCTTTGCAGCACCGGAATGGCGGTGGAAGCGCTCGTAAGACGCGGCGTTCCTCCTCGAGGAGCTCGCCCACCGTACGCCCCCTCTCCTCCGGGTGGTGACGCTTTAGGTAACGCACGTTTTGCGCGTCCACATACGCGATCAGCTCTTCCCAGGTATTGAACTCAGGCAATCCGGAGAACCAGTTTCTCTGGATGAACCCCACAAGGCTTTCTACCTGGCCTTTTTCGTTACCCGATGCTCCGTTGCAGGCCTCCGTACGAAAGCCGTAGTGAGTCTGAAAGGCATCGAAGCGCTCGGTCTCAACGGCGTTTCTGCCTAAGCCACTCTTGATAGCGGCCTTCAGATTGTCGATGATATGCATCACCGGAACGCCATCGAAGAACTGCAGGGCCCGTTGCTGGCCGTCCAGAAAGCACTCCTGAGTCGCCCGGGGGTATACGCTGACGCATGTGGCTCTGCTGTAACTCAAGCGTTGTGCCCAGAAATAGACTCTGCACTTCTCACCGTCGATCTTTACCGTGACCTCTCCAAAATCCCCTTGCATGCTCTGCCCCGCAACGAAGCCCAGGGGGATGAACGGCTCGGGATTGCGCTTCTTAACCTTACCCACATACCGCCGTACCGTCGACTCTGCCGGCGAGCTGTCCTCGCCGAACTCCTCAATGACCCTTTCCCATATCCGCCTGCTCGTATGGCGCTGCTCACGGTTGATCTTCTTGTCGCTCTCGATGATGCCATCGATGAAGGCCATGATCTGGGTGGTCATCTTTGACGACGTGCGATCGACAGGCTCCGACTTTGGCAGATATCTGTCGGGGTTGGCCACCACGCGATCCACTGTCCCCCTCGAAATCCCGAAATGCTTCGCAATCTTTCGCTTGGACCAGTCTTCCCGTTCGTAGAGATGAATGATATCCTTAACCTTGGCCACCTTAACCACTCCAGTTTCCCCCCGTATGCTCTGTTTCGCAACTTCAAGCATACAGGGAATTGGATAATTTTGGTGGCCTCATTCTCGATGATCATTTGGCCCTACTTGAGGCTATCAAAAACAATAAGCGCAGCGATGCGGCCTTCGCGGAGCACTTTTGGCTGGTTTGGACGGCCTGAAGGGCTCTTTTCCCCGCCTAAGGGCACGCTTTCCGGCCTTGATTTCGCTTCTGGGGCTACTGGGCAGCACATAACCGAACGGTAGTGACTGCCTTTTCCCACTCAGTCGATTGGGTCAGCTCTCCAGTGCGCGATCACGGCGGGCTCGCTCGGGTCCCTCTGCGGACCGACCCTTCAGTGCTAACCGGGTCGGTATATTTCGAAAAGGGTGGACGGACACCATGCACACGCTCGCGAGACTGGCTCGGTAGTCGGACAGATGCACCCGGATTGGTACGTGAGGCCAGGCTAAGGATGTGGCCGCGATGGCAAGAGAGCCGCCCCATTTACCCCCGGGCACAATGTACGTGGTAAAAGTGCAGCGATGCGGCCTTCGCGGTGCCCTTTTTGCTCATTTTGACCGCCCGAAGGGCTCTTTTCCCCCCAGAAGAGTACGCCTTCCCGCCTTGGTGGCCCTTCTGGAGCTACTGGGCACTACATAACCAAACAGTGTCGATAGCCTTTTCCCACTCAGCCGATGATCCGAGGGCGAAATGCATTTCACTCCCGGTGGCCACCGGGTCTTAGCTGGCAATGCACGCGTTTTCAGCGACAGCTGTGGAAGGATTCTGGCCTCACGTACCGAACATCGCATCGAGACAATCGAGCCAAGGTGGTTTATGCCCTACTGCTGTCTAAACCTACGGACCCACCTCGCAAAAGGCAGTTCACATACGCTGAGTTAGCCGTAGGAACGGGTGTTCGCCGCGATTTCGCGTGTGCACCCCTCTGAGGTGCCTGCCTGCTAACCTGCGAACAACTGGAACACTAGGCTTCCGCCGCAACCGCATCGATCTGAGGAACTTCCCCGCAGACAGGGATGGATGGCGGCAGTTCTACAACGAGGAATGGGTTTCGTGTGCGCCCCACTACCAAGCCTATCTTTGGGCTGCTTATCTATGGGCCTACGCCCTCACTGGGTTCGAAGGCTTTCCTGCGTGCGACCTGCTATATGCATGG
>JBMNJG010000013.1:0-107395 GCA_050951545.1 Limnochordia bacterium | reverse complement strand
TGTTGCACAGGGACGATGCTGCGGTCGGTACCACAGATGCCGCATGTCAGGATACGTACGAGAGCCTGTTACTCACCCAAACGGCTTTCCTCCTACGCCACGTGTACAGCTCTCACGGCAGGCCAGGGCTTGGCGAACCCATCCCAGGCGACCGCGCGTATCACCGCGGCCGCCATCACCTCCGCTTGTCTCCTGTTCGGAAGGGAGCCAGAGACTATCTCGCCGCGTGGCAGATGAACTCTGCCAGAGTGCGTACGGCGACACCCGTGGCACCTTTCCCTTGGTAGTGCTGACTCTTCGAGCTCAAGTCAGTCCCCGCAATGTCTAGGTGCGCCCAACGAGCCTCTTTGATGAACTCGCCGATGATGAGCCCCCCAGTGATGACCCCGGCCTCACGCCCGCCCGAGTTCTTGATGTCAGCGATATCGCTCTTATACTGCTCTTTATATTCAGGATCGGCGGGCAGGCGCCAGTAGCGCTCACCTGCGCGGTCACCCGCGGCGATGATCTCATCAGCCAGACGATCGTCGTTGCACAGCAATCCCGAGTACAGACTGCCCAAAGCGACCACGCAAGCCCCTGTCAAAGTGGCGACGTCCACGATCGTGTGCGCCCCCAGGGACTCGGCGTACGCTACGGCATCTGCTAGGATCAACCTACCTTCGGCATCCGTACTGATGATCTCAATGGTCTTGCCAGTCGTTGTGCGCACTATGTCACCCGGCCTTTGCGCCGAGCCAGAGGGCATATTCTCTACACAGGCCGCCACTGCGATCACATGCTGGGCTGGCTTCAAAAGAGCGATAGCTCTCATCGCAGCGATTACTGCGGCGGCCCCAGACATATCGCCTTTCATCGCCTCCATGCCGGAACCTGGCTTCAGGCTGATCCCGCCCGAATCAAAGGTGATACCTTTGCCCACCAGCGCATAGGGACGCTCGTCTTCCGTACCTCGATAACGCAGCACGGCGAGCTTCGGCTCCTCTACACTACCTTGAGCCACGCCCAGAAGGGCACCCATCCCCAAGCGCTCCATGTCCGCTCGATGTAGGACGTTGCACTCCAACCCCGTCTCCTGCGCCATCTGCTCCGCTCGCTCTGCCAACACCGTTGGAGAAAGCACGTTGGCTGGCGCATTGGCAAGGTCTCGGGCGAAGTTAGCCGACTCCGCCAAGACAGTTCCCCGCTCCACCGCCGCCCGGATGACCTCGACCTTGCCCTGATCCATTTCGAGGATCTCCAATTCAACGTCACTGCGATCGTCACTCTTACTCTTGTACGCATCACAGCGATACAGTCCTAAGATAGCTCCCTCTGCCACGCTCTGGGCCGCAGCGGCGACATCAAGGCCTCCGATGCCCGCTCCGTGGACGATGGTAGCAATCGTTCGTACATTGCCTTTCGCCGCAGCCTTCACTGAAGTAGCCGTGACCTGCCGCACGCGCTCCGGACTGAAAGCCTCGCTCTCGCCCAACCCCGCGATCACTACCTTCCGGTAGGGCGCCTCCTTCCCCAAGTGGATGACAGCAGTCTCGTTGAGCTCTCCTTTTAACTCACCGCTCTCGATCAACCCCGTGATCAAGCCACCAATTCGGCGATCAACCGCCCCCGTGGCACCCCCGGGACTTGCGACCCCCTGGAACAGATTCACGATGATCGCGTCGACCTGTGCTTCGGCGATGTTGCCGGACTTGACATGCACTTTCATCCCTGCAACCTCCATTTGTGTCTTGATTGTTTGTAGCGTTGATCTCGATACAGCTGGTTACTCCATTGCCTGTATGTGTACCCGTAACCACTCAACTGTCGCCAGCAATCATCTGCAATATACCGTTTTTCGCCACCCCCATGCCCAAGCCTCCCCATGGCGGCCTCGTTGCCCCCCCAGAAACGAGGATGTCAGCTAGAACGTTGACCAGAAGGCAGGAATTGGCGCTGTTGAGATGAATCACATGATGGGTTCGACTTGGCCTTAATAGCCGATTCCTAGCATGAGAATCCAACCCTGTTGACATGACCGGAGTGTTTACGGGAACCAGAAAAGGAGGGTATATATGCAAAAAACACGGACGTACCGTCAGATCGCTCTTGTCGCTATCGCAGTTATGTGCTTTGCTGTCTCAGTCGCAGAGGGTGCCAAGCCCAGCAAACTCGTGGCCATCAACGTCGGTTCACTGGAAGGCACGGAGAAAGCGGTCGCGGAGTTCACCAAAAAAACTGGGATCGAAGTTGAGCTTATCGTCACGAGCTGGGGAGCCTTTGACGAAAAAGTGCCCATGATGCTCGCAGCAGGACAACAGCTCGACCTCATCCGTTTTGATGGTGGCCACGCGGCCAAAGCTACCCTAAGTGGTTGGCTTATACCTCTGACGCCACTGATCACTCGAGACAAACTGAACTTGAATATGTATCCAAAGCCCGTTCTCTGGTACCCACCCTACGACACGCTCGGCGACATCTATACCCTACCCTACAACATCGCCGTGAGCACCACATTCTACAATCGCAGTCATTTCCGGGACGCGGGAGTGCCTTACCTGACCACCGAGTACGGCCATCCCTCGCTTCAGCTAGATAACTGGACGGCTTTTTTGAAGAAGCTGCAGCGCGCTGGAGCTGACGGCCAGGTTGAGCGATGGGGCACCATGATTTCCGTAGGCCTCGAAGGCTACTATCTTCTGGGGATCTTTGATGTAGATTGGGTGGCCCCGTCTGTCGATCGCTTCTTGGGTGCCACTCCGGAAGTGGCCAACGCCTACACGCGCATGATCAACATCTGGCTCAAAGACGGGGTAGCTCCAAAGGCTCACGAGCGCGGCGGGCTGAGCCTCGGCACTGGAAATCTTTCTACACAAGTCACACAAACCGGAACGTGGATGACGCAAGTGGACCCAACGCAGCTTGACTTAGGGCTCTCACCTTTGCCCTGGGGAGCCACCGTCGCCGTTCAAGGAGGCATCAATAGCTGGGGTATCTCTGCTACCTGCCAGGATGTCGAATCAGCATGGCAATTCGTGAAGTACTTCACGTATGAAGAGGGCTATATTCCGTGGCTCAAGTACGAGTCACTCTCACCACCCGTCCACAGACAGTATTGGAGAAATTGGATGGACACGCTGCGACACGCATTGCCGAACGCGGACCTCACAGTTGTTCTTGAGGGCGCTAACTACCTGCGGGGCTCTCGCATGACATTGTCGCCAGCGTGGGCCAGTGCCATCAAGCCCGTCTTCGAGAAAGCTGTGAACAAGGCAGCGCGTGGTGAAGCACCTGTAGCTGCTGCTATGGGAGAGGTTGAGGACACCATAAACAGCCTCCTACGTGAGAATCCGGTGTTCAAGTAGCTAGACAAGGGGGTTACCCACCAGTGAGGGGATGTGTAAGGCGCTTTCTTGCGAGTTTGTGGTTATCGATGATGCTTGTTTCTCTATTCGGTGCTTGTGTAGCGGCAACGAAGGAGATATCCTTTCTATCCACAGGGTACTCGTCTGCTCTACTTAGCTACGTGCAGCAAGAGCTGATTCCGGAGTTTAGGCGGCAACATGATGTGGATGTGGTCATGCTCACCGCGGGGTGGGATGACCGCATGGAGAAGATCCTGGTCATGACAGCAGGTGGTACGCCGCCTGACGTGATTGTCACAGGCACTGAATCGCCGTATATAGAGGGTTCCTCCGGACTGTTGGAGCCTTTGGATCGCTACCTGGTTCGTTGGAAACACACTTCTGATTACCCGCAGACCCTTTGGGACGCTTTGAGCTGGCAGGGGAAAGTCATGGCCGTTCCGCAGAATATCGCTCCCCGGGGCCTGGGGTACAACAAAGTGCTTTACGCGCAGTCGGGGCTGGATCCCAACCGACCTCCGCAGGACTGGGACGAGCTCGTCCAATATGCGTGGCGATTGACCCGACTCGAGGGTGACGTAGTGGCCGTCCGCGGTTTTGAAGTCTATTCCACGGGCACATTTGGTGCCGCACAGCAGTTCTGTTGGTTCATGCGCCAGACTGGTCTGACCGAAACCGACACTGAGAGATTCACGTCTAACCTAATGGATCCAAGGGCCATGGTGACTATGCAGACACTACAGGAGCTCTATGAGGCAGGCGAAAACGGCCGGTCGATTCTGTCCGGTGGGTTCGAGCGTGGCCGCCTCGCCATGCGTTACTGTAATCCACAGTACATGGCGACGATCAAAGCCGCGGACCCAGACTTTTTGCGGAAAGACTTCGGACTTTTCGCGCCCCGGCAGACCGCCGGTAGTACACCCGTGATGCATCTATTCACCGACGGTTTGGCGATCCCCAGCGCCAGCAAGAATAAGGACTTGGCCTGGGAGTTCATCACTTTTCTCTGTAGCGATGAGGTGACCCTCGAAGTTCAGCGTGTCGCGAGCTTCTACGGTGGCCGCATGCAGATGCTGCGGCGCATGGCAAATGAACAGCCTCAGCTGCGGTTCTGGATGGAACTCTTTCCGTACGCACAATCGTATGTGGTTCCGCCACCGATAGAGATCAGCCTGATCGAATTCACAGCACGTCTGGCTAGAGTCTACCGTCATGAAATGCCCCCCTTGGCCGCTCTGGAGGAGACACACGCCCAGTGGAACCGCCTATTGGGCGAGTGGAAAACCCAAGTGACACGATAGTCGTTGGTGACACGTCGAGACACAAGGAAGGAGAACACGGTGCAAAAGCGATTTAGGTTCCTGCTTGCAGTGGTCTTGGTAGCTTTGGCCCTAGTTGTTGGCGTGGAGGCGAAGCAGCGAAAGCTCGTGGCCCTCAACGTCAGCAGTGCCATCGGAGGCACAGAAAAGGCAGTAGCAGAGTTCACGAGAAAGACGGGTATTGAAGTTGAAGTCATCATCACGGACTGGTCGGGCTTTGACGAGAAGCTACCCCTAATGCTGGCGGGGGGACAGCAGCTCGATTTGATCCGTTTTGATCAAGGGCACGCTGCCCACGCCGCACTTCGGGGTTGGCTGGTGCCACTGAGCCCGCTCATCGCACGAGACAGGGTCAACATGAACGTCTTCCCCAAGCCCGTAGTCTGGCACGCTCCCTATGATCTCATGGGGGAGATCTACACCCTTCCCTACAACATCGCCATTAGCACTCAGTTCTATAACCGCAGCCACTTCTCCGATGCCGGGTTGGGTTATCCACCTACCCAATACGGGCATGAGGCCCTACAGATCGACAACTGGGCGAGTATGCTAAAGAAGCTGCAGCGCATCGGCGCTGATGGGAAAATAGAGCGCTGGGGGACCATGCTTTCAGTAGGCCTTGAGGGATACTACCTGCTGGGCATGTTCGGTGTGGACTGGGTTACCCCACGCGTCGATCGTTTTCTCGGTGCCACTCCGGAGGTAGCCAATGCCTACACCCGGATGATCAACCTATGGCTAGTGGATGGGGTGGCCCCGAAGTCCGCCGAACGCAGCGGCCTGTCTGTACGCAACGGGAACCTGTCAACACAGGTGATGCAGACAGGGGCCTGGATAGCTCAGCTTGACCCCGAGCAGCTCGATTTGGGTGTAGCTCCGTTGCCCTGGGGCACTACGTCGGCTGTGCAAGGGGGCATCAATAGCTGGGGTATCTCCCAGACTTGCACGGATGTGGACGCAGCCTGGGAGTTCGTGAAGTACTTCACGTGCGGCGAGGGGCTTATACCCTGGTTGGAGCACGTGTCGCAATCACCGCTCGTCAATCGGCAATATGCTCGGCATTGGGTCGACAAAATGCGCCAAGGCGTGCCCAACGCCGACCTATCGGTAGTGCTAGAGGCTGGCAACTATTTCTGGAATACCAGCATCACGCTAGCGCCCGCCTGGAACGCCATTCGTCCAGCTTTTGAGGGGGCCATAAGAAAGGCGGCGAGCGGCGCGGCCCCTGTAGCAGTGGCCATGGGTGAGATTGAAGCTCAGATCAACAGCCTCCTGCTAGAGAGCCCCCTGTTGAAATAAGTAGCGCTCCAATCAGGTCACATATGGGAAACCGCCTTGCGATCCCGTAGGGCGGTTTCTGCATCCCCCTGGCTTCACACCAGACGGGGTCGCCTCATCATCTTCCCTCGGGGTCCAGTCCCTCATAGGTAGAGCCAGGGCAAACTGCCCCCCCTGGGCGAGAGCTCCAACGGGTCTGGTTAGGTCCTACGCAAGCCGATCGAAAAGCCAGCTAGACAACGAGCGAGTACCGAGTCGGCACGTCATACTAGGAGGCATCGGTTAAAAGGTACTGTGCGATGGCACGGGCAACCCCGTCTTCCTCGTTGGTTGATGTGACGGCATCGGCCACGCGCTTCAAGTCGGGATGACCGTTTCCCATAGCGACACCAAAGCCAACGGACTTGATCATATGCATGTCATTCCGGCCATCGCCAATGGCCATGACGTCTTGTAAGGCAATGCCCAGCTCGCTGCAAACCGTCATAAGTCCCGTCGCCTTGCTTAGTCCCTTCGGACCCACCTCAATATTGGATGGATGAGAGCTAGTAACTGTATATAAGCCCCACCCCTCTATGATATCGCGCAGGTGCCTAAGTACATGAGGATCATCGTGGCGAATGCCGAATTTCAGCCAGTCGGTTTCAGACGCTTCCTCAGCCCATTGCTTTTTCGAGAACGTAGCCTCGACCGCGGTTATCCAGTACCAAGCGTCATGGTCCACGGCCAGTTGACGGAGTTGATGACGCTTGTCCTCAGCAAGGTATTGACGTTGAAGAAGAACCCCCGGTTCTTTCCATATCTCGGCACCATTCAATAAGACCATGGGGCCAGTAAGCCCAAGCTCATGGCGAACCCCCTCCGTGGTTCGCATGGCCCTGCCAGTTGCCAACATAACGGTGGTTCCGGCTTCTACCGCTCGATTCACCCATACCTTAGTCGACTCGGTCAGTCTTCCATCGTTCGTAACCAGCGTGCCATCAATATCTAACGCGAGTAGCCCACATTTCGGCATTGTGTCCTCCGCTAATGTCCATACGACGTCTTTGGCGCTTTCTATCTGCGACCCCCGTCGGACTGCGGCCCTCTTCACAGCTCTAGGCAGGCAAGGGGGCGCTCGTTCGACAACTATTTGGCACAGCGATAGCTTACTGTGCCTCCAAGATGGCGGCCACTTCCGTACATTGTACCATGCTTCGACGGGATCCTGCTCCCGATGAAGACTCGGCCTCAGCCAGCGGTGTAGGGCGTCATTTTATCTTTTGTTCTTTTTGCGTTTTCCAGGCAGGTTTCCTTGCATAAATGAGCGACCGTCATGAGAACTGATTTGCGTAGAGGTGTAGCTGATTCCTCTTCGTCCTGGCCAAAAGAAAAGGGTGGGTGACCCGGGAAGGGAAACGCCCACCCAATGGGAGATGGCTGACCATGGTGCGAATGCACCACTTTTCCGTCTCACCACAGACATATTGTCTGCTAGGAACCGGGAATGCCACATTGTACGAAGAGCTTGCCAAGGCCAATCTCCTTGGGCTCCCCCCATGTTCACTTTCGACGGTGCAGCGCTTTTTGCGCCAGATTGAGCTACCCCAGACCGATCAACCCGAACGGCGCCGCTTCACTTTCGCCCACGCCAATGCCTGTTGGCAATCCGATGTCTGTGTCGGCCCCTGTCTGGCCAGCCGCAAGCAAAAAGCCAATCTCATCGCCATCTTGGATGACGCTAGCCGCCTGTTCGTGCATGCCGCATTTTGCGTCGAGGCCAATAACCTGGCTTTTGAGAGCGTCTCTAAGACGGCACTGCTGAAAAGGGGCATCCCCCAACGGCTCTATGTGGACAACGGCAAGATCTATCACTCCCGGCAGATCCAGACTATCTGCGCCCATTTGGGTATCGTGCTAGTTCACGCCACCCCCTACATGCCCCAAGGTAAGGGCCAAATCGAGAGAGCATTTCGCACTCTGCACCAGCAGCTATTTGACCGCCTTGAACCCGACGATCTCGCTTCTTTGGAGGCGTTGAATCAGCGTCTGGCCCATTACCTGGAGCACGTCTACAACAACAGACCCCATAGCGCACTTGACGGACGAGCCCCGATGGAGCGTTTCTTGAGTGATCAAGAGATGATACGTGTCGCCTCGAAAGAGCGCGTTGAGCGTGCCTTTCTACATGAAGAGGAGCGACGCGTGGCCAATGACGCCACAATCTCGCTAAAATGTAGCGTTTTTGAGGTACCGCAAGTTTGTATAGGCCAACGAGTGCGTGTCCTGTTTCGACCGGAGGATCTCTCACAAGCGTGGTTGCTTCAAGAGGATGGCACACATCTGCCTATCGCCCCGGTGCGCCCCCTGGATAACGCCCATATCCCCAGGCGGCGTCGCCACGACCCCATCGACTATGCCGAGCTCACTCACAGGGAGGGGCAGTGAATGTACAAGGCATTCTTCGGTATGACTAGCAACCCATTCCGTAAGGACATCCCGGTCGGCCAGCTCTTTGAGAGCGAGGATCTGCGTTGTTTTCTGGCTCAAATGGCCTACTTCAAGCAGACATTGGGCTTGGCTGTGGTCTATGGCCGCCCGGGTATGGGCCAGACTACAGCCCTGCGCGCTTTCGTGGCTCAACTCAATCCCCAGCTCTACACCGTGGTCTACCGACCGCTTACTTCGCTCACAGTACCCGAATTCTACCGGGGACTTTGTCAGGGTTGTGGCATAGAACCCGCATTCAAGAAGGTAGACATGTTCCAGCGCCTTCAAGAGCAACGAACCCCTGCGCCAACGTCTGAGCGTGCACTATGAATTCCAGGGGCTCGGTGACACCGAAGTATCTACCTACGTCCAAACCCTCCTGCGTCACGCAGGTGTGGAGGATCCCTTGTTCACGCCCGATGCCCTACAAGCACTCACCAATCTGTGTGCTGGCAGTCCTCGCATACTCGACACCCTAGTGGAAAAGGCGCTCATTCTCGGGTGTCAAAACAAGACCCGTTCACTTGATGCCGACATCGTCCGGCAAGCACATGAAGCAAATGCCCTTTACGTTTCTTTACCTACCGGAGGTGCCTCGGCATGAACATCCATGTGACCAAGCATACTCGACTACAATCCTGGGAGGGCAAGACCGTCTTCGGTGAGTACCCACTCTATCTGAGGCCTGGCAACTTCACGGTAGCCCTACTGTTCGCCGATGCGGCGAGTGTACGCCGCCTCTACGATATGCTGAGTGAACTCCTTGAAGACATTGATGTGGTTCCTATGATACCGCCTTGGCCTCAGGAACCAGGCGCCTCTCAGCCGACCAAAGGCCGGCACCGATAACTATGGCTCTTTCCCCTACGGGAGGATAGGGCTCTGCTGGGAAGCAACCCGAGCGCCCGTAGGGGTTTCTCAAAAGGGCACCGGCAGGACAAGCATACCCTTCTCGTCCTGCCGGTTATTCCTTTTTGAGAAACAAAAGCGATAAATCCCGGGGGTTCGGGGGCAGAGCCCCCGTCTCAAGCGCAATGTAATTCGCCATATGAAGGCATCACCTGCAAAGCAGCTTGAGCCGCACATTGCTTTGCGCCGTAAAAGCCCAGCTGAGACATGCACCTGATTTGACCAAAGCGATGCTAACCAGTTCGCCGTTCCACACCTCATAGGTAGAGCCGGAACGGCAGGGCGTAGCCACTTGCGCCTGGGGCCATGTTTCCATCCCTCATAGGTAGAGCCGGAACGAGGCCCAGGTGAGTCCAGGGTGGGCAGGCTGTTTCAATCCCTCATAGGTAGAGCCGGAACAATACTCCGCTTTCCATGGAAACCTTCGTGCTTTCCAGTTTCAATCCCTCATAGGTAGAGCCGGAACCGTACACTGCACGTGCTCCGCGAGATCTACTGTTTCAATCCCTCATAGGTAGAGCCGGAACGGGGTTCTGGGATTGGCCAGTCGTGATCTATGACGAGTTTCAATCCCTCATAGGTAGAGCCGGAACACTTCTGGGGACTCTCTACGCGGACGGGGATAAAGCTAGTTTCAATCCCTCATAGGTAGAGCCGGAACAAGCAGCAGGTCGCAAGCCATGAAGTCTGTTTGTACAGTTTCAATCCCTCATAGGTAGAGCCGGAACTTCTAAATGACACTTGCCCATCAAGGGCAATGACTGGTTTCAATCCCTCATAGGTAGAGCCGGAACCCTCCGTACGCTGGGCAAACGGATATTGCCTGTTGCTCAACGACAATATTCGACCCAGTGAGTGTTTTACTTCGCCGCAGGTACGGCAATTCCTTCTCGAAAAAAGGTGTCGTCGACCCCCCGGGGTTTTTGCACTACCGGGGGTCGACGACACTGGCCAGTGTGCGCTCTGCCCGCCAGACGAGGCGAAGCAAGGTAATCGGAGGATGACTTGGAGAGCCGCCCACATCATAAGACGATGTCCCGATTCCCCTTCTCCAGTCCTATGATCCCCCGGCGGGCGTATCTTGTCGACCCGAACTCGTAAACAATGATCGAGTCCTCTTCCGGGTCGATAAGATCCGCAAGCTCCTTCTTGAGACGTTTCAGACGCCCGGGGGTGATGTCCCCCTCGAACACCGAGTTCTGCACCCAATAGAGGTACTGCCGGCACTTCTTCAGCACCCGCGTCACCCGGCGCACGTTCGCATCGTACACAAGAACCACAAACACAGCAATCACCTAACCTAAGGCCCTTCGCACGTAGTGATTCACCATCGAGTGTGATAGGGCTCATACTCCTCTTCGCCCATCAGGTGCTTCTGAAGCTTGAAAAGCTCCATTCGCACTAGGCCCCGGTACGACACACTGCGCCCCAGCTTACGATGGCTGATCGTCGCCTTAAGACGCTCCTCGAATTCTTGAACCACGCGTTGACGACCCTGTTCGGTCAGGAAGACGCCACCTGCCTCCGTAGCAAAATGCTCCTTCGATAGCTGCTTTCGGCCAATCAGCGTGAAGATGGTGCGGTCAACCATGATCGGCTTGAAAATCTCAGCCACATCAAGATTGAGCGTAAAACGCCGGAAGTTCGTGGCATGCAGAAAACCGATACGCGGGTCGAGGTGGGTCCTGTAGATCTGAGACAGCGCCGCCGTGTAGAGCAGAGTGTTGCAGAAACTGATCACGGCATTGAGGCGGTTCTCCGGTGGTCGGCGGCTGCGGCGCCCAAATGCGAAATCTGACTGTTTGACGATTGCATCCCAGTAGCCATAGTAAGCTTCTCGGCACCCGCCCTCAATTGCCATCAGTTCCGTGATGCTTTCCGTCTCGTTAACCTGCAACAAGCGTTCATCAAGAGTCTGGATCAGCTGCTCGAGATCCTCTTCCCCGCGACTGGCGTAGTACCGGGCCACGACTCGGATGTTCTTGAGCGCTCCGCGCACAAAAGCCTGAGCCAAGATGAGACGCTTCTTCTCATCCATGTAATGCTCCGCCTGGCGGAGGATCATATAGCCTGAGTTACGGTGCTCACGTGGGTAGAACGACCCGCTGTAGTAACCGTAGTAATTGTAGAAGTGAATGGTGATCTCCTTTTGTGAGGCCAGCTCCAGGAACTTCTTAGTCACGTCCACCTCCCCGAATACGTGAAGCTCACTGGTATCTTCCACGGGAATGAAGCGCTTTCCCGACTCCATCTCTAGGAATATCGTGTTGTCCTTGCGCTTTAGGGCGCCGCTACTGAAGACATAGAAGCTTTTCTGCATTCACAGGACACCTCTCTGGTACAGCTGTGCTATGCCCAGCAAAGCTCGCGGTAGGCACACGAACGGCAGTATCGGATCTCTTCCGTCTGCGGCGGCTTTTCCAGGTATATCAGGCGTAGGATCTCGCGTTCGGCCCGGTCCAACTCTTTCTCCGCCTCAGCATCAAGCGCCACCTTGATCACCCGCTTCTCTTCCGGGATTCGAAGCTCCCCCGTGGCCTGAACCCCCATGTGTTTCAGCTCCCTCAGGTAATACAAAAGCTGCATGCGAGCGCTAACCAAGTGCTTTGAACTCTTCTTCACCTCCAAAACGACCACTTCGTTGCCCTCGGTACGCAGGATATCGAAGACGGCATGGCCAATGGAGATCTCCTTCTTATGCCGTTGATAGGCATGCTGGTGCAAGAACCGCCCGTACTCCAGGTTGTCATCTTTGGAGTCGGGTTCGAGTTGGTGCGCCGTGAACCACACCTCCCGTGTGCACACGTAGTAGTACCGAATGAGCGTACCCGTCACCCGAGTCTCAACCACCATGATGCACCGCCCCTATCAGACGAAAATCCATTGGTCTACATCACGAACTAAGCCACCGAAGCCAGTCTCAGGGCTATACAGATGCGGCTGTCGAAGCACACAGATGGCCAGGGGCTGATCACGTCCAGTAGCCATCTCGGCAAGATTCGAAATAGCCCGGGCATACTCTAACGACAAGGGCACAGTAAATCGCTGCATAAGGCCCATGAAGGCTTTCCTTTCTGGAAAGGAAAGCCTCGACATCCAGGGGCGATCTAGGTATAGGTTGTAGAGTTCCTCGGGGTCTGTCACACCAAATCGAGCTAGAAAGACCCTGGTTGTCTTGTCGATCCATGGCCCTTCATTCGGAACGAAGACCGAGATCCGATACCGTCTTTCCTTATAGGGGCCGATGGACTGTAGATTGCTCCAGTGCCCGACTGCCGCGTCCTTCAAATAGGCCAGGGTTGAGGTACCCGGTTTCCGACACAACAGCTCGCGGAAGTACTCCTCACACAAACCAGGCATCTCGCGTTCAGCCAGACCCGTGTGGGTAGCAAGTAGTTCGTCTGTCAGGCGCGTGGCGATCTCTTCATAGACAAACCGCCGTGTATTCATGCCATTGCGTCGGAACTCGAAATCGATCACTGTAGCCATCGACTCGCCCTGTTCAGCATGACGGTTCGCTCGTCCCGCCGCTTGCATGATCGAAGGGATAATCGATCGTGCTCTGTAGACCGCCCGGAAGCTGAGGTCAATCCCGGCTTCAATGATCTGCGTGGCCACGACGATGGTCGGCAACCGCCCATCCAGCCGCTGGTGAAGTCGCGCAATCTGATTCTGTTTGTGCAAGGAAGTCATCGCTCCGTGCAAGGCAAACACCGCCACATCTGGACTGCGTCTTTCGCGAACAGCTTCAAACACCCGGCCCACATCCCCGATAGTGTTCAAGATAACGGCGACGGTACCGTGCGTACGGACCACGTCCACCAGCTCATCTGCTAATGCGACCTCATCCATGGATTCGTCTCGCGCGCGGACGACGTAGCGACAGGGAGCAACAAGCCCCTTCGGTGACAGATCAGTTGGCTGATCACACAGCCCATCAAGTGGGGGCATTGTGGCCGTGATCATGAGGCAGCCCATCTCAAGGTGCTCGGCAAAGGCCTCAAGTAGCGCGAGGAAGGGATGCCAGACATCCCCGTCAACAATCTGCGGTTCGTCAAGGATCACGAAAGCCCGCTTTAAAGCTTCCATGCGGATTGTCTCCTGCGCGTAGCGAGGTGAGATTGTCCTAAAGAGCTGGTTGAACGTGGTGGCAACGATAGGGGCCTGCCATGACTCCATAGAGAGCAGATCCTGAGGTTCGCTCTCTATGGAGCACAAATCGAGCGTCGAGAGATGGTGATGCTCCATCACCTCCAAGCCCGTAGCTTGTCGGATCTCCTTCGCCGCCTGTGAGAGGATCGAAAGGTAGGGCGCAACGTATACGATCCGTTTGCTTCTTCCCAGTCGACACGCTTCCAGTCCGACGCGCAACGCCGTGAGTGTCTTTCCGAGACCCGTGGCTACACGTAGGGCATAGAAGCGATTCGTCGGCTCGGCCACATAGGCCGCAGTAGCAATGCATTGAATCTGCTGGCGTAGCCCGGTCAGAGCTGATCTGCACTGGCGATCTAGGCTTTCCCCCCTCTGCCTACAGAAGTGACTCAAGTGCGCAAGCGCTATACCCGCTTGCTTCGAGCACAGGTGCTGAGGCAGCATCCCGGCAACAGTGAAACGATCGGCAGTAATGAGGTCGGCGGTTCCCAGTCGCGCTTCCACCACGGCTCGCCCGGCCTCCTGTATGCTGCCCACACGCCGGGCCTGATAGCGAACTACCATGAGCCTCCACATCTTGAGGAGTAGGTCAAGTCGTCCGGGAACATCGTTGGCCTTGAGTTGAAGGTTAGCCAAAGGGGGGAAGGAGGCTTGCACAAACTGAAGGAGTCCATCAAGGTCTGTTTCTTCCAGGCAGTCCAAACGCCATCCTGCCCGCCACGGTGGTTCCGCCTCGTCAAGACACCTAAGCTCCCCGTGATGATGGGCTATATCGGCGGTGAGTTGAAGAACAGTTGCCTCCAATGGCCTCGCCTTCTGGGGGGACTTCGCCAGAAGCTCCAAGGAAAGAAGGAAGAAAAGGGCAGCACCTAGGAAAGCATGGGAAACGCCACCGCAATGGTGTGTTGGATCGCGCATATACCGCTGCCAAGCGGCCTGGGCTTTACCTGCATCATGGACTAACCTGGCCAGAAATCGTAATCGCCCCAGCTGTCCTTTCCGGGTGCCGCCGGCGTAGTGTGCCACCTCCAGTAGATGCTCGGTGAGCAGGTACCTTGTTCCTTGCGAGCTGGGACGGGCGATACACTGTGACAGAGGAACTACCACAGGCACACGATCCCCTCCTCAGCCACGTCTACAAGCTCCACCCGGGGGGAAAACGGGGCCACCGAGGGCATGAAGGTGATGGGCCCGCAGTTCGTATCGTAAAGCAGATTTATGGTGCCACGAAACCGCCTGTCGCCAAGGTATTCGTATAACATGCCACCCACACGTGCCACCTGCGATCGGTGCTGCATGACCAGCTGTCCGACCACATGCGTGGGTACAACCGACAGAGTAGTGATGATGTCAGCGGCATCAGCCTGGTACGACACGCCCTGTCGAACACCCTTCCACTCGGGGAACGTCTGGGCAAAGGCCACCCCCAGGTAAGTATGGTACACGCTTTGCCGGGCCTTGATCGCCTGGGCCAATTCGTCAAGGAATGGACCCGCGTAGAAGATGCGATAGTGCGGGGAGACCAGCAACTCAGTGGACGTCCAACGGCTAAACTCGTTCCCCTCGCCAAGAAACCCCTTGCCAAGCATGGAAATCCCCTGCACCGACTTGCGCACGGGCGACATGAGGCGAATCCCCGTGAGTCCTTCCTCAGGCGCGAAGCATTCAAGGCCGAGAATGGCCCCCAGCAAGCCGCGCACAGCCGTCCGGGTAATGAAGGGATAGGTGACATGCGTGACTGTCGTGTCGGGATACCGAAAGTGAGCAATGGATCCTCGCAACTCGAACACCAAGACCTTCAAGACCTATCCCCCGCCCGAAAACTGTCTTCCCTGACCCTGACCTACCACAGCGGCTGTACCTCCCACGGAGGCTGACCCACCAGCTGCAAGTCGGGCCTGATCCAATACCGTACCCGGCTAATCTTCTGTGTGTATTCTCCCAGGCACTCCACAAGACGGGTCACGTCAAGCTTTACATCGTTTAGCGACGTAGGTGGGTTGCCGCCCAACCACTCCTCGCGGCCTGGTTCGAGACATATCTTCTCTTCGAGGTACCCGATGCGGAAAAAGGGGTCTTTGTACTCGATATGCAACAGAAACAATGGCTGTTGTACGCCGCGGCCCCGCCCCTGCCGGTGTGCTGTTCCCTGCCACAGCGCCTCTAACAGCAACTCGAGGTCTTCCTGATCCAGGCCAGTCTCTTGTGCAATGGTCGCATTGACAACCGCCGGCATGGCGAAGACAGCAAACGGAACTAAAGAGCTAGTCCAGCTCGTTCCTTGCTGGGCACCCTCGGATGCATCGCCATGGCGTTGGTCTTTGGCGGGCACCATACTTGTTCCCGTCGTATACACGCTTACCGCCGGATGTAACGAATGCGCCCATCCAAAGCGCACCGGACCCGTAAGATGAAACCTCTCCCCAGTAACGGCATAGACAATTCCAAAAAGCCTTACGTCGATAGCGGCCCGAAAAGGTGACGTGCGTCGTCGTCGTTGAGATTGCGGTTGGGAATTCCAACCTTAGCACTCTTGACAAACAGGATCTCGCCCGTGTTCACTTGCTTGGTCAATGGGTTCCCTCCTCCATTCCCCATTAGGGTCCACGGCTACCTTTTCGTCGACACCTTCACCACTCGATGACTGTAGTGCGTATCCGGCCCAGAAAGCAGCCATAAAGGCTTCACGCCTGCGGGATATCTCATCACGCCGGTGTTCCCACTCCCAAAGCGCTACTCCGGTTAGCTGTTCGAACCCCTGCGGCAGGATCCCCTTGCGCCACAGCTTCGCTCGATACTCCCAAAACTTCGTTAGGGCCCGCTCCCGTACCAATTCGGGGGTTAGCACGCTTCCGAACGTGAGTACGCGCTGGCGAAGAAGATCCTGCCCTGTACAGGCAAAATACCACCGCGAAAACTGACGGACGAGATGACCGCAGACAAAACCGAGCTCCTCAACGTCATAAAAACGAATCTCCTGCACTGGCTCCGCCAGCATGGCCTGCAACTCTTGCCACGAACGCATTGACATCCTTCCCTCCATATCTGACTCCGCTATTTCGGAGTGATAGGTGTTCAAGAATGCTCGGAAGACCACGTAGAAAAGGACCTCCAAACGCAAGTAACGGTAGGTCTTGGGGAGACGGTGAGCACAGGCTTGCATGCGTGACGCGGCATTACGGACGAAGTGATCGATCTCTAGAACCCGCCGCTGCAACACATCAGACATGGTCTGCCACAAATGCGCTGACCCATAGGCGGTCGCGAGCAGACACGGAAGTGAGCGGAGGCGTCGCCAATCGCGTTCACTCAGGGAAAGGTCAAGTTGCCGCGCAGCCTCAGTGGCCTGCATTTCAGCATTGCGGTAGAGAAGACGATCAAGAGTTCTGGCTACGGAGGGCATCACGTCTTCCATGATGCAGCGCACATGCACATCGCCCCGGGTCACATCACCCGAGTAGTAATAAAGATGCAAGCGATGCGTGCCATCTTTGATATCCGGTATTCTTGCCTCAAAACCAGTGATGGAGTCGAGATAACGTTCCACCGCGTGTGGGCCATGCGGTCGCATGGACGCGAGGCTACGAACAGACATCCGCTGATCGTCGTCATCAGGGGGATTCTCGTCGAGAACTGGGAGCACCATCAGGCTACCGTAGATGCGCTCAACCTGCGTTTGGCACCTCCCTTTTGCGAACGGCCGATCGGAAATACCAAAGCCCTCTCCGGTTACCCATGAGCCGAGTGGCTGGGACAATTTCGTGAACAGCTGAGCCCCGATGGTCAACGCCGTATAGCAGCTATGGCACAACGCCACACCCTCCACGAGCTGGTCAACGCCAAGGGCACTAGGAAGAGGTGCAGTCCAGGTAGTCGAAAACCACGGCCACGCTTTGGAGTAGATTGAAGCAACTTCCCCCTCTTTCCGACATACGGAGCAGAAACCATCTCTCGTCCCCATCTCAGCTCCTTCCGCAGCTTTCGCTACCCACACCCTATCGAGTAGCTGCTCCGGATCCACACAGATGCGGCGCCCTGGCCAAATCCTGCTCCCGCATAGGTCGATGGTGTCGCTGTTACGGTCGTAGACATAGGGAGAGCAGCCATCACGTAGATCGGCAACCACGACCACTGCCGAGCGCTTCTTGTCGCCGCCGTGCTCGTGATGGGCAAGCTCCGCATGCAAAGCCGAACTGATCTCGTACACCAGTGACTCCGTCCATTTCAAGCCGACGGTACGCCGGATTCTGCCTCTGAGAAACTCCTCGACCTTGATGGGTGCACCGCAAAAGGCAGCGAAGTGCTTGTCGAAGACTGTGTATACCGGTACTGGGTAGCGTCCCTGTGGCTGGAGTGGATTACCCCGCGACATCACGAAGGGAATACCGATCACTCTTTCTTTGTCGGGGCAAAAGAACTCACCACCCCTGCCTGACTCAACGTGACCCCATGAACCCTGCGGGTGTGCTACGACCTGCAGAACCCCATCTCTGATAGCCAGCTCCACGACAAACACTCGCTCGAGAAAGCGGCGCCCTCTGGTGCTAGTCACATCGGAGACCAATTCAAGAAGCTCCTTGGGTGACGCGCCCGCGTTCAGGTACAGGCGGCCCAGACGAATCAGGTTCTCGATCAGCACAAAGCATACGCTCCTCGACAATTCTACGCCAGACCAAAACAGCCCTAACTAAGGTCTAATAGCAGCCAGTGTAGGGAATAGTCATCCTTATTGTGACCGAATGGCATCAAAGTATACCACCTCTGTCACCATCGGCGGGGAAAAGTTGCCCTCTTTTTTTGGGGATGTGCATGCGATGCTATCTATGTAGGGGCGAAGACCCCGGCGGACGCACGACAACACCCCCGGTGTAGCCGATAACACCAGGCAACGTAGGATGACCTGTCACGCTCGGAAGCCAAGACGGACGGGGACTGGCCACTAACGTGAACCATGTGGGTTGGTTGGGCAGGTGTCAATCTCTCATAGGTAGCTGCCATTGGATGGCACCTACAGGGTAGAGACCCTGAGGTTTCAGTCCCTTATAGGTAGAGCCCAAACCCCACCACGGACGCGGCCCGACTCACCGGCGACATGTTTCAATCCCTTATAGGTAGAGCCCAAACTGAACCACAGGATTCAAAGGGATGGGAAGTGGACGGAGTTTCAATCCCTTATAGGTAGAGCCCAAACGGTCCAGGAGTCAATATTTTCCACGGACGTGGCGGTGGTTTCAATCCCTTATAGGTAGAGCCCAAACCCTTCACGAGCTGGGTAAACAGATATCGGTCATTGCCTCTCCGGAATACGCAGCCGACTCCCTGAATGATTCGCCGCAGGTACAGAGATTCCTTCCATAAAATAGATGTCGTCGACCCCCTGGGCTTTTCGCGCGACCGGAGGTCGACGACATCTAGCCCATAGGCGTTTGGCTCGCCAGACAAGGCGGGTTAGCACACCCTTACTTTACTGGGACGCGCTTTCGTCAAGGACTAGGTCCGTTCGGGAGGTTAGTCCGACGCATCCCCATCCCTGGGGGTTCTTGCTTCCCAGACCTGCATCAAGGGCTAGCTTGAGCAAGTTCTTTTCGCCGTGGAGACGAAGCTGGCAATGCCAACCTTTTATTACAGTCTCCTTAAACTCGCGGATCACCATCCGCCCCAAGCGCAAGACCTCCACCTCGACACCCCGCGCAGGGTCTCGTCCATGCAACACTCTGTATTTGCGGGCCATGTTTGCAGCAACCAAACGTTGAAACTCTCTTTCACCCGGCTGATAGTAGCAGGTGTACTTCCCGCCTTCTGGGCGTAACAGCGTGGAGTAGGTGACAATCGGTGACAGGCTATGCACATCGATGCAGTCGCCGTCCACCGCCGAATCCTCGGCGTGTATGCTGAGGATGTTGAACAGCTCACGTCCGATGCGGATTTGGTTCGCATGAAGTAAGGAAGTAGCCAGCGAATCCACAATCTCATGGACGGGCGAGGCGACCACCACGGAGGCAGGGCCATCAAATCGTAGACCCTTCCCCTCAGGCTTTGGTCGTCGCTCTGTCAGCACATCGGAAAACACAAACATCTTCAGTGACCGGCTACCATCTTTGTACCCCTCGGCATGTACCCGGTCAGCCAGCTCGCGCCCCAGGCTATTGTAGATGGCAGCGTGAAAATACCTGGGAAACTGGCCGTCCAACAGCGCAGATCCGGAAGCGGGTTCGAGACGTATGGTAAGACGCATGCAACACCAAACCCTTTCAAGTGTCCCTGGGCAGCGCCTGGGGCAGTGTAGATATCGCCTCACAAAGCATTATATCCCAATGCGTGGTAGAACACAGGGGCGAGAGGGTGTGGCGGTGCACCCCCTACGCGGCACCGGAATCTACAAGCTACAGGGCGGATGCACTTTTGTGTCGGAGGCCACTTGGACGGCAAGAGTCCCTGGGTGGTGCGTTCGCACGTCCAAGGCAAGTGACCTCCTTGCATACGCGAGCACCAGCAAGCAACGTGGCGCCGGGTAGCGACGCCACATGCGTGACTAGCGTTCAGCAACGCCACTGCCCTGCCCTACCTCTTGGCCCACCACTCAGTCAGGTAGGAGTTGATCTGTCGTGCAATCTCCGGTAGAGCGGTGGCGACGGGCGTTCTTCCTGCGACCATCTCTCCATAGATGGGATTGCTTCCGCTCAGGTAGGCGGAGCTGATGTGCTGGCCTGCTGGGTGGTCCCAGTTGTAGCGCTTCACAAAGTCCATAGATCGAACAAAAGCATTCAGGTTGCTGGGCGGCGTCGGTTGGTTCAAGAACAGCCTTGCTTGCTGGGGCTGCGAAGGGATGACCACACCTAGACCAGAAATCTGCTTCATCACCTCAGGTTGGAACAGCCAGCCGACAAAGTCCTTGGCAATCTCTGGGCTTTTGGTGGCCCTGTTGATACCCCACGATTCGAAACTCACCCATGCAGAGTCATACCGTACGTCATTCTGCACCAGACCGGGATACTCCACGACATCCCAATCAAATTCGCAGTTGAGTCGTCCGTTGGGCACGAAGAAGGTGCCGATTACGTGCATGGCCACCTGTTGACCATAGAACATGGGGTCGGTTTTGGTGGGAGCACACACGCCATAGACGCCTCTGTTGAGATCCAGGAGAAACTGGGTCGCTTCGATCGACGCGGAATTCACAAAGGCGGTCTGCTTTAGATCCTGAGAGTAGAAGTCTCCGGCTTGCACCAGCGCATGGTTGAAGTCGGGGATCCGACTAATGCCCCAAACATCAGGAGTCCCGTCACCATCCTTGTCTTTGACGAGGCGACTGCCCATCGTAGCGATATCCGACAAAACCCATTTGCTCGTAGGGAAGGCTACGCCGGAGGCGCTAAACATATCCCGGTTGTAGGCCATCAGGTTGGTATTCACTCCATAGGGTAGGCCGATCTGCTTTCCATCCCAACGTAATGTCTTGAGTAAACTCGGGTGAATGGAGGCCACATTCCTATCCTTAGCCACCAGATCATCGAGGGGTAGCAGCAGGTCCACAAACGACCAAATTGTAGTACCGAGCCACATTACGTCAGCACCTACACCCGCAGCGATCCAAGTGAGCAGCGTTTGGTAATATGACCCAGTGGGATGAATCATCTCTATCTCGACCTTAGGGTTGGCAGCCATATACTGGTTGGCCAGACCAGTGAATAGCTCCATACGATCCGGTTGGCCACAGCAGGTCGTCCATATGAGCTTGGTCTTTTGCGCACCGACGGGACCAGCCGCACACAGCAACACCAGTAACGTCGACAGGAAGAAGCATAGCAGCTTACGCACTTCGTCTACCCCCTCACTTTATGATCATGTTCACCAGGAATCCCGTTCACCGTGGACAACAGCGAAGGTAACCGCGAGTCGATACATCATTTCATTAATCATGTTTCAAGAAACTTAGTGACTTTCCTCCCATCGAGGCGGTCATTGCCCAGCGAGAGATCGCCAGAGAAGGTCGCATGGGCTCCATCACCAGTAGGCTGGTTGTCGCTAAGCGCTCTACTGCAGACCACGAAGGCTTCAACTG
Source organism: Limnochordia bacterium (assembly GCA_050951545.1). GTDB lineage: Bacteria > Bacillota > Limnochordia > DTU080 > DTU080 > DTU080. The sequence goes on along the minus strand of JBMNJG010000013.1, from coordinate 85,862 downwards.
AAAGGAAGGACATCTTAACAAGCTTGATGTATTGTTATGCCATCCGCAGAAAAAGGAGGATCACCATGAGCCGATGGCTATCTGCAGCACTGCTGCTCACGCTCTTGGCACAGTTATCATTGGCTTCCATGCCTGGGGCAGCGACCAAGGTAGAGTTGACACACCTGATGTACGAGTATCACGGAGTGAAGTGGCATGACTACCTCCAGTTCATGGCCAAGCGCTTTGAAGATGCCACGGGCATGTCGATTGAGGTCGTGATCTCAACCGGGGGGATCGACGGTTTCAGAACGAAGCTGCTGAGCATGGTGGCCGGCGGTGTGGCTCCGGATACCGCCGACGCCAATCCGGAGCTAGGAGCGCCGCTCATCGTCCACGGGATGTTCGAGGATCTCAGGCCATATGTCCAACGCGACCGTTTTCCCTTAGATCACATCCCACCTGTTGCAGTGCAGGGAGTGACCACTCCCAGTGGTCAGCTGTGGGGTATTCCAGTGAGCGTCTTTCCTGTGGTCACCTTCTTCAATGCTGACCTCTTCGCCCAACACGGGCTACAGAACCCTCGTGAACTCGGCGAACAGTGGACATGGGAAACGCTTCTTTCCAGTGCCAAGAGGCTGAGTCGAGATACGGACGGAGACGGCGTCCCCGAAAGCTATGGTACCACGCGTATCTCCTATCGCTGGGAGATGCAGGTGCATCAGGCCGGTGGTCAGCTCTACGACAGAGTTGTCTATCCTACTCGGAGTCAGTTCAACAGTCCCGAGGTACTGCGTGCCGTCGAATTCATCCGACGACTCTATGCGGACAACCTGGCCACAAACCACTCCTCATTCCGCGTGTCCATGGGGAACACCGGGTTTGACGTGGTCGACGGCCCCGGCTCTATTGGGCCCTCTTTTCAGAACCTCAGTTTCGCATGGGACATCGCCCGGCAACCGAAGGGGCCCGCTAGTCGCTCTGCCAGAGTCAACCCCGATGGCTTTCAGATCGTCTCCCACAGCAAGAACAAGGCTGCTGCTTGGCAATGGATCCGCTTTCTTACTGGCGATGCAGATAACCAAATGGAGCTGGCCCGGATCACTGGGCGTCTGCCGTCGCTGAAGGAAGCCATGATTCGTTACCCAAGAGCAGGTGGCATTGAACTACCCGATAACTGGCAGGCCATGATCGAAACCGCTTTCGATCCCGCAGGCTACGCGGCCTACGTAGTGCCCAATGCGACAGCGATCGACCGCGTGGTCAACCCCATTATGAGCCAGATATGGGCGGGTAGCATGGCCCCGGCCACGGGTTTGCAGCAGATCCATGACCTCTTACCTGCGCTGTTGGAGCAGTAGTGGTGGTCGAAGGGATGCGGCCGAACGCGCCCAAGCCATGCATGACATTTCCTGTCACCTCAGAGTGCAACCCCAGGCCCGCATTACCATGGTCTTCTACCCTGATGCAGAGACCAAGTTCCAGGACACTGGTCATACGGGCCACGGATGGGCTTATGGTATCACCCTTATGGCAGAGCTTGTCTACCCTGCAAGAGTAACAGTTGATAGCAGAGTCCAGAAAATGGCGGCCGATCTGTGGCCTCTCGAGGAGCTTCTCCACTTTACGGAGATTGGCTCTGCACAGAGTCGTCCCAGAGTATCCTATCCACAGGCCACTTCGGCGAAGATCCCGGTGACATAGAAAAGCGCTGGCGACAACACGCGTGTTGGAGCGGTCAGTAATCTACTTCCCGACTGCTCCAACCAGAGTCCTCGTACGTTTCAGTCAGAACAAGCTTCCTAAGCATCGCAGCGACCTCCGTATGTGGCACTCTACCAGCGCATGACCCCCACATGGCCATTGCAGCACTGGGAATCACAGGCATGAATTCGGGCAGATGATGCCAGGTAGTTGCTAGAACGCCCATGGCGTGGGTATCCTTGGCGCTGCTGCTCAGGCTCGTGATATTGGCCCACCTGTCCCAGGGGCAAAGCAGTGTGTCAAAGCCCTGCGCCATAAAGAACTCAGCGGTAGCGACAGCGCGTTCGGTCACACTGTATTGCCAATCCGCGATCACAATATTGCGGCTCAAAGAGGGCAACGCCCTCGGGATCATGGTGCCCGTAGCAGTATAGGGAGCGCTCCATTCTGTCTTCTTCAGCAGCGCATCGCCCCACATGATGATCCTTCTGCCCTCACCTCCCATCTCTTCCTCGAGACCGTTCAGATACTCCGCCAGTATCCCTGGCCCGCCATTGTGACGACAGCGATCGCACGTGGCGTAGGAGTAGGCCTCATCACATCCGACGTGGAAATAGCCCCCCGGACCACACAGTTCCATCAGTTCCTGTCGGATGGCTCTGAGCAGACGGAGTGTTTCAGGATTGCTCAGGCACCAGGTCCAACCATCGGGCTCAAACAGCAATGCGTGTTTCGGATTCTGATTCAGAACCACGTGCCTGCCGTAGCGCTCTCTGGAACCCGAGGCATGCCCCAAGTGGTTGAACATCGGCACTACTTCCATGCCCATGCTATGAGCCATATCTACCAGGGGCCGAATCTCCTCTTTGGTGAAGAAGCGATGCCTCCAGTGGAGGTCTGACATGACGTCGAATTGTAGGGTGCCCCAGAACTCAAGCACCACGTGCGTAAGCTTCATGAACCCAGCCATCTTGATCGCCTTCTCCAAGAGCAGCAGGCTCGTTTCGGGAAAGACGCAAAGATGAATCCCCCGGAACGCAAGGTCCGGACGATCTTGGATGGAAACATAGGGTGCCCTGAAGCGCGCTGCACCTTCTTCCAGACACATCGGATGGAAAAGCTGCAGGGCTGTGAAGAAAGCATGGGTGAGCCCCACTCGGTCTGATGCGGCAAGCTCAAAACCATGCTCAGTTACCCTCACCGTATACTCGAAGCCTGGTGCAACCTGGGGTACCAATGCCGGCTCTGTATTGGCTATCACCGCACAGAACTCGGGCATGGCGTCACACTGGCGTACTTCAAGTGTACTGCTGCCCATGGTGAAGTTACCCCAAAGCTCGCGCATCGTTCTCAACTGCAGTGGGTCGTCCGAGTTGCAGTATAGCGTCACCGCGTTGCCAAACTCGTACACCCCATGTTTCCAGTCCACGTTGACAGGGTCTGGGTAGATGGAGCGCGTAGGAATAGCGTTTGTCTTCATATGTGGTCCCCCTAACTATCGAAACAGACAAGCTCCCATGACCTAGGCCATTTCTCAGATACTTCTTGTGTGTGTTCTTGAACAGCATCCTTTCCCGGCGATTACCTGATAGAATCTTAGGAGCAACTACTCGTTTTCCTCCCAGAAGAGTCTGCAGTGAGAAACGAGGGGATCGTTTGATCATCTCAGTGAGCCGACGTACAGATATCCCAGCCTTCTTCAGTGAGTGGTTCATGAGACGCATTCGCGCAGGCTACTGCCACGTGCCCAACCCCTTCAACGCGAAGCAGATAGCCGAGGTGTCACTTCTGCCCGAGGATGTAGACGTTTTCGTCTTCTGGAGCAAGAACCCAGCTCCCCTCCTTCCCTTCCTGCCAGAACTAGACGAGAGGGGCTACCGGTACCTCTTCCTGTATACGCTGAACGACTATCCTGCTGAGCTGGAGCCTGGAGTGCCCCACCTCTCAGAGCGGTTGGTCGCATTTCAGCGATTGGCTGAACATGTGGGTCCCCAGAGAGTCATCTGGCGCTACGATCCGATCATCCTCTCAAACGTCACGGACTGCCGCTTTCATGAGGCAGTCTTCTCATCGCTGGCCGGAGCGCTCGGCGGTCTGACGAAGCGAGTCATTGTGAGCATTGCGGACTTCTATCGCAAGACGGACCGTCGCCTGGCGGCATTGCAGCCTCAAGGCTTGGCGTTTGACAAGACGCCGCTGCAGCAGCCCGAGTTTGTGCAGCTCCTTCGTCAGCTCAAGCAGATCGCTGAGAGCCACCACATGCACATGCAATCCTGTGCCGACGAACTTGCCGTGGCAGGTATTCCTGCCGGCGCCTGTATCGACGGCGAGTTGCTCAACTCATTGTGGGGCATCGCTGGGTTGGCTGAGGACCGCCATCAGCGTAGCACGTGCCGCTGCGTGGTGAGCAAAGACATTGGCATCAACGACACGTGTCTCCACGGCTGCAGTTACTGCTACGCCACCCGCAGTCATCGGGCAGCGCTGGCAAATGTCACACGTCACGAGAGCGATTCCAGTGTGCTCATTGGCCCATCCCTACCACGCCAGCACCCGCCCCAGCAGCAGCTTCCACTGCTGTAGAAGCGTCCTGGCTCTCAGTTTCGTGCCGGTCACACAAATGAGGCCATCGCCCGAGAGGCAATGGCCTGCCAGTGGATGCCCTACTGAAGGGGCAGGGCAAGAAGCGCGGTTAGCTTCTGCTGCAGTTGCTCGGCAATCTGCCGCAAGGGCAGTGCGTTGGAGGCCATGGTACTGATGGCGTCGGCAAAGACCTTTTCTACATCAGTAACACGGAAGTTGGCCGGTATGGCTGGCACCAGGCCCTCAATGCTATAGAACGATATCCACTTGCGGGTCATCTCGTCTTGACGTACTTCAGGGGAAGCATTGACCCGCATTTTGCCAGTCATGTTCAGCTTGGCCGCTAACCAGGCTTTCCCCACCTCGTCGGACGTAAGGTGTTTAATCCAGCGCATGGCCCCTTCGGGGTTGGTTGCGGTGCGCGGCACCGAGTAGTAGCCAACCACGTACATGACCTTACGGCCCTGCGGACCTAGTGGCGTTGCGGCTGCGCCAGTGCGGGCGCCCTTCAACGAGGCGGTGAAACCGGGGATAGCCCAGAAGCCGTCAAGGTCCATCGCGGCCGAGCCCTGCCAGAAGCTGCCAGCCATGACCCGGTCCTCGTGCGCCAGACGGCTGAGAAAGCCAAAACCCGCCATAGTCTTTTCGTCGGTAGCCGTGGCTTTGGTGCCATCGAGACTGAGAATACGCCCACCGTAGGCCGCCAAAACAGCGGTGACGCTGCCAGTCCGGCTGCTGTTGAGTTGGGGACCAAGACCGTATTGATCGGGTACCCCATCGCCGTTGGTGTCTTTGGTGAGTTTCTTGGCTGCGCTCAGGAACTCGGCTTCGTAGCTCCACATGTCCGTGGGGTACGCTACACCAGCCGTATCAAACAGGTCGGCGTTGTAGAACAGCCCAGGCGTAGGCAAAGCGGCATAGGGCACGGCGAAAACCTGGCCGTCGCGAGTGGCTTGCTTGATTGCTGGCTCAACGTACTCCCCGAGATCGAGCCCGACCTTAGCTGCGTAGTTGTTCAGAGGCAATAGACCCAACTTTCGCCAATACGTACGCAAAAACGCCTTAGGCCCAGGGTAAGGGCCAGATCTCTAACTGGTCTGATGTAGTGGTAGTGCGGCGACTGTGGAGTTTGATAGAAATCGCTGCAAGTCGAAGATCGCGAATAACTGCTGTTGCACACTCGTAAGCCCAGTGATCTGCTTGGTCACTTGTGCCAGTGAGTAGATCATCACTACCTCACGAATGTCTGCCAACTCGGCACGGAGCACTGCGTTGCTCATATGAAGGCCAGCACGGCGGACTCGGTAATTCATCAGCTGTAGCAGCAACAACGCCAGCACACAGATCAGAGCGTACACCTTGATTTTCGTGTCTGTCCAATGATAGCAGGGGCGAAAAGCGATAGCGTTAGCGTCATTGATCTGTCGGAACTGATTCTCTACTTCGTTCTTGTCCGTGTAGAGCCGGACGATGTCCTCCGTGCTCATCTCCAGGTCTGTGCTGAAAATAATCATCTTGCCAAACGTCCGTAGTTTGGCGCGGTAGTTGACAAGATGAATTCGGCAGATCAGTCGTTTGTAACGACGGCCAGTCACCTCAACCTGGAGGAAACGTCGGAAGCTACTATCCCGAAGCACTTTCTCTAGCTCCGTTTCGATCTCCGATTTGGACCGCTCTTTCACTTCTTCAAAGCGGGCGCGCACCTTGGAGCGCAGTTGATCGACCGCCTCGCGCAGCCGCCTCACCTTGCGCCGGTACGTCGCTTCGTTGTAGACAACGACAATCTGCATTTCCAGCCCGAACACGTTCTTCCGGGTGGTGAATACTGGCTTGCCATCTACCTTTTTCTCATATCGAGCTAATCGGACCCCTGTCAGATCCCGATGATGCGAAGGGACTAGGCTACCCACAGCAGTGATACCCAAGGATTGGGCATGTTGCACGTTATTCTCGGAGTTGTTTCCCTTATCGAAGACAACGGTCAGCCCCTTGGTGCTCCCGGTCAGTTGTAGGTATCGATCGACAAGGTCGGTCATGCTACCTGGGAAGAGCTTAGCGTCTGCCTTGCGCCCATGGTAAAGCAGATGCATCAGCGGCAGCGAACCGTCCTGGGTTACTGCCAGCCCCAGGCCCACCTGTCGCAGATTGTGTCGTCCATGTTTGTTGTGACCAGTGCGAGCGAGATAGCTGGGTGTTGCTGCATCCAGGAACGAGTAAAAGTTGGTCGTGTCGTAGAAGACGGTATCTAGCAGAACCTGCTCCCGATCCAGGAGATTCTCCCAGATGCCTTGTTCGATCTGAGCGATCACATTCTCGCTGAAAAGCTGGTCTTCGGTGATCTCACCTTGGGCCCACTGCTCCTTGCGCTTCTTAAGCTCATTCTCACAGAGGATGAGATCGAAGTGATCCCAGAAGTTCTGGCTGGTGAACAGGTCGGGGTCGACGCCCATCCGCTCGGGGAGAACAGTCTCAGCTAGCCAGTCGCGAATGCCGTTGCGGCTAGTGGGAGAGGCAATCTTGTTGAGGGCGGCGATGAGAATGTACTGACCGACGCTGCATCCTTGTCTGCGCTTGGGGACGACACGATCGATCACGTCCACCAGTCCGACGCGCTCTGCTTCTCCCAGCGCGGCCAACACCAGACCGAACTCCTTGACCTCCACAATTTGCGGTTGCTGTGCCTGGCGAGTCTTCTCCAGTACCTGAGTTGCGGTGCCGAGGTAGATGTCACGAGACTTCACCTTGCTTTTCCGAGTCGGATCGTCACCGTAGACGCGGTAAGTCTCATGGTAATAGTAGACGGGTTGCGGGCATCCTTTGGGTTGGCGTTTTACAATGCTGGCCATCGAAAAACTCCCCTCCGTGGTGATAGCAACTACCACTACGCTGCCAAGCTTTACTTCGCCATTAGGCCCCTAATCCCTTCTCTTAACTATCACTACGTCAGGAAATTGTTAGTGGCCAGCTAGACGGCAAGATTCCAAGTGGAGTCACTGCTAATGGCGAAAGTCGGGATAGAAGGTTGCGCGACATGTAGAGAGGCAGATTGTTGTTGTTGTTGGTCCAGATAACATCCACCGGGGTGTCAGTAGCAAACATGACGGTGTACTTGTCGGTAACCTCACTAGGATTCACGAACATCAGGTCGATCTTGAGGTCGGGGTTGGCCGCTTCGAAGGCAGGTATCTGATTCATTACGAAGTCGTACATGGCGTACGGGCCAGAGAACCAGTGGGTGACTGTGGCCCTGCCCGCCAAGGCGATACCGTGAATGAGCAGCAGACTGCAGGCCATCACTATGGCCACTTGAGCAGCGCGATGTCTCATATCCTTCCCTCCATAGGAGCAACATGGATGCTGCCACGCCGACGAAGCGCCCAACGCTAGTCATGGTGCGTAGCGCCGGAGGTCGTCGGACGTTAAGTCAAGCGCTCACCAACACAGCCCTACTTGTACAACGCCCGCACCGCCTCAGCGATTTCCAGGATGGCCTGCTTCGCAGTCTTCTTATTCGGTACCACCTGGTCGCGTACAGCCTTCCATATCAGGTTGTTGCGGGCCTCGGTGACCTTGTACATCTGGGTCTCTGGGCTGATAACAGAGTCCATCATGCCCTCGGCGTAGATCTGGATGCTATGGCCAGCGTACTCCTTCTGGTAGGCGGCAAACGCTGAGCGACGCACTGGACCTCTGCTCATGATCTTAGCGTAGGCTTCAGCTGCTTCCTTAGATACCAAGTAATGTAGGAAATGCCACGACGCCTCTGGGGTCTTCGTGCCAGCCGAGATACCAAACATGTCGGAGGCCAGGTAGTACCCACGCCCTACTTTGCCCATCGGCCGACGAGCAAGATCCATCTCGTCTGATGCTCCCATATCAGGTCCTGCAGATACTGCAGTGCCTCAATTGTCTCCGGCATGTCCATCATGAACTTGGTCGGGTTATCCGGCAGGTCGAAAACCTTGCCCCCATTGGCAGCAATCCATCCCGCCCCTCGGGCCGTCGGATGCTGCAGAGCGTTGTCAACCAAAGCGTAGCGTACGATCTGCTCACCGCTCCATCTAAGAAGAGCATGCGTCCTACCGCCCGTCGTTGCATGACACACCTCCCAAGATAGCTTATGTCATGTTTTTTCCGCATCAGGTTTACGTTTCCTTCTTCACCTGATTATTGTGACCTAAACCGAGCAAGTGGGCACCATAGCGGCTACTGACAACACTATCCATTGGCCGCAGATGGGTGGTAACCCTATGCCATCTCTGTGGCCTTGTCCATACTATGCCAATGAGTCATCCTCGAAAGGAGAGCGATCCTCTATGAAGTAACCATCCATGTGGGATGTGAGGACATGGCTGAGCGAACTGAATGCCCTGAACACATTATCATGCTGATGCTGGATGCGCTTCGTCCCGATTACCTCACGATATACGAGCCTCCTCATCTACAGAGACTGCTACGCGAAGGCACATGGGTTGCTGAAGCTCGATCAGTGTTCCCTTCGACGACAACTACCAACCAGACGAGTTTTGTGACGGGATCGCTCCCAGCCAGAACCGGCATTCCTAACAACTCTAGATACGATCGCCAGACCGATGCGATCGTAACTAGACTCCGAGACAATCGCTGTCCAACCATCGCCGAGGTCGTGCGAGCCTACGGGTGGAGCAGCGCCTCCGTAAGTCATTTCATGTTGGAAAACAGAGGCGTAGACCAGTACCTACAGGGCGATATGGATAATCTGATCGATCTGCTGGCGTCAGACACCCCGAATCTAGCTGTTCTCTATCACTCAGATATCGACAGTGTAGGACATCGCTATGGCCCCTTTAGCCCGCAAATGAGAGAGGCCGTCACCCACATTGATGGCCGGATAGGCCAGATGCTGGCCCTTCTAGAGCGAAACAACCTGTCTCACAACACCGTAGTGGTCGTCGCTTCCGACCATGGTATGGTGCCTAACGACGGCGCCCCGGTTCTGCCAGAACTCCTCGCTGTCGTTGACAGACTGAACTTGAGAGTAGCTTTCGATACGTCACAGATCGGAGTGGACACGGAGCTAGTCGCTCTGCAGTTCGGGGCGTCCTTTCTCTACTGGCGTCCACACATGCGTCACCCGGAACGTGAGAAACAGGTTGTGGAGGCTCTGTCATCTGTGGCGGGCCTTGACGTACTCCTCGCCGATGACATTCGGGCCTTGGGCTCCGATCCTGAGCTCGTGGGGGATATTGTGCTGTCACCACGAGAGGGCTGGCAGATCACCCCAGCCAGCAGACCAGGAGGTATCCATGGTACTCAGGCTGCGAGCCGAAGCACGATGCTCTTCTGGGGGCCAGGTGTGCGACAGGGACACGTCATACATAGGGCGTGCATCACTGATATTGCGCCCACGCTGTTGTCTATGGTGGGCATGCCCGTGCCGGAATCTGTCGATGGCTCAGTACTGCACGAGGCTTTTGTCACACCCGCAGAGAGACCAACGGCAGCCGTAAGGGACGTCGCCGCTGCCCGCCAGACAGAATGAGTGGTAGGCCCCGCTGGGTGGTGGCAAAAGAGGTCGGCTTCGATTTTTGCTTCCGTCTGTAACCGTAACGAGGGCCGCTTCTACACCGAGAAACCGCGAAAAACCCTGCTGGCCCGTCCAATTGGTCGTCTGAGGCGACAGATATAGACCGAAACCGACACGGTTTGCCATACCGAGTGCCGGGGGCGCACGTATTCGCTGATGACGACGCGCCCATGAGTGCGTCTGTCGCCAGCCGCCGAGTGGAGTCAGGCGGGCTGTGGAAACGCTCATGTGAAAGGAGGCCACCAATGTTTCCATCGGTGACCTCCTCCTGCTCGCCTAAAGCAGGCCGCCCGGAGGGCGATCGGGACGAGGTTTCGGATGACGTCTTGCTCTTGTCGGTGGCTCTGCGACCCTCCCTGAGGCGATAGCTCGGCCCATTCATGTTGAGAAGGATGGATCTGTGAGGAAATCTGTCCACCAGTGCCGCAGTTAACGTGCCGTCGTTGAGGCGACGGGCCACAAGGTAGGCAAAGCCCCCATCTCTTGCAGGCCTTTCTCATAGACACTGGTCCGATGCAAGCCGTAGTCAGCAAAGGGGGGCGGCCAACTGCGACTTTGGATGGGTCAATAGACGGTAGCAGAGCGGAAGGTGAGCCACATACTTAGAGGTATGTTCAATCCACTGGGGAATGTCTAATCGTCTTTTGGTACATAACACATAAAGAGGTGCACCAAAATGAGACCACTATCGATCCAGGCGACAGTTCTGTTCGTTATAGCCCTAGTGACGACTAGCAGTTGCATTCTACTGGCTCAACAGCCTTCGGCTTGGAAAGGATATCTGCGCCCCACGCCCGCTGTGGTGACGGCGCAAGCGGAATACGCTTTTTCGATGCCTTTTTACCAGGCGGTGCCCATCGCCCAGGGTGTGCTCTATCCTTCACAACTCCCCCACTCCGCCCATGAGCTTCACCATGATTCCGGCGCCCCCATCCCGGCGTCGGTGACGGCAAACGCGTTATGGCCCGACGGTAGTGTCCGTTGGCTTGGCGTGGATGGTGTGTGGCCCGCAGCCTTGCCGCTCAATGTGACGAAGCGAAACGGCGTTCCCGTCTGTCTCGGTGATATGGCCGCTGGTGAACCGGTCAAGTTAGGGCCCCCGCCGCCTGTTGGAGGACTGGTCGTGCGTGAGGGTGAGGTGCACCTCATTGATGCCGATGAGCGAACCGTGGCAGTGCTTGAGCCCCTGGCCACCTATATCGACATTACTGAGCCCAAGAATATTCTGCCGGATTCTATACCAGATGATCAACGCCAATACGCCTGGGCAGAGCCTTTGGAAGCTCTCAACAAAAAACCTCGCCCGCACCCCCTGGATCTAAGAGTGCGCGAGTGCGTTGTTGAAAGAGACAACGATCTGTTCACAGTGTATAGGCTCCGAGGCGATGGAGGGGAGACATATCCCGGAAGGGAACTAGAATGGCAGTTGCGAGTGCGCATCTACCAGGATACCCCCGTGGTCCGTTTGCAGATGACCTGGGCCCTGCACTGGGACCCAGAAAAACATGCATTGGCCCAAGCTGCGTGGGTAGCCCGGTTTTCCACTCCTTTTGCAACAGCTGGTATACCCGAAGTGACCCCGCTCTTTGACCTGGCGTCTGGTACCTTCGAATTGCAGTCGGAGACGACTGGCCATAGCAACGCGTTGCATGGGAGTACACGCACCGCTTCCAGTGAATGGCCCGATTCGCAGTGGAATGTAGCACTCGTGGCAATGGATGACAACCCCCACGGCTACCTGGCGGTAGGGGCACCCAATTTCACCAGACTGGGCCCCAATCGCATAAGCGTCGATGAGCATTCCATCGTGCTGGCCTCATGGAGCGACCATGCGGGCCAGGCGTTGGATTTACGTACCACCACCTCACTAGACGAGTTTGAGATTGCAGCCAGGGATGTCGACGCTACAGCAGCAGGACTCATGTCTACCTTAGAAAGCAGCTTCGTGTGGGGGCCCAACGCCGAAAGCACAGCAGCCTTGGCCCTGGCCGAGGCTCGACGGGACACATTGTGGCTTCCCTCGCCGCAAGACATCATCGCGGCTGGGAGTCTGGGTCCGCTATCGGCGGATGCCCTGCTAAGCAACCACGAGTATTTCACTGGGGTTAATGCCAATATTCAGTTCGTCTTGGCTTCTCGAGATCACTGGCGTTGGAGCGGGTTTGCCAACTTCGGAGATGTTCGCACCAATTTCTCAAAATCCAGCAAAATGCCGGAGCGGGGCCTTTACCCAGGGCGTTGGGCCTTAAATGGACGCTATGGTTGGCGAAAGGGATCGGGAGAAGGCTATTACGGCATGTGGTTGATGGGGCTACTTCTCGAAGAGCGGGACATAGCCCTGGCTGCGCTGGATTACGCCCTTCATGTAGCGAACATCGATGTTTCACATGGTCCTTTTTTCTCCACGAGGCCCAAGCACGCGGGAGGTATGCATAGAAGGAACAAAGATCATTGGAGTGGCTCGATTGAAGTGCAGTACTCACCGAGCAGCGGGCTTTATCTAACCAAGTGGCTTACGGGCCACGAGCGGTTGGAGGATACCCTTGCAGAAGTCAGATCCTACGCCAGCAACCATGAGGGGAGTAGCTCGGCTTATGCGGCTGCGGCGTGGATTCATCGCTATGCGGAAACCCACAGTGATGATGATCTGCAGAAGGCACAAACGCTTCTCAACAAAGCCGCCCAAGTCTGGGAAGCCGTAGACGTGGCGAAAATCGAGCCGCACCACCTATGGAGCAACCTCGCCCCTGATGCTCAATTGCAGGGACTCGCGGCCCTCTACAAGAGCAATTTCCGCTTGACCCTCGATGGCATTCCAACGCTGATAGACTTCCACGAGGCCACGCATGACCCGGTCTATCTGGAAGCGATACGCACCAGCTTACAGGCCCATGGTATACCGTGGGGAACCGACACCGCTCTGGGAAATTACCACGGACTGGCCTACTTGTTGGCGAGCGGGTATACCGAGGAGGATGTTGGCGAGGAGTTGGTGCGCACAGCCCGCCAGGAAGTGGCCAAGCTGCTTCTCCCTTCAGATATTCCCCCGCGCGAGGAATGGGATTACAACACCCTGAGCGCAATCGCAGCGACAGAGACGGCGAACATTGGTTGGCGAGCCCGATACTCCCCCGTGGTCATGGGCGTCTTCGGACACCCTCCTACACGTGTCGATGTTCGTTCACCGCTTCCGGGTACCACTGTGAAGGGCCAGACAGCCGTTGATTTGGCATGGGTGAATCCTGCGGTAGCTGCTGGGATTACGGCTCTTGAGCTTACCTTGGATGATCACTTGGTGCTACACTCCGACTCTGAATTGCCGCCCCAAGGGGCAATAGCTTTAGATACGATGAAACTGGCGGACGGGAAGCACTCACTTACCCTTACTGGGAATCACCAAGAGCATGGTGCCTTTCAGCACCTTTGGGATTTCCAGGTAAGAAACCGCTGGACGCTTGTCCAACATATGACCCCTCCGCACATAGCCGGAGGCTGGTGGGCTGCGGAAATCGACTTCCTACAGACAGCGCAAAGATCCGCTGGATGGACGTATGCTACCGACCACGGCGAGCAATTCTTCGGGGATGTGGAACGGCTTGTACGAGCCACGGATGACGAAGAGTACCTGGTCTGGGAGACTCCACACCTCATAGAAGGCACCGCGACCCTGTTTTGTAGACCCCAGGTTGAGCTCAGCAGAACACTGGAACTGGCGGTCTCTTCATCGGGTGATGACTGGCAACCGCTGGAGTATGAGGTGGAAATCAGTGAAGGGGAGTATGGTTGGCAGCAAGCCCGTGTCAGCTTTGCCCTGCGTGATAAGTGGGATTGGCACTGGTTCCGATTAACCCTCACCGACACATACCCCAAGGAGCAAGTACAGATCGGGCAGTTGGTCGTTTCGGGGTATCAAGAACCTGCATTAGGGGCGAACTAGCAACGAACTCGCGGCAAACAAAGGAGCTGCTCCCGCACATCAGGAGGCGGCTCCTTTTCTCTGTATGCTAGTCCGTTTCGAAACGCGGAACGCTTACCTTGAGGCCCCACATAAGGGTCCGGCCTGTCTCAACGGTTCTTGCTGACGGCCCTCACCGGATCGCTCCAAGACAAGCTCAACCGAGCCTGTAGCGCTTGACAAGCGGTATTACCCACCCTCGCGCATAACAACCACTACCATGTCGTCCTGCATTTCGGCCCACTCCTTTTCTATGAGCAGGTCGATGCCCCTTCGCACATAACGTTCTACATTTTGCCCCGCCCGCTGGTACCCAAACAGCCGCCCCACTTCCCGCACCAGATCGCTCGGGGGCAAGCTCACTTGGGCCTGTAATACGTGATAAGCGGCATTAGCTACCTCCTCGGGCGGCAGATCCTCCGGTTTGCGCCGATGCGCGTCCCCCGCTCCGTGCTCCCGAAACTGATCGTATATCTTGGGATCTTGGTCGAGACCCCACAGGAATATATCTTCCCCATGGGTTACACGCTTAGCTCTCTTACCGATCAGACGGCTGACCCGCGTCTGTAGACGCGGCGTAATCCGCGCTATTCCCCACTGCGAAGCCACTCTTTGACACAGTAGAGCTAAGCTCATGGGGGCTTCATCGTCGATGACTTTGGAGATAAGGCGTCGGGCCGGGCGCGCCGCGGCCGTCGAGTAAAGGTCAATGCGTCCGGCTTCCTCGCACGACGCCTGGCTCGCCTGGTACCCAGACAAGTCAAAACCAGGCAGGGTCAGGGGTGCCCCGGCTTGCAGTGGTGGGCTCGCGACCAACTCCGCGATCTTGTCCTCTATTGCCGGCGGTGTTGGAGGGCGCATCATCACCTCGGTAACCGGCGCTTCCAAAGCTGCGGCGATAGCCGCTTCGACTCTTGCTAGTTCACCATCCCGGTCATGCCACCAGTCCGACGACCAGATGCGGTGTAACCGCCATCCGAGCCCTTGCAGCACTTGCTGCCGCAAGCTGTCACGGTCACGAGCCGTCTTAGCTTGATGATAATTGGCCCCGTCACACTCAATACCCAACAAGAAACGATCCGCATGCTGCGGATGCACCACAGCCAGATCTATCCGATACCCCGAGTACCCCACCTGGGACACGACCTGGTAGCCCCGAGCGGCGAGTTGTGCGCCCACATCCTGCTCAAAGGGGGATTCCGCCGTCGCCAGCGAGTAACCCGTCTTCTCTTGCAGGGCCCCCACGCCTCTTTTGGCATACTCCAAAAAGCTGCGCAAGTGATGCACGCCGGTAGCATTGCTGCGGGATAAATCAATC
This sequence comes from Limnochordia bacterium, assembly GCA_050951545.1. Lineage (GTDB taxonomy): Bacteria > Bacillota > Limnochordia > DTU080 > DTU080 > DTU080. Next base: position 70,757 of record JBMNJG010000013.1, on the reverse strand, counting down.
TGTTCGGGATCCAAAGAAGCAAAGACGATCACTTCCTGCCGCGCCCTAGTGATCGCCACATTGAGCCGCCGCTCACCGCCATTTCTATTGAGGGGGCCAAAGTTGAGACTTACCCGCCCTTGCGAATCCGGTCCGTAACAGATGGAAAACAAAATCACGTCCCGTTCATCGCCTTGCACGTTTTCCAAGTTTTTTACAAAGACGGGCTCCAGGCCGCCGTTAAAATAAGGCTCGATCTCCGGGTAACGCACCCGCGCTTCATCCAACAAGTCCTCCACCAATCCTTGCTGGGCCACGCTAAAAGTGACCACACCGATACTTTGTTCACAGTCGGCGGAGTCACGCAGCCTTCTGACTACTTCTGCCACCACTGCTTCGGCTTCGACGCGATTGGTACGCGTTCTACTGCGGTCATAGACTCCATCCACGCGCTGAAGATGGACAGCTGATCGCTCTTGCGGCGAAGGAAAGGTCAGCAGCTCCTGTTTGTAGTAAGAGTAGTTGCTAAAAGTGATAAGGCTTTCGTGGCGGCTTCGGTAGTGCCAGCGCAGCGTCATTTCAGGCATACGCAGGGCGAGGCAATCATCCAAAATGCTCTCCAGATCCTCCGTGGCCACGCTATCGTCTTCGCTATCGTCGTCTTGACGGGCAAAAAACGACGTCGATGTGGGGGGCAACTGTTTGGGGTCGCCGACCACAATGCACTGCGAGCCGCGGGCAATGGCCCCCACCGCATCCCATGTCGGTACCTGAGAGGCTTCGTCAAAAACCACCAGATCAAAGGCGGGGTGAGCTGGGTCAAGATACTGGGCCACAGAAATAGGGCTCATGAGCAGACAGGGTTTGAGTCGCGGCAAGAGGTTGGGTATCTTCTGGAACAAGGCCCGCAGCGCCATATGACGAGTTCGCTTCTGTAGCTCGTGACGCAGTATCCCCATCTCCGAGTTTTGGTTGGCGCTACCGCTGGCGCGCGGCACCCCAGACAACACCCGAGCGCGAATCTCCTGCTTCGTCAACGTAGCGAAACGCTCATCTAAGAGGCGAAAGCGGTGCACTCGCTCTTCGACGCTTTGTCGCGAGAAGAGCCGCAAGGCAGCCTCTTTCCCGACTATTTCATCTGTCCATCCTTCGTAAAACGAGCGTTCAAAGGCTCGCTCCACCTGGTCATGTGCCAGCTGTCCCTGCTCATATGCCTGCACCAAAGGGGCTAGATCATGCTCCATGGCAGCCTGCCGCTCGGTCAACCAGGCACACCAAAACCGCAACTGCCCGTCATGGCTCTCCCATTTGGCGAGCAATGCACCCCAACGCCCCAAAAGGTCGGGCTCCGTGGGGAGGCCGCAGCACAATTCCTCATCAAGCGATAGCAGCTCTGTCAATGCCTTTTTGCTCTCTTCCCATGCCGCATAGGCGACCTGGTAGCTACGCAGCTGCCCTGCGTAAAGCCCTTCATCTTCTAAGAGCTCGGCCTGTTCGGCCAAGATAGCGGCCCAAGTATGGCGTAAATCTTGAATGCCGCGGGCATCGCCACCCGCAATAGCTTGAGCCAAAGGACGCAGCGCCCCGGCCCAGTCAGCAGCAGCCTGTAGCTCGCCCCAGTCGGCCTCGCCGTCACGCCATAGCCGACCCAAGAGGGCGCGGGCCTGTTCTCCGGCGGCCCCTAGCAATTGTTCTTTTTGCGAAAGCTCCTGAGCAACCGCGAGGTCGCCCACCACTTCCGTGATAGCTAGCCGTTGTCCTGGCTTGAGCACCTGGCGCAAAGTACCCGTGACCCGCCTATGCCCTAGCCAACGGGGCACGAACCACTGCACCGTGGCGGCGGCAAAATCCATCTCTAGTTGCTGCAAATCGAGCTGAAGCAGACGCTCCGTATAACGCTCGTACAGTTTCGTGCGCAGCGCATCACGCTCTTTACCGTGAGCGATCCAGCGCATAAGAGCCTGGCGTGTATCCTCCCAATCGATGGTGGCGATCAGGCTAGGGGCTTGAGTTGATTTGGAAAGAAAGAGCTGGGCCAGTTTTTTCAGCGCTTCTAACTGCCGCCCCGACCACTCGCGCGTCTTTGGAGCAGCAAACGCGGCAACCTGACGTGCGCAGGCTTCCAGATCGTGCGTGGCCTTCTGTAGGCGAGCTATGCCCTCCGCGGCGTCATCTCGCAATTGCGGTGTCCACGTGTTAAGCCTTACGGCTTCCCAGACATGGGCGTGGGGATGCCCGCAGGCTCGCCCCCGGGCCACAAGATCTTTCACCCTGTCACGCATGCGGTTGAGATCGTCGCCTGTGACACGCATCAGCATCTGCGGATCTAACCGCACGCGCTCGGCATCACGCAAAGCCATGAGCTTGCTCAACCCTGTAAAAAACGATTCTCCTGTGTTACGCGACTTGTGTAAAGCCTGTACGTAATTGTTCAATTCCTGGCGGGCCTGAGAGAGCCTGGTCGCCTCTGCCTCCCAGGTGTCGTGCACGCTCTCCCCCTCGGCCGCTAGCGCCTCACCGAGCTGGCGAATGACCTCGCTTTTTTGGCTTTTGTTGGAGTGCAACTCCAGGCAAAAAGGTCCCAGCCCAATCTGCTCCAATCGGCGCTGCACCACATTGAGGGCGGCCATTTTCTCTGACACAAACAACACGGTTTTACCCAGGGCTATGGCATGAGCGATAATGTTCGTAATCGTCTGCGATTTGCCCGTGCCGGGCGGCCCGTGCAGCACAAAACTCTTATTCTCCCCTGCGGCGATCACCGCCGCCAGTTGCGAACTATCGGCACTTAGAGGGCTTAAGACCGCATTGGGAGGATACTGAGTGTCGAGTTGCTCTTCTAGCGGGAAGCTGCCTTCGGGTTGAAACTCGCTTTCTGGGAAATTGATCAGGCTAGAGACTAACCGATTGCGCTGAATCTCTTCAGTACGCTCCTGCAGATCCCGCCACATCAAAAACTTGGAGAACGAAAACAAGCCCAGATGTACATTATCGGTGACTTCCCAGCGCGGAATCTCTTTGACCGCGTGACGAAAAGTATTCAAGACGGCCTCTACATCCACGCCGCTGTCATCCATGGGCAGTTGCTCAAGCCCTCGAAGGTCAAGACCGAAGTCATGGCGCAAGAGCTCCAGCAGTGTCACGTTGATCACAGGCTCGTCGTCGATACGACGCAATGAAAACCTAGATTGCGCCGAACGACGCTGCAACTCGACGGGCAGCAACAAAATGGGCGCCCGGCGCGGCGGCTCGCTAACTGGAGATTCGTACCAAGTCAGCATCCCCAGGGCCAAAAAGAGCGTGTTGGCACCATTCTCCTGCAAAGCCGTGCGCGCCGCCCGGTAAAGCCCCACGAGTCGTCGGGGCATCTCGTTTTCGTCGAGGTCACAGTGAAGGCGACGTTGCCGTAGCTCCTCGTCAAGTAGAGCCCGTTCGGCATCTTCGCCCGTGCGTTGGCGATGCGTGACTGGGTCGCGTTCGGAAGCGGTCCAGTCCGTGGGGCGAGGATGCAAGGTGAGGCCTGGACCTTCGGCTAAAAGATCCTCCAACAGAGCCAAATCGGTGACTAGGGCCAGCACGATGCTGCGCGTTAGGCGGAAATTGATCAGCGGATTTCTCAGGCTCAGATCTAACAGCTTGCGCTTCCATCTGTCTAAGCGAGTCGCCGCCGTGGCTCCACCCCCAGACTCTATCCCGGGCTGGGGACTGACGACGACGGTAGGAGGTTCTTCAGGTTTGCCCGGCTCTTCGACCTGCGGGTCAGCGACCACTTCAACTCCGTCAGTCGTCGGGCGGCGCAAAGGTAGGGGCCGCACGCGGCCGATGCGGGCCCGAAACACGTCTAAAGTGAATAGAAACTGATTGGGATCATCGAGATGGCTGATGGCCGTTTTCTCGGCTTCTTCAAAGCTAGCCTGGCTGCCGTCGACCGCTAAAGTGCTTTCCACCAGACAGATCTCTCCCAGCTGCACTCGCTTGCGCACAGCAAGGGGATCATCCACGGCGCTGTCGGCAAACGATTCATCCATCAGCCAAGCGCCCACAAAGGCATGCCCTTGCGTAAATATGATCAAGGGATGCAGATTCACTTGCTCCAAACAGGCCGCAAAAAGGGTGGAAAGGTCCAAGCAGTTACCCAGGCGGGTGGTCAGAATGCGATCGGGAGTGCGGATCTTTTGCCCTTCCACTTCAAAACTAGCTGGGACACCACAATAACTTATGGCTTGCTTTTTGATCGCGGCGAACAGAGCCGCCATCTGCATACGGGCGCGCCCGGGATCCTTACTTTGGTAAGCATCAAAAGACGGGCTTCCAGTCCAGCTTTTTAAGATACCGCTAGCCTGTCTAATGAGCTGCTCCACCGCCGGATGATTGGGCATAACAAAGGCCGCCAACAGCTCGGGCATCACCCGCATGCCGCCCCACTGGTCATAGGCCAATACGTCAATGGGCACCCGTTGGCACCCAAGCTGCTGCCCATCATGAATGACCTGAATGCAAAAACTCCCCCGCACAGCTTCTGTATGCTGGGATAGAAAATCGTGGGAAAGTACAAGATCGATGGCACCCAGATCCACGGTCTCCCCCGCGGCGATGGATTCTAAGGCCTGTTCCCAGGAATCGGCAAAGGCGGGCTCCGCCGTAATCACCACACGCAATGAGGCCAAAGCGTCTACACCTGTATTCGTGATACGCAAACCCTTGATCACAGCCACCGCATTTTGCTGAACGGCATAGTTCACGGCCGGATCGACTTTAGCCTCAACGATAATGCTCCCCTGACCCGCATCACCCATGACGCCCGCCTCCCTGAAGCTTTCTTCTGTCAATAGACCGTTTTCCCTTGAAGGTTTCGGCCGTCGCGGGGAAGACTGGGTTATGGGTTACCTCGCACATCCACGCTGACACCCCCTATTGCACAGAGATCGACATCGTCTGGGACCAGCTAAGAAACCCTTATTTGACAAGCGAACAAGCATGCCCCGATTCGTTTTCGCCTCCGCAATCCGGTCAAAGCCAAGAAGCTCACGTGCCATGTCGCCATCATACGGCGGTATTCTAGGTTCAAGCGGTATTGTGCATTGTAGGCGATGGCTCGGGTACCGTAACCATCGACAACGCCCAGAACACCTTCACCTCGTTACCTCAAGACACAAAACAGGGCACTGCGCCCATAGTGTGCAGCGCAGCACCCCCACCCACCAGTAATGGGTGTTTCGATCACTTCACTATCTGGCCTGCTGCTCCTTGAGAATGGCGTTCATCTGCGGCGTGACCTCTGATAAGACGGTACGCACTGGTCTCTCGCCGCTCCATACCTGAGCAATGCCTTGCTCATACACCTTGAGGGCGTCACCCCAACCTACTGGCATCTTGCGAGCCCGGCCAACCTCATAGAGATATGTCATCACGTACTCTAGGTAGCCTTCGGGCATGAAGCTGGGGTTATGATACTTCACAAAAGCATCCGGACGCATCATCTCCCTCGTGGTGGGCAGCCACACACCGTTTTTCACCCACATGCCCAAGTAGTCGTTACTAGAGAAGAACCGAAGGAGTCGCCAAGCCTCTTCCGGGTGCTTGGTATTCGAGTGCATGGAGTGGATATGCCCTTGAGCGTAAGTGGCTGGTGTGATGAACTTGGGCAGCACGCCTTCGTCCACGGAGAAGTTGAGCTGGCTAACACCATACCCTAGTCCGGTGGACCAAGAGCCAGCGATATGCATTACGTTCTCACCCTTTGAGAAGCTACCCCCAAAGACGCCCATTTCATTGATCCCAACGTTGATGGCCTCGTGAACGGCTATCGAAACTGGCTGGTCGAGTAGGAACTGCGTGCCTTCGGGGTTGAGGATGTTGCCTCCATTGGAGAGAAGGAAGGACTGCACCACCAGCCACCAGGTGGGTCTACCTGCACCATATCTCTCCACGGTCTGCCCGCTGATTCGGGTGAGTTTCTGGGCTGTCTTGATGTACTGATCCCAACTCCAGGCCTTTTCTGCTGTTCTGGGCATAGGCTCGAGACCTGATGCGTCGAACGCATCTCTGTTGTAGTAGACCTGGAACAGGGACCAGCTAGAGCCGATACCATACCACCTGCCGTTGACAGCACAGCGGTCAGTCTCGATGGGCAGGAAGAAGTCTTTCTTCCCGAGCTGTGGATCTTTCTCAAGGAAAGCAGTGATATCCTTCAGAAGGCCCTTGTTTACCCAGTCAACGTATACGTCAGCAGACACATACAGCAGGTCGAAATCAACGCCACCGGCGTGCATCGTGAAGATCTTGTCTGTGTAGGCGCTGGCAGACATCAGCTCTACTTCGATATCGGGGTTCAGCTGCTGGAACAACTCCACGCCCTGCTGCAGGGGCGTATCCGGGCCTTCCCAGTGGAGCATAACCAGCTTTGTCTTGGCACTTGCCTGAGCTACCACCAGAACTAGAGCCGTAAATGCTACAACCGCGAGAAGCGTTGTCCAAGCCTTTCTCGACATGTTAGACCTCCTGTCTTCATTCGCTTAGGCTCAGAACCGTATTCCCCAACCCATCCCTGTCTCCCAGCCGTCGACCACCTCCCTGTGGTGCCCGCTAACATGGCCAGCCGGAGGCGTTCAGGCCTCGCGCAGCCATACAAGCATCTGCCCCGGCTCCCGGTTATCCCATACGGCGTACGGAACCGCCCTAATCTGCACGCTCTCGGTCTGTGGAACGTCCGTGCCGTAGAGCCAAGTCTGAGAACTATCGGCCTTGATCGCCTCAGCTTCGCCCGTGATCACGATGACCCCGCCGAGGAGATCCGCATCGTAGCGAGCTTCCAACACGGAATCCCTAGGTAGCGCAATACGATTCAGCGGGGCGACTGGATTGTCTACTTCCTCCAGGCAATAGACCACCGGACCACGTTGCAGTGCCACCTTGCCGTTTGCCTGGCGCACAGCAGGATTTGCTCTTACGCGCTCTACGGGCATAGCCATGCATAGCTCAATCGTGTCGCCATCGCGCCACTCCCGGGTCAGCTTGGCGTACCCTTTCTCCACTATGAAGGTGATATCCACGGGGTTGCCGTTGAGCATGATGGTGACCTCGCGACACCAGCCTGGTATGCGCATAGCTAGAGTAAAGGATAGAGGCCCAGCAAGACCTAGTTCGAGTTTCACAGTGCCGTCCCAGGGGTAATCTGTCTGTTGCGTAATGGTAACCTGTCTACCTCCCACCTGGAGCCGTCCTTCACCCTCAGCGTACAAGTGCACCCAGGCAGAGTCGTCCCTCTCTGAGTACACGAACTGCCCTACGCTGGCCAACATACGCGAGATGTTGCCAGGGCAGCAAGCACAGCCAAACCACTCTTGTCGATGGTGATTCCCCGTGCTCGCCAGTGGGTTGACGTAGAGGAAGCGATCTCCCGAAAGCGACCAGCCGCTGATGGTACCATTGTATAGGCCACGCTCCATGCAGTCGGCAAAGCGAGCTTCCCCATGCAACTGCAATAGCCGGTGGTTCCAGAATACCAACCCGATCGCCGCGCAGGTCTCACAGTAGGCGGTCTCCTCAGGCAGGTCGTAATGGAATGTGAAACCCTCATTGCGGTTGGACTGGCCGATTCCTCCAGTGATGTAAAGATGCTTAAGGCAGACATCGTCCCAGAGCGTGTTGCAGGCCGTAACCAGACTCTGATCAGCCGTTTCTCTGGCCACATCAGCCATGCCGCAGTACAAATACATAGCCCTTACGGCATGACCAGCAACCTCAGACTGCTCCCGCACTGGCAGGTGCGACTGGTTATACCGATAGCGCTCGGTAGTCCACTTTGATGGGTCATCGCCGCGCTTTCTGGCCTCTTCGTCGTAGTAGTGGGGTTGCTGGCCACGTTGGTCCACGAAGTACTTAGCCAGCTCAAGATAGCGGCTTTCGCCCGTAACGTCATAGAGCTTTACTAGTGCCAGCTCTATCTCCTCATGGCCGGGGTAGCCGCGCAGTTTCCCCTCCTCGGTGCCGAAGACGCTGTCGATGCAGTCGGCGTAACGGCACATCATGTCTAGAAAGCCGCGCTTGCCTGTGGCACGGAAGTGCGCTACAGCGGCTTCCATGAGGTGCCCAGCGCAATACAGCTCATGCCAATCGCGCAGATTAGTCCAGCGCTTTTCTGGCTCAACAGCGGTAAACCAGCTGTTGATATATCCCTCGGACGTCTGGAGCTTGGCGAACTTGGCAATCACTTCGTCGAGTTGGGCCTCGAGCTCGGGATCAGGGTGGGTGGCCAGGCTGTATGCGGCAGTCTCCATCCACTTGGCCACATCGGAGTCCCAGAAGATGTGATGGGCTGTGCGATCGCCTGGTTTATGGTCAGGGTCAATTCCATCGATGCGTCCCGTCTTCCGAAGGTGCTTGTACTGGATTGGCAGCGTTACCTTGCGGTTTGTCTCTAGGCGTGGTGCCCAAAACCGATCTTGCAGCCTCACCCGCGTGAAGTCTACGGCGGCCAGACTCATCATCGGCTTGTGTCCCTCCATTATGTGGGTATGCTCACCGCCTCGCGATCTCCGGAAGCGCTGTGGCGACAGGTGCTCGCCCTGCGACCATATCGGCATCACCATGGAAAACGGCGCAGGCCACAGCGGATACGAGGCATCAATAGTCACATTCGAGTCGCTTAGTGCCTTTCCTTCTTTCACAGGAGTTGTTTTCCGATAACATCAATGCCCTGGTACCGTATCTCAGTCACAGCTATCTGAAAGATGATCCTTGCACCCTACTTGCACAACGCCCGCACCGCCTCAGCGATTTCCAGGATGACCTGCTTCGCAGTCTTTTTGCTCGGTACCACCTGGTCGCGTACGGCCTTCCACATCAAGTTGTTGCGGGCCTCGGTGACTTTGTGCATCTGGGTCTCTGGGCTGCGAGCCGAAGCACGATGCTCTTCTGAGGGCAAGGCGTGCGACAAGGACACGTTATACATAGGGCGTGCATCACGCCTGTGAGCTGAATGCCGCGCGGCAAGAGAGCTCCTACTCACTGGCACCTGCAGAAGGCCATTCCACCTGTTTTATCATTGCTGTTTTCGGGCATAGTCCCTTGCACAGAACGGGTGGTGGCTGGCACGTTGAGCGAATGTGCGTCGCTACTAATGAAACTGAAGGTGTCTCCGTCCCACGGCGGCCTCTTGCGCGACACACCGCCAGACGCATGCTCACATCTGGCGGTGTGATAGCCAGTAACGAAGCGTCTAGCGCTTCCGCTCGCTGATGATGGCCGTGATTGCATCGTGTGCCTGCAGAAGGGCAGCTTGTACGCTCTTGGCCCCCTGAACCATCAATGGGAACTCCTCACGGGTTACCCTCCAGATATCTGCCCACCCCGCGATGGTGTGGTCATATACTTCTCGTCCATAGACCTGCCCACCCGATAGTACCGACAGAATCTGGTTGAAATTCTGGGCATCGGAGGCATCCACAAGTCTGTCAATGTAGCCTTTGATGGCTGATCTTCTGGCCACAGGTGCCAGGCCAAACCCGAAGGCAGTGTAGTTCTTCATCACTTCCACACTGGTCATGTACTTGATGAACAGCCATGCTTCCTCAGGGTGCTTGGTTTGGCTACTAATCATCCAGGGGTCTGTATAGAGTGCGGCAGCCCGGTGCGTACCCGCGGGCATCGGTGCAAAACCCCAACGGCAGAAAAACGCGTCTTGTCGAGCCGTGGCAGCGATGTTCAGCGGCGTGCGAACCGCCATGCCCACCTTGCCACCAGCGTAGCCACCAGCTACATTGCCGCCATAGTTCTGAATGAGATCCACTACTTTTTCGTAGGCCTTGATGTTTTCGGGGCTGGCGATGGTACTCACATGCGGTTCCCCTGTCCTATGGGTCTGTTCATCGAACCAGTCACCGCCCCACAGGTTAGAGTAGACGGGGCTTTCTATGCCCCCGCCCAAGCCGACAGAGACGCCCGCTCTTTCGAAGCGTCCGTCAGGTGTGAGTCGTGTCAATCTCTTCGCGTAGTCGACCATAGCATCCCAGGTCCACGAGGGATCGTCCCAGTCAACGGGGAGCAGCGGCAGTCCTGCTTGCTCAAAGAGGTCGACATTGTACCAGATCAGAGATGACATCGATACATGCGGCATCCCCCACACGTGGCCGCCTTGCTGATATGCTCGCCAAGCACCCGGGAAGAAGTCTTTGCCTAGGTCAGGTTCGCGTTGAATGAAGGGGGCCAAGTCCAGTAGCCAGCCCTTTTCAATGTAGCTAGCCACAAATCCGCCATGGTCCCACACATCAGGAGGCTGACCAACGGCCCACAATGTGATCAGTTTCTCTAAGTACCCAGCACTACCTACTGGGGTTATCAAGTCGAGTGTGATATCAGGGTGCTTTTCCTGGAAGTCAGCGTACATCTGATTTTCCCATTCTGTCTCTGCCGCAGTACCCCCAGCAATGCCCGCAGCTCTGACATAGACTTCGAGTTTCGCCTTACTTACTGCATTGACGCCGAGTGTTGCTGCCAACAATATACACAAACATAAGGCAAACGCCCATCCCCATCGCCAACTGGGCTTGCGCACTGACATCTCTCCCTCTTGTCTATTTCCCGATCATGCGAAGTGCATGCGAATGGTAGAACCATAGCTGCGAATAACAGAGTTTCTTACGTCCTGGGCGGCAAAGACCGACTCCTGTGTGCGCGATATTCGTCTTTCCTAGCTATTACCACAAAACGATGCGGCGCCATACCCCCGAATCGATCGCCACCTGGAGAGCCTCTGTGGCATCTGAGGGGCGAGTTCCCATCGCGCAGCGTTCACCTCCGTCCTCAGACCAGTTCGCACCTCCTCGACCGCCTTAGGATCGGGCCCAGTTTGTGCATTCACCGCGGCCGATTCTGTACGAAATAGTCCGGATGGTATGTGCCCCGCGAGAACGAGTCTAATTAAAACCTGGTAATCACTTCTCAGTTTCCTTCGATGACTCCATCTAGAATCCTCCGACTAGTATCGACGTGTTTTGTCTATTATATAGATGGCATCTCATCAAAGACGCGCTTCGCTTAACATGCAGATGAGGGCAAGGCCACTGTCGCGTCCTCAACCAGCACCCCAGGCGCTAGCTCGAGACCAGTATGCGAATAGCCTCCTGTGACATGGCGGGCAGCTTGTTAGCCGTCTAGCCTCCAAATCCCCAGTCTCTTGGCGAGCCTCCGAAAAAAGTGTTCGGAATCCGGACTATCCAGCTCGTGCACATGCTCCGCCAGCAGTACCCGAGCAGACTCCATGTCGCCCCTTTCTGACAAGATGATCGCTTTCACAACATTGGGTGCCAGGTTCATGCCTCTAGCTGTGTTCTCATCCCAGTTCTCCAGTATCCTGTCTCGACTGGACCAGTGCTCAACAAAGGGAATCCCGTAGGTCTGAAGGTAATAAAGAGCATCCTCGATAATCATCTCGTCTTCACGGAGGGGCCACCAGATGTCTTTAGCATCCTCTGATACGTGGCCAATCCGTTCCCGCAGAGCGCACTGGATGTCAAGCACCCAAGGCTCCAGCGGTGCTACAACTAAGCCGCTCTCCTTAACCCACGGGGTCTGCGCCAGGGTAGCACTGTAGTGCTCACCTACCTCGGGAACATAGACGCCCAAGTTGATCGTGAACCGAGCACGATACTTCTCCCAACCAGGATACGGAAGCTTCGACGGGTATAGCTGAATGTCGACCACCTGGATGAGGCCATCCTCCATGCCCCGGTTATACGTATACTCATGCGCCTGAAAACCCTTAGGCTGCAGAACTGAGTCAAACGCCCCCTGGATGCTACCCATTACCTGAGAGAAACTGGCGTTTGCCATTGGTACGGCCTCCTAAATTCGATGTCGTAACTTGGGTGTAAGACGGCCCGCTATCGAATCGATGAACGCTGTGAGACGATCACACTCCCTCGAGTCCACCGCCCGTATACCGATCTTCCACGCTCCTGCCCGCTCGTCTCCAAGGTAGATCCCGCAATACAGCCCGTTCGGCAGGCCCTGCGTCCTCGCCAGGCGTTCGTTCCTGTAGTGCATCCTCACTGGGGATAGGCATTCCACCAGGCGACCACCAAGCCAAAGAACGACAAGACCGACATCTGATCGCTCACGAGGTATATCCAAGTCTCTCCAGGTCATCAGCCTCAGCGCGTAGCTGCCTGTCACCCGGGGGAAACCGTAATGTGATAGGATCCCATGTAGCCCGAGTGCAGACAACAAGTGATCGGCCTCTCCACGTATTTAGCGGTCACATTCGACATAATCTGTGTACACAGCACTCCCCCATCAACCGCTACCATCTCGATCTACTATACCATACAACCCGATGCTCAGACTCGGCTCACGGGCCTGCGTCAAGTCTCGGTACCCTGGGCAATAGGCATGTGGGCGGCCAACGACACACAGAAGTCGAGGCAACGGCGGTCGGTGTTTGCACCCTACGCGCAAGAAGCCACCTTGTCACGAACGGCAAACACCGAGAGAAGTCGCAGGCATCTTCTCCGGATGACAACTGAAGGCCGCTGGCATCTCCGATCAACATCGTGCCCATGTGGGCCCACGAGATCAGTGATCATCGACCGCTTCTTGCCGAATCGGGTGATGTAACTGGTGTGTGCACTGGTCTACCTTGGCAGGACGGCACTGGTCACCGCGGCGGGCTAGCACTGTCCTACCCAGATGCGACCCATCACGACCGGAAAACGCGTGCATCAGCGCGCCTCGCTTTGAAGAGCTGGGTGCACGCCGCCTCTGGTCTTGTCTGAATCGACCTTTTGATGGAGGAACTCTACCGGAGTGTGCCGAACATGTATTCGGGACCCGAACAGACATTCTGGCTGGAGGTGGCGCCCTTGGATATCGAAGAGGTTCGCGTGCCGATCTCGTTGCTGCTCACTAGCCAGTTAAGAGCGACGGATAAGGTAGTCTGGCTGGCCCTCACACTCGACGCTGAGTTGGGGGAGCGAGCTCGTCTATCGCCCACTCGCCTGGCTGCTCGTACCGGTTTGTCCCGACCCACCGTCCGCAAGGCTACGGCAAAGCTAACCACTAAGGGCTGGTACAGTCTGCCCACAGGCGTCAACCAGGCCCCAGCAAAAGAGCTGTCGGGGCCAAGAGTGGTCATGCCTACTGAGCTGATCATCGCCACCGAAGTCAGTGCTCAGGCCAAGGTGGTCTATGGTGCACTGCAGGCCACGCCGGATTACCGTAATTTGCAGGGCGTGTTCACATATGCGTCTGTGGCTCGGATGATGAGTCTAGGTGCCAAGACGGTCAAGCGGGCTGCTCGACAACTGGCCAAGCTGGGCTGGCTGGAGATGCAGCAAGAGCACAAGCAGGCTCCCATTTGCTTCAGCCTCTGCAACCCGGTCGCCCGCAGGTACATGGATGAACTGCTAGCGGCGCAGCAGCGACTCGACGAGGCTGAGTTCTTCGGACAGGCCTTGATGCAGGAATACCTATCGGCTATTTTCGACTCCGATGACCACAAAGACAACGCGTCTCCCCGTTTTCTAGTCAACCCGGCTACTGGCATGTTACTGGAGCTCGACCGCCACTATGACCTCGAGGCGGTGGCTTTTGAGTTTAACGGGCCACAGCACTACACCCCTACCAAACGGTTCTCGGCTGACGTGGTCGCCAAGCAGATGGAACGTGACAAGACCAAGCGTGAATTGTGTGAGAAGAACAACGTCACGTTGGTTGTGATCCATGCCAAGGACCTGTCCTGGCTCACCATGAAGTTCAAGGCTGGCCAACTGCTGCCGTTGCGAAGCGACCTTAACAAGAAACTCCTCAGGTACCTCGATCTGAGGAGCCGCTTCTACCGCGAGACGGCTAAGGGTGGCTGGGCGCCCGCCAGTGATGCCGCCAGCGAGTAGCCAACGACGGCCAAGAGTGCGCCATAGCCTCGAATCATCTGTCCCCCTTCACAGTAGGGGTTTCAGCAACCTCTCGCTGCCGCTCGCTAGAGCGGGTGCCCCTATGCCCTCGCCAGGTGCCCTCGGCACAAGTCGTGACAATAGCAGACCAGTGGTGCGCCAACGGGCGCCCCGCTTCCGGCTGTAACCGCCTCGAAATCACAATGTTCCGCCCAATAGCCATCTTGCCCTGCCCAGAACCCGCCTCGTCGCCTGGTCGGCCTCCTGTGATCGAAGATGAAACTGGAGCATCGCCCACTTCTTGCCGATTTGGGTGATGTAACCGGCCCGGGCCCCGACTCACCAGCAGGGTCCGGGACTGATGGAAGTGAAACCAGTGAGCATCGCCCCCTTCTTGCCGATTTGGGCAATGTAACCGACCCCGGGCCCCGACTCACCAGCCGGGTCCGGGACTGACGGAAGTGAAACCAGTGAGCATCACCCTCTTCTTGCCGATTTGGGCAATGTAACCGGCCCCGGGCCCCGACTCACCAGCCGGGTCCGGGACTGATGGAGGCCAAACTGGTGAGATCGCCCGTTTGCGTACGGGCCTAGGTTACAGGGACTGCTTGTTCGCCCACGTCTCAACCTCCACGCGTGGAACGCGAATCATGTGCCAACTGTACCTGATCTACGAGGGAAAGACTACCCTGTGGCCACGAGTCACCATTTTCATACTCGTCCTCGGCCCTCAGGCAGGAGAGCTGACTGTCGTGGGTTTTTCGAGAACACGCCGCCAAGGAAGAGTGACTGTCAACAGAGAACGAATCACAGTGAGGTCACGAGTGAGGCGGGGGCCAGAATAAGACAGCACGGGCGTCATGCCGAAGAGGCGAGGGCTAGGAGGTGCACCCGAGGCCGTGTTTTCCACCGGAAAAATGACACAACTGAGAAGGTACTTCTCTCAACGGCCTGAGATCGCGGCAGTATTCCTTTTTGGTTCGCTGGCCCGGGGCGAGGCACGTCCTGATAGCGACCTCGACCTGGGCGTTCTTCTCACCCGAGGCGGGGTGGAAGCCCGAGTAAACCGCCCACAACTCGTTTTGGACATGATGAGCATATGGGAACGCCCCGACGTTGACGTGGTCATCCTGAACGGCGCACCACCGCTGCTTTTGCATCGCGTGGTTCGCGACGGGCATGTTCTCTACGCTGTCAATATGGAAGTGATTGCGGAGTTCACCATTAGGGCCTTCCAAGAGTACGAGGATACCCGACCACTGCGCAACCTTCAAGCCGCCCGTCTGCAACGACAACTGGCCGCCCTGCGGCCGAGACGAGGTGAACAGCCATGACCGGGGCCATGCCTGACCGCGGCGTGATTGAGCGGCGCTTGACGTACCTGATTGATGCCGTGCAGGTGCTCAGGGAGTACCGAGGAATGACGCTGGATGAACTGGCGGCCAGTCCAAAAGTGTACTGGGCGGTCCAGCACGGCCTGCAACTCTGCGTTCAGTCAGTGCTGGATGTGGCGTCGCACTGTGTAGCCTCGCTCGGGGGCCCAGTTCCCGATCGATATCGCGACAATATCTCAGCCCTGGCCCCATTGGGTATTCTGCCCAAGGCATTCGCCGAACGGATGGCGCCGATGGCAGGCTTTCGGAACATCCTTGTCCACGAATACACCGCAGTCGATCTGAGAGAGGTGCACCGCGTACTTACGGAACAACTCGACGATTTTGTTGAATTCGCCCAACATGTTAACGCATATCTGGAACAGCAGCGAGACCAGTGATTCGGCATAGACGCGCGAAGGGAGCTTACACCATGGCTGACACAACGACGGCGCATGGGCGCCCAACCCCCACTACGATCATCCATCGCGACGACGCACGGCTGCCGACCCTGATTGGAGGGGCATGGCTCATCTGTACGTTTGTTGCTGCTCTGCTGGGCATCGCTGGTCCGGTGAATGCTGCCGAGCAGGGCTTCGCACCGTTGTTTCCCTTCACAGTCTCTCAGGGCGATCTCTTCCCCGACAACGTAACTAACTTTTCCCACCTGCTCGACAAGCCAGCTGGTAAAGCAGGCTTCATCACAGCGCATGAGGGGAGTTTCTACACTGGCGACGGCAAGCGCATCCGCTTTTTCGGCGTCAATTTCTGCTATAACGCGGCGTTTCCGTCCCACGCCGATGCCGAGAAACTGGCCCTTCAGTTGGCCCGTTTCGGTATCAACCTGGTACGTTTTCACAATATCGAGCGCTATGAAGCTCCTGATGGCCTTTTCCAGGCCGGAGTGTTTCCCCGCCGCATCGACCCTGACCAACTAGACAACCTCGACTACTTCGTTGCCCAACTCAAGAAGAACGGGATCTATGTCAATTTCAACCTGAAGACATCTCGCACCGTGCAGCCGCAGGAAGGGTTCCCTCTGTCCGACAAACGGCCAGGTTCTGACCGCGGTCTAGACATATTCCACCCCGATGTAGCCGTACTGCATAGGGAGCACATCAGGGAGTTGCTTACCCATCGCAACCCGTACACTGGCCATCGCTACGCGGAAGAGCCTTCTCTAGTCCAGGTTGAGCTGAATAACGAAGACGGCCTGTTCTACACCTGGAACCGTGGGGAGCTTGACAAGACACCCGATGATCTCGTGGCACCGCTCGAACAGCAATGGACCGCTTGGCTGGCCAGGAAATACGGCACAACCGCAGCACTGCGGGCAGCCTGGGGTGACAGCTCCGCACCAGCTAGAGGCTTAGTCGGACTGCCCGAAGGCGAGAGTCTGGAGATTGGAGTAAGGCGCCTCATCTGGACTGAAGCAGGCCAACGCACGCCAATTTGTCAAAGTGATTATGTTGACTTCATCTGGGATACGGAGCAGGCCTTCTTCACCGGCATGTACCAGTTTATTAAGGAAGAGCTGGGTGCCAAGAACCTAGTAGCCGGGACCCAGATCACTCTTAGTCCGCCCAGTATCCAAGCACAGCTCGACTACGTCGACGCCCACATGTACTGGGCTCATCCGCAGACTACCACTCCCTCTTCCTCCAACCAGTGGAGCTCCTTCTATGTGGAAAACCGCTCACTGGTCAACCACGATGGAGGCGGACCGCTGTCCATGGCAGCACGCTTGCGTGTCGAGGGCAAACCTTTCACTCTGTCGGAGTACAATCATCCGGCGCCTAACAGCTACGGTTCCGAGGCCTTTGTGCTGGCCTGTGCATATGGAGCTTTCCAAGACTGGGACGGCATCACCGTCTTCGACTGGAGTCTGTCGCGGGATTACTGGCCCATGCGGATCACGAACTACTTCAATATCAAAGGTCATACGGTAAAGCAAGCGACTCTGCCCGCGGCGACAGCTATGCTACTGCGTGGTGATGTGCAGCCGGGGGTAGATGTCGTGCAGATTCCCTTAACCGATGCTACGCAGAAAAGCCTGATGGCCGAACGGAAAACCAACATGGGTACCAACTACAACGCCTGGTCCAGGGGTGTCCCGACGACACTCCCCCTGCGGTATCGCATGACCCGGACGCTTGACGCGATCACTCCCGGTGTCACAGCGAAGATCCCCAGCTCTTCTGGCCTCCGCCATGTGACGGATACGGAGGAGCTGATGTGGGATCGTACGCAGACCGATCGAGGTGTGGTTACCATTGACACCTCTCGCTCCAAGGCAGTCGTCGGTTACGGAGCTGGCAGATGCTTCGACCTGCATGAGGTGACGATTGAGCCGGGTAACACCCGACTTGATGGGTGGTCTACCATCACGCTCACATTGCATGACGGTGAGAGCTTCGCTGGTCCGTTCAGGGCCTTGCTCACGGCCACAGGCTACAGCGAGAACACAGGGATGCTGCTAACTCCACTGACAGGTACGCGGGCGACTATTCATGGTTCCTGGGGGGCGTCACCTGTTCGGGTTGAAGGTATTCCAGCGGATGTAGAGCTGACGACCTCTGCCGATCGGGTACAGGTCTATGCTCTCCGTGAGAATGGGGAGCGGATGACAGAGGTGCCAGTGCGTAACACCGACACAGGCAGTGCCTTTGCCATCGGCCCTGACTATCGCACGCTCTGGTATGAGGTAATCGTCAGATAGGTCGTGCAGCCCTACGCACTACACGGCCGCCCGAAACTCCTCATGCCGCTTCGACAAGAGATCGCGATCAGGCCATAGCTTCGAAGCTCTCGGCAGTAGGATCCTCTTCCCGTGGAGCACCTGAAAACCGTGAACTAACGTTGGGCCGTCGCTCTCCTCCAGAATGTCTGGCCGCACCTCAATGCGGTAATCTGGCGTGACTCCTATGAAATGCCTGTCGAAGGCTCTGTGGTGAAGACTGCACAGAGCCAAACCATTCTGTACAATCGGCTCGCCTTCGCTGTGGGCATCAGGCACGATGTGAGCAGCATCCAGCAGCTCCTCGTGTCGAAATCTGCAGAACGCGCATTGTCGTCGATACGCCTCCAGGACACGTTCCCGAAACGAACGCTGATGGAGTCGTACCCGCATCTGAGCTGTAGCGTAACTGCGACCAGCTTCCCTGGCCAAGTCAGCTCCACCCAAAGCCCCAGCCAAGTCTGCAGCCCCGTCAGCTATGTCGAAGTAGTTCGGTTGCTCAAGTACAACCGTAACATATAGACCCGAGGGGTCGTCGCCAACTATGTACACAGGCCAAGCGGCTAAGTACTTCCCAGGAACGATGCCATGAAAGTAGATCAGCGGCACACCACGGCGCCATGCCAACCGAAGGCGGCGGTTGTCAGGATGATCCGGATCAGAACCGCGATAGCGGTACCGCAAGAGCCCGTTGGCATCGAATGCATCATCATAGCGGCCACCAGGAGCAGTCGTGATCGATAGTGGCAACTCATCCAGCACCTTCGGTTTGAAGATGCCTTGTGGACCAACTAGGTGAACGCGCTGCCCGTCGAGTTCGAAGCCAGTCGCAAGCAGACTGCGTGGAAGCACATCGCCATGCTTCTCTGTCTGCTTGGCCAACCACGAAAACGCTGCAGAGCGAACACGCGCATCTTCCACGATCTCGGCCATCCTCCCTCACTCGGTCTACCTTACAACTCCGCGCATCAGCGGCGGTGCTCTACGGCCATGCGCCTCCACCCCCAATGCACCTCGTCCCAGCCAGTACAAGGCCTTCTACCAGGCTGCAGCGAAACCAAAATCGCATCGCCAGCTTTGCTGCTCGGGAGCGTGTGCGGCCGTGAAGCGTACTTCCGGACCCACTGGCGTTTGGTAGCGCAGTGACACTCCAGGAGTCCACAAAGACTGAGCTCCACTGGCTGTGTGGAAAACACCGACATCGGCGAACGCCGCCGCGTACAGATTATCCTGCATGAACCGACGCCACTCCAGCGTGGCATGGGCAAACGTGGTAGTCGGGATCACCGCTGCGTAGCCGCGCAGAGTGTGGCCACCGCCCAGCCAGTACTGGTTCACCAGCGGGGTCTCTTCATCCATCCAGCCGACGTCGCCGAACACGGCCAGCTGTGTGCGAGGGCCGACCGCACTTTTCACATCCAGCTCTGCCGACAGGCGTGGAAGTGCCTGGTGCTCAGTTGTCGGGGCAACCAACAGACCGGGGGTGATGGTGAAAGTGCTCGCCCTCGCTCTGTTCCCGCTAGCGCGTGTTAGGGTGCTAGTGGCCAACACGAAGCGTCCGTTTGTTGGCGTATAACCAGCCGTGGGCTGTAGCGTCTCTGTACGGCTATCAAACAAGCGACCTCGCACTGTCAGCATCCACGTCGGGCTGAGTACCCGGCTCAACGCTCCCTGGAACTCCTGCCGATGTACCGTCTCCCTCGTACCAGCATACATTCCGTATTCAGGTTCGTAGGAAACCAGGTGCGTCTGCGCCTGCAGCCTGATCTGGTTCGCTCCAGCCAAGCTCAGAGGAGCCTCGACGTAGGCTAAGCGTTGGCGAGATGGACCCCAGCTGTATGCGCCACCAACGTTGATCGCCCTTCCGGCCAGGTTGTCATATCGCAGAGCTAGCGTCTGCTGGGACAGACCGATGGCCGTATCTATGATAAACCCTACTGGCTCCTTGTACAGACCGAAACCCTCCTGAATGCGGATGACCAGATGCACTCTCTCCTCACCCAGAGGCACTGTGGCTACTACGGCATCCTCATAGGCGCCGAGCAACAGGAGCGACCGTCGCATAGCTCTGACACTATCGCCGGTGACTCTGTCGCCGATGTCTACGCCCAACCATCTGGTAATCCACGTCGGATCGGTGCGGTGGACTCCCAGAACCGAGATAGAGACTACCTCGCCGCCGGGCGCCGGATACGCCTCCGGTTCGCCAAGGAACACGAGCGCTCGCCACCACGAAGCCAGTAGTGATTCCGACGGTCTCAGCGGCTTGAGCAACCCCTTCTGCGCCTGCTTGCGGATGTGCTCATGGCCAGTCACATCAGGTACGTTTACATCCAGCGAAGCTCTGTACCACTTCAGCGCTTCCTGCCGCTGACCCCTACTATCGGCGAGGATGCCCAGCTGATAGGTGGCCTCCTGCAGGTAACGAGCGTTGGCCACCTCCTCCAGCTCGGTAATGAGCCGAAAATGATGGGCTGCAGTGTCGTGGTCCCCCAGGCGCATGTGCGTCCAACCTGTGAGGAGCAGTATGTACTCGGACGTGGGGTACTTGTCGAGTAACGGGTGGAGCCGCTGCTGGGCCTCTGGATAATCGCCCGCCAGCATCAAACGCTCTGCTTCGTGTAACTCGAGCCAGTCCAGCCGGTGTTCACCGTCGGGGTTCTGCAACGGAATGTCCAGGGAAGACTGCCGCGGGTCGGCACCCGCCAACGCCGCTGGTAAGCTAAAGGCCAGCATCGGGCGATCTGATGCCGGCGCAGATGCATCTTGCACCCCTACCCACATCACCTGGCGTGCGCCATCGAAGATCACTGAGGCCATGGTAGCTACGTTCTCGATTCCAAACAGCAGTTTCGAATACGGAAGCGTGCCAGGCGCAAACTTGT
This sequence comes from Limnochordia bacterium, assembly GCA_050951545.1. Lineage (GTDB taxonomy): Bacteria > Bacillota > Limnochordia > DTU080 > DTU080 > DTU080. Next base: position 49,894 of record JBMNJG010000013.1, on the reverse strand, counting down.
CTCGCAACACCTCAGCCATCACTGTCGGCGAAAACGAGCCGTGCTGACCTTGAGCCAGCTCTGCCAGACGCTCATCTCGCAGGGCCGAGCTGTGCCAGCCAGGGAGCTGGTACGGCAGCATACTCGCCGTGGCATATCGATTGGTAGCCGAGACGAAGCCGTCCGTGGCCGGTCGCACTGCATAGCGGTTAGCCGAAACCTCCACCACCACCGCCTGTGGTATTTTGGCGTCGCCCACCACAATGTTTAGCCCGACCGTCCGCGGAGTTTCCTTGATGATCTGTACAGCTTCGTCCAACGTGGTTGCCGTTTCGGCAATCTCCCGTAGCATGAAAACGAACGGCATGCCGTCTATAGTGGCATCAGTGCTGACTGAGTAGTTCATGCTCACAGTGATGCCCGCACTGTTTACGGCGTGCATCACGCCGAAGTTGGCCGGATAGGAGAGCGTGATGTAGGGCAGGCGGCCCTCCGGTTCCACTATAGCCACAAGCGCGCTCTGTACCATTTCCAACGGCAGGTTGTTATCGAGATTGCGGGCGTGGTAGAGTTGACCGTCAATCGTGGCGGCACCATAAGCGGCTAGTGACGTGCACATCAACAGGGCTAGCTCCTGGAAGACGTTTCCGGTCAGAACAGGCTCCACATCCGTCTCCAGACCGCCCGAAGCAGCATAGACAAACCCCTGCATCTCTTCTATGTACCGTGAAGGCAGGTTGCGCACGAATGTCGGTGACAGCTTGGCAGTCATGTAGAAATCACGGAATCGCCAGGCCAAGGCATCCAAGCCTTTGTGCTCCTGCATAGTCGGATCGACATAGGCTCTAAGCCTATCTGCGTCGTCGCCGAGCAAGAGAGCATGCTGCATGCCCATCTCCATGGGTGAACCCTTCACGTGCAGGATCTTGATGCCGTCTCGCTCCATGAGGTATCCTTGGCCGGCCCACAGTCTGTCACCCTCTTGGCGGAGCTCGGGGATAGTGAGCCCTGGGGCGGCTGCGGTAGACGTGGTTAGCGCTATGCATGATGCGAATAAGACAAGTAAGGCCAAAAGTTGCCGCAGATTCTTGTGCATGGCTAGGTGACCCTCCTATCCCATCTTCCGATACCACGATCGGACCGATCGTCTGACAATGCGATCGACTATCGCCGTTGCGGCCATGTACACGCCCTGCAACAGGTCAGGTACGATCGCCAGAAGCATCAGAAGTGCAATGTCTGGCATGAAGTACGCTCCCACACAACGGAAATTCCAGGCTCTCGGCTCCCCCAGAAGCAGTGTCCCGAGGTAGCGGTACAACACGAACGCAATGAGCGCCGGGATCAGCAGGTGTGGCACAATTCGTGATACGATCTGCCCGGCCGTGAGAGTCTTGACCTGGTTTCGCCACCCACGCAGGCCCGCCAAAGAACGGAACGTCGTTGCCAGCGCAACGAGGAAAACCACCAAGATGACCGCACCAACCAACCGCACGGAAATGCCGCCCGCATCGGGTTGTCGAGCAAGAAGCAGATCAAGCATGCCGGCCTCGAGCTGCCTGGAGGCGATGGCCCCGTCGAGGAGGTGCTGCTGGTTCATCAACACGACATAACCGCGATGCTGATCGGCGAACAGCACCGCTTGGCACGTGAACACCTCGTCCGCACCTCCATGACCGCCCGTCCTCTCCCCGCGGTGTGAGCCAACCACCCAACCCATTCCGTAGGGGCTGTTCAGGGCCTGCACAGGGGGCGACGTCATTAGGGCCACGCTAGCCGGGGACAGGATTCTGGCTCCTCGGTAGAGCCCACCGTTGTCGATGGCGATCAGGAGACGGCTCAGATCGCCTGCCGTGGAGACGATGTAGTTTGCGCCTACCATGTACGCGCGGAAGATCGGATTGCGGGCAACCGGGAAACCGAACAGCTTGCTGTGCCCTTGGGCTAACCCAGCCCTTGGCGCGTCGTCTCTGCCGACATAGCTGTGTGTCATCCCTAGAGGGGCGAATATGTGTTCAGTCACGTAGTCTCCATAGGACTGCCCGCTGACCGTCTCAATGATCAGCGCCAGGGTGGCGTAGTTGGGGTTAAAGTACTGAAACTTCGTCCCCACAGGCGCGGTCAGTCGAGCGAAACGGAGATCACGCACCCCTTGCTCAAGCGTCGTATTCGGACTCAGCACCCGGTTATAGCCGAGTTCGGAGAGCCCGCTTGTGTGATTGAGCAGGTGACGAACAGTAACACTGGCCGAAGCGACCGAATCAGCAACCCGGAACCACGGCAGGTAGGTACGCACGGACGCGTCGAGATCAACCAGGCTACGTTCGACAAGTTGTAGAATGGCCACGGCTGTAAACGACTTCGTCGTCGAGCCGATGATCATCGGGGTATCGGGCGTCATCGGCTGCCCGCGCCCGGCCGTACCATAGCCTTTCGTGTACGTCACCTCGCCGTTCTCGAACACGGCCAGCACGACGCCAGGGATGCGATGCTTGCCCATCTGTCCCGCTACGAATCGATCGACAGCAGACCTATCCAAGGGCTCCGCCTGCGCGCCCCATGTAACGGACACCATCGCTACCACGGCACCAAGGGCACCAACGAGCACAACAGCCAAGAGCAGCCGCCAACTGAGACACCTCGTCATCTCATTGCCCTTCTTTCGACAGCGTCTGAAGACCCTCTGATTTGTGGCCGTTCAACGGTTGCCACACAGGGCCTCTGCCTGACACATGGCCTCGTTCCACCGTGCGAGTTCTTTCCCTGCTTGATTTGCGGAGAAACCCCATTCTCATCAGACCACCTACGATGAGCAGCGCTGCCTGGCACTTCTGCCCGGAGTGAGAAATGGGTGGTCTAGCGTTGGAGTTACCTCGCCTTAGTGGACACGTCGACACCGTCTTCCAGACGCGAGTGCTTCTGCTTGTTGAGCAACTCAGCCCATGGTGCCATGCCTGCAAGCGCCCGCCAGACCGGCGTCTGGTACTACCTGGACGGAACACAGCCAGAGTGTAGCTATGGAGACTTTGTAGCAGCGACGGCGATCCAGTCGCCACCTTCAGCAAACGTACTCCCCGTCAGGCCATTCCAGACATGCCTGGTCACAGATCCTGACTGCGTGAGGGCGCAGCTGAGAGCGTCCAAGGAATAGTCGTGAAACCAGTTTCGATAGATGGTGGCGTTCCGGTCATCGATAACGATGAACTGATCCAACCAGACCGAGGCAGTCGGGTAGTCATACCCTTGCTCTAGAACCAGATGCCTGCTGGGGCGCCAGAAGCCTCCGTTGCTCATATACCAGCTACTCCGCAGTCCTGTTCGCTCCCTCAGCGCTCGGGTGGTCACGTCAAAGATGAGTTGGCCTTCCTTTCTCAAAGCCCTGTGAATCAACCGCAACAGGGTGTCCCGCTTCTCATCGGAGAAGGTGCAAAGCTCGCCATACACTTGAACCACAGCATCAAAGACGTCGACGTATTCCATCGTAAAGAAGTCCATACGGCGGTATTCAATAGGTAACTGTGCTTCTGCCGCGCGCCGTCTGGCATATTCCAGAGAACGTTCTCCGTACGCACTGTCATAGGAGTGCACGATCAAGGCCAGAGGCGTCCCATGAGACGCGGCCACAGTGCATTCGCCCGAATGCTGCTCCACCAGCTTATCTATCGCCCTCCTACCTCGAACCTGGGCTGCCCGGTTCGATTCACCCTCTGGGAATGCAAACTCAAAGTCATCCCATGATCTACGAGACGCATCCTCCCACGCAAGCTTGCCGGTCTATACCAGCGGGCAACTGCGGCTCCAACGCATGGAGCTGTCACGTCGTCTTCAGACGCCATTTCCAGCTGGGAGTGGATTGAAGATCCTCAAGCAGCAAACTCTGCTTTGACGCTGCATGTCGATGAGTTGAAATCCTGACACATAACCACAATTCAGTTGTCTTCTTCAGCCGCGAACACATGGCTCCCTGCTCCGAGCTGGCGCGATCACTCAGCCAGGATGTAGCCCACCACAGCAAAGGAATCGCTGGCTGTGTCTCTAAATGTAAATGCGTAGTGATACTACTCAACCCGAGTGGAGAGATGGTAACCATGACCTATCGTACTATCACACTTACAGTGCTGACGGTATTGCTGATGTGCAGCGGTCAAGCCCTGGGCGCCGCCGTGACCCCTGAGGACCGACTGGCTCAAGTTTTCGAGGCGGACGCCATTGACGCCAATTGGTTTGCGCCAACGTTTCTTGCCCAGGTGCCTGTATCTCAAGTTGAAGTGATTGTGCAGCAGTATCGGGGCACATTAGGCGACTATGTGTGCGCCGAAGGAAAAGCGCCAGCGTACACGCTGGTATTCAGCCGAGGCACTGCTCCTGCGCAGATTGTGTTGGATGAAAACGCCCGGATTGCCAGCTTTTGGCTCGGCTTGCCGCAAACTAAGGTTGCCGACCTCGAAGAGGCTCTGGCGGGCTTCTCCGAGTTGCCGGGCCAAGTCAGCGTTCTGGTCGCCTCCGACACTGGCGTGATGGGCGCTATCGCTCCGGAGGCTCGATTGGCGGTAGGCTCCACGTTCAAGCTGGCGATTCTGGCTGCGTTGAAAGACAAGATCAACTCCGGAGCACTAGCCTGGGACACAGTTGCGAGGCTATCCGAGAAGCACGTCAGCCTGCCTACCGGCATCCTGCAAGCCTGGCCGATCGGCACGCCCTTAACCATTCAGACAGTGGCGTCATTGATGATATCCATGAGTGACAACACAGCGACCGACATGCTGATCGATGTGGTCGGTCGAGAAACCATCGAAGCGTATACCCAGGTAAATCGGCCTTTTTTGAGCACCCGAGAAGCATTTGCGCTGAAGAATCCTGTGAATGAGTCCCTACTCGACGCTTACCGTCAAAGTGATGCGCAAGCCAAAAGAGAGATGCTACCCGCCATCCAGGCGGCGCCGTTGCCTGATGCCTCCGCCTTCTCCGGCGGCCCTCTGGCCTTGGATGTCGAGTGGTTCTTCTCTGTCGGCGAGTTGGTAAACCTGATGGCCCATGTTCAGGATTTGCCGCTCATGAGCATCAACCCCGGTGTTGCGTATCCTGCCGATTGGCAACGCATAGCATTCAAAGGCGGTTCGGAGCCCGGGGTGCTCAACCTGACGACATGGTTGGTGAGCCAGTCTGGCAGGTTCTTCGCAGTTAGCGCCACTTGGAACAATGTGGAGCCGCTGGACGAGTCACGTTTCATGAGCCTCTACAGCAGCCTGATCCAGGCATTGAAACAGATGGATGCGCGGCCGTGAGACAGGTCCGCAGCAGTCCCCAACTAACCCGAAATCACTGTGTCGACACTTGAAGCCTTGGCAGGATCTCGGAAGGAACCTCAAGCAATACGGGTCTGTCGATGAGGCTTTGCGAGTCTATCTCGATTATCCGGTTCCAGATAACACGCACAGCCACACGCTACAGGTAATCGACACGTCTGCGCACACCCCTATCGCTCTGTCACCGGCGCAGTAAGCCTGAGACCAGCTATAGACCGCGAGTTGCGTTCGCTATTTGGAGAGAACGTTATTCTAGCGAATTCAGCGTTTCTGTGCGCCGGTTCATTCTGCAATAGAGTTGCACACCGCCATCATGCACGGTCAGCACATAGTGATACGCCATCCCGTACCGCAACGGTCGAATCTCACATTCGAACACCGAGTCGGATGTCCACTGGCCCCGTACGGCGACCTCGGTTTCCGTATAGTTATTCTGCTGAAAACCGAAGACGTTTTCGGGGGAGACTGTTCCAATATGGAATGTGCCGTTCAATGCCCCTCTCAGACGATCGTGCCGCCCTTCAGCATTGCCAATGTCAAGCAGGAATGTATCTGAGCCATCGAAATGGAACTGCAATTCAGAGGGTGACGAGTATTCCTGCGGAGAAAACCTGTACACGACACCACTGATGTCGTGAGCTGTTTTCGGCAGCGTTGGTGTGTGCGACATGGGCCGATTTGCTGTCAGCACTTCGTCTAGTAGGGCACCATTCGCCAAATCATGCTCCTCTTTGTCGATGAGAAACGTGACAAACGCGTCATACAGCTTCCCGTGTTGCGGTTCGGTTCCTGTCATGACTATCACCAGATCACGTTCAGGCAGCACGAGAATCCGCTGTCCATGGTCGCCCACGGCGGAAAAGCCGCCAATATTGTCACACCACAGCAGATAGCCATACCAACTTGCCCGACGTCCTTCCGGATAGAGAACCTGTTTGGATGTAGCCGCCCTCAGCCAGCGTTCCGAAACAACTTGCTCAGCGCCCCAGTACCCGTAATGCTGGAGCAACACACCAATACGCGCATAGTCGCGTGGGGTGGCCTGAATCCCGAGAATAATGTCATCGGGCCTGCGCGTGATCCATCCGACCTTCCCCATACCTATTTTGTGGAAAAGCTCGTCCTCAAGCAGTTGTTGCACACTGCATGCATTGCGCCTAATGAGGATATATGACAGGATGAGAAAGCATGGGTTTTCATAGCGGCACCGCTCTCCCGGTGGAAACGGAACATCCTGCTGAAGAAACCACGTGACAATATTGTCGCAATCGTCCGGGACCCATTGCAGTGCCGGACCATCGTGTCCAGTCGATGACGTTAAGAGGTGTCTGACAGTCATCCGCTGCAAATTCGTGCTGGGATTGGCGACATGATATTCTGAGAAGATGTCCAGAATGCGTTCATCAACGTCCAGACGCCCTCTGTCAACAGTGATTCCTACAGCAAGCGCGATGAACGCTTTGATCGCGGAGAAAGACGCTCTGGGAGTATCCGGGTCGTACGGATACGCATGATACTCGAATGCCAGCTTCCCGCCTTTTAGCAGGAGCAGGCTGTTCAAGTCCAGGTGCTGCTCGTTGATTGTTGCGAAAAACCGAGCAAGCCGCGGCTCTGACAAACCAGCTTCTTCGAGTGTGATTCTAAGCGGGAATGCCTCACACATCTGGTGGTTCACGTCGTCGCCTCCACTGATTGGGCCTTACTCCCAAACACGGCTTTTTCGCCTCGTATGCCCGCAGGCGCGATTGGTCCCCACATAGCTGCCTGCAGTACTCTAGGGAGTAACCTACCAGACCCTCCTTACGTAACCATGGCCAGTTGTCCGGGAGGTCGCCGATACGGTGTACGAGCGCCTGACGGTCCTGCGTGTCAACGGCGCACCACAGTGCCCCAGATTCGCCGACAGGCCTCCCATGCGACCGCTGAAGACGCTTGTTAGGGAGCGACAACTCAGCGGTAATCGTCAAAGAAGTCATCGTCGACTCGGAACGCTCGGATTGGCGCCAAACCAAGCTCAAGGTCCTCAAGCATGGTGATGAGCTTCTCCCCGTCCACGAGCTCAATTGGGGGAACTCCGTCCCGCACGGCTTCCTTGCGAGCCTCCGACGTGAAAGACCCGGTAGTAATGATGATACCCTTGTCTGCACGCCCTTGCATCGCACCGCGAAAGTCACGGACCTGGGCGGCCCCTACGGAACCCTGATACCGCTTACACTGAAATAAGACCTTGAAACTTACTAGTGCGTTTACCTGCAACATACCGATTCCGTCGATGCCTCCATCACCACTGCGACCCGTAACGGCAACGTCTTGAAATCCAGCTTCGCGCAGAAGACGTTGACAGAACCGTTCAAAGCCGTCTGGAGGTAGCTCTTGAAGCGTGCGTGACACGACTCTACGATAGCTATCTAAAGCCTCTGACTCATCGTCCGGAGACGACGTCTCGTCGACCACGTCTGGTTCGGTGTTACGACGAGACGTCTGAAATTGGCCGTGGATCTCTCTGAAAACGGCCACCGACTCAGAATGTGAGAGCACTGCCGTGCGCCCTTGATCTGTCAGTGTCCAGACACCGCGACGCGAGGAGTCAATGAAACCGGCTTTAGCAAGGTAAAAGCGAGCCCACGCCACGCGATTGGCAAACCGCGACGAACCGCTATCCAAGAGCTCCTCCTGGGCCTGATCCGACAACTCCAGGTTTGCAGCAACCTTGGTACATACTTCCACGGGACGGGCTGAGCCACCCAGCTCCCTCAAGGCGTCAAGAACAGGTCCAAAGAACTGGACGAACTGAGGTCCTTCGAGTGACGGATTCTTGTTCACCGTTTCGCTCCTTTTGGTCCTTCCCCGCGGTAGGAACGTCGGTTGCCCGGCGCCCCCCGCACAGTCGCCGGCGTGCGATTTTCCCGCTCGCACTCGCCCTCGCGCAGAGCGCAACCTCCATGCAAACACCTGGGGGCGGTTCATCTCGGTCATCCGGGGTTTCGCAATCCCCTCTGAGGCAAGCATCTGAGAGAAGGTCTCTCGGTTGTAGCCCCGCAGTCTCTCACCCCGCCTAGCGCCCGCTGGTACGCCCGTTAGGGCGAGAAATAGCTGATCGTCTGACGAAGCATATCGTAAATATGCCCGATTGCGGTGTTCATTGACTGACACTGGGAAATTGAGCGAGCGCACTGGTTCCGAGTAGCCAATCGTCCTTGGAGCACCTTCAGGCGGGGTTTCCCGATGAAGCCCACGTCCTTGCCGACATCCAGGATCTGTGCTTCAACCACGTTCTCCTTGTCTGTCGCATCACGGAAAAACCACTTCGGCCTGGCCACCCGAACCCCATTTCTCATGGGTTTGGAGGCAGCTCCTCCATACACATGGAAGTGCCCTGCCCATGCCATGACGATTGCCCCACGGCGAAGGCCCCTTTCAAGGCAACTCACGGCTTCGGAGTAACGGTCCTGAACGTCGATGGGTAAACCAGACAAGCGACGTAGCAAGCCCTCGCGGATGACTACACGTGATGCAGAACGCTCGTGTTGCGAAAGAATCCGATGAGCTTCAGGCTTCGCCTTTGCTGTCCGCTGAACCAGGAAGTCAAGCAGATCGCGACTAGTCATTGGGCGTTAGGAGGTGTCTCACGGCGCAGCGAGCAGTTTCTCGTACACTCGGTTTCCGGCAGGTGAAGCTGGATGCTCACAGCGATCGCAGGAACTAAGCCTGTGACGGCATGCTTCGCGGCACACTCTCTTCGATCGAGGCCCCAGCGATTGGCCCCGATTCCACGTTAGTCTCCTCCGATTCGTTGCCCTGCGTCTGATGAGGCGTCTCTCGAGACGGCGGTGCAACCGTTATCCGCACGTCCGCCTGCTCGACCAACCCCGATGCCAGCAGGATGTCGGCTACAGCCCGCGCACTGGTCCAATTGGCGCTAGTGCTCCTGTGGCCCGACACATAGAAGATGTGAGTGCTTAGTTCGTCGGTGGTCATTCCGCCTCCTCTATCATCAGACAACACTCCCGACGTGACCTGTTCACCCTAACGACCTGCTCCAACCACCTAACGATCTTGCGCATCACCGCCCGCCGTCGCCAGTTCCGCCAGTTGCGCCCACACCGTCGCCGTCCGGTGAATGCACCTGTTGGGCAGCAGGCGCTAAGCAACAGCGAGAAGCTCACGATGCAACGCCTGTAAGCCTCAACATGACATCGCGCTGCCGTTCCGCTGGCACCCGACAGGCGTTCATAGCTCGTTTCACTAGACTCAGATCGCAACCGCTCTTGGTCATCCAGTCAACGATCGGTTCATACTTCTGTACTCGATTACGACTGAGTTCGGTGGCCAGTCTGAGTTCAATCCGGACGGTAGGCAAGAGATGCACACCTGCCTTTATGCTGACATAGTGAGTCCATGGCCCTGATCCAATCACCTCAATGCAGTCGGACTCTGTAGTTGCCTCCACTGTGCTTGCCTCAACACAGATTCCGTGAGCATCGTAGCGGCACCAATACTGACCTGTTTCACGGGGCGGTGGTGACCACTGCAGGAACGTCGGCTCGACTAAGCAGTTGTGAGTAGACAATGCATCTGCAAACGCATCAACGTGGTCTCGTTCTCGCATAAGAAAGTCAACATCCCCTACGGGCAGTTCGCAGCCGTGAAGCAGGGCCGCAGCAGTCCCAACCAACCTGTAATCGCTCTGTCCAAGGACCGCTTGAAGCCTTGGCAGGATCTCAGAAAGTACTTCAAGCAATGCGGGTCTGTCGATAAGTCTTTGCGAGTCTATCTCGATCTCTCCTCACAGTACGCTAGGTTTGGCCAACTGGATACGCCTGGCTCGCCCACAGGGTCCATTTCCTGCTGATGGTTACGCAAATGCCTATTCCGTCAGTAGACCTGCGAGTGTAGACGCATGGTCAATTCGCTTGAGTGGCTTCCAACGTGCTCCATAGCGGAAGTCGATAGGCCGAGTCCTTTGAGAATCCGCCACGCTCGCTGCATTCGGTTGTCCCTATCTATATGGATCAGATTCATGATTCCAGTGCTATCCCCCAGTCTATGGTACTGCGGCAGTCTGGCGGGCTACCAAATGGTCAACAAGGCTCTCTAATCTAGAAAAAACATCTTACGGGTCATCATCTGCCCAGGCTTTCCGACGTTAAGGCAAATGGATCCAGCACGCGCCCGCACTGGGACTTGCCTGGCAATCTCCGCTGCGACTTCTGATAGGCTCGACTCGCTGCCGTACGCCAATGTGACATGAGGCTCTATGTCACCGTAATCACCGTCATAGTATTTGAACTCAGGCCACTGGCGCATGATTGCTTTTGTCATGTCGATGAACGGAGTGGGATCGTTGGGAACCAACAACAGTACCTCATGGCCGAACCACCCCAAGTCAAGCGAGAATTCGAAGGCAGGAAAACTGGCAAACACTGTTGCGAGCTCAGCAAGCACTGTTTCATCGATACGCCCTGGTGGCATCCATGGGTAAAGTAGCGTGATGTGAGCTGGAACGCCAACCGGCGGAACTTCTCCATTGTACCGGGACCGGACATAGTGACAGATACCATTGGCCTCGGGGACGGAAATGCTGAGTACGCTTTGCCCTTCTTCTTGCACGGATGAGTCACTCATTTCGATCGTCACCTCTCTGCCTAACGATCTTGCGTTTCAGCGCCAGCGAAACCCGCCAACCTCAGTCCCGTCCGCTGAAAACGCCTGCCAGACATATCGTAAGGGTGTTCGACAACACACCCACATATCGTTCAAACTCTACCCCGACCTATCCGGATGTCGTGCCTGGCGGAAGTGGCTCCTAACTTACTGCATAGCGCCGCAATAACAGCCGCCCGTGATGACTGTTTCCTCCATCGGGTTCACCTCTACTTGTGCAAGGACCTGCTTCGTACGGCACGGACGTTTCCTTGGTCCACCCCTCCCACTCGCGTGCACTAGCCTCACTGGTAGGAAACACCCTGCAGACACCGAATACTGTGGCGAGGGATCAGTGGCCATGAATCAAGCTTTGGGCTTTCCTTCCCATAGACATTGCCAGGTGTTGCTCGACTTCGTTCAGACCGGACGCGCGCAGTTGTCCGAACTCGGCCGCACGTATGACGTGGAAGACCAGGCAACAGTTTACGGTTACGGTGATCCCGTGGACAGCCTGTATCTTGTCAAGGCAGGCCAAGTGCGCACGAGCACGTTGTCGCCTGAGGGACGTGAACTCGTGACTGGTCTTCACGGTCCCGGCGACATGTTCGGGCAATTTTGCCTTTGCCAGCAACACCATCGCAACGAGCAGGCTGTAGCCATTGAGCCGTCGAAGGTGGTGCACATCGGCGTCGAGGAGATCATCGACCTCGCGGCCACTCGCGACGGTGCCTTAAGCATGCTCCAACTTTTTTGTCACCGCATTAGCTCGCTTGAGGAGCAAATCGCCCAACTCGCCTTCGCCAAGGTCCGGACTCGTCTCGCTTTGCTTCTGATGCGCCTGGCTGAAGACGGCGAAGCCCAGCCCGACGGCAGCAGCGTATGTCACAACGGCCCCACCCATGAGGAAATGGCTAGCCGCATCAACACCACGCGGGAACAGGTCACCACTTTGCTTGCCCAATTCCGCTCCGCTGGCTACATCGACTACCGCCGGACTGGCCCTCTCCGGGTCTATCCCGCCCGTCTCCAACAAGACCTAGCCGACACATAGATCCCCGCCAATGTACGAAAACGTACATCGAAACGATGTGCTTTCCCTATATCCTTAATCAGGGCAAGGGGCTTGCCGGATCCCGTAGCAGGTAAAGACCACGGGCAAGTCCCGGAAAGGGGATGCACGATGCTGATCAAGAAAGCCGATCGTCAAGCGTTGACGGAGCTATTTGACAAAGAACTAACCGCTCCGGTACGAGTGCTCGCATTTACTGCAGATGGGCATGACGCGTCAGACTGCATGTACTGTGAGGAGACGGTTCAGCTCGTATCTGAGGTGGGGGAGCTCTCTGACTCCATCACGGTCGAGGTCTACGACCTTAATGCCAACCGAGATGAGGCCGAGGAATACGGCATTGCTCGTGCCCCTGCGATCGCCATTGTGGGGCAGAAAGACTACGGAGTGCGCTTCTACGGCATTCCGGCGGGGTACGAGTTCACCACGTTTGTGGGGGCCCTGATCGACGTATCCAGGGGATCGTCAGGGTTGTCACCCGAAAACACGGAACGGCTGGCGCAGATCGACAAACCTGTGCACATTCAAGTATTTGCGACTCCGACGTGTCCGTATTGCCCGCCCGCTGTGCGTCTGGCACACAAAATGGCGATTGCCAACGACTTGATCAAAGCGGACATGGTGGAGGCACAGGAGTTCCCAGAACTGGCACGGCGCTATGATGTGTACGGAGTGCCGCGCACAGTGATCAATGAAGAACACCACGTAGAAGGGGCGGTCCCCGAGGATGCCGCTGTCCTGCACGTCCTCATGGCTGCGGGCAAAGTCACTAAGGAAGAAGCGGCGCTAGCCGGCTTGATCGTGAGGTAGAGGGCTTTGGAACTGGATATTTCCTTTGGATCAAGAGCACCGACAGAAGTGTACGATACGGTCATCATCGGCGGAGGGCCAGCTGGACTGAGTGCGGCCCTCTACGCCGCTCGGGCCACACTCAAAACCCTTGTGGTCGACATGCATCCCCGGGCGGGAGCACTCGGCCTCACTGAACGCATCGTCAATTACCCCGGCGTGCCCGAAGCGATTAGCGGCAGCGAGTTGCTCGACCGTTTTCGCCAGCAGGCTCGGAGTTTTGGGGCGGAGATCATCCAGTCGCAGGTACTGACGACAGATCTGCGGAGCGATCCCAAGCAGGTTATCACGCTGGATGGCGTATTTCGGACTCGTACCGTCATCATCGCCTCCGGGGCGACGGGACGCAAACCGTCCATCGCCGGCGAAGCCGAACTGATAGGCAAGGGCGTCAGCTATTGCGCCACCTGTGATGCGGCGTTTTTCGAGGGGAAAGACGTGGCGGTCGTCGGTCATAGCGAGATGATGGTTGACGAACTGGCCACCGTTGCGAAATTCGCCCGGAAAGTGTATTTGATCCCCCATGGCAAGCTCTCAGCAGAGGACCGCGCGATCATCACGCAACATCCTAAGGTGACCTTCTTGGAAGGGGCGCGCATTGTCGGCATTGAGGGCGACAGATTTGTGACCGGCGTGGCACTGCAGGTCGACGGTGCGAAGGAGACTCGCCCCGTGTCGGGCGTGTTTGTGTACCTGACGGGCAATCAGCCTGTGCTTGATTATCTGGACGGCAGCGTACAAACGACGGCCGAAGGCTGCCTCGAAGTCGATCCAGAGGATAGCTCCACGGGGCTGCCCGGTGTGTTTGCCGCCGGCGACGTGGCTTGCCACCAGGTGCGACAGGTCGTAGTAGCGGCCGCTCAAGGAACCCTAGCTGCCCTCGCCGTGGACAAGTACCTGCGGGAAGCCTCACTGGGGGACGCGACCCGGGTCTAACGCGCTCTGGGCAGAGACTCAACCCTGGCCATATGTACCGTCTTTGCGCTTGCATGTTGACAGCTCGTGCAGTGGTCGCTTCACCTTGATCCGCAAATGCGGTACCCCCTCTCTGACCCAGCCTTCTGCCTAACGAGGCTCGCTACCACACGTCAGGCACAGGCGCATCGACCCCTAGATCGATGATCGGAGTAGCCACACCTGTGGTCTTGCTGCCGGGGTCGATCTTCCGCTCAACCTCTTGGGTTTCAGACTCTTCCCTGTCTGCAACGCTGATTGGCCGGGAAACACCCTTCCCATCGCCCATACAACGCTACGGTGTTCAATTCGCGCACCTTCTTTTGGCCTTCATTCGGATCTAGCGGATCCAGGGTTTCCAGTCCCTACATCCTCCCCCGTGCCAAGCGGCCCTAGTCAAGCCGGACTGTCGACAGGTAGCCCGTTCGTTGTCCTCAAATTGGATGATGCTCGGCATTCCCCGACGCACCTCGCGCTGGGAACCCAGCCACAAGAAACAAGTGGCACATCGCGGCGACGTCTTATGTATGTTTTTCAAAGACATGCTACTTCCCCTGTCTATGTACGCAATCTGTTCCTCGCTCACCTCTGTCAACGACAGCACGCGGCGGGCCCAGGTGAAGTTACCCACGCCTTGATGGCTATGGGCGTCGCTTCCGAGAGTGAACTCGACACCCTTAGACGCCATGTAGGAGACGATGCGGGCGTACTTGCCCGTGACGGCATCGATGGGCTGATGGCGAAACCACCACCACTGGTCGCTCATGACCTCAAACGCCACGCCCGTCTCGATGCATGTGGTGGCCAACTCATCCAGGAGGGGTTCGCTGAACTGATTGAGATCGACGCCCGCAATCGCGGCCATATTGAGGGGATGGGCCAGGATGCGTATGCACGGGTTACGGCGACACGCATTGACCATAGCCCGGGTAAGACTCTCCGCCCGACGTTCCACGGGAAGAGTCATCACGGGTTCCACGACCTGCGGGCCTAGTTCGCATAGCACGAGATCCAGGTGCGGTAATACCTCATCAGTAACAGAGACATGGCCCGCGATACTGGTGATCACGGCCTCTACACCAACCATGACGTCGCAGTTCGCCCACTCTCGCGCTGCTTCGCAGTCGCGGACCAAGTCAGTGATGTTGAAGGCATATCGGTCACTGTAGTGGTCCGTGATGGCGATGGTGTCTAGACCGTAGACGTCGGCGGCCAACACCATGAGGCCCACGTCGTTTTTCCCGTCGGAATAGCTGCTGTGGGTGTGCAAATCCTGAAGACGCATAGTATCCTCTCCCGACGATTACCTGGTAGAATCTTAGGAGCCACTATCCGTTTTCCTTCCAGAAGAGGCGAACGTGAGAAAAGAGGGGATCGGTTGATCATCTCAGCGAGCAGACGTACAGATCTTCCGGCCTTCTTTAGCGAATGGTTCATGAGGCGCGTCCGTGCCGAAGTCGATTATTGACGATGTCCAAGGTATAGGCGATGCCATGCTAGCAGAGTACCACTCAGAGGCGCGAGGTAAGCCCACCAGTGTGGACTCGATTTGGAACGGGCCGCCCCAGCAAAGGCGGCCCGCCCCCGATGCGAAATGGCTTTCGCTAGACTGTAAGGCCCTACACACTGCACTGCCGCACAGAATTCCGCATGGCACGTGACTTCCATAGAATCCCTATCGAAAGCTCTGTGGTGAAGGCTACACGAGGCCAGACCATTTTGCACGATGGGCTCGCCCTCGCCATGGGCATCAGGCACGACATGAGCAGCATCCAGTAGCTCGTCGTGTCGCAACCTACAGAACGCACGCTGGCGTCGGTAGGCCCCCAAGACACGTTCCCGAAACGAACGCTGGTGACGCCGTACCCGCATCTCAGCTACAGCATAAGTGCGCTGTTGATCGTTCCCGTCTACCCCTAAAGTGAGTTGCACCCCAGGAAGGCCAACCGCGGAGGGCGTGGCGCCCGAGGACTGCGATCGCCTGCATTGCCCCAGCACCCTAGGACTTGATGAACTTGCTTGCGAAATCGTACATGGGCTGATCAAGAGGCCCGCAATCCAGAACCTCCTCCGCAGAGGGGGCCAGAAAGCACATGAAGCCAAACGACAACATTCCCGACCTGATGACTATCTCGCTACCTTCCAGGCTCACCGGATACCCTAGATTGTCTGTCTCGCCGAGGTAAAACGACGACTCATCAGTCTCCGCTGGCTTCTCTTCCAAGTGATCCCAGCACTCATCTTCATCATCGGCGCGCTACTCAGTGCATGCCCTGGCGCGCCAATGGTGGTCAGTTGCGTCTCGATGATACCAGTTTTGCAGGGATCGCGCAAGTGTTCGATTGCCTAGGTCAGTCAACCAAAATCACGTGCGTCCAGGTGAGCCGTGTAGTTGTAGAACTCTATTTCCCATATCGCGTGCTGGAAGTGGATCAAACTGAGGCCAGCATTGCGAAGGACCGTCTTCCCGCTCCCGATGCTTCCTGCCGAAATGGTGGCAAGAATGGCATTGATCGCGCCACCGTGAGCTACTAAGATCAGCTTCCCCCCAGGATAGCCCTTCACTAGGACATCTAATCCCTGCATGGTCCGATGTCGTAGCTGCTCCCAAAGCTCAAGGCCCGGCACGGTTCCATCTGGGTACCTTCGCCGCCTCTCTTCGGAGGTAAGTCCTTCGGCCTGGCCAAAATCCCGTTCGAGGAAATGGTTCATCTCTTGTACCTCATGGATGCCTATCGCACGCGCGATAATGTAGGCGCTCTCTTTTGACCTCTGTAAGGGACTAGTGAAGACAGCATCCCAGCGCCATCTACGCAGATAGAGCCCGGCGAGTCTAGCTTGCTCGCGCCCTTTTGTATTGAGTGCGGTGTCTTTCTGACCCTGGATCTTTCCCGCTGCATTCCAGTCAGTCTCTCCATGCCGTACCATACAGATAGTTGTCATCATGTCCTCCTTCGGTCAGCCGCCGAACGCTGGTTCAGGGTCCTTCGTACGAGAAGAGACCACTGCAGCGCAGCTGCTTGTGCGCATCTTCAACCCGTGGATGTAAGACTGGCAGCTCGTTCCGCCTCCGCCAGAGATACTCCAGGTAGATGCATGCGGCCTTGTCCAGAGAGTGTTCTGCGGCCTCAAGGATTTGCCCTAGATACGGCGGATCCCCAGATTGGTCCCAGCAAATCTTGTCTGCCACAAACACGATCTTGTCCAGCTTTGAGGCGTCTGCCTTCAGCGTTGTATGGCAGGCGATGGCGCTGAGGATCTCTTTGTTCGAAACCCCAAACAACTCTGAGGCGATCTCCGCCGACAGTTTCTGGTGCATGATCATGGGCGCAGTGCGCTCTTCGGGCAATATGTCGAGACCTAAGTGCTCGGCGACCGAGATACGTTCGCCATTTGGGATCACAGCGCTAATATCGTGCAGCCAGCCGGCCACCTGAGCGTGCGCAGCACTCTCGTTCCATCGTATGGCCAAGCGCCCTGCTTCTTCGGCAACGCACATACTGTGGCTGATGGTCTTGTGGTGACCATGGCAGGCAAGAAACCTAACCATATCAGCGCGAGTGTCGCCATAGAAGGGGATACCATGGGCCAATGCCGCCAAACAGCTCATACGCTTCCACTCCTTCCCTACTGCGCAGTACCAGCTACCGGAATCGAAATCCCTGCTGTTGCCAATAAGGCAAAACCATGGGAAGACCAAGAGCGAGTCTGACCAATATGTGCAACGTTCCGCCATGGGCGACTACACAGCCTCTCTCTGTAATCTGACAGCGAGCTTTCAAACTTGCTCCACGCCAAGATTCGTAAGGGGGAGTCATAGCCCCCGCCTTCAATCCTCTGCTCATCGTCAGCCAGTGATCGACCGTGCCTCACAAGCAGTAGCTCCGTGAGCTCAATCCCCCACTCTGCTTTCAGCAAGCGGGAGACAGGATAGCTTGCCGAGGATGTCTCGCTCTGCATTCAATCACCTCGCCAAAGAGCATCGGCACCATGCACGGGCAAGCCAGAGACAGATCAGGCTGCGCTGACGAGCTGGAATACCATGCAGCCCTCGGCGACCGAACCACACGGTGCGGTCGACCTTCAGAGCAAGGCTATGGAGAAAGCCAAACGCAGCCCGCATGAGAAAGATCGCCCGGGAATGTGACTATGGGGGCCACCCCGAGGTGGCCCTTCGATTATTCGTGGAGACCCGTGAACTCCGCTTGCCCAATCTGTAGCTTGTCTGCAGCGAAGTGACCTGGTAGCACGCGCAACTGACACCAGTGTACATCATGTGTATCTGTAGGGAGCTCGGCCTCCATGACTAGTGCATGCAACCCCTCTGGCGAGATGCCGAGCTCGTGTGTGGTGTAAGGCAGATGCTGCCAGGTCTCTCCGTCCTGTGAGATGGAAAGACGCAGCCCCGACCCTACTGTGCTACGGGGGGCCTCCAGGCGAACCTTAATACGTCGCAGGTTAGGGGTTTCCCAGGTGAGCTGTTCTTCGGTGTCCTCCGTCCGTATACGTCGGTCGGCTCCCCCAAGTTGCGTGCTTGAGGCCACGGTCGTGTAGGCCCAACCAGCACTTTCCGAGCTAGTTTTTTGAGCGGATCAACGTACCGAACCAACCGCTATCTATGGGCGGCTCCATCCGGTCGATGATCTGCCACCAGTTGGCCACCCGGAAGGGGTACGTTCGCTCGACCAGTGAACCTTCCACCATAGCCTGGACTGTCAGGTGATGGGGACCATCGCTCAAGGAACGGGTATCGAGCGGAAGCTCCTCGGGCAATTGGGTTCCCGTGTAGAGCGTCTCATCATCCACCATGACGCACACCTGCTTCAGCCGTTCAGAGGAAGGTAGGCCCCACTCCATGGTGATGGGTACCACGCCGCGCAGAGCTTCCGAGGGTAAGCCGATATCAAGCGCAATGCGCTCCAGTGGCGTCCAAAGGCGGCGACCATCCTCAAGTCCCTCTTGCCAGGCCTTGAGAGGCTTCACCTCAGGAGCCAGAGAACCCAACTCGTTGGCTACTAGCGGGGTGAACTGCACGACGATACGGGTATTGGTGATGTTGGTGAAATGGATCGCTAGTTTACGCACATTGTGGTTGACGGCCTGAACCGCCGGATTTGGCGAGGTGGGCAATGGAGCGGCGGGTAGTACAGTGAAGGTGGCTCCGACAGGCGCCAGGATACGCACGGCCAGTCGCTTCCCTCCTTGCTCGAGAAGGGCTGAAGTGCCGTCAACGTCTAAAGTGATATTCGCTAGGGTATGCATAAACCACCAGACTTCGGTGGGCACCGGGGTCTCGATCTCGTCTTGCACAAGCACTTGGCTACGATCATCCATCAGGGCGATGCCACGCTTAAGCGAGAGGGCGTGGCGCTGATAGCCCGGGGTGAGATCGGCGATAGAAACCGCTTCGCCCTCTCCTGCCCCCTGGAAGACGATGTGCGCCACCCCACGCGGATCCTGATCCACATCGGCTGAAGGGTCAAGGACAAGCGTGTTGTGCCCCTCCGCCCGTTTGCGGTAGTAGGTCCAACGTTGGGTGCCCCAATAGCCTGGAATGTTGTAATCGTCGGCCCCCAGATCAACGGCCCAGCGCTGTCCGAGCGCATCAAGAACGAATTGGCCCATGTCTAGATCGCCGTGATTGGCGTTGTTGTCACCTGCTATCAAGCCGACGAAGAGCGCGTCTTTTTCTTCCCAGGCGCTACGCATCGTCGCCACTTCGACATGGCGAAAGTGCTTGTCTAGGGGGAGGGTAGCCGGGGTGAAGTCCACTAAGAGGTCCCGTGCGTACCATAGTAGGGCTAGGACACTACCCTTGTCACCGGACATCCGATTCTGCCACCAGGCGTAACTGGGCTGCTCGTAGCGTTGGGCCATCCAATACATCTCAGGGGCGTTGACGACGCCTTTTCCGCTGTCGGAAAAGTTAAAAGTGATGCCAGCAGGCGAAGTAAGGTAGATGGGGAACGTGCCCGCAGACTCTAGACCAGGTGTGTCGGCCAAGCCGAAACTACTACCAAGGGCGCTCTCAAGGGCGGCAATGTAGGGGATCAGGTAGCGAATGGAGTAATGCCAGTAGCCGACGCCCTCATCCCATCCGCCATCAGGGGCAAACTGGGTGATGGCCAGCGGTACGCTCTTCAACCCAAACCGTAGTATCAGTTCTGCGATAACGGGTTCTTCGTCACCAATGGCGAGTGCCCCCATGGCCAAGCCGCCGTTACAGACCAGATTCCAGTTATGTGTAGCCCGCACCCAAGAGGCGCTACCCCTGTAGGCATTCAGGCCGGGTTCCAGACCCATCTCTACGATAGCCGTACGCAGTACATCGCGCTGTTCGGGGGTCCACACCTGGTACAGCCAATCATAGCCGATGGCGAAGGCGTGAGTCATCTCGGCAGTATCAAGGAAGTGTCGGGGGTTCCAGTCCGGGAAACGGGCCGCCGCCTCTAACTCCCGCCAGGCTCTCTCGGCAAAGCGCATATCGTTTTCCATGAGGTGTACAAAAGCGAGTAGAGTCACGCGGTCGAGCACCCGGCGGCTCGTCGCCAGCAGGCGGATGCCATCGGGGATTTCGTACTGTGAAGGCGGCTGGTGGAGTAGATTCGTGGCACTGACCTTTAGTGCCGCATACCAAGCTTTTGCCTGCAGATCATGGGCCACCAACTCCTGAAGACGGGGCAAATCCGCTTTGTCCATAAGTAAGCGCGGGTGCTCTTCCCGTAGAGCCTCCAGCATGAGCGGTTCCCCTAAGGCGCGTAGCTCTCGTTCCTGACGCGTGGCTTGATAGGAGACCCAATCGAAAGTGGTGGGTTCAAGGTGCAGATCGTCATACCAGACTGTGCCCTCTCCGAGCCAGTTGAACAGGTTAAACTGAAGGCGTACGACTTCCTCAGGTATAGTGAAGACCACTTCTAAGGGATGCCACTCGCCAGCAGCTGGCTCCCCGTCTGGCACAACGTGCAGATTGTTGCCCTGTAGCAGAGTCGCTGTCCCAGGGCTGGCTGCCACTTGATTCATATCCCAGTTTACCTTGTCACTTTCACTGGAACCGGAACCATGGAAAACCATGATTCTCACTGTCACACCGCTCAACTGCATCCCAGGACTGATTCGGTACCAAAGGGTGGCCCGATAGGTCCCCCTTGCGAAAGGAATTGTGCTATTCACACTGGCGCGGGCGCTCCCGTCACCGGAAATGCGGAAGGAGCGTCGGCCAGTGTGGGCTGACTCGGCATCGATCGCGAATTCCGGCTGACCCTGGGCTACCCAAGTCGTAAATGCGACGGGCAAGCCCCGGGTGTCTAGTTCCTCAAAGCTACCATTGGGTACAAGTGAAGAGGCGTGAACCAAGGCAGCACAAAAGACCAGTATCAGGAAGAGGGTCAACACGGGTAAATGTGGGCGCATGGCTACACTAGCTCCTTTTTCTACATTTTGCGCATTTGCTCGCGGGCCTCTTTCGGCATGTTATCCACTACGAGCAGTCTGGCCATCAAAACGGAGATCATGACCCGCAGCTAGAGTAGGTTTGGCACCCACCGCAAGAAAGAAAACGCACAGAAACGCAAGCTGCAAAGCCATCGCATGTGACCGCCACGAAGCTGATGACATGATGGAGCGCTCCTTCGGTCATTTGGTAAGCTGGGTTTCGACTATGCGGGCCAATATTCCTTGGGGGGGTGTTCGCAAATGGATGAAAAGCCTGACTATCATCGGATTATACTGTCGTGTGTGGTGTCCCTGCTGGAAGCCCGGTGGTGACAGAAGGCTCGCTGGATTTTGTGCTCATTTCCTCGCTCCTTATCTGTGAGATTTGTGAGTCCCCGACAACCTCGTCCAGTACCTCAGGCGGGACCTGTTCCAGGTACTCCGCCCGACGAGCTCGCCAATCAATGCTCTTGAGCCGATCAGCCAGTACCTGATGCCAGGGAGGTGGAAAGAAAGGGCAGTTTCGATTAATGGTTCTGACTGAAACCGCGTCTCATGTCCCGCTTTCACGCCCCACAGCCCCGCTTGGCCGTGAAAAGGCGGCGCTGGTCACTCCGGTTCGTCGTCTGGAGCACCAGAAACGATCGAACCCGACACGGTTTGCCGCGCCAACTGGCGAGGACCTACACAATCCCTAGCCGACCCAAAGGACGGCGTCGCGTCATCGCCATGGTCAACGCAAGGCGCAACTGGCCCATGGTGTGAGCGTCATCCACCGCCTGTGCAAAGGCGGAATCCGCAGCGCGGTGAGGTCCCAAGCGTCGGACATCTCACTGCCTTTCTCCGTAGACCGTGGGTCTGATTGACGCATCTCTTCTACCCGCCCAACGTTCTTGCGTCACTGAGCTCCCTCACCGAAGGCTAGCCCTCTGGAACCGATACGGGTGCTGTACCTACTGCGGCAGCATCGATTTGGCGATAGCCACGCAGGTGTTACGCCGCCGAGGGAGTAATCTGGTACTGATCGAAGGAAGCTGAGAAGCTGCACAGAACGAGCAGTAACGCAAGGGAAGGTGTCTGATGAGGACCATCAACAGATCTGCCTTGGTGATTGTGCCGAAGGAGCCATATATCCAGTGGATCGTTAGTCTGGATCCCTCGCTCCAAGGAGAGACAGAATGGCTGCGGGAACAGGTGTCGGTGTACCTGGTTGCAGAAGACCCTGAGGGTAGCGAAGAGTCGGCGCCAGTCACAGATTACTTCAGCCGCATTTTCGAGTACGAGCTAGAGGGGTGGGATGAGGACCGGCGTCTTTGGCCCAAGAAGCGAAGCTTCGCTCTGTTCCAGCAGTGGTTTGATGTCAGGGCACAGTCGATAGTCACTGACCTGGAACGTGCGCCGCTGACATGGGAAGAACTTTGAGGGAATGGTACGGCGCTTGATCTTGGTCAAACATGCGATGCCGATCATTGACCCGGCGCTATCTGCTGCCGATTGGGCATTGTCGCCAGAGGGGCGAGTTCAGTCGCTAAGACTAGCTGAAAGGCTGAGGACATACTGCCCGGAAGCCGTTGTCTCAAGCCAGGAGCCCAAGGCGCGAGAGACCGCAGAGATCTTGGCACCTTGGCACAGCACCTAGGCCTATCATTGAGCGAAATGCATGATCTACACGAGCATGATCGTAGGGGTGTACCACTCCTAGGGCAACTGGAGTTTCAGATAGCGGTGTCGGAGTTCTTCGCGAATCCACGCACACTCGTGTTTGGACGCGAGACCGCTGATGAGGCATACGCTAGATTCCGAGTAGCACTGAGCGCAGCCGCTAGCAAAAGCCAATCTCAAACGCTAGTGATTGTCGCCCATGGGACGGTGATCAGCCTCTTTGTCTCAAGGGAAACCGGAATGGAGCCGTATACACTCTGGCAGAGGTTAGGCCTGCCGTCATTCGTCGTGATCTCTTGGCCGCGGGTGGAGTTGCTTGAGGTGGTTGGCCGGATTGGCTAGTGACCGCTGAACGAGAGTCGTATTGCTGAATCAAGCGTCTCTGGCCTGCGAGGACGTAGACGAGTAGCACTCTCCCCGGTGCGCGAACTCTGCGCGGACGGCCTCAAACAGTGGCTCTACGATGCAATGGCGGCCTCGGATCATGCTAGCGCACCAGTTCCAGTGCCGCAGCGATATCCTCCGCGATCATCCTCCGCTTGCTCTTTTCAATGAAAAAGCTTGGCCCTGCCTGCAAGTACGATGGGAACACTCGCGCTCCCCTGTAATGGTACGCCTCCCCACGGATCTTGTACGTTGACCCGGTAGGTATTACCCGCTTCTCTCCCTGCCTCTTCGCTACAAAGTTCAGCGCCTTGATCGCCACGTCTCCCATCAGAAGATAGACCCGCACTGCTGGAAACAGGGCCAGTTCCGCCTCTAGCAGCCGCGAACACTCCTTGATCGTACCCGCCTTGATACCATAGCCAGTCTTGCCACACTTCACCGCTGTGGTGAGGTACACCCCCATCGCAAGAATGTCACGTATCTCTTCGACCTCGGCCCCAGCATCCCTGAATGCTTGTACTGTGGTTTGCTCAAAGAGCGCATCGCCTTTCGCGTAGTAGTAGTCGCCAGGATCTGCTGGAGCAGCTTCTGAGATCATCACCATGGAAATCGTCTCGGGATCGACCTCGATATCCGGCACAAGATGGCACTCATGCCTCACATCAATGCACGGGTACCTGGCACACCCAACAGAGTCCGTTACCTTCATGTCTCTCCTCCTCGCATCGCTGCTCCACACCTCCACCAGGGAGAACCCTATGTGTCCGACCGTCGCGACTGGCGGTGGATGATCAACAAGAGGCCGTGCCAACTACCAGCGCCAGCGCGCTGTCGCGCGATTCGCGTTTCCGAGCCCCCAGCCTACCGATCCAATACACGTTCCGCGCATTCATCTGGACTCCCCACTGCCCCCTATCACCCCACCCGCGAAGTCAGCTAACTGATGTCTTTCGCCTACCGCTCCGTCCGCTGAACACGCTTGCTGTGACACCGAGCCAGGTCATCGGCCAATGGAGCCCTCCGCAGACGTCTATGCATCTTCAAGTATCGAAGGTCGTTCACCGTATCATGCATCAGTTGATAGTGATAGTAGTTGACGTATTCGAGCGCTGCAAAGGCAACGATGGCAGATGACCGTAATAGCTCGCTAAGCGTTGTCGAGTTCACCGTCCGCGCACTGACTACAATGAGTGGGAAACAGGCCAGGAGTACGAGTGAACTATATCGCAGATGAGTAAAGAGGCCGCAGAAGTAGGCTGGCAGCCGACCGGACCGGCTCGCTACGGCCTGAGCCTTTAGGTGCCAGTAAAAGCCGCCCTGCAACAGCAGATAGCAGACGAGAGAGACGCCAAAGGCGGTCAACAGCCATGTTGACGGATCTCGGGCGGTAACCCACCAGACCAACAGAGTTAGGAATAGACCAACATCGAACAGCTCCCAATTGCGTAACCACCGTAACCGCCTGACGATCCGAGAGCGCCCCACTCTACTACCACCAACTTGTCACCATTTTCAAGCAACTGTCGATCCGAAGTGCAGTAGCGGACGGTAGGCCATCCGGTCGCTCACATGTGGACGGCCTCCTTCATCGTCTCCAGCACGATCTCATCGTTGCGCTTCAGCGTCTGAAGGCAGTTGATGACGCTTCCGCACATGCCCCACTCGAGCTCGTGGTACCTCCTCTTTGACCAGTCACGACAATCATTCAGAGCTATGACCTGCCATGCCGTATTGTGAGTCGAATCGTATGCCATGTCAATCTGGCGGTACAGCAAATCACGCAGGGTGGTATCCTCGATCCTGTGAAAGAGCTCCCGACGGAATGTCTCAGCGAAGTTATGACAGTTGAAGGTGTACCACATGATGTCACTGATTCTCTTGAAACGTCGTCTGATCTCCCCAAGGTCAGCTTTCGCTAGGTCCTTCCAATAGTCGAAGTGCCGGATACAGTCATCCCATACGGCGTTGTCGCGGTTGCATTCCATCACTCGAACAATCCACTTGAAACACTCCCTCATATCTAATGGCAGCGTCTTACCAGTGATCACATAGACCTCACCGATTTCATCGAGACTCGGTGGCCCGTCGGGTCTGTGCTGAGCGCCTGTCGGCTCCGGGCATATCAACGTGTCCCCGTCATAGCCGTTGATCACCCTGAAGTTACCTTTGCCTGTATCTGTGATCCGTGCCAGCACAGGCTGGCCAATATTGATCGACTCGCGGATTGCTTTTCTGAAGTCGTTGACCACTTTCTTGTACGTATAACCCGCAATCTTCATCGTCATGTCGATACTCTCATCCGTGTCATTGAGCAGTTGCTGCATCCTGGTTGGCCCGTCAAATCCGGCACGCAAGGCATTGCGCCCTGTCATGGTACCGAAGTAGAAGAACAGCTCCTCCTGTTTCTTGGCCAGTGACGCCTTACAGTCGCCGCAACTATCGCAGACCTTGAGTTTGGCCCCGCAATAGCAGTCCTCAGTGCCGTCGTACCCTTCAAGGCACATATAGGTGCTGGCGAAACAATTGGTGAAGTCCAAGCGTGCGTACCCCGAAAATGGATAGCCAAACTCGATTTTCACACTCAATCCGTAGCCCCTTTCTTTTGGGAAGAGCACTGCCTGTACCCACAACAGGTGGGCTCATCCAGGGTACACCGAACGCGGGATCGTCTGTCGCTTGGAGAAGGAGTCGGTCTCTGTCCGTCGGGCCGAAGGCCCGTATTCGGCGAACGACTCTGCGCATTACCGGTGGCGGCCAAGATATCAACTGAGCACCCGTCCGGTGAATGCGCCGCTGGGCCCGCGTTTCCCCAACACGAGGAGCAGACCGCCAACCCTCTCTACCGAACCCTGGCGTACATGAAGGAGTCCCTGGGCTCTGCAGAGATGTTTGGCTGAACAGCCCATCGCCTGAGCGTCCCTTCTCGAGTCATCCCCAGCTTTTCTAGCACTCGTACCGATCCAACGTTCTCAACATCGCAGGTTGCCCATACACGGTGTATCTTGGGCGATGTGAAGAGCCAGTCCATGACGGCCTGCGCCGCCTCGGTCATGTATCCCTGTCCCCAGTACGAACGCGCAAGTGCGTAGCCCAGTTCCGCTTTGTGTCCTCGAGGGCTGCAATGCACTACACCGATTACTCCGCTGGAACTCTTCATCGTGATGGCCCAAGTGAATTCCGTTCCGGAGGCACGCCTCTCTTCGCAGCCCTGGATGAACCGAAGAGCAGCCGTAATTCCGGTAAGGGGGGACCACTGCAGATACCTGGTGACTTCAGGATCGCTTGCGTATCCGCCATAGATCGCTTCAGCATCACCAGCGACGGGTTGCCGAAGAAGTAGACGATCTGTTACCAAGTCATGCTGACCCACTATCATGTCGCCCCATTCCATTGTCGGCCCAACGGCCATGCGCATCAGTGACAACACACTCACCTGCTACCAGTGGCGCCAACCTACCACTCCGTCCGCGAAATGCGCTTGTCAGACCTGGTCGAGGAAGCGCTTTCGGTATTCGGGAGTTAGAAGAAGCCTCTGCAGAATCTCCCGAGGAATGGATCTGGCTAACGCACCCGGTCCTGAAAGCTTGACGTCTCTCAATCCAGCAGTCTCCAATACCGATCTGATCTCGTCTGGCAGAAAGCAGTAATGAATTGGCCACGGAGCCTCGCCAAGCTCCATGCGCTCATAGAGTTCGTCCGGGTCATTCGGTAACCCCGTCACAAGGAAATTGCTCATGGCTTCGAAGTCAGGCCTCCATGCCTCAAGCTGCTTGGTTTCGTTGCGTACGTACCAGTGAACTAGGGGATCACTCGTACCTTCATCCATAATGTAGTGCTGTTTCTGTATAGGGTTGAGAAAGTACGGCAAGCTCCCTAGACAACTTGACACACTCACAACCACCGCTTTCCTAGCTATCCGAACGAGCTCAGTGAGCAACTGCGTATGCTTGGGACTCATTCTGTCTTCAACTCCAGCTTCCTTGGCCAACTCCCGCGCCGCCGTCAAAAGCGGTGTCGACTCCGCCTACTAACCGTTCCACCTCGCGGTCAAGGTGAGCCTTCTGGATGATGTCGTCCATAAAAAACTGCTCGCGTCGGGCTTCTTCTTCGCCCTTTTGCGGTAGGTTCCAGAAACGTGCAGCTAGTCGCTCATAGTCTCGCTCAGTTTCATGCACAGCGATGTCTCCCGTTCCGGCCTATGGGTTGCAGGGGTATTTGCGGATGGCCCACTCTTTCGGCCGAGCACAACAGGACGAACGATGTTTTCGGCATGGACTGGCGCACAGCATATAACCGGACAACAATGTCGATATTTGGTGAAGTTAGCTTTTTTGCACGAGAAGGCAGGATCCTGCTTGGTCGGGTAGAAAGAAGTCACAACGGGGCGAACATGTGTTCCAGGTTATGTGAGGTGAGTTTCTTGTATTCCCTGCATATAGATGAAGCGCGTGTGCCTGATTCGATACTTTGCGCTGGCGATTTGAGAGCTAGCGAAAAAGTGGTCTGGATGGCCTTGGCTATGGATGCTCATTTGGACGAGGCGTTTCTCTATTCGCCCAGCCGCCTGGCACGGCGCACGGGCATGTCGCGATCGACCGTTCGCAAGGCTGTGGCCAGACTGCTCAGCGAGGAGCGGTTTGTTTTGGCAACCGTTCGGCTCATGAATAAACTATCAGAGCAGTGGTTGCCCCCTGGCTGGCTTCAGATTCCGGTCGAGCTGATCATGGCCACCCAACTCAACCCCCAGGCCAAAGTCGTCTATGCAGTACTTGTAGGCAAAGACGATCCGGAGTATCGTCTGCGGCAGTTCAAATACTCTGAGCTCGCCGAGCTGATGCATCTGAGCCCTCAGACCGTAAAACATGCGGTGCGGCGATTAGCCAAACTGAGCTGGCTCGAGATGGAGCAGCCACACAAACAGGCCGTGATTCGCTTTACCCTCCTCAACCCGATCGATAAGAAGCACAGCGAAGAAGTGTGGCGCATACAGCACAAACTCGACACGGCTGAGTATTACGGGGAAGCACTTATGACAGGCATCTGCACTGCTCTTGTGGACTCTCAGCATTACACGCCCCGCATCCGCCCCCCTTTCCTGGAGAACCCCGACACCGGTCAGAGGCTGGAGTTGGATCTCTTCTACTATCTTCATTATACGGCCTTCGAGTTTAATGGTCCGCAACACTACGGTGTCACGAAGCTCTACTCAGCTGAGCAAGTGCTTGAGCAGCAGAAGCGTGACCAGACAAAGGAGCAGACCTGTGCCGAGGAGGACATAGAGTTGATCGTGATCCAGTCCCGCGAGCTCTCGTGGGAGACGATCAAGAAGAAGATTGGCAGACGACTGCCGCTGCGGCGCGACGTACGCATCAACCGGAAGCTGTTCCGGCTTCTCAAGCCCAGGTGCCGGCGGTACCGCGAGCAGGCCAAGCACGGCTGGGCGCCCAGTGGATCTACGGAAACACCACAAGCTTAGTCCGCGGGGCCCCCTTCGCTGAGGCGAAACCACTGAAGATGCGTCTCCTCACCTAGGAGTAGGAGCGTCTAGAAACGTCGTTCCACGCTCTGGTAACCCTTCAGTCCTGCTTCACACAGCACATAACCGGATAGCATCACCGTTCCTTCCCTGTGTCAAGCGGCCTAGTCACCCGGTGGGTGGGCTGAGCGGGCAAGTCGCGCTCCTTTGTACATCATAAGGCGACACGCTGGCACCACCTGGACCCCTGGAGCCGACAAACGTGGTCAATGCGCAGCGATGGCGCCCTCTCGGACCACCTTCGGCGGACGCAACCCACGAAAACGGCGATTTGCCCCCCAAATCGCTGTTTCCCCACCTCAAAAGCCGCCCCCGACCAGCGGACTGTAATAACGCGACGCCATCGATGGCTTTCCCATGTCCAGCGCCCAGCCGTCCATCGGGTGGGCTGAGACGGCGGATTTGCCCCCCAGGGACGGCATGCGCTGTTTCCCCACCTCAAAAGCCGCCCCCCGACCAGCGGACTGTAATAACGCGACGCCATCGATGGCTTTCCCATGTCCAGGCCCAGCCGTCCATCGGGTGGGCGGGGCGGGAGGCGGCGGGCGGCGACAGATGACCCTGGAGCCCTGGAGCCGACAAACGTGGTCAATGCGCAGCGATGGCGCCCTCTCGGACCACTTTCGGCGGACTCAACCCACGAAAACGGCGGATCTGCCCCCCAAATCGCTGTTTCCCCACCTCAAAAGCCGCACCCCGACCAGTGGACTGCACATAACGCGACGCCATCGATGGTCTTTCCCCATGTCCAGCGCCCAGCCGTTCACCGGGTTGGATACGCTTCACTTCGACCCTACCAAAATGGCCTAGAAAGCTCACGGTAAGCTAGGCCGGCAAAACAGCGCGCTCACCAAAAACCTGCCATCGATCCAGACCCCAAGCTGCGGGCCATGGATTCTGATGGACAACTCCTCCATGAGTTGCCCACAGACTCCACAGCCCCGACCAAAGACATCCATTGATTCATTTATTCGTTGTTTCTGGCTGTTATCTAGTTGGGCACGCAGTTGTTTTCTTCGCGATGGTGCGCGGCCGCGGTAGGGGCCAACCCCCGGAATGCAGAAAACCCTCTTCTCGGGAAAAGAGTGAGCGTTCGAAGCACCCCCTCCAAACGGCGCAAGAGATTGCCAAACTGCCGTCTGCACACCACCTGCCTGTGCGTGTCGCGTGGTCGCCGATCGAATCCCCAAATCTGTGGTTGAAAAGCTGGTCAGTCTGTACAACGCATCGGGCGCTTCGGACGAGCTGCGTAAGCGGATCTTAGCTTGCCCGCAAGACACGTTGGATGCCATCCGAAGGGACGCCGAAAGGCTTGGGCGGCCGGCGGTAGAGGAAGACGCCACCAACAAACGACTTGAAAAGGCATCGCGCCTGTTGCGCCGCCTGCTCGAAGAAATCGTGACTCTTGCTTCCACCGCAGTGAGCCAACGCCAATGCACTATTGTTCGCCGCATCCGGGAGCTGTCGGAGGCCTTTGCCCTGCGCCTTGAAGTGCTTTTGGAAACGCCGAATTTTCCCCAGGGAAAATGAGAGGATGTGCCAGTCCATGACCATTGATGTGGACACTTACAACAGGATTCGGCGTCTTTTCGCGGTCGACAAAATGCCGCAACGCCGGATCGCCAGTGTGTTGGGCATTAGCCGCGACACACTCGCTCGTTACTGCGAAGGGGAGAGATTGCCCGGCGAACGACAAAGGGCTCAGCCCAGGCGGACCCCTCTGCAAGAGATAGTCGAGCCTCTTATCCTTGAGTGCTTAGCCGCCAACGAAGAGGTGTGTTTGTCAATCGAGAATGAGGCCATTTGATCACCAAAATAGAGCCACCCTGTCGGGGTTGAGCCACCCGTTCCATTCGGTGTAGCATTTCTGTCCAGCCCATGTGCCGATCCATCTGCCTGTTAGGCGTTAAACACTATATCCAAGTTCGCCTAGCACTGCATCTATGAAATCGGTTTTTGCGTCAGCATACGCCAGCTTATCGTGGCTGTTCTTTTCTGCCAGCGCGCGCTTCAACTCTTCGTACTCCTGCCGAACCGAGTCCTCTTTCCTTAGGCAATCTCGAAAGGCCAATTGCTTCAGTAGATACTGATTCCCCACCTCGAACATGTGGATTTGATGGGTCCTCGGACTGCCCTTGCTGAAGTAATGCCGCTCCGGCAGCACGTTGGTACCTTTGTAGGAATAGCCTAGACGCTCGAGTCCAGCTACGCATTGTATTCCAGTATCAAAGCGTGGAATCTCAATAGCCATATCGATGATGGGTTTTGCCGCCAAACCCCTTACGGCAGTACTCCCGATGTGATGCATGGCACATATAAACGGCCCGATTGCCGATTGGATGCAATCCCTTTCATTCTCATACTCTTTCTCCCACTCCAAACTCCAAGGTGCCAGCAATACCTTCCCTTTTGGCAAACCTAACACGGACCTTTACCTCCAGTGTTCCGCAAGTTCTGGTCTTGGTGCCTTCAGGAGGGAACTTGCATGCCTCACGGAATCACAGCAGCGCTCAGCGGTCTATGAATCCCTCGACCCGTTGCAACCTCCAGACGCTGCGGTGAAAGGTCGTTCGCCTCAGCATGCGAAACGCCCTTCAAGGTTGAGCGAAAAAGGCATAGTGCACTCGTTATGTAGACGTTTGAGGCTGGGTCCCGAGTGCTACTGTCATACTGGTTGGTCGTGGTAAACCCTTTCGGGTTGAGAAACACCCTTCGGACTTGAAGATCAGTGCTGCAGCCAACCCGGCTATCCGCGGGCGACGAGAAGCGGAAGCAGTTCTTGGCCATGTAGAGCTGGTAGAAGCGGTCATAAGTCTCGCAGGTCACGCCGTTCATGACGAGCTTCCATCGTTTGTCAATCGTGATACTCCGGAATGCAGGCAGGCTGCCGCTAGCATACGCTCCACGAACCTCTAGCACCGATGATGGCGCGCCGTCATCGCCGTGAAAATAGGTGTTGAATGCCGGATCGAGGACAGCCCACTTGCCAAGCTCAGGAACGTACACCAGGACCACCACATGGCAGTCCGAATCGAACTCGTATGGGTAGCACCATAGCAGCCGCGACGGGAGCCCGACCGATAGTAGGGCCTCATTCAGAACGATAGATTTGTGAATGCAGAACAGGGAGCCCGTTTTGCGATGGGCGAGTATGTTTAGCGCGTCGCGCGGTTCCGGACTGATGGTCCGGCCGACGTGGAACAGCTGCTCGAAGGTCCAACTCAGAAGCCGCGTCGCTTTGCTCCAGCAGTCACCTTCACCCGCGACTTGGCCCAAACCATACGTATCTCGCAACTCCGACAGTCGAGGATCATCGACAGTCGAGTAGGTGAATAGCTCACCCCTGACGTTGCTACTCAAGTCGAAGCGCGGATAGTCCTGTATGAGGCCGCAATACTCGTCGACGTCCATGCTAACGCCTTCTCTCAACTAACGTGAGCTGCCCACCTAGCCTCGAGATCAGCCAGATGCTGGGCAGCCAACCAAGGCAAAACGAAGTCACCCTTGCGAATAGCCTTCAGCAACCGCTCGGCTTCTCGATGAACCCGATCGTACTGGCCCTGAGTCATCCGGCCTTCCATCAGAGCCTCGTCGAGCTCGTCCTCATCAAGCAGACACGTCTCGCCAGACGGCAGAAGGACGATACCCAGATAAGCATCATCCCACCTCAGTGGCCACCTCGACAGCCGCCTTCAGGCTGCCAAGCAGGCCTCCGTTCGTGACGAGCTCTCTGCTCTCGTGTGCCCAAGCGGGAAACTGCGGCCTCCGAGCTGCCACCACAAGCCCATGCAGGGTGCTGAGGGGCCTGTCGATCAGCTCTTCCCGGGGGTCGACATCGCCATACTCTGCCCAGAACGCGGCAGCCGCCCCTGGGCCCAGTGACCCCGTCACATTTCGACAATCGCTGTAGCGCATGCCGATTCCGAGAAGATGAAAGTCAAAGAGTACGGCCTCCGACACCCTACCCCCCTCGCACCCAACCGCCAGATTCGTCCAATAAAAATCGTTGTAGTTGAGTGTGGCACTCAGGCTTGATTCCACCGTCTTCAACAAAGGAAGGCAGTCTATCGCCACCTTCCATACAGGGTTACTGGCTAGGCCCAGCGCCCTTGCAGTCTCGCGGATCGTCTGCACGGTAAGTACGTCGGACTCACGCTGTAAGAACGAGCGCTTTGGCTGCGGCCCCTGCAGAAAGTCGCTGCCTCGCTGGTGAAAGTATCTGTACCATCGTCCCACGGCTGCCCCCACTGCCGGACTCGCCACGTCGTCTTCCGACGCCAACCGCCAGCGCGGGCTGAAACCAAGGTCCTCAAGGAGGAGCGCACGATCTGACATGCTGTGCACCTGCAATGTCGGTACATCGAGTTCCTGAAGCAGTCGATAGGAGCCAATCTCAACGACGGCACTGGCTGCATTGGGAAAGCACTTTACCACAAATGTGCTGTCACCCACACGGATCCGCCAGATGCGATGGCCGTGTCGCGCAGAAAGAGTGGCTTGCTCGGTGACTTGGCGGGGGTCAAGGCCGAGTTCTCGGTACAGCGGGTCGCGCTCCGAGGCCTTCATGGGTTACCTCCGGCCGCCTGACGGGCGCTGGCCACAGCGCGCAGCCAATTCGCGCGGGCAACGTGACGCTGGCTGTCAGACCAGGTCGGGCGAAAGACCGCATCAGCATGCCAGACAGACTGCAGTTCGGCCTCATCGCGCCAAACGCCAGTGGCCAGGCCCGCCAGCATCGCAGCCCCCAGGGCTGTGGTCTCTGCCACCACGGGCCGGTGCACCTCGACGCCTGAGAGATCCGCCTGCGTCTGCAGTAGAAAGTCGTTACGGGCCGCCCCGCCATCGACTCGAAGCATCTGCAGATCGCCGGTTTCCGCCGTCATAGACTCCAATACGTCATGGCATTGCTGAGCGATCGCTTC
Organism: Limnochordia bacterium; assembly: GCA_050951545.1. Classification (GTDB taxonomy): domain Bacteria; phylum Bacillota; class Limnochordia; order DTU080; family DTU080; genus DTU080. The sequence goes on along the minus strand of JBMNJG010000013.1, from coordinate 16,153 downwards.
CAGGCACGCCCGTACGACGTGCTCACGTCGAGTACCAGCTGTGATGCCGATGATCACTCCTCTGGCCGCCGGATCCCAGTAGGGTGCACCGAGCCCTGAAAAAGCGGGGACAAACACTACACCCCCAGTGTCGGGCACCAGACGAGCCAAGCTCTCCGTCTCATCAGCAGAAGCGATCAGGCCCAACCCGTCCCTTAGCCAACGCACCGCGGCCCCAGCTACAAAGACGCTGCCCTCGAGACAGTAACAGGCTCTACCTCCGTACCGCCAAGCCACGGTGCTCAACAGGCCGGGCGGTGGTGCCACTGGCTGTGTTCCACAATGCATGAGAAGGAACGCCCCGGTTCCATAGGTGCACTTCGCCATACCCGGCCGAAAACACGTCTGCCCATACAAGGCCGCCTGTTGATCGCCAACCAATGATGCCACAGGAATACCTGCGGGTAGGTCTGACGCACGGCCCGTGACCCCGATGACGCCCGAAGTGTCAACCACCGCAGGCAACAGCTCACGGGGAATGCCGAAAAGATCCAACAGCTGCTGATCCCAGTTCAGCGTATGGACATTGAGGAGCATCGTCCGTGAAGCATTCGAAACATCCGTAACGTGAGACCCGGTCAAGCACCAGGCCAACCACGTGTCGATGGTTCCCGCAAGCAGCTCGCCTCGGGCCGCCGCTCCTGCTAGCTCCGGCCTCTGGCGCAACAGCCAAGAGAGTTTGGTGGCCGAAAAGTAGGGGTCTAGAAGCAGGCCCGTCTTCTGGCGAATCATGTCCTCTACCCCGTCGGCCCGCAATCTTTCACAGTCTGTGGCTGTGCGTCGACACTGCCAAACGATGGCGTTGTGCACAGCCCGACCCGTGCGCTTGTCCCACACAACGATCGTCTCACGCTGGTTGGTGATCCCGATGGCCCTCGGCCAGGCCTTGCTGTGGCTGAGGACCTCACCGATGGCATCGACCACGCCCACCATGATCTGTTCGGGGTCATGCTCCACCCACCCGGGTTGCGGATAGTGCTGGGTTACCTCGCGGTAGGCACGATACAGCGCCTGCCCTTCCTGGTCAAAGAGCATCACAGTCGTCCCCGAAGTCCCCTGATCAATGGCCATCACAGTCGGTTGATCCATCGGTGCCCCCCCGATCCGCAGTCTAGCTAGTTTCCCAAAGTGCGCCTGCTACTTTTCTGTAGGACGCCAGGGCTCGATCTCCGGATCCTCCTCCGGCAAACCGAGAACATCCCAGAAATGGGTCCCCGCGTAAGGCCCACGATGCAGATTGGGAATGGAGACTGGCACACCGCCTAGGCGTGCGGACTCAGCTGCCGTGATTCCCGGCAGAGTGTAGTCGGCCATGCGATAGACATCGATCGGAGAAGGCTTGCCCTCTAGTACCGCATCTACAAAAGCCTGAGCCATCAGGTAGTCAGAACCGCCATGACCCGTGTGGGGGTCATGTCCGGGCGGAGTGATGGATACCGGTGCTTTTGACCAGCCTGCGAAGTCGCCGAATGCGGGCCCATGCACACGTGTGAACCCTTCGTACAAGAACCATTCCAGCGAGCCCTGTGTGCCCAACAGACGGAAACGATGGTCAGAGGGCACGGTGGTGCTCAGCGTGACCAGAATTCGGATCAGGCTTCCCTTAGCCGTCTCAAGCAGGGCCACCTGCCCATCGCTACGCAAGGGCGTCTCCGGATTCCACCAGGGAGCATTGCGGCAGGTGACAGAGACGCACCGATCGTCCATCATCTCCAGCAGGGGGCCTAGATCGTGGGTGAGGTACTGAATGGGTGGCTGGTCAGCCCGCCAAATGGGCGCCACATCCTTGCGGCCTGCAGCCTGACTAGGTGTCAGTCTTGTGCCATCCGTAGCGTCCAGAGTGTTGGGCAAGTAGTGGGCGTACTCGCCTTCTGCCATTGGTACGGGCCCGAGTCGCCCCTCTATGACCCATTTCCGCCAATAGCGCATGAAGTCCCAAAAGCACGCGTTCTCAGCAAACATATAGAAGCACCCGGTATGCTCCACAGCTGCTCGCAGCCGTATCACTTCCTCTAATGTGTACGCCCCGGGTACCTCGGAGAGCACCGCACAACCAGCCTCCATAGCCTGAATCGAGTGCTCAACCTGCATCTTGCCGTTGGTGGCGACCACCACCGCATCCGGCTTGAGCCCTAGCAGTTCCTCATATTCTGTCAGAATCTTGGTAGGCCGATCACCCACTAGTTGGGCCGCTCTTTCCTGAAGCACAGGCAAGCGGTCACAGACACCTATCACTTCCACGTTATCCAGGCGAAGCATGTTGCGCAAATGCGCTACCCCTCGCCGCAACCCCAGCACTCCGACCTTCAGCTTCTCCACCAAGCCTACCTCCCGTCCTATTGAGACCGTTCACGCCAGAGAGTTCGCCGTAACACAGCGATGCCCTGGTAGATATCGCGTAGTCTGGTATCACACAACTGCTTGTAGAGGAAATGGGTGCGTGTCGCAGAAATACTGCCGTGACGCACTTCATCGCCACAAGAGGGCTCTTGCAGCTACCCCTCACAGCGACCAGCCGTCCCATCAGTATCTTCAACCGCCCTCGGGAGGTGGTACAGATCCGCTAGTACACGCAGTGCACTCGTCGGTGTCTCACAGGGCTTGACAGTTCCATGACATAAGGGGGCCTAAGCATGTTCAGAGTCAGACGGTTACCCGCAGTTGTCCTGTTGTGCTTCGTCCTCATGGTGCCTGTCTCCACCGCTGCCCGAACCACAGTGAGAGTATCCTCCTGGTACACCTATTCGCCAGGGGAGTTCCTAGATGTGATGAAGACTCGGTTCGAGGCGGAAAACCCCAAGTATGAGATCGAATTCCTGACGGTGCCATCGAGTCAGTACTACGATCAGCTGCAGGTTCTAGTGGCTGCTGGAACGTCTCCGGATGTGGCGATGCTCGGTTTTGACTGGATCGGAGCTATGGCGAACAACAACGTGGCGATGAACATTGACAAGCTGGTGCGTGAACGCTTCCCGGTACAAGAGCTGTTTCCCACGATACAACGCGCAGTGCAATGGAAAGGGCAGTACTTCGCACTTCCCCGAGATATTACTGCGAAGGTCTTCTACTACAACCGCAAGCACTTCAATGAAGCTGGCGTAGCCTTTCCACAGGACGATTGGACGTGGCGCGATTTTCTGACCGCCGCGAAGAGCATTCACCGGGTGCAGGGCGAAGAGGTCACTCGCTGGGGCTTCGCCATGGACTTCGTGCTCGATGGTCAATATCATTGGTACTCGACGAACAGCGCTGACTGGTTTAACGCTGACCGATCACGGGTTACCATGACGGATGAGAAAACAATAGAAGTCATGCAGTTTCTCCAGGACCTGATCTACACGCACGGCGTCACCCCAACGCCAGCCCAGCGCAATGCTATGACTAACGCGGCCACTGCTTTCCTGACCGATCGGGCCGCCATGCAGGTTGGGGGCTCTGGAGTACCAGACAGCACGAAATACCCCGAACTCGATTGGGGCGCAGCCAACCTGCCCATGAACACACAGCCAGGCACCCGGGTCTGGGCCAACTCATGGATCATCCCGACCGGGACGAAAGACCTCGAGGCAGCCTGGGCAACTCTGGCCTTTTTCGCAGGGCCAGAGGGGCAAAAGGTCGCCGCAGAGATGAATACCGGATTCCCATCACTGAGACGTATCGCGATGACCATGTCGGTGACACACAACTACCAGGCCTATATACTGCGGGCCTTTGAGGTCGGTGCCCCGTACCCGGCGATTGCCAACCGCAATGTGTGGAACGTGTTTAACACTGAGTTTGGCAAGTTCTGGCGCAATGAGGCCCCGGCTCGCCCAATGGCCGAAAACCTCCAGCGCCAAGTGGAACCGCTCATGGCACAATAGGCGGTGGAGCAGCCCATGGCGAAGGGAGACCGAGATTGATCTTTGGCGGCCAGAGACGGGCTCCACAGAGGAACCCGTTTCTGGTCTTTGCAGCGAGCATGGATTCTTAGGGCATGCTTCGTCACGAAGAGCATGCTGGTAGTTTTACATCAAGGGAGGCGCCTTCTTGTCCGAAATACTCACCTTGCCTGAAGTACAGCACTGGGGGGTGTGCCGCTCGGTTGAGCTAAAGGCAGGCACAGTGCTTACTGATGCGGCCCGTGACTGGCTTGCCGAACAAGGCATTGAGGTCACATTTGCCGAGGCGACTATGCCTGAGGCCCCGGTCATTTCCTCACCACAGCCAGAGGGGATAAGCTCGCTTCTCTGTCTGGGCTACAAGGGAGCTGCTAGCCGCCCGCAAACTCCTGCGACTGATTGTACCGAGGTTCAGCGGGCAGTGATCACAGTGTTGGGGCGTGATCGCGTAGGCATCATCGCGGCCATTGCTTCGACCCTGGCTTCCCACGGGGTCAATGTGCTGGATATCAGCCAGACCCTCTTCGGAGATCTCTTCTCCATGACCATGGTAGTGAACATCGCTGGCGCGGATGTCTCGTTCCACGAACTCAGAGCAGCCCTGGACGATGTAGGATCAGAGATGCATCTGAAGGTGGTCATTCAGCTCGACACCGTTTTCGATTTCATGCATCGCGTATAGGGGGGCGAAGCAACCATTGCGGCTTAACACGCAGGAGATACTGGAGACCATTCGCATGATCGAGGCGGAGAACTTCGATATCCGCACCGTTACCCTCGGGATCAATCTATTGGACTGCGCCGGGCCAGAGGCCAAGGTCGTGGGTCAGCGTATACGAGAGAAAGTCGTGCCCCCGGCCAGCCGCCTGGTACGGATAGCCGATGCTCTGCAACAGGAATTCGGCGTGCCCATCATCAACCGTCGGGTTGCCGTCACACCCATAGCGCTGCTGGCGAACTCCTTGGCACCAGGAGAGCAATGTGAAGCCCTGGGGCTCGCCCTGGACTCGGCCGCTCGAGAGGCGGGTATCAACTTCATCGGCGGGTACGGTGCTCTTGTGGAGAAAGGCTACACCACAGGAGATGTGCGTCTGATGGCATCTATCCCCGCGGTGCTGGCAGAGACCGAAGCAGTCTGCTCCTCTGTAAACGTAGCGAGTACCCGGTCCGGAATCAACATGGATGCAGTACGCCTCATGGGGGGTCTGGTGAAAGAAACGGCGACACTGACGGCCGCCCGCGATGGCATTGGCTGCGCCAAGCTGGTTGTGTTCGCCAACATCCCGCAGGACAACCCGTTCATGGCTGGTGCGATGCACGGTGTTGGGGAGCCAGAGTACGTGATCAACGTAGGTGTCAGCGGGCCTGGCGTGGTGCTGAATACTGTGCGCAGGCAGAGAAGCGGAGACCTGGGAGCGATGGCCGAGGCAATCAAACGGACCGCCTTCAAGATCACGCGTGTCGGTGAGCTCATCGGGCGAGAGGCCTCGAGACGATTAGGTGTGCCCTTCGGCGTCGTAGACCTCTCCCTAGCGCCCACGCCGGCCGTAGGCGACAGCGTGGCTGATATCCTCGAGGCCCTGGGTCTCGAATCATGCGGTGCCCCCGGTACAACTGCGGCACTGGCCCTTTTGGTGGATGCAGTAAAAAAAGGCGGTGCGATGGCTTCCTCTTATGTGGGCGGCCTAAGCGGCGCTTTCATCCCAGTAAGTGAAGATCAGGGGATGACGAGAGCGGTCACTCGTGGCTCGCTGAGCGTGGAAAAGCTAGAGGCCATGACAGCAGTCTGCTCGGTGGGGCTAGACATGGTCGTCGTACCTGGTGACATCACCCCAGAGACGATCAGCGGGATTATCGCCGACGAGATCGCCATAGGGGTAATCAACAACAAGACAACAGGAGTGCGGCTCGTGCCTGCCCCCGGCAAGAAAGCTGGCGACCACGTCAGCTTTGGGGGCCTGTTGGGTGAGAGCCCCGTCATGTCGATCAATGAATATGGCTGCAGGGAATTCATCGCCCGCGGTGGACGCATCCCGGCCCCTCTTCACAGCTTGCGTAACTAGTGGTCACACAAGGGTAACCCCACTCGTTCTCAGGATTTCCATCACTCGATCGATGGGCACTGCCTCTCGCACGTTTCCGTCCCGACCACACATCGTCTCCGCCATGAAAATCGCGTTGAGAATCGCTTCTTCGGTCGCATCGGCAACGGCACAGAATGCAGTATCGATCAGGCCTTCGGCACGCTCGAGTGCCTTCTGGATTTCGGAACCGTTCTGACGCTGACGACGAGTCGTGGAAAAGGCAATAACATAGTCGCCACTACCGTGAGCCCCGTCCGCCCCGGTGCGTGCGAGGCCGAAAATCGCCCGCCGGGCCAGTCGTTGGAGCTGGCGGGCATCAAGCGGCAGGTCCGTGGCCACGATCATCATGATGGAGCTACCTTGATCGGGAACGATCGAAGCTGAGGCTTTCAGATCGGGCATGGGCACGCCGCACACAGTGAGTTTCCCGCCGAAATTGGTCTGAACCAACACACCAATCGTCGCCTGTTGACCTGCGATCTCCACGACGCGAGACGACGTGCCGATGCCACCTTTGAACCCGAAAGCACCCGTGCCAGTCCCGGCGCCCACATTCCCCTCCGCCACGGGGCCAGTCCTGGCTTCGTCAATGGCCTGCACCGCATGCTCTGGGCGTACGTGAAGTCCACCGATATCGTTGAGATACCCGTCTGCCGTCTCCCCCACTGTCGGACTGACCCAGGGCACTCTACCCTGTGGACGGAAAAGGCGATCGACCATGTACTGGATGACACCCTCGTACACCGCACCTACGCTCAGGGTATTGGTCAGCATAATCGGCGTGTTGACAAGACCGAATTCGTCAATCATCGACAACCCACAAGTTGTTCCCGCACCATTCAAAGTGAACTGCCCTGCCTCAACGGGCTGCTCAAACCAGTTCTCGCCAGGTGGGAGTATAGCCGTAACGCCAGTGCGCACAGGGCCTTCCCCAATCCGCAACGGACCCTCGCCACGAATGAGCGTAACGTGACCTACTCGGACACCCGCAACGTCCGTGATGGCGTTGAACCCTCCCGTAGCGTATGTACCAATGGCTATCCCTAAGTCTCTTGCCCGACAGCGTTTCGGTTGTGTCATGAATCTAGCCCCTTTACAGTCGAGTCGTTTCCCCATAGGCAGCAGTCACAGTACTGGCGTGGCCGCTTTCGACGTGCTCAGTGTTTTCCCTTCGATTGCATGCTGAATGCTCTGCTGACAACGCAGTGTTTGCCTCATACGAGGATGTGTAGTCCACCGTTACTTTCGGCCAATATGTTCCTTCGCAATGGTATACTTGAGACGACGCTGCCCTCTCGCAGTTGCCTATGATTGAAAGAGGCGGTCAGATGAAGAGTCCCTTGGCTATCGAGATAACGGATCTCACCAAAGCCTATGGGAAGGTACAGGCTCTACGAGGTCTGAACCTGGAAGTCAAGTGCGGTGAGATCCTGGGCTTTCTTGGCCCCAATGGCGCCGGGAAGACCACGACCATACGTTGCCTACTGGACCTGATCCGGCCCCAGTCAGGAAACATGCGGGTCCTCGGGATTGACCCTACGAAAGACCCTGTGGCGGTACGCGCTCTCATAGGCTACCTCCCTGGTGAGCTCCATTTTGAGGGCAACTTGACTGTCATACAAGCACTGCGCTATTTTGATGACCTGCGCGGTAACAAGAGCGACTGGAAGTTTGTTGACCAGCTCACGCAACGCCTGAAGCTGGATCCTACCGCACCCATCAAGAATCTCTCCAAAGGCAACAGACAGAAGGTGGGCCTGGTCCAGGCGCTTATGGCTCGACCCGAACTGCTGCTCCTAGACGAACCGACTAGCGGCCTAGACCCGCTCATGCAACAGGAGGTCTACCGCTTGCTCAAAGAAGCCAAAGCTGACGGTGCCACTGTCTTCTTCTCGTCCCATGTCATCAGCGAGGTGGAAGCTATCGCCGGGAGGGTAGCGATCATCCGACAGGGTGTTGTTGTCGAAGAAGCCGAACCCCGCCAGCTCATCAGCATGTCCCTGCGTCAGATCTGGCTGCGTTTCCGTGAGCAGGTTGATATCGGACCGCTACTGAGAGTGGAAGGTATCTCTTTGCTTGAGCAGCATAACGGCCTGCAGGTTACTCTTCAGGTGGAGGGAGAGATTGACCCGTTAATCAAGGCCCTCGCTGCCTTTCCTGTGAGTGACCTCCAAACCGAACGCCTGTCGCTGGAGGAAACATTCCTAGCTTACTACAAAGATGAGCCAAGGGAGGAAAGCTGACATGATAGCTGAGTTCAGACACGCCCTACGCCGCCTGCGCGGGCAGACCGTCGGCTGGGCTGTCGGCGTCGCTCTCTATGGGTTACTTATGGCTTTCTTCTATCCCAGTGTCGGCCAAATAGAGAACCTCGACGAGTTCCTAAGCTTCTACCCTGAGGAAATGTACGCTTTCTTCGAAAACATGCGCGCCCTGGACACGCCTATGGGGTATCTGGACGTCTACTTCTTCTCCTTGATGCATCTGATTATGGGCATCCTGGCCATTGGGTCCGGAGCTAGTTTGGCTGTGGGGGACGAAGAAAGGGGTACTCTTGACCTGGTACTGGCCCATCCGGTGAGCCGAACAAGCCTGTTCTGGGGGCGCCTACTTGCTCTAGGCACGAGCCTGGCCATCATTCAGGTGGCGGGCTGGCTAAGCTGGGCATTACCGGCTGGCAGAGTAGGATTCGAGCTGAGTTGGCTTCAGCTACTGCGCCCCTTCATCCCACTGTTCGTGGTGCTGCTTCTGTTCGCGGCCATAGCACTGTTGCTGAGCATGGTCATGCCTACGGCACGCATCGCGGCCATGTTCACAGGGGCCCTACTGGTGGGTAACTTCCTGCTTTCCGGGTTGGCCAACATCATCGATGGTCTGCAGCCAGTGATGAATTTCACCCCTCTCTATTACTACCAGGGCGGCACCGCGGTGGAAGGGCTCAAGGTCAACTGGCTGGCAGGTCTCCTTACTGCCTCACTACTCCTTGCCGCTGGTGCCTGGTTGCTATTCCTGCGCCGTGACATCCGGGTGAGCGGCGAGCGAAGCTGGAAGTTGCCCGGATTGCGAGAGCGAACTCGGGCGTAGGCGGCGCCGGACGAAGCTGCTTCACTACGTCAGCTCCGCGGTTGGCCTATCGGGGTTTGGCTCGCCGTCACTGTCGAGCCCAGAGCCGACACGTTAGAGCAGCTCACCCACGTTCTCTCGTATTTTCCGCATCGCGGCCAGAATCAGGTCCATCTCTGCTCTATCACCCAGGAACAACGAGTGAGCCAAACTGAGAGCCTCTGTGTCAATGATCCGTTGTGCTTCGGGGCAATCGCACACCCTGGCGAGGCCTTTCCCCTGCAGTACCGGGTTGCGGTAGATCGGTCCCCCATGGGCACCTACACCAACGCGAACACCTTCAGCCGACAGGGCCCGAATAAAGGTGTTTCTCGGCAAGCCCGCAAACTCATCCTGCTTGTATTTGAAGTTCCAGTAATAGAAACACCAACGGGTCATTCTCGGGTCGCGCTCCAGTGGCGCCAAACCCGGTATCTCCCGCATACCCTCCGCCAGGTACGCTGTGTTCCGTTCGCGGATAGCTACCTGTTCGTCCATTCTTGATAGTTGAGCGAGGAGGATAGCAGCCTGAAACTCCGTCATACGAGCGTTGGTGGCCACCTTGTGAAACTCGGTAAACGGCCGGTTGGCAATACGACCGATGTTATGATAGGAATATGCCTCGGCTGCCAAGTCCTCGTCATTGGTCAGAATGATCCCGCCTTCGCCAGCAGTCATGGTCTTCCCCTGCTGGAAGCTGAAGCAGCCAAAGTGGCCGATGGAACCCACACCTTTGCCTTTCCACTGGGTTCCTTGCGCGTGGGCGCAGTCTTCCACGACCATGAGGTTGTGCTCGCGAGCAATGGCCATGATCCGGTCCATGTCTGCAGCATATCCGCCGTTATGGACAGGGCAGATAACCCGCGTCTTGTCGGTTATGGCGGCCTCAATAGCGTCTGGACTGATGTTGTAGGTCTCGGGGTCGGCATCAACGATGACAGGGACCGCGTTGACAAGAATGGCCGCAGTGGCGGTGGCCACAAAAGTCAGTGCAGGAACGATCACTTCATCGCCCGGCTTCACACCAGCAGCCTTGAAAGCAATTTCGAGGGCTTGCGTGCCATTGGTTACGGCAATGCCGAACTTGGCGTCCTGGTAGCTTGCAAACGCGTTCTCAAACTCGTCTACCTTCGATGGTCGATCCTGGTGGGTTACTCGACACCACTTTCCACTGTGAAGAACCTCCAACAGGGCCTTCTCCTCTTCGGGCCCGGCAATGGGCCACTGCTTACCTAGCGACCGTAGCTCTACCACTAGGCCGATGTCTGGCGAAAGGAACTCCATCCACCCGGGCTTGGCGGATCCCCCGGATCGTCTTTCAGAAGCTCCTCACAGTTCTCAACCACCTTGCGGTAGGCCAGAGCATGCTCTTCGATGATCTTGCGTTCTAAGTGCTTGAACCAAGGGATGGAGAAGATGCGGCCACCGAGACCCTCGGTAATCGGCAAACCACCTTGCGGCTGCCGCAGGTCACGTGTCGAATTGGCGATGCGAGTCGGCTTGCCGTGTCCGTAGATGTCACATGTGTTGAAGATCGGATGATAGTGCAATGGCCTGTAGCCGCCCGGTGTACAGGCCGTCCCTTCGGCGCGTACAGCCTGCGAGAACCGCGTGACAGATAGGCCGCCCAGTTCCTCGGGGACATACAAGCCCTTGGCCGCATACCAACCGGCCATCGTGCTGTCAGAGCCTTTGGGCACCCGGTGGGCACGCAGGCCCGGGACTCCTTCCAAGAGATCCCAGAAGCAGTTCATCGCTTCGCGGATCCTAGCCATGCGCTCATCGTAGTACTTGAGCTGCACGCGCCCCATCGCCGAGCTCAGCTGATGCATGCGCAGTTTTTGTCCGCCTAAGGGGAGTCCTACGTAGGGTTTGAGATCCTCGGTCTCGATATTAGCCAGTGTATAGCGCTCATAGTGTCCATAGGCAATGGAACGCTCGTAGATCTCGCGGTCATCGGTGACGACCATGCCCGCCTCACCAGTAGCAAACGATTTGCCACTCATCAGAGACATGGCTCCAACATCTCCGATGTTGCCCAGTTTCCTGCCTTTGTACAGGCCGCCTTGAGCGTGTGATACATCCTCGATGACCTTGAGATTGTGCCGCTTAGCGATCTCCATAATCGGGTCCATGTCCGCAGGGTAGGCGGAATAGTGGACAACGACGATCGCCTTAGTGCGCTCAGTAATCCGATGCTCAATGTCCTTGGGGTCCAAGCAGAGCGTATTGGGATCTACCTCAGCAAAAACGGGCGTGGCTCCCATAGCAAACAGGGGTAACGCCGAAGCCCAATAGGTAAGGCTAGGACAGATCACTTCATCGCCCACGCCGACCTTGCACCCGAAAAAAGCACAAAAAAGAGCTGCGGTACCAGTGTTGCAGCCCAGGGCGTAGCGAGAACCCTGCCAGGTCGCGAACTCCTGCTCATACTGCTTGGTTACGTCAGTGCCCGACATAGCACCCCTGCGTAGAACCTCGAGCACAGCCTCTTCATCTTCCTTAGTCACAATCGGCCACGTAAAGATATTCCCGGGAGGGGTCTGCACTGCTTTGGCTCCACCATACAACGCCAACTTCGATGTCATGCATCTTCCTCCTTATCCCCCGTAGACAAGTCTGCTTTGCGGAGTGTGATAACACGAGCCAACTAACCCTCTTGACTCAGGAGACCTCTCGCACTCAGCCACTCCCTACAGTAGGCGATGATACCCGCCAGATTGGCGTTTCCCTTTTCCGAGGAAGCCGTGGTACGCACATCACTGCGCCAGACCCAGGGGCGCTTCTCGGCAGGCCAGAGTTGCTCTTCCGCCACGGGGTACTGCCTGATCGGGTTCTCAGGATAGGCAAAGCGGCTCAAGTCAACCAGCTCCGGTGCTGCAGCCAGCATATCTGACGTCTCGAACGGCCCAGCATGATCACCCACCTTAATCGGTTCGCCTACCTGAAGCGCCAAGAGCTGCATACGGCCCCTGTATTCGGCGTTCAGCCTACTCAGGTACTCGTCTTGTGCAGGGCCTCCGTGCGCAGAGAGGAATAGAGCGGCGCGAAAGCCCACTTTCTCCAACTGAGCGGCCAGCTCCAGGCTAAGCTGTACGGCGGTATCAACGCTGAAGACCAGCGTTCCTTCATACGAGCTATAGCCGGGACAACTAGCATAGAGTCCCGGTAGCACGATACCACCTATGCTCGTGGCGGCTGCCTGGCAAATCCATTCAGCCCGAATGAGATCGGTGCCTAGGGACAGGTGATCGCCATGCCATTCGAGTAGCCCTACTGGCACATAGGCCACTGGGCATGCCTCAAGAGCCGTGCGAAACTCGTGTAACAACATATCCTTGTACTCAATTTTCACGCTACGAAACCTCCTATCCGGTCAGTCTGTTGTGAACCACTCGCCAATTGGAGATCCGGGGGGCTCATATGGCCTACTACTGGATTCCTGCTTGCTGAGCCATTCCCTTTCCCCTTTGTCGGAGACAGCTCGTCCGTTCTTATCGCATGCCAAAGGAACTGTAGAATGGCACTGGAGTATCCTTAGTTACGCGGAGCCCACTCTACGTTGGTTTGACCACAAAGACACTAGGAAGCAGCCCATGCAGGCTGATATGACACAGCGTTTCACATGGTAGATCAAGCGCCTGGCACGCTTGTTCGAATGATCTCACCTGATCCGTGAGGGCTATCACCCTTCCGCGCGAGACAACCACACGCTTGACCTCCTTCAGAAAACCCCCATATAGCTCCGCCACATCCATTCCAGCGGAGATCTGATTTCCCCATGGCGGGTTGGTGACAACACAACTCACAGATCTTGACGCCATCTTGATATTACGTGCATCCCAATCATAGAGCTCCGCTTGCAGCGGAACGTTCCTTCTGGCTATGTCCAGGGCTTCCGATGAGATATCACTACCCATGAGACGCTCGGCACTGTAGATGGAACGCTCGGCAACAATCGTACCTGAGCCGCAGAATGGGTCTAGGAAGACGTCGTCTTCGCAGGGAACAGAAGCCCATACCAGGGCGTGAGCTACCGGCGGCCGTAACGCTGCAGCCGAAAAACCCCGTTCGTGGCCACGAAAGCGGAAAGTAGGAGGCGTCAGTTTGAGTGAGAGAAGTGCGTTGCTGTCGATTATGTCCAGCCGCAGAGCGATATCGTGGGCGTTCAGATCGCCTCTCGCGAAGCCGTGCTGTTCCCTGAGTGCTGCGAACACAGCCTCGGCCGCCTCAAAGCGACTATAGGTATGTTTGCCTGCCCGACTAGCACTCACATAGACTCTCGGTTTTGGGGCAATATCAGGCAATAGGGAAAGCGCCTTGGCCAGGTCGATTGTCGACAGTACGTCTCGTAGCTGCCTAAGGTCCTCCCTCGTCGGCCCAATAGAGAGCCATGCAATATGAGCATAGAGGTTGTCGATACACCTGAGCGTTAGCAGCTCCTGCAACGGAAGGGTGCATCCGAAAAGGACACGCCCACGGAAGGTTGCCTGAATCCAAGCACCAGCTAGCTTGTCCTGAATCTCAGACTCCGCGATCGATTCAATACCTGGTGCCACAGTACCCATAAAAAGCATTGGCCACATGCCCCCGATCCCAATCCAAACTCTACCCAACACGCGCCGCTTTTACCAGCCCAAACGAGGCGGGATGGTGAATAATCCCCTCCCCGGTCAGATGAAGAATCCCTTGGCCATCGAGATAGCGGGTCTCACCAAGGCCTATGGGGAGGTACAAGCTCTACGAGATCCTGGGCTTTCTTGGCCCGAATGGCGCGGGTTGACACTGGGAAGCCACCCATTCGGCGTCCCACCACTCACTCCAGGGTTGACCCCCAAAATGCACCGTCGAAAGGGCCATGATGTGCGAGCCTTCTCATGGACTCTGGCAAGAGATTCACGGCATCGACGTCCTCTTTGGGAATCCAGTGAAAGTCGAGGTGTTTCTCAAGCGACTCGACAGCCGAACTCGCGTCGAGGCCCGGCAAGTGACAAGCGAAGACGAGGTTAATCTCGCAGTGTAGGCGTCCATCTTGTTCCCAGGCTGCCTCGCAGGCGCCGAGGAAGTCGCCTACCTCCACCAACACCCCTGTCTCCTCCAGGATCTCCCGCTGAAGTGCGTCTCTTGCTGGCTCGCCATGCTCGATATGCCCACCAGGCAGAAAGGTGTTGTCAGCACCAATCTCGTGGGCGACCAAGACAGAAGATCCCGACGTGATCCAGGCCCGCGCTAGATAGTGAAACATGCGCCAGTACCCCCTTTCCGTTTCCGCACCCGCGCTCGTGTCAGATTCCCAGGAGCTAGGTCCAGGAAACCATCTAGCGCTGTCGTGGCGCTCCGCTCGAAGAGCTAGTCTGAATTCGTGGGTGATTGCCACATTCCTCCCTCGAGAATAATGTGATGCTGTGCGGGCATGTCGGCGGCAAAGAGAAGGTGGGAGGAAACAGTCGAGTCTGATGTTGGATATAGCACGATTTGACCGGGGAGAGGCACTGTGCCACGACATTACTTAATGCATTAGTTCTGCATGAAGGAGGTGGCGAGCTCCTAGTAGAACTCAAAAGCATACGAAATCACAAACGTATTAACATCTATACAGCATGAGGACATCGAAAGGTGACTCATCTATCAAGGGGGTACAGCAGATGCTGAGAGTCTCAGATTCCATCGTCCGTCGGGGCTGGATAGCATTCTTATCCATCGTGTTGCTCGTTAGTGTAGTTGCCCATGTCGCCGCAAAGGATATCGTTACATTTGCTCATCCCTGGGCATCTTATCCGGACTACGTCGGTCTCTATGAACAGATAGTTGCGCAGTTCAACAGGGAGCATTCTGACATTGAACTGAAGCTTGTTGAGTTGCCTGGTAGCGGCGGGGATCCAGCGCCACGTCTTGTCCTTGCTTGTGCTGGAGGAGTGGCCCCGGATGTCACCATATTGTGGGGCCTTGCGGATGTTGCTTCCCTCCATGAAGCCGGAATCACGCTAGACATTCGCCCCTATGTCTCCCAATCCCCACTATGGAATCCCAAGAACCAGATCATGCCGTATGTTGAGACCTTCAACTGGAGAAGCGGGCTTATCGGCCTGCCAGCCTATGCGATCTCCACCAACAGTTTCTATTGGCACGCGTCTCTTTTCGACGAAGTTGGGTACGACAGAAACCAGCCGCCGCGGAACTTGCAGGAGCTTCTTGAGTATGAGACGCGTCTCAGGAAAACCAACGCAGACGGTACTGTGTCTCGATTCGCTTTTGATCCTTTGGAGACATGGCAAAAGGAGTACAGTCTACCGCATTGGTTCGGAGCACGTCTTTACGACGCCGAGAATGACGTTCTAACCGTTCGCACCGAGGAGATGTCCAACCTAGCGGAATGGCTTCGGGAGCTTTACGGCCGTCAAGGGGGTTACCGCGCCATGCGTTAGCTTGGGGAAGAGTACTTTCTCACTTATGGCAAGCGGCCAGCTGGCAATGATCCAGGATAACCCCCACACGGTCGAGTATGTGGTGCGGGCTAACCCGGATATGGTTCTTGGCAGAGACTTCATGGTTGGCACCCCAATCCTCTCCAAAGATGCAACAAGGGCGGGGGCTATTCAGGAATGGACTCCACTGTTGTCACGGCAAGTGCCCCTCACACAGCAGCTGCGGTTCACGTCGCTATCTACCTTACATTCAGTCCCTCCGCTATGAGAATCGTTGATCAACACAAACCAGGACGTCTCTGCGCTTCCCGCCCCGCCAACATGGAGCGGATCGCGCGGCAAACCGATCCTCGCGTCAAGCTTCTCATGAAGGCTCAGATGGAAGCTGTTGAGAGAACAAAGCCTTGGCCCATGTTTCCTGAGCTGAGAAAACTCGGCTCTCCTCTCCTTACAGGCCTTAAATCCATCGCAGCAGGCGAGAAGGCTCCTGTAGAGGTCTTCCAGAATATTCACGATGTCGTTCAGCCCGCTATTGATGCCCGTAAAGCGAAATCCAACTGATCTTGGCGGCGCCAGGCAGGCGGTAATGAACAACCAGTCTACACGCGCAGGAAAGATCGGG
>JBMNJG010000012.1:0-429381 GCA_050951545.1 Limnochordia bacterium | reverse complement strand
CGTCTGGCTCACTGTTACGCCCATCTTTTCGATGTGGCTGTGGCTGAGACAGCTGCCTCACTGACGAGTCAGGGCCGCCATTTGCAGGGCGTCTTGGGTGATGAAGCACCGAAGCAGCTCCGCGAGACCATGGCTTCCCTGGCGGGCAAGGGGGGAAACTCACCCGAGCCGGAGACGGTCAACCAAGCGCTCCTGGCCATGCACCAGATAGGCCAGACCGCCATCACTCGTCTGCGTGACGTGGTTAACCGCCACGAGGCGGCGGTAGCGCAGTATGATCTAGCCTCCGCTGCTTTTGAGAAGCATGCATCGGCACAATTCTTTGCTAGGGACGTTGCGTCGGCAGAGCTACAGCAGTATGCCCGCACAGTCCAAACGCGCTTTCAGGGTCTGATCGATCCACTCATTGAAAACCGATTTGATGCCCTGGTGTTTCGGCAGATGCTTGTGGAGCAAGTGCTTGCTCAGGATGCGCTCGTTGAGCTTCTCGAGAGCCTGGCAGATACTCAGGCCAATCGGCTGTGTGACGGGTGGCGGGAAGTGGCTGAGCACCACGCCATTCCATGGCTAGGGGCACTGCCCCAATCTCGCCTCCGAAATCGATGGACCTGTCAATGAGTTTCTCAGGCCTATCCAGCTTTTTTATGAGCGCCCGGGCGTCATCCGAAGTGTCTTGCGCTTGGGACGAGGAAAGCTCCAGGAGAAACTGGCGGCCGAGGTGGATGAAGGGACTGCCAAACTCACACGAGCACTGATGCGCCTTGTAGAAGACCAATGGCAAAAGACCGCTGAGCACTGTCGTAGCGGCGCTTCCCGTGCCCTGCAGGAGTGGATCCGTTCCACTACTGGGAAGGATCGCGAGAGCTGTCTGCGAGAGGTAGCAGCTGCTCGTGTCAAAATCGACAGCCTGACGGCTTGGCTGAAGAATCTTGCCAGCCTCAATGTAACTGACTGGCTTCTGTCCAAGCGAGAGTCGGTACGACACGCAGCGACCGCCCGCATAGTCTCACGACTGCGAGCCGAGCAACGCCAATAGGTGTATCTCCGGCAAGAATGCAGATACTCGAATAGCGGGCAGAATGGTTTCATCGCATCCTTGAACCTACATTGGCGATCTGGAGGGCTTCGGTGCGCTATCCTATCTATCTCGTGGGCATGTACCTTGCCTGCGAGCTCGTGGCCAACATTACCGCAGGCAAGATCACCGTGTTAGGCCCGTTCTCTATACCGGTGGCCTCGTACGTATTTGCCTTAGCGTATACGCTCCTAGACCTCATTAACTACGCTTTGGGGCCGCGAGAAGCCCGACGGGTTGTCACAGCTGGATTCCTGGCCAATGCGATACTGGCCGGCTACAGTCTGCTCACAGTCTACCTGCCACCAGCCCCGTTCTGGGAAGGGCAAGAGGCCTACGCTCGCGTTTTGGGCAGCACACCGAGGGTAGTGCTGGCCTCACTGATTGCCTATTTGGTCTCAAGCAATCTCGATGTGAGCACCTACGCCTGGCTCAGCCAAAGAATGGCCCCGTGGGGGCGGGTGCTTTTATCTAATGCTGTTGGGCTCGGCGTTGACACATTGCTCTTCATCACAATCGCGTTCTACGGGAAGTTGCCCTTGCGACCGCTGATCGGAGGCCAATATGCCGTCAAAATGGCAGTGACTGTGATCTCCATTCCTCTAATATACCTGTTTCGCGCAGCGATGCGCCGTTCTACAGTAGAACACCAGGAGTAAGTGATGCTAGGGGGAGACATGTGGTAAGGAAGAGCCCTGAAGAGCTTCGGCAGGCTTGGGAAGAGTACGATCGCTGGCTTAAGGAAAGACAGCGTCAGCCGTGGGAAGGTGCTCGTTTTGACGTGGATGGTCCCGATGCGATCACGCCCGAGATCATCGAGACATTTCCCTATTGGTATCAAGGGAGCGACGCAGTCATCACTATCGAAACCGATGAGTTCGTATCCGTGTGTCCGTGGTCAGGTCTGCCAGACTTCGCTCGCTTGACCATCGAGTATGTCCCGGATGCCGCTTGTATCGAACTCAAGTCGCTAAAGTACTATCTGTACTCATGGCGCAACGTGGGCATGTTCTACGAACACATTATCAACAAGCTCCTTCAGGATCTGGTGGACGTGGCCCAGCCGCGCTGGCTGAAGGTGGCGGGGGAGTTCAATGTACGTGGGGGTTTGAGTACTCGAGCGTGCACGGAATACGGTGAGCGCCCTCACTGACCCGGCGTCAGCCAGACTCTACGACGCAAACCTAGGCACCGTCGCGCACAGGGAAATCCGTCATCATTGTGGCCGTGAACCTATCCGGCCCCTGATACTCCACTGCATATAGGGCATAGCCCGCTCCCTGTGACTCCGCGATGATCAGACGTGGCCGTAGTTCATCTGTGACATATACGGACAGCCGCCCAAGCTGCACCCAGCGCGCATACACATGCGTGAGCTGATCGCCGTCGCGCACATATACCTGCCAAGGCTGTCCGTCATCCCATTGGTAGTCATTGTCCCGCCCGGGTTCTCGCTGCACACGGGCCAGTATCTCAATGGTCTCCGGACGATTGTCTCCATCAAGATCGGCCTCAAAGGTACGGTGGTAGTCCCAACCCGGACTGCCGGCTACCACGAGCTCTTGGCGGGGATCAATCAGGTTTACGGGGCGCCTGGCACCGCTCCTCGGCATGAGCCCGAGGCGAGGAGCCACCACCAGGAGTACCACAGCGACAAGGAGTGCACTCCAGACAACCCAGCTCCAGTGAACTAGCCCCTTCTCTCGCGGGCGTCTGTTGTTCAACGCGCCCACTCCTTCCGCGTAGTATCCAACCCAATCGACGGTTCAAGTTAGTATACCATACGCCGCTGTGAGAGATCACCTCTGCAAAGGGCAACGGATGCACACGGGAAATGGCGGTCTTCACAAGACTTCGCTGGTTGCGTGGGCCCGAGGGTAACAACCAGTGCCAAAGCATCCCAAAAGACCGTGTCAGCGACCAATAGGGGGCGATTTCTTTGAGAGCGAAGCATGCAGGCAGGCTGGTCTGTGCGCTGCTTCTTATGCTATTGACCACAGGCTGTACGATGACGTTCTTTTCCCTGCGTCACGATCTGCAGAGCGTAATCAATGCTTTTGGTGGAGCACTTGTCGGTAACGACCCATCAGGAGCGATGAACCACATCAGTCCGAGTTATCAGGACGCGCATGGCGGCTACTACGAATTCAAAAGAGACCTTGGGCTGGATCTGCTGGCGGGCTACTATCTTTCCTACCATGTAGAGCTGGAGCAAGTGCGTCGCTGGGGTGATCAAGCCTGGGCGGTTGGGTACCTGACAGCTATCTACCGCCATCACGGTGACTCTGCTCCAACCTCACGATCAGGGCGCAAAGAGTGGACATTCCGCTGGGAGAGCTACCGCTGGCGAATCACCAGCCAGAACGCGTACCCATACCGGTAACAAAGCTGTGTCGCGCGTCACTAAAGTGAATGCAGGGAAACTGGCAGAGCATGAAAAAGAAGGCAGGTGTAGATGACAGTGAGGGGTGAGGTCCGATATATGTCTCGTCCGGAAGTACCCAGCCCCTTTGCTGAAGTGGTTGAACGCTTTGGTGATGTAGTCACCAAAGCCGTTGCCTACACACTGCATAGTCAGGCTAGGGCTCGCTGGTATCTCTCTGCCACGTTTGACTCACGGGTTGACCGTGATGAAGTAGAAGAGCTGACGCATGAGGTGCTCATGCTTCTACCTGGAGCCATCCAACGTTTCCGTGGTGAGGCCAAGGCAGAAACCTACGTGAGCACTATTGCCCGTAACCATGTCATGCGAGTACTGAAAAAGCGGTCCCGGGAGGGACGCAGGCGACTCCATATGCCTCGCTACCTGCAAGATGAGGAGACAGTGGAAGAGGAGTGGCTCGATCATATTCGGGCGGCCAACTCGAACGAGGAACCCTTTGATGAGGCTTTCGTACAGGCCGAGTCCGATCGCGAAGCCTTGGAGTCCTTCGCGGCGATGGCAGCCAAAGCGAAGCTGACTAGCGAGCAAGCAGAAGTCTTCCGCCTCCGACGTAGTGGCTGGGCCGACAGCGACATCGCCCGGCACATGAACAGCAGTCAGGGAACGGTGCGCAAACGCTACTTCGACGCCAAGACGAAGTTACGCAACGCGTACATGGCAGATCCTCGCTGGGGGAGTGAGGACGACGATGCATAGTGTCTGGAAAGGCCTAATCGAAGCATATACAGAAGGCCGGTTACGTTGGCCCTTGACACGTATGGTGGAGATGCACACTGCGGGTTGTCAGGAGTGTCGGCACGAACTGCGGATGCAGCGAGCCCTATGGCAGAAAATCGATAGCGTGCTCTTTTCTCGCGAAGAGATGGCAAAGACGGCAGCCCTGGCAGTGGAAAAGAGCCTTGAACAGCCAGCGCACATGCACCTGCGTTTGCCCTCCGTTGTGCTGGGCGCCGCTCTGATCGTCATCGTCTTGGCTTTCATCCCTGGACGTTGGCAGCCGTGGCTCGGACCCGCGGCACGTACTGTGGCTGCCTCCTCAAGTTGGGGTGAGGGCGTGGCCACTTCAGTCCTGATCAGCAAAGGTGAGCCAGCCGACACAGGTAGTGCTTTCTCTCACTCATCCGGAACTGGTCAAGGCACAGGTGTGCCTGCAGCGGCGTATGTGGTTGGTGAATGGGGTGGCTGATGTGAGAAAACGTCTTGTCACTGCAGCGTTGCTTAGTATGGTGTTCATGGTATTTATGTCTGTATCTGTGATAGCCGCCTCGGCTCCGGTCAGCGTCACTGGCAACATCCTCGCAGAGTCGATTACCAACACCGCGAAGGGCGCTCGCATCTACAAGGCCATAGTCCGGTTCAAAGCCGGAACTGTCGCCAGCTTTGACTCATTGACGCAGATCCTTATCTCGCAGCCGGGCTCGTATCCTGTGCGGTTTGAGATCGTTGGGCCTGATGGCGGACTACGCGCGTATTATGACCTGATGGTCTCTGCCACTTCTGCGGACTGGACACATAGTCAGCTGACCCACTGGCGGTCTGTCAGCTTCGATACTGCAGGGACGTATCAGTTTGTCGTACGGGTCAATCGCAGAAGCGTGGCCGCTTTCCCGATATCTGCTAGTAACTAGCTGACCCGACAGGGGTGGATTCAATGCTCTCTACGGAAGCCTGGACGAAGAAGATAGGGCTGGTATTTTCCCTGCTCCTTTTCGCCCTAATACTCCCGATCATGCCTGTCTGCGCACAAGACGACACGCGAGGGGAGGAGCGGCGACTGATGCGGGTGGAAGAGAATGAAGAGGGCCTAGCGCCAGCGTCTGGATTCTGGAGTCGGATGCTGAGATTTGATGCCACAGCGACCTATGAGTATGCGCTGACGCGATGGACCGATGGCGCTCCCGTTCACGGCTCGCTGACGATCCAGGTCGCAAAACTGCATTCGGGTTTGGCTTTGTCGCTCTCCTATGAGATCGACGGGCGGCGTGAGGGGGTCTTCGTTCGTCCCCTCGCATCGACGCCAGCAGAGGCCTTGATGGCCACGCTGCTCGCCTCTGCTCAATGGAGCCTGGAGGACATACGCCTGCTCTGGACGCCGTTCGCCTTCACACCTTGGGCTACACGCTTTGTCGAGATGCCATGGCGTGCCGGAGAGGGCTGGACCGTCCGCTCACTAGGCAACGAGTCATTTCGGGTGGAAGAGGTCGCCCGCGATGGTGCTGGGCGTACCATCTATCGCGGGCGCCTGCAACGCTACGGGGAGACCACCCTCTTGCTGGAGATCGATCTTAACTTGCCACTGCCGGCCTATGTGCACTGGGTTGATGCTGCAGGTATGCGCTATGAAGCACAGATCAAGTCGTCACACCCACGATGATCGGCCCAATGCCCATAAGCGTGTTCTTGGGGAGGCGTAAGCAAATGAAGCGATCAGTGTCACCAGGCGTTCGCAGGCACCGTTTCGGTCATCAGCTATTGCTCGCGGCCATGCTTGTTGCGATAGCCTTGGTCACCTCAGGCTGTTTCATCAGTGCCACTTGGGTGTTCGACCCCGGGGTCTACCAACTCACAGGTACGGTTTTCTTTGGCCCGAGGGGCCTGTTGATGGACGAGGCCGAGGTATCGCTTGAGGGGTCGACCGGAACAGTCCGGCGGACCGTGACCGACGTGGACGGACGTTTTTCGTTTTCTAGCGTGCCAGGGGACATCTACACACTGACCGTCACCTCGCATGTTGGTATCAAAAGCGAGCCCGTGAATCTCTCTGGCAATCGGAACACGACGGTCACAGTGCCCTATCCATCTGTAGTGGCTGGCCAACCGTTCAGCGAGGCGGACTTCCTTGACATCAGTGCCCTCTGGTACTGGGATATCAATCGAGATTGGACTCTGCAGCGCTCATCCCAACCCAACCTGCGCTGGCCTTTTGGGACGGCAGTTTCCATCTTCATCGAGGACGGCAGTGGGTCCGGTCCGGGTTGGCCCGTGCCCGATGACGCCTGGCGGAACGGGGTATGGAACTATGTGAGGGGCTACTGGCATGACCTGCCAGTAAGCTGGGACTATGCAAGCAACGCCGATAGCAGTCATCTGGAGATCGAATGGTGCCTTGCTGGCTGGCTTGGTGAGTACGTGGCTGCGGAGACTCAACTCAAGGATGTTCACGGCTACCTGTACAAGGTCATCATGATGATCGATGAGCGTTACGTGAGTCTGGAGCTACCGGTCTTCGCTCACGAGCTGTGGCACAGCCTCGGCGTGGGGCACGTAGACGGCAAGTACTCGGTGATGTATCCACAGATAACGTCTTACCAGAAGCCTCCCTTCTGTCTGACTGACGTACAAAAGGAATACCTCTGGCTGGCCTACGCCATCCGGCCGAATCAGAGAGTGCCAGTGCCCACCTATGCCAGCAAAGAAGCCACAAGTGTGCGAGCGATGAAGGTGGCCGCAGCACCAGCTGTGGTGACAGTCTTGACGCGCGCTGATGGCTCCTCAACGACCGTACAAGGAGTACCCGATTTCATTCAGAGAAATCCGCGGGTAAGGAAAATGCTCGCTGAAGCGCAAGCCAAGGGGCAAAGCGGCTTCTTGTGGGATCAGATCAAGATAGACGATAAGTAGACAACGCTCTCTGCAGTGCGCAGCACAGCTCGTGGAGCGCCTGTCTTGGGGCCCGGGAAACCGGGCCCCTTACGACAAGAAAGCGAGGCAGAGATTGCGTGGGGTTGAGGGGCGTAACCACAAGCGTATGCTGCCGGTGACGGTGCTGCTGGTGAGCGCCAGCTTGCTGGTGTTATCCTATCCGCCAGTGGGACAAGGCTGGTTAGCTTATGTCGCCTTGCTACCTTACCTGCAGTGGTTAGCTCATGCCCCGAGTCTGGTGGTGGTACTGCAATCGAGTGCAGTGCTAGGGGCGATCAGCTCCGGAGGTCTTCTCTACTTCACCTGGATGATCATTGAAGCCAACTGGCTCGAGCGAGCAGGGGCTTTCCTGGCTGTCTTTGCCCTTTTTGCGCTACAGCTTAGCCTCTTCTCCACAGTGGCCTGGCTGCTCTTGAGGCAACCAGTGACTTGGCGCGTGCGAAAGACCTACGGCAGGCTGGCCGAGGATCTGTCGAGTGTGGTCGCCGTAGCCTGCTGGTGGTGGGCGAGCGAATGGATGACACAGAGTCTCGGCCTTGGACTGTCGATGCATCTGGGGCTTACACAGTGGGCCTACCCGCCTGTAGTGCGACTGGCGCGTTGGGTGGGGTTGTCTGGAGTATCCGCTCTCGTGGTAGGTATCAATGGGGCACTCATGCTTTTGATACGAAGAAGCACTAGCGGGGGAAGCCGGGGGCAAGAGACACCCCATGGTTTTCTAGCGTCAGAGCCAGCCCATCGTGTGGGCATCTCAGTAGTGGCGGGCGCCATGCTCGTCGGAGGTGCGTGGTGGGGAGCGACGCACGGGGGGCTACGCGTAAGCGGCTCTACCAGTGCAGCGAGAGCGCCGAGCGAGCGAGTACAGCTGGCCTTGATCCAAAGCGGCTTCACCATGAACGAGTACGGGGAGACGAAGGGGAACCCTGAAGCGATGTGGCACCTATTCCAGCGCCTCCTGACACAGTCACGACAGGCGGTCAGAGCCGCCAGGGGTCAGTTCGATGGGGCAGACCGCGTGGTCGTGCTCTGGCCCGAAACTGTGCTGCACGAGCCCCTTTTGGGCTATCCGCAGTACGCTGCCGCTATGACACGGATGGCCGAAGAGGAGCAGGCTTGGCTGGTAGTAGGCCTACCTTGGCTCGAGGAAGACGCTTACAGCAATGCGGCTATCGCCCTGAGCCCTTCCGACGAGATCACCGATTTGTATGCCAAGGTGCGCACCATTCCCTTGGCTGAGGCCTGGGCCAGACCCGGTACCGCTTGGCGGCCCCTGCAGATAGGGGGGGCAGCGTTGGGCATCGGTCTATGCTCTGAGCTTATTGACCCTCTGCCCGCGCGGAAGCTAGTCCAAGATGGGGCCCAGCTTCTGCTTTTCCTCTCCAGCCTCGACCACCTGGGGCGAACGTCGGCGCTCGCTTTGCAGGCAGCATTTGCCCCATTCCGGGCAGCCGAGACGGGGCGTTGGCTGGCCCAGGTGGGTTCTGTGGGTGTCACCATCGTCGCCTCGCCTGCAGGCACGATAGAGGCGCTACTGCCGGGTTTCGACCCGGGTCTACTCATAGCCGAGGTGCCGCTTGAAAGCGGAACGACGCCTTTTCTTTGCTATGCAAACGCGCAGGCAGCATTGGCAGCCGGGCTGGTGCTGCTGTCACTGAAGCGCAGAGGTGCCAGGTAGGCATTACGGGCCATCATATCCTTTGGCTTTGAGGTAGGGCGCGTAGTCAGTACCCGCTACGGTACGCTCAACCGCACTCACACGCACAGTAACGAGTCCCGCCGCTTGCTCTCCATAGGGCGCCTGGCCCAGTGGGGCTCCTCCCGGACCGATGGCCAGTGAGCAGCCGATGGCCTTTCTTTTCCTCCAGGGGCCTCCACCGATGTGACCGACACTGCTCACGCTGACCATGGTAATGCCATAGTAGATGGCAAGTTGGCGATGCGACGCCCTCCAGGCGGCCCCGTAGGGCGTCTGCTGCTGGTCATGCGTTGCTTCTACGACCCAACACGACGGAGAGAAAATGAAGTGAGCCCCCATTCGGCACAGGGTATGGCCGATTGCCAGCGAGCTGGTGAAATTGTCAGCACAGATGCTCAACCCGACGACCCCAAACGGTGTAGCCACCACCCCGAGCCGATCACCGATACTATAGAGATTCTGCGCAACGTTGAGCTCATTTATCTTGCGGTGGAGATGAAGCAAGACGCCTCGGGAGTCAATCAACACTGCGCTATTGTAGAGACGGTCACCAGCTCTTTCCGTTAGTCCAGCGACGACATAAATCCCGTGTTCCCGAGCCGCCGCCGCCAAAATCGCCGCTGTAGGACCAGGAATTGGCTGCGCCAGCTCCCGAGCGCTGGGATCGGTCCAGCCAGCATCAAGGCATTCGGGAAGCACGACAACTCGGCAGCCGCACTGAGCAGCCTCCTTGATCATCGTCCGGGCGCGCATCAGATTCCCTTGCAGATCGCCTCCCATGACAAGCATCTGACCCATACCAATGGTGATGGCTGGGTAGGGCATATCCTCCAGTCCCCCTGTGGCGGAAAAATCCGATATTTTAAGGACGCGCTTCGGCATAGATGACGCATTACCTGTTGCCATCCTTCGTTTTCTGGGAATGGTTTGCCGCACTCGGCAGGAGGCACCCTATGTTGAAGAGAAGTGTCGTAATTCGTTGCTGGCCATCCGCATACGGCGGTATGCAGCACGCGACTTGAGGAGGAGGTTGCTTTATGCCGTTGGTTCCTATGGCTCAGGTGCTGGATGAGGCCGCGAAAGGCGGTTACGGTGTCGGAGCTTTCAATGTCAACAACATGGAGCAGATACAAGCCATCGCTATGGCTGCGCAGAAGAACAGCTCTCCTGTCATCATTCAAGCCAGCAGGGGGGCGCTTAAGTACACGAACCTCGTCTACCTTAAGCATCTGGTCAACGCAGCTGTTGAAGAGAATCCGCATCTACCTATAGTAGTGCATCTTGACCACGGCACAGTGGAGACTGCCAAGACAGCGATCGCCTTAGGTTTCACATCGGTGATGATTGATGGGTCTCATTTCCCTTTCGACGAAAACGTCCGCCTCACGCGGGAGGTAGTGGAGTATGCCCACGCACACGGTGTGTCTGTCGAGGCCGAGCTGGGGACCTTGGGTGGCATCGAGGAGGATGTGCAAGGCGACGTGCAGTTGACAGACCCTGCGCAGGCCGAGGAGTTTGTGGAACGTACTGAGTGTGACGCGCTAGCCGTAGCCATCGGTACCTCACATGGTGCCTATAAGTTTAAGAGCGAACCCACACTCGCCTTGGATCTGGTCTCTGAGATCCGCAAGCGAACAAACGTACCACTGGTGATGCACGGTTCCTCATCGGTACCCCGAGATCTAGTGGCCTGCGTAAACCGTTACGGCGGTTGTCTGCAGGACACGTTTGGAGTACCCATAGAGGCCATCCAGGCAGCTATTGGGATGGGTGTCAGCAAGATTAACGTCGACACCGACCTGAGATTAGCTGCCACCGCTGCAGTACGTCGGGTCTTTGGCGAAGAACCGGAGAAGTTCGATCCGCGCGATTACATGGGCCCAGCGCGGCAAGCGATGGCCGAGGTTGTTGGGCTGCGCATGCGCCAATTCGGATGCGCTGGTCATGCTGATGATTACCGTCCGTCTACCTTAGAGGACTATCGACGTCTATACGCGGCCCGTCGATGATGCCGAGGCTCGACGACCCTTTCTCGATAGGCGAGAACCAACGCGCGACTGACTGTAACGCACCAGACCTCTGCGGATGGCTGTCGCAATGGCTGTTCTGTACTCCGGATCCATGATCAACTGGCGGTCACGCGGGTTTGTGGCAAACCCTATCTCGACCAGTATGCCAGGCATGTCGGACTCACGAAGCACTTTGTAATCCGCAGCGATAGCCTCTCTCTTGTTTGTGGGGTCGATGGTGCGCAACTCTTGCTGCACGAGAACCGCCAGAAGCCTACCTGCGGCCGAACCACTTTGGTAGAAGGTTTGTGCACCGCGGCACCTGCTGTCTTGGGGAAAACGGTTAACGTGGATGCTGACGAAGATATCCGCTCGACTCGTGTTCGCTTTGGAGGCGCGTTCACCCAGCTCAATGTGTATGTCGTCGGTGCGAATCAACAGAGCGATGAAACCCTCGCCCTCCAGTTGCTGGGCGAGGGTTTTGGCTACAGTAAGGTTGATCTCCTTCTCGACAAGCCCTGATTGCGGAAACCAGGCACCTTTGTCGGCCCCTCCGTGTCCTGCATCGATGGCCACGGTCCAGCCAGACAGACGCCGCTCAAGCCGTTCCGCCCTTCCGAACGCGATGGCTACAGGTAGAGCTGCCAGCAGTAGCATAGCCATAGCGAACACGTACAGGTGCCGAACGTGCATCGCGTGAAAGAGAACGCGCACCAGATAACACCCCTTTCCACCTGTGTGGTGAGGCGGGGGTTACTGTATGCGCGCTGTGGTGCGATTTATGCCTGGCCGTTAGCACGTGGGTTCTTTACACATGCGCTTTGAGCCATTCCAGACCTTTGCGGTATCCTTCCCGGGCATCCGTCTTGCCCTCATACTCGACGACCCATGGGCCTTTATATCCAGCATCCTTGAGGCACTTCACCGCATGCGCCAAGGGGATCTCACCCTCACCCAGAGCTGATCCAACATAGGTGTTGCGGCAGCCTGTTCCGTCCTTAAAGTGAGTATGGAAGGCATAGGGCGCGATCTTCTCGTAGAATGAGCGCACCGTCGCCATGTCATGCCCCGCCCAACGATAGTTCATGGTATCGACGTTGGCCCCCAGATTCTTGGAGTCGACCCGCTTAAAGATCTCGATCTGGAAGTCTGCATCGTTGGTTACCATGCCGTGGTTGTCGAGGGCCAGACGAAAACCTTCTGCTTCGATAAACTCGCGTAGCTGTAGGAGAGCTTCGACGATCAGGTTGAGATGCAGCTGCCTGTCATCTACCATACCCTGGCGGACAGAACCACCATCGATGCGGAGAAGCGAAGTGCCCACGATGCGGACCAGTTCACATACCTGCTTGAGCCGATCAATCTGGGCCTGGCGCGCCTTCTCGTCTGCGAAGAGGAAGTTGTTACCTGCAGAGATCGCTGATGCACGTAATCCACGGCTTGTCAGCATCTCTGCCACGCGAGCCGCGCTCTGCTTAGCCGCCTCGAAGCTTTGCCCCTCTTTTTCGTTCCAGATATCCTGTATGGGTAGCTCAGTGCAGCGAAATCCAGCATCCCGAGCGTAATCTAGGAACTCGTCAAGCGTTCCCTTGAAGTTATAGTGGATGAGTCCAAACTCGGCCAAAACAAGCGCCCCCAATCTGTTGTACCCCGGTTTGTGACCGACCGTCTCGTACTCTACACCTGTCGGTTCGGCTCCACTGAGGCAAATCCTTCCTGGTTCCGCCTGCGTATGGCACAGCTCCGGCTTCGGGCAACCTTTCTAAGGGTAGTAAGCTTCCCACTTCAGTACGGGTAGGTGTCTGGCTATGGACAAGCGTACGGGTCTTCCGCATGTCGCCTATTTTTGCATGGAGTTTGGCCTGCACGAAGAACTGGTCATCTATGCTGGTGGCCTAGGTATCTTAGCAGGTGACGTGTTAAAGGCGGCCCATGATCTGAAGATGCCGATGGTTGGCGTAGGCATCTTGTGGCATCACGGCTATACGGCGCAGCATGTTGACCAGGAAGGCAAACCCTACGACACATATCCTCCGCTGAAAATGGAGCACATGCAGGACACAGGGGTAGTGGTCCACGTGCAAGTGGGCCGAGAGAACGTCGCCTGTCGCGTATGGCGTCTCGATGCCTATGGCAATGCCCCTTTATATCTTCTTGACACGAATATCCCGGGGAGCCCCCATGGGTGGATCACGCGCAGCCTATACGGGGGCAGTGAAGTTGATCGTGTGGCACAGGAGATTGTGCTGGGCATCGGCGGCGTACGAGCCCTTAGGAAACTGAGGATTCCTGTGGATATTTTCCATTTCAACGAAGGACACGCGGTGTTGGCGGGTGTCGAACTGCTCCGTGAACGCATGGAGCGAGGTGAATCGTTTGATACGGCCCTGCGCGCCGTCCGTTCGCATATCACGTTCACAACACACACACCTGTGTTGGCTGGAAACGAATCTCATGAGCATCCTTTCCTGCAAGACATCGGCGCCTACAACGGCTTGGACTTCCGTCAGATGTGTTTGCTTGGCGGAGACCCTTTCGGTATGACTGTGGCTGGTTTGCGTTTGGCGCAGCTCGCGAATGGCGTTTCCAAGATGCATGGTGTTACGGCTCGCGAGATGTGGTCGGACGTCGATCGCTGTGCACCAGTTCTGGCCGTGACCAACGGCGTTCACCGACCTACATGGCAGGATCCTCGTATGGGAGTGGCCTTTGAACACCATCAGGATCTGTGGTCAGTGCATGCTGTTGCCAGAAACGAGCTTCTCGTGGAAGTGGCTGCCCGCACTGGCAGGTGTCTGAACCCCGACTCACTCTTGATTGGTTTCGCACGCAGGGCTGCCACCTATAAGCGCAGCGATCTGATCTTGCGACGCCCCGATGTGATTGAGCCGCTTCTTGCTTCGGGTAGGATCTCCCTCATCTTCTCAGGAAAGGCTCACCCCCACGATGAGAATGGCAAAAAAATCGTGTCCGCTATGTATGCTGCAGCACATCAGTACCCGAGCAGCGTGGTCTATCTGGAGAACTATGATATGTACCTGGCTAAGCGCATGGTACGCGGCTGCGACGTATGGCTGAACAACCCTCGCCGACCGTTGGAGGCTTCGGGCACCTCGGGAATGAAGGCTGCAATGAACGGGGTACTGAACCTCAGCATCCTTGACGGTTGGTGGCCAGAGGGCTGTCACGACGGAGTGAATGGCTGGCAGTTTGGCAACGGTTATCAGGGCCCAGATCAGAACGAGCGCGACCTAGTCGATCTCTATGAGAAGCTCATGAGTGAGATACTGCCAACCTTCCAAGATCGCAAGAGCTGGGAAAAGATGATGCGAGCAAGTATCGCCATGGCGCAGAGCCGCTTCTGCGCCGAACGCATGGTGATGGAATATGCCAACCTGATGTATATGCCTGTGTTCGCGATTCAGGATGCAGAGGAGACACTGGCTCGTTGTGGTGTGGCCTACCAGGAGGCCTACGCCGAAGCGATGAGACGCTGAGAGGCAGGAGACCGCCCTATCCGCACAGACTATAGGGGGGTCTCCTCACCTTCAGTCATCCAGGATTCCCATCGGAAGCCCGAGAGGGAAAGGTGCGGGGCGCTGACAGGTACTCTCAAGCTCCACATGCCTACCTGCGTCCGCGGCATCGTGAATACCCGACATGATGTCAAGGACGTGGTACGTTAGCTGCTCATTGGCTCTGTGTGGACGACCTGTGCGAATGGCATGTGCCATATCGGCAACACCGAGACCGCGGCTATTCGCACTGTACCCGAACGGAAGGGGAAACTCGCTCCACTCCTTAGAACGGCCGCGTCTGATGAGGACCGGTCCGCCAAATGTGTTAGGATCAGGCACACTCATGGTGCCCTCGGTACCGTAGATCTCAATACGCGGCAGCTGTCCGCCCCAGACATCGAAACTTGTCACGATAGTCGCCATGGAACCATTAGCGAAACCCAGAATACCCACAACGTGTGTGGGTACTTCAACGTTGATCGTTTGGCCTCTCTTTGGCTCGCTAGTGATCGTCCGCTGCGGGAATGTGACGCGTGCACATCCGGCAACGCTGCGCACGGGTCCGATTAGGGAGACCAAGGCTGTCAGATAATACGGCCCCATATCAAACATCGGGCCGCCACCAACCTGGTAGTAAAACTCCGGATCGGGGTGCCAGCTTTCGTGACCGCGACAGAGCATGAATGCCGTGGCAGCCACTGGTTGGCCAATCCACCCGTCGTCAAGTAGCTTGCGACAGGTCTGCAGCCCCGCCCCAAGGAAAGTGTCGGGAGCGCCACCGAGACGTAGTCCCTTCGCGTTGGCCACAGCAAGCAGCCTCTGCCCTTCTTCGCGAGTGACTGACAGAGGTTTCTCAACATAGACATGCTTGCCTGCTTCTAGGGCAGCCAAGCATACCTCCGCGTGCGCCTTAGGGATGGTAAGATTCACGATCAGCTCAATCTCCGGGTCACGCAAGAGCTCCTCGGGCGAGCAAGCTCTGGGAATGGCATACTCCTCGGCTCTGGCCTTTGCTCTCTCAGGGACCAGATCTGCGCAGGCGACGATGTCAAGGATGCCGAAAACCTGCTTTGCTTGGCAGTAGATGCCACTGATCTTCCCGCAACCTATGATGCCGACCTTTACCTTTTCCATGGGTTCCCCCCTTCATGGTTCTACGCTTGTTCAGAGGCATGGCATTTCCTCTCATTCGAGTCGCACCGCGTGTCACCTGCGTAGGGTTACAGCCATCAGTTGCGATATGGGATTCGTGCTCAAAGCAGAAATTAGATGACAATCGAGGCAGGCTTTTGCACTGTGGTCGTCGTAGTCATGTCCATAATAAACGGCAGACCGTCCGCAGGAGGAATCGAATGCCCTCAATACGAGGACGCGGCAAGGTGTTGATGGTAAGCCTTCTAGTGGCCACGGCATGTTTCTCCGTACCTGTGTTGGCTACGCAGAACATGCATGTCGTTCGAAAAGGTGATACCCTCTACGCCATCGCCAGAACCCACGGGATCGCTCTCGCCGATCTCTTGAGTTGGAACAACTTGAAGCAAAACAGCGTTATTCAGCCGGGACAAGAGATCATGCTCAGCCCGCCCGTTGCGGCAACGGAGTCCGATGACCAGGCTACAACCAGCGAGCAGTCATCGCCCAGTTACACAGTAAGTCAGGGTGATACGCTCTGGGCCATCTCCAGAGAGACCGGGGTAGCCCTGCAGGAACTCATGAGAATCAACGGGTTACAGGCGGACGGTACCATTCGTCCCGGTCTTGTGTTACGGCTTAGCGATGGCCCTGCCCAGACCACCCAACCGATCATCTTTGGTGGAGTCGGCGGTGTCATCTCAACTCCTTTGCCAGGTCCAGTGCAGAAACCCGCTGCGATCACTGCGCGCCAGGAGAAGGCAGTTGTGACACAGCGCGAGGGCGAAGCACCTCTAACCGACGTCAGCCAAGGCCCTGCTCGTGTGACACAGCAGGTCACTGAGGTTCCGCTGGCCATTGCGAGTGACGCCGACAAAGGTCGAGAAGCTCTCGAACGCACAACGAATGGGCCGGAAAGCGGGTTCGCGTGGCCAGTTACCGGGCGTCTCACATCACCCTACGGTAAGAGATGGGGCCGCATGCATGAGGGCATTGATCTGGGAGTTCCTACGGGCACACCCGTTCGCGCCGCTGCTGACGGTATCGTCAAGTCTGCCGGATGGTCAGGCGGTTACGGCCAGCTGCTGGTCATTGATCATGGTTCTGGTTGGGAGACCTACTATGCTCACAACTCGGAGCTCCGTGTGGCGAAAGGAGATGCCGTTCGCAAGGGTCAGGTTGTAGCCCGCTCGGGTAACAC
This sequence comes from Limnochordia bacterium, assembly GCA_050951545.1. GTDB lineage: Bacteria > Bacillota > Limnochordia > DTU080 > DTU080 > DTU080. Next base: position 412,666 of record JBMNJG010000012.1, on the reverse strand, counting down.
TGGTCGCACTACAGGGCCGCACCTGCACTTTGAGATCCGGCGCGACAACAAGCCACTAGATCCATTGCGCTTTCTCAACTAGTTGGGGTGTGCCAATAGGGCACAGTGGGTATTCGGCCCTTTTGAAGCCGCCTGAGCGTTGACAGTCTGCGCTTGAGACGATTATAGTTTAGGCGATAGAGCATTTTGCTCTCCGGAATGCATATGTGCATACCAGGAAGGATGGTGGGGGTTTTGAAGAAGCAGTGGGTTTATATTATTATCGCTGTGCTGGTCATAGCGGTGGGTATCAGAGTTGGCGTGTCGAAACGCTCAGGCGGCAAGGATATTAGAATCGGCGGCAACTTTGAGCTGACGGGTGGGGTAGCTAGTTTCGGAGTCTCTGCTCGCAATGGTATCGTATTGGCGATTGAGCACGCAAATGAACAGGATGCGCTTGAGGGCCGCAAGATCAAGCTGATCGAGGCTGACAACAAGTCCGACAACGCTGAGACCACCAATATGGCGACGAAGCTGGTCTCCAAGGACAAGGTCGTGGCTATGCTGGGTCCGGTCATCAGCAGCAACGCCATCGCTGCTGGTAATGTGGCGCAAAACCTTAAGGTCCCGATGCTGACACCGACCGGTACAGCTCCAGACGTCACGAAAGTGGGCGAGTATGTCTTCCGCGCTTGCTTCATGGACGATTTCCAGGCCACTGCTATGGCGGATTTCGCATACACCACACTTAAGTCGCGCAAGGTGGCGATGCTGGTCAACAGCGGCGATCCATACTCCACGGCTTTAGCCAGCTTCTTCCGTGAGCGGTTCGAGACCTTGGGTGGCAAGATCGTTGCTGAGGAGAACTATTTGTCTAAGGACACCGAGTTCCGTCCACAGCTGACCAAGATCAAGGGATCTGGCGCTGACATGATCTACATCCCCGGTTACTATGAGGAACAAGGCGCCATTGCTCGCCAGGCTCGCGAGATGGGCATCAAGGCACCGCTTACGGGCGGTGATGGTTGGGACTCAGCCAAGCTCGTCGAAATCGCTGGCGCCGAGAATCTAAATGACATCTACTTCACGAACCACTATACTGCAGGCGACGAGGATCCTGCTGTTCAGGAGTTCGTGCAGGCCTATGAGGCCAAGTTCGGTCAGGTGCCAGATGCGTTCGCAGCCTTGGGGTACGAAGCAGGCTGGATTCTCGTTGATGCATTGAAGCGAGCGGAGTCGCCTACTCCTGCCGCAATCCGAGACGCGTTGGCAGAAACTGAGGATCTCAAAGTTCTGCGCGCCACTATCACCATGGGCGAAGATCGAAATCCCATCAAGGATGGCATTATTGTCGAGTTGAAGAACGGTGTACCGTCCGTTCGGGGTGTTATTACACCATAGACTGCTAGCCCGCTGGGGAAGTAAATGGAAGAGCCCGGCGGAGGGATTTCCTCGCCGGGCTCGAACTATTGTTGGATCGAAACATGCGCATGAAGGAGCCGAACGATGACAGAGTTTTTTCAACAGGTAATCAACGGTATCTCTTTGGGAAGTGTCTATGCACTTATCGCCCTGGGATACACAATGGTCTATGGGATCGTTCGCCTCATCAACTTCGCTCACGGTGACATCTACATGATGGGTGCCTTCATTGGCTTTCTTGCCACTGCGGTGATGAAGCTTCCGTTTTTGCCAGCTCTTGGTATGTCCATGGCAGGATGTGCGGTGCTAGGCATGATAGTGGAACGCCTCGCCTACCGACCTCTGCGTGGTCAGCCACGCATTACATTGCTTATCACTGCCATTGGCGTCTCGTTTTTTCTGGAGTATAGCATGGTTTGGGCAGTTTCTCCGCAGCCGCGTTCATACCCCCAGTTGCTCTCTTCCTACCAGATGCATATCGGCGACCTGCTTATCACGGCGCAGCAGGTCTTCATTCTGATGGTTGCTCTGGTGCTGATGATCGCCCTACAACTGCTAGTGCAGCACACACGAGCCGGCAAGGCCATGAGAGCGGTATCCTTTGATGAACAGGCCGCGGCGCTGATGGGCATCAACGTAGATTCGGTGATCTCTTATACATTTGCTTTGGGGTCTGCCTTGGCTGGCGCGGCTGGACTCCTAGTGGGGATCTACTACAATCGCATCGACCCGCTCATGGGTGTGATGCCTGGGCTGAAGGCTTTTGTGGCTGCTGTGCTTGGCGGTATCGGAGTGATCCCGGGCGCTGTGCTCGGCGGGCTCCTGATGGGCGTCGCAGAGTCGTTGGTAAGCGGCTTTTTGTCTTCGACCTATCGTGACGCGGTGGCGTTTGCACTTCTGATTCTGATCTTGCTCGTCAAGCCTACAGGGCTTCTTGGGAAAAAGGGACACGAAAAGGTGTGAGAGCGGTGGCGTTTCAACGATACTCACAGCAACTTACCTGGGCAGGACTCATAGTTGGTCTTTATCTTCTGGTCATGGGGCTGCAGGTGCTGGGCGTTATCGATGAATACCTGATGGTCAATATCAAGCTGGCTGGTGTCTTCATCATCCTGGGTACCAGCCTCAACCTGATCAATGGCTTCACTGGTCAGTTCTCATTGGGCCATGCAGGTTTCATGAGTGTGGGGGCATACGTGGGAGCCATATGTACAGTGAAGTTCGACCTGCCCTTCCCAGTGGCGCTGATCATAGGTGCTCTGGCGGCAGCGTGCATTGGCTTGTTGATCGGGCTGCCAACCCTCCGACTACGAGGTGACTACCTCGCCATAGCCACGCTTGGCCTAGGGGAGATTATTCGCGTGTTCTTCCTCAATTGGGCCTATGTAGGTGGTGCCCATGGTCTGATGATCGGCCGACGCTATACCACCTTTACCTGGCTCTACGCCTCAGTGGTACTTTCGGTGCTGCTGCTCCGCAACTGGATTCAGTCCGCGCACGGGCGAGCCTGCATTGCAGTGCGCGAGGACGAGATTGCTGCCTCAGCCATGGGTATCAACACGACCACATATAAAGTAGCTGCTTTCACCATCGGGGCCTTCTTCGCTGGCTTAGCTGGAGTGCTGTATGCCCATGCCTTCTTCATCATCAGTCCCCAGAGCTTTGGCTTTCTACGCTCTGTGGAAGTCCTGATCATTGTGGTGCTTGGCGGCATGGGTAGCCTGACCGGATCAGTGCTGGCAGCTATCTTGCTGACCTTCCTGTCGATGGCGCTGGCGCCCTGGCCGTACCAGCGAATGATTGTCTACAGCCTGTCCCTGATCCTGATGATGGTCTTCCGGCCGACCGGACTGATGGGTACGAGGGAGCTGGAGCTGCCATCGTGGTTAGTGCCGAGGAAGGAGGGACAGCGAGTTGGCGGTGCTTCTTGAGACGCGCGGACTCGCCATGACCTTTGGCGGCCTGCGCGCCGTGTCCAATCTGAATCTGAGCGTTGAAGACGGAAGTCTAGTTGGTCTCATCGGTCCAAATGGGGCAGGAAAGACCACCGTGTTCAACATGATCTCCGGCTTACTGCATCCCAGCGAAGGGACCATTGTACTCGCTGGCCAGGACATCACGCACCTACCAGCTCACGCTGTTACGCGGATGGGTCTGGCTCGCACGTTCCAGAACATCCGCTTGTTCGAGAACCGATCGGTTCTTGAGAATGTCATGATCGCCCAGCACAGGCACGTGGGATACGGCTTCGTGCAAGCCCTCTTACATCTTGGCATTGCCGAGGAAGAGGCCCAGATCACTGAGTCATCGCTTGAGCTGTTGCGCATCTTGGAGCTCGAAGACAAGGCTGATCAAATGGCAGGTAACCTGCCCTATGGGGAGCAACGTCTCGTGGAGATCGCGCGAGCGTTGGCTACTCGTCCACGCTTGCTCTTGTTAGATGAGCCAGCGGCCGGCATGAACCCCAATGAGACTGCCCAGCTGATGGAGTTTATACAGCGTATTCGTCAAGAGTTTGCGGTGACCATCCTGCTAATCGAGCATGACATGAATCTAGTGATGGGTATCTGTGAGCACATCACAGTGCTTGACTACGGGATGACCATTGCGGAGGGGACTCCAGCGCAGGTGCGATCGGACCGGCGTGTAATCAAAGCGTACCTGGGGGAGGAAGCCATCTAGTGCTAAGAGTCCGAGGGATCAACGTATACTACGGCGGGGGCATACATGCTCTCAAGGACCTCTCCATTGAGGTTGAGCAGGGAGAGATCGTTACCCTTATCGGTGCCAATGGGGCAGGGAAGAGCAGCACCCTAAACTGCATTTCCGGACTGGTGCACGCCCGCAGCGGATCCATCTGCTTTCAAGACACCGATATCACTAACCTCCCAGCCCATAGGGTCGTTGCCGCGGGCGTGGTGCAGGTTCCCGAGGGGCGTCGGATCTTCGCGAACTTGTCTGTCGAAGTGAATCTGCAGTTGGGCGCCTACCTTCGGCACCGTGACCGGGTCGGCGTGGCTCGAGACATGAAGCACGTCTATGAGCTGTTTCCTAGGCTTCACGAGCGTCGCCATCAGTTAGCAGGTACACTGAGCGGTGGCGAGCAGCAGATGCTCGCCATAGGACGCGGTCTGATGTCTTCGCCGACCCTCCTGCTTCTGGATGAACCAAGCATGGGGCTGGCACCACTGTTGGTGAGAGAGATCTTTCGGATCATTCAAGAGATCAATGCGTCAGGAACGACTGTGCTTCTTGTGGAGCAAAACGCGCGCATGGCACTCTCTATTGCGAACCGAGCCTATGTGCTGGAGACTGGTCGAGTGGTTCTGTCAGGAGAGGCACGGGATGTGGCGACAATGGATGAGGTCAGAAAGGCTTACTTGGGTGGGTAGTACCGCTGCGGAGACCGTGAACGTGATTAGGATCTTTGGAAGGTGAGGCAAATGCTTGTTAGGGCAGTGATGACGCCTAGCCCTGTCACCGTAACCGAAGAGACGACGGCCTGTGAGGCCATGGAGGCCATGCGCAAAGGTAACTTCGGTCGCCTTCTGGTTACCAGAGGCGAGCGTCTGGTAGGGATCGTCACTGAACTTGACCTGATGCGCATCTCTCCCTCGGTGGCGACAACGCTGTCGATCTGGGAACAGAACGCGTTGCTGGCAAAAATGCGCATCAAAGAGGTGATGACCGCTGATCCGGTAGCGATTGGCCCAACCGCCACTGTTGAGGAAGCCGCTCTTCTGATGCGCGATCTGCACATCAGCGGCTTACCTGTAGTCGAGGATGGCAAACTGATTGGAATCGTCACAGAGCGTGACCTGTTTGACGCCTTTGTTGACTTAATGCATGCTCCAGCGCCAGGGGCGCGCATTACCCTGCGAGTAGTGGATGGTGTAGGCGTCTTGGCGAAAATGACCCGCGTGGTGAGCGACCTGGGGATCAGTATCTTAGCGATCGCTGCTTTCGATGACGAGGAGGAGCAGAGCGAAGCTCACTCGCTGGTTGTGTTGAAGGTGGATACCCAAGACACGGCTCGGCTGATTGAGGGCCTAGAGGCGGCAGGATTCCCCGTCATCCACCAGGCGTTCGGAGGCACCCCAGTCTAGGCAGAAGGCGGCCACGGTGGCTAAGGCGAGAGTGCTGACGCCGTGGCCGCTTGAAAAGGCGCAGCGGCGGTAGTCACCAACACGGGAAGCCATGCCTTTTGCTTCCTGTGAGAGACTGGCCTACATGCATCGGCAGGCCGTCACGAAACTAGATGCCAGAGCAGTCGCAGTAACCAAAGGCAAAGGATGAACGGTGAGAACAAGATAAAGAGTACTAGCTTGATAAAGGCCAGTACAACGGCAACGGCAGCCCCAGCAAGACCCAGGATGCCGAAAATGATCCCAAGCACGGCCAACGGGACGCCAATCACGGCCCCGATTCCTGTGAGCGAAACCAGGATACCTGCCAGTATGAAGATCGCGCCAGTGGTGATAAGGGCCAATCCGATCACCTCTCCCTGCAACCTATCCTATGATGCTGGGGCGCAAGCTTCCTCCCACGTTACGGCCCTTTCTTAGGTGTTACGTTCCATTTCGTGACCCAACGCACATAACCTGCAAGGGACCACCGACACCTGGAGGTGACGGCATGCGGGTGACCTTCAACCGAGCCGCAGCTGTCCGATATGCACTAAGGCATGTATTCCATCCCAACCCAGCTTATGCCAACATGGATACCATGGGCGGAGGCGGTGACTGCACCAACTTCACATCGCAGTGCTTGCACGCTGGTGGCTGGACAATGGACTATCGAGCAGTCGGCTACGACACCGAATGGTGGTACCGACGTCTCGGCGACGATAGCTTCGACGGAAACAACGATGACTGGTGGTCATGTACCTGGTCGCTGCCCTCGCTGCTGATCCGTTACCTGACGATTAACTACGGCGGAGCATTGGACCTGTTGCGGAGACCGCGATTGGCGAGGAATCTGCGCAGAGGTGATCTTGTCTTCTATGACTGGAATGGCGACGGCCTATTTGACCACAGCGCCATTGTCACCCGCACCGCTAACGGTGTTCCCCGAGTCACATACCGCACACTCAGCCCACTGCGTCCGATTAGAAACGCCCATTGGCGACTGCGCTTTCGCAGAAAGGCTCAAGCTATTGTAGGTGTTCGCTTGCCCAGTCGTCCTGATCGTCCTACCGCAATGCCTAACTGGCTTACGCTAGTGCCCTGTGACCAAGCCCGAAAGCGAGAGGAGAGGGCCACACAGAGCGCGCAGCAAGCCTCAGCAGAGACGCCCGAGGAGTAGCCTCGGGCGTCCAAATGCCGTCTTCTGAAGGCGAGACAGACTACTCGTCGTCTTGGTCGTCCTCTTGCGCCTGGCCGCAACGGCTGCTACAACCAGCACAACCAGCATGGGGTATTTCGTTGGGGTTGTCGATGGTGAAAGTACCACCCGTGGCTGACTCTTCGTAACCGACCTCTGCGCCTTTTAGATAGCGCCCACTTAGAGGATCAATGTACATCTTGAATCCAGACAGTTCCACGACAAGATCATCATCACGGGGTTCGTCCAAAGCCATTCCATAGCTGATGCCGCTGCATCCACCGGGTTGAACGTAAAGCCGTACGCCCGACTGGCCGGCCTTCTCCAACTCCTCCTTGAGGCGCTGGCTTGCTTTTTCTGTGACCGTAACCAAGATACCCACCCTCTCTGGCTGCTAATCAAGTGCAGCTACCTCGTGCGTGCACCCAACAGGATTTCCGCACAGGAGGAGCTTATTGCTCATTGTGTCTATGATATCACAATCGCGCTCAGAGCAGTTCGTCTTCTTCGCGTCTGCCCCACATGAAGGGAAACCGGGTGGGAATAGGGAACCGCTCAGACTAGGTAGACTGAGTACATACACAGAAATTGGGGGGAAGTCTCGTGGGACGACCGATCACACTGGTCACGGGGCAATGGACCGATCTCTCTTTGGAGACTCTGTCACAGAAAGCAGCAAAATGGGGCTATGATGGGCTCGAGTTGGCCTGTTGGGGCGGCCACTTCGACGTAGGTCAGGGCGCCTCCAGCAAAGCCTACTGTGAGCAGCATAAGGCACTCCTGGGCCAATACGGACTGAAGGTGTGGGCAATCAGCAACCATCTTGCTGGCCAGATGGTTTTGGATCCCAATGATCACCGCTCGGACGACTGGGCACCAGCGGAACTCAGGGGCAAGCCAGAAGAGAAGTCTGCATGGGCAGCCGAAGAGATGAAGCGGACCGCGATTGCGGCTCGCAACATGGGTGTCTCTGTGGTCAATGGTTTCACCGGTTCGTCGATCTGGCATCTGTTCTATCCATTCCCGCCCCTTGATGCAGATGATATCAAGAAGGGCTATGACCTCTTCGCCGAGCGATGGGGGCCCATACTGGATGTCTTCCAGGACAACGGCATCAAGTTTGCCCTAGAAGTCCATCCTACCGAGATTGCCTTCGACATCTACTCCACACACATGGCTCTCACGGCGGTTGGCCATCACCCAGCGTTCGGCTTCAATTTCGACCCGAGCCACCTTCTTTGGCAGATGGTTGATCCTGTGCAGTTCATTCGGGAGTTTCCCGACCGCATCTTCCACGTGCATGCCAAGGATGCCATCACCAACCTCGATGGCCGGACAGGGATTCTGGCCTCACATCTGCCCTTCGGCGATCCGCGACGAGGGTGGGATTTCCGCTCACCAGGTCGAGGAGAGGTAAACTTCGAGGAGATCATTCGTGCTTTGAACCAGATTGGCTATGACGGACCACTCTCTGTGGAGTGGGAAGATAGTGGCATGGACCGTGAACATGGTGCTGCCGAAGCGGTACAGTTCATGCGTGAAGTGGATTTTCCGGCCTCGACTATCGGGTTTGAGTCAGGGATGCGCGATCAAGGCTAGAGGCACTCGAACGCACAGGGCGATCAAGAAGAGAGCGGGCACACAAAGCGTCCCGCTCTCTTGTCTTTGAATGATCTGACACCCCGGCCTTTCGCTTGTCATATGCTAGGGTGGAGGGAAAGCATATGCAGGCCGCGATTCGACGGGTGTGGGTGCTAGAGAACATGAAGAAGATAGGACCTGGTGGCTTCTATCACTTGGCCTACGCGGAAAGCCAGATCAGCCCGGAGCTTCTACGCGAAATGAAACGGAGTAGCGATCATGGCCAGATCCATGTCTTCTTGTTGGGCGACGACGGGCATGCCCTGCATGTTGCTGACGGTGAAGTGATCGCGGTCCACTGGTTTCCTGAGTTTCTGCGCATCCACTTCATGATTGGATGTGTGCGAGAGATGGCTGCAGCTCCGCGCACACGCTGGATGAACGACTACTTGCTGACGCAGTAGCTGACCGGAGGTGTCGGCTGTGCATGATCACTTGACCGAAAAACTGCTCTTGCTCGAGCGCTTGCTGCTACGGCATGATTACAGCGAACTATTGCTTCATACAAGAGCAGGCCAGCTACGAGAGAAAGTCCTGCGCATCATCCGTCTGAAGGAAGAGCAAGTGCGGCTCCTGGATGACTTGCTCAAGGAGACAGCGCAGTTCGATCTCCGTGGCCAACCCATTCGAGGGGACACGACGACCATGGGCACGGCGCCCACCGATGCACCATCCTAATGGGAGCCTGTATTCAGCTCCACAGTCTTGCCAGTGCGAGCGGATTCATAGACTGCCGTCACGATCTCGACTGCCTTGCGGGCTTCTCTGCCAGTGACGATGGGAGTGCCGCCAGATCGGATGGCCTGGACAAAATCGGCTACCTGCCTTTCATGTCCTGCAAATGACATGGCCATTGGATCAGAGAACGTGCTTGTCTGAACCTGCTTCTGCTGCGCGCTCAACAACTCAGGCCCCTCGGTGATTCCAGTGCTCTGCAGGATGATATCATCCTCAACGATGGCACCACCATCCGAACCGTGGATCTCCAGGCGTTTTGGATAGCCGGGCATGATGGCTGTACTGGCCTCAACAACGCCCACAGCACCGTTGGTGAACTGCAGAAGCGCTACCGCAAGATCCTCCACCTCGATGGACTCATGGACCATGCGGCGAGTAGTGGCGTGTACCGAAGCTACGGGTCCCATAATCCATTGCAGCAAGTCCACTTGATGTATGCCCTGATTCATGAGCGCACCACCACCGTCAAAGCGCCAGGTTCCGCGCCAACCAGCACTGGTAAAGTAGTTCTTGGGTCGAAACCACTTCACGGCTGCTTCTCCAAGCAGCAAACGGCCAAACGCCCCGCTGGCAGCGGCCCGTTTGACGAGTAGATTGCCGGGAAAAAAGCGACTCTGGAACACGCCGCCCAAGAGCACGTTGTTCTCCTCACAAGCCCGGATGATAGCATTACACCGCTCCACAGTAGTCTCCAAGGGCTTCTCTACCAGCACGTGCTTCCCTGCACTTGCAGCCTGCATTGCAGGTTCCATATGCAGACCGCTGGCGGTACAGATGCTAACGGCATCAATGGTGATGCTGTCGTTTAATAGGGCTTCGAGCGAAGTATACCAGCGACAGCCAGTTCGGTTGGCGACCTCACGAGCCCGGGGTTCAGCAATATCCACAACAGCTGCCAAACTCGCACCCTCGGTCCTCTGAATAGCATGCACGTGCGCCTGGCTAATGTTGCCACAGCCAATCACCGCGAAACGCACAGAGTCCATGCGTGCCCTCCCCTCAAAATCGTGTCTGTGCTGTGCGGGCATGCCAGCGGCTGCTCCAGTGTTCGCCATCTTCACCTGGTTGGCCGCCGACACGCGTACCTCTTTCAAGCGTTACTTCCACCATACAGGAGCCGCTTGCTTATGTCAATATACGAATTAAGGTGACCCTGAAGAGCGTGCTCACCGTCTCTTCAGGCGGTATTCCGCTTGCCCTCCTGATGGTGGTTTGTTAGTATGTGAACGCGCCCCGCGGTCAGGGCTCTCGCTTAGATTTTTGATATTCTCACGTCAGGAGTTGTTCACGACACCGATGTCACAGACGATGAACTCAGTCTCTCGCACCGGAAGCAAGGCTACTCTCTTGCAGGCCTTGCGCATACATGGGGCTATGCCACGAAGCCGCCTCGCACAGGTGACTGGCCTGAGCAGGGCCACTATCTCCGTGGCAGTGGCGCAAATGATCCAAAGCGGGCTGGTTGTCGAGACAGATGACCGGCAAGTCACTGGAGGGCGACCAGCTGTCAACGTGGAGTTAGCCGCGGGAACGCGGGCGATTATCGGCGCCGATCTGGATGACCAAAACTGGACCATTGCTGCATTTGATCTCCTCGGACATACGCTGAAGATGTCACAGATAAGTGCACACGACCAATCTGCCGAAGCGGCTGTTGAAGCTCTCACACAGGTGTTACCACAGTTTATGCAGGAAATCGACGTATCTATCGTGCCTTTGCTCGGATTGGGTGTGCCAGGTTTGGTCGATAGCAAGAATGGTGTCATTCGAGTGGCCGCCGACGTCGGCTGGTCGGACATCGCCATGAGTGAGGCGGTTGGTCGCGTAACTGGCTGGCCCGTAGTCATCCTTAACCGCCACAGAGCGCGAGGGTTGGCTGAGTGCCGTTTTGGTGCGGCCAAGTACCACAAGGAAGTGGTCTATGTCGGAGTCGGCACGGGAATTGCAGCTGGCGTGTTTGTCCAAGGGCAGCTCGTACCCGGCGCATTGGGTGGAGCGGGTGAAGTGGGACACACCACGTTAGACATGGATGGGCCGCTGTGTTCCTGTGGCAATCGCGGCTGTCTGCAGGTCATGGCGGCTGGCCCCGCTTTACTGCAAGAGGCGAGATGGCGCATCCGAGTTGGAGAACGCAGCAGCCTGGTGCCCGGACCCGGGTTCGATGTGCAGCTGCTACGAGCCGTTGACGTGTGCCGCGAAGCAGAGGAAGGCGACCCTCTGGCGATCGCTGTCGTGGAAGAAGCTGGTAGCTATCTGGGCGTGGCACTCTCCAATCTGGTCAATATCCTCAACCCTGAAGTGATTGTTCTCGGAGGATCGGTTCCGCGTAACAGCAGACACTACGTGGCCGCCGCCACCCGGACGATGCGCCAAAGGGCACTTGGCTCCTTGGCAGCCGCTACGGAAGTAGCCATAGCACAATTACCCGAAATCGGTGGCGCGCTGGGCGCGGCGAACTACGTTCTTGATCAGCACGTGGCAACCTGTCTTACCGCGGATACCTGGCAGTGATTTTGTTACCAATATGGACTTAGGGAGGAATAGGGATATTGCGGCTGCTTAGGTAGCATTTCTTTCCTGAAGGATGCGCTCTCTTCCAGGACGTAATGCCTGTATGTAGACATTCAGGCAAACATGTCCAGTGGAGGAGACGCCGTTGCTCAAGAACCGAGTACCACGATGGTCACCTTGTCTTGTGATTCTCATACTCTGTGCAGCAGGGGCACTGTCTGGTTGCACCTGGCTTCCAGGGCTCTCCCTAGGTCGGGGCGAGCACGTGCCTAAGCCTCCGACAGACGAAAGCGAGCAAGTGCCCGGCCCACCAAAGGACGAGAGTCCAGGCGATCCAAAGCCGGGTCCTGTCTTGCCTCAGCGCGAAGTGGTGATCTACTACTGCGGCCCAGAAGGAGCTATCCCCGGGTCCGAACAAGTTCTGCGGCAGCATCACGATAAGATCAGCTACATCACGGGTTTCTGGTATCAAATCGATCGTCACGATCCTGCGAGAGTAGTACCCATGTCGAACAGTCCCGAACATGAGATTCAGGGCGTCACAGATCTGGCACATAGTCACGGAGTGAAGGTAGAGGCTCTGTTTCACAATCTGTTATATGGATCGAGTGCGACAAGCCAGGAGGTCGCCACTCGACTGCTTGCGGACCAACGGCTGAGCGCGCGGCTGGCCGAGGAACTCGTTGCCCTGGCAACGCATATGCAATTCGATGGGATCAACATAGACGTCGAATTCGTGCCACCCCGGTTGCGGCATCAGTTTACGGCGTTTGTCGAGATCATCGCCACGGCTCTTCAGCGCGAGAATATCCGGGTCAGCCTCTCGATACCTGCCAAGACCAGTGACGACCCCTCAAACGGTTGGTCTGGAGGCTACGACTACGCTGCCTTGGGGGCGATCGTAGATCGTCTGATGCTAATGACCTACGATGAACACGGTTGGGCAAGCGATACAGGTGGCCCTATCGCCTCTGCAGGGTGGGCGGAGCGCGTGGTGGAGTACGCGGTCCGGGAAGTACCACCACACAAGATTCTTCTGGGAATACCCGCGTACGGATTTCGGTGGACTGAAGGGAACAAGAAGCCAGTTTACCTGGACTACGCCGCCGCGATGGGTCCCATATGGCGAGGCGAAGCCGTCTTGGGGTGGGACGCCAGGGGCCAGGTGCCCATGTACCAATATGGCGGCAGCAACGGAACCATGCACAAGGTATGGTTTGAAGACGCGGCTAGCAGCTCTTGGAAGCTGGACACGATGCAGCGTTACCAGCTGAGAGGGTTTACCCTGTGGCGTGCGGGGATGGAAGACCCCGACCTATGGCGCGTAGTAGCCCAAAAGATGCGGGCCGAAAGGGAAGAGGCGCCTGGTACGACGACCTCATTGGATGCGGATACTCACTAGCTGCCGATAGACCTGTTCCTGCCGGAGGCGAGCTGCGCGGTAGCGTCTGGTGAAGGCCTCTCGAGGCTCGAAACGCTGGCCAGAAGGCGTAGGAGCATCGGCTGCGCTCCCCAGCACCCCCAGGCTTTCCAGTGCCAGCAGGGCGGCACCGCGGCGGCTAGCCTCCGGCTCTGCTGATGCTTGCACAGCGGTGCCGAGAGCGTCCGCCATGATCTGCATCCATGCTGGCGAGCGCAAGAGGGCACCACCCGTGGCTACCAGGAGCTCTGCCTGCGGTGCAGCATCTCGCAGGCGTTCATGGATGGCCGCGAAGCGGAAGGCGACAGCTTCCAGCGCCGCCCGCATCACATCCACGGGCCTCGTATGCAAGCGCAGTCCCACAATGGCTCCGGTGGCATGGGCCGCCCACCCAGGTGAGCGTTCGCCAGCCCAATAGGGCAGCAGAGTCAAGCCATGACTATCTGGAGCCATGGCAGCTAGCTCGGACTCTGTCTCTTCAAGCGCGGGCAAGCGCAGCGAGTCATGTAGCCAAGAGAAAAGATTGCCACCATTACTCAAAGCGCCGCCGACAACAAAGCGCTTGGTGTCAAGGCGGTAGCACCACAGGCCCGGCGGCGGGAGAAGGTGGGGCTGTTGCAGAATACAACGCATCGCGCCACTGGTTCCGACCATAAGGGCCATGCGCTGGGCGAGAGCACATCCAGAACCGACGTTGCTGCACGCACCATCGCCTACTGCAGGAAACCAGGGAATATCAGCCAGTTCTGGGAGGTATATGCGGTACTCTCCACGCAGACCGTGACAAAACCGATTCAGATCCACCAGTTCCGGCAAGCACCTGGTGTTGACGCCTGCTGCTGCACACAGCTGCGCATCCCAAGCCAGTCTGTTCTGATCAAACAGACCACTACCTGAGGCCATGGAGAAGCTGGTCAGAAGCTCCTGAAAAAGCTGCCAGTAGGCGTAGTCGCCGAAAGAGACCCAGTGGCGTACCTTGGCCCACTGCTGCGGCTCTTGCTCCCGAAACCAGAGCAAGCGAGCAGGTAGATAGCTGGTGTGAAAGACGCAGCCTGTGCGAGCATGACACGCTTTCTCATCCAGATGCTTGCGTAGGCGCTCTACCTGCTTGGCACTGCGGGTATCAGCCCAGAGAAAGACAGGGGTTATCGCTTCGCCTCCAGCGTCAAGACCGACGAGACTGTGCCAGAAACTAGAGAAAGCAACAGCTAGTGGTGGCTGAATGAACGCCTGGGTATCCAGTGCCGTGCGCAGGACGCGCAGACACCTTGTGAGGAGTTCCCCGGCCCGAAACTCGCATCCACCGTCCGAAGTGGTAGTGGGGGCATGGCGAGCAGAGGCCGCCAATCCGGGCAGCAGCCGACCAGTGCAGTCGTAACCGCCAGCTGTGACGGAGGACGTACCGACATCCAATGAAAGAACCCAGTTCCTTTCGTGCGACACTCGTACTGAAGCCCCCTCTTTTCTAGCTAACATGTTGTTTGGCTTGATACCTGGCATCTCCTGTCGCGGCTGTCTTCATACTAGGTCAAGAGGAAGGTGAGATCATGGAAAAAGTGCTTGTTTCGGCGTGTCTTATGGGGCACGCTTGTCGCTATGACGGCCAGAGCTGTCAAGTCGACACGGTGGATGTAGGCTCAGCAGAGGCGGTTCCTTTTTGCCCTGAACAAGCAGGCGGACTACCGACACCTCGCGAGCCAGCAGAGATTGTGGGTGGGCACGGCGATGATGTCATTGACTCTTCAGCACAAGTGTTGACAAAACACGGAGTGAACGTCACTCAGCAGTACGTCAAGGGAGCACATGCGGCTTTGGGGCTATGCCAAGAGCATGGCATCCGGCGCGCCGTTCTGAAAGGACGCAGCCCCTCGTGTGGGGTGAGCATCATCTACGACGGTACCTTCAGCAGCACCGTCCGCCCTGGTCCAGGCGTCACGGCAGCCCTGCTTCGTCGCCATGGTATCAGTGTGGAGGAGGTTGGCTGACGATAACCAGCAGCTCGCCAGACTTCAGCGCTACTCTTGCTGGGCCGCCTAGGAACTCGTTGCTCATCGTGCGTGTGTCTCCCAGCTCAAGGTAGGTACTGTTCAAACCCCAACGCAGACCAGTGAGCGAGAGGCCGTCTATCTCAGGGGTCAGTGGCAGAACTGAGAGTGTCTGTTGGGCCCTACCTGTGAGAACGAGTTCGTCGGTTACATAGTAGACCGTCTGATGGCCATCGCTGGCCACCGCTTTTACTCCGTGGCGGTGCAGTAACCGCAACAGCCCGATATTGGCTAGCGTGTGGTCCAGGCGACCCCCGATGGCCCCAGCCAACACGACCTGCGTGCTGCCACGTCGGAGAGCCTCGTCAACTGCCAGATGGGCATCAGTCTTATCTTTCAGCACTGGGAAGGAGATAACTGTGGTAGCGCCAATACCCTCAATATCGCTCTTGGATAATGAATCGAAGTCTCCAATGAGTACATCCGGTACGATGCCAAGGCGGAGGGAATGGTAGCCACCGCCATCTGCGCAGATAATGCAGTCCCAAGGGCCAGTGAACTCAGGAGTGGCATCCCAGGCGTCAATCCAGAAGTCTCCAGCAAGAAAGATCAGTGTTCGCATGCGGTCACTCCTCTCACCGTTTTTCCCACACTGAGTAGCGACCACCATCGCTAGCTCCATGATACAGGAAATCATCTATATAGCGAGGGGTAGGATGAGCAAACGTTTTCTTACGTCTTTGGGCCAGGAAGTGCTGATAATCGACGGTGCCATGGGTACCATGCTTCTACAGCAAGGCTTGGGCGAGGCAAAGTGTCCGGAACTAGCCAATGTGGATGCGCCTACTGCTGTTGCCCGCATTCATGAAGCATATGTAGCTGCAGGTGCTCAGCTGGTGGAGACAAACACTTTTGGCGCCAGTCCCATACGTCTGGCCCGCTACGGCCTTGCGGATCGGGCCTCTGAGATCAACAGGCGGGGGGTTGAGATCGCCCGACAGGTTGTCGGTGAGCGGGCGATGGTGTTGGGAGCGATCGGTCCCCTGGGAGAGCTCCTAGAACCGTATGGCGATCTCAGCACACAGACAGCCCGATCCGCCTTTACAGTACAGGCAGAGGCCTTTGCCCTCGCAGGGGTCGATGCGTGTGTAGTGGAAACGATGGCGGATCTAGCCGAGGCAAGCTTGGCAGTTGAAGCGGCTGTGGCATGCGGTCTTCCTGTCATCGCTCAGATGAGCTATGAGGCATCGGGGAGAACCTTCATGGGGGTCGAGCCTTCACAGGCGGCGCGTCAGCTGGCCGAGGCTGGCGCCTGCGTCATTGGAGCCAACTGCTCGGTTGGGCCAGAGCAGATGCTCACAGTAGTAAAGACCCTTCGGAACTGCACAGCCCTACCCATCAGCGCGGTCCCTAATGCGGGTCTGCCGACCATTGAAGACGGCGTCACACGATGGCCCCTGGAACCTGCAGGCTTCGCCGCGTGGGGGCTACGTCTGGTGGAAGCCGGTGCATCGCTGATCGGCGGGTGTTGTGGCACAACGCCTCAGCACATTGCAGCCTTGGTAGGCACCCTGCGGCTAGGAGCGGACTAGTTGCCGCTCTCGTGCATATGTTCCATCAACAGGCGCCGCAGAAGTGCGAGTACAGACTGGCTCACCCGCCAACGCCAGGTCTGACGGCTGCCTCGTCCTGCCACGGAAACGAGTTGCTGGTGTCCAGAACTGGCGGTCGCCATAGCATAGGCGCTGCCATCTCCAGCAGCAACCAAAGTGACCACGACATCAGGACCAAGAGCCTGCGCGGCGGCAGATAGAACCCGACTCCACGCTTCCACAGTCCACTGCTGCTCTTGTAGAGGCGGCGCGATATCAGCACCCATCTGGCGCAGAAGCATCGCAGCTTGGGTAGGAGAGGTGGCCACCAGGCCCCACGCAAACCAGGTATCGCTACCAGCGGGTTCAGTGAGTCGAGTGGCCAGCGTGCCCCCTCCCTGAACGTCCACGATGGCTACGCGCCAGCCCAGCCGCTGCAGAAGATCACCGACGGCCTCCTCTAGCGTAGTCTCATCCACACCGTAGATGTATTCGCCTACGCGAGCCCGGATCTCATTCTCCACCGCAAGGATGCGTTCTATCCCCTCGTCACGAGAAGAAGCTTTGGTAGAGATCCGCAATTGCACATCTCCCGGCTTGGCGTAAGTGGCCAAGGTGGGGTCTTTCTGGTTGGCCACCAAGTCCTTAAGCTGCTCTTCGAGAGGCGACTCGCCGATCTCGCAGAAGCGCAGTGTACGAGAGACCAAGGTAGTCCGTTCGCCCATGCGCGCCAGCAGAAGGGGAATAGCGTACCGTTCGAACATGGGCTGCAGCTCATGAGGCGGACCCGGAAGCAGGATGATCAACCTCTTGCCGTCAGAAGTGGGTATGGCTAGGCCAGGGGCGGATCCCACATCGTTAGGAAGCACAGTGGCACCAACGGGCACCATCGCTTGACGTTTCATGTTCTCGGGTATGGGTCCGCGCCTGCGGCCAGTGATACGCTGCCAGATCTCAGGCTCAAATTGCAGGGGGCGAGCCGTAAGCTCGGCGGCAGTCTCTCGGGTCAGGTCATCCATAGTAGGTCCCAACCCCCCAGAAGCGATGACGACATCCGAGCGCTCGACGGCCTGCTTTAGGCAGGCGGCCAAACGACGAGGGTTGTCACCGACAACCGACTGATAGTAGCTATCGATACCTAGGATGCTCAGGTGCTCACCCAAGTAGACAGCATTGGTATTGACGATCTGGCCAAGCAATAATTCCGTACCTACAAAGATGGTCTCGGCAATCAAAGCGCATTCTCCTTACACGCGGGTCTCGTAGCCACGGCCTTCTTGAGGCGAAGCAGGACCAGCGGCATCCACATGGAATCCATCTAGTGAGGAGTTGCGTGCCCAAACGGTTCTGAGAAGATCATCTTCGCACCCGCAGGCTGTCTCTCCTGCGAGACTACGCGTATCGGTAGCCAACTGCGCACATAGCGTAACACTATTCTCGAAGGGGTAGAGGGGGAAGCACATGAAGATTGCTATCTGCAATGACGTGTACAAAGACTGGGCTTGGGAGGATGTCTGCCGCGATGCTGCACAAGCAGGCTACGATGGCATTGAGATCGCCCCGTTTACTTTTGCCCAATCTGTCGAGTCCATTAGCAAGCAAGAGCGAGAGAAAATCCGTGCCGTGGCCGCCGCACATGGAATCGCCATTGCTGGCTTACACTGGTTGTTATTGGGTCCGGAGGGCCTTCACTTGTTCGATCCGAGTGCGAGCGCTGTGACGAAACCCTACTTAGAGGCTCTTGCCGACTTCTGCGCAGACATTGGCGGTGAGGTGTTGGTTTTTGGGTCTCCCAAACAGCGGCACTTTCCTGAGCAGTTGGACCGCTCACAAGCCGAGGCCCTAGCCAAAGAAGCCCTGGCCGATTGGGCACGAGTATGCCATCAGCGTGGTCTGAGCCTGTGCTTGGAGCCACTCACTTCAGAAGAGACCAACTTCATTGTCAGTGCTGCAGAGGCGGCACAGCTGATCGAAGAGATCGACGAACCGGGGTTGGCTCTCCATTTGGACATACGGGCTATGCTATCGGAGAAGCAGCCGATTCCTGAGATCATCCGCGAACACGCACAATACTTGCATCACATGCATGTAAACGACGCTGGCATGATCCCGCCAGGGAGTGGCACTACTTCCTACGGGCCCATTATGGCTGCCCTGAAAGACGTCGGCTTCACCGGGTACCTGTCGGTAGAGGTCTTCGACCTACAGGGGAGGGAGCCTCAGACTGTAGCTCGCGAGAGTGCGAGGTTCTTGCGGAGTTTCATGTAGCATAGCACGCGACGAGTCCTGCCGAACCATCTGCCGGAGGGAGCTTATTTGGATAGACGCTTTTGCATGTCCATACCTGCCCATGTGACACATGTCATGGCAGTGTTGCGCGAAAACGGCTACCAAACCCTCCTGGTAGGTGGCTGTGTACGAGATGCACTTCTGCGGCAGTCGCCGAGCGACTGGGACGTTATCACTGATGCCGTACCTGAACAAATCCAGCAGTTGTTTGCTAAGACCGTTGCCGTAGGTGCCGCATTTGGAACAGTCGTGGTCTGCACCCCGCAACCAGTTGAGGTAACGACGTTTCGAAAGGATGTCGCCTATCACGACAGGCGCCGTCCGTGTCGTGTTCTCTTCACGGAATCTGTTCAAGAGGATCTGGCGCGCCGGGATTTTACCATGAATGCCATCGCCTGGGACCCCATCAGCGCGCAGCTTATCGACCCCTATGCCGGGGAGGCCGACCTCCAGCAGAAGCTCATTCGCACCGTCGGTGATGCCCACACCAGGTTTAGCGAGGATGCGCTACGCCTACTGCGTGCAGTTCGGTTCGCGTGCCAACTCGACCTCGACATGGAGAGTGACACGTGGGCAGCTGCCGAGGGTGCCGCACACCTGGTAGAGTGTCTGAGCAAGGAGCGTGTGCGCGACGAGTTGCTGCGTATCCTTGCCAGTCCGGATCCAGGGCGAGGCCTGTGGATGCTCTACGAACTCGGGATTCTCCTACGGGTGATTCCGGAACTGCGAGGAAGTGAACGCTTGGCGCAAGGCAAGCGGAACGCTCCGACACTGCTTGACCACCTGATCCAAACTGCAGCGGCATGTCCCGACGATCCCCTGTTGCGACTGGCAGGTCTTCTGCACGACACAGGCAAACTTCATACTCGGGAAGTGTGCGATACAGGGCAAGTGCTCTTTCACGGACACGAAGCAGAAAGTGCACGAATCGCTGAGTCTACTCTGCAGCGCCTGCGGTTTGACGCTCACTCGGTTACTCGAGTCGTCTCGCTCATTCGGCATCACATGGCGCATGGCCCTGTGACGCGGAAAACCATTCGACGCTGGCTGTCAGCATACGATGAGCAATGGGTAAGGCAGACGATGGCCTTGCGGCATGCTGATCATCTAGCCAGCGGCGGTCAGCGTGCCCCTTGGCTCAACGACGTTCTCTGCGAACTAGAGGCTGTGCTGGCGGAAGAAGGAGCACTACACCCGAGGGATCTGTGTATCAACGGTGACGATGTCATGGCAATCCTGGACACGAAGCCAGGGCCTGTGGTAGGTTACGTTCTCAAGGGTCTTTTCGATCTTATCCTGGATGATCCCACTTTGAATAGTCGAGAGGCCCTATTACCCTGTGTCTCCCGACTGGCTGCTGAGTTTGTGAAAAAAGACGCGCATAGTGGACAGTCATCCCTTGGCTCCACGCCGAGCATAAGACATACTGATGATGAGGAGTGGTTCCCATGAATAGCAAAGCGATCAATCAGTTTGTCCAAGACGTATGTAGCTTTGGCCCTGTGCGGGTTAAAGCCCTTCAACACGGCAGGGAAGCGAGACTCACAAATGCTAGTGTAGAAGCTGGAGCTTCCTGCGTCAGCATCAGCAGCGATGCTGGCACCGTTCACATCCCCTTCTCTGACATCGAGAAAATAAGCTTCTCTCCGGAAAAACGCAAGTACTTCGTTCGTCTTCGCGAAGGACTGGTAGAGCTACGTCCAGACGACGAGGACTGATGTCTCCTCTTTCACACATAGACGGTTGCGCGATGGAGAGTGCCATAGTGCCACCAAAAAAAGCCGGAGGAAGGGGCCAAAGGCCATCCTCCGGCAACGTCTCCGGCCTATATCTCAGCCAATCGCCAGCATGCGTACAATAGCTTGGCGCGCTCTGGTGGCAATTTCCTCGGGAACACTCACTTCGTAGACACCGTCTTGCAGGGAACGAAGAACCTTGTCCAAGGTAATCATCTTCATGAACTTGCATATCGCGTCCTCGCTAATCGGGAAGAAACGCTTTGAGGGGTTCTCCCGACGCAGAGGATGCAAGATCCCTGTTTCTGTGGCCACCACCATCTCAGTAGCAGGCGATAGCTTGGCGTGTTTCATCATACCCCCAGTGGACAGGGTATAGGTGTTCTTCGCATTAATGTGCCCTGAAGCCATGAAATCCATGCACTGCGTGACACAGCCGCATTCAGGGTGAATCAGGAAATCGGCCTCGGGATGGGCCGCTCGCGCTGCCTCGATGTCTTCGGGGCGAAGACCAGCATGAACGTGACACTCGCCCATCCAAAGGTGCATGTTGTCGCGCTCGGTGAGGCGCTTCACATAGCTACCAAGAAACATATCCGGGCAGAACAAGATCTCCTTATCGGCAGGGATCGATTCGACCACCTGCACGGCATTGCTAGATGTGCAGCATATGTCGGTCTCAGCCTTGACAGCTGCTGAGGTATTGACGTAAGAGACCACAACGGCCCCGGGATGCTCACTCTTCCAAGCTCGCAGCTGCTCTGCCGTGATGGTATCTGCGAGCGAACAGCCAGCATCCGGGTCGGGAAGCAGCACCTGCTTGTCTGGGTTAAGAATGGCTGCAGTCTCAGCCATGAAATGGACCCCACAGAACACAATGATGTGAGCCGTCGTGTTCGCCGCAACACGGGCCAATTGCAGGGAATCACCTACGTAATCAGCAACATCCTGCACTTCAGGTAGCTGGTAGTTGTGTGCGAGAATGACAGCCCCTTTCTCTTGTGCCAACTCCCGCACTTGCTTCTGCATCTCGTCTATAGTGACTTGCACGCTCACCCCACGTCACTCCTTGCCCATAGCGGTCGCATTGACAGCAAGACGCTCGCTGTAACCTCGTAAGGGCTAGACCGCATTATACCACCAAATGCCTGAACCGAAAAGGGGGAGTGACCGAGTGACCATGGGCAGGTACGCAATCACAAGCAGGGAATCAGGTTTCGTGTCGAAAAGAGACTTATGGCAACGATGCTTATTCTGCAATGGCCAGCGCACCATGGCCTGGCTGGGGAGGTTGTCGCTGGCATGGATATCTACCGACAGCTTAAGGAGTACTACTGGCGTCATCGTTATCTGGGGTTGGCGTCACTGGTCTTTGTCGTGCTTACCAGTGCCTTGGGCTTGGTTCGCCCGCACATTCTGCGCTTGCTCGTTGACCGAGTCATGATCTTGGGGTACTACAACGAATTGCCACATCTGGCATTGGGCGTCATTGGTGTCGCCATCGTACAAGGGGCATGCCGCTACGGTCGGCGCTACTTAGGCCACATCTTTGGAGCCAACTCCGTATTTGACCTACGCAATGCACTCTACTACAAGTTGCAGTCACTCTCTTTTGGCTACTACGACACAGCCCGAACCGGGGATCTCATGGCGCGCCTCGTTGGCGATGTGGCGGTCTTTCGTCAGTTCTTGTCCTTCGGCTTCGCCAACCTACTGAGCTCCTTACTCATGATCATGTTAGGCTTTGGCATGATGAGCTCGCTGAACTGGCGCCTGTCGCTGTTGGCATTGGTGACCACTCCCTTCCTGGCGGTGACAGCAATACGTTTCCGAGCCGTGGTGCACCCTGCTTTTACACAGTTGCGCGAAGCGCTTGCCGATATGAGCACTGCTGTGCAGGAAAACATCACTGGCGTCCGCACCGTGAAAAGCTTTGCTCGCGAGCCTCATCAGGTGGAGTTGTTCTCGAAGCGTGTCGATACGGTAGTCGACCGCCACATGGCCACGGCCAACGTTTGGAGGCGTTTTTTCCCGACCATGGATCTGATCGGGAACATGAGCATGCTGGTACTGGTGTATTTTGGAGGGAAAGAGGTCATTTCCGGTCGGATGACCATGGGTGATCTGGTAGCTTCCTTCAGCCTCATCTGGTATATCGTCTCCCCAGTGCAGCAACTGGGCTACCAGATCAACAGTTTCACACAGTCAGTGGCTGCTGGTGAACGGCTACTAGAGATACTGCATACTCCCGAAGGTATTAAGGATTCTCCCCATGCCACGCCCATCGAACACATCGAGGGTCACGTGCAGTTCGAGAACGTTTCTTTTTCTTACGAAGGATCGATCCCGGCTCTCCAGAACATCGACCTGACGGTAGAGCCGGGCATGGTGGTGGGGTTGCTAGGTCCCACTGGAGCAGGCAAATCCACTCTGGTGAGTCTAATCCCTCGCTTCTATGACGTGAACGAGGGACGAGTCATGATCGATGGTCACAATGTCGCCGGCGTCACGTTGGATAGTCTGCGTCGCCAGGTAGGCATTGTCTTTCAGGAGACCTTCCTATTCTCCACATCTTTGCGCGAGAATATTGGTTTTGGGCGGCGCGATGCATCCTTGGCTGAGATCGAAGAAGCAGCGCGCATGGCCAATGCTCATGACTTCATCATGGAGCTTCCGGAAGGCTACGACACCCTTGTCGGTGAACGTGGTCTGGGCCTCTCCGGGGGCCAGAAGCAGCGTGTCGCCATTGCGAGAGCCATTCTGGCAGATCCCCGCATTCTCATTCTTGATGACGCCACGGCCAGTGTGGACATGGAAACAGAATTCGAGATCCAACAGGCTCTTCAGACCCTGATGAAGGGACGCACCACCTTTGTGATTGCCCATCGCATTTCATCTGTGAAGGATGCCGATCTCATTGTCGTCCTCGAGCAGGGGCGTATCGTGGAGCGCGGCTCGCACGCGGAGTTGCTTGATCTGGGCGGAGTGTACCGGCGCATCTATGACGTGCAGTTCAGTGACCGGGTCAGCATTCCGTGGGAGCATGCTGATTCACCACACGACAAGATGCGTCAAGCTCGGTAGAAAGGGTGTCTGACAAGCGTGTCGCAAAGGACCAGCGGGAAGTCACAAAAGAACGCACAACCAAAAACCCCACATGATGCACAGGCGGATCGCCACATTTCCCAGCGTTTCGTCTATCCTGATGATCGAGCCATGGAGCGGCCTTTCGATGCCAAGCAGCTTCTACGCCTGCTCAGGTATATGAGACCGTATCGACGTTCAGCGCTCAAGGCACTCTTAGCGATCATGGTGGGGGCCGTGGCCAGCCTTAGCGTTCCGTTCTTTACCCGCAACGCCATTGACCAGTCCATCGCCAATCCCAATCTCCCCCTTCTTAGGCGATATGCGCTGCTCATGCTAGGAGCCTATGTAGTCCTATTCTTCTCGAGACGCATGCGCATTCGCAGCACCAACTGGCTTGGACAGCAGACTCTGCGTGATCTGCGCAATCACTTGTTTGCGCACATTCAGTCTTTGTCATTTGACTTTTTTGACAGCCGTTCGGCAGGATCGATTCTGGTACGCATCATCAATGACGTCAATGCTCTGGAGGACCTGTTTACCAGCGGCGTAGTCCAGAGCCTGACCGATGTTGTTCTGCTGGTAGGCATTGCCGCAATCCTGTTCAGTATGCATGCGAGACTCGCCCTAGCCGCCATGGTCACCCTACCTCTCATGTTTCTGCTGTCGATGAAGATTAGGATTCAGATCCGAAGGGCGTGGCGCGAAGTACGCTTGCGCAATGCACGCATCAACTCGCACCTCAATGAGGCCATACAGGGCATTCGTGTGACCGAAGCTTTTGTGCAGGAGGAAGAGAACAGGACCTTCTTTCGCCACCTGAATAACGACTACAGACAGAAGTTCAATCACTCTAGCAAGGTCGGCGATCTATTCATGCCAGTGGTTGACGTGACTGGTGCTGTAGGTGTCTGCATCGTGTACTGGTACGGTGCCCGTCTCTTCCAAGTCGGCGACATCACCTTGGGTACGGTATATGCCTTTGCAAGCTATCTGGGTCGTTTTTGGGAGCCCATCTCTCGACTCGGCAACTTCTACAACCAGATGCTCCAGTCGATGGCCTCCTCGGAACGTATTTTCGAGTTCTTCGATACGAAGCCATCTATCGTGGAGAGGCCACAAGCTCCCGATCTACCGTCCATCGTGGGTCGTGTCGAATTCCGCGACGTGCATTTTTCTTACCGCCCTGACCGTCCAGCCCTCAACGGACTCTCTTTGCAGGTCGCCCCCGGGGAGACAGTTGCTCTTGTCGGACCTACTGGCTCCGGGAAAACCACGATCGTCAACCTACTGTGCCGTTTCTACGATGTCACAGAGGGCAGCGTGCTCATTGACGGACACGATGTGCGCGGTGTGACGGTACGCAGTCTACGCACCCAAGTGGGAGTGGTTCTGCAAGAGCCCTTCTTGTTCGCCGGAACCATCATGGATAATATCCGCTTCGGACGACTGGAGGCAACGGATGAGGAGGTCATAGAAGCCGCTCGTTTGATCGGCGCAAACGCCTTCATCTCGGAACTGCCTGATGGGTATCACACAATCGTAAGCGAGCGAGGCGGTGGCATCTCGCTGGGTCAGCGGCAGTTGCTCTCGTTTGCCCGAGCCATACTGGCGGATCCCCGCATCCTGGTGTTGGATGAAGCGACTGCCAGTATCGATACCGAAACGGAACAAGAGATCCAAAGGGCCCTGGCCACGCTGCTTAGGGGTCGCACTGCGTTCGTGGTCGCACACCGGTTGTCGACCATCCGCAATGCTGATCTGATCATGGTGCTCGACCACGGTCGCGTCGTACAGCAGGGAAATCACGATCAACTGGTAAGAGAAGAGGGCTTGTATCGTGACCTCATCGAGGCCCAATACAGGATCCTGGCTTAGTCGTCGAGGCAAAGAGGTGGGTGAGAGCGTTGGAGGGCACAGGTACGCTAGTCAATGTAGCGACCGTGTTGGTGGGTGGTTCATTAGGTCTTCTGTTCGGGGAGCGTCTGCCCGAGGCCATGAGTGACATCGCCATGCAGGTTTTGGGCGGCGTGACGTTGGTGTTGGGGCTGCAGATGGCCCTAGGAAGCAGTTCGGGCGCCCAGATGATCCTCGTACTCTTGGCTCTTGTAGCAGGTAGCTTCCTGGGGGAATGGGCGGATATCGAAGGGTCCATGAATCGTCTGGGATCGAATCTGGAAAAACGATTCAGCCGAACGCCACACGGTGAGAGAGCAGGGTCGCGCTTTGTGCAGGCTTTTGTCAGTGCTAGCCTCCTGTTTTGTGTCGGTCCCATGGCCATACTCGGCAGTCTACAAGATGGGTTGCAGGGCGACCCTTCATTACTGTTTACCAAAGCCACTCTTGACGGTGTCGCCAGTTTCGCCCTGGCCGCAGCCTTAGGACCTGGTACCTTGATGTCTATCCTGCCGATTCTCGTCTACCAAGGAGGTATCACATTGCTGGCAGGAACTGCCAAAACGGTGCTGCATGAACCAGTGATTAGCACGCTGACGGTGACCGGAGGCATCATGATCGTGGCCATTGCAGTCAACCTGTGGAAGCTAACCCATTTGCGCGTGGGAAACATGCTCCCGGGGCTTTTGATAAGCGCGGTAGCAGCGGCTGTAGCAAGTCGCTACGGCTGGTTCTGATACCAAAATGCATGGAGGTTGAAAGTCATGCACAGCAGATGGCAAGCGCGCTATGAGCAGTTGGCGGCAGTGCTCAGTGACCGCGGACACGATGTGCAAGCTATTGAACAGAAGCTAAGGTCGCAGCACATCGAGACCCCCTCCTGGGGTTATGCTGACAGCGGCACGCGTTTCAAGGTTTTTCGACAGCGGGGAGCGGCTGTGAGCCTAAGCGAGAAGCTACGTGATGCTGCCCAGGTACATCGCATGACAGGTATCGCTCCGTCGGTAGCTCTACACATCCCTTGGGATATGGTCGATGACTGGCAGGCTCTGCGGCAAGAGGCGGCTGCCCTCGGGCTGACCATCGGTGCCATCAACCCGAATCTTTTCCAAGACGATATCTACAAGCTAGGCAGCCTAACGCATCCTGACCAGACAGTGCGGCACCAAGCCTTGGAACACATCGCTCAGTGTACACAGATCATGAGACAGACTGGTTCCCGCGATCTGAGTCTCTGGCTCGCGGACGGCACCAACTACCCGGGGCAAGATGACCTACGGTGTCGAAGGCGCCGCTTGGAGGAGTCGCTGGCGCAAGCCTACAGGATGCTGCCCAGCGACGGACGGCTACTGCTAGAGTACAAGTTCTTTGAGCCAGCATTCTATGCTACAGATGTCCCGGATTGGGGGATGGCTCTTCTGCTATGCACGAAGCTGGGTGAGCGAGCCCAGGTTCTCGTGGATCTTGGGCACCACGCTCAGGGTGTCAACATCGAGCAGATCGTGGCCACACTACTCGATGAAGGGAGGTTAGGGGGATTTCACTTCAACAATCGCAAGTATGCGGATGATGATCTGACGACGGGTTCAGTGAATCCGTACGAGTTGTTCCTGATCTTCTGTGAGCTTGTCGCTAGCGAGTTACACGGGGAACAGCATGCCAATGTGGCCTACATGATCGACCAAAGCCATAATCTCAAACCAAAGGTAGAGGCTATGATTCAGTCGATTGTGGCCATCCAACGCTCATACGCCAAGGCGCTGATTGTAGAGCGCGAAGCATTGGCTGCAGCACAGGCTGCTGGTGACATCGTCTCAGCTGAGGAGTGTCTCGTTTCGGCGTTCAACACCGATGTCGAGCCGCTGCTCATAAAAGTACGAGAGGACCTAGGGGTACCCGCGGACCCGCTAAAGGCGCACAGACAGTCTGGTTATCAAACGCGGATCGAGCGTGAACGTGCTGGGCGGCTTGCACAACCAACCCTCGGATGATGACTGATCGTCTCTGTGGTGGTTGTGAGCATATACCCTGCACGTTGAACGTTGACACATTCAATGAAGAGGTGACTGGTGTTGACTTTTGGTGTAGAGAAGCAGAATTGGTCAGGTGAACCTCTATGGGTGCTGCGGGGCCCGCAAGGATCGAAAGCAGCGATTTTGCCAGGCATAGGTGCCAATCTCGTGGCGCTATCGCTCTCGCCAGGCAACGGTGAGACAGCCGTCTCCGTGATGTCGTCCCCTCCCGATGCTAGAGCGCTGCGCGAAGCACCGACACGCTATGGGGCGCCGGTCCTGTTTCCTTTTCCTAGCCGGCTCGCTGGCGGGCGCTTTACCTATGGCGGAAAGGAACACCAAGTCGATGTATACCCTGACGGCAACGCCCGTCACGGCTTCGTGACCGCTGCTCCTTTTGAGTTTGAAGCCCAGGGTGCGAGCAGCAAAGAGGCGTGGGTCACGTTCCGTTTCGACGGAAACACTGCCGACATCCAGCGTCAGTTCCCTTTCCCATTTGTGCTGAAGATGACGTTTAGGCTGGATGCTGAAGGGCTTGGCGTTGAGATAGAGGGAAGCAATACCGGAAGCAAGCAGATGCCCATGGGCTTTGGTTGGCATCCCTACTTCAACATGCCTCTTGGCCCCAATGGTAGCCGAAACGCGTGCCGCTTGCAGGTTCCCGCCCGCAAGTACTGGGAGCTATCGCCAGCTCCGGATCTCGTACCGACGGGCAAACGCCCCCCTGTGAGTGGGAAGATGGATATGAGAGCTGGAATCGTTGTCGCTGACAATCTCTACGATGACATGTTCACTGACGTAGAGCGTGATGCCAAGGAATGGACCCATGCGGCTCTGATCGACGAGGTCGCAGGTCTCAAACTGGGTATCAGTGGCGGGCCTACCTTCCGGGAATGGGTGATCTATACTCCGCCCGAAAGACCCGCTATATGCCTCGAACCCTACACGTGTTCCGGCAACGCACTTAACTTACAGGCCGCGGGAGTCGATGCTGGCGTGCAAGACATCCAGCCTGGGGAGAGCTGGAGCGATGCCATGCGTGTCACGTTGGAGCGACTGGCTCGCTGACAGCAGAGGCTGCAGCCAAACCGCTACGCACAGCCCCCTCCATCGTGGCGGGCCAGCCCGTAGCTGTCCAGTCTCCAGCCAAAACAACCCCAGGGATCGGGGAGACGGATGGCAGACGTAGCAGTTGATCTTGGGGAGCTACCGAGAAGGTGGCTCCCTGATGCTTCTGGACGCGAGCATGAACTAGGCGTGCGCCCAGCACAGTAGGGCAAGCTGCGCTTAGCTGGTTGTGAGCCCAGCTTGCGATGCGAGCAGCCCGAGATTCTGCCAATTCCCCGGGACAGCTGATAGACACAGCGATCTGCTGCAGACCCTTCTGGGGTGCGCTGGGGAAGACCCAGAGAGCGGGGAGTCCTGGGATAGTGATCACTGCCTCGCGCAGCACCGGCCGATCGTAAGTGAGAAAGGCATCAAGGACCGGCCGCCTGGCCAACTTGCGTAGATCGGCAAAGGCGGGCATCTGGCGCCACGCCAGCGGCAGAATCCTGAGCAGGTTTGTGTGTGGCACCGCTGTGATCACGGTTGACGCAGCGAGCACCTCACCGTCTCTGAGATATACCCAGATTCGAGCACCGGGGCTCAAGCACTGGTCTGAGGGGGGTGCGGTGTCGATCCGCTCTACGGCTGTACGCAGACGAAGCTGGCCACCTCGGCGCGCCAGGTACTCGCTAACTGGTTTCAAGAGATCAGAGGCGGCAGCAGGGATGAAGCCCAAGGCTGCTGTTTGCGGGCCTCCCAAGACGGCCAAACGAAAGACAAGTAGGGCAAACTCAGCTGATGCTGTCTCAGCTGGCGAATTCAGAGTGGGGGCCGTAACAAGCTCCCAGAAAAACTGACGAGCCTGCATCGGTTGATGGTGACGCTCTAGCCATGCAGCGAAGCTCTCACCCGGCAAGGGTTCCGCCCCTCGGGCAATCGCTCGCAAGGCGCGCGCCACTGCCAGCTTAGCCTTCGGGCCCAGAAACGGGTAACTGACGAAGGATGGTACCAAGGCCAGGGGATGGGGCAAAGCCACTGCCTTCAGCGTGCTCAGGCAACCCTGATGGGCAACCGTGATGTGCAATCGCTGCTGCATGGTCACGAGATCACTCGTCCCCAACGCGTCGAGAAGCTGAA
This sequence comes from Limnochordia bacterium, assembly GCA_050951545.1. Taxonomy (GTDB): domain Bacteria; phylum Bacillota; class Limnochordia; order DTU080; family DTU080; genus DTU080. Next base: position 382,855 of record JBMNJG010000012.1, on the reverse strand, counting down.
GGTACGAGGAACAGCAGCCCAAGGTCAAGTGACTCCCCATAGGAACTGTTGTGCCATCTGAGAAAGTGTGTGAGCCCGCCCGTCCACCCAGACGGCTGCTTTTCTCTAGAAGATGCACCGTGAACCCTCTGTCAGCCAAGTGACAGGCCGCAGAGATCCCGGCCAGACCAGCGCCGATGACCACTACGGAAGAAGACATCGCAGACACGCTCCTAAGAGGAGGAATACCTTCTCGGCATCTGAAGGCCCTCGTCGCTGAGAGAAAACGTCGTAGCCTGCTCGCTCAATGTGGTCCAAGACTCGAGAGTACAAGGCTTGCAGCATCATGGGACAAATGCGAGAGGAGTACGATACCAACGGAATGAGGCGGCTACCGGACTGAAAGTAGTGACGCGCCCGCCGCACCTGAAATGCGAGAAAATCGCGGAATGCCTCGTCTACCACACCGCTGGCTAGTGCCTCCTCCCTGATGCCGTAACTTGACAGCTCATCCTGGGGCAAGTAGATACGCCCCCGCTCGAGATCCTCTTTGATGTCACGCAAAATGTTCGTAAGCTGCATGGCGAGACCTAGATCTTCAGCATACTCCACAGCCTGCGGGTCGCGATAGCCAAAAACCGGCAATGAGAGTAATCCCACAGCACTGGCCACTTTCCAGCAATACTCTCGTAGCTGTTCAAAGTTGTCGTAACGCGTGACAGTGAGGTCTTGCTGAACTCCGTCGATCACTGCCATCAGATGCTCAGACTTCACGCCAAAGCGGGCAATGGTGTCCGCAAGAGCAGCAAACAGCGGGCCCGACGGACATCCTGAAAGGCACAATGTCAGATCATGGCGTAGGCTGTTGAGCTGAGACTCCGCTTCCGCCACAGAAGGCGCAAGATCGGCTGCATCATCCACGGTACGGCAGAACGAATACAGTGCATAGATGGCTCTTCGTCGTGACGGCGGCAACAGAATAAACGCGTAATAGAAGTTCTTGGCTTCAGCACGAGTGTGCGCCGCGCAAGCAGCATAGGCATCAGCTAGAGAATGATCCACTACACACCTCCGAGAGGTCGCGGCAGGAGCGCCCGAAGAGCGAGGCCGCATTTCTGCGACCTGGACAATACTGGCCGCTGAGACAGAGCGGTGTGTTGATGCTGTTCGACAGCTCTGAGAATGGCCATGCCGCCAGCAGAGAACAAACGTACGTTATAGCGGTGGGGCCAGGGCAGCATGGGCAGCAAAGCCAAACCACGCTCAAAAAAACTCCGGGTATAGTCACATAACTGGCCTGCCAGAGCCGCTGAGGATGCCGAATCCCTTGCCTCGAACACGTCGCTCTCGCTTACCCCGGCGGCCTGTAGCGCCTGTTGAGGGATGTACAGACGCCCCATCTTGGCGTCGCGAGAGATATCCTGCCAGAAATTCACCAACTGCAGTGCCGTGCAGGTTGCGTCTGCCAGCATGTGGCGTGTAGAGTCCGTGTAGCCAATGATGTGCAGGTAGAGCCGACCCACTGGATTGGCCGAGTAGGTGCAGTAATCGAGTAGCTGCTCCCATGTGGCATAGCGCGTTTTCTGCTGATCTCGCCGATTAGCGGTGATCAAGCGTAAAAAGGGCTCTTCAGGAAGATCATGACGCCGAATAGTCTGCTGCAAGGCGATTAAGACCGGATGCTCAGGCGTCGCTGTGAAGCAACGACGCAAGTCAGACTCAAAGCAGGCAAGGAGAGCCAAGCGGTCTCCGGACGCTTCGTCCCCCAGATCATCTACCGTACGGCAATAGGCGTAAAGATTGGCAACGTCTTGGCGCAAAGTGCCAGGCAGCAACCATGACAAGACGGTGAAGTTCTCATAGTGAGAGCGGGCCAGTTCCATTGGGTCCACGACAGGCGTCGCTACGGGCCACCGTTCGAGAGTTTCAATCACGTCTCGGGTGAGCCCAGTGGGGGTAGACGATCCAGCGGTGACCGCTACCCGCTTGCTGCCGACAAGCCACTCTGGTCGAATGCTTTGCGCGTTGTCGACGAGATAGGCTGGCTTATGCGCCCTCTCTTTTACCACCTGTACGAGGCGGTTGGAGTTGTTGGACCGGGAGTCTCCGACCACAATCACTACATCCACATCAGCGGCGGCTTCCACAGCGGCAGCCTGACGTTCTTGGGTAGCGAGACATATCTCGTTGTGCACCTCTATGCGGGGGTAGCGCTGGCAGATATGGGCAATGAGATCGCTCGTATCCCATTGGCTCAGGGTAGTCTGCGTGGTCACAGCGAGAGGCCCACACGGCAGTTGTAGCGCATCCACATCCGCAGCATTCTCTACGAGATGTACATGATCAGGCGCCTCTCCGAGCACGCCTTCGGATTCGGGATGACCGGACTTGCCCACATAAATGATGTGGTAGCCGCGCTTCGCCAACTGCTGTACTAGAATATGGGTGCGCGTCACATCCGGACAGGTGGCATCGATGCAGGTCAGCCCTCTAGCTTCAGCCTGCCGTTTTACTTCTGGCGAGACACCATGTGCTGTGAAGATCACCGTGCCCTTGTCAATACTATTGAGAAGGGCTAACCGATCAGTCCCATCCAGCGATATAACGCCATGTTCATCCCGCAGTCTATCCACGACGTGTCTGTTGTGGACGATGAGCCCCAGAATATAAATGGGGCGGGGCACATCAGGATTGAGTGCGGCCTCTCTAGCTTTTTTTATGGCGTCAACCACGCCGTAGCAGTATCCGCGAGGAGTGATCTTGATGACTTCCATGCGATGCTCCTCCGTAGCCGAGCAGCAGTTTCCCGGCCGAGACTCTATCCACTACTCTACCATATCTGGAGTCGAGGTTTGGCCTACTGTATAACGTAAACTTTCCGTGAACAAGAAGGAGGCTCCCCCTGTGGAGATGAATAGTGACCGAGCATGAGCGTATTGATACATTGGCATGGGCAAATATCTGCATATGCTTACATATGAATAGATCAGCTGTGGGGGGTAGGTTGTGCCCAATCTTGTGCGCATATTCAAGGCCTTAGGGGACGAAACTCGGCTGCGGATTATCGCTAGCCTGCAAGATCAAGAGCGGTGCGTATGTGACCTGGCATGTCACCTGGGGCTTCCTCAGCCCACCCTGTCACACCACCTGAAGGTGTTGCGTGATGCAGGACTGGTTATTGGTGAGAAAAGTGGCCCACTGATTCAGTGTCGAGTCAACACCAAGGCCTTCGCCGACAACGGCATTGAGCTTAAGACGATATCAGCCCAGGCGCCATTCGTCCAAACAGCGGTTCGGTCGGTGCCGACACATAGAGGAGGCAACTGAATGTCATCAACTGCCCATAAAGGCGGCGACGCACAGCGAGAACGAGTGTTGCAGCTAAACAAGGCCATGGGGGGCCTTGAGCTTTTCGCGGGTGCGCAACGCGCAGTGCATCCCGGGCAGAACAGCACCTTCCGGCTTTCACCCGATCCGCTGTTTGTCGACAAGGAGACCGTCAAGGCCCTCGACGAGTTGGGGGAGGTGTTTTACGCTTTCTATGCTTCCGCCAATCAACTCTACCAGCGCAGTGTTAGGGGCAGCATCCCCAGCTTCTTCCACGAGTATCTTGACCAAGGAAAGCCAGAGAGAGTGTTGGAGTACGCCCGTCTCAACCGTTTCCGAACAGACCTGCCCCTTGTGATACGGCCAGACGTACTGATCACAGACCAGGGGCTGGCAGTGACTGAACTGGATTCCGTGCCGGGAGGGATGGGGCTTCTAGCCTTTCTGATGCAGCAGTATACGAAGATGGGCTTCGAGCTCGTGGGGGGATCGGATGGCATCATCAGGCATTTTGCTGCCGCCCTGCGGCAGTTGCGGCCAGAAGTAGACGATCCTTTCGTGGTCATCACGGTAAGCGACGAGTCTGATGACTACCGTGGCGAGATGGTGTGGCTGGCGCAGCGGCTCACTGAGACGGGCCTGCGCACCCAGGTATGTCATCCAAGGGAGCTCATCTTCTGTGACGATGGGTTACTACTCGGCAGCGAGAGGATCGATATTCTCTACCGATTCTTCGAGTTGTTTGACCTGAAAAACATTCCACAGATCGATCTGATCCTGTATGCTATCCGCAAGGAGATGGTGGCGGTCTCTCCCCCACTCAAGAGCTATCTGGAGGAGAAGCTTCTGTTTGCGCTGTTGGACCATCCAGTGCTCTCTGCTACCTGGCGCCAAGCGTTAGGCGAACAGGACTTGGCGTCTTTACAGAAGGTACTTCCTCGGACTTGGATAATGGATAAGCGGCCGCTGCCACCACATGCGGTGATTCCGCATCTGACGCTGAGCGGTTCACCCGTCACGGATTTTCGACAGCTGTCCCGTGCGACGCAGCGCGAACGCCAACTGGTGATAAAGCCTTCCGGCTTCTCGCCAGAAGCCTGGGGAAGCAGAGGAGTGACCATTGGCCACGATGTCTCCTCACAGGAGTGGGAGGCCATTATCGACAAGGCCCTTGGGGCCTTTGAGCAAACGCCGCATATTCTGCAGGAGTTCCACAAAGGACGGAAGCTGACTGTTTCGTACTATGACTTTGAGGTGGGGGCCATACGTAGGATGCACGGACGGGCACGACTCTGTCCCTATTACTACGTAGTAGGTGGCAGCCCTGTCCTGGCTGGCATTTTGGCCACGGTTGTGCCGCTCAACAAAAAAGCGATCCACGGCATGACCGAAGCTGTGATGTTACCAGTGGCCGTATCATAAGTTCGCCGCAGCGTATACCATCGGTAAGAAGCTTGTGTCACAAGCGGCGAACACCGAGAGCAGCTGCCGACACGATCACTGAGGAAAATCGCGGGCCGCCGACATGCCCGCTTACGGGAGTGATACGTATATCATGCGCGATTATCGGGAGATCTCGCTATGGCGGGAGGTACCTTCCGACATGTGGCAAGACTGGAGATGGCAGATGCGCCACCGCCTGGGCGCCTGTGAGGAGCTGAGCCAGGTGATCAACCTTACCCCAGCCGAGGAGGCGGGGATCACCTATGCCCATGGTGCTTTTGCAGTTGGTATCACGCCTTACTACGCGCTGCTGATGGATCCGGACAATGCGCAGTGCCCCATCCGTCTACAGGCTGTCCCTGTCGATCAGGAGGGAACGCTAGGCTCTTACGATCTGCACGACCCTCTGCATGAGGATGCCGATTCGCCAGTGCCTTTTGTTACCCATCGCTACCCCGATCGCGTTCTCCTTCTAGTGACTGAGATGTGTGCGACCTACTGCCGTCATTGCACTCGTCGGCGCCTGGTTGGTGCGCAAGAGGGGGGCATTCCCAAGGCTGCACTTGAGAAAGCTCTTGAGTACATTCGTTCGACACCAGCAATTCGCGACGTGCTAGTGTCTGGTGGCGATCCGCTCTCCCTCTCGGATACCCGTCTGGACTACCTTCTGAGTCGGCTTCGGGAGATTCCCCACGTGGAAGTGATTCGCATCGGGACGCGCATGCCTGTGACGAACCCCTTCCGCATCACACGAGAGCTATGTGAAACACTGCGTAAGTACCATCCGATCTGGGTCAACACACACTTCAACCATCCACAGGAACTGACTCCAGAGGCGGTGGCCGCGTGCGGGCACCTCAGTGATGCTGGCATACCCTTGGGGAATCAGACGGTTCTGCTGCGCGGTGTCAATGACTGCGTGAACATCCAGAGGAAACTCGTCCAGCTTCTGGTCAAGACGCGTGTCCGGCCGTACTACCTCTATCAGTGTGATCTATCCGAAGGGCTTGAGCGTTTCCGCACCCCTGTATCCAAGGGGATTGAGATCATCGAGCATCTACGAGGGCATGTTTCGGGATACGCGGTACCCACTTTTGTGGTCGACGCCCCCGGTGGAGGGGGCAAGATCCCAGTAGCACCCAACTACGTGCTATCCCAATCCCCCAGCAGAACGGTGCTGCGCAACTACGAAGGACGCGTGGTCTCATACCCTGAACCGGAGCGTGGGGAAACCCATGATCCAAAGACGTGCCGTTACTGCCAGGAGGCTACCCCTCAGCGGGGGGTTGCAGGTCTGCTGCACCATGATAGCCACTTTGCCGAGCCGCAGCAGTACGAGCGGGCGGTTGCTGGCCAGCCGGGCCTGCCTGCAGTAGTGGCTCAAGACATTCCTGCGCGATCACTGTGCCACAATGGTTGCACTAAGGAGCGGAAGTAGTGGTCGATCTCCTCATACGGGGAGGGACGCTTGTCACTCCCCGTGCTCTCTTCAAAGCTGACGTCGGCGTAAGTGACGGCATGATCGCGAAGCTCTTGGCCCCTGGGCAGGCATGCTCAGCACAGGAGGTCATAGATGCAGATGGCCTGTATGTGTTGCCAGGTCTCATCGATGCGCATGTGCATCTGCGCGAGCCGGGTCTCGTGCACAAAGAGACGATTGCTACCGGAACTAGGGCAGCTGCTTGCGCTGGTGTAACCACCGTCTTAGACATGCCCAACACGCTCCCGCCAGTTGTCGACGCTGAGACGCTGGTCAGCAAGGGCCAGCTGATCGAGGACCAAGCCCAGGTTGATGTGGGGCTCTTTGCTGCACTGACTCCGGGGTCTGCTCGCGAGCTACAGAGAATCATCGAAGCAGGCAGCGTGGGCTTCAAGCTGTTTTTGGGGCCGACAACGGGGGATCTGCAGGCTCCGGGGTGGGGAGAGCTCCTGGATGTCTGTGCCATGTTGGCCGACACGCGCCTGCCGCTCGTGGTTCATGCAGAAGAGCGCGACGTGATCGAGTACTGGACCCCTCGCGCTAAGAGCCATGGTGATGATTATCGCCATCTGCTAGCTTCCCGTCCGGAGTTCGGGGAAGTGTCAACGACAGCAAGCATCTGTCGCCTTGCCGGGCATACTGGAGCAGCCGTGCACATCGCCCATGTGAGTCTGGCCGAGGCAGTAGAGGTGATAAGGCAGGCCAAGGCGATCGGTTGGCCAGTTACAGCTGAGACTTGTCCGCCCTATCTGTTCTTGACGGCCGAGGATTTCCCAACCATAGGCCCGGCCATGAAGGTGTTACCACCTGTGCGTCACCAAGATGATCAAGATCAGCTATGGTACGGGCTTCGCTCTGGCGTGCTTGATATTATCGCCACGGATCATGCGCCGCACCTGGCCAGTGAGAAGGAGAGTGGCGTCTGGGAAGCCCCTGGGGGTGCCCTAGGCGTGGAGACTCTGCTGCCACTGATGCTGGAAGCGGTGCGTCAGGGAAGATGCAGCCTGTGCGACATTGTGCGCTGTTGCTGTGCGAACCCGGCCACCATCTTCAGTCTCCAGGGCAAAGGGCATCTACGTCCGGGTGCTTGGGCTGATATCGTGATGGTTGACCTCTCGAAGCACTGGTGCATTGAGACTGAGCAGCTGCATAGTCTGGCGCGCAGCACCCCATTTGTGGGTTGGCGAGGGCAGGGAGCCCCAGTGGCGACCCTCTTGCGGGGCCGACTCGTCGCTCGCGATGGCGAACCAGTGGGCAAACCGAGTGGTCGTTGGATACGCGCTAACACAGGGCGCCATCGCTGATGGCGCCCCGGTTCTTACTGCGACGGACGGTTGGCTGATTGCGTCATGCCGGGCCAGGGTGTTTGACCCTGCCAAGCGTATGGCTGTTGGGTGCTTGCCTGCTGCTGCCAAGCAGTACTCTGTGTGCCGCTCCAGGACTGTTGGTTCTGGCTGGTCTGCGCCAGCTGCTGTTGCGTCTGACGCAGCTGCTGTTCACCTATCGGCTTAGGGTTGTACCAGCCTCTTTGGCGCATAGCCTCGAACACCCGGATACGTGCATGGTGTTCTTCATTGATCATCTCGCACATCTCTTGGGCAAGCTTCGGGTCATCGGTCTGACTGGCCACATCGTTATAGAGCATGGCCATATGCTTGATTGTCAGCAAACCAGAGGAAAGAAGATCTTTCTCCGTCAAGATGGTCGACACCTCCTAACGCCCCTAGCTACTTCCGACGGTTTGGGTTGCATACGGGCTCACGTATGCTGGTTGGCCTTGCATCCACTGAGACTGCTGGGACTCTCCCTGTCCAGTACTCACGTAACGTGTTAGTCGCTCGAAATGACGCTGATGCATCTGGGCGAGGTTTGTGCACAGCTCACGAAGTGCGGGCTCCTGGCAGCGCTGAGCCATATCGGCAAAGCACTTGCTCCCCACCTGCGTCGCGTGCAGAGCATCGTCCAGAAAGAGAAACTCTCGCTGTGTCAGCTGGGACAACGCGTTCTGCCTCCTTCTAGTCCTCTCTTCTGATGGTGATCTATGTCTGAGACTAGTATGCACTCCAGATCTGTCCACCACACGCGCCTTGCCTCGGAAGTGGCGTGTACGGAGGGTTTGAACCCCTGGCAGAAGGGTAGCATGAAAAGGCACATGTCAACGGCAGCGATGCTGGCAGGACACGCGTGGCTTGTCATGGAAGAACTTGCACTATCCAATGTATTGGAGGATGAGAAGATGCGACAGCGCGCAGCGTTGGCGCTGGTCCTTGTGGTGCTGACCGCAACGGCGGCACAGGCCGGGGAATACTACCTTTCGGAAGACGCGGAGTACTGGTGGTACTGGGATGATGGTCCTAAGTATGAGATGTTCGTGCCTGCCAAGGCCGAGTCTTACGCTCCGAAACACATCTTTCAGGAACGCTCACTGGATATCACACTGAAAAAAGAAGGGCCCACTATGCGGGTGAGCTCTGTAGCTAAGGTCAGAGGAGGCTACGCGGGTATCAAGCAGGCCGTACTCGGACGCTGGCAACACGTACTATCCAACGTCAAAGTGACAGAGGAGAGCGATATCACCACCTCCCGTGGGGTGAAAGCCAAGTTCCTTGTCGCGACCGGACAGACTCCTGCAGGCGCTACGGCCATGATCCGCCTCGTCGTTTATCTTAAGGGAGCCGACGCTGTCGCTCTGGAGTTGTGGTGTAACGAAAAGGACTACGCTGGCGATACAAGACGCTACTGGATAAAGGCTGTAAACACCTTTAACTGGCGGTAAGTAGGGAGGAGTTCTCGTGTCAGAGCAGTTGCGTCATCAAGAGCTAGATCTCAGCGACGATGATGTACGCCGAATGTATCGCCTCTTGCTTGTGGCTCGGGCTGTAGATGAACGGGCTTCTGTACTCGTTCGTCAGGGGAAAGTGAGTTTCACCGTAGGGGGACAGGGCCACGAAGCAGCGCAAGTAGGTGCGGCCTGGGCCCTACGCCCAGGTATTGACTGGGTCTTGCCCTACTACCGTGACACAGCGATGGTGCTCACGTTAGGTGTCAGCTGCTACGAGCTTTTCCTGGGGGAGTTCGCCAAGGCGGATGACCCCAACAGCGGTGGCCGCCAGATGCCAAAGCACTGGAGTAATCCTCGGTTGCGTATTGTGAGCAGCTCAAGCGTGGTGGCCACGCAACTGCCACACGCTGTGGGGTGTGCTCTGGCGGCGCGGCTCACTGGCGAAGACGCCGTGGCTCTGGTGTGCTTTGGCGACGGCGCTAGTAGCAAGGGCGATTTCCATGAGGCTCTCAGCTTTGCGGGTATACACCGCCTGCCAGTGGTCTTCTTCTGCCAAAACAACCAATACGCCATTTCAGTGCCTTTTTCGCGGCAGTCTCCGGTCGCTAATGTTGCCGATCGGGCTGCAGCCTACGGATTTCCGGGGGTATCAGTGGACGGCAACGACGTTCTAGCTGTTTACGAGGCAACTCGCGCGGCAGTCGAACGGGCTCGACGAGGAGACGGTCCAACACTCCTGGAAGCCAAGACCTATCGTCTCGCACCCCACACCTCAAACGATGACGATCGACGCTATCGGACACGCTCTGAAGTGGAGCAATGGCAGGCCAAAGATCCTCTCCTGCGTTTTCGCGACTACCTGCTATCACAGGGCTTGCTGAGCGAACCCGAAGCAAAACAGTGGGAGAAGCAGATTCATGATGAGGTGGCGGAGGCTGCAGAGCAAGCCGCGGCTGCGCCTGAGCTCACCCCCGAGGCTGCATGTCGATTCGTTTACGCAGAGGGGGACGCGCCATGACAGCGAAGAACATGATCGAGACGGTGCGTGACACGCTCATGGCCAGGATGCGACGCGACCCGAGCATGATCGTGTTAGGCGAGGATGTAGGGCGAGCGGGTGGTGTGTTTCACGCGACTGAGGGTCTGATAGAGGAATTTGGCGAGCACAGGGTCATTGACACCCCATTGGCGGAATCAGGCATCGTGGGTATTGCGGTGGGGGCCGCCATGGCCGGGCTACGGCCAGTCGTGGAAATCCAGTTTGCAGACTTCATCCATTCTGCTGTCGACCAGATCATCAATGAAGCGGCCAAGATCCGCTATCGTTCTAACAATGGCTATGCATGCCCCTTGGTCATCCGAGTGCCCTACGGCGCGGGGATCGCCGGAGGTCTCTATCATTCGCAAAGTGTCGAAGCCCTCTTCTTCAGCACACCCGGCCTAAAAATCGTGGCGCCCTGCACACCGTACGACATGGCGGGGCTGTTAGCGGCCGCTATTGATGATCCTGACCCGGTTCTTTTCCTCGAGCATAAGCGCTCCTATCGGGCCATCAAAGGTGAGGTTCCCGACTGCGATGACCATATGCTGCCAATCGGGGTGGCGGACATCAAGCAGGAAGGCACCCAGGCCACAGTCGTCACCTATGGGATGATGGTCCATGACGCTTTGGCAGTGGCGCAGCGTCTAGCACTCGAAGGGATGTCGGTGGAAGTGCTTGATCTAAGGACCCTGCGCCCCATGGACGAGGCTACCATCGTTCACTCTGTCAGGAAAACGGGTAGGCTGCTCATCGCGCATGAGGACAATCTCACTGGAGGGATAGGGGGCGAAGTAGCGGCCCTCGTAGCCGACCAGTGCTTCCTCTATCTCGATGCCCCAGTAAAACGCCTTGGGTCTCCCGATATCCCGACGATGCCGTACAATCACTTGGTGGAAGCGGAGCTACTGCCGGGCGAAAGGCAGTTGGAGGTTTCTCTACGTGAGCTTATTCGTTACTAACCATGTCGGGAGGTGAATGTGACACATGACCACAGAGATCACCATGCCGAAGCTGGGAGAGAGTGTCGTAGAGGGGGTGATTGGCCGCTGGCTAAAAGCCGTGGGCGAGAGTGTAGAGCTAGACGAACCCCTGGTAGAGATTGACACCGACAAGGTGAATGCACAGATACCATCGCCAGTCGCTGGTGTGGTCCAGGCTTTACTCGCCGAAGAGGGCCAGACTGTCAAAGTCGGAGCGCCCATCGCTCTGCTGAGCAGCGACGACCGCGATCAGATACCAGAAGAGGCTATTCTCCCAGACGAACCCGTTCAGGAGGAGCCCCCTTCAGAAACGCGTCGGCCCCATACATACACGCCAGCGGTCCGGCATCTGGCGACGGAGAGTGGCATCGAACCTGCGTCGCTCATCGGAAGTGGCGCAGAGGGACGTGTCACCCGACGAGATATGGAAGCGGAGATCGAGCGTCGAGCTCTTAGAGGAGAGATTCCTAGAGAGGACGGCGACGCCGTAGTACCCCTGACCCGCATGCGACGAGCCATCGCTGAGCGGATGATCGAGAGCAAGCGCACTGTGCCTCACGCCTGGACGATGGTAGAGGTAGATGTCACTCCTCTCACACGTCTCAGAGAGTCCATAAAGGAGGGTTTCCGCCAGCGGCACGGGTTTAACCTTACCTATCTGGCCTTTGTGATCAAGGCAGCCGTCGAGGGCCTGCGAGAGTATCCCATTCTGAACTCACAGTGGCACGAGGACCGCATTGTGGTCAAGCGGCACATCAACATCGGTATCGCCGTCGATCTGGAGGACGGGCTGATTGTACCAGTCATCAAAGACGCAGATCAGAAGAGTATCGTGGGTCTGGCCTGGGCGGTACACGATCTAGCCACTCGTGCCAGGGCTGGTACTCTGCGTCCGGACGACGTTCAGGACGGCACGTTCACGATCAACAACACGGGTGCCTTTGGCTCGGTGATGTCGGCGCCGATCATCAATTACCCGCAGGCAGCCATTCTCAGCATGGAAACGATTAACCGTCGGCCTGTCGTGGTCGGCGAAGGCATCGCCATTCGCAGCATGGTCAACCTGTGCGTCTCGCTAGATCATCGCGTTCTGGATGGCGCTGTTATCGGACGCTTTCTTCGCTCGGTGCGTCACAGGCTAGAATCCTACGACGACACAACTCCCATCTACTGATGAGTAGCCAGGCGTCCACAGATCGAGAAGCCCTGCACTACTGCTGGGCGGGCTGCATGGATTACGAGACCGCCTATCGATGGCAGCTGAGCCTAGCTCGCGCCCGCGCTGAGAAGCGTGTGGGAGATTGCCTTGTACTGCTCACGCATCCCCCCGTCTATACGACTGGCACACGCACGCTGCCTGAGCATCTTCCTTCGGCAGAGACTCTGCAGCGACACGGGGCTCGATTATTCCAGTCCGATCGGGGAGGCAGCATCACCTACCATGGTCCGGGACAACTCGTGGGTTACGGTATCGTAGACCTGGTCTTGCTTCAGTACGATGTACACAGGTATGTCCGTCTTCTCGAGGAAGCCATCCTTTGTGTGCTCAGGGACCTTGGGGTGGCAGGGGAGCGCCATGCCACGCAGACAGGCATCTGGGTGGGACAAGCGAAGATCGCCAGTATAGGGATCAAGATCGTGCGACGCGTGACGATGCACGGCTTTGCCTTAAACCTACGGAATTCGCTAAGTGCCATGCGAGACATCGTGCCGTGCGGGATTGTGGGAGGCGAGGTAACATCGCTCACAGAACTGGGGATGGTGCCCCCTCCGGAGTGTGAGGTAGCAGACCGAGTGGCCTCTCATCTTGGGCTTCTTCTAGGATATGCAGATTGGCGCAGATGCGACGTCAAAGAACTCCTGAAGAAGTAAGCGCACGGGCGGGCTACCCCCACGAACCATGGAAGTGAGAGTCACTCATGTCGATGATGTAGGGTAGAAGGATTTTGCAGAGGGAGTGGGTACGGTGGATGCACAGTTGGAGATGCTACGCGAGCTGACAGAGGCTGCGGGTCTTCCTGGATTCGAAGGGGAAGCGAGTGCTGTTCTGAAGCGACTGCTCCTACCTGTCGCGGAGACGGTGGAAAAGGATAACCTAGGTAGTCTCATCGCCAAAAAGAGCTGTGACTCAGCGGGACCACGAGTGATGATCGCTGGGCACATGGATGAGATAGGCTTCCTCGTTAGCTCGATTACCGATGAGGGGTTCTTGCGCTTTCAGACCCTGGGCGGCTGGTGGGAGCAAGTCATGCTGGCCCAACGAGTAGTGGTCAAGACGCGCCAAGGCGATATTCCTGGCATCATTGGCTCCAAACCGCCGCATGTGCTCTCTGGCGATGAGCGTCGCAAACCTGTCGAAAAGAAAAACATGTTCATTGACATCGGTGTCAGGGACAAAGCAGAGGCCGAGGCCAAGGGCGTGACACCTGGCGACCCGATCGTACCAGTCTGTCCGTTCACGGTGATGGCCAATGATCGCTATCTGATGGCCAAGGCCTGGGACAATCGTATTGGATGTGCAACTGTGGTAGAGGTTCTGCGGGCGCTGCAGGGAGAGCAACACCCCAATACCGTGTTTGGGGTGATGACCGTACAAGAGGAGGTTGGGCTGCGCGGCGCCATGACCAGTGCCCATGCCGTGCAGCCAGACATCGGTATCGCTCTCGACGTCTGCATTGCAGGTGACACCCCCGGAATAGGGAAACACGAGGCCCAATCCAAGCTGGGACAGGGCCCAGCCATCCTCCTGTATGATGCCAGCATGGTACCTCATGTGGGCTTGCGCAACCTGTTCATTGATACTGCCAAAGAGGAAGGAATACCGATTCAGTTCGAGGCTCTAGCTGGTGGCGGCACGGATGCAGGCCGTATCCACCTTCACGGGCGCGGTGTGCCCTCTGTGGTGATCGGTTTTCCGACCCGTTACATTCACTCAGCGGCATCTGTAATTCACCGTGACGATTTCGAGAACACCGTACGCTTGGTGGTCGCGGTGATCAAGAAACTTGATCGCACGGTACTGAAGGAGCTCTTGGCATAGCAGTATCCCCTTAACGGGCAGCCACGAACGGGTTGTGCTGGCGTTCGTTACCTACTGTTGTGGTGGGGCCGTGACCAGGCAGCAAGCGAGTCTGGGCGGGCAACGTCAGCACTTGGCTTTCGATGCTCTCTAGAAGGGTCTGGCTATCACCGCCAGGGAAATCGGTACGCCCCACAGAGCCGCGAAAGATAACATCACCCACGAAGGCAATATCGCCGAGCACATAGATGACATGACCAGGAGTATGCCCCGGCGCATGCGCGACTCGTAGACTCTGTCCCACTAGGTGGGTTTCCTCGCCACCGCAGAGGACAACCGAGGGACGAGGAACGCGCACCAAAGGGGTGTACTCCTCCATAGCCGCTGAAAGGTTGCGTGTGGGATCGCCTAGCCAATCGGCCTCAAGCCTATGGGCCCACACCCGAGCACCCGTGAGCTCGACCAGGCGATTGACACCGCCTATGTGATCAAAGTGGGTATGTGTAAGCAGAATGTCTGTCAGGGTCACCTCGCCCAGTGCCGCCTCAAGAGTGGCGCACGTATCTCCCGGGTCGACAACCACAGCGTTTTGGCTCCGATCGTCTATCACCAGATAGCAGTTGGTCTCGATCGGTCCGACGACGAAGGTACGTACGTGTACGGCCATAGATCAAACCTCCATAAGCGGGGTGCATGTGTTTATGGTAATGCACCAGGCCCGAGCCGTCTAGGAGAAAAGGCAGGGATGGCAGCATCTAGACTTGCAGAACGGCCCTCCAAAGGGTATGATGATGATGCTGACTGCGCTGTGCGCCAGCCCCACGCATTTCAGAACCTATCGCGTGATTTCGGGAATCCAATACGGTTGTGGCCAACACGCCGGGATACACACCTGGACGTTGAAAGCAGCTGTGCGGACAACCACCTTTGGGGGATGGTTCTCGAAAATCGAACGGGCAGCGGCAGGGCGGTCTCTAATCTTAAGGCGCCGAAGTCGGCGCCCTTTTTCATACCACGCTACAGACTACTTACCCGTCACAGTTCACTAGCTAATGGCCGCGCCTGCGCGCCCTAGTTGCCCATAAGCGTCAGCGGCACTCGTATACCCCACACATCCAGGTTATCCTCCGTGATCTTAATGTCGATAGGTGCAGGGGCTATAGTTCCAGGAGGAAGACTTGACTCAGGGACCGCCAATTGGTACGTGCCGAGATTCACGTTGCTCAGGGTGAAGTTGCCCCGGCTATCCGTGAACGCCTCGATAGTTCCATTCAGAGCCACCTTGACCCATGCTGGCCGAGGTTCTTCGGGTTGCCACAGGCCATCGCCATTGAGGTCCACGAAGACCGTGCCCTCCACAGTGCCGTTCAAAGTAACGCCGAAATCTTGGCTTAGATTCGCGTTGGCGGGCAGGCGGATAACCACGGGGTCGCTGTACGGGGTGTAGTCAGCGGACAGCTTGTTAGGGTCGAGCCCTAGCCGGTACGTGCCCGGATTGACAAACTCAAAGCAGTACCTGCCGTCGCGATCGGTGACGGTACGCCGACCAGCCAAGGCGATTGGAGCCCCAGCCACAGTCTTCTCACCCGCATCCCGCCGACCGTTGCGATTGGCATCAATGTACACGGTGCCTGTGACGTATCCAAGGGGCCGACCGTCAACAACCCGAAAACCGCGGACACCTCCCTCGGAAAAGCCGATGCCCTGACTAAGTGTGACGCCAAGGTAATATTCAGGCTGCGCATGCGTTACTGTGACACGCCCCAACGCACTGAGATGGAAGCCATTTCTCAGTTGTCCATCAGCGCTCAGCGAGATGCCCATGCTCTCCCTAAAGACGCCGCTCCACAGAGGCTGAGTGTGCTCCAGCTTCAGTAGGACCAAAGCCTTGGGCTCGGGTCTTGCTCCCACATAGACTCCGTTGACTATGGAACCCAAAGGAGTGCTGTTGCGGCGCATGTGTATGAGTTCGCTTGCCATACCGCTGACCCACACCCCGGTGATTCTCGAAATACTGAGAACAGCTCCGCTTTCGTAGAAGGGTGGCGTTCCTCCGCTCGTATCGCGAGCGTCGGTCATCTGCACTGCTCCATACACGTGCCACGTTCCTGGCATCCATGTGGCGTCGACCTGGACCGTGTTCGTGAGCAGTGCGAAGCCACGCCGGGAAAGATCACCGCCTAGAGGCCAATCTGCCACCCCCCTGTAGCGTAGGCCCAGGTAGCTTGCGCTGTCTAGAGCCTGGTCGAACTCTAAGCGGGCACTGACATTGGTCAAAACAGGCGACGCCTGGGGACGTTCCACCCACGTCGCCTCTGACTCAGACTTCAGTTCAGTACCCTTTTGTACATTGCTGTAGCGGTGCGTCAAGGAAACCCTGTCTCTATCTCTAGGGACGTGATTCAGGCGAAGCACCACGGAGCGATCAAGCGAAGGAGTCCATTGCAGCACGCCACCAACCCTGGTTCTTGGAGACCGAGATGAGTCGCTGACCGAAGTGGCTAGTTCATAGGACCCTTGCAGACTCCAGGCGCGGTTGATGTTGTACTCGCCGACCACCCGAAAACCTTGCGTATCTGGCGCACCCGGTGAAAACAGGTACAGGTCTGGCTCTCGGTAGAAGATCATGCTCTGCCACGATGTACGTCCCATGCGCAGGCTAGCAGTCAACTCAGCTCCCTGTGCGGGCGCACCGACTGCTCCCTGTGGTTGACTGGCCAACCAGTCCAGAGCAAAGACTAGGCCGTCGCTGGCCCGCAGGGCGAGTCCTATGGCACCTGCCAGATGATCCGGATGATCTTGGCTGCCATCGAGAATTACCTGCCGGGCTAGTTCGCCACCCACTGTAAGCCACGAGGTGACACCCGTATAGGCAGATGCGCCCATCACTGCCGAATCCCACTCCCCAGTCTTCTCGGATCTCACCCAACCTCCACCCGCTGAGGCCTGCAGCTTCCCCGCAGATAGAAGGCGCGGCGTCGCCGTTAGAACACGCGTCTCCACTCGGCGCAAGCCGCTCGTCTCAATGACCACAATCTCCAGACGGTTTGCTCTGGTGATCTGCAGAGGCACATGTCTGAAGGCGTAATACCCGTCTGTCGCCACTTGCTTGCCAAAGTAGGCTCCGTTGACGCGGAGTTCGACCTCGGAACCGTCGGCGACCCACCCTTCGATCGTCGTGACCGCATGCAAAACACCAGATGTCCAACCGGGAGGCGCTGCCAGTCGCAGGCCACGAATCTCCTTGCTCTGCAGCACCCTACCCAGGCTCAGACTCGTGTCGCCAGCAACCACCTCCACGTCAGGAGAGAGGTAGGTGGCCGTCGCGCGCTTGAGCTCCCACCTCGGGTGCGGTGACAGGACATCGGTTGCACTGACTGCGATATCCACCGGAATGCCCGCCGCTTGCCAGTGTGCGGACAAGGCCAGGCTATCCTGCCTATGCTCTTCAGACCCTTGCACGGTCAACTCATGCCTGAGCACGTATTGGATCGCCCCCAAGCTGACCATGGGCGGCGTACGAGTGGGTGAGGGCTCAAACTCTTCGCTGGTTACTACGGAGTCACTCGGTGTGCCTGCTGCTGGCCGTAGCTTGCTGAGTTGACGACCTACGGTGATCCGCAGCACCTGTGTCTCGGGCTTCCATACTGCCTGTACGTCCATAAGCCGTTCCACGATCGGTAGCGGCACGTAGAAATCGCCTGGCCCAAGCTCAGCATGAGGTGACATGACGAGCTGCTCTTCTCCCCAGAAGCAGACCTGGCGCTGAAGGTCAACGAGCCCCTCTAGCCCATCCCAGGGGCGAACAACGGTGGCGGCCATCAGCACTGGATCTAGGTTCACCTTCGCGTCCAAGAGCTGTCCAACCTGGCTAAGGGGAAGAAGGACCGTCTCTCCATCGTCGTACAACTCAAAATCCTCACTGAACTTGCGGTCGTTGATATCCAATCGAACCACACTGGTATCCATCTCGGATAACGAGGCCCTTGCTGGCTCATTGCTCCATGCCATGAGCCACACAAGGCACATGGTGATGAGGATCCCGGTGGAGCGAAAAAAGCGCATGGCGAGACTCCTCCAGCTTAGACTTCGGTCGTGGGCACTTCGAAAGCATAGATCCTGTGAAGAGGTAGACTACCTGCTTCCTCAGAGATGATCTCAACAGCGAGGCGATAGCGGCCCGGCTCTAACACATACTCGACGCTACCACCAAAGCGACTCGCCACACCTGGCATGACGACAAGTGGTTCCAGATCTCCTGAGGCAAGAGGTGTCTCATCACCATCGGGCAGAATCTGGAAGCGACCCACGCCGCGGTAATGACCAGTACCCGTCCCCTTGACCTGAAGCACCAACGTTGAGGTCCGGGTGTCTTCGTTTGGCTGTATGTGAAGACCGATGATGTCGATATGTCGTTCTATGGGTAGCACGGCTACGTAGATCGTACTCGTTACCTGTACCCGAGCTGTGGCTCCAACTCCGCCTTCGTCGTAGGGGACGATCTGCTCAAAGGCGATCATGCCGCGGCGTTCACCGGGCTGAGCGTCATGAGGTATCTTGACGGTGAAGCGCACGGTCTGAGCCGCGTTAGGCTGCATCTGAAACCTGCGCGGGTTAAACTTGATCCACCCCTCCAGTGACGAATCGAGACTACCAGCTTCCAGGACAACCAGTCTGTTGCCCTCATCAAGAGTCCAATCGCTCAGAAGCGCCTGAGGAGTGGCTGGTTCCTGACCTGTGTTGCGCACTACGATGGAGCCCGTTATCTGCTCCCCAGGCTTTCCTTCAAAGACGAATCGAGAAGGCTCCACCTTTATAGGCTGGTACCCGGCGGCCAGTGCTGGGCCGCCCACAGCCACACTCATCAGGATGGCTGCCACCATCCACATGCAGCATCTTTTCATGGTCACTCACTCCCTGATCGTCCGTATCAGCAGCGCCTCTTACAAGAAAAGGGGTCGGGCGCGTCCGACCCCTCTGTCGTGCATCTCTCCCGAAACTAGATCGTAGCAGCGGTAAAGGTGATCTCACCTGTGTAATGACCAGCCGAGAAACTCCGGTTGAACGGTACTCGGAACTGCTGGTAGATCACCCTGGACTGGAGGAAGTTCCCGCCATCGACCAGGACTGCGTCGCCGTCAGCGAGGAAGGTATGGGTGCCGCCCCACACAGCATTAGCCAGTCCCGGGTCGGTGACGGACACAGCAGCACGCATGTCTACCGGGAG
This sequence comes from Limnochordia bacterium, assembly GCA_050951545.1. Classification (GTDB taxonomy): domain Bacteria; phylum Bacillota; class Limnochordia; order DTU080; family DTU080; genus DTU080. The sequence goes on along the minus strand of JBMNJG010000012.1, from coordinate 363,576 downwards.
AACGGCGTTGGCATCGAGTCCGCCCTTGAGCCCGCCATCCTTCACTGACACAGTGTACTTGTAGTTCATGTTGGACCAGAGCTGAGTCTTGAAGGTATCGCACCCACGAATGAAGGAGTCGTCGCCCAGGGGAGCCTCGTAGTTGTTGTCATGGCTATCCGGGTACAGACTCCAGTCAGCATGGATGTAGCCGCCCACCTCGGGGTGAAAGGCCAGGTACATGTTACCAGGGGCATAGTCAGCGTTGGCATCCGGACCCCAGCTCTGAAGAAGGGCATTGACGTCATTGCCCTGCAATAGCATCTCCAAGTAGCAGGGGATAAGCGCACTCATCGGTAGTCTCACCTGGGTTTCCTGGTTACCCCAAGCCTCACCAGGGTTGAAGTAGCGCGGAGCTCCGGTTGCGTAACCCTCTGTCTCGATGACAATCCACGGCCCTACCGTTATCTGCCTGCCGTCAAGCAGGTTTTCCGCCATTGCTGGCACTGCTGCGAGTACCAAGCAAAGAGCGAGAGCTACAAGAAAGAGCCTTTTCATCCGTGATTCCTCCTGTACTTCCTTGTTTTATTTGCACCCGCAGCAACCACGCGCGGTCTGCTGTGAGAGGTGCCACTGTGTTGGTGATTCTAGTACGGTCTCACTGCCAGCGTCAGATCTCCGCTGTAGGCTCCTGCGGCTTGGTGGCGCCCGTAGGGCATACGCACCTCAAGGCTCACCGCTACCCAGCCGTCCGCACAATCGCCAGTCGGTTTACCGACCGCTAGCACTGCAGGATCTTCAGTGAGCTTCGCAAAGCCATTTGTCACTGGTTGCACCCAATCGCTCGGGAAGACTCTCATGTCTAAACGGCCAGCGAGCGGTGCCGTGGCGGGACCAGATTGGGGCTGAAGTCCATCAGGTGCCTGAACCACCAGTTGCCAGCGGTGATTACCCGCCACAAGAAGAACGTACTGCTCCTCACTACTCATCACGGCATCAGGACCAGGAATGTCCTGTGAAGTTACTACCAGTGGATACGGTGCGAGCTGACGAATGGCCGCCCACGGCAGTATCTCGATCTGCACGTCGACATTCGCAACTGCCTCCACACTGCCGCCGTTTGCGCTTAGGCACAACCGCCCTTGGTAAAGCCCTGGGGAGTCGAAAGCCCCCGCTTGCACACCAATCTGAACTATCGTGGGTCCGGATGCTGACAACGGAACCGGCTGTTGGCCCATTGCGGACACAGGCTGCAGATCACCCACACCTACCAGAAGTCGGTCTGCTGGCAGAGCGCGGCCACTTGCTTGGTCGATCAGTGGGGTGAGTGAAAAACCAAGGGTGAGCTGTTCAGCGTCCGTCGGAAACAAGAGATATGCCTGCAGTCCGCCCGCCAATTCCAGAGAGGAGACGCGAGACGGATCAATCGCCACACTGACCTGACTTGGAGTCACTCTGAGCTGAGCTTCCTCAGCACGGCCCCAGCCGACAGCTCCGAGCAAAAACCACGCTGAGACAAGGGCGAGAGTCACTGCCAGTCTCCACATGAGGTTTGGGCGCATCTCGGGACCCCTTCCAGTGCCGCAGATCATTCAGGCATCTCCTACATTATGACCTTCGCCTTCATCTTTCCATTGTTCCTTAGGGCGCTGGGCTATCGTACCTTGGTACCACGACGGTAGTACCGCTGCAGGGGACGGCTCTCCGGATCCATGCTGACTGCTACGAGAGCGGCTTGCGTACGATCAGCTACGTCGAGTTTTCGCAGCACGTTACTCACATGCGCTTTCACTGTACGTACACTGAGGCTCAAGGTCGCCGCAATCTCCTTGTTACTCAGCCCATTGGCAATAAGTCCAAGCACCTCGTTCTCTCGGCCCGTCAGCTCGGAGCAGCGATCCATCTGGCGGATGTCGTGACTCAATACATAGGAAACCAGTCGGTCAGCCATAGAGGGCATGATTGGCCGGTCGCCAGCCAGTACAGCCCTTACCGCTTGCATGAGACCTTGCGTGTCGACACCCTTCCAGACGAAGCCCTTTGCACCCGCCTGTAAGCAATCCACCACCAAGGCTGGCTCCATGCAGGCGCTGGTGGCCAGTACCGGAACATGCGCAGACAACAGAGCAAGGGAGGGCCCAAGCGCTACTCCTGAGGCCTCTACTGTCTCGATGGAGACCGTCAACACGTCCATCTCCACGGACATCAGCTCGCAAGTCGCGGGAATTCCCTTCCATTGGACCACCAGTTGCAGATCCGATGATTGGCTTATTAGGTGCTCCAAGGCATATCGAGCTAGGGCGTCCTGATCAAGAATACCCGTCTTTGCTCGATCTGATTTTGGTATCAGCATGTTGACACTCCTCCGAGAGTCCTTCGATGCGGCACCATCGACGTGCACGCCCGACATTGGTCCCATAAGTAGGAGTATGGTCCTATACATGGGGCGGTGTTCATTCTAGAATGGAAAGGGCTGGAATCCTTGTGACATTTGCTACGCCTTTTGTGATTCCTAACGAACATCAGCGGCCTGTGGCCACGGCCCAGCATACAATAAAAGAGGGCGCTGAGCGCCCTCTTTACGTGGATCGGCATGAAGTACCGCTGTGCGAGGCTAGGACAGACGCCGAAGGTCAGAAAACAAGCGTTCCCACTATCCCCGCTGCCACGATGGCACTGATAGGATGTAGCCGGTATCTGCCCACTGCGACGATACTAGCGAGGCAGAGAATGATGGCCACCGGATCCACTCTGAGCATGCCCTGAGCGGACCCTTCACTGACAATGGCCGCTTGAGTGACGAATACCGCCGCGGAAGCGATCAGACCAGCTACAACGGGTCGGATCCCGCATAGAATAGCCTCTACCGTGGGATGGTCACGAAACTTGTCCAAGGCTTTCGAGATCAGTAGTACAAAGATCAATGATGGCAGGACAATACCAGTGGTGGCGAGAACTGCGCCCGCAACCCCCGCTAAACGGTATCCTACGAAGGTAGCAGTATTGACGCCCACAGGGCCGGGCGTCATCTCAGCGATGGCCAGCATGTCGACGAATTCGGCGGCCGTAATCCAGCCACGGCCCTCAATCTCTGCTTGGATCAGCGGCAGCATGGCGTATCCGCCCCCTACGGTGAACAGACCGAGTCGGAAGAAGACCCAGAGCAGTTGCAGATAGATCATTGCTGTCCGCCTCCCGACGTTATCCTGCAAGCGAACATTCCTAACAGGCCGCCAGCCAGGATCACATAGATCATGTCGACATCTGTCAACAGGGCCATCAGCAGGGCCAATGTGGCGAGTACCACTGAGAAGGTGTTTTTCAGTGAGGCCCGACCGATACGGACAGCGGCTAGGATGATCAGTGCAGCGACCGACGCCCTGGCTCCTTGCAGAGCCTTTGCCACATAGAAATTCTCGCGAAACTGGGTGAAATACGTAGCGATAGCTATGATCACGATGAGGGAGGGTACCATAACCCCCATTAGCGCGGCCACGGCCCCCGCAATGCCAGCCAGGCGATAACCGATGAAAGCAGCTGCGTTTCCTGCAATGACACCAGGGATGGACTGACTGATGGCGTAGATGTCCAAGACCTCTTCACGCGAAATCCAGCCCTTGCTATCGATCACTTCTCTCTCAAACAAGGGCAGCATGGCAAGACCTCCCCCGAAGGTAAAGGCCCCAATGCGCGCGAAGGTCACGAAGACCTCAACCAGTGATACACCCTCTACCTCTTTGGCAACGTCTACGTTTCTGGCTTGTACACCCATGGGACATGCTCCTATTCGCCGTTCTTCGATCACTTCCATCATTCTACCAGATCTGCAAGCCCCACGGTTCCTGTATGCACGGGATCCGGTTTTTCGGCAATCAAGTAACAGGTAAAAGGAGATCAGCTGTCGACACCCAAGTATTCGACAAGAGGGGCGGCATGCACAGATGCACCACTGGCGTGATCTTACTCTTCCCATCTCGGTCGACACACCCGTGTTTCCCGGAGACCCCCCAATCGTATGCAGATTGGTCAGCGACTACCCCGAAGCCAGCTTCCGCCTTACGCAGTGGCATCTGGGCAGCCACTCGGGGACGCACGTCGATGCGCCCAGCCACTTTGTCCCAGGCGGGCTTACCGCGGATCAGCTTCCTCTTGAGGCACTGATCGGTCCGGCAAGGGTGGTTGATCTCCGCCACCGCGCTCCCGGAGAGGAGATGACAGTAGCAGACCTCGAGGCGGCGCTTCCATGCCAAAGGCTGCTTCTTTGTACTGGGTGGGACCAGCATCTCGGGACGCCCCAGTTCTTCACAGAAATGCCTGGGCTTTCGCTCGATGCTGCACGGTTCGCCAGAGGCAATGGAGTGCGCCTCATTGGTACAGATGCGCCAAACATCCATGCCACACATTGCCTGGCCCTCCATGATCTCTTGCTTTCTTCGGGTGTGGTCTTGGTCGAAGGACTAGTGGCTCTGGAGGAGTTTGCCGGAGAGGAGGTCTTTTTGGTGGTCGCTCCCCTTTGCCTCGTGGGCAGCGACGGCGCACCAGCTAGGGTCTTTGCTCGGCGCATGGCATCGTCATGAGATGTCTGACTCTTTTTGCCGTCCAAGGAAGGGTAATGGCAAGCCAAGACCGTATATAGACGGGGTATTTCGTAAGTAGGTGTGCGCACTTTCTTGAGTTTCTTGCTAAAGTTGACACAGGCGAACGAAGGTACGAGGTTGCTCAGCCACATAGGTACGATCGCTACTGAAGATCAGTAATAAAGCAAGGGACGGTGGATCTGAATGACTAGTAAGAAGGCGATACGGATTGGGCTGATAGGTTGCGGCGGTCTTGGCAGGCAACATGCACGAAATATGAAGATTATCCCAAACCTGGAGCTCGTCGCTTTGTGTGACGCTTCCGCGGAGTCTGCCCAGGCCCTCGCTTCCGAGCTGGGTACCAACCCCAGTGTCTATGCATGCCACAAGACGATGTTCGCCGAAGAGAAGCTTGATGCTGTGGCTATCGTGACACCAAACTTCACACACGCTGAACTCACGATTGATGCAGCTGCGGCGGGCGTGCACGTTTTCTGCGAGAAACCAATGGCCTTGACCCTGGCCCAATGCGATGCGATGATCGAGGCCACAAAACGCGCGGGTGTTTTGCTGATGATCGGTTATGTTCGCCGCTACCAGGCGTCTTTTCGCGAGCTAAAGCGACTGGTCGCCGCTGGAGAGTTGGGTGACATTCGCTTAACACATGCCATTCGCTTTGGTATGGGTCCTGGCGGAGGCGTAGGTGGGTGGCAACTGAAGAAAGAGACATACGGCGGGCTCTTCTCGCTCTATAGCCATGAGCTTGATCAACTCGCCTGGTTGGCCGGTGATGTGCGTGCCGTACAGGCAACAATGAGATGCGGTGATGATCCAGCTAATACGGTGGAGGAGGGCATCTTCATCGGCATGGAGTTTGAGTCTGGGGCGGTAGGTTCGTTAGCCTCCAGTCGAGTCCACCGCATCGGCAGCTATGAGCTAGGAATAACCGGGACGAAGGGGACAGCTAAGCTGACCTCCGGCTCAGCTGCTGGTCCAATCCTGTTGCACAAGCACGGAGAGCAGCTTGTCCAGATACCGACTGACAGCAACAACGGGTTGCATGATGAAATGGTGGCCTTCGTGGAGTCGATCCGCACTGGCACACCACCCGAGGCCGATAGCCATGCAGGGCGACACGTGGTCGCCATCGCCATGGCGGCTCACGAGTCGGCTGTCACTGGCACACGCGTCGAGGTTCAGTAGTCTGCTAGTTGCGCCGACGTAGGGGGTACTAACCCTACGTCGGTGCTCAACCTGTAGGAGGCGATCCATGTGCGATTGGGCACAGCCAGGCTTTCCATTACTCCACCTGTTGGGATTGCTCTGGCTGGTTTTGGATTTCGCAACCATGGCTCCGAAGCGGTTCGGGACGATCTTGAAGCCCGTGTCTTCTGGTTAGAGGAAGACGGCAAGAATGCCTGTATCGTTACGGCTGATATCATCGGTTTTGGGGCTACTCTTAACGACGGGGTCAAGGCCGCGGCTTTGGAGCGCCTTGGGCTGGCACCCGACTGTGTTTTCCTGGCAGCCAGTCATACACACTCAGGCCCGCAGACGGCAGACGGCCTGTTGACCGCGGGAGGCCCGCCAGACGCCGATTATCTCTATGATCTCCAGGAAAAACTGATCGATGCGATGGATGAAGCGCGCCAACAGCTGTGCGAGGTGACGATCAAGCTGGGAAGAGGTCAGCTTACTGGCTACAGCATCAACCGTCGAGTGTCCACTGGTAGCACCACCGTCATGGCTCCGAACACCGCTGGAGTACGCGACGATGAGGTCGTGGTCATCTCATTCTGCGATGCTCATACCGCCCAAGTGTTAGGCATACTCTTCCACTTCACATGCCATCCTACTGTCCTAGGAGACTACACCATATCGGCGGAGTACCCGGGAGCGGCCCGTCGCTGGCTGGAAAATACGTTGCCTGGTGTGAGTGCCGGTTTTTTGGCGGGCTGTTGTGGTGATGTTCGTCCTAACTGCACTCTGATTGGTGCCAGGAGGTTTCGCTCTGGTCTGCCGCAGGAAGTGACGCTCTTTGGTAATGCCTTGGGCGCGGAAGTGAACCGCGTCCTGGAGCACTCATCCACAGAGCTAACAGGTCATCTCCACCACCGCATGGAGGTCTTGGACCTGCCATTGGCCGATGGACGCCACACCTCTGCGTTCCATCTGTACCGCCTCGATCTGGCACGTGAGCTCTCTCTAGTCGGGATGAGTGGCGAGGTGTGCTGCGACTACGGGTTGTTCATCAAGAACCTTCAACCGCAACGTCATCTGATCCCTGTCGCCTACAGCAATGGGCTCATTGGCTATATTGCGCCGACTCGTTACTTTGCTGAGGGTGGCTACGAGCCAGACACCTCGGCGAAGGTCTACAACCTGCCAGCGCCGTTTGACCCCGCGATTGAGGGGATTATTCGAGACCGTATCCGAGCGATCATGGAGTGTTGACTTCATCCATAGCGCAAAAAAGGATTTCCGGTGGGAGGCGTTTACCCGTGGCACAACCCGTTATCATGCATGTGAACTACTGCGAACAGGGTCAAACGATCGAAGAGATGTGTACGAAAGCTGTGCGCTGGGGCTTCGACGGCATCGAGTTCCGCCGTCAGCGGCGTTCGGTTCCGGAGAGCGTGGAGGAGTATCTGGACTCCATCGCGGCTGCACAGAGGAAATCGGGGCTCCGCTATGTGCTGTTTGGAGGACCTGGGCCAGATTTGATGGTCAGCAGTGCCGACGAACGCGAGGCTAATCTGGCAGAGTACGAGCACTTCTTTACTCTGGCAGCCCAGCGGTTTGAGCTTACCGTGTGCAACACAATGGCTGGATCGCTGCGCAACCCAGATCGCAGCGTGCCCTACGCCCAATACGATAAGCAAGGTTCAGCGGTGGCTACCGAGGAGCACTGGCAGCAGGCGGCGCAGGGGTTTAAGCGCCTGGGCGAATTGGCTGGCACACTCGGCTTCCGCCTTGCCTTTGAGACCCATATGGGCTACCTGCATGACCTACCCGCACCCTCTCGCAGACTTGTCGACATGATCGACAACCCAGCGGTAGGTATCAATCTCGATCACGGCAACGTCGTCTTCTTTCAGGGTACCCGTTCCGTCGCAGACTCGATAGCTGAGTGTGGTGACAGACTGTATTACGTCCACCTGAAAAACTCGGTTCGCCTTCCGAGCGGCGGACGACTGGCCTCTGCTTTAGGCGAGGGTGAGATCAACAACCGCGAGTTTCTTCAGCTGCTCAAGGCATCCGGGTACGATGGGCCGTTGTGCATTGAAGCGCCTCGGGCGGGCGATCGCGAATGGTACGCCCAGCAGGATATCCGCTATATCAGGGCCGTTCTTTCAGAACTGGACTGGTAACCCTAACCCTCTTGGGTCACTCGGTTTCGGATTAGTGGCGGACAGCTCTAATCCGAAACCACTCTTGCCCAGCTAATGCCAGCCGCATAGCGCAGGCATCCGACAGGAATGCGTAACCAATGACAGTCAGTAGACTCACTTATCTTTGGACTCGGCGATCAGTGGCTGGCCCCCAGCAAGGTCATCAAGATCCGCTGTAAACGGAAGGCCCTTGACCACATGAAGCAGCAGCCCCGTGGCCTCCACTAGATTGTGGCTAGAAGCGGGTACGGCAAGAATGCCTGGGCGCGAAGGGTGAGGAACGCCATAGAATTGACCATTCGCTTCTCCATTCGCCAGGCGTTTGCCGTAGGGAACGGCCTGGGCAACTGTCTCTTTTATCGCATCAAGCGGTGCTAAAGCCCCCTGGGCAGCGTACACGAGAAACCGCGAGTAAGGAAGTATGATGATGTCTGGGGGGTCCTTGGCAGCAAGCATAATGATCAGCTTCTGTTCGTACATCTCAGTAGAGTCTGCAGGGAGAACAAGCACACTCACTTCCAGACCTTCGTGAGCGCTACTAAAGTCAGCCGCTAGGTGCTGCAGACTATCGACATCGGGTCCAGTGGTCACCATGATGGTGAGATGACCTTTTGATGACGGCTGGTTAACAAACGCCCAGATGCCACCACCTACAACAAGCAAAAGAAGCAAGATGGTGATGGCCACTGGCAACCAGGCCAGAGTTTCCCGTGCGGGGGGGTCGTATGTGGGAGTTACGGTCTCGGTCAGCGATGCATCGGCCGTCTGCGGACAGCCATGTTGAGCGCAACCCCCTCGTCGTATCCAGCACGAAAGATGATGGAGCGCTTTGCATCGAGGGCATTCCGCTACTTCCTGTCCGACCTGTAGTGCCTCATCACAACCCTGGCAAATGGGATTGGCGATCTCTTCTTCGCTGAGCGTCCACACACGCTCCTTGGGCTGATCGTTCATCGGCGTTTCCTCTCTAAAGGGAGTGTTCGAACTTGTTTGGGCGGGAGCGTATTTGAATATCTCCTCATGGCTTGCTCCTAGCATAGCATTCCCGCAGGAATGCGGCAAGAAAGCGAGGACCAGCTTGACAAAGCGACCCAGCACCGTAGGCTTCGCACAATTGCTCTGCGCCCTACTGATCGTTGCCCTTATCATGACCTGTGGGGCTGTCGCGGCAGCCGCTGAGCAAGAAAGCGCAGAGCAACTGCTATCACTCATGCGTGGGGCGATGCTGCAACCGAAGCGAGTGAGCTTCACACAAGATGTAGACATCACGGGCATCCTAGGTAGGTGGCGCTTTAGCGCGACCGTCGAGCGCAACGGCAATGCGGTCATCGTGCAAGCCAAAGGAGCACCCTCGTTTATTCCGCCCGATCTTCTAGCGGATCTTGCTGATTTTGAGAAGGCTCTCGCCGGGTTCAGTTTGGAATATGGAGGCAAGGAACAGGTGAGCGAAAAGACGTACTTCGTGCTTAGGGGAGTACGTCGACCTCAGCTTCATTCTGGCGCTATTGAAGGCCGCATCTGGATCGATGAGCATGAGCATCTTATGAGGCGAACCGAAGCTCGCTATAACTGGGGTACCGTACGTGTGAGCCACACCTACACGCTGATGAAGGGCTTTATGGTGTTGGCCCAGCAAGAGGCAAGCATCTCACCATTCGCGACGCGCCTAACCATAACCTATCGGGACTATCGCCTGGGTAACTAGATCGAACCTAATCGCGAGCTACCCCCATTTGCCAGCGCTAAGACTTTTGGTATAATGAAGGTGAATTACGCTTCACCATTGCTTGGGCCTATGGCCCTGTCAGTCCAAGCCCGCCGTTTGGGGTATAAGAAGGGGTTGCCCTACCCTTTTTCTTGTGCGCTGTTGCCAAGGATAGCTACAGCTGCACAAGTCACCGTACTGGGGGTAATATCAACCAAGAGGGGTTATTGTCGGCATGAGGATGGATAATGAGACGTACCGGCTCAAGGTTGAGAATCTGTTCGATATGCTGCGCGATGAGGAAAATGTCTGGCGCCCTGAAGTTCAGTCCGCCCTGGAGCAACTTGCGTTGTCGCCACGTAAGGGACGCTATTTTCTCCGTGTCGTCAGCGTGCAGCCCCAGGCAGTGCAGGCCCACTTCTATTCCATCTACATGCAACGGGCACACCGCGATGACAGCATCCAAGATCTGGAACGGCATATTCGTCACATGTTCTACGAAGCTCGAGAAGACGCCAAGGCCGTTTTAGCTCAAGTGGTCTCCGCAGGTACCCTGCCCGCGCTCTTTCGAGTCATTGCCTTAACGGATGAAGGCTGGTTGGCTGGTGAGCTTATTCGTATTGCGCTTTCTGCTTCTTCAGAGGAGCTTTATGAACCGATTCGCCGCAGCCTGTGGTCTGACGACTATCTCCTGCAATGCCTAGCGATCTACCTGGTGGGAAAATCCGAGGATGAACAGCTCTTAGGCCTGCTCGCCAAATTCTACCGAAGGCCTGAGGGCGAGAAGCTGGACAGGTTAGAGAAAAAGTCCTATGATGCGCTTCTCGAAGGAGGGCGCAACGCGCCAGCAAGACTCATCTCAAGCTGGCTTAGAGACAAGCACTCGCGTGTGCGCGATGTGGCACTTAGCCTAACTGCAGAACGTCTGCTGCCTGAGGTGGTAGCGGATCTGGTAGGGCTTGTTCTGGTGGATGCCAAGACACGTACCAGAGCCGCCGCTGTGTTGTTGTCCTATGAACAGTTGGGCATTGTCAGTTGGGATCCGACCGAGGAGAACTCCTCTGAAGCACGTAAGATGATAGGCGCAGCCAAGCGCGGCCCGCTAGTCGCCACATTGCGAAGCCTCCTGCGACACGAAAGCCCTCTGGTGAGGGAGGTGGCTGTGAAGCTGGTACGCTTAGCCCCAGCATCAGATGAGCTATGCTCTCAAATGCGGAGACTGGTCACCGAAGACAAGGCTAGCGCCGTACAGATCGCCGCCATGCATACGCTGCATGGGCTCGACAGGTCGAAGCTCAAGACAGCGCTTATGGAACTGTTCTCGGCTGACGCCGCTGGGCGCGAAGCACTGGAGGCCGCCGAGAGCATCATGGAGACGCTATCTTCCGAGGAAACGCGCCAGATCACAGAAGGGATTCGCTCGCGCCTGGAACGCCGCGAAGCTGCTCTCGACCGCTTTGTGGCCAGCGTAGAGTGGTGGCGTCACGACACATAGAAGATACCATATCACTAGATCAACTGCTGTCATCAGCGACGCCATGAGACCAGTCTGCATGGCGATCGAGCCATGCAATCGGCACCTTTTCATCGTGCCCTACTAGAGTGCATCGCTCTGACGGCGGTGCTTTCCGGGGACCGTCAAGCCGTGAATGAGCCTAAGTCAGACGCATCTGATGATGTAACCCGCTCCACATGTTCTTGGGAAGGTGTCCCGCATCGTACCCGCCAGCGAAGATTGGCTACTAGGCTACCGACATGCCCGCACAGCGTAACACGATTTTCTAGGAGGCAATTGACACTCCAGGGAAAAGCGAGTATACTCAGACCCAGCTTGATCTTCAATCGCATAGAGAAGCTCTTATCAAGAGAGGTGGAGGGACTGGCCCGATGAAGCCCGGCAACCAGCGCCTATAGGCGTCAGGTGCCAATTCCTGCTGGGGATAGCATTGTTATCTCCAGGGAGATGAGAGGAGGTGTAGGACTATGAGAAATAAACCTCTTCCATCCGGAGAGGTTGTTCTTTTTCCGGATGGACGTTCGTCATGTGCCACGGACTCACCGATTATCCGTTTGCGCGATGTCGCCAAGAGTTTCGGCTCGGGTGTTGGACGCATCGAAGCCCTCAGCGGAATAAGCCTCGATATCGACCGGGGAGTCATCTTTGGCATCATGGGTCTTTCAGGAGCGGGAAAAAGCACGCTTATCCGCTGTATCAACATGCTGGAACGGCCTGATTGCGGCGTGGTTGAGGTAGCAGGTCAGGAAATGACGCGCCTGTCCGGGTCAGAACTAATGGTGGCGCGGCGGCGAATCGGAATGATCTTCCAGCACTTCAACCTTCTCGCGTCCCGGACCGTAGCTGGCAACGTGGCCTTTCCACTCGAGATTGCGGGGGTTGCGAAGCCCCAGATTCAGGTGCGTGTGAGGGAACTCCTAGAGCTTGTGGGGTTAGCCGAACGAGCCGACGCCTATCCAACACAGCTTTCTGGTGGTCAAAAACAGCGTGTCGGTATTGCTCGGGCACTAGCGAACGAACCGGATGTGCTGCTCTCAGATGAGGCTACCTCAGCGCTTGATCCCGAGACAACGCTACAGGTGTTGCACCTGTTACGCGACATCAACCGACGTATGGGTCTCACCATTGTGATGATCACCCACGAACTCGGCGTCATTCGGGAAATCTGCGATAAGGTGGCGGTCATCGATGAGGGGCACTTGGTCGAGGTCGGTGACACCCCACGGGTCTTCACGCATCCTCAAAGCAAGATGGCTCGTCGGCTGCTCAAGGGACAGATGGAGGCTGAGATACCTCCGGCTTTGCTAGATCGGGGGACTCATCCGGGTAGAAGGCTGGTCAAGCTCACCTTCCTTGGTGACGTCGCTGAGAGACCCATCATTGCTGAGCTAGCCCGGCAGCTTCCTGTAATGCCCAATATTCTCTACGGCCGCATTGATCGCGTGCAAGAGCAGCCGTGGGGAACCCTGATCGTCGAACTAGCAGGAGAGCCGTCGGACGTGGAAGCAGCCTTGCTGCATCTCAGTCGCGCTGGCGTGGATGTGGAGGTCCTAGGCAACTCCGAGCATATACGCTCAGATCGATTCGCTGCGCTGGATAAGTGAGGGGGGTGGACAAGGTGGCAGATCTTCTACAGGGTGTATTCAACCCAATGACGCGATCCCTGCTTGCACAGGGATTGCAGGAAACCCTATACATGGTAGGCCTTTCCCTCGTGCTGGCCGAGCTCGGCGGAATACCTCTGGGGATTGCTCTCGTGATCACTGGACCAAACCATTTGTGGCCATGTTCCTGGCTCAATCAGATACTGGGCATCATCGTCAATGTCGGGCGCTCGATTCCCTTCATTATCTTGCTCGTAGCGATCATCCCGCTCACGCGTCTTATCGTGGGCACGTCAATAGGTACGGCAGCGGCAATGGTACCTTTGACGGCAGCGGCCATTCCTTTTGTGGCCAGATTGGTGGAATCATCGCTACTGGAGGTAGACAGCGGTGTGATCGAAGCCGCTCAAGCCATGGGAGCTTCACCAAGGCAAATCATCTGGAAGGTGCTCTTGCCGGAAGCCTTACCGTCGCTGGTACTGGGAGCCACCATAACTGCGGTCAACCTAATCGGGTACTCGGCGATGGCAGGCGCAGTAGGAGGAGGCGGGCTCGGTGACTTGGCCATTCGTTATGGCTACCAGCGCTTTCGCGGTGACATCATGTTGGCCACGGTCCTGGTTCTCGTGCTCTTGGTACAAGTGATGCAAGCACTGGGCAACAGGTTGGCCCGCCGCTTGGATCACCGCGTGAGATAAGATGATCATCTGCAGCATCAGGAAAGGGGAATAAGAACATGCAGTCGAGTCTTGCAGGTATCCGTCGTCGCAGTCTCGTTTTCTCTGTATTGTGTCTGGTCGTTGTCGGTGGTAGTGTGTTTGCGGGAGCTGCCGCAAAAGTGCTCAAAGTGGGGGCCAGCCCCGTACCGCATGCGGAGATTCTGAACGTAGTTAAGCCGATTCTGGCTAAAGATGGGATCAACCTGCAGATCATCGAGTTTACCGACTACGTGCGCCCGAACCTTGCTCTGGCAGATCGGGAACTAAACGCCAACTTCTTTCAACACGTTCCATATCTAGAGACCTTCTCCACAGAACGCCGGTTGAACCTCACCTGGGTAGCCAAGGTGCATGTGGAACCGATGGGCGTCTACTCTCGCAAGGTAAAGGACCTTAAAAGTCTCAAGAACGGCGCACTTATCGGTATCCCTAATGACCCCACCAACGGGGGACGAGCCCTGCTGCTCATTCAGAAGGCCGGACTGATCAAGCTGAAAGCAGGTTCAGGCCTGAGTGCCACGGTGTTTGACATCGTCGGGAATCCCAAGAACCTCAAATTCAGGGAGCTGGAAGCTGCTCAGCTACCCCGTTCACTGCCAGATCTGGACGCGGCGGTAATCAACACCAACTTCGCCTTAGAGGCCAAGCTCGATCCCCTAAAGGACGCCATTCTGATTGAGGGTGCCGATTCGCCCTACGCCAATGTACTGGCTGTAAGAAATGCCGACAAGAACAACGCGGATATCGCCAAGCTAGCGAAAGCCCTGCAGTCCTCTGCGGTCAGGGAGTTCATCCGCAGCAAGTACAAGGGCGCCGTGGTGCCAGCCTTCTAGGATCTTCCAGGCAGAACGGCATAGCACACGAAGCGTCTCCTGGCTTGGCCGGGAGACGCTTTTTTGCGGCATGTGAGTTGACGGCTAGCATATGGAAAAGCTAGAATAACGAAGATCTGGCTTTTCCTGATATGAGGGGAGCCGCCGCTCAGCGAAACAACACTTTCAAGGGAGTACGCGTGTCGGCGGCCAACGACGCGCGGGAGTAGAGACGGCTGCGGTAGGTGTACGCCGTAATGCATGTTGTCGGTAAGAAGCTGCTCCGTCACAGAACAGCGAACACTGAGAGCAGCTGCCGACACCATCGCTGGCGGAAATCCAAGGCCGCCGATATGCCCGCACAGCATCACATCATTTTCTCGGGAGGTGTCGGCTCGAGGGAACGATTCCCTTAGGCCCTAGCCAATGCAGACAGCGACAGATGCAACTTTCAAGGCTACTGTACTGGACTCCACAAAACCAGTCATCGTCGACTTCTGGGCGCCATGGTGCGGTCCGTGCCGTCAGTTGGCTCCGATCCTGGAGGCAGTGGCTGCTGAGCTCGGCGATACTGTTTCAGTCGTCAAGCTCAACACGGACGAGAGCCCTGCTTCTGCCAGCAAGTACGGAGTAATGAGCATCCCCACACTGATAGCTTTCAAGAACGGCAAAGAGGTAGGGCGCACAGTTGGTGTTCGTCCGCAGGCTCAATTAGTGGAGTGGATCAAGGATACCGTCAAGTAGGAATTCGAGGTGGAGTGCCTTCTCTCGGGGATCCGGCGGAAACGCCGGATTCCCTTCACAATAAGCCCTGCCTCTGCATGGGAGAAAGGGCCCGGCGGGCAGTGTGTCGAAGATCCCGTAAGAATGACGTGCGGGGGGGTGTCGGAGTCCGTGTTTGTGTCTTGTCGGTCACTCCGGTACATTGGGATACTTTGTTTGGTGCTTTTCTTCTCACTTGGAGTCAGTAGCCAGAACCTTCTGGTAGATGGGGGGTTTGGGCTGAGCGGACACCAGCCTGAGGCCGCAGTCTGGATCTCTCGTGGGGCTGGAGCCAGCATCGAAAAGGGAGTAGGGCGGCCTTCGTCTGATAATGCTGACGAGACAGCCTATGCGGCTCGCCTGATGCCACCGACCGACTACGCCTCCGAATGGGTGCAACCTCTTCTACCGCTTACCACCGGAAATGAATACGTGCTTTCCGCCTGGGTACGCCTGCAAGGAGACACCCCAGCTCAGGCATCTTTGGGCGTGCGCATGCAGAACGGCTATCCTCGCATCTATCGAGGCTTGTCCGGGGATGGGTGGGAACGTATCGAGCTCGCCTTTACCGCGAGCGAAGGCTGGGCTCAGGTGGTGCTCAGTTGCACTGCGGAGGCCATGGTCTTCTGGGATGATGTGGCCCTCTACGCAAGCGATACGGTCATGGAGCGTTTGGCTGGCGAATGGGAAGCACGCCTAAAGACAGAGCAGCAGCCTCTTTACACTGGCCTAGTCATCGACGCCCGAGGCACTGGCCTCGAACGCGGCATGAGCCCCAAAATCTACGATGCCTTTGGTCGTCTCGTCTTTGCTGGCGAGAGCGCCTCCTATGACCAGCTGATTCGAAAAGGCATTGTCGCCTACGTGCGATCGCTTGAGGAGGCCACAGCCCATCCTCGCGTCGCAGTGAATCCAGAATACCCCCTGCGCCTGCCACTTGTGTTGGATGCCCAACAGGCGACCGGGAGTCCTCCGACCGCGGTTATTGTGGGTGAGGAGGATGGCAGGCGTATCCGTAGGGCCACCGACCAGTACGATTTCCTTGGACGCTTTGCCATAGTTTTCGTGGTTGACTGAGTCTGTCTGAGGTTCGGCACAGGAGGTTCTTCATGCGACGCTCTGCCTTCGTGGATTGGGATGATACCCTGAAGGTTACGAATGCCCTCTACGACGCAGCAAGTCGAGAAAACGCGCGTCAGATCCTAGAGTTCTTGCCACCAGCAAACCTGTGTATCGAGAGCCTGCGGAAGCGAGCACACGCGATCGATTTGGCTAAGGCCCGGGCCATCGGGCTAAACCCTCACAACTATCCAGAGGCATGGGTAGAGACTTTCCACGACGTGGCTCGAGAGTACGGGAAGCAGGCATGTCCGCAGGTGGCCTGTGCTCTATACCGGCGGGCAGCACAGGTAGTGCACCTACCGCAGCCAGACTACCCCGGAGCCCGGGACCTGCTGATCGCTTTGCGCAGGGGCGGATGGGAAGTGACTATCTGGACCGCAGGAGACAGTCGCGTGCAAGAAGCTAAGGTGGAGCGCTCGGGCTACAGAGCGCTCATCGACAGAGTGTGTGTGGTACCTGAGAAAGATGCTGACTCCCTACGCAGGGCCATTGGTACCAGAGATCCCGCGCGTGTCTGCGTGATTGGCAACAGCCCACGGGCGGATATCGTGCCAGCTCTAGCCGTAGGAGCTTGGGCGCTGCATGTTCAGCATGCCACATGGGAGTACGATGAAGCACCGTTGGACCTGCAGCATCCTCGCTACGTACCTATCATCTCTCTCAAGGACATTCCAGCAAAGCTTGCTGTCATTCCGCAGTAGAGCCCCTGCCCATGACCCGGAGAATGGTCTCCAGGACTTCTGGGGCGCGCTCACACTGGCGAGCACGCTCTAGTGCACGGCGGGCCCGTGAGTCATTGATCTCGCCGAGTGCCCACGCGCACGTCTCGCGCACAACGGGACTGGGGTGATCCAGTTGGCTCGCCAACGCGTCCACGCCGTACGGATCGCGTAGATTGCCCAACGCGAGGGCTGCGTTGCGCTGCAGCGTCGTTCTTCCTCGCCAAGCGATAGCGGTATTTCCGAAAAGACGACCAAATTGCGCCTTTGACAGGGTCAGCAAGCGAATCAGATCCACTTCTGCCTCGGCCCCGGGCGGCCACGAGAGACGGCCCGGAACAGCTCGGATGTTCCAAGGACACACGGCTTGGCAGGTGTCGCAGCCCCAGACACGACGTCCCAGGAGTTTGCGAAACTGCCATGGGATGTATCCGGGCGTTTGGGTGATGGCAGAAAGGCAACGGCTAGCGTCTACCCGGTACGGACGTGCGAGAGCTCCTGTGGGGCAAGCCAGCTGGCACCGCTGACAATCTCCACAGGGCTCCTGAGAAACAGGTTCGTCGGCTGGAAGAGCCAGATCAGTGATGATCTCCCCCAGTACCACCCAAGATCCGAGTCGGGGCACGAAAAGCATGCTGTTCTTGCCGAACCAGCCCGCTCCCGCCCTCCGAGCGACGGCGCGCTCTACAAGGGGGCCACTATCCACGCACACGCGATATCGGATGGGCCTACCTGCTTTTTCCTGCAAGTGAGCAGCGAGTTGAGTCAATTTTCCTGCCAAGATAGTGTGGTAGTCGCCTACGCGAGCAAAGCGGGCGATCGAGCCATGTGGGCCTTCGACCTCATGGGTTGGTTGGTCGGGGAGAAGGTAGGAAACGGCTACACTGATAATGGAATGAGCGTTTGGCAGTATCTGCCTGGGGTGACAGCGCATGGGAATGTCTTGCGGGGCAAGACGCGGGTACTCCCCGGAGGCCGCCATTTGTACCAAAAGGGCCTCCTCCTTAGCAAAGGGATATGAGCCTGCTACCCGCAAACTATCGATGCCGATGCTGTGTGCATACTGCTCAAGGTCGTCTCTAAGTGGCAACTGGCAGATCTCCTATTCATCAAGGCGGATTATACGTGAGAAAGCAAAGTGCCGCAAGAGTGGATCCCAACCGGACTAACGTGTTAGACTGACGGTAATGGCATCCTTAATCACTATGGTAGGAGAGTTCTGCGGAGGAGTACGCGTGTCGGAAGCCGCCGACATGCCCGCACAGCGCAACACGATTTTCAAGGGAGCTGCAGACATTGTCCTATACCATGACTATCTCGACCTATCGCGGGTACGTACTCGATCCGTTCCAGATCAAGGCGATTCAGGGTATTGAGGAAAACGCATCAGTACTCGTGTCAGCGCCGACCGGTACAGGAAAGACCCTGATCGCGGATTACCTCATTGAGCGAGCCTTCCGAGCAGGAAACTCGGTCATCTACACCGCCCCTATCAAGGCCTTAAGTAATCAGAAGTTCAAGGAGTTCAAACAGCTCCTGGGTGAAGACCACGTGGGCATCCTAACAGGCGATGTGGTGATCAACCCTGAGGCGCCTGTCCTTATCATGACCACCGAGATCTTCCGGAATCTGTTGCACCAGGACCCTGATCGTCTACAGAAGGCGACCCACGCAATCTTCGATGAGATACATTACATCGATGATCCCACTCGGGGAAGTGTCTGGGAAGAGAGCCTTATTTTCATGCCCCCCCATATGCAGTTTCTTGGTCTGTCGGCAACCATTCCCAACGTTGACGAGTTGGCTCGCTGGATCAGTAGCGTGCAAGGCAAGACCGTAAAAGTGATACGCCACTATGAGCGCGCGGTTCCCTTGGAGCATCAGCTCTTCGAATCGGGTCAGGGTCTCACTACCCTCCAGCAACTGACTCATCGCTTTCGCCGCTATGCACGCAAACTCGGGGTAACCGATTCTGGCAAGCTGGCGGGAGATTTCCCGCCCACTACTCACTTGCACCTGATGGCAGAGCTCACACAGGAGCACTTACCCTGTCTTTTCTTCGCCTTTAGCCGCAGGCGCTGTGAGTCGCACGCCAAGCAACTGGCTGAGCATTTCGACTTTCTTGACGCGAGGCAGAAGCGGCAGGTCAAGGCTGTCATCGAGGAGCAGGTGGTTCGGCATGCTGGCGCTGGTGTCCGCCGCCTAGGTGAACTCGAGGCGCTACTTATGCGGGGCATTGGCTTTCATCACGCTGGCTTGCTGCCCGTAGCGAAAGATATCGTAGAAGAGCTATTTGAGCAGAAGCTGACGTATGTGCTGTACTGCACAGAGACCTTTGCTGTGGGCCTCAACTTCCCATGCAAGACTGTGTGCTTTGATGCTATGACCAAGTGGGATGGCACGACGTTTCGATCGCTAACCAATCGTGAGTACTTCCAGATTGCGGGCCGCGCGGGTAGGCGTGGCATTGACGACAAGGGGTATGTGTTTGCCCTGGTCGACATGAACTACTTTAACCCCAATGAATTCCCCTCTATGCAGGAACGCGACGTAGAGCCCCTACGCAGCAGGTTTTCCCTTAGCTACAACACGGTGCTCAATCTGGTACGCAGCTACTCTGAGGAAGAGATTGAGGAAGTTCTCCAGAAAAACTACGCTTCTTTTCAGGCCTCTGAAGAGCGTCAGCGCCTTCAGAGTGAGATAGGCACACTCGAGAAACAGCGTCAGGCACTGATGGGCTGCGAGCTCATGGACTCTCGCAGTTGTCCACTGCAGTATCAGCGCACACGACGCAGATTGGGTGATCTCGAGCGTCGCATACAGCAACGTCAGGCTCAAGGGCGCAACAATGTCAAGGCGCTTCGGCACTCCGCGCGCCAACTAGGGAAAGAATTGCAGGGCATCGACGCGAAGAAGTGCTCGCCACAGGTGATCTCGGCTTGTCGAGCTTCCCTCAAGGAGTATCGTAGGATAGTTTCGAGACTGAGTGCGCTCAGACGACGGCTGAAGCAGGTTTCACCTGCAGATACCTACGTGGAGGAGTTCCGTGAGAAGCGTGCGCTCTTGGAGGCGCTGGACTACTTGCGGGAAGGCAAGCTGACAGCACGGGGTCAGTTTGCAGCACAGATTAACGGACATGAGCTTCTGATCACAGAGCTTTTCTTCCGCGGTCTATTCCACGACTGGAATGAGGATGAGCTCAATGCTTTGTGCGTGTCACTCGACTATGAGCCTCGCAAGGGGGAAGGCCGCGCCCGTCAACGCTCGTTCGATGAGGGAGTTGTGCGCCGCACCATCGCCCTGATCCAGAGCATGGAAGAAGCCTACCTGGGTTTCTCTGACATGCACCTTCACGCACACCTAGCGGACGTAGCGAACCGATGGAGTCGCGGAGAGCGCTTCGCGGAGATCATGCAAGGCTTGCCTGTTGACGAAGGCGATATCGTCTACGCCTTCCGGCGGGCCATCGATATCCTCCGCCAGGTGCGCAATGCTGCCCGCGAAGACACCTCTCTGGCTGCAAAGGTTAGTTCTGCCATTGAAAAGATGGATCGTGACGAAGTGTCGATTCTTCTCTAGACGACATGAGGGGCGCTCATGTCGATGACTCATGATAGAGGGATTTCGCAGACGAACGAGCAGGTAATTCACACAATGACAGCGAATCCTGTGCGTACGAACGGAGGTTCCCCCATTGCGCAAACCGAACTGGCTTGTAAAGCCGCTTCCAGATGCTCAAGCTCTCAAGCGCATGCGCGAACTGCTGGGCGGTCTGGGGCTACATACCATCTGCGAAAGTGGAAACTGCCCCAATCTGGGTGAGTGTTGGGCCAACTCCACGGCTACTTTCCTCATCCTAGGGGATGTATGTACCCGCAATTGCGGTTTCTGTGATGTACCTGCCGGTCGGCCTCTGCCACTCGATGCACAGGAGCCGTCTCGTGTAGCGCAGGCGGTGCGAACTCTGGCTCTTGCCCATGTCGTCATCACCTCAGTCACCCGCGATGATGTGGCCGATGGTGGGGCTGAGCATTTCGCCGCAACCATCCGTGAGATACAGCAGGCCTGTCCCAAGACCACTGTGGAGGTCTTGATTCCTGACTTCTCGGGCGATATCGACTGCCTTGCAGTTGTACTAGCCGCACAGCCTGCTATTCTCGGACATAACGTAGAGACCGTGCGCAGCCTTCACAGTCGGATGCGACCTCGCTTTAGCTATGATCGCTCCTTGGCCATTCTTGCGCATGCGAAGCACCTGGCGCCCTTGATCTATACGAAATCTAGTATCATGGTGGGCTTAGGAGAAACCGAAGAAGAGACAATCGCCACACTAGAGGATCTGCGTAACGTCGACTGTGACTTCGTGACGATTGGACAGTACCTGCAACCATCGCGACACCATACGCCTGTCGTAGAGTACGTGCCCCCGGCGATTTTCGAGCAATACCATCGAGCAGCGCAAGGTCTAGGGTTTCGCTATGTGGCAAGTGGGCCCTTTGTGCGCAGTTCCTACAATGCGGTTGCTGCTCTAGATACAGAAGTACGCGTGTCGGCGGCCCGCCACGAGTTGTGATAATGAGGGGCGCTCATGTCGATGCCGCAGCGTAGAAGGCTTTGAGGGGAGGAGACAGCATTGACAGCTGATGTAGTACAAGCCAAGCGTCAGATACGGGCAAAAATAGCCGCTTGGCGAGACGCGCAATCAGCCGCAGAACGTCAGGCGAAGAGCCTCGCCATCTGGAGACACTTCGCTAAGCTGTCCGAGGTAGCAGAAGCACACACGGTCATGCTGTATTCCGCGATTCGCAGCGAAGTATCAACAGAAACTGTACTAGGGCATGTGTTTTCCTCAGGGAAGCAGCTTGCTTTGCCCAGGGTCGACTCAACAGCAGGCGTCATCAACGCCCATCTGGTCACAGATCTCAGTGAGCTTGTGCGCTCATCCTTTGGCATACTTGAGCCAAGCAGTGCTGCGCCTATCGTTGATCCCGGTGATATCGATGTCGTGGCTGTACCCGGTTTGGCATTCGATGCCCTCGGCTACCGCGTGGGCTATGGGGCTGGCTACTACGATAGATTCCTGCCACTGCTGCGCCCTGATGCGTTTGTAGCTGGTATCGCCTTCGCTGGTCAGCGTGTAAGCCGCGTGCCGCGAGCTAAGCAAGACGTTAGGCTCTTATGTCTAGTTACCGAAGAGGGTGTACAGCGCCAGCCCACTATGACAGCCCCTGACCGCTCCTATGACGCTTATATCTTTGATCTTGACGGTACAGTCTACCTGGGGCCAGCCCTTATTCCGGGAGCTGCAGCGACAATCTCCGCCTTGCGTGAAACAGCGCGCACAGTCTTTTTGTCTAACAAACCAATCAACACGCGTGTAGACTATGCAGAGAAACTGACCCGCTTAGGGATCCCCACTCAGCCAATCGATGTCATCAACTCCTCCGCAGTGCTTGCTGGATACCTAGCCAGTGAACTACCATCAGCGTCAATCTACTGCGTAGGCGAGGCTCCTCTCCGGCAGGAACTGGCAGAGGCAGGCTTTCGCGTGCTTGAGGATCCCGCACAAGAAGAGTATCGTGTAGACGTGGTGGTCGCCGCTTTCGATCGTACGTTTGATTACGCGAAGCTAAACAACGCCTACCAATGTATCAAGCGAGGGGCCCGCTTCGTAGCTACCAACGCAGATCGCACCTGTCCTGTTGAGGAAGGTGAGATCCCTGACTGTGCAGCCATGATCGGAGCGATTAGCGGAGCCTCAGGAGTCGCTCCGGAAATCGTAGTCGGTAAGCCGCATCCGCTCACCGCCGAGGCAGCCCTTAAGAGGGTGGGTGTGCGTCCCGAGGACTGCTTGATGATCGGTGATCGCGTAGAGACCGACATCGCCATGGGCCTGAAAGCGGGCATGGAAACGGCACTCGTGTTGAGTGGTGCCTCTGACGAGGCGTCCATACAGCGAGAAAAGGTTTACCCCCATTTCGTGGTGCCTAGCATAGCCGCACTGCTACCAGGAGGCGTCTAGGGAGGCGTGCACATGTCGCTACATAGGCGTCTGGGCAGCCGGGCGGCGTTGCGGAGTGCGTGGGGCGGTTTGACTCCTGTGCAGCCCAAGCATGACCTTCTCAATGGTCGTCAAGTGACCACTTCGGTTGGCTCTGCCTACGTAATCGATCTGCCCACTTTCGCAGCTGTCAGACCGCCTAGTCCCGGCCCCAGTTCGCATCTGTGGCAACGTCTGCAACTCGTCTATGGTATTGGTCCGGTCATCGCATCTCAACTGCGGACACAAGGATACAACGATCTCAGGGATCTCTGCGACCATCCCCGCTGGGGACCGAGAGCAAAACAAGTCGTGGCGCATATAGAGAATCGTGACGTGGCACGTCTGCGCCTCGCTGGAGCTCGTGATAGCGAGCTACTCACGTTTTTCGGGCCCCATGAGATTGCCGTAATAGACATCGAAACCGCTGGGCTGGCTAGGGCCTTGCCTGTCTTCCTGATCGGCGTGGCTTGGCCAAATGGTCAACGCTGGTACAGAAGGCAGTTCGTGGCTCGTCACTTCGACGAGGAGGGAGGGGTTCTGCATCTGGCTTCGTCGTTCTTGGCCGACCGTCCGGCTATCGTCAGCTACAACGGCCGGGCATTTGATGAGCCGTTCGTTGGGGCCCGTCTGGCTTTCCACGGCATGCCTCGTCCCTCGTTCTTGTTGCATTACGATATCTACCAAGAAACTCGTCAGCTGCGCGATGCCTTTGGTGACTGTCGACTGCCCACGGTGACACAGCACATGTTTGGCTTGGATCGAGGAGACGATATTCCTGGCCACCTGGTACCGGAGTTATACTACCGTTATGTGCAAGACCAGCGTCCCGAGCTGCTGCTTCCCATTCTTACACATAATGCAAGGGACCTGGAGGATGTGTGCAGGCTTCTTGATGTGACTTTCTTGTTCCCTGGTGATCGAGGATGGCTGAAGAAGGCAGTAGGCAGCGACAGCTGAGCGCGTGGAGGTCTCATTGTGCACGATCATTACTACTCCAAACAGCCTAAGGCGGCGCATCGCCGGCATGAGCTCAGGCTAGAACTCCATGGCGTGAGTCTGGCTCTCAGTTCAGATTCCGGAGTGTTTTCGCGCCATGCCATAGACACGGGGACACTGTTGCTGCTGTCACACATACCGTCTCCCAGCGGAGGTCATGTTCTTGATATCGGCTGTGGTTACGGGCCCATCGGCCTGTTCTATGCGGCGCGCTGTCCAAGCTGTACAGTACACATGAGTGATGTCAATGAACGTGCTGTCGCGCTGAGTCGTGAGAACGCCGCACGAAACAGCGTCACAAATGTCGTAGTACATAGTGGTGCCTTCCCAGCCGATCGCGATCTCTTCTTTGACCTAATCACAACCAACCCACCGATCCGTGCTGGCCGGCCGATTCTGTTGGAATTATTTGAAGGTGCCCGACAACGATTGCGTCAGGGCGGACTCTTCGCCTTTGTGGCCCGTACGCAGCAGGGAGCCAAGAGGCTCGCCACAGATGCAGAGCGCATTTTCGGCAACGTAGAGGATGTGGCTCGGGCCAGTGGTTACCGGGTCTATGCGGCCAGAAGACATAACTGAGCTATGTGGTGACAATGGGGGGGGAGCTGGCATGTCTAGTGTTCTGCACGTATGCGGCGGGACGACGTTGCGGGGTGAACTCGCCATAACTGGCAGTTGTGGAGCGGGTCTCGCTTTGCTCGCGGCCTGTGCTGCCACGACGCATGAGGTGCAGTTGTCGGGTCTACCGCTTACGCGGAGCATCGCCCGCCAAGCAGATGTGCTACGGCAGTTTGGCCGTACCGTCGAGCAAACAGAAGATGGCTGGAGAGTGCATCCCGGTGCCTGTCAGGCTTCGTTGGAGGGGCCCCTCGATCTCCCGTGGTCAGCCCTTCTGTTCCTGGGGCCAATATTAGCACATAGAGGCGAATGCTGCCTGCCGCTGCCCAGACCCTGTGTAGGATCGGGCCCACTGGATCCCTATGGTAAAATATTGCGAGCTCTCGGGGCGACTATCGAGATGGACGCTGGCCAAGTACGGGTGGCAACGCATCAGCTCCAAGGCGGTGAGGTATATCTCGACATCCCTCATTTTGGTGCAACGTGGACTGCCATTACAGCGGCCACCAGAGCTCGCGGGCGCACTCGGATCATCGGTGCCTCACGGGCACCTGAGTTGGTGGATGCAGTGAACCTGCTTAACCGCATGGGTGCACGTATCGTAGGTGCCGGAACCGAAGCGATCACCATTGCGGGCGGAACGTCCTGGACAGGCGGAGTGCATGAGGTGATCCCCGATCGCATCGCCGGTGGCTTCTACCTCATCGCGGGTGCGGCCACTGGAGGCGAGGTCTGCGTGCAAGGCGTGATCAGCGATCACTTACGGGCTCTCGCTGCAAAGCTAGAGGAAACTGGTGCGGAAGTAGAGATGACATCTGACTGCATTCGAGTACGCGGCAGTAGCCGACCAAAGCCAGTGAGCCTGCGTACAGGCTTCTACCCCTCTTTCCCCTCGTTGCTCAGGCCTGCCATGTGCAGCTTGTTGTTGCGCTCCCACGGTACCAGCGTGATCTCTGAAACCGTTATCGAAAGCGGTCTGCACCACCTTGACGAACTGGAACGCATGGGTGCCCAGATCACACGTGACGGTCAGATCGCTGTCATCCGAGGCGGAGCGCCACTGGGTGCCGCTCGTGTTCGAGCTCAAGATCCAGGCTCTGCAGCCGCCCTGATCATCGCGGCCCTGATGGCTGATGGAACCAGTTGCATAGAGAAGGCGGACGAGCTGCTGGCGTGGTTTCCCGCACCGTGTGATCACCTCGCGCAGTTGGGGTCAGAGATACGCTGGCAAGGCAAGTCACAGGCCGCTGGGTGATACCTTCCAGGTCCAGTGACAGGCTTGCCTTGGCACAACAGAACAATCCCGGCATCACGTTTTGCGATTCCGCCTTGCATAGTTATGCATATGGGAGTATAATCATTCCATGCTTGCGTCCAAGCACCTGACGCTCTCTCGGTGATCAGGTGCTGTATGTATATTGGGGGGGACGAATTTGTGATTAAGGTTGGTATCGTGGGAGCCTCAGGATACACGGGCAATGAGCTAATACGTCTTCTGGGTGAACACCCCCATGTGACACTGGAATGCCTTGCCTCGCGCACCTTGGGTGGACAGACGGTAGCCATGCACCAGCCGTCTTTGGCGGGCTGGGCCCAATGGAGCTACGAACCTCTGGACCTTGCGGACATGGCAGAGCGTTGCGATGTGGTCTTCACCGCCGTACCTCATGGAGCGGCTATGGAGCCAGCTGCGATTACTCTTGCGGCAGGGAAGAAGCTCATTGACTTGGGGACTGACTTTCGCTTTCGCGACCTGGCGGTGTATGAACAGTGGTACAAGCTTCCTCATACTCAGCCCAAGCTCAACGCAGAAGCGGTATATGGATTACCTGAGCTTTTTCGGGAGCCTATCGCAGATGCTAGGCTCGTAGCCAACCCAGGCTGCTATCCCACCAGTGCACTACTGGCACTGGCCCCACTGGCCCGCCAAGGGGCCATCGACACGTCGAGTATCGTCATCAATTCGGTGTCAGGTGTTTCGGGTGCTGGGGCCACGCCCAAACCCATGAACCATTTCCCGGACTGTACCGAGAATGTACAAGCCTACGGTACGGCGACACATCGCCATACGCCGGAAATTGAGCAAGGACTGGCCATGCTTACAGGCGACAAAGACGTACGCATCAGCTTCACTCCGCATTTGGTGCCTATGAGTCGAGGCATCCTGACGACCGCTGTCTGCACTCTACGCGGTGACAACTGGACGAACGATTCGCTCACACGTCTCTATGAGGCGTTCTATCAGAACGAACCATTCGTAGTTGTTCTGGGCCCAGACCGCTTGCCACAGACTAAGGCAGTGTGGGGCAGCAACTACAGCCACGTCTCGGTACGTTGTGACGCTCGTACTGGTCGCGTACTGGCCCAAGCTGTCATTGACAATCTTGTCAAAGGCGCTGCCGGGCAGGCAGTGCAGAATATGAACGTGCTCTTTGGTTTACCCGAGACCACAGGCCTGTCATCGCCAGGTCTCATGCCTTAGAGCAGGTGCGGATATGGAAGAAAGCGGGGTAGACAACGTGGCAACGACTGGAGTCCATGAAGTGATACCGACTGGAGGAGTGACTACACCACGAGGCTATCGAGCAGCAGGGGTACATTGTGGGCTGAAGAGGTCTAAGCACGATATGGCGCTCATCGTCAGCGCCGCGCCAGCCACGTGTGCTGGTTTGTTTACAACCAACCTGGTCAAAGGAGCCCCCCTGGTGTGGACTCAGGAAGTAGTGAAAAACGGGGTCGCCCAAGCAGTGGTGGTCAACAGCGGCAACGCTAACACATGCAACGGCCCCCAGGGCATCGCCGATGCGACCCGTATGGCCCATGTCGCGGCCAAGTTCTGCAACCTCCTGCCTGAACAGGTGGTTGTTGGCAGCACGGGGGTCATCGGCCAGCCGCTCGACATGGATAAGGTAGAAACAGGAATCGAGATGGCTGCAGAGGCTCTTTCTGTCGATGGTGGAGCCGAAGCCGCCTTGGCCATCTTGACAACTGATACCAATCCCAAGGAAATCGCCCTGAAGCTAAGGCTTGGTGGGGGCAGCGTGTACATCGGCGGGATGGCTAAGGGTTCGGGCATGATCCATCCTAACATGGCGACCATGCTGACCTACATCACCACCGATGCGGAGCTGGGTCATGAAGCTCTGCAAACACTGTTGCGCCGCGCTGCTGACAAGAGCTTCAACATGCTGTCTGTGGACGGAGACACCAGCACGAATGACATGGTTGTTGCTCTGGCCAACGGAACCTCAGGTGTTTCTGTCACATCAGAGGCGGATCTTGCCGTTTTCGAAGAGGGTTTGACCCATGTCTGTGTGGAATTAACCAAGATGATCGCTAGGGACGGCGAAGGCGCCACTAAACTGATCGAGATCCATGTCAAGGGTGCGCGCACGGAAACTGACGCCCGCAAAATCGCGAGGTCTATCAGCACCTCCAACCTGGTGAAAACCGCGATCTATGGACAAGACGCCAACTGGGGCCGCATTTTCTGTGCGGCTGGTTACTCGGGCGCAGAGTTTGCACCAACGCAAGTCGATATCTTCTTGGGCGATGTGCAAGTAGCCGCTCAGGGCATGGCGCGGCCTTTTGACGAGGAAGCTGCCAAGGCTGTGTTGGGCAAAGAAGCTGTAGTCATCACACTCGACTTCCATAGCGGAGACGCGGAGTCCACTGCCTGGACTTGCGATCTCACGGGCGATTATGTGAAGATCAACGCCAGCTATCGTTCGTAATGCAGATAATATGGCGTATGTCGTTAAGGAGCATAGCAGGGCTTATCAAGGAGGCGGTGCGGTGAACGGTCTAGTTGAGAAGGCAAGCGTACTCATTGAGGCACTCCCCTATATCCGTACGTTTTTCGGCAAAACTTTTGTGATCAAGTATGGCGGCAACGCCATGGTTGACCCAGAGCTAAAGAAGGCAGTAACCCTCGATGTAATACTGCTTAGATACGTTGGGGTCAAGCCAGTGTTAGTGCATGGTGGCGGCCCGGAAATCAACAAGATGGCTAAGCAACTCGGAAAGACATCTGAGTTTGTCGATGGGCTACGTGTAACCGATGCGGACATGATGGATATTGCTCAGATGGTACTAGTAGGAAAGATCAACCAGGAGATCGTGAGCATGATCAACCTCTACGGCGGAAAGGCCGTAGGGCTTTCTGGCAAAGACAGCAACTTGATCATCGCCCGCAAGTATCTGCGCGAGACCTCTAAGACAGACCTCGGTTTTGTGGGAGAAGTCGAGAAGGTTAACCCAGAGATGATCCACCTACTGAGCCATGAAGGCTACATCCCGGTTATCGCCCCTATCGGCGTTGGCTACGAGGGAGAAAGCTACAACATCAATGCTGACACCGTGGCCGGAGAACTGGCTGCGGCTCTGAAAGCCGATAAGCTGATTATGCTCACCGACGTAGAGGGCATAGCCGACGACCCACAAGACCCGAGCACCCTCATCTCTGCGCTCAAAGTGGAACGGGCCAGGCAGATGATAAGTACAGGGCACATCGCCGGCGGGATGATTCCCAAGGTCGAAGCTTGTATCCGGGCTCTGGAAAGCGGTGTGACACGTACGCACATCATCGACGGTCGGGGTCTGCACTCACTCTTGCTTGAGATATTTACTGATCGAGGCATAGGCACAATGGTCATCAACTAGAGGCTTGCGAGCCTTGGAGGTAGCAATGTGAACACGCGCGAGATCATCGAGATGAGTTCGGCACATCTCATGCGGAACTACGGCCGTCTGCCACTGGCTTTGGTGCGAGGGGCAGGTAGCTGGGTGTGGGATGCTGACGGCAGAAAATACCTAGACTTTGTGAGTGGAATCGCTGTAAACTCGTTGGGGCACTGCCATCCGAAGGTGGTGGAAGCGATCCACGAAGCAGCCAGCCAGATTCTGCACTGCTCAAATCTGTACCACATAGAGCCACAAGCGCAACTGGCAGCCTTTCTGACGGAGAAAGCTGGCTTAGGTAAGGCGTTTTTCTGTAATAGCGGAGCAGAGGCCAATGAGGCCGCTATCAAGCTGGCTCGGCGCTATGTGAAGCTGTTCGTGAGCCCAGACCGCTTTGAGGTGATCACGGCAGAGAACAGCTTCCATGGACGGACGCTGGGCACAGTAACTGCCACTGGCCAAACGAAGTATCAGAAAGGTTTTGAGCCACTGCTACCCGGCTTTCGCTACATTCCGCTCAACGATTGTTCTGCACTGCGGGGAGCGGTCAGTGCGTCTTCTGCCGCTGTCATGTTAGAGCCTATACAGGGCGAGGGCGGCGTGCGTCCTTGTACGATAGAGTTCATGCAGCAGGCTCGGCAGCTGTGCGACGAAGCGGGCATTCCACTGATCTTTGACGAGGTGCAGACGGGATTGGGGCGTACGGGCAAGTGGTTCGCATCTGAACACTATGGGGTCAAGCCTGACATCGTCACGATGGCCAAAGCCTTAGGCGGAGGACTTCCGATAGGTTGTACACTGGCCAGCGATCGCGTAGCCCAGGGATTCGAGCCCGGCACCCATGCCTCGACCTTTGGAGGCGGTCCCTTCATCACGCGCGTCGCGTTGGCAGCCATGCAGGCTATCGAAGACGAGCAGCTGGTGGCAGCGGCAGCTGCAGCTGGTGAGTATCTGCAGAATGCCCTCCGTCTGATGGCTGAGCGCTATCCAAAGCTCATTGGAGAAGTGCGCGGAGCCGGGTGCTTGATCGGTGTTGAGCTGCAGGTTCCCGCTGCATCCTTTGTTTCAGAGGCCATGAAGCGTGGGCTCCTGCTGATCACTGCCGGGCCCCAAGTCGTGAGGCTTCTGCCACCACTAAATGTCACGACAGCACAGATGAACGAAGCATTGTCGACCTTCGAAGACGTGCTGGAGTCAATGGCCAAGACGGAGACTAAGGCAGAGTGAGCTCTTATCGCCTAGCTCTGTCGATGCATGCGCTAGTTTTCAAGGGGGCGAACAGATGACCGGGCGCCAGGGTCTAGGGCGCGTTATGGTGATAGGTTCCGGGCCGATTGTGATCGGGCAGGCCGCTGAATTCGATTATGCTGGTACGCAGGCATGTAAGGCTCTGCGTGAGGAGGGGTTGGAGGTTGTGTTAGTCAACTCCAACCCAGCCACCATCATGACCGATCCGGGGATCGCAGACAAGGTGTATCTGGAACCGCTAACGTCGGATGTGGTAGCACAGATCGTGGCGAGAGAGCGGCCTGAAGGTCTCTTGCCTACCCTCGGCGGACAGACAGGCCTGAATCTGGCTTTTGATCTGGCCAAGTCGGGGGTGCTCGATCGTTACAACGTCCGTCTTTTGGGCACTCCTCTGTCCGCCATCGAAAAGGCTGAAGACCGCGAGCTGTTCAAAGCTACGATGCAAGAAATCGGAGAGCCAGTGCCGGAATCGGCGATAGTGAGCACTCTGGACGAAGCTCGAGTCTTCGCCGATTCGATAGGTTATCCGGTGATTATCCGTCCTGCCTACACCTTAGGTGGTACGGGCGGAGGTATCGCTGATACACCGGAGCGGCTAGTCGAGATAGCTGGCCGTGGCTTGAAACACAGCCTGATTCACCAACTGCTCTTGGAACGTAGTGTGGCTGGCTGGAAAGAGATAGAATACGAGGTCATGCGTGACGGTGCAGACAACTGCATTGTGGTCTGCAACATGGAGAACCTGGACCCAATAGGGATCCATACAGGTGATTCGATCGTTGTAGCTCCGACGCAAACACTGTCTGATAGGGAGCATCAGATGCTGCGTGCGGCTGCGTTGCGCATCATCCGTGTGTTGGGTATCGAGGGCGGCTGCAACGTGCAGTTTGCACTCGACCCCTACAGTGCGAATTACTACGTCATCGAGGTCAATCCGCGCGTGAGCCGTAGCTCTGCACTGGCCTCAAAGGCGACCGGGTATCCTATCGCCAGGGTGGCCGCCAAGATAGCCACAGGTTTGACCTTGCCCGAGATTCAGAATGCAGTCACCGGAAAGACGACCGCTTGTTTCGAGCCTGCGGTAGACTACTGCGTAGTAAAGATTCCTCGCTGGCCTTTCGACAAGTTTGAGTCAGCTAACCGTGTCTTAGGGACACAGATGAAAGCGACTGGCGAAGTCATGGCCATCGACCGTTCCTTTGCGGGCGCGTTGCTTAAGGCTGTCCGTTCATTGGAGATTGGCCTTCATAGTCTGTCACTGCCGGGCATCGACAAAGTAAGCGACGCCGAGGTCTTCCGCCGCGTGGAAATCCCTGATGATCGTCGGCTTTTCGTGATGGCAGAAGCGCTGCGTCGCGGCATGCCTGTCGAGGAGGTCTGCGGGAAAACCCACATTGACGCGTGGTTCGTTCATCAGCTCGAAGGCATTGTAAAGCTAGAAGAGGAGCTTCGCGCCGCCGAAGATCTGACGTGGGTCAAACTCCTGCGAAACGCCAAGGCGGCGGGGATCGCTGACCGCCGCTTGGCAGAACTCGTGGGAGTCTCGTTCGGCGACGTACGTGCCGAACGAAACCGCAGAGGTATCACGCCTGTGTTCAAGATGGTCGACACTTGTGCTGCCGAATTTGATGCTATCTCGCCCTACTACTACTCAACCTACGGCTCTGTAGATGAGGTAAAGCCCTCCACACGCCAAAACGTGATTGTGCTTGGCTCAGGGCCTATCCGTATTGGTCAGGGAATCGAGTTCGACTACTGCTCTGTGCATTCCGTATGGGCACTGCAGGCTGCAGGCTATGAATCAGTGATCATCAACAATAACCCGGAGACGGTGAGCACAGACTTCGACACCTCTGACAGACTCTACTTTGAGCCGCTGACATATGAAGACGTGCTTAACGTCATCGAGAAGGAACGTCCTGTCGGAGTGATCGTCCAATTTGGTGGTCAGACTGCCATCAACCTGGCTGGTCCATTGATGGAGGCCGGAGTACGCATTCTAGGCACGCCTGTGGAAGCAATCGACATGGCGGAAGATCGCGACAAGTGGGAGAGGTTTCTTCGCAGGCGCGGTATTCTTCAGGCTGAAGGACGCACGGTCACTTCACTCGAGGAAGGCATGGGGGTCGCCCTCAAACTCGGCTTCCCATTGGTAGTGCGTCCCTCCTACGTGCTTGGAGGTCGCGCCATGGAGATTGTCCATAACGAGATAGAGCTTCTTGAGTATCTGAAGTTTGCGGTAGAGGTCACGCCCGACTACCCGGTTCTGATCGACCGCTACCTGGCGGGTAAAGAGGTCGAAGTCGACGCCATATCTGACGGTGATACGGTGGTCATCCCCGGTATCATGGAACACATTGAACGGGCCGGGGTGCACTCTGGCGACTCCAACGCCGTTTTCCCGCCCCGCACTCTAGGCAAATGGGAACAACAGATCATCACAGACTACACTGTGCAAATCGCCCGAGCCCTTGGTATCGTCGGCTTGATGAATGTGCAGTATGTCGTGTATGAAGACCGTGTGTACGTGCTCGAGGTCAATCCACGGGCCAGTCGGACAGTGCCCTTCATGTCTAAGGTCACTGGAGTTCCGATGGTCGCACTCGCTACACGTGCCATGCTGGGAGAAAGCTTGGCAAGTCACGGGTACACTACCGGGCTCATGACTCCTCCGCCATTCGTGACTGTCAAAGCTCCCGTCTTCTCCTTTGAGAAACTCGGGGAAGTAGACGTATTTCTGGGCCCAGAGATGAAATCGACTGGCGAGGTTCTCGGCATGGCGCGAGAGTACTATCCGGCCTTGTTCAAAGCTATCGCTGCCAGTGGTGCTCCGATTCCGGCGGGCGGCACCATTTTGGCGACATTGGCGGACAAAGACAAGGCTGAAGGCATAGAGCTATTGCAGGAGTTCTACTCGTTTGGCTACCAGCTCGTCGCTACTGAGGGAACAGCAAAGGCACTGGAAGCTCTGGGAATGCGTGTGGAGCAAGTAAAGAAAGTAACAGAAGGCACACCCAACGTACTGAGCTACATCAAGGAAGGTCGGGTGGACCTGATCATCAATACCCCTACTCGGGGAAAGGTTCCGGAGCGCAATGGCTTCCAGATTCGCAGGACAGCTGTGGAGTACAAAGTGCCTTGTTTCACCTCGCTTGACACAGCGAGAGCTGTCTTGGAGGTACTACGGGCGCGGCGAGCAGGACAGGCCCTGGAGCCTGCCAGCCTATCGGAGTATCTGGCCATGGCAGGGAGAAGCTAGATACGCACGCCAGATCTGCTTGGCTCGCTTATCAGTGTACATGGCAGGTTATCTGGCAGCAGGTGGAGAAATGATAAATCGTCATGTTCTTCTAATGAACCGCACAGTGTCGCGCGCTACGAGCCCTCCAAGTGAGGGTTCTTGCCCCATGCCAAGAAGGCGTGACAAACGAGCGAGGTGAAGTATATGGTAGATCGCGGCTTTTGGCAGGAGAGGCTCAGGAATGTTAGCGCACGCATCCCACAAGTGCGTACTTTTGCCGCTTTTAATACCAATATTGATGCTGTAGTGCATCTATCACCCGAGATTCTCTCGCATTCCATCGCGAAAAGCGGCGCGGATCTGGCTCTCGTAGAGCGCAAGGCCTGTGATGAGTTGCCTGTTTCGGTAAAATCCCCCACGGACTTCTTGCACGTGCTGCGTGTTCAGCTTGCCGAGGGAAAGTCATGTCACATCGTTGTCGAAAAAGAGTTGCTGCCCTGGATCAAACAGGTCTTCAGCGACTGCGTAGAGAGGATGGGGGGACAGGCCGGGATCATCGCCAATCAGATGGCGGCTCTTCAGGCCACCTCTGTAGTCTATACCCGCCTCTTACCGCCAGAGCAAGCGCAAATGTTTGACGAACGTGTTGTTACGCCAGTATTGCTGGATGATCAGCTCTCATTGCTGCCTGTACGACAAGTGGCACGTCCGGGCGATGAGGTGAAAGTGAATTGGATATTTGAGTATGCGAAGGATGTCACGTTCCAATTCGGTACACAACAGATCACAACCTCTCGGGCCAATCGGGTGATCATGGCGACTCGGCCCCAGGGGGCAGTGATGGCCTTCTCCAACGAGCTCGACCCGCACCTAACATCACTGGGCCAAGCCATAGACGTTGCCTTTATGGCGGGTTACCACTATGCCGCCCCTCACGACAACGACGGACGCGACTTCGTCTCCTATCTAGCGTACATTCGCCAGTCTCTATGTGATCTGACTCGCTGCAACCCGGGCCTACGCATGCACTACGAGTATGTTCCTCTGAAGCATGAGGACTTAGAGAGTGAACTCTTGCGTAGCGTCTGCGAGCAAGTGAACAGCTTCGGCATCAATGAGAATGAAGTGCGCCGCGCCTTGCGTAAGCTGGGCTACGAGAAACTCGCAGATGACATTGATGCCTCAGAACGGGCCTATACGCTCTACAGAGGTGCGTTAGCGCTCCTTCGTGAACTCCAGCTCGATCGAGTGCATCTGCATAACCTTGGCTACTACGTGATCGTTTTGCGCAAGCCGTACCTCATTTCGGTCGACGATGTGATTGATGCCTCGCTGTACGCTTCCGCTCTGAACGCCATGAAAGCGATGCACGGTGGATACCCCACCATAAGCGACATGCCAGCTGCAGCGGAGATTCCTTTCTCAGAGATCGGTGACATGCAGCTGAAGGGTTTCACGCATGAGATGCGTGATATGGCTCGTTACCTAGGCCAAGGGGCATGGGAACAGGATGATCACTACGTACTGGTGACCCCAGCGCACGTGGTAACCAATCCAGTGAGCACTGTCGGGATGGGGGACACGATCTCATCTAGCTCGTATGCTATGGAGATATGTGCAGCTCGCCAAGTGTATAGCCTGCCTTGACGAAAGGGTTCCGGGTATGGTCGGGCGCGCCTGTTGGAGGTGTCGAGATGCGTGCTTTAGTAGTCTACAGTGCAGTGGGACGTATGGCCTTGCTAGCTCAGGCGCTTGGGCGTGGTTTGCGGACTGTCGGTTACGACGTACAGCTGCTTGAAGCACAGGATTCTGCAATTCATTTCTCTGCCGCACCATTCGATCTTGTCTGTGTAGGTAGTCCGGTGATTGGGTTTTTCGGTGGTGCTATCGCGGACGACATCGGGCAAATGCTCAAACGCCTCTCACGCCTGGAAGGCAAAGCATGTGTGGCCTTTGTTCGGCCCAAACTGCTGTGGGGAAACGCCCGCAGCCTGCGCCTTTTGATGGCTGAGTTGGAAAAACAAGGTGCCTTGGTTCAAGATTTCGCCGCTGTCTCCAGGCCAGTGGACGCGGAGAACCTTGGAAAACGGCTAGCCAACATCGTCGGAAACTAGCCCACGGGAGGTCATGCGGATGTCAAAGGAATCAGAGCACCGTGCTATGCGCAGTGATCGCATCACACGCGGCGTCGAGCGCGCACCACATCGCAGTCTGCTGAAGGCTACTGGTGTTCGCGATGAAGACATGGATAAGCCGTTCGTGGCGGTCTGCAACTCATACATAGATATCATTCCCGGGCATGTGCATCTTCAGGCATTCGGTACGGCCGTCAAAGAGGCTATCCGAGAAGCTGGGGGGGTGCCCTTTGAGTTCAACACCATAGGTGTTGACGACGGCATTGCCATGGGGCACATCGGGATGCGCTATTCACTTCCCAGCCGCGAGCTGATCGCTGACACGGTAGAGACGATGCTCATGGCTCATTGCTTTGACGCGATGATCTGTATTCCCAACTGCGACAAGATCGTCCCGGGGATGCTCATGGCCGCATTGCGGGTAAATGTTCCCACAATCTTCGTCAGCGGTGGGCCCATGCAAGCTGGCCAGCTTGATGGCCAACCCGTCGACCTGATATCGGTCTTCGAGGGTGTCGGGGCGCACCAAGCGGGCAAAATAGACGACATTCAACTGAAGAGGCTCGAGGATGCCAGTTGCCCAGGTTGTGGCTCGTGTTCAGGCATGTTCACGGCCAACTCGATGAACTGCCTATGTGAAGCTCTGGGTATGGCATTGCCAGGGAACGGGACTATTTTGGCCCGCGACCCCGCTCGCTTGGAGTTGGCGAAGCAGGCGGCGTACCGCCTGATGCACTTGATTGAGATGGATCTCAAGCCGCGCGATATCGTCACAGCGGAAGCCATCGATAACGCCTTTGCTCTAGACATGGCTATGGGCGGTTCAACCAATACCGTTCTTCATACGTTAGCTCTGTGCCAAGAGGCTGGCGTGGACTACCCCCTAGAACGACTCAACCAGGTTGCCCAGCGCATACCTCACTTGTGCAAGGTAAGTCCCGCTTCGAACTGGCATATGGAGGATGTACACCGGGCCGGGGGCATTAGCGCCATCTTGGGGGAACTGTTCAAGAAACCGGATGCATTGCACGGGGAGTGCATGACTGTCACCGGGCACAGCCTGAGGCAAAACGTGGCAGCCGCTCACTCGCTGAATGCTGAGGTCATCCGTCCGCTCTCAAACCCGTACAGCGGGTGGGGCGGGCTGCAAGTGCTGTTCGGTAACTTGGCTCCCGACGGTGCGGTGATCAAGAGCGGAGCTGTAGATCCAGCCGTACGGCGCCATGCAGGGCCAGCTGTGATCTTTGACTCGCAAGAGGAAGCCTTTGCCGGGATTTCCGAGGGCCGTGCCAAGGCAGGGGACGTCATCGTCATCCGCTATGAAGGACCGCGAGGTGGTCCGGGCATGCCCGAAATGCTGGGCCACACGGCTGCCATTGCCGGAATGGGTCTGGAGAAGGAAGTGGCTCTGATCACTGATGGGCGTTTTTCAGGAGGAACCCGTGGCATCTCGATTGGTCACATTTCACCAGAAGCAGCTGCAGGAGGCCCCATCGGACTTCTGCAAGATGGAGATATGGTGGTCATCGACCTCGAGAAAGGCCTCATTGCGGTTGAACTCTCTGAGCAGGAGCTGGCTCGCCGCAAAGCTGCCTGGCAAGCGCCTGCCCCGAAGCTTGACCGCGGATACCTGGCACGCTACGCGCGCATGGTGACCTCTGCTGACACTGGAGCAGTTCTCAAGATATAGACCGAAATGACCCCTTGACAAGAAGCAACTGGTCAGCTATCCTCTAAACAACATTCACCGACGGCTGCACGGATAGCAGCGATTAGCACGTCGGTTCAGTACGTAGAAGCGATGACGGGGTCAAGTAGGTCATCTGGAAGGGTTGCAGAGAGCCGGCATCTGGTGCGAGTCGGCGCCCACAGTGAACTGAAACTCCCCCCTGAGCTGCAGGTGGAAACGGCGAGGCTGGCATCACATAGAGCCGGGGCTTGGCTGGAGTATACCTCGCCGGGTTGAACCCTATTGGGAAGCACCCGTTATCCAGCTGTCCCCTACTTACCAGTAAGAGGACTCTGAGGCTGCATGCTGCAAGGTATGTGGCGAATCGGGTGGTATCGCGAAGCAGGCTTTCGCCCCGAGGTGTTCCCTCGGGCGCGAAGGTCTTTTTTATTAGTCGGGAGGTTCTTCATGGCAATGGAGCTGGCCGCAGCAAGAAAACGGGGAGGAGCTAAAATGCTCCAAGGAGCCCAGGCCTTTGTACAGGCCCTGATCGATGAAGGAGTAACCACGGTTTTCGGCTTACCCGGTGGAGCTGTGCTGCCCATATACGACGCGCTGTACAGCGCCGATATCCGGCACATTTTGGTCCGTCACGAGCAAGCGGCCGCCCATGCTGCAGATGGATACGCACGTTCGACGGGGCGTCCAGGGGTCTGCCTTGCTACCTCTGGGCCTGGAGCGACCAATCTCGTCACTGGCATTGCCACTGCATGGATGGACTCGGTTCCCGTGGTCGCTTTCACCGGGAACGTGGCGCGACCGCTGATTGGCCGAGATGCCTTCCAAGAGGCCGATATTACTGGCATTACGCTTCCGATCACTAAGCACAACTTCCTGGTCCGTAGCGTCCATGAGCTCGCTCGAACAGTCAAAGAGGCTTTTCACATTGCGACGGCTGGACGTCCTGGTCCAGTATTGGTCGATCTCCCCAAGGATATCTGTGTAGAGGATGTCGAGTACAGCTACCCTACCCATGTCGACGTCCCCGGCTTCAAGCCAACCTATGAGGGTCATGTGCGGCAAGTCTTGGAGGCCGCGAGGGCAATCGCCGCGGCAAAGCGTCCTGTGCTCTATGTGGGCGGCGGTGTGATCTCTTCAAACGCACATGACCAAGTAAAGGCTTTGGCTGAAAAGGCGCATATCCCAGTGACCACTACGCTGATGGGTATGGGAGGATTTCCTGGCAACCACCCCCTTTCGCTGGGGATGTTGGGTATGCACGGCACGGCCTATGCCAACTGGGCGGTCTGTCACTGTGACCTGCTTATCGCCATAGGAGCACGTTTCGATGATCGAGTTACGGGCTGTCTGGAACGCTTCGCGCCAGGTGCCCAGGTTGTCCACATCGACATTGACCCGGCGGAGATCGGCAAAAACGTGGCTGTAGACATTCCAATCGTAGGCGACTGCAGGGCAGTGCTACAGGTCCTCGTGGAAAAGACACATAGCAAGATAGAGCACGAATGGCTGTCGCAGATCCAAGGTTGGAAGGAGCAGTACCCACTTCGTTACGACGACCCAGGTACTGGGGAGATCATGCCTCAGCGACTGGTTGAGGAGATCTACGCCGTGACCAAAGGCGAGGCGATCATGGCTAGTGATGTTGGCCAACACCAGATGTGGCTAGCGCAGTACTACAGATTCGACGCGCCACGGCGACACATTTCCTCTGGGGGATTGGGCACGATGGGGTTTGGCTTCCCTGCAGCCATCGGTGCGGCAGTGGGCAACCCGAATCGGGAGGTGTGGTGTCTCAGTGGCGACGGTAGTTTCCAGATGAACGCGCAGGAGCTCATCACCGTAGCCAGCTACAAGATACCTGTGAAGATTGCCATCAGCAATAATTTCTACCTGGGTATGGTGCGGCAATGGCAAGGGATGTTCTATGGCAAACGCTACAGCCACTCGGATCTTATGCAGAACCCTGATTTCGTAAAACTCGCCGCAGCCCATGGCGTACCCGCTTTCCGCGTGACTCAAGCGAATGAGCTACGGGACGCTCTCGAACAGGCCCGAGCGATAGATGGTCCGGCGCTGGTCGATGTCCACGTATCGCGTGAGGCCGATGTTCTTCCGATGGTTCCTAGCGGCGCAGCCCTCAAAGACATGATCGGCTTGGAGGGAAGGTGACTCGTGAAACACACTCTGTCCATCCTGGTACACAACCGCTCGGGAGTCTTGGTAAGAGTCGCAGGGCTGTTCTCTCGGCGTGGCTACAACATTGAAAGCATTGCCGTAGGTGTTACGGAGGATCCCGAGATATCGCGCATGACGATTGTGGTGGAAGGCGATGAGACCATCGTTGAGCAGATCACCAAGAACGTCCACAAACTGATTGATGTCCTGCGGGTCTCTAACATCACTTCGGAGGATGTAGTGGACCGGGAGTTGGCACTAATCAAGGTGACCGCCGACGCGAGCAACCGTTCTGAAATTCTACAGATAGTCGATATCTTTCGGGCTCGGATAGTGGACGTAAGCGAGCACTCCGTCATCGTGGAAGTCACTGGCGATGAAGGAAAGGTGGATGCCATGGTGCAGCTTCTGCATCCATACGGCATTAAGGAGCTCGCACGCACGGGCAAGATCGCCTTGGTACGGGGACCCAAGCAGAAAGCGAAAGCACCCGCATCACGGCGCTCGGCACTAAGGTAGCACAGGCTCAACCGCCAACATGCCCGGACAACACAATTCAACTCTCCAAGGAGCGATGAGACATGGCAAGGATGTACTACGATCAAGACGCTGACTTAAGCCTACTCAAGGGGAAAACAATCGCAGTGATCGGATACGGCAGCCAAGGGCATGCGCACGCCCAAAACCTTCGCGATAGTGGCCTGTCTGTTGTCGTAGCGAATCGGCCTGGCAGTGCCAACTACAGGCTGGCGAGTAGCCGATGGTTTCGAGCCGATGTCTGCAAGCGAAGCTGCTGCACAGGCGGACGTCATTGTCATGCTCGTCCCCGACCAGGTTGCTCCTGCCGTCTATGCGCAAGACATCAAACCGCATCTGACTCCTGGCAAAGCTCTTGTCTTCTCGCACGGCTTCAATGTGCACTTCAGCCAGATCGTCCCCCCAACGGACATCGATGTCTTCATGGTCGCTCCAAAAGGACCTGGACACCTGGTGCGGCGCACCTACGAGCAGGGCCAAGGTGTTCCAGCACTGCTAGCCGTCTACCAAGATGCGACCTCCAAAGCTCACGCCTGTGCTCTGGCCTATGCCAAGGGGATTGGCGCCACGAGAGCCGGAGTCCTGGAGACGACGTTCGAAGAAGAGACAGAGACCGATCTGTTTGGTGAACAGGTCGTGCTTTGTGGGGGCGTCACTGAGCTAATCCGAGCTGGGTTCGAGACCCTAGTCAATGCGGGCTACCAACCCGAAGTCGCTTACTTTGAGTGTCTACATGAGCTCAAGTTGATCGTGGATCTGATCCATGAAGGCGGGATCAGCTGGATGCGTTATTCCATCAGCGACACCGCCGAGTATGGTGACCTGGTCGCTGGTAAGCGGATTATCACTGAGCAGACGCGCGCAGAGATGAAACGCATCCTGAGTGAGATCCAGTCCGGTCAGTTTGCGTTGGAGTGGATTACCGAGAATCAGGCTGGCAGGCCGCGCTTCAACGCGCTGCGGACGAAAGAGCAAGACCACCAGATCGAGCAAGTGGGCAAGAAACTGCGAAGCATGATGCCCTGGATTCAGGTCAAGAAACGGGGCGAATGATCGGGACATACTGGCACTGACGCCTGGGGGGCGATGTGCCACCTCCCAGGCTCTTTTTTCCTGCGATACCCGAGGGGTGAAGAAAGATGCGTAAGATCATCATTTTTGACACGACACTTCGTGACGGCGAACAATCACCAGGCATTAACTTAGATCGGCAAGAGAAGTTGGAGATTGCCAAGCAGCTGGGCCGCTTGGCAGTTGACGTCATCGAAGCAGGGTTCCCGATAGCCTCGCCCGGCGATTTCGAGGCAGTGGCCTGTGTCGCCCGTGAGGTGCAAGGGCCGGTTATCGCCGCCCTAGCCAGGGCCACCGCCAAGGATATCGAGTGCGCAGCACAAGCCCTAAAGGATGCAGCCCGGCCGCGTATTCACACCTTCATTGCCACGTCGCCGATTCATATGCAGTACAAGCTACGCAGGTCACCCGATGAGGTTCTCGAGATGACAGATAGAGCCGTCCGTCTGGCTCGCTCGCTCGTCACTGATGTCGAGTTCTCGGCTGAGGATGCCACTCGATCCGATCTCGGTTTTCTCTGTGAGGTTGTTGGTGTGGCGATCGCTGCTGGAGCGACCACCATCAATGTGCCCGATACAGTTGGCTACAGCACTCCCGCAGAGTTTCAACAGCTCATTGGCCATCTCCGTGAGCATACTCCCGGCATTGAGAAAGCTGTCATCAGCGTGCATTGCCATAACGACTTGGGATTAGCTGTGGCCAACACGTTGAGTGCCCTGGATGCAGGGGCGGTGCAGTTGGAGTGTACCGTGAATGGACTGGGCGAGAGAGCTGGTAACGCAGCTTTGGAGGAACTGGTCATGGCGCTGCATACGCGAGCAGATCGCTATCATGTTCAGACCAACATCGTAACAGAGCACTTGTACCGAACCAGTCGACTGGTAAGTAGCCTATCGGGAATGCAGGTTCAGCCAAACAAAGCTATCGTCGGTGAGAACGCGTTTGCGCATGAGTCTGGTATCCATCAGGACGGCATGCTCAAGGAACCCACGACCTATGAGATCATGACCCCACAGTCCATCGGGCTACCGAAGAGTCGATTGGTGCTCGGCAAGCACTCGGGAAGGCATGCTTTCAGAGATAGACTAGCAGAGCTGGGCTACGAGATGAGCCCTGAGGAAATTGACAAGGCCTACGAGAGATTCATTGACCTATGTGATCGCAAGAAACGCATTGATGACCGTGACATCCAGGCGTTGGTGGATGAGCAGATGCTCTCTGTGGTCGAAACCTTTCGCTTGGAGTACCTGCAGGTGACCAGTGGCAATACGACTGTGTCCACGGCGACTGTGAGAATTCGTCGCGGTGATGACTCCAGCCAGGAGGCAGCTTGCGGAGATGGCCCAGTGGAGGCTGTCTACCGAGCAATTGACCGAGTCACAGGGATCGAGACCGATCTCGCAAGTTACAGCTTGGGCGCAGTGACTAGTGGCAAGGACGCCTTGGGCGAAGTGACCGTGCAAGTGCGTGACAATGGCTTCACTTTTGTGGGCCGGGGTGCCAGTACGGATGTTATTGAGGCTAGTGCACGCGCCTACCTGCAAGCCATCAACAAGATGGTACAGTCTCGCCAAAGGACGGCTTGATCAGTATTTGAGGTGATGAAATGCGGCCACGTACAATGTTTCAGAAGATCTGGGATGATCATGTCGTCTACGCAGAGGAGGGCAAACCCTCGCTGCTCTACATTGATCTGCATCTCGTCCACGAGGTCACCTCACCCCAAGCGTTTGAGGCCCTACGGATGGCGAAGCGTGCAGTGCGTCGTCCCGATCTGACTTTTGCCACTATGGATCACAATGTTCCTACATCTGATCAGCATCTGCCCATCGCCGATGAGACAGCACGTCGTCAGATGGAGACTCTGGCTCGCAACTGTCAGGATTTTGGAGTAACGTTGTTCAATCTCGATAGTCCGCATCATGGTATTGTGCACGTGATCGGACCCGAATTGGGTCTGACCCAGCCGGGCAAGACCATCGTGTGTGGCGACAGCCACACTTCAACCCACGGCGCTTTCGGTGCGTTAGCTTTCGGCATCGGCACTAGTGAAGTAGAGCACGTATTGGCTACACAGTGCCTGTGGCAGGATCCTCCGGCGACTTCTGAGATACGCGTTGAGGGCGAACGCGACCCCGAGGTGGGCGCCAAGGATATCATCCTAGCCATTATCGGGCAGATAGGTACAGACGGAGCTACCGGGACTGTTATCGAGTATACGGGTTCTGTCGTGCGCTCCTTCTCTATGGAAGAACGCATGACCCTTTGTAACATGACGATCGAAGCTGGAGCTAGGGCGGGGATGGTGGCTCCTGACGAAACCACCTTCGCCTACCTAAAAGATCGGCTGTACGCTCCCCGTGGCAGCGCTCTTGAGGTAGCGCTGCGCAGGTGGCGCCATTTGGCTTCCGATCCCGGGGCGCACTACGACCGCACTCTCGTCGTTGACGTCTCCAGCATTGAGCCCCAGGTGACGTGGGGTACAAGCCCGGGCATGGTCACGTCAATTTCGGGGCAGGTGCCCGATCCCGCTAGTTTCGCCTCGGCCATGGAGCGCCAGGCCGCTGCAAAGGCTTTGGAGTACATGGGACTGCGGCCGGGCACCCCGCTTGCTGAGATAGCCATCGACCGCGTGTTCATCGGCTCATGCACGAATTCGCGCATAGAAGACCTGCGAGCCGCCGCTGCCATGGCTGAAGGCAGGCAGGTGGCTCCCGGCGTGCAAGCGATGGTGGTGCCTGGCTCTCGAGCCATCAAGCTACAGGCAGAGGCAGAAGGGTTGCACTCTGTCTTTCAGCAGGCTGGCTTTGAATGGCGCGAACCCGGTTGCAGCATGTGTCTAGCGATGAATCCTGATGTTCTGAAGCCAGGCGAAAGATGCGCTGCGACGTCTAATCGCAATTTCGAAGGACGTCAAGGCCGCCTGGGGCGTACGCATCTGGTCAGCCCGGCAATGGCCGCAGCAGCAGCCATTGCTGGGCATTTTGTGGACGTACGCCATTGGCGAGCTAGATCGTAGCAGGGAAGCCGCAGACATGGCTGCACGGCGTCACGTCATTTTCTAGGAGGGTATCCGGTTTGGAGAGATTTGTGACACATACTGGTGTGGTGGCGCCTCTTGATCGGGCTAATGTAGATACCGACCAGATCATCCCAAAGCAGTTTCTCAAGCGCATCGAGCGGACTGGTTTTGGCAAGTACCTGTTCTTTGATTGGCGTTACCTTGAATCGGGCGAGCCAAATCCTGCCTTTGAGCTGAACCAAGCTCAGTATCAGGGCGCCAGCATCCTCATCGCTCGCCATAATTTTGGCTGCGGTTCATCGCGCGAGCATGCCCCTTGGGCCCTATCGGACTATGGATTTCGGATCATTATCGCGCCCTCGTTTGCCGACATCTTCTAC
This sequence comes from Limnochordia bacterium, assembly GCA_050951545.1. GTDB lineage: Bacteria > Bacillota > Limnochordia > DTU080 > DTU080 > DTU080. The sequence goes on along the minus strand of JBMNJG010000012.1, from coordinate 318,833 downwards.
AACAACTGCTTTAAGAATGGCATGTTGCCCATCCGCCTAAGTACCAAGGACGTGGATCTGCTTATGGCTAGGGCACAGGCCCGCCGCTATGAGATCACCGTCGACCTGGAGAAGTGCCGTCTTACCGATGCGGTTGATCTCACACTTCCATTCGCTGTTGACAGCACGCGACGAGAGCGGCTTCTCGAGGGACTAGACGATATCGACGTCACGCTGAGACTCGAGGAGAAGATTCGCCGCTATGAAGCGGAGCGTGTCGTATAGCATGAGAAATGAAAGGGGGGTAAACGTGCTCTTAGTCGAACTGTACGACACTACGCTACGTGACGGTACCCAAGGCGAGGGCGTCTCGTTCTCTGTGGAAGACAAACTGAACATTGTCCGCCGCCTTGATCAGTTGGGAGTAGACTTGATCGAAGGAGGATGGCCCGGGTCAAATCCGAAGGACGCTGAGTTCTTTTCTAGAGCCCAAGAACTCGAGTTGAGACACGCCCGACTGACAGCCTTTGGTAGCACGCGGCATCGAAGCCGTAGTGCGGACGATGACCCCAACCTCGCATCTATCGCGGGATCGGGTGTTCAGGTGGCCACCATCTTCGGCAAGAGCTGGGATTTTCATGTCCGCGAAGCTTTGCGCACGACCCTTGACGAGAACCTTCGCATGATCGAGGAGAGTATCACCTTCTTAGTGGCGCGGGGCTTGAGCGTGATCTACGATGCTGAGCATTTTTTCGACGGCTACAAGGCTGACTCGGCGTATGCTCTGGAGACTCTGCAAGCAGCTGCCCGAGGGGGTGCCCGCACTATCACTCTGTGCGACACCAATGGCGGCTACTTGCCGCATGACGTCTACGAGGTAACCCAACGTGTAAAAAGCGCTGTAAGCCTACCGATTGGTATTCATGCCCATAATGACAGCGGAGTGGGCGTAGCCAATACGCTCATGGCTGTCAAGGCCGGGGCCACGCATGTGCAAGGGACGATCAATGGCTATGGAGAGCGCTCAGGTAATGCGGATCTGTGTCAGATCATCCCAAATCTCGTGGTCAAGATGGGGTGTACGTGTCGTGCTGATCTCTCGAGCCTCACTGAGCTTTCTCGTTATGTCGATGACCTAGCCAATGTGAAGCCCGATAGCCGACGGCCCTTCGTGGGGCGCAGTGTCTTTACCCATAAGGGAGGCGTTCACGTCTCTGCCATGCTGCGCCAGCCCGAAACGTATGAACACATTGATCCCACCCTGGTGGGCAATCGAAGACGAGTCTTGGTAAGCGAACTCTCAGGGGCGGGAAACGTGATCTACAAGGCGCAGGAGTACCAAGTAAGACTGGAGAAAGGTTCAAGCGCCCTGGAGCGCGTGCTCCGGGCGGTCAAGGATCTCGAGCACGAAGGGTATACCTTTGAAGGCGCCGAAGGCTCGTTTGAGCTTCTGCTAAAGAAGGCTGTCGGCCTCTACAAGCCGTTTTTTGAACTGCTCGGCCTGCGAGTGATCATAGACAAGCACAGTCTCAGCCAAGATCCCATTGCCGAGGCATCGATCAAGGTGCGTATAGGCGACCATCTAGTGCATACTGTTGCTGAAGGAGATGGCCCCGTGCACGCTTTGGACGTGGCTTTGCGTCGGGCGCTCGAGGGTCACTACCCAATGATCAGCGAGATTCACCTTACGGATTACAAGGTCCGAGTCCTCAACGAAGAAGCTGGTACTGAAGCCGTCGTTCGTGTCCTCATCGAGTCGGCCGCCCACGGGCGTTCTTGGAATACGGTAGGAGTGTCTGCGAACCTTATAGAAGCTAGCTGGAGAGCTCTGGTGGACTCGATGGAGTATGGCCTGATGATCTGTGACGTTGAGCCACAGACTGGTCTGGCGGTGACTGGGAAGTAGCGGGTCCAGGGGAGCTTTTTTTCGAAAGAGGGAGGCCCTGATGCCCGCATTGACCACCATTGACCTTATTGACATTCTCATCGTCGCCTATGTTGTTTTTCGACTCATGCTTATCCTTCGGGGAACCAGGGCCACGAGTATCATAAAAGGCCTCGGCATTATCCTTGCGGCCAATGTTGTCGCCCGCTATTTGGGCTTGCGGACGGTAACCTGGATTCTTACGCAGGGAACAACGGTAATCTTGGTAGCCCTTCCGGTGGTCTTCTACCCAGAGCTACGCCGCGCCCTCGAGCATCTAGGACGCGGGCAGCTCTTCAGCCGTCTGTCAACGCTAGGCCAAGACGATACGGATGCCGTCATTGATGTGGTGGCGCGAGCGGTCCGTCAGCTCGTACAATCCCAAACGGGAGCGCTCATTGTCTTCGAAAGAGATGTCGGACTTGAGGAGTACATCGAATCCGGCGTGCGCATCGAGGGCACTATCTCCCCGGAGCTGATTCTCACTATCTTTGTTCCGAGGACACCCCTACATGACGGTGCTCTTATCTTGCGTGGTATGAGCCTCGTTGCGGCAGGCTGTTTTCTCCCACTTACGGAGTCACCCATGCCAGCCGAGTTGGGTACTCGCCATCGCGCCGCTCTAGGGGTGAGCGAGGTCTCTGATGCTCTTGTCGTGGCAGTCTCCGAGGAAACGGGCATCGTTTCTGTCGCTGTGGGAGGTCAGTTGCACCGAAACCTTGATGAGAACGCTCTGCGGACCACCCTGGCCTCGGTACTCAACCAAAACGGTGGCTTGCTGAGGGGGTGGTTGCGTTGAAACCTAACTGGAAGCGAGACATAGGTATCCGCTTGCTCGCCTTGGCACTCGCGGTAGCTTTGTGGTTTGTCGCTTCCGAGGATCTTCGTACAGAACCGGTGGCCATGGAAGAGCGCGTATTGCCCGCCACCGTCCGTTTGGTTGGGGTAGCAAAGGAGCTCATTCCCTTCCAGGACGTACCACAGGTGGAGGTGCGCTTGCGCGGCCCTAGCAATGTGCCCGTTCCTGAGCAACTCGAGGCCTACATCGACATGCGAGGCAAGAGGGCTGGTCAGTACCACCTCGCCGTACATGTCAGCGTGCCATCCCGGTTCTCTGTGCTAGCAGTGAAACCGGAACACATAGCCGTCCGTCTGGAACCGGAGACCACCCGACGTTTTTCGGTGGTGACAGCGCTGATCGGCCTGCCGCCTGGTGTCGAAGTGGTGATCGGCCAGCCTGAGCCCGCAGAGGTGACCGTTTCGGGTGCCAAAAGCGACATTGAACGGGTGGCCCGAGTCTACGCCATCGCCACTTACGACACCTCTGAGGATTCGGTACTCACCGAAGTCAGGGTCGTGGATGGTACTGATCGCGACGTAGCTGACCTAACCATAGAGCCCACGCAAGTGCGCGTGGTGATGAACACCAAGTCGCCCCCTGCAGAGCCAGAGCTGCCTGAGCCGGAGACTCCGTTGCCGAGTCCTCCCAAAGCAGAGGCTCAGCCTCCGGGCGCTACTCGGTTCACTGGGAGATAGCAGTTCCTGCTGCGCATACTGTATGGGGGGTGTATCGCGTAATGGCACGCTTGTTTGGCACCGACGGAGTGCGCGGCATAGCAAACCGTGAACTCTCACCCGAACTCGCCCTAGGACTCGGTCGCGCCGGAGCCTCTGTGTTGGCACGCCATGGAGATAGCCCGATTCTTGTGGGGCGCGACACGCGTATCTCTGGTGATATGCTGGAAGCGGCGCTTGTGGCTGGAATTACCTCCGCGGGTGTAGACGCAGTGCTCGTAGGGGTGATCCCGACGCCGGCAGTAGCCTATCTCACAAAGAGCATGAAGGCAGCGGCTGGCGTGGTGATATCGGCGTCGCATAATCCGGTTGTTGATAATGGCATAAAGTTCTTTGCTGAAGGCGGCCTCAAGCTTTCGGAGAGCTTGGAGGACGAGATTGCAGCCCGGATAGGCTCCACTAGCGAGTTGCCTATAGGTGAGGGGGTTGGGCGGGCCCACACCGACGACGAAGCCTGGAAAGGGTATGCCGCGTTCTTAGTCTCCTTGAGTTCGTCGTTGCAGGGGCTCAGGATAGTTATCGACGCAGCTCATGGAGCTGCCTGGCATATCGCACCCTATGTGCTATCGCATCTCGGGGCTGAAGTTATCCCCATTCACGTCGAGCCGAACGGAACTAACATTAACGTGGAATGTGGTTCCACGCACCCTGCGACGCTGCAAAGAGCCGTCCTAGCGCATCGGGCCGACGCTGGCTTGGCTTTTGACGGGGACGCTGACCGACTGATAGCGGTCGATGAACGCGGCCAGATTGTCGATGGTGATCACCTTCTTGTCATTTTCGGTCTCGACATGCTGCGCCAAGGCGAGCTGAAGAAGAAGACGGTTGCCGCCACACTCTACAGTAATCTGGGCCTACACAGAGCCCTAGAAAGACACGGAGGGCACGTTCTGACCGCCAACGCTGGCGATCGTTATGTGTTGGAGGCCATGCTGGACGCCGGGCTCAACCTCGGCGGCGAACAGTCCGGACACATCATCTTTTTGGATCACGCTACCACTGGAGACGGCGTGTTGAGTGCGCTGCAGCTCCTCGGTGTCATGCAGCGCACTGGTCAGAAGCTCTCAATGCTCGCCGCACAGATGGAGCGAGTGCCTCAGCGTCTGGTAAATGCTCACGTCTGCTCAAAAGGCTGGGAGAACAATGAGGCTATTCGTCAAGCCATAGCCGAAGCAGAACGGCAGCTTGCCGGCCAAGGGCGCTTGCTGGTGCGTACTTCGGGCACGGAACCCTTGGTGCGAGTGATGGCTGAAGGGTTGGACGCCGTGCGAGTAGAAGAGCTGGCAGAAGGCGTGGCTGCCGTAATCGAGCGGGAGTTGGGAGCCAAAGTATGAGAGGTGCCTGACGTTGGTGATTGGCGTTGGAGTGGACATCGTGAAGATCTCTCGTATAGAGGCTGCCGTACAGCGTTTTGCTGATCGTTTCTTGGATCGCGTGTTCACCCAACAGGAGCAGCATGTCTGCAGCCAAGCCAATTGCAGTGCCCGCCTCGCTGCCCGCTTCGCGGCCAAGGAGGCGGTGATGAAAGCCCTACGCACTGGTTGGGCCCACGGCGTGCGATGGATCGATGTGGAAGTGATCGGTTCTGGGGGCCCCCCGCGGGTGAAACTTCATGGACAAGCACGTGTGTTGGCCGAGCAGCTACGAGTACGCCACATACATATAAGCCTTGCTCACGAAAAAGAGTGCGCTGTGGCCTTTGCAGTGGCCACCACAGAGGTAGAGCCGTGGGGGGATAGCCTATGCGAATCGTGACCGGAAACGAGATGCTGGCCATCGATCACCGCAGTATAAGGGAAGGCATGCCAAGAGCAGCTCTTATGGAATCTGCTGGTGCGGCTACAGCTCGGGTTGCACACAGCATGCTCGGCAACGTATGCGGACGGCGCATCCATGTGTTATGTGGCACGGGCAATAACGGTGGCGATGGACTTGTAGCTGCGCGCTATCTACAAGAAGCTGGCGCTCGTGTGCATGTCTTCATGGCAGGGATGGCTGAACGCCTACATAGCGAGCCAGCCCACTTTTACAGAGTTCTCGTCTCTATGGGCTGCAAAATAACCCAAGTCGAGACCGTCAACGAGCGACTTCTGTTCACTTTGGGCCTCGCCGACCTCATCATCGATGCCCTGTTGGGGACTGGGGCCAAAGGTCCTCTCCGCGAGCCACTGGCAGCTCTGGTAGATGCAGTCAACAAGACCGGACGTCCTGTGCTGGCTGTAGATATTCCCACTGGTGTGAATGCAGATACGGGCAAGGTAACTGGCGATGCTATCCGAGCCAAGCATACAGTTACCTTTGGGTTGCCCAAGCTGGGGCTACTTCTCTACCCTGGCGCCGAGCATGTGGGCCGCATTGCTGTGGAGAAAATCGGTTTTCCAGAGAGTCACCTTGCCTGGCGCACGGAGGGCATGCCTGAGCGACTTTGGCTATTACCGCAACACGTGTCCACTCTGATGGGAGCGCGGCATCGCAGCTCGCACAAGGGAAGCTACGGACACGTTCTTGTGGTAGCGGGGTCTGCGGGCATGTTGGGAGCCGGAGAGCTTACTGCCCGCGCAGCTGCTCGCAGTGGCGCGGGTCTGGTCACTTGGGGAGGTCCGCATTCTCTGTGGAGTGCGATGGCCGCCAAAGTAACTGAAGTGATGACTCTTGGGCTTCCCGAGGCCAAACCCGGGTTTCTGGGGGCTGAGGCCGCGGCGGTCATCACAAAAGGCCTTGAGACCAGAAACGTACTGGCTTTGGGGCCTGGCATTGGGAGACATGAGGCCACCATTGCCCTTGTCAAAGAGCTTGTCCTACACACAACAGTGCCAACGGTGATCGACGCGGATGCGCTGTTTGCCCTGGCTATGCTGGGTGCACAGCTGCAGGAAATCTCTCATGCTCCACGGGTACTGACTCCGCATCCCGGCGAAGCAGCCAGGCTCTTGGGATGCAGCATTGCCACCATTGAAGACAACCGACCCGCAGCATGCCAGAGCCTAGCCGAGAAATATGGCTGTGTAGTAGTGCTCAAGGGAGTCCCCACCCTGGTCACTGATAACGCACAACGCACCCTGTACGTCAATAGCACAGGCAACCCTGGCATGGCCTCAGGGGGGACTGGTGATGTGCTGACAGGCATAATCGCCGGTTTCATGGCCCAGGGGATGAGTCCGCTGGCTGCCGCCATAGCTGGGGTCTATCTGCATGGCCGTGCAGGGGACATCGCCTCCCAGGTGGGGCAGACCGGACTGATAGCCAGTGATCTAATAAGAGCGGTGCCTCAGGCAATCGCTCAGTGTTGGGAGTTCGCCAATGATGAAGCTTGACGCCACACGTCGCCCTTTGTGGGCAGAGATCCACCTGGGTCACATCCAAGACAACGTAAGAGCCCTCGTGACCGCCTGCGGTAACCGGAAGCTGATGGCAGTCGTCAAGGCCAACGCCTATGGTCACGGAGCGGCACCAGTAGCCAAAGCCTGTCTGGACGCAGGAGCTTCGTGGCTCGGTGTAGCCACCCCTGAGGAGGGAGTTGAGCTACGGCAAGCAGGTATTGAGGCCCCGATACTGGTTTTCGGTGCATTGTTTCCAGGACAGGAGCGGCTCTTCGTCGAGTACACGCTGGCGGCCACTGTAGCAACACCCGAGGCAGTGGAGGCTGCTTGTCGCGCCGCTGCTCAAGGGCACCAACTGCAGGCGCATCTGAAAATCGATACGGGCATGGCTCGCTTAGGCTTCTCCCCCTCAAAAGCGGTGAGTGCAGGACGCCAGCTTCAGGAGAGCGGCGTCTTAGTAGAAGGACTCTACACCCATCTGGCCACAGCCGACGAACCCAATACCGCTTACTCCCTCGTCCAGTTACGAAGGTTCTCTCAAGCCAGGGATGCTTTGGCGACAGCTGGCGTGCATCCGCGATGGTGCCATGCCCAGAATACGGCAGGTCTGCAGCAGTCGTTCGCAGACGGATGTAACCTCGCCCGCAGCGGTATCGGTATCTATGGCTACAGCCCATCACCAGCCCTCGCCCATGTCATACCCTTGAAGCCCGCGATGTCATGGCGCGGGCGTGTCGTTGCAGTACGTCGGCTACCCGCAGGGTCGCCGGTAAGTTACGGTGCTACCTACGTGACGCCTTCCGAAACCACGATTGCTACATTACCTATGGGCTATGCCGATGGGCTAACCCGACGTTTGCATCCACGAGGTCACGTACTGCTGGGAGGTCAGCGCTTTCCGATCGTGGGTCGAATCTGCATGGATCAGTGCCTGATTGATGTTGGGGAATACCCGGCACGCGTGGGTGAAGAGGTCGTGTTCATGGGTAGGCAAGGCGGAGAACAGATCACCGCTGACGATCTGGCAGATGCCGCCGGGACGATTAGCTACGAAATCATCTGTGCACTGAGCCCGCGGGTACCTCGGCTATATACACAAAGCTAGGGTTCACCAGCCTCATCTGCGATGTCTACTGGAAAGGGGCAGAAGATCATGTCAGAAAACACCTACGATGTAGCGGTAATCGGTGCCGGACCAGGGGGCTATGTTGCGGCGATTAGGGCCGCCCAGTTGGGGGCTCGAGTCTGTTTGGTGGAAAAAGCGCAACTGGGGGGGACCTGTCTCAATAGGGGCTGCATTCCCACCAAAGCCTTTGTGGCTAGTGCGCGAGCCTATAACCAGGCGGGCAATGGCGCGGCGTTCGGGTTTCGGGCCGACAACGTGGAGCCAGACTTCGCAGCAATGAGTGCTCGCAGCGCAGCGACGGTTGAGCGTCTCGCCAAAGGCGTCGAGTTCCTGTTACGCAAGCGCAAAGTAGACGTGATCTCCGGACACGCGGCATTTGCGGATCAGCATCTGCTACGAGTTGCACAAGAGAGTGGGTCTGTAGAGGTCGCAGCCCACAATGTCATCGTGGCCACAGGCAGCAAACCCATAGTTGTTCCTGCTTTCGCCTATGACGGAGTGCGGGTGGTCACCTCCGACGAAGTGCTTCGCCTCAAGCAGTTGCCAGCACGTATAGCGATCATTGGCGGTGGCGTTATTGGGTGCGAGTTTGCCTCCATCTTTGGCTTGTTGGGCTCCAAGGTTACCATCATTGAAGCTTTGCCTGCTCTTTTGCCCATGGTGGATTACGAAATATCGCGACAGCTGTCAAGCTACTTCAAACGTCGCGGTATTAACCTAATGATGGGTGCTAAGGTCGAAGCCGTAAAGAAAGATGATGAGCTGACTGTGGCCATCGCCGGAGGACAATCGATCTCCTGTGACATGGTACTGATAGCCATCGGCCGTCGTCCAAACTCCAGTGGACTGAACTTGGACAGAGTGGGCGTTGAACTTCACGCCCAGGGGGAGATCATGGTGGACGCCACTATGGCTACGACTGCGCCTGGCGTGTATGCCATCGGTGATGTAGCTGCTACGCCCTGGAAGCTGGCGCATGTAGCTTCACGACAGGGGATTGTTGCCGCTCACCGTATCATGGGAGAAGAGGTAGAGATGAGTTACCAAGCGATACCTTCTGCGATCTTCTCCTCTCCAGAAGTGGCTTCGGTTGGCTTGACCACCCAGCAGTGCAAAGAGGCGGGAATGGATATCTCATCCTCCAAGTTCCCATTTATGGGCAACGGGAAGGCCATCGCTGAGGGCGAGACTGAAGGTTTCGTCAAGATTCTCGCCGATCGTGAAAGCCAGCGCATCGTGGGCGTGCACATTATCGGTGCGCAAGCGGCAACATTGATCTCAGAAGCTACCCTGGCGATTGAGTACGGCCTACGCGCTGATCAGCTAGCCCAGACCATTCACACCCATCCGACGCTTAGCGAAGCATTGATGGAGGCAGCGGATGGCATTGCAGGACTGACCATACACGCCTGAAGAACCCGCTGTATTTGCAGTCGCCTTTTTGCCCACGCTAGCATAGGGGAGATGGCGTGCGGCAAATAACACTTTCAGGAAGCAAAGCCTGCAACCTTGAGAGTTCCACTAGCTCGGAATGGTTGATCACCAACGGTCTGGGGGGCTTCGCCTCTGGCACGGTAGCTGGTATCAACACGCGCCGCTACCACGGGCTTCTGATTGCAGCACCCGGTGGCCCCGATCGCTACCTGCTGCTCGCACAGCTGCATGAGGAGGTGCAGGTAGGAGAGGACAGTTGTCATCTGGGTGCCTTCGCCTACCGAGATGACAGTATCCATCCTAGAGGCTTCGAGTTCCTGCAGCGGTTCACTTTGTACCCCAATCCTACGTGGATCTATGCGGCGAGATCATGGATGCTGGAGAAGCGCATAGCCATGGATTACGGGCAGAACACCGTCATGGTGGGCTACCGCCTGTTGACAGCGCCTACGAAAATCCGCTTGGTGCTAAGACCCTTTGTGGCAGCTCGCCACTACCACGCGACACAGCGCTGCCATGGGGTGCGTTTCACAGTAGACCATGGCTCATTAGCGACGCGCCTGCGGGCCACAAAAGACGTACCCGAACTGTGGCTGGCCTCTTCCGGAGCATTCGAGCCCGGTGAGACATGGTATGACAATGTGACCTATGCTGTGGAAGCCTCTCGCGGCCTAGACCACGAAGAGGATCTCTTTGTTCCTGGAACGTTCGTTACGGATCTCGAAACCGGAGGCGAAGCCTGGTTTGTGGCGACAAGCGAAGCCACTCCCACCGAATCGCTCACGGTGAAGATTTCCATGTTCCAGGGCTGTGAAAGCGTTACTCCACGCCAGGTCAAACTGCTGCAGCGAGCTGGTCGCCCGACCGGAGCGATAGCGAATCTCGTGGTAGCGGCAGACGCGTACGTTATCCAACGCCGCGGCAGTGCAAGCATAGTCGCAGGGTACCCCTGGTTCACGGATTGGGGCAGAGATGCCATGATTTGCATTCCCGGACTGCTCTTGGCTACAGGCAGATCAGACGAAGCTCTGGAAGTGCTCACCACGTTCGCAGAAGCCGAAAGTGATGGGCTGATTCCTAATCGCTTCCCGGACAGCTCAGAGACCCCGGAGTATAACACTGTCGACGCATCGCTATGGTTTATCTATGCCTGCTACAAGTACTTGCGCTATACGGGTGATGTGGCTGGCATGAAACCCTTGTGGCCCGCCATCACGGCGATCATCAAAGGTTACCAGCGCGGAACTAGGTTCGGCATCGGTGTAGATGCAAGGGGATTAGTGAGGGCAGATGCACCGGGGCTCCAACTAACCTGGATGGATGCAAAAGTTGGGGATTGGGTAGTCACTCCCCGCCAGGGCTATCCAGTAGAAGTCACTGCTCTGTGGTACAACGCGTTGCGCTGCGCAGCTTTGATCGGTCGAGAGTGGGATGCTGCTTTTAGTGCTGCGTGCCGAGAGCGGGCCGAGCTGACCGCTATGCACTTCCTACCGAGCTTCTGGCTGCCGGAGCAAGGCTATCTTGCCGATGTTATTACCCAAGATGGGAAGATCGATTCCAGCTTGCGACCCAACCAGCTGTTTGCCCTCAGCCTGCCCTATCCACTGTGCAGCGAAGACAGAGCGCGCCTCATCGTCAGGAGAGTGTGGGAGGACTTGCTGACGCCAGTCGGGCTGCGCTCCTTGTCCTATCGCGATGCGCTGTATGAACCAGTGTACCAGGGTGATCAGTGGGCACGAGACAGCGCCTATCACAGAGGGACTGTCTGGGCCTGGCTTATCGGACCTTTCGTCAGTGCCTATCGGTATGCCTTTGGGCAATCTCCTGCTACGGAAGGTGTAGCCATGCACATGATAGCTCCGCTCTTGGATCAGCTTGCCGAGGCTGGTCTCGGGCATATCTCCGAAGTCTTTGACGGTGAGCCCCCCTACCGACCGGGTGGGTGCTTCGCGCAGGCCTGGAGTGTGGCAGAGCTTCTGCGTCTGTGGGTGGAGGAGTTTGATCGCAAAGAACCCAAGGTACCCTGACCATGCGCCTGTTTGCCGACTATCACACTCACACGTTCTATAGCCATGGTTCAGGGAGCGTATGTGATAACGCATTAGCCGCTCAAGCCCGGGGGCTGTCACAGGTGGCGATCGCAGATCATGGACCAGCCAGTCTTTTCGGGGTAGGAGTGGCCAGTCTCAATACCTTCGAGCACATCCGCAAAGACGTTGATCAAGCAAACGCTCAGTTGCCAGGCCTACAGGTGCTCCTAGCAGTGGAGGCCAACGTTGTGGGAAAGGATGGACTTCTGGATATCCCGCCTGCCATGCAGAGAGATTTCGATCTGATCTTGGCAGGTCTGCATATCATGGTTAGACCACATGCATGGTGGGACGCATTGAAAGTAGGGCTCGGAAATATGAGTGAGAAGTCGGCACTCGTGGTCAACACGGACCTTCTGGTCTCGGCAGTCTACCGTAATCGCATCGCTATTGTCACTCACCCGGGGCTAAGGCTCCCCATAGATACCGCTGAACTGGCCCGGGCCTGTGCAGCTACGGGCACAGCGCTGGAGATAAACACCGGGCATCGCCACACTGGCTTACGTTATGTGGAGTTGGTGGCGCAAGAGGGGGCACGCTTGGCAATTGGCAGCGACGCCCACACGCCAGAACGAGTTGGTGACCTGCAGTATGGCCTGGATCTGGTTGAGCGGGCGGGCCTACAAGCTGAGCAGGTGCTCAACGCGATGGACGACTCAGTGTAGGACCATATGATTCCACCTCCGCAGACGCTCTCACGCCCATGTTGGGGCAGGGATAGGCTCGGGGGAAGCGAAATCAGTTCACACGTCATTGCGCGCGAGGTGTGAGCTTGGGTAGCGACGTTCGGTTTGTCATTATCACAGGGCTTTCTGGAGCGGGCAAATCCGAGGCCATCCGGTGTTTTGAGGATCTTGGCTATTTCTGTGTCGACAACATTCCCCCGGCCTTGGTGCCCAAGTTCGCTGAGTTGTGTGCGCAGTCCACTGGTGGGGTTAACCGCATTGCTCTCGTTTGCGATGTACGCAGCGGTGAGTTCTTTGATTCTCTTGCCGATGCACTCGGTGAACTCGAGTGTACTGGCTTTGCCTACCAGATCCTTTACCTTGAAGCCAGTGATGACGTGCTCATCCGACGTTTCAAAGAGACCCGTCGACGCCATCCGCTCACCCCTGGAGGTGGCATTCTTGAAGCTTTGCGTCAGGAGCGTCGACGGCTGGAAGGGTTGCGCGGGCGTTCACACCGCATCATCAACACATCTAATCTCACTCCACGCCAGTTGCAGGCTGAGATCGCCCGCGAGTTTGGCACTAATGAGTCTGATCGGCTCACAGTGAACGTCATCTCTTTTGGCTTCAAACATGGACTTCCCCTTGATGCGGATATCGTCTTAGACGTTCGATTTCTGCCGAATCCGCACTACGTAGCTTCTCTCCAGGCGCTGACTGGCAATGATCCTGGCGTTACAGAATACGTCTTCCGCTGGCCCATCACGCAACGCTTCATGGAGAAGACATGTGATCTAATCACCTTCCTTCTTCCTCAGTTCGTGAATGAAGGAAAGACGCATTTTATCTTAGCCATTGGCTGCACAGGTGGTCAGCATCGCTCCGTAGCCATCGCAAACCGTCTAGCAGAGCATGTGCGCGCACAAGGTTACCAATGTCGCGTGGATCACCGCGACATAGATGAAGAGCGACCCGCCTTTGATGGGGTGATGTCGTAGCGAGGTCATTGATGATGGCACGTTTTCTCAAATGGTTGTACCCGGGCATGCGCGTCAAACGTTGGATGGCGCTGCTGATCATAGGCATCTTGCTTATAAGCGGAGGTCTCTGGCTTGTTGTCGGCATCGAGATCTTAGCTGGGCTCGAGAGCCTCGTCACGCGCAGGCTGCTTAGTTTCACGGGACGTTTTCCCGTCTACGCCTCAGTAACGCTTGGAGGCACTCTAATCGCGCTAGGCATCTTCTTGGTGGCCACGGGCTTCCGACAGACCGTACACACACTACTGTGCGAGTTAGCGCCGGAGGATGCCGAGGATGTTGCCAGTATCATGTTTGAACGTCGTCACCTACGACGGGGCCCGCATGTGGTTGTCATTGGTGGAGGTACAGGCCTAGCCACTCTCTTACGCGGCATGAAAGAGCATACCAGCAATATCACAGCTATCGTGGCCATGGCTGATGACGGCGGTAGCTCGGGACGTCTGCGTGAGGATTTCGGTACCCTACCGCCGGGTGATATCCGTAACACACTGGTTGCCCTTGCAGATACCGAACCATTGATGGAAGCCCTCTTTCAATACCGCTTCTCCGCAGGTCACGGTTTGGAGGGCCATAGTTTCGGTAACCTGTTCATTACTGCCATGCATCAGATCGCCGGCGACTTCGAGCACGCAGTGCGCCAGTCGTCAAAAGTCCTGGCGATTCGCGGAAGAGTACTACCTAGTACTCTCCAATCCGTCATCTTGCGCGCAGTCTATCAAGATGGTACCGAGGCTAGGGGTGAGAGCCACATACCCCAGGACAAGAAGCGTATCGAGCGTGTCTATCTCGAACCACCAGACGCCTTGCCTGTAAACGCTGCGCTAGAAGCAATCGATGCAGCCGATGCCATCTTGCTAGGCCCGGGAAGTCTGTATACAAGCGTGATTCCAAATCTGCTCGTGCAAAGCGTAGCAGACCGCATCCGTGCTTCAGCTGCACTCAAGGTCTACATATGCAATGTCATGACGCAACCTGGTGAAACCGATGGGTTCGACGCCTCCGAGCATCTTCGGGCCATTCTTGAGCATGGCGGTCCTGGGTTGATCCATTACTGCCTGCTGAACAGCGCAGCCATTCCCCAGCACGTAGCAAAGCGATATGAAAACCGGGGAGCTCACGCCGTGGCGACTGACACAGCCAAAATTCGGGAACTGGGTATAACTCCTGTTATGCGTCCTCTCATTGATGAATCAGACCTGGCGCGGCATCATCCCCAGAAGCTCGCTGAGGCTATCATGGAATTGGTACGCTGCGGAAAGAGACCCCAGCCGCTTTCTCATCTCTTTCACAAATAGGAAATACTCATCGCGGGAGCTGTAGTCGTTGTCTTTCTCGAGCAGTGTGCGTGACGAGTTGGCACGCATCATTCCCGAAACCACCTGTTGCCATCTTGCTGAAGTAGCTGGAATGGCACTTCGAATGAGCAGCGGACCCCAGCGCCTAGAGATCAATCTCGGTAATGCGGCAAGCGCCCGAAAAGTGTACATACTGCTCGACGGGAAGAATGCAGGCAGACCTCTGCTAAAAATAGATAGCTCACGGCGGGCCCGCCGCTATCACGTCTGTGTGGCGCGTTTTCCGGGAATCGTGGATCAGGACCCTGAAAGCCTTCTTCCGAAACGCTGGTGCTGCCAAAGAGCGTATCTGCGCGGAGCTTTTCTAGCATATGGGTCAATGGCTGCGCCCGATCGGATGTACCATTTGGAGATCTCTGCGAAATCGCTAGAGGTAGCTCAAGGACTCATGGCCCTGTTCGTGGGCCTAGGTCTGACCGCGGCCGGTTTGGCACCAAAGCGCCAGGGCTATGTGGTCTACTTAAAAGACGGGGATCATATATGCGAATTCCTACGCCTGGTGGGGGCGCATCAGGCTCTTCTCAAGCTGGAAAACATCCGGGTCATGAAAGGCGTCAAGAACCGCGTCAACCGCCTGGTCAACGCCGAAACCGCCAATGTCGACAAAACCGTCACTGCCAGTATGCACCAGTTGGCGGCCATTGATTTCCTGACCGAGAGGATAGGCCTTGAGGCCCTGCCATACCGCCTGCGCACTGTGGCCCGAGCCAGGCTTGCTATGCCCTACGCCACTTTGGCAGAGTTGGGTGAGAGCCTGGAACCGAGACTCTCGAAATCAGCTGTAAACTACCGCTTGCGGAAGCTACTGACTATGGCCATGGAAATGGGGTTCGAGCATTCCGAGGAGAGAAACACGTCTCATGGGGAAGAATATCACCGCTAGAGCCGAATGATATTCGGCAGTCCGGCAGGATAGAGCCAGGAGGGTGGAGAATCCTGCCATGGCGGTCTAGATTTTGTCCCGGGTGGGACGGATATTAGCTTGGCGGCGTGTACGCCTTCCGCACATGTATCACCAAGTCGGGAGCGGTACTGAATGGATCGGCTCCAAATGTTGTGTAAGATCGCACCCGAAGTGGCCGAGTTAATCGAGCGGCGGCACGTCGTGCTGCAACACGTGTTTATGCAGCAGCCGATAGGTCGCCGTGCTTTGGCTACCCGATTGGCCTGGCCAGAGCGTATGGTGCGCAAAGAGATTGGCTTTCTGCGCGAGGCAGGGCTCATTGAGACTGAGCCCGCGGGAATGGTCGTCACAGCAACTGGCGAAAGCGTGTTGCTGGGTTTGAAGAGTGTTATTAGGGATTTGCACGACCTGGTGAAACTAGAAGAGCTGTTGACACAGCGACTAACGCTGAAGAAAGTGGTCGTTGTTCCCGGCGATGCAGATCGCGACGAAACGGTGAAAAAAGAGATTGCCAGAGCGACGGCGAGGCTGCTTGATGAAGTCTTGAAAGAGGGCGATGTGCTGGCGGTCACTGGCGGAACGACACTGGCCGAAGTTGCCAATAGCCTTCCCACTCAATATGGAGACCGCGATCTGTGGGTGGTGCCTGCGCGGGGCGGGCTGGGTGAAGAGGTTGAGCTGCAAGCTAACAGCGTTGCTGCTCGGATTGCAGAGAGGCTAGGTGGCAACTACCGACTGCTGCATGTCCCGGATGATCTCGGAGAGGAGACTATGGCGTCTATAGCCTGTGATCCGAAGATCCGTCAGCTACTGGAGTGTATCCGCTCAGCGCGAGTCGTGTTACATGGCATAGGCACAGCTGCCGACATGGCCAGACGGCGGGGCCTATCGCCCGAACTACAGCGACATCTCGAGGAGAAGCAGGCTGTAGGCGAGGCCCTCGGGTACTACTTTGACAGCCATGGAGAGATTGTGTACACGACAAGGAGCGTAGGGCTGAGTCTGGATGATCTCCGCAGCGTCGACATGGTTATCGCGGTTGGTGGAGGCCAAAGCAAGGCGGAGGCTGCGCTTGCTGTGATGTCGACTGGTCACCAAGACATCTACATAACCGACGAGGGTGCAGCCCGGCGCATGCTTGAACTAAGCAAGGACACAGATGGGGAGGATATGCAATGAGTATTCGTGTCGGCATCAACGGGTTTGGTCGTATCGGACGCAATGTATTTCGTTCAGCCTTCAACGACAGTGACATCGAGTTTGTGGCAGTCAATGACCTAACGAGTCCAAAGACACTAGCTCATCTTCTCAAGTATGACTCGGTTCACGGCCACTTCCCGGGTGACGTAAAAGCGAGTGAAGAGGCCATCATCGTCAACGGCAAGCCAATCAAGGTCATGGCCCAACGAAACCCAGCGGACCTGCCGTGGGGTAGTCTGGGTGTGGATTATGTCGTGGAATCGACGGGCTTTTTCCGGAGCCGAGATAAGGCTCAGCTGCATCTGGATGCTGGAGCTAAGAAAGTCATCATCAGCGCACCAGCCAAGGGTGAGGATATCACCATTGTGATGGGCGTGAACCATGATCAGTATGACCCTACTCGGCATCACATCCTGTCCAACGCCTCATGCACCACCAACTGCCTTGCTCCAGTGGCCAAGGTGCTGCATGATACCTTCTCGATCAAGCGTGGGCTGATGACCACCATCCACTCCTACACCAATGACCAGCGCATCCTAGACCTGCCGCATGATGATCTGCGACGGGCCCGGGCAGCTGCCATGAGCATCATCCCGACGACTACTGGAGCTGCACTCGCTGTCGGGCTCGTGCTACCGGAGCTGAAGGGCAAACTGGATGGCTACTCCATGCGTATTCCTACTCCTAACGTCTCCATGGTCGACCTTGTGGTCGAGCTGGGAAGGAATACAACAAGTGAAGAGATCAACGCAGCCTTCCGTAAGGCTTCAACTGGCGCACTTAGTGGGATTCTAGGCGTGTCAGATGAACCGTTGGTTTCGGTCGATTTCATCGGCGATGCTCGCTCGGCGATTGTCGATTCAGCCACCACTACCGTCATGGATGGGAATCTCGCCAAGGTGATCGGCTGGTACGACAACGAGTGGGCCTACTCGGTGCGAGTGATCGATCTCATCAAGTATATGAACAGCAGGTAGTGCTCTCGTGCAGTGCCCGGGGAGGAGGGAATAGGTGGCCAAACTAACGATAAATGATCTGGACGTGCGAGGGGAACGTGTCTTAGTCCGGGTGGATTTCAACGTACCCCTTGATAAAACGGGTGGAATTGCGGACGATACTCGCATCAAAGCTTCGTTGCCAACACTAAACGATCTGCTGGAGCGCGGAGCCAGCCTTGTGCTGATGTCCCATCTGGGGCGTCCCAAAGGTGTTACCGAGAACCTGCGGTTAGATCGTGTCCGCGATCGTCTGGAGGTGCTCCTAGGACGCCCTGTGCAAAAGACCCATGACTGTGTGGGCCCGGAGGTGGAGGCAAGAGCAAAGGCCCTACGTCCAGGGGAAGTGCTGCTTCTTGAGAACCTGCGCTTTCACAGAGAAGAGGAGCACAACGAGCAGGATTTCGCCCTTTCTCTCGCCCGACTCGGAGATGTTTACGTCAATGATGCCTTTGGGGCAGCCCATCGGGCGCACGCGAGTACCGAAGGAGTAGCGCATCATCTCCCTGCCGCGGCTGGCCATCTGCTAGCCAAAGAGATTGCTGTCTTAGGAAAGGCCCTACACAGTCCCGAGCGGCCCTTTATTGCCATCTTGGGTGGCGCCAAGGTGTCAGACAAAATCGGGGTGATCACGAACCTGCTCTCCAAAGTGGATGTGTTGATCATTGGCGGCGGGATGGGGTGGACCTTTCTCAAAGCCAAAGGCTTCGAGGTAGGGGATTCCCTCTTGGATGCCGGGCGCGTAGGTCTTGCTGCCCAACTAATGGAAGATGCCAAAGCGCGCCAGGTGGATCTACTGCTTCCAGTGGATGCGGTCATCGCTGATCGTTTTGCCCCCGACGCCAAGACTCGTGTAGTGGATGTCGAGCAGATACCCGTCGGGTGGCAGGCGCTTGACATAGGGCCCAAGACACGCGAACTGTTTGTCGCGGCCATCGCGAGAGGACAGACGATCATCTGGAACGGCCCGATGGGGGTCTTTGAGATGGAGGCTTTCGCTGGAGGCACCAATGCAGTCGCGACAGCGTTGGCGAATTCCACGGGCACCACAATCATCGGCGGAGGTGACTCGGCCTCAGCCGTAGAAAAGGCTGGCCTAGCTGATCGTATCAGCCACGTCTCCACAGGCGGTGGAGCCAGCCTAGAGTTTCTGGAAGGCAAAACCCTCCCTGGGGTAGCAGCCCTTACGGACTGCTGAACGGAAACCGGGGCAAGTTGCAGTAGAAAGCAGGTTAGTGCAATGCGTAGGCCATTTATCGCCGGTAACTGGAAAATGCACAAGACGATACCTGAGGCTGTGCGCTTGGTCAAACAGCTGAAAGTCATGCTTGCTGATGAGGTCGAGAACAGGGACATGGTAGTCTGTCCCACTTTCACTGCTCTTCAGGCAGTGGGGGAGGTGCTGCGCGGCTCCGGTATCAAACTGGGGGCCCAGGATCTTTTCTGGGAGGCTGAAGGAGCCTTTACAGGAGAGATCTCGCCAGCCATGTTGGTCGATGTAGGGGTGGAGTACTGCATTATCGGTCACTCCGAGCGAAGGCAGTTCTTTGGGGAGTCTGATGACACCGTCAACAAGAAAGCAAAGGCGGCGAGAACGCATGATCTCGGGCTCATTGTCTGTGTAGGTGAGACACAGCAGCAGCGTCAGACAGGACAAACAGAGGATCTCATACACACACAGCTGGTTCAGGGACTGGATGGCCTGAACGTAGAATCACCGGATCGGCTTGTCATCGCCTACGAACCCGTATGGGCCATCGGTACGGGGCTCAACGCCACGGGAGAAGACGCGAACGCAGTTATCGCTTTCATCCGGAACACCTTGGGCGAACTCTTTGGAGCCCAAACGGCTGCTGACATCCGTATCCTGTATGGTGGCAGCGTGAAGGCAGCGAACATAAAAGAGTTCATGTCTCAGTCACAGATCGATGGGGCCTTGGTGGGCGGTGCCAGCCTAGACGCCTCTTCATTCGCTCAGATCGTGAAATACTGATAGGGCCGTTTGGAGGGGAGCACTTCTGTGCTCCCCCCAACCCACCAAAGGAGAAAGAGCGTGACACTGCAAAAAGGTCCCGTGGCTCTCATTGTTATGGACGGCTATGGGTTGAACCCGTCTTCTGAAGGCAACGCTGCAGCGCAAGCCAACTCACCAGTGCTAGACAGACTGTTTGCCACGCGCCCATGGTCGCGCCTGCAAGCTCATGGTGAGGCAGTAGGGCTAATGTCAGGGCAAATGGGCGACTCCAACGTCGGACACCTCAACTTGGGCGCGGGTCGTGTTGTCCTCCAGTACATGCTGCGCATCCTGCGCGAGGCAGAGAGTGGCCGCATCTTTGACAACCCGGTTCTCTGCAATATCATGGACAAGGCAGCCCAGACCAGTGGACGTCTTCACTTCATGGGACTTGTCTCTCACGGCGGCGTGCACAGCCACAGTAAGCACCTGTTCGCACTTCTTGAGATGGCCAAGGAAAGGGGAGTGGCCAACTGCTTTGTGCACGCTTTCATGGATGGACGTGATGTGCCGCCCAGTTCCGGTGCCAAGTATATGGAAGAGCTTGAACACTTCTGCACCACGATTGGAAACGCGCGTGTTGCTTCTGTCAGTGGCAGGTATTTCGCAATGGATAGGGACCAGCGCTGGGATCGAACACAGCAGGCCTTCAAAGCAATCGTTGCTGGCCAAGGCCTCACTGCGCCGGACGGATTGTCAGCTATGCGGCAGGCCTATGAACGTGGTGAAACGGACGAGTTCGTCATCCCTACTGTGATCACTGACACAGCAGGGGATCCAGTAGGAAACGTTCGGGCACAGGATGTTGTCTTCTTCTTCAACTTCCGTGCTGACCGCGCGCGGCAGCTGAGCAAAGCGTTCACGGAAGAAGAGTTTGCAGGCTTTCCCCGCAGTGGCGGTCTGCCTCAGGTGACATTTGCTTCCTTGACACGCTATGACGATGCGTTTCTGTTTCCCTATGCCTATCCACCGACCGACATGATCAACACCCTTGGCGAAGTGGTGGCCAGGCAAGGATGGCGCCAACTGCATATCGCCGAGACGGAGAAATACGCACACGTTACTTTCTTCTTCAATGGTGGACGAGAAGAGCCGTTTCCCGGAGAAGATCAGGTGCTCATCCCTTCTCCGAAGGTCGCTACCTACGATCTGCAGCCTGAGATGAGCGCAATTGAGCTTACCGATAGGGTCGTAGCAGAGATAGCTCGTGATCACTATGAGTTCATCCTTCTCAACTTCGCCAATTGTGATATGGTCGGGCACACAGGCATCATGCCGGCAGCAGTCAAGGCTGTAGAGACTGTGGATGCCTGCGTGGGCCGCGTGATCGAGGCACTGCTGGCCAAGGGAGGACAAGCCCTTGTGACAGCGGATCACGGCAACGTTGAGGAGATGATCGAGAAAGACACGGGAGGGCCCCATACATTCCACACCATGAATGCAGTGCCCTGCATCTTAGTATCCAATGCGAACTCACAGGCCAAGATGCGCGATGGAATCCTTGCTGATGTCGCGCCAACGCTATGTGAACTCTTGGAAGTGGCTCAGCCGTCGGAGATGGACGGCCAGAGCCTGATTGCGTTCAAGAAGGGAGCGCGCATATGACATCTATTGAACAGGTAGTCGGCAGAGAGATCCTAGATTCCAGGGGCAACCCTACGGTTGAGGTAGAAGTCATCTTAGCCGATGGAAGCATGGGTCGCGCAGCGGTGCCTTCAGGCGCCTCAACAGGAGCTTTTGAAGCCGTGGAGCTGCGCGATGCAGACGCTACTCGCTATCTAGGCAAGGGCGTCCTGAAAGCAGTCGACAATGTCAATCAGATCCTCGCACCCGAAGTGCAAGGGCTTGACGCACTCGATCAGGTAGGCATTGACAACCTCATGATCGAGCTTGATGGCACGCACAACAAGGGGCGCCTGGGGGCTAACGCGATCCTGGGTACATCCTTGGCGGTTGCCAAAGCTGCTGCCAGTTTCTCAGGGCTAGCCCTTTTTCAGTACTTAGGCGGTGTCAATGCCAAGACCCTGCCAGTACCGATGATGAATATTCTCAACGGCGGTCAACACGCTGATAACAACGTTGATATCCAGGAGTTCATGGTGATGCCTGTCGGGGCGCCCACTTTCGCAGAGGGCCTTCGTTGGGGAGCTGAAGTGTTTCACTCTCTTAAGGCAGTTCTGCGCGCCAAGGGCCTCAACACCTCAGTTGGCGATGAGGGTGGCTTCGCACCCAACCTAGCCTCGAACCGACAAGCGCTCGATGTGATCCTTGAGGCCATCAAGGCCGCTGGGTTCGAGCCAGGCCAGGATGTGGCGTTGGCTTTGGACGTGGCCGCCTCCGAGATGCTGCAGGACGGTTTATATGTGCTTGAGGGAGAGGGCGTCAAGAAAAGCGTCGATGAGATGATCGCTTTCTACAGCGAACTGGTAGGTGACTACCCCATCATCAGCATCGAGGATCCCCTTGATGAGGAGGAGTGGGGCGGCTGGCAGAAGCTGACCAAAGCCCTCGGTAATCGGGTGCAGCTGGTGGGTGACGACCTTTTCGTGACAAATACGGAGCGACTTTCCCGCGGGATCACGGAAGGCATCGCGAACTCCATTTTGATCAAAGTCAACCAAATCGGCACGCTCACGGAGACACTAGACGCCATCGAGATGGCAAAGCGGGCAGGTTACACAGCGGTCATCTCGCACCGTTCGGGCGAGACCGAAGATACCACCATCGCTGATATTGCCGTGGCCACGAACGCCGGACAGATCAAGACTGGAGCGCCATCGCGCACCGATCGTGTAGCGAAGTACAACCAGCTGCTGCGCATCGAGCAAGCCTTGGGCGACATAAGCATCTATCCGGGGCAGGCTGCTTTCTACAATCTCCGTTAAGCATATCAAGAAAAAGCATGCAACCCCGGGGTCACATGGAGGGCCTCGGGGTTGTGACTCGAGCCGGAGTGTGCTATACTACGTCAGCAGAATGCAGGTCGAGGTGTTCATCGTGCTTCTAACAGTTCTGATGGTTATCCAGTTTATCGTCGCTGTCTTCCTTATCTTCGTTGTCCTGCTGCAGCAAAGTGCAGGTGAGGGACTGGGTTCGATAGGCGGAGGGGCCCAGATGTTCTTTGACAAGGCCAAAGGGCTTGACGCTGGTCTCGAAAAGGCAACCACGGCTGCCGCGATAGCTTTCATGGTGCTCTCCATGGTCTTAGCTATCATCATCTAGTGATCTAACCGGATCTGGTGACGTAACCGGATGCCTGCTTGACTGTCGTAGGCGAGATGGTATAATACGCATGCGGTGGCAGGGAGGTTTTCTGGTTGTCTACAACGGGTTCATCTAACCACCAGCCGGAAAAGCTTGTCGCCACGAACCGGAAGGCTCGTCACGACTACCATATCGAGGAAACTCTAGAGGCTGGCATCGCTCTTTGGGGCACTGAGGTCAAGTCAATGCGTGCCGGGAAAATGAGCCTGCAGGACAGCTTTGCTCGCATAGAGGGAAACGAAGTGCTGTTGTATAACGCGCACATAGCTCCCTACACTCACGGTAATCGCTGGAATCATGAACCCACACGTCCGCGCAAGCTGCTATTGCACCGCTCTGAGATTCGACGTCTCATAGGCAAGACGCGCGAGCAAGGCATTACTCTGATTCCTTTGCGGGCCTACTTCACACCCCAAGGGTATGCCAAGGTAGAGCTAGCACTTGCTCGTGGAAAACGACAGTGGGATAAGCGCGAGGCTATTGCCAAACGGGAAACACTACGTGAAGTCAGTCGTTCACTCAAGCGTGACTCCCAACGTCAGTATGGGGGCGAGTAGGCTCGACGGTCAGCGTTCAGGCAGTATAAGCGGGCCGAGATCGCCGCGGTCTCGATAAACAGCGGCAAGAAACACAACTGCCAACAATCAGTACGCACTCGCGGCCTAGAGAATAGGTCGCCGTCCTCTCCGCGATGGGCCTGTGATTGCGGAAAAGGGCGTCATTAAAACAGGCTTGGTCCCCTTTCCTACGCTCGGAGGAAAGGATCGACACTAAACCGAGATAGCTTTCTGGAAGGCAAGCTTCCCGGCCATCCAGAAGGCGAAACTAACGGGAAGCTGCGCCCGGAGAAAGTGCTGTTGGTTCCTGGTCGGACGCGGGGTGCGACTCCCCGCCGCCTCCACCATATCACGAAAGCTCTGCCACAACATGCAGAGCTTTTCGTGATTGGCACAACTCCAAAACGGCACAATGGACAATCACACCAATCATGGTACACTCTGCAGAAAGGGGATACCAAGAAGACAGCGAATATAGGGACCATATATGCAGCAATAGCCTACGCGGCGAATCTGCAGATGGCCATTGGGACGGAGCGATGGCCTAGCGTTCTACTTCGTCAAGTGGCTTGCTTAGGGAGTCAACGCATGGGTGCCCACCCTGCAAGTGGCTGTTTCGTAACCTGAATGTCGGGCGCTCATGTCAATACTGCAGCTCAAAGAGGAGGGTTAGCCGCCATGATCCGAACAGAAGGCCTTACCAAGCGGTTTGGGCAACTAACAGCCGTGGAAAACCTCAACATCCACGTGGAACAGGGAGAAATCTACGGCTTTCTCGGGCCCAACGGAGCAGGTAAGACCACAACAGCTATGATGATTCTGGGCTTGCTCAAGCCCACTGCTGGTACGGTGCGTCTTTTTGGCACAGATCTGACATCTGATTATTTCAGTGTCAAACGACGCATCGGGGTTCTGTCCGAGTTTCAGTATCTCTATGAAGAAATGACCGCATACGAGTATCTGCGGTTTTTCGGTCAGCTTTACCAGGTAGATGACATCGACAACCGGATCACCAACACCCTAGGGCTTTTCAATCTCGATCACCGAAAACACGAACTGCTCGCCGGATACTCCAAAGGTATGAAGCAAAAGCTCGGCCTGGCGCGGGCTATGTTGCACGATCCTGAGCTTGTCATTCTTGACGAGCCTGTTTCATCACTAGACCCCTATGGCATTAAAGAAGTTCGGGATATTATCATGGAAGAAAACCACAGAGGACGCACATTCTTTATCTCGTCACACATACTCTCGGAGATTGAGAGGACTTGCGACCGCATTGGGATCCTGAACAAGGGCCGCCTAGTGGCTGAGGACTCAATGAGCGACCTCCGCCGTCGCCTCACAGAGGAAACGGAGATCTCTATTGAACTGGAGACACCTCTCGAGGAGCTTAGCAAGGTTCTAGGTGCGTTGCCATTCATCACCAAAGTGCAGGGAGCAAGTGCCAAGTACACCGTAACAACCAAGGCTGACAAGGATTACCGTGCTGAGATATCACGGGCCATCGCAGGTGCTGGCGGTGTCACTGTATCGATGCGTCGCCATGAGATGACACTTGAAGAAGCCTTTGTCACTATTACGGAGAAGAATATCACGCTTCTCACGAAGGAGGGCGCGACCGCATGAATACTTCGTCGTACCGAGCCAACGCCATCAAGGTCACGGCAAAACGCGAGCTGTTCTCGACCCTGTATGGGTTGGGACTCTACGTGGTTTTGTTCGTGATCTTCTTGCTCACAGCGTATGGCTCTATTCGCGTCTCCTTGCTAAATGTCGTCAACAACGGTCTAGAAGCGTTACCTAACCCCATCACATCGCCGTTCTACCTTACGGTTTTCCTGGCGGCAACCTATCTGGGACTATGCTCGGCCATTGCTATCTCACGAGAGCGAGAGCAGGGGACGCTGGAAGTTCTGTTTTACGGGCCGGTCGATTCAGTCTCCTATGTCCTGGGCAAGTACTCCCAGCAAGTCCTGACGTTTCTTGTTGTGCTGGCCTTTAGCTTGGTCAACTTCTTCCTGCTATCGCAGCTAACTAACTTGGGGTTCTCAGGCAACTTCTTCGGACTCCTCATTCTGTCTGTGTTTCTGGCGTCATGTATGATCGCCTTCGGCATCTTCCTGTCGGCGGCGGCCAAACGAACCATCTTCGCTGTGGTGTTGTTTATCTCACTCGTGCTTTTCTTTGTTATTTTCTGGGGAGCACATAGCTTGATCATGTCGCTGCCCGGGAAGAACTTGACCACAGTGCTTCTCTACACTCGTTTGATCCTTGATAACATCAACGTTCTGGTGCAGTGGATTTCACCGCTTGCCTATTTCGTGCGGGGCATGGTGGCTGTGAACCAGGGGAATTTCGGACAGTATCTGCTGAGTATCATCTCGTCATTGATCTATACGACGGTTCTGCTTGGGGCCGCCGTGACCATCTTTGATCGCAGGGGGGTTAAGCGATGATGCGCCCCAGAAGTCCGTTTGTCTTGTTCTGTCTCATAATGCTCTTGGCTGTTGGGTCCGTCTGGGCTGCTGACCCCAGTGAATCTGTCACCCAGGTACCGCAAGAGGTCAAAGAAGGCCAAGGTACGCCTAAGAAAGAGCACCAGTTTGTGTGGAGCCTCAGCCCGTGGACTGGAAAAGAGTATGGTGGAAGCTTTGCCCCTCGGCAGGTCAATACCATCTACGTTCTGGCAGATGTCACGAACATCATGAACAGCTTGCGTTCGGAGATCTATTACTGGGACATCACTCAGGAGTACATGGCAGACTGGTTTGGTTCCAAGGAGGAAGTAGACGGCAAGCTTGAGATTCTCAGAGGGAGCTCAGTGTACAAGACGGTTGAGAAAACCCCCTACGTCTACTCGTATCCACAGGGCTATTACAGTAAGGTCGATCTTGTCACAGGCCCAGAAGCACCCGAGGCATTTGCCCGCTATGAAAAACTGCAGGACGATTACTACGATGCTGTATCAGCATATTACGACGCACAAGCGAAGTGGCAGGAGAAGATGGACAAGCTCCTCGAACGGGTGCGCAAGACGGGCAAGTATGCCAAACCTGAGGAAATACCTGCCTCTCCCCAGCAACCGGAGGCACCGAAGCTCTATGTGACTAGCCCGGTAGAAGCTTTTGTGTTTGAGCTGCCCGCGGGAAAGTACCGTGTCCGCCTTGTCGACTCCAACGGGCAAGTGGTTCCGAATACCCAAAAGAACCTCGTAGTCTTCTCGCCACGGCGTTCCGGGGTGGGCTATGAGATCATCCCAGAGAGCAAGTGGACAAAGCCTGTGCTGTCAGACGATCGCAGTCAGGTTCTCTACCTCGAGGGCAGACGTACATTCTACATGAAACCTGCTCACGAACTTGAGTACAACCAGTACGAGTACCTCAAGATGTCTAGTCTGCACAAACCACTGGAGGGTCTGGGCACTCGCAGTGCATGGATGTGGGTGCATACAGAGGAGATCGAGGATGCCAAGGTCGAGATCCTCAAAGACGGTGCGGTTGTGCAAACCATTGAGCGCAAGCCGTACTACGTAGAGCAGACCCCTGGCTACGCTCTGGGGTACAACATCGTAGAGTTCACACCACCGGCAGAGGGCGAGTACAGTGAACGCGAACCCACATTTGAGGCCTTTAGGATCGACCTTGAGGCCAAGGGGAAGTATGTCATGCGCCTCGTCGACTCTGAGGGAGCGGTGATCCCCGGCAGTGAGAGGGTGATCCGTTCGGTGCGTGTGGCCTCATGGCCGCTCTACACGATTCCCCTATTGCCCTTGCTCGTCGGTCTGGCCGTCGTTGCCTGGCGGCGGAGCCTAAAGAGCGATCTTCCCGAAGGGACTGAATTGCCGAGCACCTCGCCGCCTGCAGCTGAGGCGTAGGGACGGAGTTCTGAAGTAGAGCCAGTAGCTCGATAGCATACAGGGATTCGCGAGAATCCCTGTATGCTATTCACGAGGAGAAGCAGGCTACCGACGCTTTACGTCGAAGTCTATTTCTATTGCTTTCGGCACATCCATCACTTTGATGCAAACTTCGAGGCCCAAGCCGGAAGCATGCGTGACTCCTCGATGAGCAGGTGATGCTCGTGCGCAGCTTCAGGCTACTGGCAGCACTAATACTGCTCCTGTCAATTTCCTTTTCATGCAGAGCTGCGGGTATTGAGTTGTTTGTGGGCACCAATCAAAAGCCCGTGCTCCCACAGCCGATTGTCAGTGGGGGCAACGTGTTTGTTCCCGCTAATGTAATCGGCTCCTTGGGAGGGCAAGTCGATCAGCTTTCCGAGTCTGTGCTTCGTTTTCGCTTAGGGACGAGAACTGTGACGGTAGAAGCGGGAAAGGCTACTGCCTCTGTAGATGACAGAGGTATGCAGATGGGAGGAACAGCGCTTTCTCGGCAGAACATACTGTTCCTTCCCCTACTCTTTGTGTCGGAGTTGTTGGATCTGGGAGTATCATGGGAGCAAGGTGATGAGGTTGTGAGGCTGCTACACAAGGCACTGCCAGCCCCTTTACCTATCCCGTCGCCAGACCGCGCGCCTTCAGACACTAGCAGGCAGCCTGCTCCTCCCATCCCAGTGCCTGAGCCTGCCACGGAGACCATGTCGCACACATGGCAGGCCCAAAACGGCACCCAATTGGAGGCTGTAGCCTGGCTGGAGCACGAGCAAACAGTGCTGGAACTGACTGGCATAGGCTTTGATTCGCTGGAGTCTTGGGTGCTTGAAGCACCGGCCCGACTCGTCATCGACACCACCGCCTTCCTACCTGATGTTGGGGCCACCCCATGGATTCTGAGTCACCCGTGGGTAAAGCAGGTGCGCGTCGCCCCCTTCAAGGGAAAAGGGCGAATCGTGCTAGATTTGCACGACCCAGTCGGCTACCAGATCGAGGCAACAGCTGACGGAGTTCGCGTACGAGTCAACAGGGGGCTGCGGGCGGTGGATTTCGCACCATCAGTGGCCGGAGGCAGCTTGCGTCTTGGTCTCCCTGCGCAAGCCGCTTACCAGATGACCAAGCTGGTGGCTCCGGAGCGCATCGTCATTGACCTGCAAGGGACAACCCTTCTGGGCGGCGCTCGCCACCTGCCAGTAACCGGTCCCTTTGTCTCAGCGGTTCGGGCCAGTCAGTTTGACCAGCAGACCGTACGCATCGTCCTAGACCTCGTGGATTCTTTGCCCGAGCTTCCACTTCAGGTCCCAGGCTCGAGACTGGAGTTCGTCTTGAGGTCAGAAGTAAGTGGAGTCAGCCTGGTCAGTCTAGCGGACGGTCGTGTCGTGGTCGTTGTGGAAGGCAAAGGCTCCCTCAATGCACAGATCATGCGTCTGCGGGATCCCGAACGCGTTGTCCTAGATATTGCTAACGCTTGGCCAACAGCGACTTTCGGCCAGGCTGCTGGCATAGGGCAGGTGCGAGCATTACGAGCAGGGCAGTTTTCACCCCAGGTCTATCGCGTAGTAGCTGAGCTATCTACCAAGGCTACCGTACGCTCTGTGCGCTTCTCGCAAGAGGCTGTCGGGGTGATCATCGAGCCCGCATCCTTGGCAGGTGTTCGCGTCGCCGTGGATGCAGGACATGGGGGGGCTGACCCGGGCGCAATCGGGCGCGTGCTGGGGGTTCGTGAGGCGGATGTGAATCTCGACATCGCACAGAGACTGCTCGCTCTGCTGGGAGAAGCAGAAGCAGAAGCACTAATGGTGCGTCCTGATGAGCGACTCGTCTTGCTGGCGGACCGGCCTCAGCTGGTAGCTCAGCACAATTCGGAGATATTCGTGAGCATTCACTGCAACTCCGCTCAGCAGAGTGAAGCTTCCGGTACCGAAACCCTGTATAGTAACTCAGATAACGGTAGCATCGAGTTAGCCCGAAGCCTGCAAGCAGAGCTCGTCAAGACCCTAGGTACCAAAGACCGCGGCGTCAAGCAGGTACAGTTGCTCGTCTTGCGTGCATCACAGGTACCAGCGGCCCTTGTCGAGATAGCCTTCCTCAGCCATTCCGAGGAGGAGCAGAACCTTGCCAACGAGGATTTTCGGCAGAAAGCTGCTCAGGGTATTTACAACGGGCTACTTCGATTCGTCGCAGAGGATGCTGCTTTGCCACAAGCCGAATCAAGAGCATTGTGGCAACGCCTTCAGGAGATTCCAGAGCGCATCTATCTGCCTACTACTAACGTCGGGGTTAGCAGTACCCTCGCCCTTCGTCTAGAGAATCAGGGCCCTGGGCACTCTAAGCCAGAACCAGACGTATAATGCAAGTGCCCCAGAGTTCAGGAGCTGTCGAGGGCAATGATCAGTCTCCCACTAAAGCGATTGTTCCGCAAGGTGAGGTGTGAACTAGTGTCGTGGAAAGGCAGGCGTGTCGCGGTCGTTGGTCTAGGTATCAGCAACGTTGCGGTTGCCAGATATCTGGCTAGTAAGGGTGCTCTAATCACCGCTTGCGATCAGAAAAGCCAGAGCTCGCTAGGACAGCGATACACCGAGTTGTCTGCGCTTGGCGTCGAGTTTCAGCTTGGCCCAGACTACCTCGGCAATCTCGAGCGCTTTGAGTACTTGATGCTGGCGCCTGGGGTACCGCTAAGTCTCCCCCCACTCATAGAAGCGGAGCGCCGTGGGGTAGTGCTGTCGAGTGAGATGAACCTGTTTTTCTCAGAGTGCCGAGCTCCGATCATCGGCATCACCGGATCGAGCGGTAAGACGACGACAACGCTACTGCTGGCGGAGATTCTCACGGCTTCGGGACTGGCAACTCATGTTGGCGGAAATATCGGCAGACCCTTGCTCGAAGAAGTGGACGCCCTGTCGAGCGACACCTGGGTTCTCCTAGAGCTGTCAAGCTTCCAACTGCAACTGTTGCAGCGTTCTCCACAGATCGCTCTGATAACCAATGTCTCGCCGAATCACCTAGACGTACATAGGAATATGGATGAGTATATTGCAGCAAAGAAACGGGTCTTTCAGTTCCAGAATCCCCAAGACTGGCTCATCCTCAATTCTGACAATAGAACGACTCGCCTCATGGGAACCGAAGCCGTGGGGCAGCTCGCCTGGTTTAGCCGTTCGAAACAGCCCAGCAGGGGGGCCTGTGTCATAGGCGAACGAGTGATGATCTCGCGAGCAGGACATCTCGAGGAAGTCTGTCACGTACAAGACATTCGCTTGCTGGGCGCTCACAATCTGGAAAACGTACTAGCTGCCGTAACTGTGGCAGACCTCACAGACTGCCCATCGGACATCATGCATGATGTGATTACAAGCTTCTCAGGGGTAGAGCATCGCCTAGAGTTCGTGCAGGAGCTCGATGGTGTAGCCTTCTACAATGACTCCAAGGCCACGACACCCACAGGTACGATAGCTGCTTTGCATTCCTTTTCGCGACCAGTTGTCTTGATCGCCGGAGGCTATGACAAGCATCTGCCGTTCGGTGAGATGGCCGAAGTTGCTCTGGGCAAGACCAAGGCAGTCGTGCTTCTGGGGGCCACTCAGGAGAAAATCGCTGCGGCGATTCGTGACGCCGCCGACAGAATGGGCCGAGACGCGCCCCCGATCTTGCAGACTCACGATTTGGCAGGGGCTGTGGCCATGGCTAGACGCTACGCGGATAGAGGCGATGCGATTCTTCTTTCACCTGCCTGCGCCAGTTACGACATGTTTCGCAGTTACGAGGAACGTGGCGTACAATTTCGGGAGATTGTGCGGACGTTGGTCGCACCCCGTATAACAGCTCGCCCGTGAAAGCAACAAGACTAGGGAGGTTCTCCATGACAAAACGTATCGATGGTCGTGCCGCCGATGAGCTGCGACCTTTTCGGATAGTGCCAGGCTACACGAAGTATGCCGAGGGCTCCGTTCTTGTCGAAGCTGGCGACACCCGGGTCTTGTGCACTGTCTCCTTCGAGGATCGGGTACCCTACTGGCTTCGAGGAACTGGTCAAGGATGGATCACCGCTGAATACGGCATGCTGCCTCGTGCCACCTGTACACGTAATCAGCGGGAGGCCTCTCGCGGGAAGCAAGGAGGGCGCACTCTGGAGATTCAGCGTCTTATCGGCAGGAGTTTGCGCGCAGTGGCCGACATTCATAAGCTGGCCGACTACACTGTGTGGGTTGACTGCGATGTCATACAGGCAGATGGCGGAACCAGAACTGCCAGTGTCACTGGTGCTTTCGTCGCTCTAGCATTGGCTCTAGACAAGCTGACTCTCCAAAAAGGCTGGGACAAGCTACCCCTAGGTGATTTCGTTGCGGGCATCAGTGTTGGCCTCCTCGATGGCGTTCCTCTGCTCGATCTGTGCTACGAGGAGGATTCCGCAGCAGTTGTTGACATGAATGTAATCATGACAGGTAGCGGGCGCTTTGTCGAGGTACAGGGCACTGGTGAAGGCGGGCCTTTCACCCAATCTGAGTTGGCGAGCATGCTTGATCTCGCTACCGGCGGGGCCCAGCGCCTCATTCGCTTGCAGAAGGAAGCCCTCGGAGAAACGATTACTTCCAAGATAGGGGGCGGCATTCCTGCTCGCAATCGTCCTGGCGTCACGAAATGAGCATAAGATATCAGAGCTAAGATCACTTCTAGTCGACGTGGCTGAAGTGCATAGCCTGGATGAATTTCCGGGTGTGCCCGAGGTGGACGAAACGGGCACTACCTTTATCGAGAATGCCTTGCTCAAGGCAAAGTCAGTGGCCACGTTCACAGGATATGCCGCTCTAGCCGACGATTCTGGCCTTGAGGTGGCAGCTCTGGGTGGAGCTCCGGGTGTGCACTCATCCCGTTTCTCGGGTCCTAAGGCTACCGACGCCAGTAATCGAGCCAAACTGATTGAGGTGCTGCGGGGTGTGCCGAGCGAGAAGCGCAGCGCCCGCTTTGTATGCGCGGTAGCCATCGTACTCCCTGGCAAACCCGCTTGGACCACCGTCGGGCTACATGACGGCCGAATTCTAGAGGCGCCGCGCGGTACATCGGGTTTTGGCTACGATCCACTCTTTTTCTCGTTCGAGCTAGGCGCAACCTTTGCGGAGGTACCTGCAGAGGTCAAGAACAGAGTGAGCCATCGCGCTCGGGCCATGACCCAAGCATACGAGTACATCAGAAGACGCTCGGTGGAGCATAGGTGATTGCATGTATGTCTTGACCACAGACGACTGAGGTGGTATAGTCGATTTGTATCGGGGCGTGGCGCAGTTTGGCTAGCGCGCCTGCTTTGGGAGCAGGAGGCCGCGAGTTCGAATCTCGCCGCCCCGACCACTAAAAGGCCCGTGGTTGCCCACGGGCCTTTTGTGATCTGAGGCGATCTGCGTATGGCATAGGCTGGCCTCGGCATCGATCGTTTTGCTTGACGAAGGCCTGGTTTCCGGGTACAATTACAGCTGTGTCCTCTGTCCCTTGCATAAGGCGGCTGTTACCTGTATAATGGGTCCTGCGATGCGGGTGTAGCTCAATGGTAGAGCTCCAGCCTTCCAAGCTGGCTACGGGGGTTCGATTCCCCTCACCCGCTCCATGTCAAGCGCCTGTAGCTCAGGGGAAAGAGCAGGAGCCTTCTAAGCTCTTGGCCGGGGGTTCGAATCCTCCCAGGCGCGCCAAACAAGTGCATCATGGTGGGCGTAGCTCAGTTGGTTAGAGCGCCAGGTTGTGGCCCTGGAGGCCGTGGGTTCAACTCCCATCGCTCACCCCATTTCGCTGGCGGGCCCAAAAACAGGCTCGCCAGTTTTATGCCCTTGATTATTGCGGCACATTACCTCATAATAGTGGCGTGGCATTGAGCGGGCGTGGCGGAACTGGCAGACGCGACGGACTTAGGATCCGTTGGGCAACCGTGAGAGTTCAAATCTCTCCGCCCGCACCAAGAGCCTTGAGGGGCCATCCCGGCCCCTCTTGCTTGTGTAGCTGGTGTTTTCTAGCATCTTATTGGGGAAGCTTACCACCCCAGTGCGAACCTGCACGCTGGAAGGAGCTTTACATCGATGAAGGCCACAGTAGAGAAGCGCGAGAGAAACCGGGTGTCCCTGCATATTGAGATCGAGGAGCCCCGTGTCGAGAAAGCGTTGCAGCAAGCACATCGGCGCTTGGCACAGCGGTTTTCAGTCCCGGGATTTCGGCGCGGGCGCGTCCCTCGCTCGGTTCTGGAACGGCGCCTTGGCACAGAAACGCTGGTCCAGGAGGCTGTAGACCTGCTATGGCCTGATGTCTTCCAAGAGGCTGTCGCAGAGACAGGCATTGAGCCGATTAGTGTGGCCAGCGTGGATTTAGCGGAGGAATATGTGGCTCACGAAGCGCTGAGGCTACGAGCAGAAGTTGAGGTCAAGCCAGAGGTCATCTTGCATGGCTACAAGGGCCTAGCCGTAGAACGTATTGTCAATCAGCCCACCGATGCGGATGTCGAAGCGGTGCTAGAACGTTTTCGTCAGGAGCAGGCGCAGCTAGTGAGCTGTGAGGACACCGCTCTGGAAGTTGGCCACTATGCCACGATCGACTATTCCGGCCTCGTGGACGGGGAGCCTTTTTCGGGCGGAGCAGGCAAGGATACACTTGTCGCCATTGGCGAGGACAATCTCTTTCCGGGTCTGAGCGACGGATTGGTCGGAGCTCAGCCTGGCGAGACACGCGAAGTAAGGGTCGCACTGCCCGACAGGTTTGGTGAACTCGCTGGGAAAGAGGCTCTTCTTCACGTAGAGGTTCACGAGGTCAAGGAGCGACAGGTGCCCGAGCTTGACGATGAGTTTGCCAAAGACATCAGCACCTTCGATACCCTGGATGAGCTGCGAGCTGACATTCGAGCAAGCTTGGAAAAAGAAGCGCAACGCGAAGCTGATGGGCAGATGCGCAATACTCTCATTGGCGAAGCAAGCAAACAAGCTGAGCTCGAGATCCCCGATCTGCTGATCGAACGGCGAGCAAGGGACATGATCAATGACGGTGCGATGAGTCTGGCTGCTCAGGGCATCGACCCGAGGCCACTACTGACCACTGAATACGTTGATTCTCTCATGGAGCAGTACAAGCCCGAGGCAGAGGAGCACGTGCGGCGTAGGCTGGTGTTGGAGGCCATCGCTGACAAAGAAGGGATCACGGCAACCTCAGAAGAACTAGACGAACGCGTGGAGGAGTGGGCCCTACAGGCGACTGATAGAGCAGAGGAGATCCGCGCATATTATGAGGAACCCGCACGGCGCGATGCGCTTCAACAGGATGTCCGTGTAGGTAAGGCCGTTCAGTTTCTTGTGGACAATGCCGTTATCACTGAGAAGCTCGTGGATGGTATTGGCGAGGCCGATCCTGAATCAACGACTGGTGCGACCGAGTAGGCCTAAGAACGCAAGATAGAGACCGAAATGGAAGGATGAGGATCTATGAGTGCGCTTATACCCATGGTTGTTGAGCAGACGAATCGGGGCGAGCGTGCCTACGACATATATTCCCGCCTGCTCAAAGAGCGCATCATCTTCCTCGGAGGCCTCATTGATGATGACGTGGCTAACCTGGTTATCGCCCAGATGCTTTTCTTAGAGGCGGAAGATCCGGAGAAAGACGTTATCTTATACATCAACAGCCCTGGTGGGTTGGTGTACGCCGGATTAGCCATTTACGATACGATACAGTACATTAGGCCCGACGTAGCCACATTTTGCGTGGGTATGGCTGCAAGCATGGCTGCCATACTGCTTACAGCGGGTGCAAAGGGGAAGCGTAAAGCGCTGCCCTATTCGAGGATCATGATCCACCAACCCATGGGTGGTGCCCAGGGTCAGGCCAAAGAGGTAGAGATCGAGGCTCGGGAGATACTAAGGCTGAAGAGCATAGCCAACGAGATTATCGCTAACCATACAGGGCGGTCAGTAGAGATGGTACAGCAAGACACCGACCGCAACTACTATATGTCAGCCGAGGAAGCGGTTGCATACGGATTGATCGACGACGTACTGCGCAGTTCCAGAGCGCCGGAAGCTTGATCCAAGAGGTGATGAGGTGTTCAAGTTTGGCGATGAAAAAGGCCAGCTGAAATGCTCCTTCTGTGGCAAAGTCCAGGAGCAAGTCAAGAAGCTGATAGCCGGTCCCGGCGTCTATATCTGCGATGAGTGTATCGAGCTGTGTAACGAGATCATTGAAGAAGAGCTCAACGAAGATGTCGACGTGGATCTTGGCAGTGTGCCCAAACCAAAGGAGATCAAGAGCATACTAGATCAGTATGTGATCGGCCAGGAAGAGGCCAAGAAGACACTCTCCGTCGCTGTCTACAACCACTACAAGCGCATCAATTCCGGTGCTCGTGTCGATGACATCGAGTTACAGAAGAGCAATATTCTGCTTCTGGGTCCTACAGGGTGTGGCAAGACACTATTGGCCCAGACGCTAGCGCGCATCCTCAATGTACCTTTTGCCATTGCGGATGCTACGTCCCTTACTGAGGCTGGTTACGTCGGCGAAGACGTCGAGAACATCCTTCTCAAGCTCATTCAGGCGGCCGAATACGATGTTGAGCGCGCTGAGAAGGGTATCGTCTACATTGATGAAGTGGATAAGATAGCGAGGAAATCGGAAAACCCCTCCATTACACGCGATGTGTCTGGAGAAGGCGTACAGCAAGCTTTGCTCAAGATCCTCGAAGGAACTTTGGCAAGTGTACCTCCTCAAGGTGGACGCAAGCACCCTCATCAGGAGTTCATCCAGATCGACACGGCCAGCATCCTGTTCATCTGCGGCGGTGCCTTCGATGGTCTGGAGAAGGTCATCGAGCGTCGCGTCGGACACAGGTCTATGGGCTTTGGCGCAGAAGTGAAGACTCGGCAGGAAAAGCAGATTGGAGATCTGCTTCGTCAAGTGATGCCTGAGGATCTCCTCCGGTACGGGTTGATTCCTGAGTTCATCGGACGTCTGCCAGTCGTGGTCGCATTGGATGCGCTAGACGAAGAGGCTTTGGTACGCATTCTTGTCGAGCCCAAAAACGCCCTCGTCAAGCAGTTCACGAAGCTGTTTGAGATGGACGGGGTAGAGCTTGAGTTTAACGAGGACGCATTGCGAGAAGTAGCAATCCAGGCCATGGCCCGCAAGACGGGAGCTCGAGGACTGCGGTCTATCTTTGAGGAGAACATGATGGAGATTATGTTCGATATACCGTCTGACGACAAGGTCAAACGCTGCATTGTCACAAAGGAAGCCATTGCCGGTACCGAAAAACCGCGACTGATTCGTGTGGACCGAAAAGAGAAAGAAGAGACAGCTTGAGAACAGGCTCAATGGCGGCATCCGGGAAACCCGGGTGCCGCTTTTTCATGCAGTGCTTTCCTTGCTCGCAGGAGAAGCTACCATGCCGACTAAGTGTTGTCTTGAGTTCAACACGAGGGGAAGGAATGTACATGATTGGTCCCTGCTCCAGACTAACCAAGCTGTTCTTGGTGCTTTGCTTGTTTTTTCCAGCCTTTGCTTTCGCTGAGCCCATTCATGTGCCGAACGCTAGTTTTGAGGACGGGCTCGCCGACAACGGCCTTCCGGTTGGATGGCCCTCCTTGTTCTCGGTAAAGGAGTACGGCAGGGAGATCACTCTTTCTGACAAACGAGCCTTCAAAGACCGTTACAGTATCTGCATTAATGATCCTTCCGACCGAGTAAGTGCCGGGCTGCGTAGCGCCTCCATCCCAGCGACAGAGGGCCTCATCTACACTGCACAGGTCCATGCATACGTGGAGAGTGGGTCTGGCCAACTCTATCTCGAGTTCTGGGACGATCAGGGCGAACGCATCGACAGAGGGATCGCATCGGCCTCACCCACAGGCGGATGGACACCCGTCCAGATTGCTCAGCAGGCGCCCAAAGGGACCACGAGCATCACACTATTGCTCTACGCTCATCTCGCCAATACCGGGGTGGCCTACTACGATGAGGTCTCCCTGGAGGCAGCGGAGAAGGGCACTGCGGCCGATCCAATGAGTATCGCCAACATACCCCAGGTGCAGTGGGACTTTTCAGAGGCGCCTTTGGGAGTGCACTCTCTAGCTGAGGTTCGGGCAGAGATCCCCGAAGGAAGGCCACGCCTTTTTGCGCGTCCTGAGACATTGCAGAATCTGCGCGACAAACGCAAGCGCTCCTTGCTTGTTGACATGGTCTGGAAAGAGATCAATGTTCAAGCCATCGTAGGCTCAGTGGCACCATTACCCCCAGAGCCGCCTAACTGTTACCCTGAACGCGTCTTCGACGTCACACTATGGCGCGAAGGAATCACTATCGCATCAAGTGTTGTCCAAAACCTAGATGCTCTGGCCTTCGGATTCCTGATATCTGGCGAGCAGCGCTATGCTGATGCAGGCAAGAAGCTTCTACTGCATGTAGCTAACTGGGACCCGAGTGGAAC
This sequence comes from Limnochordia bacterium, assembly GCA_050951545.1. Lineage (GTDB taxonomy): Bacteria > Bacillota > Limnochordia > DTU080 > DTU080 > DTU080. The sequence continues at coordinate 281,058 of JBMNJG010000012.1, read as the reverse complement.
AAGCAGCCGTTCTATCAACGATGAGGTGTCGATGCGCCTGTTGTATAGCATGAGCCGAGCCTATGACTGGCTTCACCCAGTGTTAAGCCCCAAAGAAAGAGCCCTGGTCCAAGAGTGCATTCGGGAGCGCGGCAACGATGTCTACCGGGCGATGCGTCGTACTGGCTTCGAGAACACACTGCTCGATAACCACCTGGTACGAACGATGGGTTTTCTTGGCCAAGCAGCGATCGCCTTCATGGGCGACTTCCCTGAAGCAGAGATCTGGTTTGACTACATCGTCGGGCTTTTCCTGTTCAAGTATCCCGCCTTTGGTGGCGATGAAGGTGGGTGGTCTCAGGGCGTCAGCTACTGGCAGTCGTACATTTCGTGGGTCCTAGAGTTCCTGGACGCCCTGCACACTGCTACGGGACTGAATCTAGCTGAAAAACCCTTCTTCCGAAACACCGCCTACTTCAAACTGTATGCTCATCCGCCCAAGAGTAAATTCGGGGCTTTTGGCGATCACGCCGACGGACCACCAGGTCAGGGTGCTGCCTTGGTTGTCGGCCGCTTTGCGCAACTCCACAAAGACCCGGCCCTTCAATGGTACGTACATGAGATCACTGGCATGGGCAGAGTGCCAGCGCTACCTATGAAGGATTTCCGTGGGTATGTCTGGGCGCCTGAGTCGGTCGAGGCCATGATATCTCCAGAAATCCCGGAGAACTTCCCACAGTCTCGGCTTTTTGCGGATGTTGGTTGGGCGTTGATGAACATTGACATGAGCGACTCTAAGAACAATGTGCATGTGAAATTCAAGAGCAGTCCCTACGGTTCCTTTAACCACAGCCATGCAGAACAGAACAGCTTCATGATCGAAGCATACGGTTCACCTCTTGCTATCTCCTCCGGTTACTATCCGTGGTATGGCAGTCCTCACCACAAGACATGGACCTGGGAAAGCCGTTCGAAGAACACGATTCTGGTGGACGGTGTGGGCCAGGGCGTCCAGAGTATCAACGCCAAAGGAGATATCAGGGCGGCCTCTTTTGGCCCGCAGTTTGACTATGTGTTAGGGGATGCCACACAAGCATACCAGGGTAGGGTCAAGCGTTTCTGGCGTCACCTGTGGTTCATCAAGCCTGGTGTTATCGCGATCTTTGACCAGCTGGAGGCTGGTCGCCCAGCCACCTATGACTGGCTGTTGCATACGCAGCAGGAGATGGAGATCGACGCACATGCTCAGCGTGTCCGAGTCCCGGCCGATACAGCGGAGATGTGGACGTACTTCGTTACCCCAAAAGGCCTGGAGATTTCACAGACGGATCAGTTCACGGTTCTCCCTGAAGACAGGGATGCAGGAAAGGCACTGCAATGGCACTTGACTGCCAACTCCGAGACTGCAGATGGCGTCGGACGCTTTTTCACCATCATGATACCTCGCCCAAGGGCTGAATTTGCAGCCGCGGCACCAACTGTAGCTGCGCTGGCAGCAATCAACGGCTATGCAGCCAAGATACGAGTTGGCGACGCTGAGCAAGTCGTTGCATTTCGCGACGATCAGAGGCATGATGGAAGTCGCAGGTTACGCCACTGATGCCGCTGCTATTGCATGGAGCGATGACGCCTTCATGGCCATTGGCGCAACCAGAATTCATGAAGGGGGACGTCCAATCTTTAGCTCCGATTCTCCGGTTGACATTGGGGTGGCCTGGGAGTCAGATGAGAAAGGTTCTCGGGTACTGAGCCTGCAGATACCAGCCAGCGACAAGATCCATGTTGATCTTACCGCGACCGATGCTCCTGAAGAGGTGCTTGTCAACGGAGTGAAGCTTGCTGCCTCACATTGGAGCTACGCGAACGGAGTGATCAACCTCGCTGTAGAGCAGTAGAAAACGCTCCGTCTGAGATTATTCGCAGCCCCCTGGGCCCATACTAGAACCAAAGCTTGATGCGTCAGGGGGCTGGGGGCTGTGGATATGATGGGCATCTTTGGATTAGTGAACTTCTTTTTCGCTGTCGTGATCGGTCTGTATTTCTGGAATCTGCTGCGTTCGCAACAGGGCAACAAATCAGCCATCGACCGCGAGTCACGCAGGGAGCTGGAGCGGCTACACAAGCTAAAATCAGTTTCTCTCACCGAACCGTTGTCCGAACGGACACGGCCAGTATCATTTGACGAGATCGTTGGACAAGAAGAGGGCCTCAAAGCGCTGCGGGCTGCGTTATGTGGACCCAACCCGCAGCACGTCCTCATCTACGGCCCCCCTGGCATAGGAAAGACAGCTGTGGCTCGTCTCGTGCTTGAAGAGGCCAAAAGAAACCCACTCTCGCCGTTCTCCACGTCCGCCAAGTTCGTTGAGATCGACGCCACCACGTCCCGTTTTGACGATAGGGGCATCGCTGACCCGCTTATGGGGTCTGTACACGATCCCATCTACCAAGGGGCTGGCCCTTTGGGAATAGCAGGGATCCCCCAGCCCAAACCTGGGGCAGTGACCAAGGCGCATGGAGGAGTTCTTTTCCTTGACGAGATCGGCGAGTTGCACCCCATCCAGATGAACAAGCTCCTGAAAGTCCTCGAGGACCGCAAAGTGTTCCTGGAAAGCGCATACTATAGCTCTGAGGATCCCAACATCCCCCCGCACATTCACGAAATGTTTCAGCGAGGACTACCTGCAGACTTTCGTCTCGTGGGGGCGACCACTCGTCTGCCGCACGAGATTCCACCAGCTATCCGTTCACGCTGCGTGGAGGTTTTCTTTCGCTCCCTCAGGCGCGATGAGATAGTAGTGATTGCTCACAATGCAGCCACGAAAATCGGTCTGCAGATGCACGCGCCGGCTCTAGACGTGGTCGCCACCTATGCCACCAATGGTCGCGAAGCGGTCAACATTGTACAGATCGCTGGTGGACTGGCGCTGACGGAAAACCGCAAGGAGATCAGGCAAGCCGATGTAGAGTGGGTAGTCAACGCCAGTCAGTACCAGCCCCGTCAAGATAGACGGGTACCATCCAGTCCTCAGATCGGTTGCGTCAATGGGTTAGCGGTCTATGGTCCCAATCAAGGTACGGTAATCGAGGTAGAAGCTTCAGCCATTGCTACAGAGGTGGGTCACGGACAGATGACGATTACTGGCGTAATGGAAGAGGAGGAGATGGGGGGCGGACTTGGGGTAACACTGCGCCGGCGAAGCGCCGCTCGCAGCTCCGTGGACAATGTCATCACAGTGCTACGTGGAAGTCTGAGGTTACGTCCCCAAGATTTTGACATTCATGTCAACTTTCCCGGAGGGATTCCCATCGATGGTCCGTCGGCGGGAGTGACCATGGTCACCGCCATCTACTCAGCTATCACGCAAACGCCTATCGACAACGAGGTAGCCATGACGGGCGAGGTCTCAATACGAGGTCTGATTCGACCAGTCGGTGGCATTGTAGCGAAGCTAGAGGCGGCTCGACTGGCTGGTGTCCGGCGATGCATCATTCCCCAGGAGAACTGGCAGCAGAGCTTCTCAGCGATGTCCAGTTCCGACATGGAGATCAAACCGGTGTCGCAAATCCACGAGCTTCTCAAGGAGGTTCTCCTCAAGCCCTCCGACACTTCGACGGCTGGACGAAACGTCATTATGTCGCTGTGATCAAGTATCTGGATAAGTGACCTGTCATGTTGACAAGTGTACGTGTCACAGCACACGCAGAAAACTGGCACAATTTGCGCCCAAAAAAAAGGAGTCCGCGCCTAATGGCGGAAAAAGTGGCTGACGCACTCTGTGCGGAGATCTTAGGAGGAGAGATAGTATGGGTGCGGACAGAACCCGAATTCTAATTGCCGACAACAATATGGAACTATGCGAGATGCTGACAGAGTTTATCGAATTACAGGGTGACATGACCGTGGTAGCGACAGCCATGGACGGCGAAGCTGCCCTAGAAGCGCTTAGTAAGCTCCCTGTCGATGTAGTCATACTCGATGTCGCCATGCCCCGCCTCGACGGCATTGCTGTATTACAGCGCATGCGTGAGCTCGATCTCCAACCGCCCCCACGCATTATTGTGCTAAGTGCGTTGGGGCGGGAGGACATCATGCACCGTCTCACGAATTTGGGTGCGGACTATTATGTGGTCAAACCCATTGATCTTGAGGTCTTGGCCGAACGCATTCGCGAGTTCTGCCCTCAGCCATCTCATGTGGCAGAGCAGACAGCTATCAGTGCGTCCGGCGGCGTCCGTGGTCCAGTGCGGCCTCGCTCTGCGCCTTCGGATCTGCAGGTGACCGAGCTGCTACACAAGTTGGGCGTACCAGCACACATGAAAGGGTACCTGTATCTACGAGATGCTGTGCAGATGGCGTTAGAGGATGACCGCCTGCTGGCAGGAGGGCTTACCAAAAGGCTATACCCGATGGTCGCTGAAAAATACCAGTCATCTCCAGGAGGCGTCGAGGCAGCCATTCGCAACGCGCTCACTGCCTGGTGGGAGCGAGGAAACCGTGAGCTGTTTGCCACCATGACAGGGCGCAATGGCGTCGGGTACGGAAAGATACCTACTAACTCGGCGATGATCGCTGAGCTGGCCGATCAGATCCGATTCCAGAATCGCGAGAAGCGTCAGGCATTCTGAGGCAAAGTCAGCCTTTCGATGTGACCGAAGGCGGTGGTTCTAGCCGCCTTCAAGTTCTCTAAAGCTGCCATGGGCGCAACGCTAGGCCACTGTAGAGCATGACAAACAAAGGACGTGGTATGATTGTTGTTAAGCCTCACAGCAGAGCAGAAAGCTTCGCTGGCTGCGATGCATGGAAGGGATTTTCTCAGCCTGCATGACTTTACGCCAATGGAGATATCGGACCTGCTTACGCTGGCAGTGCTGCTCAAAGAGCGAGGACTTGTGCCGATTCTGCAGGGCAAGCAACTCGCCATGATTTTCACGAAAGCCTCAACGCGAACCCGTGTCTCGTTTGAGATCGGAATACGTCGACTTGGCGGAGACGCGACCGTCCTTGTGAGTACTGATACACAGATTGGACGCGGCGAGCCGATAGGCGATACAGGACGGGTTCTGTCGCGCTATGTAGATGGAATCATGATCCGTACGTACGCCCACCAAGACGTCATAGACCTCGCTGCATATGCAGCGGTACCAGTCATCAACGGCCTCACAGATGATTTGCATCCATGCCAAGCCTTAGCGGATCTGCTGACCATTCAGGAGCACAAAGGGCGTTTGGCAGGACTGAAAATGACCTACGTGGGCGATGGTAACAACATGGCGACGTCATTGATGTTTGCCGGGGCCAAAACAGGCATGCACGTTACGATCTGCTGTCCACCTGGCTACGAGCCTAGTGCGACTTATCTTGCGCAAGCGCGCGAAGATGCCTGCGGGCAAAGCCGCGTGGAGATCGTGCATGACCCGAAGATGGCTGCAGACAGAGCGGATGTGCTCTATACTGATGTTTGGGCCAGCATGGGCCAAGAGGACGAGCAGGCGATGCGAGCGGACGCGTTTGCGAAGTACCAGATCAATAGCACCATGCTACGGGCGGCAGCCGACAACTGCATCGTAATGCACTGTCTACCCGCGCATCGAGGTGAAGAGATCACGGAGGAGGTCTTTGAGGGCCCACAAAGCGTCATCTTCGATCAGGCTGAGAACCGCTTGCATGCCCAGAATGCAGTTCTGGCCACCTTGATGGGCCATCCGGAGAAATTCGTTTAAGAGGCTGGGGATCCGATACTAGTATGCGACACCAACGGGGGCACGAAGGGCTAATAGAAGTGCCCATTCACGATCTAGGTCATAGAGGCGAAGGGGTAGGGCGCTTCCAGGGGCAAACCGTGTTCATTCGGGGAGCGCTGCCCGGCGATACAGTTATGGCCCAACCGTTCGAGTCTCATAAGCGCTACCAAAGAGCTCATCTTGTGAAGCTGCTTTCCGCTTCGCCGGAGCGCACAAGCTCTCCTTGTCCTGTGTTTCCGCGTTGTGGCGGTTGCCAGCTTCAGCATCTGTCCTATGAGGCTCAGCTAGAGTGGAAGGAAGAACGCGTTGCCCGAGTTCTGCAGCGTCTCGGAGGTATCACCAAACCCGTGGTCCTGCCCATCATAGCTGCGCCCTCCCGGTGGGAGTATCGGAACAAGGCGCAGTTTCCCGTGCAGATGGTAGCGGGTCATCCTAGTCTCGGGTTCTTCGAGCAGTACTCTCATCGACTTGTCCCGGCAGAGAAGTGCCTTGTCCAGCATCCAGCGATTTGCGCAGCAGCGACCTCTATGCTTGAGCACTTGCGGGCACTGCCAATCGCTCCTTATGACGAATCAGATGGCAGCGGAACCTTGCGGCACGTCCTGGCGCGAGCTAGTTTCTCTTATGATGAGCTGCTTGTCACACTGGTCATGGCGCAGGCAAGCTTCAAACACCAGCATGATCTTGTCACGGCCCTGCACAATGACCTACCGTCGCTTGTGGGTGTGACTTTGAACGTGAATGACCAAAGAGGCAATCGCATTCTGGGAAGGCACAATGTCTTGTTGTGGGGGAGAGACTACCTACGCGAAACGCTAAGCGTTAGCGGAATGCTCCTGGAGTTTCGTGTCTCAGCGCCATCGTTTTTCCAGGTAAATCCATTGCAGGCCCAAACGCTCTATTCCGTGGCCCTCGAATACGTTCAGGTGCATCCGCGATCAAAGCTTCTGGATGCGTACTGTGGTACGGGTGGGGTTTCGCTCGTCTTAGCAAAAGCGGGTGCTGCAGAGGTCTGGGGCATTGACATAGTCCAAGAGGCAATTGAAGATGCCCAGAAAAATGCCCGTATCAATGGGCTTGATAACGCTTGGTTTTACGCTGGTCGCGTAGAAGAGATAGCCTGGCAGTTGACTCAGAAGCGAGGAATCCCTGACGTCATCATAGTGGACCCACCAAGGGCAGGACTTGACAGCACATTCCTGAAGCACATGGCGGATGTGGAGGCTGAGCGCTGGGTCTACATCTCGTGCAATCCAGTAACCCTGGCCCGCGATATCAAGCTCTTGCAGGGATGTGGCTACCGTCTAGTGCAGGTTCAACCGCTCGACATGTTCCCACATACTGCCCACATTGAATGTGTAGCGCTGTTGGAGTCAACCAGAAGCGGGGGTTCTAGCACCCCCGCTAAGTAACCTCTTCAGCTTTGCTTATACTTTGCCAGGCTGAAGCCCCTGCTCACTAACTGTGGATGGACTAGGAACGCTACCGCTGCTGGTAAGACCAGCTTGGAAGCCTGTGCGTACTGCTGTAGTAGCTTGATCGATCAGTGATTGCTCAGCCGCGGCGATCATGCGCCGGACCATATGGCCACCCACCGCTCCGTTTATCCGGGAGGGGATATCGCCCAGGTATCCCTGGTAATTCTGAATACCTAGCTCAGAGGCCACTTCCTGCTTGAATTGTTCAAGAGCCTGATATGCACCGGGAACTAAGGCGACGTTTCTCTTCTGACCTGCAGCCATTACGTTTTCACCTCCTGCACGCTTAGAATGCCACCAATACGAGCCCAGATACAGCCAGATTCTGCATGCCTTTCGTGCAGCTAGAGGTGCGCTTACCACTTCCAGGCACTTCTTAGGCAGGAGTTTGTGGCCCTGTGTCAAAGCCCATTTCGATGAACGCTGCGAGGTGAATGATGTGGGCGAACAAGTGCCCAAGGCGGTCAAGGCAGCTGATGCCTTGATTCTTTTTCGAGAGCTTCTTTGTGACAAAGTAGTGCGTCTGTGGCGTAGCGCTACTAGCAAAGGGCTTACTGGCGAAGGAATACCTGCCTACTGCAAACTAGTGGCCGAGCTATGTGACCAGCGCTCTGAACTCCCGCAGCTACGCGGCAGTGATTTGTGGCAGTGCTATCTAGCGAAAGCCATGTCTATGAGTGAGAATGCGTTCACCCGCTCCGCAGAAACCAGTAATAGGCTTCCCGGTGCTCTGCCACGAATCGTGAGACATGATCTACGCTGCCTTGAAGCGGTGTTCGACTGTAATACGACCGTTATAGCCCGTTATTTGCATCAGGAAACCGGAGTTCATCTACCTAACTGCGGTGAGTCGTCTGGCGAATCAACGCCCGATCCAATAGCTGAGTGGCTTGCGTCTACGAAGCACTGGGCGGACCAGCTCGATGAACTGACACGACTCGTAAATCAGTACGGGTGTGGCATGACCGCACGCTTCCCTGTGCTTCTTTTCACGGGAAATAGCCTGACGGGTGTGTCTTTCCCAGACTCAGTGCGCCTTTCGGATCTTTTCGGGTATGAGATGCAGCGAAACACCGTGCTCGAAAACACGCGCAGATTCCTGCGCGGTCTGCCAGCGCATAACCTCTTGCTCTACGGAGACAGGGGGACGGGGAAATCAGCCACCGTAAAAGCCGTCGCGGCGCATTATGCTCCCTATGGCCTGCGTTTGGTGCAAATTGCCAGAGATGAGTTAGGCACTCTGCCTCAACTTCTTGAGCTATTGCGCCCACGAACCCAACGCTTTGTGTTATTCGCTGATGATCTTTCGTTCCAGGAAGGAGAAGCATCCTTTAGCCAGCTCAAGGCCATCGTAGAAGGTGCTGTGACGACCATTCCGCAGAACGTTATCATCTATGCAACATCAAACCGACGGCATTTCGTGGCTGAGTTTTTCGGAGATAGAGGAGAGGCTGAGATTCGTGCAGCGGATGCCATGGAAGAGAAGCTGGCTCTGGCCGATAGATTCGGCCGTACGGTTGTCTTCAGTGCGCCGAACCCACAGGAGTATCTGGTGATTGTCGAGGCCCTGGCTGCAAAGGCAGGCCTTACGCTTCCATCGCAAGAGCTACGGCGCCGAGCCATGGCCTGGACACTACAAGAAAATAGTGCCTCTCCGCGCACTGCGCAGCAGTTCATCGCTGACTTGGTTGGCGAGTTGTCTATGCTTGCTTGTGACACCGACAGTGCTTCTGCTATAATGCAAGCGACCTAGTGGCTGGATGTAGGGGTGGTCTCCTGAATTGTGAGAAATGAGGCGGCATTCGTGAGTACACATTTGGACATATCCAATCTACAAGTAAGCGTCGAGAAAACACCCATCCTCAAAGGGCTCTCGCTGAGTGTACACGGCGGTGAAGTTCATGCCATCATGGGACCAAATGGCTCGGGTAAAAGCACCCTCGCTTTCACACTGATGGGCCACCCACGCTATGAGGTAACGGGCGGGTCGGTTCTGCTCAATGGCCAAGACATCCTGGGCCTTGCGCCTGATGAACGCTCCAAAGCTGGTCTTTTCCTGGCCTTTCAGTACCCTAGTGAGGTTCCGGGAGTTAGCGTAGCCAACTTTTTGCGAGCAGCAGTCAACGCTCGCCGTGCTCAAGGGCAGGAGCTGTCTCTGATGCAGTTTACCAGAAAACTACGCGAGAAGATGGCCATGTTGGAGATGGATGCTGCCTTTGCTAGCCGCTACCTTAATGAAGGCTTTTCAGGTGGCGAGAAAAAACGCAATGAAGTACTGCAGATGGCTATGCTCGAACCAAAGATCGCCATTCTTGACGAGACAGACTCAGGATTAGATATCGATGCCCTGAGAGTCGTCTCCAATGGGGTGAACCAGCTACTCAGTCCGGAACTGGGCGTTATCGTCATTACCCACTACCAACGTATCCTGGAATACCTGAGGCCCGATTTCGTGCATGTTCTCATGGATGGTCGAATCGTACGCTCAGGTGGACGCGAACTCGCGGATGAGCTTGAGGAAAGAGGATACGACTGGATCCGGGAGGAGGCCTCAAATTGAGGGCCGAACAAGAGCAGCTAGCAAGGCTGCGTGTTGAGGCACTCCAAGCGTTCCATGCCCTTCCAGATCCTGACTGGTACGATGCTTCCATCTGGCCTAGCGTTGACTTGGCCGCCTCAACTCCGAATACCACATGTCGGATGGCACCAACCGCACTGCCGCCAGGGGTCATCTGTCAGGACTTGCTTGCACCAGCTATTGCCGATAGCGAACTTGTGCGCCAGTTCTTGGGGTCAGTGGTCAATCCAACCGCCAGCAAATTCGTAGCTTTGCACTATGCCAAAATGGATTCTGGTTGCTTTGTTTATGTACCGCCGTACACTGAAATCCAGCTTCCTTTAGTAATGAACCGTGCCAGCGGTAAATCCACTCAGAATTCCTTCCATCATACACTGATTGTCGCAGATAAAGGGGCTCACGTAAGGGTGCTTCAGACTGATGAGCCAGCCGACTCATCGCTCCAAATGGTAGTCGATGTGGTGGAAGTAGTGGCCCTGGAGGGGGCCCATGTAGAACTGAGTACCTGGCAGGATCACGGGACTGATACCTGTCTCTACACCCTGCGTCGGGGACTGCTTCAGCGTGAGGCAAGCGTAGACTGGATAATCGGATCGTTTGGTGCTCGAATAAGTAAAGAAACAACCCAATCGCTGTTGCATGGGGCGGGCAGCCAGTCGAGCTGCCTAGCGCTCTTTCTCGGTTCTGGCAACCAACGCTACAACCTCGCGGTAGAGATGCTGCATGAGGGTGAGCATACTACTAGTGAGATCCTGACCAGAGGTGTACTGGGCCACGAAGCACGTACTATCTACGTGGGCAGGGCGGCGATCGACAGGAAGGCTCGCTATACTTCGTCTTTTCAGCGCCAAAACACCCTCCTGCTATCAGAGCATGCACGGATCGATACCACGCCAGAGCTTCTGATTGACGTAGATGAGGTCCAGGCGGGACACGCCACTACCGTCGGTCAGGTCGATCGAGATCAGTTGTTCTACCTCATGAGCAGAGGATTATCTCGGGAGACAGCCATACGAATGTTCATCCATGGCTTTGTAGAGCCTATCGTGCAGCGTGTGCCAGGGAAAGATGAGCAAACGAGACTGATAAAGCTTATCGACAGGAAGGTCGCAATATGAACGTAGCTACAATACGCAAGGATTTCCCGATTCTAGATCAGCTCATCCATGGTAAACCGTTGGTCTATCTGGATAGCGCGGCCACATCGCACAAGCCGCTGGCCGTCATGGAGGCCATAGAAGAGTTCTACAGTAGCGACAATGCAAACGTGCATCGAGCCATCCACACGCTTGGCGAAAGAGCTACGGCTCGCTACGAAGGGGCACGCAGAAAGGTCGCCCATTTCATTGGCGCTTCTGACCCGCGACAGGTGGTCTTCGTCAAGAATACCACCGAAGCAATTAACCTCGTGGCCTGTTCATGGAGCAAAAACATTCGCCCGGGTGACGAGCTTCTGCTGACACCAATGGAGCATCACAGCAATCTGATACCTTGGCAGCAGATGGCTCATCGAAGAGGCGCCAAGCTGGTATTCATGCCTCTTTGCAGTAACGGAAGTATTGATCTCCATCAACTGTCGCAGGTCCTAACGAGCAAGACACGCCTTGTAGCGATGACACACGTCTCTAATGTCCTTGGGGTGATCAACCCCGTCCGCGAAGTCATCTATGCAGCACACCAAGTGGGGGCGCGTGTGCTCGTTGACGGTGCGCAAAGTGTTCCCCATATGCCTATTGACGTCATGGACTTGGATTGTGACTTCCTGGCTTTCTCAGGGCACAAGATGTGTGGGCCAATGGGTGTCGGCGTCCTCTATGGGAAATTGGATGCCTTGGAGGAAATGGAACCATTCATGTTTGGCGGTGAAATGATCGCTTCAGTCAGCCTGGAAGCAGCAGATTGGAAGGAGCTTCCCTGGCGCTTTGAGGCAGGCACGCCTAATGTGGCTGGCGCCGTGGGACTCGCGGCAGCTGTTGACTATCTGACAAAACAGGGCATGGAATCCATTCACGCCCGCGAAGAACAGATTACACGCTACGCCATGGGTGCTTTGGCCGAGATTCCTGGAGTAACCATCTATGGCCCAGATCAACCCAGGGCAGGACTGGTCACGTTTAACCTGGGTGATATTCATCCACACGACGTGGCTACGGTGCTCGACCAAGAAGGAGTAGCGGTACGGGCAGGTCATCACTGCTGCCAGCCCCTGATGAAGTGGCTTGACGTCCCGGCTACAGTAAGAGCCAGCTTCTATCTGTATACCATGGAAGAGGAGATAGATAAGCTAGTCTATGCTCTGAGAAAAACGAAGGAGTTCTTCGGCTATGGCATTGGATGATCTCTACCGAGAAGTGATCATGGAACACTACCGCTCACCGCGTAACCATACAGAACTAGACGATCCTAGCTTCTCGTTAACACTCACCAATCCGTTGTGCGGCGATGAGATCACCCTATACCTGCGCATCGCCGATGGTCGCGTCGTCGACGTGACGTTTCTTGGGCGCGGCTGCTCCATTAGTCAAGCATCGGCGTCATTGATGACAGAAGCCATAAAGGGCAAGACCATCACTGAAGCTGTGGAGATCATGCATCACTTTCGAGGTATGATGCGTGGAGAACATCACGAAGACGATGAGATACTGGGAGATTTGGTGGCGCTGTCCGGCGTGGTCAAGTTTCCCATACGGGTCAAATGCGCGATCCTTCCGTGGGAGGCCTTGCGACAAACCCTAACGCCGGACCAGCCTCCTGAACAACTGTCATAACAAGCCTGGAGGGGAAAATGTGGTACATAAGATCACTCTGATTCCTGGTGATGGTGTTGGTCCCGAGCTGACAGCAGCGGCTACGCGCGTGCTTGAGGCGACCAACGTAGAGTTTGACTGGGAAGTACATCATGCGGGTGCCGAGATCGCTGAGACCCACGGCACCCCGTTACCGGCCAACGTGTTGGAGTCGGTTCGTCGCAACAAAATCGCTCTGAAGGGGCCTATCACCACGCCGATCGGTACTGGCTTTCGTAGCGTCAATGTCGCTCTGCGACATGAACTCGGGCTGTACGCCTGTGTTCGGCCCTGTGCTTACTATCCGGGCGTGCGTTCTCGCTACTCAGATGTGGACATCGTGATTGTCCGCGAGAACACTGAGGACCTCTATGCCGGCGTAGAGTTTGCAGGCGATAGTGATGAGGGCAAGACCATTCAGAGCTGGGCACCCCACAAGATTCGCAGTGGCTCTGCCATCTCAGTAAAATCGACATCGACAGAGGCCACTCGCCGCATCGTGAAGTATGCGTTTGAGTACGCCGTGACCCATAACAGGCAGCGGGTGACGGCTGTCGCTAAGGCCAACATCATGAAGCTCACTGATGGCTTGTTCTACGAGGTCGCACGAGAAGTAGCCAAAGAGTACGAAGGACGTATTGCCTATGATGAATGTCTCGTCGACGCCATCTGCATGCGTCTCGTTCAGCGCCCTGAGATGTACGACGTGTTGGTAATGCCCAATCTCTACGGCGACATTGTGTCAGACCTATGCGCTGGGCTTGTGGGGGGCCTTGGAGTGGCTCCCGGTGCGAACATAGGGGATGGAGTGGCCGTATTTGAGCCAACACATGGCTCAGCGCCGAAATACAAAGGTCTAAACAAGGTAAACCCATGTGCCTTGATTCTCTCAGGAATGATGATGCTCGAGCATCTGGGCGAGGTAGAGGCTGCACAGCGCCTGAAACAGGCGGTCAAAGCAGTATTGGCCGAAGGTCGTGCTGTCACCTACGATCTGAAGGAAGACCGCAACGACCCCAGTGCTGTCGGTACACAAGAGATGGCGGACGCTATTATAGCCAAGCTGCAGAGCTAAGGGAATTGGGTAGCGGGGGATGCCATGCTCGCCACCTACCTCATCGAGATGTTGCAGCGATGGCCATTTGAGGAGACTGTTGCATGAGCCACTGCTGCAGGAACCGCGGCAGTACGTGAACTGGGAGACAGGCTGGCGACGCCGCAGGACGTTGCGGATCTCGTCGATGGTGTTCGCATAGAGCCCGCGCGAAGCAGCGCATGCTAGGTACGCATGTTGACGGCCAACTAAACACAGAGCCAGAGGCCGCCGACATGCCTACCAACGCCCAAAGGGGTGAAAGCCTTGGCTCAGCGAACGAAAGAGATTACAGCGATCTTAGACTTTGTGGAGCGAAACCGAAGCTCATATGCTAGTCTGGCTGTCTGCAGACGGGCAGTTGATCCTGATTTGGAGCAGGTAACCCCCACAACAGTTGGCGAGCTTCGCCAGCGACTGAATGTCGCACCGGACAATGAGATCAGTGCCTACTACTCCATTGTCATGTAGTCGACACACGCGCAAGGTTCGACATGCCCGCACAGCATAACACGATTTCCTAGGGAGCCGCGCATGGGCGCCCGACTCTACGGGCCGCGGCCCGCCACGAGCAATGAAAATGAGGGGCGCTCATGTCGATGCCCAGCGTAGAAGGATTTCCAAGGGAGGGGTGGCTGCTTTGCGTCTCGCCGTAATTGGAGGTACTGGCGTGGGGCCCGAAGCGCTATTTGACACTACGCAACCACTGCATGTAGAGACCCCCTACGGACGCGTAGCGCTACAACAAGCCCAGCCGACAAAGGAGGACGTCTTCTTCCTAGCTCGCCACGGAACTGGCCATTCGCTGCCACCCCACCGCATCAACTACAGAGCCAATATGTGGGCTCTCCACCACCTAGGCGTAGAAGGCGTCGTGGCCACTGCAGCTGTTGGTGGACTTGTCAGGAAGATGCAACCTGGCGACCTGGTTGTCGTCGATTCGTTTATCGACTTCACATCAGGTCGTCCTTCCACGTTTTTCGACGGAGACGATGCCCGAGTTGTACATACAGACATGACTCAGCCCTACTGTCCTACCTTGCGTCGGGCGCTACTCACGGCAGGGCAGAGCCTTCCCAATCGTATTCATCAGACGGGCTGTTATGTATGCACAAACGGTCCGCGCTATGAGACGCCTGCAGAGGTGTCGGCCTTTGCAATGCTTGGTGGCACCATCGTCGGTATGACTGCTCTCCCTGAAGTGGTTCTGGCCCGGGAGCTTGGGTTATGCTATGCTACCATTGCATTAGTCACCAACCTCGGGGCCGGACTCACACTGGATCCTCTGGATCACGACCAAGTGGTACAGTCGATGCAGGCCTGCGGTGAATCAGTCTGCAAGCTGTTGCGAGACGCAATGGGCACACTGGGGACCGCGAAATGCCATCTGTGCGCGGCAAGCAAACCCGAATTCTAAGCAAGGGCTTGCACGCTCGAGAAAGCCATGGTATAATCACATACGTTGCTGGGGGATGGGGTAACGGTAGCCCGGTTGGCTCTGGACCAACTAGTTCTGGTTCGAATCCAGGTCCCCCAGCCATATGCCCCCATCGTCTAGGGGCCTAGGACACATGGTTCTCAGCCATGCGGCCGGGGTTCGAATCCCCGTGGGGGTACCAAACACAAATGAGCCTGCCATACTCGGTGGGCTTTTGTGTTTATGTTTTCATAAACCATGCTATCTGACTGGACGTGGCTACGCTTAATGGGTACTCGTGCCGCCACGTACTTCCCTTGCCTGGGCTAAAAGTAGGTCTGTCTTGGAAGCCTACTACCGCAAGGGGGTGAAAGCGTGAGAAGTTTGGCTGATGCGGTGCGTAAAGCACTTGCGAACCGGACTCGTCAGTCGCTGGACTTTGAGGCGGGCAGCCTAGGCAGAGGTACGCAAGCGGCCGTCATTGACGCCGTAGCTCCCCCAAGGGAGAGCGCGTTCAAAGGCGACGGTGTGCTTGTTACTCCTACACCGATTACGGCCGGAGAGGAAGTCCAAGTTTGGTACGCGGGTTCGTTAGCCAAATCTGGAGTGCGTCATGTCTTTCTGCACACTGGAGTAGGTCCCGGAGCTTGGCAGAAAGTCCGTGACATTCCTATGACGGAGTCGTCACCCGCCGTATGGACCTGCTCAATCCGAGCAGCCAGCGGAGGTCGTTTGGAGCTATGCTTTCATGATGGAGCCGGAAACTGGGACAACAATTCCGGGATGAACTGGAGCTATACCATTCACGCCGGCCTCTCACAGTAACCTGGCAGGAAAGAGACCCTCCATATGGAAGCAAGCGTGTAGTTGACAGGGCCCAGCACGTACCCTGCTGGGCCTTCACGCCTCGGCAAGGGGCCCTATCTAGGAGGTCACTGAATGGCGCATCTCATTATCCGGGGTGGAAACCCCTTGCATGGGGAGATCTCAGCTAGTGGCTCCAAAAACAGTGCAATGCCCATTCTAGCTGCGGCGGCACTGAGCGATGAAGAGAGCATCATCGAAAACGTGCCACACGATACGTCTGTCTTGACCATTTGTCTCATTCTCCAAAGCCTAGGCGCTCAGGCATATATTGATGACAAAGGGCGCATGCGGGTTCGTGGCGCTGGCATCCAGCAATACCGAGCCCCCTACGACCTCGTACGACGCGAACGCGGGTCGTTTTACATGGCGGGCCTGCTATTGGGTCGTCTTGGTTGCGCCGAAGTGCCACTGCCTGGGGGATGTGCCATAGGATCGCGTCCGGTCGATTTTCATATCCGTGGGTTTCAGCAACTCGGGGCCGAGGTAACCATTGAACACGGGTATGTCAAAGCTTCCGCTAGACGCTTACAGGGCACGAGTATTTTCATCGGTCGCTCCAGCGTAGGTACTACCATTAATCTGATGCTTGCCGCCGTCAAAGCAGAAGGCGTTACTGTCTTGGAGAACGCTGCCAAAGAGCCAGAGGTGGTTGATCTGGCCATCTTTCTCAACAGCATGGGGGCGCGTGTGCGAGGGGCAGGCACAGATGTCATTCGGGTGGAAGGGGTCAAGAATCTCCACGGTGCTGAATATAGTGTCATCTGCGACCGAGTTGAGGCGGGCACCTACCTGATGTGTGCCGCGATAGCTGGTGGAGAGGTATCGGTTAGCAACATCGTACCTGAGCACCTCCGCTCACCAATCCTCAAGCTCATCGAAGCGGGTGTCGAGATTCGGGAAAATGACAGTAGTGTCATTGTTCGTTCCGACGGAAAATGTAGAGCTTGCGATGTGGAGACTTCACCGTATCCGGGCTTTCCTACGGATCTTCAGCAGCCGTTTGTCGCCCTAATGTCAACCGCCGAAGGCACCAGTGTCATTCGAGAGACGATCTTTGATCGGTTTCGCTACGTCGATGAGTTGCGACGAATGGGGGCCGATATTCGTGTAGAACGAGACACTGCCATTGTGCGAGGTGTCGAGCAGCTATCAGGCGCTCCAGTAGAGGCTACGGACCTGCGCGCTGGCGCTGCTTTGGTTGTCGCTGCCTTGGGCGCCGCGGGTGAGACTCGGATCTCTGGCTTGGAGATACTTGACAGAGGATACGAGGGTCTGAGCGAGAAACTTCACTGTTTAGGAGCCGATATCAGGCGCGAAGAAGAATCCAGCTCAGTGCGTCGAGAAGCAACTTTTAGTGCACTGCAACAGCCAAAGGAAGTGGGCCTAGATGGATAACCAGCCTATCTGCGCTGATTTCATTGTGGTCAAAGCTCTGGAACACGGCGTCACGATTATTGGATTGACACGTGGCAGCGATACCAAGTTCCATCATAGCGAAAAGCTTGATAAGGGCGAATTACTGATAGCTCAGTTTACTGAGCATACCTCAGCGATCAAGATCCGCGGCAGGGCACATGTGTGGACAAAGCATGGCGAAACCGAATCTGGTGACTGAGTCCTGCCCGACAGGGGGTACCTCGTGCGACGACTTTCAGACAGAATCTATGAGATAGCGGTCTTGGCATATCTCCTGCTAAACCGACAACGTATAAAGGCCGCCACGTGTTTTGTCTACATGGTAGGGGCCGTCGCGGTCACTTTGTCGCGTCAACGTTTGCTTTTGTGGAGTCGCACATGGTGGCAGACATCTTCTCTCACTACGCTTAGGACCTTACTCCCCGCAAAGATTGCTGACATAGGGGCGATACTACAGCGTGCCGAGACCATTTTTCATTAGGGGCTTTCTCGGTACTAAGTTCAAGGAGGTCCGTCACGTGTGGGTTGTTGTCTACGTAACCCCGTCAAGTACAGTGGTTGAGCATATCCTGGATGAGCTAAGCAAAAGTGGGATACTTGCTCGCTCACGGCCTATAAGACGAAAACACGGCGAGATCCGTCACTATGAGATCCTCGTGCCTGAAGCAGAGCTTGACGAAGCGTGCCAGTTACTGGGGAGCGCCCTCATGGGTAGGTGAGCTAAGTGGTCAATAGCGTCTTCGAGTGGGAGAAGCCACTCGTTGAACTTGAGCAGCGCATTGGAGAGCTGCAAAGCTTTACCAAGGAAAAAGGTATCGATTTTTCGGAGGAAATTCTGACCTTGGAGCGTAAGGCTGATAGTTTACGCCGAGAGATCTATGCGAATGTCACCCCCTGGCAACGAGTTCAGATGGCCCGACACAAGGATCGCCCAACCGCCCTTGACTACATTGAGGCCATTTTTACGGGTT
Organism: Limnochordia bacterium; assembly: GCA_050951545.1. Classification (GTDB taxonomy): domain Bacteria; phylum Bacillota; class Limnochordia; order DTU080; family DTU080; genus DTU080. Next base: position 262,731 of record JBMNJG010000012.1, on the reverse strand, counting down.
TTGTTGAGTTACACGGTGATCGCACGGTTCGTGACGACGCGGCCATAGTAGGTGGCATCGCTTACCTTGACGACCGTCCTGTAACTGTCCTTGGGCCTCAGAAGGGCAAAGGCCGAGACACGAAGGAGAACATTCGACGCAACTTCGGTCTGCCCCACCCCGAAGGGTATCGCAAGGCACTGCGCCTGATGCGCCAAGCCGAGAAGTTTGGTCGACCGATCATATCACTTATTGACGTGGTCGGCGCTTATCCTGGCATTGAAGCTGAGGAGAGAGGCCAAGGGGTAGTGATTGCGGAGTGCATCCGCCATATGTCCTTCCTGCAGGTGCCTATCGTCTGCATTATCACGGGTGAAGGCGGTAGCGGGGGAGCGCTGGCGATTGGCGTGGGCGATAGGGTACTAATGCTTGAGAACGCCTGGTACTCCGTGATTTCCCCCGAGATGTGCGCGCAGATCCTATGGAAGGATACCGCCCGCGCTGAAGAGGCGGCAGCGGTGCTCCATCTCACTGCGCCTGATCTGCTGACACTGGGTGTCATCGACGAAGTCCTGCCTGAACCTTTGGGAGGAGCCCATCGCGACCCCGCTGCAGTCGCTGCAACCATGAAAGCAGCCATTTTGCAGCATATAGCTGAGCTTTCTCATATACCATCCACACAGCTTATTGCCAAACGACTAGAAAGATACAGAAAGATTGGCGAAACACAGCCTCAGGGGCTGCAAGCATAGGCTCTTGCACCGGACCCCCTTATAGCCAGCAATCTGCAGAAGGTCTTCGGCAGGAGGGATATGTCATGCCCAAACCCGCTCGCCTTGGCGTACTTACCAGCGGCGGAGATGCTCCCGGAATGAACGCGGCCATTCGCGCTGTTGTGCGTAGCGCGTTGTCTGAGGGAATTCAGGTATTCGGCATTGAAAGAGGTTACCAGGGACTAATACAAGGAGCCCTCGTAGAGCTTACCTCCCGGTCAGTGGCGGATATCATCCATCGGGGGGGCACTGTCCTGCGCAGTGCTCGCAGTGACGAGTTCAAGACCCCCGAAGGGCTGGCAAAAGCACTGGAAGTGCTCAGACGTCTTGACATCGATGGGTTGGTTGTGCTCGGGGGCGATGGCTCCTTTCGGGGAGCCCGGGATCTCGTGCATGCGGGTGTGCCCACCATCGGTATTCCAGCAACCATTGATAACGATATCGCCTGTACAGACCAGGCCATCGGCTTCGATACGGCACTCAACACCGTTGTAGGCGCCATAAACAAGATCCGGGATACTGCAACCTCGCATGAGCGAATCATCGTTGTGGAAGTGATGGGCAGAAACGCCGGCTACATTGCCTTGCATGCAGGCTTAGCAGGTGGAGCTGAGTCAATCTTGATCCCAGAAGTGCCCACGGATCTAGATGAAGTCTGTGCTCGGATTGCTTTTGCCTTTCGGGTGGGAAAAGCGCACAGCATCGTGGTGGTAGCGGAGGGGGTCGGAGGCAATTTCAAGGCAGGCGGGAATCACCGAGACTCCGCTGCCATGAGTGTCGGAAACTACATCATGGAGAAAACGGGTCTTGAGACGCGGATCACCATTCTAGGCCATCTGCAAAGAGGTGGGAGCCCTTCGGCTCTCGACCAGATCGTCGCTTCCCGTTTGGGACATGCAGCGGTCAGCCTCTTGAAGGCAGGGCAGGGGGGCCAGGTTGTCGGACTCGTCAAGGGTCAGGTACGCACCTTTGCCATTGACGAGGCTCTGGCTATGCACAAAAGCATCGACCCTGAACTGTATCGTCTGGCTCATGTCTTGTCCTCCATTTGACCACCTCACTGACCGCGGGCCCACGTTTCGATGAGGCCACGCCGAGAGATCTCAGAGAGAAAGGGTGCGAGAGGCTTGCGTAGAACCAAGATTGTCTGCACTATCGGGCCAGCCACTGAAGCGCTTGAGCAAATTGAGGCACTTATCGCAGCTGGCATGGATGTAGCGCGACTCAACTGCTCTCATGGTACGCTAGAAGAGCATGCCGCCCGGATTGGCAATATTCGCGAAGCGGAGGCCCGCGCCAGACGGTCTATCGGCATCCTGCTCGATGTACAGGGGCCGAAAATACGGATCGGAGAAGTTCCTCCTGGAAGACGCATGGTCGCCAAGGGGGAACGTCTGAGCTTTAGCGTAGACCCAAGAGCCGCAGACGGCGAGTCTATCTATGTCGCCTATCCCAGTCTGCCCCTGGATGTGAAGCCCGGCAGCATAATATTCCTAGATGATGGGCTGCTTGAGCTGCGCGTAGAGTCTGTCACTGGCTCTTCTGTCACGTGTGTCGTGACAACTGGCGGTGAACTCAAAGCACGCAAAGGCATGACCCTACCGGGAGTCGCGGTGGACCTGCCGCCCTTAGGCGAACGCGACCTCGAGCATATTCGTTTTGGTGCAGAGCATGCCTGTGATTTCGTGGCCGCCTCATTCGTCAGGCGTTCCGACCATGTTCAGGTGGTGAAGGAGGCCATCGCGAGTTGCGGTAGTGAGATGCAAGTCATCGCTAAGGTGGAGAGCGAAGAGGGTGTCCGCAATATTGATGAGATCATTGCCTCTGCCGACGGCATCATGGTGGCTCGTGGCGACCTAGGGATCGAGTTGCCCCCCGAAGAGGTACCGTTGGTCCAGAAGTTACTTATCGAGAAGTGCAACGCCGCTGGAAAGCCTGTGATCACCGCCACGCAGATGCTGGATTCTATGGTGCGCAATCCTCGTCCTACCAGGGCGGAGGTGACAGATGTCGCTAATGCCATTTTCGATGGTAGCGATGCGGTTATGCTTTCAGGGGAAACCGCAGTTGGCAAGTACCCCGTAGAAACAGTCAGTACCATGCATAGGATAAGCCAGCGTACCGAAGAAGCACTCGATTACTCTGACGAGCTACCACAGGCGCAGGTGTCAGTCGCCGAAGCGATAGCCCGAGCCACGTGTGCCACCGCGGCTAGTGTGAGTGCCTCAGCGATCCTGTGCTCCACGCAGTCGGGATCGACGGCTCGTCTGGTCTCAAAGTATCGTCCGCGAGCTCCCATTGTCGCCCTGACACCGAATGAAGGCGTGGCCCGACAACTCGCTTTAGTCTGGGGTGTGCATCCGCTCGTCGTACCACGTACAGACAATATCGACCATATGCTTGACGTAGCTTTGGAGACCGCCCTGCTTTGGCAGCTAGTCAGCCCCGGCGATACGGTCGCCATCGCCGCTGGTGTGCGTACTGGGGTCCCAGGTAGCACTAATATGCTCCAAGTGCAGGTAGTGGGTAGCTGACGGATATCGCGGGAGGTTATCTCTGTCCATGCGAGTGAGTATTGTGCAGATGAATGTGCAGCCAGAGGATGTGCGTGGCAACTGGGACAAGGCCTACGTAGGACTACAGGAGGCCGCGCGCCGTCATTCACAGACAATCCTTCTCCCAGAGATGTGGAGCACGGGCTTCTCGCCTCGCATACGTGATGTCGCTCGTGATGCTTTCCTGCCTACGCTGGATTTCCTTCGTGATGCTGCCAAAGAAGCGGGAGCATGGGTCTTGTCAAGCATCCCTGAGATCTCAGACGACCGCGTGTTCAACACTCTGTTTTATGTGTCACCGAAAGGCGAGGTCGCAGGACGCTATCAGAAGATCCATCTTTTCCCCCTTATTGAAGAGCACGCATATATCACAGCTGGGAGCCTCCCGCTCACTGTCGATACCCCATGGTGTCGCATTGGCGGCATGATCTGTTTTGACCTGCGCTTCCCTGAGCTCGCCCGGCGCTTGGCGCTTCTGGGCGCGCGGGTGCTTTTGGTGCCAGCGCAGTTTCCCCATCCGCGTCAGGATCACTGGATCACCCTCTTGCGAGCTCGGGCTATCGAAAACCAGTTGTACATGGTGGCTGCCAACATAGTCGGGAGCTCAGGCAAGCAGGAGTTTTTCGGACACTCCTGTGTTGTGGACCCGTGGGGTCAGGTGTGTGACGCGCTAGATGACCAGCCTGGCGTAGTGACTGTTGACCTTGATCTTGATACCATAGAGACTGTACGCAGCCGCCTACCAGCGTGGCCAGCACGCAGGGCAGATGTCTACGGCAACTGCGAGGCATGATGAGAACGTGGAGGGTTTGACCCAATGAAGGCAGGAAAGCTTGCTCCGAAGCAACTCGAGCGTTTGGTTCTCGGTCGTTTTGCGCATCGACGCAGTGATGTGTTGGTCCCGGCTGGCCTAGGCGAGGACTCAGCCGTTATCGACTTTGGTGACGAGGTCTGTCTGCTGTCCACGGACCCCATCACTGGTGTGGGTAGAGGAGCGGGTAGGCTAGCTGTTCACGTCTCATGCAACGACATAGCCGCCAACGGTGGTCACCCGATTGGTGTGCAGGTAGTTCTCTTGCTACCTGAAGGCACTGAGGACTCCTCTATCATCGAGCTGATGGATGGGGTGGAGTGCGCCTGCGCAGAGCTAGGGATTGAGGTGTTGGGGGGACACACGGAGATAACCTCCCGAGTGACAGCTCCGCTGGTGGTCACCACAGCCGTTGGGCGTGCGCCAAAGAATCGTTATGTGACCTCCGCTGGAGCCAGGCCTGGCGATGCGGTGGTTGTTACGAAGGGCGTAGGAATCGAGGGCACGGCCATTCTGGCAGCGGAATGGGCTGATACGATCAGGCGAGCCGCCATCAAGAAGCATCTAGAAGCTGAGACCGACACCCTGGAGGCTTTGCTGTGCCGGGCAAAGGCCTTCGCCGAGGAAATAAGTGCGGTGAACGAGGGAGTGGCTGCTGCCTCGTTCGGAGTAAGTGCCATGCACGATGTAACTGAGGGTGGGCTGTACGGAGCGCTCTATGAGATCGGGAAGGCCTCTCGTGTAGGCTTTCGCATCGAGGCAGCCAAAGTGCCGATTCGCCCCGAGACAGCTTTCATCTGCGATTGTCTCGAACTAGACCCCTTAGGACTCATTTCCTCGGGGACGATGCTCATTACCTGTCCCGATGGAGGTGGCCTTGTCGAGCATTTGGTCAACGCTGGTGTGCCCGCTTTCGTGATTGGCGAGGTGGGCGAGCAGCCGAGTTTACTCGTGCTTCCCAACGCGGAAACCCAATTGCTCCCCCAGTTGCCTGAAGATGAACTCTGGCGTTTCTTGGCTAGCTCGAGCAAATTTCAGGATTAGGGCGACCTAATCTACGCAGTACACGTAACGGCGGCCAACCACTCGCGCGAGTCGAGGCGGCCGAGGCAGGTGTTCGCGTAACACGATTCTCTGTGGAGGTTCGCCATGCGTCCACTGCATAGTGATCTACAGATTGAGCGTCAACCATTGAATCTGTACGGTAGCCTTGAGAAAAACTTACAGCAACTGCGGGATCACCGACCACTTGATCTGAACGCCGAGCAGTTTCGCCAGCACAACCCAAGCACCCCGTTCGAAATGTGGCAAGCCAAAGCGCGAGAGTGCCTTGAGGCAGCGCTCCACTATGATCCTGGTTTGCTGGATCTGCAGGCAGAGACTATCACACGGGAAAAGCGAAACGGTCTTATCATTGAGAAGATCGCCTTCAACACCACGCCTTGGTTCCGGGTAAATGGTTATTTTCTGTACCCCATGACGGTAGCACTACCTCTTCCTGCTTTGGTTGTCTTCCACGCTTGGGGTGGACCGATGCTCTTCGGCAAGGAACGCATTGTCAATACGGGTCGCGATCATCCAGCCCTGCAAGCGCATCGGGCAAAGGTCTACAGCGGCAACTACTTGGCTGAGGAGTTTGCCAAGGCGGGTTTTGCAGTGATGGTCATCGATGCCCACCATTTCGGAGAACGAGCTCCCCGCGGTCTGCCGGGAATTCCGGAGGCGTATGACCCATTCAGCTTAGATGCTAATGAGTTTGCTGCCATCCATGAAGCCACCACAAGGCAGCTGTACCTTGGTGTAAGACAGCTTAACTGGGCGGGGACCACATGGATGGGTGTTAACTACTGGGATGATCGGCGTTGCATCGACTACCTTCTCACACGTCCGGAAGTAGATCCGGAACGTATCGGCTGCACGGGTTTGTCCGGGGGCGGTTGGCGAACAAATATCTTGGCGGCTTTGGATACGCGAGTGAAAGCTGCGGTAAGCGGCATGTGGATGACTACGGGTGATTACCAGCAAGTCTACAACCTTAGCGGTGCCATTGGCGTCTTCTGCCTTCTCCCTGGGGTGTGGAATCGCTTGGATGTGCCCGACCTTACGGCGATGTCAGTTCCTTGCGCCAGCATGGTTATCAGTGGCAGTGAGGATCCTCTTTTTCCTCCTGAAGGGCAGCTGGAGGCGGCCAGGCAGATTCGCGCTGGATACCAATGGGCCGGCTGTCCGGAGCGTTTCAAGCATCTTTATGTCAAAAAGCCTCACTGCTATGACGCGGAACTTCAGCAAGCCGCTATTGCCTGGTTTTCCCAACACCTATGGTAACCAGTGAAAAACAAGGACCACGGATTTCCGCGCGGTATTGACTTGCAGCGACGCTGGCCTTAGTACTTAATTAAGTGAGCTCATTCAACCAATGGCTCTGCTTCGCTTTGAGGAATGATCAGTGCGTAGTGGGAGTGGGAGGCGCTATGGTGCGAGATCTGATTAGATCGCAGAATAGGCTGCTAAGCTTGCTTCTCATTCATGCACCCATGCTGCGCTGCGATATCGCTCAGACACTTGGCATCACCACTTCAGCGTTGACTCATCGAACAAGTCCTCTCATGCAAGCGGGGCTGATACGCGAGACGGGTGAAGATGACGGACAGATCGGACCGGGTCGCAGATCTCGGCTCCTGGGCATTGCGCCAGATGGCGCCTATGCCGTGGGTATACACAGCATGCGCAATGAAGTCGAAGTCGGTCTGGTCGATTTCAGGGGCAGGCTGATTGCCAACGAGCAATTTGCGGTTTCAGATAGCACCGAACAGACCATGCAAGCGGTTGGCGGATCAATTACGCGCCTTTTGGCTGCGACAGGTATCGAGTTGAAGAAGGTGCTTGGAGCGGGCCTAGCTACCATAGGTGCTTCCGACACAGAGTGGGGGATTGAATTCCGCTACCAAACCTCGGGAGGCCGTATCACTACCATTCCCATAGCTACTGCTTCGATGCTATCTCGTTCTTTCCCGAAACCAGTAGACATGGCGACCAAGGCTCGAGCCATGGCGGTGGCAGAACGTTGGTTTGGGGGCAAGCACAGGAATTTCCTCCTGGTACATGCGCATCACGGTGTGAGCTCAGCTGTAGTATTGGGGGGGTATATTCATCAAGGTCAGGGTCATGCTGGCGCCATGGGGCATGTTCAAGTCAGCCCAGATGGTCCGCTATGCAGCTGCGGCAAACGAGGTTGCTTAGAGGCTTTCGTAAGCCGCCGTACACTACTGCAGCGGATCGGGAACGGTATTCCGGATCTTTTCTCCGCTGCAGCGCTTGCAGGGGAAGGGGATCAGTTTCTGACGTCTGTTTTCACAAGTGCAGCGCACACTGTCGCCACCGCCTGTGCGCCGATAGTCGACGTATTGGAGCCCGAGGCCATCATTCTTGTGGGACCCATGTTCGAGGCACCGGGGACTCTTCAGATCATCAAGGAATACCTCGATGGAAATACCTTCGTCGGTCGACTGCATGGAGTGGAGACCCGTTTGAGTTCATTCGGCAGAAACGCTGGCATCATCGGTGCGGCAAGTCTGGTCTTTGGTTCGTTAGTTCAAGACGGCCAAGCGCCAGACTGGCCCCCCGCCAAGTTACCATGACTGAATGCACAAGCCAAAGCACTGAACCAGGAGATCGTTGACGAAAAAAACGAAGAGGGGTGCATGATGAAGCGGTCAATAGTAGCAGCGTTGCTGGTGTTGCTAGTATCAGGTGTGGCCGTCGGCCAGAAAGTCGAACTCGTATGGTACCATTGCTGCCATCAACAGGAACGTCTCGACATATTCAACGCATGGGCGACAGAGTTTGAGGAGCAGAACCCAGACATCCAGATCAAGAACGTGTTTCCGGCGGGTTCTTACAACACTGTATTGCAGACTGCTGTAGCCGCTGGAGCCGCACCCGACGTTTTCTGGTCGGGGATTGCTGTGTGGCGTTTTGCTGACTTCCTTCTCCCGGTAGATGACCTTTACGAGAGTGACCCCGCCTTCCAGGAGATTCTGCCCATAATGAGGGAAGCTTTCCGCTGGAAAGGTAACATTATCGCCGTACCCTTTGGGGTGAATGTCCACACGATCTTCTACAACAAGGATCTCTTGGCAGAGTCAGGACTCGTTATGCCACGGGATTGGGACTGGGACACAGCTGTGTCTATGGCCAAGCAGTTGACGAAAGACAAAGATGGGGACGGCGAAATCGACCAGTGGGGGCTTACCCTAATCGATCGCTTGCATGCGATCACCTACGGTGGTGACGTATTCAGTCCCGATGGGCGCGAAGTCATGATCAACAACCCTGCCACAATCAAGGGCATGCAGGTGATCGCTGATCTGCTCAACGGTACGTCTGGCGTGGCACAGAATAACTCAATGGCTACCAACAACCAACCAGCCCTACTGAATGGTCAACTGGCGATGGGAAACCGTGGAGTATTTGATCTGCCCATCTGGCGAGATACGGTCTCCTTTGACTGGGACGTGATCATGTATCCGAAGCTCGTGGTCGATGGGAAATCCTATCGGTCCGCCTATTTTAGCCCAGAGACTTGGGGCATCTGCGCCTACACGAAGCATCCTCAAGAAGCCAAGCGGTTTCTAAGTTTCCTGTTGCAGAAGCAGCAGATGATGCAGTTTGGTAAGCTTGGAGCAGTGGTTCCCTACCCAGCCCAGCGTAGCAGTTCGGGCATTCCTCAACGCCAAGCAACCCGCGAATCTGCGTGCCTTTACTGACATGCTAAGCTACTGGAAAAACAGCCAGTGGGCGCACCCTGCTGGTATTGTCTTCGAGTCGATGGCCCCCTGGCGGGAAATCAGCTCCGGCCGTCTACCTGCTGCCAACGGAGTCCCCGAACTGGCTCGCTTGGCGAACGCTCAGCTAGATGAGTACTGGGCCAGACAGAAGTGACATTGGCTCTATGAAGGAAGGCACGCCTTGGAGAACACCTCTACGGCAAGCCTTCAGCAACTCCCCTCCACCTGCACAGACACTGCCGCCTACCCACGTGAGTAGGCGGCAGATGTGCTTATCCAAGGGCGATAAAGATCACGCGACGAACAGTAACTGAGACGTGATGCTCAGTGAAGGAGGGGTTGGCATGATACATGTCAGCCAGATGCTTACACAAGTTGACGAGGCCAGGATGAATAGTCATCTGCTCTACATCGCTCGGCACCCATTGCCCTTCCGCAAGGTCAACTACACCATCCCTGGCCGCAGTGTACCCACCCTAGAAGAGACAGACAGATATATCGTCACCCAGCTCACAGGCTACGGGTACTGCGTGGGGCGCGAGCCGTGTCTCGTCAAGCCGTTTGGCCGTGACCTACACAAGCCCAAACGTCACCAGTATGCGCCCCCTCCGCCAGACAGCCCTGCCTATACCGTCTTCAACCTCTATGGACACAAGACTGGACAGCGAATTCCTGATGAGATCATCCTGCTACTGGCCCATAAGGATTCCCAAAGCTGGATTGACTCACCTGGAGCCTATGATAACGGAGTGGGTACCGTGGCTCTGCTGGAACTAGCCCGGCTACTCGCCACCTATCCCACCAAAAGAACTGTCCGCTTCCTTTTCTGCAATGAAGAGCACACCCCGTGGACCAGCATCACCGCCGCTCGCCGGGCGCGAGAGAGAAACGACCACCTAATCAGTGTGATCAACCTCGATTCACTGGGTGGCAAGTCCGATGAAGCCATCGCTGAAGAGAAGAAGACCAATGTCACCCTCTACACAGAACCCCAAGGAAAGCGTGTAGCTGACCTCATCGCCGAGGTCAATCTGTACTATGCCATTGGCCTCGAGCAAGAGTCGTACCAACGACCTGCTCCAGGTGATGACGACGGGTCCTTTGTTCGAGCAGGTTACGGATGCGCAGTCTGCAACATCGGTTCGTACCCGTACGCTGACCGCCAGTATCACTTAGAGGGAGATACTCCAGATCGCGTCGACATCGCCAACGTGCGCATGGCCACGCAAGCGACCCTGGCCGCAGTCTTGCATATTGACAAGCACGGAATCTAACTCAGGTACTGTGTCCTATAGAGCCCATGTAGACAAACCAAAACAGGGCCTCTGGTGAAGCCCTGTTCTGCCTGTCGTCTGGTGCCGAAGGAGGGAGTCGAACCCTCACGGGGGGTCGCCCCGGTCGATTTTGAGTCGACTGCGTCTGCCATTCCGCCACTTCGGCCTAGACCCTAGAGGAATTCTACCACAGTCACGCTGCTGTGACAAGCTCCGCTTCCACTTGTTTTACCTGGGCAAGAGCACTCCCCACAAAACGCTGATGTTCGACTCTCTTCTACGCAGGACAGCCAGGCCGCGTGAGTAAGATCAGGTAACCACGGCCGCGAGTGGGCCCCGACTACCCGCTACAACCACTGCATAGAGGGGCGCTCACGTCGGTGATGCAACGTGGAAGGATTCTCAGAAGAGAGCGCCTGACACATATGCTCTGCAGGGACCGTCAGTGTTACTGCTTCACATTCATTTGCCTACTGATGGCTATTGCTCGATCCTGGGCTATCTTCGCTATGGCGCCTGAACCCATACTTCCAGACAAGACCGCCACAGCTCACCCTACACCATCGCTCAATGACCCGCTGTATCGCTTTCTAGGCGATTCACGAGAGCGTCAAGATGGCTATGAGATCCTGATCAACCTTCCGTCGTTCCAGCTGTTCTTGTACCAGAACGGTCAGTTGCTTCGCCGCTATCCCATCGCCATAGGCAAGGAAGTATCGCCCTCTGTTCTCGTTACAACCCGGATCACCAACAAGGTTGAGAACCCTACATATTATCCGCCAGACTGGGCCAAGAAGGGGCTGAAACCCATCCCTCCGGGGCCTAGGAACCCTGTGGGATCCCGATGGCTGGGCCTTGCTCAGAAAGGCTATGGAATTCACGGTACTAACAACCCGTCCTCTATCGGCAGTGCCGCCTCGGCTGGATGCATACGTATGCATAACCAAGACGTGGAGCACCTGGCCAAGATTGTTCCCGTAGGGACTCCTGTCACTTTTGTCTACCAGCCCCTGCTGATATGGTATGATCCGGTTGCTCAATGGCCTATGGTGCACGTGTTTCCGGACATCTACCGTCATGGTGGCATAGACACCAACTGCGCCCTAGAACGGCTGCAGCAACTTGGCGTTGATGAGCCCATCCACATGGAAGCCTTGGCATGGATGCTCTCACACCCCATGTCTGAGCCTATGCCCGTGCCCATCCTCACCGAGGTTGACGTGGTAGACCACGGCAGCATTCCAGCCTACAAGACCCATAGTGACACGTTTGTCTCTTTACAGGCCCTGGCAGGGCTTCTTGGAGGAAAGAGCACACTCGATGACAGGGAAGGGGATACAGGCAGGGTAGCGGGCAGAACCGAGGGGTACGCCCCGCTCGAGTCCGCTGCCGCAGCGTTTGGGCTGATGGTGGACACAGAGCTGGGGAGACTTGTACCCGTGACGCTTATGCGCAACGGCGCATCCCTGGCAGTGAGTACCTACCTGGCAGCCGAGACTCTCCTTGTCTCAGTGGAAGCTCTAGCATCTATCGTGGGAGTACCAGTAAGCTGGGACGCTTCCTTAAGAGCTCCACGCGTAAGTGGAACCCCCATCTCAGATTGTCGCATCTTAGCAGATAGAGCCTACGCCCCTTATGCAACCCTTGCTGCAGCACTCGGAGTCCGCATCGAATGGCAACTCGGGCGCACTACGGCCGAGTTGCGTCGTCCACAGGTTAGCCTGGGCACGCATTCGAGCCCAGGCCTATGGTATGAGGACGAGGTCTGGCTTCCCGTTAGGCTGGTAGCCGAAGGGTTAGGTCTGACGCCCATCTGGGATCGAGTAGAGGGCCAAGTCTACCTCGGCCAGAACATGATACCTGGATGTCTGCAAGGCGGACGGGTCTACGCAGCCCAGGCTAGGGTGCTGGCCCTTTTCCCAGAGATAACCACTCTGTGGGACGATCTCTCCGCTACCCTGGAACTGCACACACAGGGAGCCCCTCTAGATGTCGGACCCGGGCGTCTGCGAGACGCCCGGGAGTCACCAAGCGATAGCTCTTAGACGTTCGGACCGAAGAGCAACTGACTGAGCAAAAGCTCTGTAGCCTCAGTCTGAGCCAGCTCCTTGGCTCGCTGCCAATCCCTGGCAAATAGCGTCACAACTAGCTCTTTTGAGATGCCCAGCGAACTGGATAGAGCCTCAGCAAGACGTGAACGCCCCATGTCTCCGAGCGACTGCCAGTCCTGCTGCATGATGGCTTCAGCCTCTGGCGGGGTTGCCCCAGCCTCCAAAAGCTGGTTGTACAAGGTAGTCTGGAATCCACTGGCTACGGCTCCCCAATCACGTCGTATCACGGCCTTGAGTTGGTCGGGCGTGAGGAGACCTCTCGTTAGGTCGCTGGCCCGCGCCACCACTTCGTCGCGAGTCGCTGTGCCGCGTGCCTTGACGTATACAGGGGTACCAAAGCGATCTGCTACCAAATGCACCGTGTCGCCATCTTTTAGAGCATCTGCTTCGGTCAGCCTAGCATTACGATATACCGTTACCGACGGAGATATCGTAAAATCCCGCAGTGTGCTGTCATCGGTCTTGACGCTCATCACATACCTGGTCGGATCTGAATAGTCGATCTGCCCCTCCACAACCTGAAGACGCAGTGCACCATTGATTAGCGCAGCCGCTTCGGCACGGGTGGCCCGTTCGTTCGGACGAAAACGACCCTTAAAGTATGGGGGGAGAATGTCCAGCCTATTGGCAGCAGTGATGACTCGGGACGCCCAGTGAGTGACAGCGATGTCAGAGAAAGCAGTGTTCTCCAGCTCTTGTGCCTCCACCACATCGCTGATATTGAGCGTGCGCACTACTATGGCAGTGATCTCAGCACGGTTGATCTTCTGATCAGGCCGAAAGGTACCGTCTTCGTAGCCGTTGATCAGCTTAGCTTCTCTCATGGCAGCTATATCATTGCTGGCCCAGTGCCTCTGTGCATCTCGAAAACTATGCTTCGATGCTGTCGGCAATGCGAGCGCCTTGACAACCATCTTTGCCAGTTCGGCGCGAGTAACAGTGGCGTTAGGGCGAAACGTGCCATCAGGATACCCCCCTATAACGCCTTTGCGCGCCAAGGCCAACACGTGTTCACTAGCCCAATTGCCAGAGAGATCCTTGAAGCCTTGAGCAGCACTGGCCAGCTGCCCGAAGCTCAACAGCAGCACTGCAGCGCACCCGATGATTGCGGCACTCATGGATCGGCGCATGTAGCATACCCCTTTCTCATAATCTGAATCGGCGCAGTGCCGGAATGTACCATACTCACAGCTCTGTTCGACGCCACCGCGTGGTTGCCTTGCGGTAATGAAAGGCACCATTGTGGGATTCTCCCGCCCAGACCAGAAGCATACATCACTGGAAGAGCAACTGATCGAGTGGACGTATGTCACGGCTGTCATTATACTGTACGTAGCAGGAAATGGGCTTTTCCATATCACTGTGTGTTTGGAAGGCCACACCAGCGGGGGAGTTGCGGTGCACAAAAAAGGAAAGTTCATGCTGATTGATGGTCACAGTCTACTACATCGGGCGTTTCACGCTCTCCCGACGATGACAACGTCGTCTGGCATGCACACCAACGCGGTCTACGGTTTTGCCACCATGCTCAATCGTCTACTCGATGATGAGCAACCAGACTATGTTGTGGTCGCCTTCGATTGCGCAGCACCTACTTTTCGTCATGCTGCTTTTGAGGCCTACAAAGCAACCCGACCCTCGATGGCCGAGGAACTACGCACCCAGATACCCATTGTGCACGAACTCGTGGAAGCGCATAATATCGGCAGTAGTCAACTCGAGGGATACGAGGCCGACGACATTCTCGGGACCCTCGCCCGGCAGGCGCATGAGGCTGGTTGTCCGGTGGTTATTGTCACAGGAGACAAAGACGCTTTGCAGTTGGTGCGTCCAGGCATCGAAGTGCTTATTACCCGTCGAGGCATCACCGACATGGAGCGTTTCAACCCCGAGCTGGTGCAGAAGACGATGGGCGTTACCCCGCAGCAAGTGCCTGACTGGAAGGCCCTCGTGGGCGATAAGTCTGACAACATTCCCGGCGTCGCTGGTATCGGAGCAAAGACAGCCACGAAGCTCCTGCAAGAACACGCCTCTCTTGAGGAGCTGCTGGACAAGGCCGCCACACTGCCCGGAAGAGCAGGCGAAGCGTTGCGCCGCCACCGAGATACAGCTGTCTTGAGCAAGGCCCTCGCGACCATCGAGACTGAGGTACCAATCGCCATCGATTGGGATGCCTCCGAGCGCAAGTCCCCTCAGGTGGCCAAACTCACTGACTTGTTCATGAAACTAGAGGCTCGATCTCTTCTTGACCAGCTGCATCGACGTCTCGGAATTGAAGATCAAGGTAGCGCTAGACCTCAGCAGCTTTCCCTGCCAGGCGAGATCGTGACAGTAGATTCTCAACAGGCATGCGAGCTTCCCCATACATTCGTAGGTAAGGGCGAGTGGGTCCGTCACGCCTCTTCACTGCAAGAGCCGATTTCCTTTCTCGTCCTGTCGGTCTCAGACGGTGGCCTCGCTTATACTGCTTCAGACAGGGAGCGCTTTCTCTGGGGAGACGCCAGCGACCCGTCAGAGTTTCTTGCCTTTCTTGTCTCGGGTCGAGGCATGCACACGCACGACCTGAAGTCGCAACTTCTGGCCATGGCGCAAGCGGGCGGAACTCTGCCTCAACCCGCCGACATGCAGGCGATAGACGATCTTTTTCTCGCCTCCTATCTGGTCAATCCATCGCAGGGAGACCACTCACTAGCTGACATCGCTACGCGCCATGGACTGGAGTGGTCTTCCGCGCTTTCTGACCCGATTTGGGACTTCGCTGAGTCACCGGAGCAGTCTCTCTTTGCCGTCCAGCAGTACCATAACTTGCTACGTACTGTGCAACCTGCACTAACCGAAGCTCTGACTGATCGGGCACTCGAAGGGCTCTACCGCGATCTCGAGATACCACTGACTGTGGTCCTAGCCCACATGGAACGAGAAGGCGTTCGAGTGGATCGCCAACGCCTTGCCGAAATGTCAAAGGAAATGGCGGCTGAGATCGCCCAACTCACCGACGCCATCTACTCAGCCGCGGGCGGAGAGTTCAATATCAACTCTCCGAAGCAGCTTGCGGCGATCCTGTTCGACCGCCTGCAGCTCCCCGTAGTAAGGAGCACAAAGACAGGCCGTTCTACGTCTGCTGAAGTCTTAGAGGAACTGGCTGACTACCACGAACTGCCTGGACTAGTGCTGGACTACCGGCAACTGGTGAAACTCACTGGCACCTATGTTGATGCGCTGCCTACTCAGATCAATGAGCAGACTGGCCGCATCCACACCACGTTTAACCAAGCCATAGCAGCCACCGGGCGTCTTTCGAGCACGCACCCAAACCTGCAGAATATCCCCATTCGCACTGCTATGGGGCGTCAGATCAGGAGTTGCTTCGTCCCAGAGAGGCAAGATGCGCTGCTGATCTCAGCTGACTATTCACAGATCGAATTGCGAGTCTTGGCTCACTTGTCAGGCGATGAGAATCTGGTAGCTGCGTTTGGCGAAGGGGCAGACATTCATACCAAAACCGCTGCTGAAGTCTTTGGAGTATCCTTTCTAGAGGTAACCCCAGAGATGCGTAGTGCCGCGAAAGCGATAAACTTCGGCATCGTCTATGGCATCTCCAGCTTCGGGTTGGCTAGAGGCACAGGTCTGACTCGCAAAGAGGCCCAGGCCTATATCGATAGCTACTTTGAGCGCTATCCGGGAGTCAAGCTCTATATGCAAGAGACGGTCGCTGAAGCACGTAGTCGCGGATACGTCACGACAATCTTGGGGAGGCGGCGCTATCTTCCGGCAATACGGAGTCGACGCTGGCAGGAACGCAGCTTTGCTGAACGAACAGCCATGAATACCCCTATCCAAGGATCTGCCGCTGATATCATCAAGTTGGCCATGCTCAAGATCCACTCGCGACTAGAAAGCGAGGGTCTTGGCACACGCATGTTGCTTCAGGTTCACGACGAACTCGTCTTTGAGGCACCCAAAGATGAGGTCCACGAGGCAACTGCCCTTATTCGTGAGGAAATGGAGACAGCCTATCCACTGCGAGTGCCGTTGGCGGTCGACATAGGGGCTGGCCCAAACTGGCTTGATACTGGGGAGATACCGCATGCCGGAACTTCCTGAGGTCGAGTGTGTACGGCTCACGCTTCTACCTCATCTCCTGAACCGTTCAGTCACCTCTGTAGAGGTCTTCTGGGAAAAAACCCTCGCTGGAATCGCGCCCGTTGACCTGCGCAGTCATCTGGTAAGCGCTAGGTTCACTGGAGCCGCCAGACGCGGCAAGTTTCTGGGCCTGCAACTAGACGAGACCAGCTATCTCGTGGTCCACCTGCGCATGACCGGAAGGCTGTCGGTCCATCCCGTGCAGATGCCTCGCGATGGGCATCTGCGCCTCGCTATAGGGCTAGACAACGCGCACGAACTGCGTTTTGTCGATCAGCGCAAGTTTGGAAGAGTCTTCTGGGCGCAGGATGAAGCGCAATGGGTAAGCATTGCCGATGTCGGAATAGAGCCTCTGTCTCCTGGGTTCACTCCCGAGGCCCTGGCTACCATCCTCCAGGGAAGGAAGATGCAGATCAAGGCGGCCTTGCTCGATCAGCGACGAATCGCCGGCCTGGGCAATATCTACTGTGATGAGAGCCTGTTTCGAGCCAGCCTTCATCCTCAACGATCCTGCGGTGAACTCAACAGCAGCGAAGTAGAGCGCCTGTGGTTGGCTATACAGTCTTCACTGATGACGGCCTTAGAGAACGGAGGTACCACATTGCGTGATTTCATGGATGGGGACGGGCAGCCTGGTGCAAACCAGCACCATCTGCTAGTCTACGGACGGGCTGGAGAGCCCTGTCTGCGTTGCGGAAGCGTTCTCGAACGCCTGAAAGTCGCCGGGCGCGGCACTACATTCTGCCCGCATTGTCAACTGTGATGCTCGTCTTAGGGCTTACTGGAGGCATCGCCTCTGGCAAGAGTACAGTGACCAGCATGCTTGCTGCCTATGGTGCACAGGTCATTGATGCTGACCAACTGGCTCGCGAAGTGGTAGCTTCGGGGAGAGAAGCTCTGGCAGAGATCGCTGAAGAGTTTGGGCCACCAGTACTCAACCCCGACGGCAGCCTCGACCGTGCCGCTCTTGGCAGAATCGTCTTTGGATCTCCTGCTAAGCGACGTCGCCTCGAGGAGATCACCCATCCCCGCATCGTAGCGAGGATGCGGGAGCAGCTGTATGCCCTCGAGTCACAGAACCAGACCTTTCCTGTCGTCCTCGACGTGCCACTGTTATTTGAGACACCGGAGATTCTTCACCTATGTGACTACACGATTGTAGTCTGGGTACCGGAATCGCTGCAGATCCATCGTCTCATGCACCGCGATGGTCTCTCTCGGCAGGACGCCCTACAACGCATAAGGGCTCAGATGCCTTTGGATGAGAAGAGGCGTTTGGCCGACGCAGTGATAGACAACTCTTGCTCGTTGGTTGCCACGCAGTCTCAAGTGCGAGGGCTCTGGACACGACTTCTTGGAGACGTAGACGCACCTGCAGACCACTGAGGGGGTAGTTGATTGCGTATTGCATTGATCGCTCATGATCAGAAAAAGGCCGCCATGGTTGAGTTCTGTGACCGTCATCGCACGACACTGAGCCGCTTTCAGCTGGTGGCTACTGGTACCACTGGGAAAGTGATACAGGGCGCGACTGGCCTTACGGTACACAGGATGCTATCGGGCCCCTATGGTGGCGATCAACAGATTGGTGCTGAAGTCGCCGCAGGCCTCATTAGTGCGGTCATATTCCTGCGCGATCCGCTAACAGCACAGCCACACGAACCTGACATCACAGCTCTCCTACGTGTTTGCGATGTCCACGATGTACCTCTAGCCACCAACATTGCCACAGCAGAGCTTATCGTCACCGAGCTCGCAGAGGCTGTCCAGGCGAAGGGACTGGCCTAGAACTCCATTGAACTGAGGCAGGATTTCCCTGTCTCCTGCAGAAAGACCCTGGTGCCGCCTACATAGCTATAGCATGCCCAGGGCGAGCTCATATGAGGGAACATCGACATCATGAATACCGTGCCAGCCACCAAGAAAGAGCAGATACTACGGCTGGCGCATGTCGATCCTTTTGTGCGTATCTCGGACACTGCTGCGGTGGTCAAGACGACACCGCGTTATGTGCGCACCGCCCTCTCGGAACGTGGCGTCTCCTTAGCTAAGCTACGTCGCGACCACGCTCGTAGCATGGCCAGCGACGGGTCGTTGGTAGCGTTGTTGAGACTCAAGAAGCCAGGTATTACACAGGTCGTGTAGCGCAACCTAGAAGTGGTAGTGGCCGATGTTGCTCGCAGCCTGCGCATCGCGACGGACAGCCCAGTGGTCCGCTACGAGCAAGTCTTTGAGACTCGAGGCATTCGGACTGCCTTAGAAATCAGCTACTGTGAAAAGGTAGACGCCTGACCAATGGCAACGAGATCCCTTGAAGCCGGATGGGCAGGTAGGGAAGAGGCGACTTCTTGTGAGATGCCTGAACTGTGGGCAGAAAATCGCGCTTGCCAAGGTATGCCCATACTGTGGACGCCGAGCCAGGCCAGCCGAGAGTAGCGATGAAGAGACCACAAAGGAACAGACCTCTCGTGTGGAAGGTGTTTTCAAAGGACGCGTATCACGTCAAGAGACGCGGGGCAGCGAGGGAGTGTTTGGCATTCTACCAGCTGTCATCCGGTACTTCTCAGACCCGGGCATCCCGCAGTGGCGTAAGGCAGCCATACTCCTAGGGGTGCTGTACGTGATCAGTCCGATTGATGTGTTGCCCGGGGCAATTTACCCCTTATTGGGATGGCTCGACGATGCGGCTGTGGCCGCCTTCACCTGGAGACTTCTCAGGAGTGAGCTGGCCCGCCACGACAAGAACCCATAGACTAGGGAGTACGCGTGTCGGCGGCCAACTGCGCGCGGAAGTCGAGGCCGCAGCGTAGGCTTTCAAAGGAGGCTTGCACTTTGCGATTTGGTTGCTGTATCAATCTTGGTTCGTTTGTACCGCAAGTGGCTGGTGAAGCCAAGGCCCAGACTACGGCCGACAGTGTCGCAGATTCCTTGCGTTTTCTGTCCGATACGGGCTTCGACTTTGCCGAGTTCACAGTGGGACTTGCCATGAACCCTCCGCAAGGGGATTTTGAAGCGCTTGTCGATGCTGTTCGCACAGCTGCTATGCCCGTCGACGCCTTCAACAGCTTCATCCCACCCACCTTACCCCTGGTGGGACCTGAGCGTGATTTCACAGCTCTGGAGGAGTATGTGTCAGAGGCCTGTGCACGAATTGCGCGACTGGGTGGGCGCGTGATCGTCTTGGGCAGCGGCGGAGCTCGCCGTGTACCCCACGGCTACAGCATGGAGACAGCCAGGGCAGAACTAGTGGCCTTCCTGGCCATGGCGGGGAAAACTGCAGCTCCCTACGGAATCACAATCGTGGTAGAACCACTCAACAAAAGGGAAACCAATCTCATACACCTAGTGAGCGAAGCGGTTGAATTGGCTCAAGAGCTTGGCATGCAGAGTGTACGCGCCCTGGCAGATACCTATCACATGGAAATGGAGGGTGAACCTCCGAAGGTGCTGGCCACCCTGGGCAGTTTCCTACGCCATGTACACGTGGCGGACACTGACCGACGCGCACCAGGTACGGGGCAATTCGACTATCGTCTGCTACGCACCTACCTGGAAGCAAGTGGCTATGCAGGTGGCGTCTCTGTGGAGTGTATGTGGCAGGACTTCAAAGCAGAAGCTCCGCTTGCACTGAGTACACTACGTCAGGCGTGGTCCTGACGGTGTCGTTATGCCATGGGAGTAGCGTGTCGACCGCCAATCACGCGCGGAAGTCGAGGCGGCTGCGGCAGGTGTTCGCCATAGCGTAACATAATTTTCAAGGAGGTCAAAGATGCATTTGCTGCTGAAAGCTGGTCATCATCATCGCTATTATGCTCCGGTCTGGATCCCATTGGCGGAGAAACCTGCTGGTCTCCCCGAGGATTGGCAAGGGCGGATTGATGCAGGCTATGGAACGGGCTTGGTCAGCTGCCAAGGCGCCACGCTGCCTGCACAGGTGGTCTCGACCAAAGAGGGGAAGTTCCTTGTGTTGACAGTCCCTTGGATGGAAGCGGGTAGCGAAAGCGTCTGTGAGTTCGTTCCTGGCGAGGCCGACATCCCTGGGGTCAGGCTCATAGACAGAGGAAAAAGCCTGGAGCTTCGCATACAAGACAGGTTGTTCACAGAGTATGTATACGGGGGATACGCGAAGCCTTTCTGGGGTCCCATTGCTGCCCCGGGGGTTGATAGCTCCATCACCCGCCTCGATCTGCAAACAAAGGAGCACCCGCACCAGAGATCGCTCTGGTTCTCACATGGCGACGTCAACGGCATCGATTGCTGGAATGAGCCTGCAGAACGCTACGGCAAGGAGATCCACCAATCGTTTACGCATCAGACAGATGGCGGTGTTGTCGGCTATTTCGCGTCAGAGAACACGTGGACAGACTTCGCAGGACAGCCTCTTATGGATGATCATCGTAGTATGGCTCTTTACAACCTCTGGGAAGGCCAACGGATGATGGATCTCTCCTTGACCCTGCGGGCCACCTACGGCCCCGTGAAGCTCGGGGCCACTAAGGAAGCCGGACCTCTTGGAGTGCGGGTCGCTCCGGAAATGACCGTCAAGAGCGGCGGAAGAGTAGTCAACGCCTTTGGTGCCATTAATGAAGCAGAGTGCTGGGGTAGACGCTCTCCCTGGTGCGACTACTCAGGTACAGTGGATGGACACGCGGTCGGCATAGCGATCTTTGACCATGCTGAGAACGAAGACCACCCCACTTTCTGGCACGTAAGAGACTATGGCCTTTTTTCAGGGAACAATTTCCACTTTCTCGGGGAGCGCAGTTTAGAGGCTGGTGAACGTGTCACGTATCGCTACCGAGTCTTGTTTCATGCTGGTGACTGCGACAGAGCCCATGTTGCGACGCGGTACCATGACTATGCCAATCCAGCGAAAGCAGTGCTAAAGTGTAGCTAGCCTTGTGCTTCCCAGCACGATGGAACGCTGAGTGCCATCTTCGCATATGGCACTCTTCTTCTCTACGACTGAGCATCGGTGTCGCCCAAGCGAATGCGCCGCAGTCATGCCCTGAAATCGCATTTTCAGGCATTCTCGGTGTCACTTCCCAAGGGGAAGACGGGCACCAAAGGCGAAGGGTTCATAGCAGGATGAGAAGCTGCTACAGTCGAACTTTATAGTTTAACTCGCAGTTGGAGAGGAGCACGTTGACTGAATGACCCTCTACGAGATTCTCGCACACTCCGCCGCCCAGGCAGCAGAGCGAGTCTGTTTGCGCTTTGAGGGCAACAGCTACTCCTACCACCAGATCTATGTGATTGTCAATCGAATCGGGCACTACCTGCAAAAACGTGGTGTTCAACCTGGTGACAGAGTTGCCTTAGTCCTTCCCAATAGCCCTGCTTTTATTTTCGCTTATTTTGCCGTCACCGGCATTGGTGCCATAGCTGTGCCCATCAACCCTGTCTGGACAGCGGAAGAGCTGAGCTTCGTCTTTCGCGATGCTCGCTGCCGTTATGTCATTGCCACCGCCCTGCCCAGCGTAGCAGGCGCTTTGGCAGAAACGGACATCTCGTGCCTGGCGACCGCTGGTCCACAAGCTCAGACCTGGGAGAACATTCTGAAGACAGGGGACGCCTCTCCACTCAGCACTCCTGTACAGGAGACCGATTTGGCTGTCTTTATCTATACGTCGGGTACCACGGGAAAACCCAAGGGAGCGATGCTCACACATCGCAACTTGGTTCATGACGTAGCCTCTACGATTCAGGCCATCGAGGTACATGATCAGGACGTCTTCTTGTGTGTCCTGCCTTTGTTCCATTGCCTAGCAGCCACGGTGACGATGCTCGTGCCCCTGCGCCTTGGCGCCGAGATTGTGCTGATGGAGCAGTTCGTGCCTCATGCCGTCGTGGCGGCCATCGGCAACTATCGAATCAGCGTGCTTGTGGGCGTACCGGCCATGTTTGTGGTACTCACTACAGCCAACGTGCCACAGGAAGCGATGGCAGGCGTGCGCGTGTGCTTGTCAGGAGGCGCCCCTTTACCTGTGGCTGTGCTGGAGGGTTTCTCGAGGGCCTACGGTATCCCGATCAGAGAAGGCTATGGCCTCTCTGAGGCCTCGCCAGTCGTTTCGGTGAACGTACCTCACCAAGTAAAGGCTGGAACCGTTGGTCCACCCATACCGGGGGTCAGGGTCCGCGTCGTAGATGAACAGGGACGTGATCAGCCTCCTGGCCATCCTGGGGAGCTTCTGGTGCAAGGCGAGAATGTCATGACTGGCTACTTTGGGCTACCGAAGGCCACGTCGGCAGCCCTGCGTGGCGGATGGCTTCATACTGGTGACATCGCTACACTAGACGATGATGGCTATATCACCATCATAGACAGACTGAAGGATATGATCATCGTCGGTGGGCTGAAGGTGTATCCTCGTGAAGTCGAGGAGATCTTGTACGCTCACCCGAAGATCAAAGAGGCGGCCGTCTTCGGTGTGTCGCACCCTATTCGTGGCGAATCCGTAAAGGCTGTGATCAGTACCAAGCCGGGTGAGACTCTAGCCGCGTCTCAGGTGATCATGTACTGCCGGCAGCACCTCGCAAACTACAAGATCCCCAAGACGGTGACCTTTGTCAACGAGCTCCCCAAGTCTTCCAGCGGCAAGATCCTCCGGCGGATGCTTGTGGATGCCGAGTCCGAGGTAGCCGTAGCCTCACTGTAGGAATGTGTTTTCGATGTTGACAAGGCCTAGTCCGCCAACGTATACTGACCTTGATCAAACGTATGAACAATTGTTCATACGTTTGCGGGGTGAGTTGCGTGGAAGAGGCCCTTGTGAAACACGAATCGCCAGAAAGCTGCAGAGCATGTGCACACGATCATGCTAACGCGGCCTCGTCTCAGCTGCAAATCGTGCGTCTCGCTATTGGAGCAGTGCTCTTTGGTGCCGCCATCTTTGGCCGCGGGCCTTGGGATCCTTGGCTGTACATGGCCGCGTACCTCACTCTAGGTGGACCTACACTCTGGCACGCCATACGCGGCGGTAGCAGAGGGCGTCTCTTCAGTGAAAGCTTTCTCATGAGCGTGGCTACTATGGGGGCGATTGCCATCGGAGAGTATCCGGAGGCAGTGGCCGTGATGTTGTTCTACGAGATTGGGGAGATGCTTCAAGAGGCCGCCGCGGGTCGTTCGAGACGTTCAATCAAATCCTTGATTGACGTGCGTCCCGAATACGCAAACCTTTTGGAATCTGACGACACAGTCAGCGTCGTTGAACCCCAACAGATCGTGCCTGGGCAGCGAATTATCGTGAGGCCGGGCGAACGCGTCCCCCTTGATGGTGAGATCATGCAAGGACGCTCCTTTGTCGATACGGCAGCTCTAACAGGTGAGTCCGTACCGCGGCAGGTAGGACCCGGCAGCACCGTACTCAGTGGTTTTGTCAACCAGACCGGGTTGCTGACGATACAGGTCAGCACTGAGTTCAGCGAAAGTGCCGTAGCCCGCGTACTCAGACTGGTGGAAGATGCAGGAGCGCATAAGGCCCCGACGGAGCGATTCATCTCCCGCTTTGCCCGCTTCTACACCCCTGCCGTGGTGGCCATGGCCGCCATCTTCGCGCTCATCCCACCGTTACTTTTTCAGGGCAGTTGGCAAACCTGGGGATACAGAGCACTGTTGTTCTTGGTTATCTCATGCCCATGTGCCCTCGTCGTGTCAGTGCCTCTGGGCTTTTTCGCTGGCTTAGGGAGCAGCTGCCCGCCGCGGTATCCTGATTAAGGGTGCCAGCTTCCTAGAAGGGCTTCATAGCATTCACACTGTAGCCTTCGACAAGACCGGTACGTTGACTGAAGGCGTCTTTTCTGTGACCGCAGTGCGAGCCCAACCCGGTACGTCTGCTGATGAGCTGCTGCAGCTGGCCGTACTGGCAGAGCAGCATTCTTTGCATCCCATTGCAGAGTCGCTACGTCAGGCCTATGGAGAACCCGTCATCGATCAGAACGTCTCCGACTCCTCCGAGATAGCTGGCGAAGGGGTTACATGTCGTATCGGCGCCGACGAGGTGGCAGTGGGCAACAGTCGCCTCATGGCGCACCTGGGAGTGCAGATCACCGAAACCGGAGGCGACGCGGCTACCCTGGTGCATGTAGCGCGCAACAGGCGGTACATGGGGCACATCGTGATCAGCGATCGCCTGCGGCCTGATGCCCCGCGGGCGATTGAAGAACTGCGCGAACTGGGAGTAGAGCGAGATCGCCATGTTGACAGGCGATCGGCGGACAGTAGCAGAGGCGATAGGGGAGCGCTTGGGCATCGACACAGTCAGATCAGAGCTGCTACCTGACGGGAAAGTGGCTCACCTCGAACAACTCAAAGAAGGTAGCTTGGGTCGCGTTCTTTTCGTCGGCGATGGGCTGAACGACGCTCCTGTACTAGCTAGGGCAGACGTAGGTGTAGCCATGGGAGGCCTGGGTGCCGAGGCAGCACTTGAGGCGGCTGACATCGTGCTGATGACCGACGAGCCCTCGCGTCTGGCTGAAGCCATCACGATCGCCCGCCGCACTCGGCTGATTGTGTGGCAGAACATCCTTCTGGCTTTCATCGTCAAAGGCACCGTCCTGGCCCTGGGCGGTCTGGGCATAGCCAGCCTGTGGCAAGCGGTGTTCGCTGACGTTGGAGTAGCGCTTCTGGCAGTACTCAACAGCTCACGGTTGATCGTGAGGCCGTTGCCCAGCAGGCGGCGGCCTAGCGGCTCCCCCGCGAGGCCGATGAGCCCTGCTCTTCATAGTGATCCAGGGCAGCCCGGATAAGCTGTACGATATGGTCGTCGTCAAGACTGTAGTAGGCCATCTTCCCTTCTCGACGGTACTTGACTAGGCGCAAACTACGCAGTAGCCGCAGGTGATGCGAGACAGAAGAGCTAGAGACGCCAAGCAAGGCCGCGATATCACAGACACACAGCTCGCAACAAGAGAGCGCCCAAACGATGCGCGTGCGTGTTTCATCACCCAGCACCTTAAAGATCTCGGAGACCCCGCCCACCCGCTCGAGATCAGCCCTCAGCTGTCCAACGCGAGTGCCATCGATCAGGAACTCCTCGCATACATCAGGGGCACTTTGCTCCGTGTACTCCATGGCACATCCCCCGTTCTCGTCATTGCTTCTGCTGTTGACAGCGTAGCATATGCAGTTGATCGGCGCAATTCGGGCCACTGGATCTGTGCAGGACAGAACAACAGGACAGAGGAAGTCTACTGTAGCCGATCCAGGACGAGGTGATGGCATCACATGTGCATGGAGACCAGCAACCAACAGCGCTCAATGACCCCGAAAGAGCGAGCAGAAGCTGCTCTCACGCTTCAGGTTCCTGACCAGATTCCGACGTTCGAACTCGAGTTTCAGCTGGAAGAGGAGTTCTTTGGTCGCAGATTCGTGCGCAGCGACTCCATCAGTCATATTGCGGGTAGCAAAAGAGAACGCCTGTTGCAGGTGAATGCAGAGTATATGGTTGAGGTCTACACGAATCTCGAATACTCCATCATCCCAGTCCACTACCTAAACTGGGATGATCTACAACACAGTACCCGCTACTTACGACAGATTGTCGGCGACACGATGATGCTTACCACTCACGGTGACGGGACCTTCAGCATACCCGACGGCGACCATCTACTGGAGTTCTATTTCTGGTTGGCAGACACACCGCAAGATGCGCATTACCATGCGGCTCAACTCGCACGCCGGGCAATCGAGCGCAACAAGAGGCTCATTGATGCTGGTATGGATTCGTTTATCCTCTGCTCAGACTACTGCTTCAACGCCGGACCGTTCATGTCGCCAGCGATGTTCTCGGAATTCGTGACGCCTTATCTGCATCAGATCATCTCCGAAACGAAAAGAGCCGGCGCCTACTGCATCAAGCACACGGATGGAAACATCATGCCAATTCTCGATCAGTTGGTGGCATGTGAACCTGACGGACTGCACTCCCTTGACCCTATGGCTGGCGTAGACATTAAGGAAGTGAAGCAGCTGGTGGGGGATAGGCTTTGCCTCTGTGGAAATGTGAACTGCGCACTGATGCAGACGGGGAGTGAAGATGAGGTCATAGCCAGTGCGGAATACTGCATTGAGCATGGCAAACCGGGTGGAGGCTACATTTTCTGCACAAGCAACGTACCCTTTGCCGGGCTACCTCCCGAGCGCTACCGCCTAATCTTGGACGTATGGAGGAAGCATCGTGACTACCCATTCTGAGCGGCGATGTGCGCTTCTGCAGTAAGAACAGACAAGGCCCCACTATGAAAATGGGACCTTGTACGTGGTGCCCGGAACGAGACTTGAACTCGTACCCCTTGCGGGACACGCCCCTCAAACGTGCGCGTCTGCCAGTTCCGCCACCCGGGCCATCTACTGCCTCAGTATAAGCGAGAGAACAGGCGCTTGTCAATGGCTAGAGTGCGGGGGCGGGAAGCTTTTCAATCCCACCCCACGCACAGCTACAGCCACAGTTGCTGGCTTAGAAGTCCATGTCACCGCCACCAGGTGGGTAACCAGCTGCTGCTGACTCCTTCTTCGGCGTTTCAGCGATCACGGCCTCAGTAGTGAGTAGCATACCAGCAATGGATGCGGCGTTCTCCAAAGCGGTGCGAGTCACCTTCACTGGGTCCACGATACCAGCAGCCACCATGTCGACGAATGTCTCGTCGAGAGCGTTCAGACCGATGCCCGGTTTCTCTGATTTCACGCGTTCTACCACAACCGACCCTTCGAGGCCCGCGTTGCTGGCAATCTGGCGCAAGGGCTCGTACAAAGCCTGCTTGATGATCATGGCCCCGACCTTCTCATCGCCCTCGAGACCAAGGCTGTCAAGAGCGTTCGCGATGTTCACGAAGGTGACTCCACCACCAGCGACAATACCCTCTTCGACGGCAGCGCGCGTCGCATGCACAGCGTCCTCGATGCGATGCTTCTTCTCTTTGAGCTCTGTCTCGGTAGCCGCGCCGACCTGAATCACCGCGACGCCACCAGCCAACTTGGCGAGACGCTCTTGCAGCTTCTCACGATCGTAGTCGGAGTCAGTCTCTTCAATCTGCCGCTTGATAAGGTCTATGCGCCCTTTAACGGCACTCTCGGATCCCTTGCCCTCGATGATCGTGGTGGCTTCCTTGGCAATGGTTACCCGACGCGCCTGGCCGAGCTGGGTCAGCTGAACATTCTCAAGTTTCGTGCCCAGATCCTCGGAGATGAACTGCCCGCCAGTAAGAATGGCGATATCCTCGAGCATAGCCTTGCGACGATCACCAAAACCCGGGGCCTTGACCGCGGTGACGTTCAGGGTGCCGCGAATCTTGTTCACTACGAGGGTTGCCAGTGCCTCACCCTCGACGTCCTCGGCGATGATCACGAGGGGCCTACCGGCTTGTACCACATGCTCCAAGAGCGGGAGAAGATCATGGATGTTGGATATCTTCTTCTCGTGAATCAGAATGTAGGGCTCTTCGAGTACGCACTCCATGGTCTCCGTATTGGTTACGAAGTAGGGAGAAATATAACCCTTGTCAAACTCCATGCCCTCGACCACTTCAACGGTGGTCGTGGTACCTTTGGCCTCTTCCACAGTGATGACGCCGTCTTTACCAACCTTCTCCATCGCTTCGGCCACGAGGGTGCCAATCTCAGGATCGTTACCCGCGATGGCGGCTACGTGAGCGATGTCCTGATGACCTTCAATGCTGATGGCTAGCTTCTGAATCTCTGCCACCGCTACCTCAACCGCTCTGTCAATACCCTTCTTCAGTATCATGGGGTTGGCACCAGCGGCCACGTTTTTCAGGCCATCGCGTACGATCGCCTGAGCCAATACCGTCGCAGTGGTCGTTCCATCGCCAGCCACGTCGTTGGTCTTGCTGGCAATCTCTTTGCATAGCTGAGCACCCATGTTCTCATAGGGATCGGAAAGCTCAATCTCCTTGGCTACTGTGACACCGTCTTTGGTGATGGAGGGCGAGCCGTATTTCTTCTCCAGCACTACGTTGCGTCCCTTGGGCCCCAGAGTCACCTTTACCGCATTGGCTACGGTGTTGACGCCCTGCTCAAGTGCCTTACGCGCTTCTGCATCAAAAGCAAGCTGCTTAGCTGCCACAAATGTCCACTCCCTTGCAAGAAAGCAATTTGTTACCAATGATTGGCCAGGTTGTCAGAGGCAAATGTCAGCTTACGATGGCCAGGATGTCGCTCTCGCGCAGAATCAGGTACTCCTCACCCTTGATTTTGACTTCAGTACCACCATACTTGGCAAAGATAATGCGATCTCCGTCTTTCACCTCGAGCGGCACACGCTCGCCATTGTCGAGCAACTTACCAGTGCCCACGGCGACTACTTCGCCCTGTTGCGGCTTCTCCTTGGCTGTATCCGGTAACACGATACCACCCGCAGTTAGCTGCTCTTCCTCAATAGCCCGGACAACAACCCGGTCTCCTAACGGCTTTAACGTCATACAATGCTCCCTCCTGTGTGATTCACTGCACTATGTTCACCGTCTGTTAGCACTCGCGGCCCGCGAGTGCTACCACGTCCTAATATAGCCGAAATCCTCTCTGTGTCAATACCCATCTGAGGAAAACCATGGAATCCGTCCAGGCACTAGGTGATGATAAGGTACCCGGGATAGGCGCAGTTATGTGAGCGTTGGCATACCAGGCAGGCGGCAACCTACCCAGTACCAAACACGGCGAAGCGTCTGAACTGCTGTTTGAGATGGTTGACTACGTCGCGGTAGGTTGCTGTTCCGCCGATCAACTGGAAATAAAGGGCTAGTGTGGATGGACTACGCTGTAGCAACCCGAAAAAAAGACGCGGAGCCCTGTACAGCTTGCCAGCGATCCAGCGAGCCAAAGCCATTTCTTGAGTGATCCGCTGTTCGATCTCTGCCTGGTACGCGGCGAAGTCTCGTGTCTCTCCAGTGAGATACTGCAGGACGTGTCGGGCCGCGATATGGCCACTCAGCAGGGCGTGGGAGATGCCTTCTCCCGAGAGTGGGTCGCAAAGAGATGCCGCATCTCCAGCCAGACAGACTGGTCCCTTGTGAAGCTGTCTCCGCATACCGCCCAAGGGTATCGGATGTCCGCTTCTGCGCGATGGATATCCACTCAGCTTGCAGTGGGCCAGCAGACGTTCCAGATGCAGCGGCAACTGGGCCTTCCGAGGGGAGAAGCTCCCTACGCCAACACTCAATCCGTGTTTCTTGGGGAAGACCCAACCATAGCCCCATGCCGGATCGCCGTAGGAGACATACACAGTGCCTTCCCACTGACGCACAACCTTGTTAGGCACTACCATCTCCTGTTCTATAGCCGCTCCGCTGGCTGCTGGTGATAGCCCGAGCGAACGAGCCACAACACTATGGGCACCGTCGCACCCAACTAGGCATCGTGCTGTCAGCTTCTGCGTGGGCGTTTGCACAATCACCCCAGGCGGCGCTATCTCCAAAGAGACGATAGGCTCTCCACACAACACCTCAGCGCCAGAGGCTATGGCTGCTTCCACAAGAACGTGATCGAACTGATCACGCATGACAAAGCGACATATGGGTTCTGGGGTAGAATGTGTCATTTCCTGGCCCAAACGAAGGGCCACGCGCACTGTGTGCATCTCAGCCTCCACCGCCTGTTTCCATTCGGGCACCTGGAGCTGTCTTTCCGCAGCAGCTGAGAGCGCCCCACCGCAGCACTTGTCGCGCGGAAAGGCTGCCTTATCAACGCCCAAGGCGCGTACGCCCGCCGTGCTAATATCCTTTAGGGCCGTAGAACCCGCGGGCCCTAGCCCGACAACGATGCAGTCATAGTGCCGCAACACATGCATCCTCCTTAGAAGCCTGGACTTCGCCGCGCGGTCGACACGCGTACTCCTCCGGTCAAGTATCCATCATTGCCATTAAGCAAGCTATTACGCGCAGGGCCAGCAAGTCCTGCCGTAGCTCACGGCCAACGAGGTAGCTACATAGAATGTACCCAAGGGCGTTGGATCATTCCGCGCGCGCCAGGAAAGCGACGGCTCTATGAAGTAATCTGTAGAGGGCGAGAGCCTGCACAGAAGGTACGTTCTGGGAGTGAGGCCATTTATGGGTGCGAAAGGATTAGGATGGCAAGATACGGTGAAACCACCAGTTGTCCTTGAGACCAAACCTCGAGACAGCGGGCTTACCATGGCCATTGACAAGGGCCTAGGACTAGCGGCTCTAGCCGATCTGCTTGACATGGCCGCGATGCACATCGATTTTCTTAAGTTAGGATTTGGCACCTCAATGATGTATCCTCGAGGCATGCTGGAGGAGAAGATCGCCCTTGCACACCGCTATTCCGTGGCTTTGTACCCCGGGGGGACGCTGCTGGAAGTGGCGGAGCTTCAGAATGTGGCCGAGGCGTGGCTCGAGCGGCTCTGCCGCCTGGGATTCAACGTGGTCGAGGTATCAGACGGGACCATCCCCTTGACGCCGCAGCGCCGTAACAGCCTTATTCGGGCCGCGGTCTCACGGGGGCTGCGCGTCATAACAGAGATTGGAAAAAAGGAGAAGGGATATCGCTTTGATGCAGACCATGTACATGCTCAGATACAGGCTGACCTGGAATCCGGGGCTGAGCGCGTCATCATCGAAGCGCGAGATTCAGGCCGAGGAGTGGGTGTCTTTGACAGTGACGGCCGAGGCGACGATAGGCTCATCGATCTCATCATAGCTGGCACCACCGATCCATCGGTGGTGATGTGGGAGGCACCGTTGGTCTCCCAACAGCAACAGTTGATTCTGAAGCTTGGATCGAATGTCAACCTCGGTAACGTGCAGCCCAGTGACGTGATCACTTTGGCCGCCACCCGTGCCGGATTGCGTGGCGACACTTTCCGAGTCTATGCGGAGCAGATACTTGGAGAGCGTGGTACTGCATAGATTCTTGTGGCCAAATGCAGGAATCTGTGGACGGCAGTCGTAGTATCTTGTGCGTATGCACAAAGCAAAGCCGGCCACAGGGGGTATGATCCATGCCTGCAGGCGTAGCCATCGGCAAGTCCCAAGCTGTCCGCCAAACACTGGCGGGAGAGAATCAAGCGGACGACATGAACGTTGTTTTTCATCGCCTTTTGGAGGTCGCTCAAGATTCCGAGGAATTCGGCAGTTTATGGGATCGCCTCGATGCCTATCTGTCCGCAGAGGTAGCTAAGCAACGCCGTAGGTAGAAAAAGCTCCCACAGGCTGGTTGACTACAGCAGTCATGCTTAGATATACTAATGGCAATACAGGCGGCCCCAAGTCCGCCTTATCAATCATCGTAGCGATGAAGGGGCAGGTCCTAAGAACGACTAGGGTACAGAGAACCGGGGTTAGGTGTGAGCCCGGAATCCGTCGCTTAGTGGCTATCCCCCCAGAGCCTCCTCTGCAAAAGCATCTGCACAAAGCAGCGCAAGTAGTGGAAGACGGTTGTCGCCGTTATTGACACAAGCCGAGAGCGGGTGCGCCGTGGCGCCCCGGTCTAACTGAGGTGGTACCGCGGGATCGTGCCTCTCGTCCTCACAAGGATGAGAGGCTTTCTCTTTTTTCGCCAAACTAGCAGAACAGGCCAGGAACAGAAGCCTTTTCGGGGAGGTCCATTCGGATGGATTATCGGAACACGGTGCTCGTGGGCAAGACGCGTTTTCCCATGAGGGCCAATCTTGTGCAACGCGAACCGCAACGGTTGGCCCAATGGCAGGCGGCAGGCGTATACGACAAGCTACAGCAGGAGGGACGGGAGGCGGACCTTCCCCTATTCGTGCTCCACGATGGACCGCCCTACGCCAATGGGCACATACATCTGGGCACGGCCCTCAACAAAGTGCTCAAGGACATGGTCATCCGCTCACGTTCGATGGATGGCTACCTGGTGCCATACGTTCCGGGCTGGGACTGTCACGGCCTGCCCGTAGAGCTGAAGGCGATGAAGGCTGTCGGATTGAGCCTGAACTCCATGTCACCTATCGAGTTCCGCCGCCGTTGCCGCGAGTATGCGCTAAAGTATCTGGATATTCAGCGTGAGGAGTTTCGGCGTCTAGGCGTGTGGGGAGACTGGGATGATCCCTACATCACTATGACCCCAGAGTACGAAGCCAAACAGATTGAGATATTCGGCAAGATGGCTCTCAAAGGCTTTATCTACAAGGGCCGAAAGCCTGTGTACTGGTGCACAGATTGCGAAACCGCCCTGGCCGAGGCCGAGATCGAGTATCACGATCACCTCTCCTACTCCATCTACGTCCGTTTCTTGGTCACTGATGACCTGGGGCTCTTAGGGGCAGCTGACCAAGAAACCTATGTTGTAGTCTGGACCACGACACCCTGGACTCTGCCAGCCAATCTAGCGATTGCGTTGCATCCTCAGCTAAGGTACGTTCTGGTCGAGACAGCAAGCGAGCAGTACGTGGTGGCGGAAGAGCTCCTTGGTGAGGTGGCAAAAGAGCTCCAGTGGTCCGACTACCATGTCAAACGTCACTTTCTCGGCTCTGATTTGGAGGGGATTGTGACTCGCCATCCGTTCATTGAGCGCTCTTCGCCGCTGATTCTTGGTGAGCATGTGACTCTAGAGGCTGGCACCGGATGCGTACACACCGCGCCGGGGCACGGCCTGGAAGACTATGAGGTGGGCCTGCGCTACGGTCTTGATGTGTACGCCCCTGTAGACAGCAAAGGGCGCTTTACGTCGGAAGCGGGACCATATGCCGGCATGCTACTCTCAGAAGCCAACCAAGTGATTATAGACGATATGCGCCAAGCTGGCAGTCTGATGAAGGCCGCCAAACTTACACACCAGTACCCACACTGCTGGCGCTGCAAGCATCCAATCGTCTTTCGGGCTACTGAGCAGTGGTTTGCCTCGGTAGAGGGCTTCCGAGCAGAAGCTCTGACTGCCATTCAGCAGGTGGAGTGGATTCCACAGTGGGGCATTGACAGGATAACCGGAATGGTCAAGGAGAGACACGACTGGTGCATCTCGCGTCAGCGGCTGTGGGGTGTCCCGATCCCCATATTCTACTGCCAATCGTGCGGAAGGCACCTCGTAACCGAGAAGAGCATCGCCGCAGTGTCGTCTCTTTTCCGAAGAGAAGGTGCTGACGCTTGGTGGATCTATGAGGCTGAAGAGATCCTGCCTGCGGGAACGACCTGTGACGCTTGCGGAGCGCAGGCTTTTCGCAAGGAGACCGACATCATGGATGTCTGGTTCGACTCAGGTTCGAGTCATGCGGCCGTATGCGGCCAGCGGTCGGAGCTTCGCTGGCCCGCGGATCTGTACCTTGAAGGTTCAGATCAGCACAGAGGCTGGTTCCAGTCCTCGTTGCTGACCTCTGTGGCTGCCTACGGGCAACCTCCTTACCGCAGCGTGTTGACCCACGGCTTTATCGTGGATGCTGAAGGGCACAAGATGTCAAAGTCCATTGGCAATGTCATCGCTCCGGAGGAGATTATCAGCAGGTATGGGGCCGATATCCTCAGACTCTGGGTCGCTTCGGCAGACTATAGGGCTGATATCAGTGTCTCCGAGAGCATCCTAGACCAAATCGCCGAAGTATACCGCCGCATCCGTAACACAGCACGGTTCATGCTGGCCAACATCAGCGGCTTTCATCTGGAGAATGCCGTGCCCTATGCGGAGTTACCAGAACTAGAGCGCTGGGCACTGATGCGCGCCGAACGCCTGCATCAGCGCGTGGTGCAAGCATACCGGGAGTACGAGTTTCACGTACTGCACCAAGCGGTACACAACTTCTGCGCGGTGGACATGGGTGGATTCTACCTGGACGTGATAAAAGACATCCTATACTGCGACGAAGCGGATTCCTTCCGCCGGCGGTCCGCGCAGACTGCCCTCTATGATATCCTGTTCACTCTTGTGCAGCTAATCGCGCCCGTGCTGCCGTTTACCTCGGAGGAGATCTGGGAGTACCTGCCGCAGGAGGCTAAGGAGAAAGAGAGTGTGCATCTGTCGCGGTGGCGGCCAGTACGCACCGACCTTCTAGACACCGAGCTTGACCAGCGTTGGGAGCACTTCTTCAACGTGCGCAGGATTGTCGCCCGAGTCTTGGAGCAGGGCCGTAACAG
This sequence comes from Limnochordia bacterium, assembly GCA_050951545.1. GTDB lineage: Bacteria > Bacillota > Limnochordia > DTU080 > DTU080 > DTU080. Next base: position 228,235 of record JBMNJG010000012.1, on the reverse strand, counting down.
TAAGCTTATTGGAAGCAGCAACGAGGCGACAATACACATCTATGCCGACGAAAAGGTCAGGCAGCGGTTGGCGTCGTTTACGGATTTACCAGCTCTGTTTATGGTTTCCGACGTGCACATCCATGATAGCGAAGAGAACCCAGTCTCTGGTTTGAGCGAGCAACAAGACAGCATTCGAGTGGTAGCCGAGAAAGCCGCCGGTGAGAAATGCGAGCGCTGTTGGCGCTACAGCGAAGGTGTTGGAGAGCATAAGGAGCATCCCTCACTATGTGAACGCTGCTTTGAGGTAGTTATGCAGTAGGAAACGAAAGCCCCCATTCGGGGGCTTTCCATCTACTCTCCAGCCATTGTGGCAAGTGCTCGGTCGATGCACTCGGCGGTGTAATTGATATCGGCATCGCTGTGAGCAGCCGATACGAACATGGCCTCGTATTTAGAAGGAGGCATAAGAATACCCTGCTCAAGCATGAGATGGAAGAAGCGAGCAAACCTCTCCGAGCTAGAGCGGTTGCACCCAGCAAAGTCAATGACACGTTCGTCCGTGAATTGGATCGACACCGCTCCTCGAAACTCGCCCACATGTGTCGCGATCCCATGTTTCTCAGACGCTGTGCGAGCTGCGGTAGCCAGCGTGTGGCCGTGTCGTGCGAGGCGCTCGTATAATCCAGGTTCCTTGAGGAGATCAAGGCAGGTCATACCAGCCAGCATTGAAAGAGGGTTACCTGCCATGGTACCATCCTGATAGACTCCACCAAGAGGAGCTACGTATTGCATGAGTTCGCGCCGCGCTCCGTAGGCGCCAATGGGTAAGCCACCGCCAATCACCTTGCCCAGGGTAATGATGTCGGGCTGCAACTGGAAGATGTTCTGGATAGAGCCATAGCCAAACCGAAACGCAGTGATGACTTCATCCCATATGACGAGAGCGCCGCAGGCGCGCATCTGCTGCTGAAGCAGCTCCAAGAAACCAGGCTCTGGTGGAACAATGCCGAAGTTGCCTACAACAGGTTCTACAAGCGCTGCTGCCAGCTCGTGTCCGTACAGCACTACAGCTTGACGTAAGGCCTCCGGATTGTTGAAGGGCACATCTACCACTTCATCCTTGACCGATGGAGGAACGCCAAGACTCTCATCGATAGAAAGTGTTGACGAGCCCGAGCCCGCCGACACAAGCACAAGATCACTGTGGCCGTGATAGCTTCCGCTGAACTTGAGAATCTTGGAGCGGCCAGTAGCACCTCTGGCCAAGCGGATCGCCGTCATCACCGCTTCAGTACCTGAGACATTGAACCGAACCATTTCCAGGGTAGGCACGATCGCACAGAGCTTAGCCGCGAACTCCACTTCCAGCTCGGTCGGAGCGCCAAAAACCGTACCGCGAGGCAGTCCTTCTGAGACGGCGGCCACCACTGCTGGGTGAGCATGCCCCAAGATGAGGGCACCAAAAGCACAAAGGTAATCGACATAGCGATTGCCATCGGCATCGTAGAGATAGGCACCTTCACCGCGCTCCATGAATACAGGACTGCCGCCTCCTACCGCGGCAAACGAACGAGATGGGCTGTTGACGCCGCCCGCGATACAGTGTTGAGCCTTGGCAAACAAACGTTTAGACTGCGTGTGTGTCCGCTGATTCACTGGGTGTTCTCCTTTAGATCTGCTTTTTTTCCGTATATCCAGCTGCGACCTTCGACGGAACGCGCAGCCATACCTGCCTCAGGCAGGACAGGATACCGCCGTCATCGCCTCGGGAACCTACAGTAGGAGGTTGGCGTAAGTGAGTGAAGCCACCGATCAGAACAACAAGCTCCTTCAGAAATTGGAGCAAGCCACCGACGCTTTTGCCAAGTCTGGCATGGCCGACTATGTTGAGCTCTACCGTCGACCCCGACGTATGCTGTGGCTCAACTTCATCGCGGGTCTCGCCAGAGGCTTCGGTATGGCCGTTGGGTTTACAGTAATAGGTGCTGTCTTTCTTCTGATTCTGGCCCGCTTGGCTACGTTCAACCTTCCGATCATCGGTGAGTTCGTGGCAGACGTGGCTCGCATCGTGCAAAACGAGTTGCGTCTGCGCTAGCGCTCACTGCCTAAGGCGGGGAGACATTGGCATCACTTAGCCCGAGTGAGATATATGAGGCTTTGGAGATAGAGTACACGCGTCTTTGGAGCCTAGCGCATGGATTACGGGAACGAGGACTGGGGATGTCAGAGACCGATGCTGTCGGCGAGCTTTCCAGTTACGATCAACACACAACCGATCAGGGGGCTGAGACGTTTGAGCGGGAGAAGGACCTGGGATTGCTGCTGAGCACCTACATGCAGCTTGAACAGGTTTTGCAGGCAAGGGACCGACTAGAGCAAGGCACCTATGGTACCTGTGAAGAGTGTGCACAGGCGATCGACCCAGAGCGCCTGCAGGCCCTTCCTACCGCCACGCTCTGCCTTACCTGCAAGACACGACGCGAGAAAGGTAAAGTGTCTTCAAGACCAGTGGAGGAGGCAGTTCTGTCACCTCCTATGGCTAAAGACACAGCCACTCCTGGTATTGATGGTGAGGATGTCTGGGATGACCTAGCCAACTTCGGCACGGCCAACTCACCGCAAGATGCCCCTGAGGATATCCCGGAGAGCCTATGGCTCGATTTGGTGAGGGATTTCCCTGGCAATCCCGAGATAGAGATGGCTGGGGAGCTCACTCCTGAGGATATCAAGCAGATCGCCCGCGAGTACCATCGGGCGCACCGGGACGGCACCCGGAGGTCTTAGGTAGCAGGGGAATCTGCTAGCAGGACCGAACAATGCAAGGGTAGCGCAGACCGTGGTCACCAGCGCTACCCTCGAGCCTCGCCCAACCATGCACTGTAACAGGCTCGCCATGGGAAGGAGACGATCACGTGCACCTGGCGCTCGCTGTCTTGCTGCTCATCATTGATCAGGCAAGCAAGCTCTGGGTGCAGCGCACGCTCCCCTTGGGCGAGCCTCACGCGATACTTCCGCCATGGCTTTACTTCACACATGTAGAGAACCAAGGAGCTGCCTTTAGCCTCTTTGCTGGCCAGCGCTGGCTTTTTGTCACGGCGGCCACAGGCTTCGTGCTTTTGGCTTGGGCAAACCGAGCCATTGTCGCCCGCCAGGACCGAATGTTTCGCTGGGGTCTGGCTCTAGGCCTCGCAGGAGCCATGGGGAATCTGATAGACCGTGTCCGTCAGGGGAGCGTCATAGACTTTTTGGACCTGCGTCTTTTCCCCGTGTTTAACATAGCTGACAGCTGCATCGTCATCGGCTGTGGGTTGATTCTCTGGTCGCAACTGCAGGGACCAACCTCGTAGAATCCCAAAGGGAAAGTTGGAGCAGATGCACTTCCATCACAACACCGGCAGACAGCCCCACCTGTTAACAGGATCCAAAATCCCATTGCCTGGGCCGCGACACATCATGACACTTGTTGTCCCACCTACGGCAGCGGGGCAACGCCTTGACAGTTTTCTTGCTGCCTATGTGCCATCGCGAAGCGTCGCGCAGAAGCTGATCGCAGACCGTCGAGTGGCCATCAACGGTCGACTCGCTCAGCGCACAAGCCTACGCCTAGCGGGAAATGAACGCCTTACCTGCCTACTGCCGCCTGCCCCGGATGACACCCTTTCCTTTGAGGCAGAACCAATCGCCTTAGATATCATTTTCGAAGACCCGCACATCGCGGTGGTCAACAAGCCAAAAGGAATGGTTGTGCACCCGAGTATCGGCCATAGCTCAGGCACCCTAGTCAACGCCTTGCTCTATCGCTACGGTACCTCTTTGTCAATATGCGGAGGCCCTCAAAGGCCCGGTATCGTCCATAGGCTAGACAAAGACACCTCTGGCTGCCTGGTTGTGGCCAGAGACGATCAAGCTCACCAAGCGCTAGCAGACCAGCTGAGGGAACGCCGCATGCGCCGAATCTACGTGGCACTCGTCCATGGCACTCCGCCCATTGAGGGTAGTGTGCGATTGCCTGTTGGACGTCATCCAGTGCATCGGGTCAAGATGGCTGTCGTGTCCACAGGGCGCCACGCGGTAACACATTTTCGTCGGCTGGAATCCCTTGGGCCTTACTCCCTCATGCAGGTTGGCCTAGAGACTGGTCGTACCCACCAGATCAGGGTGCATATGGCTCATATCGGCTTCCCGGTTGTGGGGGATCCTTTATATGCCCGGGAGCGGCGAGCAGTAGTCTCTGACGGACAAGTTCTGCACGCGTGGCAGGTCTCGTTCACTCATCCGGGGAGTCATCTGCCGATGAGCTGTGTGGCACCGCTGCCAAGCAGCTTTGCGGAGTTGCTCGCCAAATTACGCGCAACGCAAAGAAGCACTTGACCGCGGCGCAGGGGTTGTGTATCATCCTAAAGGATGGAGTGCATTGCGTCCTTTAAGAGCGGCTCGGCGAGGCTGCCAAGGAAGCGCTAGCATTTTGAGGCCTTTTTTGCACATGGCCTGTTATTTGCGACTTCCCAGCCTCATGCTGCGGAAGTTTTTTGTATGCCCAAACTGCCGAAAAAAGTGGAAGGGGCAAAGGCATGTCCGATGGGAATCTTGTTGTGAAGGCTGAACTCATGGATGCCACCGCCATCAAGCGTGCCCTCAGACGTATCGGCCATGAGATCATCGAAGCAAGCAAGGGCGTGCAGGATGTGGCCTTGGTTGGAGTACGTACACGGGGGGTACCCTTGGCCAGGCGACTGTCTGACTTCATTTTCCAGTTTGAGCAGGTACGTTGTCCTGTAGGAGTCCTTGATATCACCTTGTACCGCGACGACCTCACGATGGTGGCCCATCAACCATTGGTCCAAAAAACGAACATTCCCCTCGATGTCACTGGCAAGACGATCGTACTTGTCGACGACGTCCTCTACACGGGCCGCACAGCTCGTGCTGCTATGGATGCGCTGATCGACCACGGTCGGCCTTCCCGCATTCAGTTGGCCGTACTGATTGACAGGGGTCACCGAGAGCTGCCTATTCGCGCCGACTTCGTAGGCAAGAATGTGCCAACGTCTCGACAGGAGATCGTTTCGGTCCGTCTCGCTGAGACCGACGGAGAGGAACGGGTCGTGATTCAAGAGCTTCGACGAACATGAGCATTTGCTTCGGTGGGGCGGCCAAGTGGTTGCCCCACCGTCGCGATACGGGGTAGGTGCTGTGCGATAGCAGGGCACGATACACAAGAGGAGGGCGTGCATGCGCAAGGATCTGCTTGATCTCAGATCGCTGGGCAAAGAAGACATCGAGCTGGTGCTAGACACGGCTGATGCCTGCAAACAGATCTTGTCCCGACCTGTGCGCAAAGTACCGACGCTGCGCGGCAAAGTCCTGGTCAACCTTTTTTACGAAGCCAGCACCCGCACTCGGATGTCGTTCGAGATGGCAGGCAAGTGGCTCTCGGCTGAAGTCATGAGTGTCGCTGTGGCCACAAGCAGCGTAACCAAAGGAGAGAGCATCAAAGATACGGTGCGCACCATCGAGGCGCTGGGCGCGGATTTCGTGGTCATCCGGCACTCCTCACCTGGCGTCCCGCATTTGATCGCCCGTACCATCCGCGCTGGAGTCATCAATGCTGGTGATGGCACACACGAGCATCCGACACAGGGGTTGCTCGATCTGTTCACCATCAGACAACGCCTGGGCTCGCTTTCCGGGCGACGTGTGCTAATCGTTGGTGACATATTGCATAGCAGAGTAGCTCGCTCCGACATCTGGGGCCTGATCAAGATGGGAGCTCAAGTCGCCGTGTGTGGACCAGCGACGCTTTTGCCTCCGGGGTTGGAGGGGTTGGGCGTCGAGGTTTACACTGACCTCAACAAGGCTCTGCACGGAGCAGAAGTCGTCAATGTACTGCGCGTGCAACTCGAGCGCCAGAAGGTTGGTCTTTTCCCCTCCTTGCGGGAGTACTCACGACGCTACGGCATTACCAAGGAGCGTCTCGATGCACTAGGGCAAGACATCGTTCTCATGCATCCGGGTCCAGCCAATCTCGGAGTTGAGATAACCGAGGAGGCGGCAGAGGATCCTCGTTCAGTCATACACGATCAGGTTAGTAATGGTGTAGCCATACGCATGGCTGTCTTGTATCTCCTATCGGGAGGTGAGCGCAATGAACTGGCTAGTTAAGGGAGCTCGCCTGGTGAGCCCTGCAGATGATCTTGATTCACAGCAGGATCTTCTGGTGATCGACGGACGCATCGCGCAGATCGGCAGCGATGTCGCCAGCAGCGGTGCACGCCTTATTAAGGCCGATGGTCTGCTGCTTCTGCCCGGACTTGTGGACTTACATACTCACCTGTGCGAACCGGGGGCCGAAGAGCGAGAGACCGTAGAGAGTGGATCCCAGGCGGCTGCTCGCGGCGGCTATACTACAGTGCTGATGATGCCTGACACACACCCCGCCCTAGATACCCCATCGGCAGTGGCCCAGGCGCTCGTGCATGGAGCTAAGAAGGGCCGTGTGCGTGTTCTGGTGGCGGGGGCTCTCAGCACCGGACTAGCTGGAGAGACCATGCCAGAGTTTGCGGCCATGGCAGAAGCAGGTGCTCAGGCTTTTGTGCAGCCGGATGGCCCTATCACGAACGCTGCCCTGTTTCGGCGCACGCTTCAGTATCTCAAAGGAATGGTGCCTCTTGTTGGCGTGCAACCACACGATCCAGCGCTTGTCATGGATGGACTGATGCACGAGGGTACGGTTTCGACGTTGTGTGGATTGAAGGGCATACCAGCTGTGGCTGAAGAGACAGCCCTCGCACGTGATCTGTTACTCGCGGCCGAGACGGACTGCCCAGTGCACTTCTTTCGGATTAGTTCAGCCAACTCGGTCCGGCTCATGGCGCAGGCTAAGGCAGCTGGCATCCCTGTCAGCTGCGACGTTTCGGCCCATCACCTCGTACTGACCGACGAAGCGTTAGAGAGCTTTGACCCTGCATGCAAGCTTCTGCCGCCCCTCAGATCCGTCGATCACGTAGAAGCCCTTGTCGAAGGATTAGCCAAGGGGATCATTGACTGCGTCTCCAGCGATCACACACCCTGGACCGCTGAGGAGGCCGATGTGGAGATCACTCGAGCGCCTTGGGGAGCCGTGGCTCTGGAGACTACTCTGGCGTTACTTTATACCCACCTCGTCTCTACTGGCCGCGTGAGCCTCTCACGACTGGTACAGGTACTGAGCACCCGACCAGCTGAGTTGCTGGGATTGGCAGATGGCGCTGGCACACTTCGACCGGGAACTGCAGCCGATTTTACTTTAGTAGACCCCAAAAAAGAACTGGTCGTAACGGCGGCAAATCTTGTTTCGAAAGGCAAGAACACCCCCCTACTAGGACAACGTCTGCGGGGTTGGCCGATCGCTACATTCGTGAACGGGATACTGGCATGGGGGGATGCTCAATGAATAAGAGTCGACATTTTGCCGATCGCCTGCTTGACGCCTGTGCCGATAAGAACAGCCGGTTGGTGGTTGGTCTAGACCCACATGCAGGGCTGCTACCCAAGCACTTGGTAGAGAATGCGCGTAAGTGCTGTGAAGGCGACTTACGTGTGCAGATGGCGGATGCGGCGTTACGGTTCAATCGAGAGATCATCGCGGCGGTAGTGGATCACGCCGTGGCCGTGAAACCACAACTAGCCCTGTACGAACAGTGGGGCGCCCCGGGATGGCGCGCCTACGAGTCCACGGTGCAGACTGCATTAGAGCACGATCTGCTTGTCATTGCAGACGCCAAGCGAAATGACATCGGCTCTTCTGCCGAAGGTTATGCGGCAGGTTTCCTCGGACCATGCTCGGGCGATGCAGACGGCGGACCGGGGGAAGCAGACGCGATCACGGTCAATCCTTACTTGGGCAGTGACGGTATTGAACCGTTCCTTCAACGATGGGGAAGGGGAAAAGGCGTTTTTGCCCTGGTACGCACTTCAAACTCCAGTGCCACGCAGATCCAGGACCTAAACGTAGATGGCAAACCTCTGTACACTGAAGTGGCCCGTCTCGTCGACATGTGGGGTAGGTCGTGTCTAGGTCGCGCAGGCTACAGCGCGCTTGGTGCAGTGGTTGGGGCCACACACCCGGAAGCTATCCGGGTGCTGCGCGAATCCATGCCGCACACTGTCTTTCTGCTACCAGGCTTCGGAGCACAAGGGGCGCGGGCAGATGACGTGGCAGGGGCCTTTGACCGACAGGGCATGGGTGCGGTGGTCAACTCCAGCCGTGACATCCTCTTCGCCTACCGCCGTTCCGGTGATGCTCGAGGTTTTGCTGCAGCGGCCAGACAAGCCGCATCGATGGCCAAGGAGTCCATCAATAGGGCGCTGAGGCGAGCCTAGGTCATAGCCTCCGACATGCCCGCACAGCGTAACACGATTTCCTGGGAGTGATAGGTGTGCGCTCGATTCTGATGCTAGAAAATGGAGCCGTTTGGGAAGGACAGACCTTGGGAGTCCCTGGTGAGGTACACGGCGAGGTCGTGTTCAACACCAGCATGACAGGGTACCAAGATATCATTGTCGATCCTTCATACCACGGTGAGATTCTGATGCTGACGTACCCGCTGATCGGCAACTATGGAATCAGCAAAGCAGTCCTCACCTCTGAGCGACCGCACGCTCGCGGCCTCGTGGTCAGCGAAGCGTCTTCTACCCCTAGCCACTGGCAATCGGGAGGTATGCTCGCCAGCTTCATGCAGAAGCATGACATGGTCGGAATCTCTGGTCTAGATACCAGAGCGCTGACCTGCATGCTGCGTGATCAGGGTACTATGAAGGGAGCCATTGCTAGCGGTGACGTAGACTCGTCCGGGTTGCTGGCACGTATAGTCGCCGCTCCCGATATCTCCAGTCAGGATCTCGTCAGCGCAGTCACAACCACCCAACCGTTCATGGAGCACAGAGGCGACGGGAAACGCATTGTGATCTTCGATTTTGGGGCGAAACGAAACATACTGCAGCACCTGAAGACGAAGGCCTGTCGCATCGCCGTAGTCCCGGCATCCACGTCAGCCGAGGCCATCTTGGCCCTTCGCCCAGACGGGGTTTTGCTCACCTCTGGCCCAGGGGACCCAAAGACTTCTCAGGGTATCATTGAGACGGCCGCCCGACTCATAGGGGCTGTGCCTCTTCTCGGCATTGGGCTGGGGCACCAGATACTGGCTCTCGCTCTTGGCGCCGACACCTTCAAACTCACACATGGCCATCGAGGCGCCAACCACCCCGTCATGGACCTGCAGACCAATCGCGTCTTGATCACCTCTCAAAACCATGGCTTCGCTGTGGATGAACGAGGTCTTCCCAGTGAGCTAGTCATCACGCACAGGAGCCTTCATGACGAAACGATAGAGGGTTTGCGGCACAAGTATCTAAACGTCTCCTCGGTACAATATGATCCCCTGACCTCTCCAGACTCGCTACCAGAGTGTTGCCTGGTCGATCGCTTTCTAAGCGAGCTGCAGAGGTCGGCGTAGGGAGCGCAAAGCATGAAGAGTTCCTTTCAGGTAAGTGTCCGTCGCAGCCACGCAGTAGCACCCGAAATCCACGAACTCGTCCTGGAACACCATTGGGCCATGGCCAAGGCACAACCAGGCCAATTCGTGCATCTTTCGGCAACACACGCGCTTGATCCATTCCTGCGCCGCCCTATGAGCATCTCCTCCGTGGCAGAGGATGGCAGCTGGTCAGTGCTTTTCAGAGTCAAAGGAGTTGGCACAGAAGCCCTGGCTTCACTTCAGGAAGGCGCTTCTCTGGACGTCTTGGGTCCTCTAGGACACGGGTTCGAGCTGCCACAACCACAGAAACAGCCTCTGTTAGTCGGAGGTGGACTGGGGGCAGCGCCTCTTGTGTTCCTCGCCCAGAGAATGCACTCACTTGGATGGAGACCTCACGTGCTGCTAGGCTTTTCCACAGGCGCAGAGGTCATCTGTGTTGACGCGTTTGAAGCGTTGGCCCTTGATACTGAGGTGGCCACTGACGATGGTTCCTGGGGCCAATGCGGACCTGTCACCTTCCTTCTGCAAACCTGGCAGGGGTCCGGTCCAGTCTACACATGTGGACCGCTCCATATGATGCACGCAGTGGTGGAATGGTGTAGGCGACGCGGCCTGAGTTGTCAGGTCTCGCTCGAAGAACGCATGGCCTGTGGTGTCGGTGCTTGCCTTTCATGCGTCTGCCCGATTCGGCCCACCGGTAGCGAGGAATGGAGCTGGCAACGGGTATGTAGGGAAGGTCCGGTTTTCGACGGTCTGGAGGTAGCATTTGATGTCATGTGCTGATTCGGCGAGCCGACACAATCTTCAGGTGGAACTGGCGGGCCTAGCCCTGCAAAACCCGGTCATGGTGGCTTCGGGTACTTTCGGCTATGGTCGGGAATACGCCGAGTACTTTGACATAAACGCGCTGGGAGCGCTTGTTGTCAAAGGCTTGTCACTTGACCCCTGGCCAGGGAACCCGCCCCCGCGCATCACGGAGACGCCTGCTGGGATGCTTAATTCAATCGGTCTGCAGAATCCTGGGGTAGACCATTTTCTTGCTTGTGATCTGCCCTGGCTGGCTGAGCACCGCTTGGCCACCATCGTCAACATTGTAGGGAAGACCGTTGAGGAGTACGCTGCCGTGGCAGCCAAACTGAGCCAGGCCCGCGGTGTCGCCGCTGTAGAGGTTAACATCTCCTGCCCCAACATCAAGGAAGGTGGCATTGCCTTTGGAACTGACCCCCAAGCTGCTGCTGCGGTAGTGGCTGCGGTTGCGGAGTCAACCGACCTACCGGTTATTGTGAAGCTCTCACCCAATGTGACGGACATCGTAGCAATAGCCAAAGCGGTTGTGGCTGCGGGTGCTGATATCATCAGCCTGATCAACACCTTGCTTGGCATGAACATCGATGTCGAAAAACGCCAACCAGTCTTAGCCAATGTGGTAGGCGGACTGTCTGGTCCGGCTATCCGTCCCATCGCAGTACGCATGGTCTGGCAAGTCTATGAGAGTGTCGATGTGCCCATCATCGGCATGGGGGGCATCATGACTACGCGTGATGCGATCGAGTTCATCCTCGCTGGTGCGACGGCCGTGGCGGTGGGAACTGCCACTTTCCGTAACCCTCTCGCAGCTGTGGAAATTATTCAGGGTCTAGCTGCCTATTGCGACAAGACGGGCCTTCCTATTCGCAAGCTTGTGGGAGCGGCACATGTGGGATAATTGCCGATGTAGCCAGAACCAGGAATCTGGGCTCATGGCAATGATCTAGCGCAGAACGATGCTTGGAGGAGTCAGCGAGATGAGTGACGAGGTACGTGATCTGTTCCTTCAGACCGGAGCCCTGCTTTCTGGGCATTTTGTCCTTACGTCAGGCCTACACAGCGACACCTACTTAGAGAAGTTCGCAGCACTGCAGTATCCTGACTTGACTCAGAAGCTGTGTGACATGATCGCGGCTCGTTTTGCGGATGACAGGGTACAGGTCGTAGTGGGACCAGCTACTGGTGGCATTCTCTTAGCTCACGGAGTAGGCAAAGTCCTCGGCACCAGGGCCATATTCTCGGAACGTGAGGACGGCCGCATGACGTTTCGTCGTGGCTTCGCTATAGCCCCAGGTGAACGGGTGCTGATTGTCGAGGATGTGGTGACAACAGGCGGCTCAGTTCTTGAGGTCCTCAACTTGGTCAAGGACTGCGAAGGGGACATCGTTGGAGTCGGCTACTTGGTGGATCGCAGCGGCGGCAAGGCCGAATTCGGGGTGAGAGCCGAGCCTCTTATGCGCCTCGAAGCACAGGCATGGTCTGCAGATCAGTGCCCTTTGTGTGCAGCGAACCAGCCATTCACCAGCCGCGGCAGTCGACACCTGCATCACTAACTGGGGGTGTGCCGCATGATGCGCCGATACTGGCGACAGTGTCTGTGGGCGATAGGTGCTATTGCCCTGTTTTTCACTGGTAAGGTCATTTACGTCATACTTTATTCCCTTTTGCTCGTGTATTGGGGCGCTCGCTTCGTAACCAGAAAAGGTTTCGGAAAATTGGTCGTAAAGCGCAAGGTCAGTACCAGCCATCTGTTTCGAGGTGAAGAGTTCACCGTCACGTTACAGGCACACAACACAAGCTGGGCACCCCTGGTTTGGGTTTCGACAACAGACGAGCTGCCTACGGGTCTATTCGCCCTCTCTCCACGAAAGGCAGTGTACGCTCTGGCCCCCGGCCAACGTGTGGCGTTTGATTACCGCACACAGGGACGCTTTCGTGGCGTGTTTCGCATCGGACCACTTCATATTGAAGCTGGCGACCCTTGGGGCCTAGAGATCCTGCAAGGACGGATCGATCTGTTTGATGAGGTTGTGGTCTACCCGAAGGTGCACCCGTTATCTGGCATCGGTCTCCCGTCGAGTTTGCCCATCGGTGAACTTCATGCCCAACAACGCTTCTACGAGGATCCAGCTCGCACGTCGGGAGTACGGGAGTACCAACCCGGAGATCCTCTCAAGCGTATGCATTGGAAAGCGAGCGCTCGCAGTGGACGATTGCACGTAAGGGAGTTCTCGCCAACCATTGCTTTGGAGACCACCGTGTTCCTGAACCTCAGTGACGGGGAGTACGACGTGCAATCGATCGACCACATGAGCGAGTTTGCTATCGAAGTAGCAGCGTCACTGGCCTATTACTTGCATAGGCAAAGGCAACCAGTCGGACTAGTGACCAATGGTCGCGATGGACCTCCGGTGGTTGGGATCACCGATACGGCACCCATTCGGATATCAAGCCGCAAGGGGGGTCCCCAGTTGATGAAGGTCATGGAGGCCCTGGCACGTGTGCAGGTGCAACGCGGCAAACCTTTTGCGCAGTGCCTTTCGGACGAAGGCAGACAGCTTCCGTGGGCATCAACTGTTCTCGTGATCACCCCTGAGGATACACCTGAGATCGTCGAAGCATTGTTCTCGTTGCGTCGTTCTGGTTATCTTGTCATGGTGTTTCTGATCGGCAATCGAGTGACACACCCCAGCTTTCTAACACATCCACCGATGCCCGGGCTGACGTTTCTTCGCTGCCGTCATTCTGGTGAACTGGATACCCTGGGGAGTCGCCGAGCCGTCAGCTAGTCTACAGCATGTCAACACGATTCGGGGAAGGACGTATGGGCAGATGAACAAGCCGCTTGTAGGGATTGTCATGGGAAGTGATTCGGACTGGGAAGTGATGCAGAAGGCTGCGCATGCCTTATCCGATCTTCAGGTACCTGCTGAAGTACGGGTGCTTTCCGCCCATCGCACGCCCGAAGCAGCTGCTTGCTACGCTAAGGAAGCAGAAGGACGGGGGCTTCGCATTCTCATTGCTGGTGCTGGCAGAGCGGCCCACTTACCCGGAGTGTTAGCTAGCTACACAGTTCTGCCAGTCATCGGAGTCCCTATTCGCGGCGGAGCGCTAGCAGGGGTCGATGCCCTATACGCCATCGTGCAGATGCCTTCGGGGATCCCAGTGGCGACAATGGCCATTGACGGGGCCCATAACGCTGCTCTTTTCGCAACTCAGTTGCTGGCGCTCACAGATCCCAGCATGCGCGAACGTCTGCTGGCCTACAGACAGGAAATGGCCGCAGAAGTCCTCGCCAAAGATGCCAGGCTGGCCAAGGAATGGCGCCAAAAATGAGTGGACACGAACGATATGCGGATAATAGCTGTAACGTTCGGTTTTAGGCCTTGACCATGCCCTTTTGCCTTTGCTAGAATGGACGTGGGTCGGCAAAACACGAACATTAGGAGATTGCAGCGTGCAACGAGACGTCTTCGCTTCCATCAGCCCTCTAGACCATCGTTACTACGCCTCTGCCCCAGATCTTTTCGCGAGATTGAGCGACTACCTTTCCGAGAATGCCTACATACAGTATCAAGCGAGAGTAGAAGAGGCGCTGACAACCGTCTTAGCACGACGCGGTCTGTGCCCAACAAGTGTGGCCACAGAAGTGTCGCAAGCGATCAGAGCGCTTACACCCGAAGAGGTTTATGCCGAAGAGGCAATCACCCACCATAGCGTCCGAGCCCTCGTAAACTGCATTAACAGAAGGATCAGCCCCGAGGCAAAGCCATTCGTGCACTTCAGCGCCACCTCATGTGACATCACAGACACAGCACGGGTTTTACAGTATCGCGACGTAACAACGCAGATGATCATCCCTCAGCTCAGGGAGCTCATGCAGATATGGATACGGATCGTCCGCAGTGAAGCATGCACCCTACAGATAGGGCGCACCCATGGACAGCATGCGGTACCCATTACCTTTGGTTTTGCGATGGCAGAGTATACCAGCCGTCTGGGCAACCGCCTGGTCGTTATAGAGCAGACCACTGCCGCTCTGCGCGGAAAGATGGCTGGTGCCGTGGGCGCCTACAACGCCAGTGCCTTGTTCTTCGCCGATCCAGAGGCCTTTGAACGAGAGGTACTGGCCGAGCTGGGGCTGGCTCCGTCAACGCACTCCACACAGATTGTAGAGCCGGAATACGTGTTAGATTGGGCGCATGCATTGGTTTCCACCTTTGGAGTGTTGGCGAACTTCTGTGATGATCTGCGGCATCTTCAACGCAGTGAGATCGCCGAGGTGGGGGAGCGCTTTGAGGAGCTGCAGGTCGGCTCGTCGACAATGCCTCATAAGCGCAATCCCTGGAACTTCGAGCACGTCAAGAGTATGTGGAAAGCGTTCTGCCCACGCATGATGACTCTCTACATGGACCAGATATCGGAGCATCAGCGTGATCTCACTAACTCTGCTTCCAGTCGTTTTGTCCCGGAGTTGGCCGCCACCCTTGTCGCAGCTAGCGAGCGTCTGGTGCGTGTGTGTCGCAAAGTCGTTGTCGATCCTAGCCGAATGAAGGAGAATTTCGTGCTCAGTAAGGAGATGGTAGTTGCTGAGCCCTTGTACATGTTGCTCGCTGCCCAGGGCCATCCTCATGCGCACGAGGCCGTCCGTCAGCTCACCCTAGTTGCTGAGCAGACAGGTCAGTCTTTGCGCACCGTCGTGAAGGAAAGCAAAGAACTGGCCCCATACCTGAATCGCATGAGCAAGAGTCAACGCCAAGTGCTCGACTGTCCAGAGCTCTATGTAGGGATCGCGGCAGATAAGGCCCTAAAAGTAGCCGATCATTGGGAAAGAACGCTTCAGCTAGCCTGTCCATCTTGACGGGCCATCAACATTTCCGAGGGGAGCTAACTCATGGATGTAGGGGAAATCAAGGCCGGCAGGATCTGGCGGAAGATGGGACTCACTGACCAAGAATATCAGATGGTAGTGGATGCCCTTGGGCGTGATCCCAATTGGACAGAGCTTGGTATGTACGCAGCACTATGGTCTGAGCACTGTGCCTACAAGCACTCCAGAACGCTGTTTCATCTCTTTCCCACCCAGTCGGATCGGTTGCTCGAAGGCCTAGGGGAAAATGCAGGGATTATTGACATCGGTGACGGACTCGCTGTCTGCTTTAAGGTCGAATCCCACAATCATCCATCTGCAATAGAGCCAGTGCTTGCTGCAGCTACTGGCGTAGGCGGTATTCTAAGGGATATTTTCGCCATGGGAGCCAGGCCCATAGCCGTATTGAGCTCACTGCGTTTTGGTAGCCCAGATATCGAACGCGTTCGCGCTCTCGTAGCCGGTGTTGCCGAGGGTATCAGCAGCTATGCCAACACAGCCAATGTCCCTGCCGTAGGTGGGGAGATCTACTTCCACCCTTGCTATGAAGGTAACCCCCTGGTGAATGCCATGGGTGTTGGTGTCGTGGAACACCGACACATCGCCACCGCTAGTGCTCGCGGAGTGGGCAACCCAGTGTTAGTAGCCGGCGGCCGCACGGGACGAGACGGCATCTTGGGGGCTAGTTTTGCCTCAGCCGAACTGGATGAGGCCTCTCATGAGCAAAGCCATGCAGTAGCCATTGGTGATCCCGATACCGGAAAACGTCTCATCGAAGCGTGCCTTGAAGTCATCGCTAGCGGTGTCGTAGAGGGTATCCAAGATATGGGTGCCGCCGGGCTAACTAGCTCCTCTTCAGAAATGGCTGCTAGAGCAGGTACTGGTATTGAGCTGGATGTGGCTCTCGTACCGCGCAAGGACGAGGGCATGACACCTTATGAGATCATGCTCTCCGAATCTCAAGAGCGGATGCTCATCATCCCCAGAAAAGGAAGCGAGAAGCAAGCTATGGCCATTTTCGCCAAATGGGGTGTTGAGGCTACGCTAATCGGCAGAGTCACGGACGACGGAGTGCTCCGCGTACGTGAAGGCGATGTGGTGGTGGCGGAGGTACCCGCAGCCTCGCTCTCCAGTGAGGGAGCACCGCGCTATTATCCTGCAGAAGCCAGACCTGCCTGGGAAGACGAACTGGCGGCACAGCCTGTACCACCAGTGACAGACGATCTCCATGCATGCCTGCTGCGACTGTTGGCTAGCCCCTCTATCGCCAGCAAGAGCTGGGTGTATGATCAGTGCGATAGCGAAGCACAAGGAAACACGCTCGTCGGACCCGGCGCTGGTGATGCTGCGGTCATACGCATTACTGGTAGCCGCAGAGCCATCGCGTTGACCCTTGACTGCAACTCTCGCTACTGCTACCTCGACCCCTACGTGGGAGCTGCCATGGCTGTAGCAGAAGCAGCGCGCAACGTGGTGTGCGTGGGAGCGCAGCCATTGGGCATCACTGACGGTCTCAACTTCGGGAATCCGGAGAAGCCGGAGGCCTTCTCGCAATTGCGAAGAGCTGTCGAGGGAATATCCGCAGCCTGCCGGGCCCTGGATATACCAGTGACCGGGGGGAATGTGAGCCTCTATAACGAAACTGATGGCCAGGCGATCTATCCCACACCCATCATCGGTATGCTGGGGCTGCTGGAGGATGCTCAGCGTCACCTACAGGCTGGCTGGCAACAAGAGGGTCACGTGATCGCGCTTGTGGGAGACACTAAAGCCGAGCTAGGTGGAAGTGAATACCTAGCCGTTGTTTATGGACTGGAGGGAGGCCAACTCCCGCAGCTTGATCTGAATCTCGAGAAACGAGTGCAAGCTGCTGTCCTGACTGCAGCCGAAGAGGGTCTACTCGCCTCAGCACATGACTGCTCGGAAGGCGGCTTGGCAGTCAGCTTGGCAGAGTGCTGCATTCTGAGTGGCAAAGGAGCGACTATCGATCTAGTGCAAGATCTGCGGCCTGATGCCGTTCTCTTTGGTGAGTCGCCATCGCGCATCGTGCTCTCTTTGCCCGAAAGGCATCTATCACGTCTGCAGGAGATCGCCAGTCAGCACGCTGTACCTTGTGAAGCCCTTGGACGCGTAGGCGGCAACTCGCTGACGATTACGCTACAAAAAGGCACACACCCCTCCGCTAGCAGTCCTTTGTGCTGGACAGTGGAGGCGATGGCAGAACGCTACAACAACAGCCTGCGCCACACCATGAAGGGCTTCCATTCCGAGCGTGCCCATGGGGGGCAGAGGTAACTATGTGCGGCGTGATTGGCTTTTTCTCACCTGAAGGAAACGAGGGCGCTGAGACCGCCTACCTTGGCCTCTATGCCCTGCAGCACAGAGGCCAAGAGTCCGCTGGTCTAGCGGTATCTGATGGCCGTCGCATCCGTATCCGCAAGGGGATGGGCCTGGTTACTCAGGTGCTCACTGACGACATAGTAGCTCAGATGCCTGGGTCAATCAGCATCGGCCATGTCCGCTACTCCAAAGCGGGTGAGCCTCACGTGGCCAACGCTCAACCTCTATTGGGGTTCACCCAACACGGCCAACTGGCGTTAGCGCATGACGGCAACCTCATAAACGCACCCTCCTTGCGCCAGCAACTGCAGCTTGAGGGCTCGGTACTCCAGACGACGACTGACAGCGAGCTTATTCTCAACCTCATAGCTCGTCATCCTGGCGATCCGTTTGAGGAGGCGGTGGTGGGGGCCATCAGTTCTCTTCGAGGCGCCTTTTCCGTGGTCTTGATGACCAACAAGCAGCTCATCGGATTTCGAGACCATGCAGGTATCAGGCCTCTAAGTATCGGTAGGCAGGGTTCGGCAACGATTCTGGCCTCTGAGTCGGCCGCCTTCGACACCATTGGTGCCGAGCCAGTTCGCGATGTGGCGCCTGGCGAGCTGGTAGTTGTTGACGCGCAAGGAATACATAGCCGGCAGTTGGAGCAAGCCCAGCCCGCGTTCTGCGTCTTTGAGTACATCTACTTCGCCAGACCTGATAGCTATCTCGGAGCGCGAAACGTACACCTGGTCCGCAAGGCAATCGGTCGCGAACTTGCCAGAGAGACCTGCATCGCGGCTGACCTGGTGATTCCAGCGCCTGACTCAGGTACGTCGGCAGCACTGGGCTATGCAGAGGAATCTGGGCTGCCCTTTGATTTCGGCTTGATGAAGAACCGTTACGTAGGAAGAACCTTCATTCAACCAACTCCTGCCTTGCGCCAAAAAGGTGTACGCATTAAGCTCAACCCTGTCAGCGCACTTCTGAAGAACAAGCGCGTGATCGTGGTCGATGATTCTATTGTGCGGGGCACCACCAGTGGGAAAACTGTGGAGATGGTTCGAGACGCTGGTGCGCGCGAGGTACACATGGTCATCGCGTCGCCCCCTTTCATGCATGCGTGTCACTACGGCATCGACATCGCCAGTGCTGATGATCTCATCGCTGCCCACCGCACGCAAGAGCAAGTGCGTCAGCTTATCGGTGCGGATAGTCTGCACTACCTGTCTATTACTGGCCTGTACAAGGCGGTACAGGTGGCAGGTGAAGAATTGTGTACGGCTTGCTTTACAGCCAAGTATCCCGTTGGGGTAAGAGAGCCCCAAACAACGCTAGACGTACTGGAAGATGAGGAGTGAGGCCAATGTCCGATGAGATGACCTATAAAGCCGCTGGAGTGGATATTGAGGCTGGGTACGAAGCCGTGCGGCGCATTCGGACCCTCGCCCAAAGCACCTATGGACCAGAGGTCCTCAATGATATCGGCGCCTTTGGTGGCTTCTACGCATTGGATACGTCGAATCTCAAAGAACCCGTGTTAGTCTCAGGCACAGACGGCGTGGGTACGAAACTGAAAGTGGCCTTTATGGCAGATCGCCACGACACCGTGGGCATTGACCTGGTGGCCTACTGCATCAATGACATCATCTGCCAAGGAGCCAAGCCCCTGTTTTTCCTGGACTACCTCGCCGTAGGCAAGGCCACACCTGCGCAGATCGAGGAAATTGTCTCGGGCGTGGCCGCCGGGTGCCGGCAGGCAAGATGCGCCCTGATTGGCGGAGAGACCGCCGAGATGCCAGGATTCTATGCAGAAGGTGAGTATGACCTGGCTGGCTTCGCTGTCGGCGTCGTCGACCGGCGTGACGTCATCGATGGGTCAGCAGTAGCAGCTGGCGACAAGATCGTCGCTATAGGCTCCACAGGGCTGCAAAGCAGCGGATTCTCACTGGTACGCCGTATCGTTTTTGACACCATGCAGCTTGATGTAGATCATTACGTTGAGGAACTGGGGGCCACCATCGGCGAGGTACTTCTGACACCTACCGGAATCTACGCCGATGCCATCATGAAGCTCATCAGCGAAGTTTCGGTGCATGGTATCGCCAATATCTCCGGGGGCGGCCTACCGGAGAACCTACCCCGTTCGGTGAGAAAGGGTCTGCGACCAGTTGTGCGAAAGGGGAGTTGGCCCATTCCACCTGTCTTCGCCTTTCTCCAAAAAGGTGGGGGGGTTAGCATGCAGGAGATGTACCGCACCTTCAACATGGGCGTAGCTATGGTGGTGCTAGTTCCAGAGGAAGAGGCAGCTCGTGCTTGTGAGCTAATCGAAGCCAGCGGCCATCCCGCCTTCGTCATCGGTGAGATCGTGAAAGCCTCAGATAGCGACTCCAGCTTACTTTTCTCATGAAAGTGAGGGATGTACGCGATGTTGCGCTGCGCCATACTCGTTTCTGGGCGAGGTAGCAATATGGAGGCATTGCTGAAAGCCAAGGCGGCAGGTGAGTTGCCTGTCGAGATTGCTGTGGTGGCGACAGACCGTCCGGGAGCGCCCGCTATCGCTACGGCCAAGCATTACGATGTAGCGACTTTCGAGCTTGATCCGGCGCAAGCAGGGAGTAGACACGCCTTTTTCGGCATCTTAGCTCAGAAGCTGCAAGAGCTGCGCGTAGAGCTGGTTGTCTTAGCTGGGTTCATGCGTATTCTGCCTGCAGAGTTCCTGGCTCGCTATCCCGAACGTGTGATAAACATTCATCCGTCTTTGCTCCCAGCGTTTCCGGGCCTGGCGGCTCAGCGTCAAGCGCTTGACTACGGTGTGCGCTTCAGCGGCTGTACAGTTCATTTCGTCGATGAAGGCGTCGACAGTGGTCCCATTATCGATCAAAGGGTAGTGCCAGTCTATCCTGATGATACAGAAGAGAGTCTGGCGACTCGTATCCTAGAGGAAGAGCACAAGCTATTGCCAGCCTGTATTCGATTGTACGCCGCAGGGCAACTTCACATCAGGAATCGCCGTGTATGGATCCTGCCTCGTGGCGATGACTAAGACGGGGTGAGTTCATGAAACGAAGAGCATTAATCAGTGTCTTTGACAAGCGGGGAGTTGTGGATTTCGCGAGAGGTCTGACGGATATGGACTTTGAGGTAGTCTCCACGGGGGGCACCTACGAGGTCCTGCGCAATGCAGGAGTAGCAGTGAAATACGTCAGCGATGTGACGGGTTTTCCGGAAATCCTCGAGGGGCGCGTCAAGACACTACATCCAGCGATTCATGCTGGTATTCTGGCCAAGCGTTCCGTTCCGGCACACACGCAAGCCCTGGCAGCGCAATCCATCGTTCCGATTGACATCGTAGCGGTGAACCTCTACCCATTTGCTGCCACGGTCGCCCGAGCCGAGACAACCCTGGAAGAAGCTCTCGAAAACATCGACATTGGGGGGCCAGCCATGGTGCGCGCCGCGGCCAAGAACCATCCTGATGTCGTGGTAGTAGTCAATCCTGATCGCTACGAAACGGTGCTTTCGTGGCTCCGCGCTGGCGGTCCTTCGTCATCTGAACGCTTGATGCTGGCTCAGGAAGCTTTCTCCCACTCGGCCCAATACGATGTCGCCATTAGCGCCTATCTCGAGGGGAAACTGCCGCCTAAGGAAGCTGATCAGGCTTTCCCGCAAAAGCTCCAGCTGCGCTTCAGCCTGCAGCAGCATCTTCGCTATGGTGAAAACCCCCACCAGAAAGCCGCGTTTTACAGAGAAGAAGGATGGAACAACGGCAACACCCTGGCGAATGCCCGCCAGCTCCACGGCAAGGAACTCTCGTTCAACAACATCCATGATGCCGCGGCTGCCGTCGAGATGATTCGGTGTTTTAGTCAGCCAGCTGTGGCTGCAGTGAAGCATTCGAACCCCTGTGGACTGGCTGTGGCGGAGGAGCTCAGTATAGCGTATCAGAAGGCCTATGAAGCCGACCCCGTATCGATCTTCGGAGGGATTGTGGCCTGCAATCGTCCCGTTGATGAGCAGACCGCCAGCCTCATGAAGCAGATCTTTCTTGAGGTGATCATCGCACCTGCTTTTACTCCGCAAGCCCTCGAGATTCTGCGTGCAAAACCCAGTCTGCGACTCGTGGAACTCACTGCAGAGCCGCTTAAGCTGTGGCTCGACATGAAGCGCGTCCCGGGCGGTTTGCTGGTGCAGGATGCTGATCTTGTGGATCTCGATCCCGATCAACTGCAAGTGGTTACTGCAAAAGAACCTACTGACGCAGAATGGCGCGACCTGCGCTTTGCGTGGACCGTGGTCAAGCACGTTAAGTCCAATGCCATTGTGGTAGCTCGTGACCAGCAGACACTCGGGGTAGGGGCAGGGCAGATGAGCCGCATTCTCTCTGCTCAAATCGCTATCAACCAGGCTGGAGAGCAGGCTCGTGGGGCGGCATTGGCCTCCGACGCCTTCTTTCCGTTCGATGACGTGGTACAGGCTGCAGCCGCCGCGGGCGTGTCATCAATCATTCAGCCTGGGGGATCCAAACGGGATGCGGATTCGATTGCTGCTGCCGATAAGGCAGGGATAGCCATGGTCTTTACTGGGCTGAGACATTTCAAACACTGAGATATACCCGCACAGCGTCACATCATTTTTTGCAGAGGGGGCACAGCCGTCCATGCAAGTGTTGGTAGTCGGAGGCGGTGGCCGAGAGCACGCGCTTGCTTGGGGTCTCGCTAAGAGTCAAGACGTCAAGCAACTGTGGACGACGAGCACGAACGCGGGCATCAACCAGTTGGCTCGCTACATAGGCGATGTGGGAGAGAGTGTTGATGGGCTAGCGGATTGGGCAAAAGACCGACAGATAGACCTGACAGTGGTAGGACCTGAAGCTTCTCTTTCTGAGGGCATTGTTGATGCCTTCAGAGCCAGGGATCTCACGATCATGGGCCCGACTCGTCAAGCTGCCGAACTAGAGAGCAGCAAGGCCTTTGCCAAGGAGATGATGATGCGCGCAGGAATTCCAACAGCCCGTTTCATCGTCTGTGATAGTGCGGCGCAGGCCAGGCGCGCTGTCCGAGAACTCGGAGTGCCCGTAGTGATCAAAGCCGACGGACTGGCTGCTGGCAAAGGGGTCAGCATCTGCCACAGCATGACCAAAGCGGAGGCCTGCATCGCCTCGATGATGGAAGATCGTCTGTATGGTGAGGCTGGCGAGCGCATCGTCGTAGAGGAGTATCTCACTGGCGAGGAGGTGAGTGTGCTAGCCTTTGTGTCTGGGGAGGATGTGGTAGTGATGCCGGCTTCACAAGACCACAAGGCGGCATGGGACGGAGACCAGGGCCCCAACACCGGAGGCATGGGTGCCTACACGCCTGTTCCCAGAGTAGATGAGACCATGCTGACTCACGTACGCCAGAGCGTCTTGGTACCAGCAGTTCACGCCATGGCGCAGATGGGAAGGCCCTACACCGGAGTGCTCTACGCTGGGCTTATGCTTACCAGCAGCGGTCCTCAGGTGCTGGAGTTCAACTGTCGATTCGGTGACCCCGAAACACAGGTGATCATCCCCAACCTGCAGAGCAGCCTGCTCGAAGTACTTTGGGCTGTGGCCTCAAACCGCCTCTCGGAAGTACAGGTGCGCTGGAGCAAGCATGCCGTAGTCTGCGTAGTGCTGGCCTCCGCTGGTTACCCTGGCTCCTACGAAGTCGGCCTGCCAATCAGTGGCTTGTCGGCAATTGCCAGCAAGCCATCAGTACAGGTCTTTCATGCTGGCACACGCCTCGACCGCGATAGGGTCGTCACAGCAGGTGGGCGGGTGCTGGGAGTGACAGCCTGGAGTGACAGCATCAAACAGGCAGTTGGTATGGCCTATGACGCCGCGAGTACTATCCATTTCCCCGGCGTTCACTACCGTCGTGACATTGCGCGCAGGGCGCTAGGGTGACACGCTAGCTCAATAGGCCCGCAACCTCTTGACCTCGTCGCTGTCAGGTGTCACGTAAGCAGTCTTGTGGTGGTCGTAGATCACGAAACCAGGCTTAGCTCCTCTGGGTTTACGCACATAGCGCCGCAGGCAGTAGTCGACAGGAACGAGACTCGAGTGACGAGCCTGGCTATGGAGCGCAGCCAGCTGTAAGGCAAGGGCCAGTGTGTCAGGTGCGATCTCCGGCGAAGTGCTGCGCACGACAACGTGCGCTCCAGCGGCGTCTTTCACATGCAACCATAGGTCGTCAGGCTTGGCAAGCTTCATGGTGATGGCATCGTTTTGCTTGTTGTTCTTTCCTACAAGGATTTCCGTTCCATCGTGAGCCCGTACACGTAGGTGACCTGAGGTTTGTGGATGCGTGGCTGACGTGCGCTGAGCGACGGGTATAAGTCCCTGTACTCGCAGTTCTTCACGAATCTCATCGATGTCTTTTTGGTTCGTCGCTCTTTGCACGGCGTCGAGAACGCCTCGCAGGTATGCAGTGTCCTCTCGAGACGCCTTTAGCTGCATCTCTGCCTGCTGGCGGGCCCTGCGGGCCTTCTGGTACTTTCGGAAGTACGCCTCTGCGTTAGCCGCGACTGACAGAGAGGGGTCCAGAGTTATGCGTATGCTGGCTCCCTCCTCGTAGTAATTTGCCACTGTGGCTGTGGCCACTCCTTCTGGTATCTGGTGTAGCTGGGAGAGAAGTAACTCACCCCGCAAGCGATATTCCTCTGCACGCTCAGAGGCCATCAAAGACGCTTCATGAACCCCCACGCGCCGCTCAGCCTTAGCCAAAGCAGCCTCTACAACACGAAGTAGCTCGCTGCGCGTTCTTTCGAGCTCCGCCTCTTGCTGCCTCTTGGTGAAGTACCAGTCGAGAAGAGCGTTCACGCTGTCAAAGCACTTAGCCGACTCGTCCTGTGGCCCGTGGGTCAAGGGAAAGACCCAGAAATTGACAGGCCCACCGTTGGGATCACAGGCAGCCCAAGGCTCAACCTTCCCCGTCTCTACACCAGTCACGATCTCCTGCAGTGCACCCCACAGTGCCTCAGCTTGGCTGGCGTTCACCTCGGCCCGAGTAGCAGTCACTGGCAGTCCCGCACGCGCGACGATTTCGCGGGCAGCGTCGGGCCCCAAGCCATGGTAGCCTTCGACCAGAGCGCGGGCAATCTGCGTGGGGGCCGGAGTGTGCCGTAAGTTGAAAAAGAATCGCTCAGCTGTGATCGTGAAAGGATGCTCCTTGTCTTGACGCGGCGGTGGCAAATACGGTCGCCCAGGGTAAACCTCCCTATATCTCGATTGCGAGGCACTTACACGTCGTATTCCATCGAGAATCGTTGGCCCCGTAGGATCCACCAACAGCATGTTGCTGTGACGCCCCATCAGCTCGGTAGTCAGCAGACGCTCGGCGCGCTGGCCAGAACTGTCTCGCATCTCAAATCGAAGAGTGACGACACGCTCAAGTCCGGGCTGTTCGACAGCGAGCAGCCGCGCAGGCTCCAAATGCTTGCGCAACACCATGCAAAAGCCCAGGGCCGCCGGGGGATTAGCTGGAGGCTCGCCCGCTGTCAAGTGCACTCGCGGCTCCGTAGGATCGGCACACAGCACAAGCAGATGATTGGTGCCGGGCTGGCGCAACAACAGCAACACCGTTGTCGCACTGGGCTGCAGAACGCGATGGAGACGCGCATTCCGCAGCAACTCGTTCAACTCCTCTACAAGCCTGTGAACAACCAGACCATCCATACCCATAGTCTTCACTTCCATTTCGCTCGCAGGAGACAGCGCCCTGGGGGAGAAGTGTTCACACGTCTTGCCACCTCAGACCCACAGGAGGTACTCCATTGTCCACACGTCTTTCGCTGTTCAAGACGGCGACCCTCTTCACCTTGTTGGGAATACTGATTGCCACTAGCACCGGAATTGCCCAGCCGCTGAGTAAGGTGGCACAATCGTCCCTTGATATAGCGTACCGGTTGGCTGGAGGTAACATGACCCAGTGGGCAGCTACCGCCTTTCAAGATGCCTCGAGGGCGGCTCCTGAGAGCGTTGAAGCTCGCTTGCTCGGTGGTATGGCTTGGTATGTCATCGGGAAAGAGATGCAGGCCATTGAGTTGTGGCGAGAGGCTGAGGCTTTGGGTGAAGAAGCGGCCAGCAGTCTTCTTGGCGATGTCATGTTCCACCAAGGCGATATCGCCGGAGC
Source organism: Limnochordia bacterium (assembly GCA_050951545.1). GTDB lineage: Bacteria > Bacillota > Limnochordia > DTU080 > DTU080 > DTU080. Next base: position 202,586 of record JBMNJG010000012.1, on the reverse strand, counting down.
TCAAGCAGCCTATGAACGCGCCCTAGCAACCCTTCCACGCGCCGCTAAGGCCCGGTTCGGTCTGGCCATGATCGCAGAGAAGAAGGACGATCTCAATGGCGCTATCGAACATCTCGAACAGCTCATTGAACCTCCTTCTGGTGACGAGGCGGAGCTATATGTTCCGATGATAGACGCCTACTACCATTTGGGGCGGCTCTATCTGGCAGACGATAGACCTGCTGAGGCACAGAAGGTGCTCAAAGTGGGAACTCAACTCAACTCGCACCACCCGGGGATGCATCTGATGCTCGCCATGGCATACGAGAAAAACGGGCTCCTCGCCGAATCCGTTCACCTCTACGAGAGAGCTCTCCAGCTTGACCCGAATTCACAGGCTGCCAAGGAGGGTCTGCAGCGACTACATCGGTGAACTAGTCGTCTGCCTGTGTCTCATACGCATGAACTCCTTCCTGCGGGAATAGGCATGACCTGCGAGGTCAGTGCAACGCCAGTCCCCCCGGAAAGGACCATGGGATGATGCATCAGGCTCACCAGTGGCATACACTGAGTAAAGACCAAATAGAACGGATCCTCCATACTGATAGCAGCCTAGGCCTGTCGACGGTTGAAGCGCGCCGTCGTTTGGCGCGCTTCGGCCCCAACAAGCTGGCAGAAAAACCAAAGAAGCCAAAGTGGCGCCTTTTCGTTCAGCAATTCCAGGATTTTATGGTCATGGTCCTTCTGGCTGCAACCGCCATCAGCGCACTCTTGGGTGAGCTGGCGGACTCCATTGCGATAGCCGCGATTGTGCTCGTCAACGCTGTCCTGGGCTACATGCAAGAGGCAAAGGCAGAAGCCTCGTTGGCAGCCCTGAAACAGCTAGTGGCACCTCGAACACGGGTAGTCCGTGACCAACGAATCACGGACATGCGTGCAGAAGAGTTGGTTCCCGGCGATCTCGTAGAGATTGAGAGTGGCGATCGCATCCCCGCCGATCTGCGGCTGTTCTCTGCGAGTTCGCTAGCGACCAATGAGAGTCCACTGACTGGTGAGTCCCTGCCTGTGTCCAAAAGCACCACATGGGTGGGGTGCGGACGGGAGGGCCCTGGCGATCGGCGAAATACTCTGTTCATGGGCACGACGGCTGTCCGAGGCCGAGGTCGGGGTATCGTGGTGGCCACGGGAATGCACACCCAGATCGGAGAGATAGCGGGCCTCATCCAAGACGCTGATGCGGGGGCCACACCTTTGCAGGCCCGCTTGGAGCAACTAGGTAAGTCGTTGGTCGCCGTGTGCCTGGGTTTAGTCAGTTTGGTCTTTGCCGCAGGTATTCTGCAGGGCATGCCAGTGTACAAGATGTTTCTGACTGGAGTTAGTCTGGCTGTAGCTGCTATCCCGGAAGGGCTCCCTGCCGTCGTAACCATTGCCTTGGCTATCGGTGTCCAACGAATGATTCGCCGACGGGGCATTATCCGTAGTCTACCCGCCGTAGAGACACTAGGCTGCGCCACCGTCATATGCGCCGACAAAACCGGAACGCTTACCAAGAATGAGATGACAGTGGTTCGCTTGGTCACCGCGGGTCGGCAGCTCGATGTCAGCGGCACGGGCTTCAGCACCAGTGGTGAGTTTCGCGAACACGGGCGCTTGGTCAACCCGGCCGCCGACCCCGACTGGCGAACCGCATTGGCTATTGCGGCCTTATGCAATCACGCCCGCTTGCTGCGAGATAAGAAAGGTGATCCCTCCAGAACCCTGGGTATCATAGGCGATCCTACGGAAGCGGCACTGGCGATACTGGCTGCCAAAGGCGGCATGGATCCCGACTCCGTGCGCTTACGGTACCCGGCCGTAGCCGAGGTGCCTTTTGACTCCTACCGCAAGCGGATGAGCGTCGTTGTCCGTTGGCAAGGTCTGCGTAGCATGGTCAAGGGCGCCCCCGATGTGATTATTGAGCGCTGTACCCATGTGCTGAGTTCGGGCCAGCCACGCCCTCTTGGCTCTGCAGAACGTCGATTTCTGCGAGAGAGAGTCACATCTATGGCCGAAGAGTCACTACGCGTCTTGGCTCTGGCCTACCGCCCGCTTCCAGTATCACAGGTCTCAGATCCGCCCGCCGAAAGACTGGTGGAGCAAGGTCTTGTCTTCGTGGCCTTGGCAGCAATGATGGACCCGCCCCGGGAGGAGGTACGTCGGGCCATCGCCATCGCAAAACGGGCAGGGATTCGCACCATCATGGTGACAGGTGACCACAAGGATACAGCCCTGGCGGTCGGGCGTCGCCTCGGGCTTTCCGACACAGCAGGAGCTGCCACGGGTGACCATCTCGATACCCTCAACGACAGACAGCTGGCTGAGCTGTTGCGCAAAACATCGATTTTCGCCCGTGTCTCCCCGAGACACAAGCTGCGCATTGTGCGGATGCTGCGTAGCCAGGGAGAGGTCGTCGCCATGACAGGTGACGGCATCAACGATGCTCCTGCAGTCAAGGAGGCCGACATCGGCATCGCCATGGGACTTTCTGGAACAGATGTCACCAAGGACGCTAGCGCCATGGTATTGGCTGATGACAACTATGCCACCATCGTAGCAGCGATTGAGGAGGGGCGCGGCATCTACGACAACATCCGCAAGTTCATCCGTTATCTGTTAGCGTGTAATGTAGGTGAAGTGTTGACCATGCTTCTCGCCACGGTCCAAGGCATGCCGCTGCCGCTCGTGCCGATTCAGATTCTGTGGATGAACCTAATCACCGATGGGCTGCCCGCCATTGCCTTGGGCGTCGATCCTCCCCACGATGATGTGATGCAGCGCCCTCCCCGCAAAGCTAACGAAAGCATCTTTGCCAGAGGGCTGCACCGAAAGATTCTGATGCGTGGTACTCTCATAGGACTTTGCACCGTAGCGGTCTTTAGAATCGCCACCACACTGAGGCCGTCAGATCTGGAGTGGTCTCAGACCCTCGCCTTCACAACTCTCGTCATGGCTCAGCTGTTCTACGTTTTCCAGTGCCGTAGCGAGTTTCGCTCGGTGTTTGAGGTAGGTCTTCTCAAGAACCGCTACCTTGTCGCTGCTGTGTCAGTCTCTGTCGCTATGCACCTCCTCGTCATCTACTGGCCGATTACTCGGCCTATCTTTCATACCGTGCCTCTTTCCCTGACGGATTGGCTGGTGGTACTGACCTTCAGCGGTTGGTCTATCATCATGGAGGGAACCTTGCGCCTCATACGCCTTTATTGGGGCCGACGCGTGTCCTTGATCCGTGTCACTTCATGACCCTCCCAGCAGCACTATTGGTTCGCAGGTTTACATGAGCCAATGATCGCGATACAATGAACTCACATCCTGGCTATCTGAGGCAGCTATGGCCCAGGCCCCAGCTGCCTCAGATTGGGGGTAATGACGTGCTGGTCTCCATGACGGGTTTCGGTACTGGTGTGTCTGGTGATGAGAAGCAACAGATACGAGTAGAAATACGCACTGTGAACCACCGCTACCGAGACGTCGTGATACATACACCGCACCCGCATGCTGGGTGGGAAGAAAGCATTCGGCAGATCGTCCACGAACGGCTACATAGAGGCCGCGTAGAACTCTTTGTCGTCATAGAGGATTTTGGCCTAGCAGAGCGAACGGTCAGACTTAACAAGAGCCTTTTGGAAGGCTTCGCGGCTACCCTTTCTGAAGCGACTCGCGTTGTGGGACCGCTGAATGTAACACTAGAATCGCTGCTCCTCATTCCTGACATGTTTGTGGTAACGGAAAAAAAAGACGCCGATCTGTGGCCGTTAATCGAACAAGCTCTATCCATGGCCTTGGACAGTCTGGTCAACATGCGGCAGTCTGAGGGGCAGCGCTTGCAGCAAGACATGCTACAGCGCCTGCACTTGGTGGAACAATGGCTAGATGACATCGCGGAGCGAGTTCCTAGTATCGTAGCCGAATACAGGGAACGTCTTGGAGCTCGGCTTGCCGAACTCGTTGCTTCACCTTCGATCACTGAAGACCGCCTGGCCGCAGAGATGATCATCTTCGCAGATCGCTGCTGCATTAGCGAAGAGCTCGTCCGAGCAAGAAGTCACATTACGCATTTTCGCGAGGCATGCACCACCAACGGTCAAGTAGGCCGCAAGCTCGACTTTCTGCTCCAAGAGCTCAATCGAGAGGTCAACACGATGGCCTCCAAAACAGCTGATAGCCAAGCTGCTGCGATAGTGGTGGATATCAAGGCCGAACTCGAGAAAATACGCGAGCAGGCACAGAACATAGAGTAGTGGCCATCACGTAGCGCATAGTGCGGAGCGTTCGTCACGCCAGTTCTCTGGCTACGAATACAAGCACCTATGCGGTTAGTCCCTCGTTGGAATACACGCGATAAGGAGGTGACCAGGAATGGCACTACCCAAGTTGACCGTAGAGGAGAAACGAAGGGCATTGGAGAAAGCCCAGAACATGCGCAGTCAGCGGGCGGCGATTCGCGAAGACCTAAAGTCTGGAAAGCTCTCTTTGAGAGATGTTCTTGCGCAGTCCGAGAATGAGGTCGTAGCGAAAATGCGCGTTGTCTATCTGCTTCAGTCCCTACCGCAGGTAGGCAAGGTTACGAGTCGCCGAATAATGGGCGAAATTGGCATTCATGAAAGCCGCCGCGTGCAGGGGCTAGGGAAGAGACAGATCGACGCTCTCTTGGAGAAGTTCTGAGTTAGCAGTGGCGTCACGCATCTACATAGGCGCCCAGATGCCCGTACACTTAGGGGCGCCTATGTTTCAGAAACAAGCATTTTAGCGGCTTTCGTGGGAGGAGACCGTTCTTTCGGCATGCAGATCAAAATGATCAACATCGGGTTTGGGAATATTATCGCCGCGAATCGCATTGTCGTCATCGTGAGTCCCGAGTCTGCACCGATCAAACGCATCGTGCAAGATGCCCGCGAACGCGGCATGCTGATTGATGCCACGTACGGTCGGCGCACACGGGCAGTTATCATATGTGACTCTGAACATGTGATTCTCTCGGCTGTGCTGCCTGAGACTGTAGCGCATCGCCTGTCTGCACGCGATGGTGCTTCGGAGACCATCTTGTGACTCCCAGGAGGCGCAGTATGAGTAGGCAGGGTTTCTTGGTTGTGCTTAGCGGGCCGTCATCCGTTGGTAAGGATACGTTACTCGGGGCTGTATTGGGAAAGATACCAGGCATGATCTACTCCGTTTCAGCCACTACGCGGCCGCCTCGGCCTGGTGAGAAACACGGGGTGGATTACTACTTTCTCAGCGCAGAAGAGTTCCGCGATCTTATACAAAACGATGGCCTCTTGGAGTGGGCAGATTACTGCGGCAACTTGTACGGTACGCCCCGCGCCTTCGTGGAGGAGATGCTGGCCCAGGGAATGGTAGTGATCAGCGACATCGATATCCAAGGCGCACAGCAGCTGCGCCAAACCGTGCCTGAGGGCGTTTTTGTCTTTCTTATGCCGCCTTCGCTCGATGAACTGCGCAAGAGAATTGTCCGACGTGCTGCCGATCCCCCAGAAGCAATTGCATCGCGCATGGCCAGAGCCGAAGAAGAGATGCACAGCGTGGTCGACTACGATTATTGGATTGTTAACGCCGACCTCAATGAGGCGGTGCAGGATCTCAGAGCCATTATTCGGGCGGAGAGTCTGCGCGTCAGCCGAGGCGGTTTCGGAAAAGGGGGGGAAAGCCTATGATGAACCAACCATCGATGGATCAGCTACGCGAAAGAGTAGATAGCCGTTACACTCTCGTAGCATTTGCCGCCAAGCGGGCGCGCCAGCTTCTTGAGGGTGCCAAGCCTTTGGTCAACTGCGGGTCAGACAGACCAGTGACCATTGCACTGAACGAGATCGCCCAAGATAGGGTAGGGTGGGAGCGCACGCGCGGCAGCGGTCCCGTTCGATAGACCCAGGAGAAGCGTCTCCCTACCAGAAGAGGGAATAGGAAAAGAGGCTAGGGAGCGTTGCCAGTGACTGCATCTGTAGCGCAGGTCGTAGTAGACGTGCGCATTCGTGATGTTGACCGACTCTTTGATTACGCTGTCCCGGTAGAGTTTGTCAGCACTCTGAAACCGGGGCACCGCGTGCTTGTACCTTTTGGCGGGCGTCACGTGGAAGGATATGTGGTGCGCTACCCAGCCACAAGCACCATTCCCGACCTCAAGCCAATAGCCAAATTGCTTGACGAGAAGCCTCTTCTATCAGCAGCGCGTATGAGACTTGCTGAATGGATGAGCCAACGCTATTTGTGCGTGTTGGCACAAGCACTCCAATGCTGGCTACCGCCAGGCACCGCTCTGCGCAGCTCAACCCGCGCCACCGTCTTGCGCCAAAACGTATACGGCCTCACACCATTAGCCGACGACGCTCGAGGTGTGGTTGAGGCTCTGGCGCGAGCGCCGCGGCAGACCGAAGCGTATCAATGGCTCGCCGCCCGTGGGGGAACTGCAACTGCCAAGGAAGTTGCGGGCGCCGGGCTATCCCCGTCTGCGCTATCAGCCCTTGTTGACAAGGGGTTCGTCCGACGGACAAGTCGTCTTGTACAGCGTGATATCTGGGCGGGGCGTACGTGGCGCAAGCAAGATCATCCTCTTAGTCCTGGACAAGCCAAGGCACTGACTCGACTCAATGAGGCGTTGGCTGTCGGAAGCGGCCAATTCGTGCTCTTTGGAGTCACGGGAAGCGGGAAAACCCTTGTATATCTTCACTCCATCGCCGCAGCACTAGAGCAAAGGAAATCAGCCATAGTCCTTGTTCCCGAGATCAGCCTGACACCTCAGGCGATAGCCGCGTTCAAGGGTTGGTTTGGTGACCGGGTAGCCGTGTTACACAGTCGACTATCCATAAGCGAGCGCGCCGAGCAATGGCACGCCGCGGCTGACGGCCGGGCTCAGGTTGTACTGGGTGCTCGCTCCGCGGTGTTTGCTCCCGTCTCCAATCTAGGCCTGATCGTAATCGACGAGGAGCAGGAAGGCGCCTACAAGCAAGAGGAGGGGCCACGCTATCACGCCCGAGATGTTGCTCAGGCACGAGTGGAGCATGAAGGCGGTTTGCTGATCTTGGGCAGTGCTACACCGAGCCTGGAGTCGTTTTCTGCAGCTCTAAGCGGCGAGTATGAACTGCTACGACTCCCCCATCGTGTGGAGAACAAACCGCTGCCTCAGGTCAGCATCGTGGACATGCGGGAAGAGCTACTTGCTGGAAACCGGACTATGTTCAGCCGAGAATTACAGATGGAGCTGCATGCTTGTTTGGCTCGGCACGAACAGGCCCTGCTGTTTCTCAACCGGCGCGGGTATGCCTCCTTTGTGCTATGCCGCGAGTGTGGGGCCACTGTGAAGTGCGATCACTGTGAGGTTTCGCTTACTTTCCACGAACCACAAACGCTTACATGTCACTACTGCGGGTCAACCCGAAGGCTCATGCCCCAGTGTCCGAATTGCAGCAGCCCCTATCTTCGGCCGTTCGGGGCTGGCACTCAACGGGTAGAGCAAGAAGTGTGTCGCCTGTTTCCCAATGCCAGAACCCTTCGCATGGATGTGGACACCACTAGTCGCAAAGGAGCTCATGAGGCTATCTGGAGGGCCTTTTCGCGCGGTCAAGCCGATGTGCTTGTAGGAACCCAGATGATAGCCAAAGGCCTGCACTTTCCAGGAGTCACGCTCGTGGGGGTGATGAGCGCAGACACCTCGCTACATTTCCCTGATTTTCGCGCCGCAGAACGTACCTTTCAGCTGCTCACTCAGGTGGCGGGACGGGCAGGACGGGGAAGCGAACCGGGCCGTGTGGTCATTCAGACCTATTCACCCGAGCACTACAGCATCCGCGCGGCCCAAACACATGACTACGAGACCTTCTTCGCGCAAGAGCTGGCCTATAGACGCCGAGTCGCCTATCCGCCCCTAACATCCCTAGTACGCATCCTGATCACCTCGGAGGACGAACAAGACGCTATTCGCGAAGCCGCACTTATCTCTCGTGTATGCGCAAGCGAGGGTATCGAGGTGATCGGACCAGCTCCAGCGCCCTTGAGCCGCTTGAAGAATCGCTTCCGTTGGCATATCCTACTTAAGGGGGCCCAGCCTCTCGTGCTAGAGGCCGCCCGCTGTGCTGTGAAGGAGTCCCGAAACGCCCAAAGCCACATCGTGGTCGACGTGGACCCCTTTTCGCTGCTCTAGCAGCGTCGTCGAACGGGAGGGCTGTGCATTGGGGAAGATGGAAATAAAGCTATCTGATGCACCTGTCTTGCGGCTGGTGGCAGAGCCAGTCCCTAAGGTAACGAAGCGCATAGTCAAGTTTCTGCGTGACATGGAAGAGACTATGTACGCTGCAGACGGGGTAGGCCTGGCTGCTCCCCAGGTGGGTGTCTCTCAACGCCTGATTGTAGTTGATGTAGGCGACGGCCCATTGCATCTGATTAATCCCCATATACAACAGGCGGAGGGCTCAGAGATCGACAAGGAAGGCTGCCTGTCTGTTCCTGATGTGTGGGGCTACGTGGACCGTAGCGACTGGATTGTGGTGAATGCCCTGGATCTTCGTGGTCGGCCCACTCGAATCGAGGCAACTGGATTACTGGCCCGAGCACTGCAACATGAGATAGATCACCTTGACGGGATTCTCTTCATTGACAAGATGATGCCCAGCCCGTCGGGGTAGTAGACATAGAAGGTGATGCCATGCGCCTGGTGTTTATGGGCACCCCGGAGTTTGCTGTCCCAAGCCTTGCGGCCATTGTAGAGGCGGGCTTTGCGGTTTTGGCTGTGGTCACCCAACCTGACCGTCCTCAAGGACGTGGCATGCGTGTCAGCCCACCTCCGGTCAAGGAGAAGGCTCTGGAGTTAGGCCTGCCCATTCTACAGCCGCAGCGCCTCAGCGATTCGCGATGCGTGACAGCGATCTCCGAGATGAGGCCGGATGCCATTGTTGTTGTCGCCTTTGGGCAGTTTCTCCCAAAGGCCTTGCTCAACTTGCCTCCGAGAGGATGCATCAACGTTCATCCGTCGTTACTACCCCTGTACCGTGGTGCGAGTCCCATTCAGCAGGCCATCCTTGATGGGGTAGCCGAGACAGGCGTCACGACGATGTACCTCGATGAAGGAATGGATACGGGCGACGTAATTGCCCAGGTCGCGACGCCCATCGGCGATGAAGACGATGCAGGTTCACTGCACGATCGCTTGGCGTCAATAGGGGCGGGTCTCCTTGTGGAGACTCTGCAGCAGGTCATCGCTGGAACCGTCTTGCGACGACCGCAAGACCACTCACTCGCTTCGGTGACCAAACGCTTGAAGCGCGAGGATGGAAGCGTGGACTGGAACCTGGATAGCGCCACTGTGGCCAACCAGGTGAGGGCCTTCTCACCTTGGCCAGGTGCGTTCACCGTGTTAGACGGCCGTCGTGTCAAAATATGGCGAGCTGTCACTGGGTCTTTCTCGGTGAAATCGTCTCCTGGCTGCGTAATCGCCGTCTCTGACGAGGGCCTTGAGGTAGCTTGCGGCCGTGGTACACTATTGGTACAAGAGCTGCAGCCGGAAAACAGCAAACGGATGCTTGCTTCTTCATTCGCCCGGGGTTACCGAGTGACAACCGCCACGTGTTTCCAGGGCCGCACCTGAGGCTTTTCTCCCATATGGTCTCGGGAGTACGCGTGTCGACGGCCAACTACGGGCGAAAGTCGAGGCCGCCGACATGCCCGAACAGCATTACATCAGTTTGTGGGGAGGTTATTCCTATCATGTTCTGGCCCTACTATGATCCAACCGTTATGGTTCTGATTCCTGCCATGTTGCTGGCCATGTGGGCACAACTGCGGGTAAAAGCGACGTTTGGTCGCTACAGCCGGGTACCATCGACGCGCGGCCTAACCGGAGCCCAGGTGGCGAGGAGCCTGCTCAACGCTGCGGGTCTACATGACGTACCTGTCGAACCAATTCGCCACCACCTGGGCGATCACTATGACCCACGTCAAAGACGGATGCGCTTGTCGCCAGAGGTGTATTCTGGCACATCACTCGCTGCTATCGGTGTGGCGGCCCATGAGACAGGGCACGCGCTACAGCATCAGCAGCACTACATGCCGCTGCAGGTACGCAATGGCATATATCCTGTAGCAGCCTTTGGATCGAACGCTGCCTTTCCCTTGGTTTTGCTGGGATTGATCACAGGGGCAACAGGGCTATTGACCCTTGGTATCTGGCTTTTCATCGGCGCCTTGGCGTTTCAGTTGATCACGCTACCTGTAGAGTTTAACGCGAGTTCTAGAGCGATGCGACTTCTGGCCGATGGGGGATATGTACAAGGTAATGAAGCAAGCGGCGTCAGAGCGGTGTTACAGGCAGCGGCTTTGACCTATGTGGCTGCAGTTGCAGTGGCCATCAGCCAGCTGATTCGCCTGTTGATTCTACGCGGTGCCAGCCGCGATGAGTAGGTAACGCAGGAAGAAGAGGACACCCATGATTAGAGTGGTCCTTGCTGATGATAACACTCAGCTCTGCCACACCCTGAGAGAACACATTGATGCTCAACCAGACATGCAGGTGGTCGGTATAGCAGGCGACGGCGAGCAGGCCTTGGAGGCGTTGGACCGCTGGCGCCCAGATGTGCTGTTGCTTGACATCACGATGCCTCGTCTGGATGGGTTGGCCGTTCTAGAGCGACTGAACACCAGAGGTGTAGTGGAGAAACCGTGCGTCGTGGTACTCACCGCCCTGGGTCATGACGATGTGGCCCAAAGATTGACTGAGCTTGGCGCTCGTTACTTCATAGTGAAGCCCTTTGATCTGGATCTGCTAACCGAGCGGATGCGCCAGTTTGTGGCACCCACACAAGACCACGTGATCCCCGCGGCTCGCCAAAGCCGCTCCAGGTCTTCTGCATTCGTTCACGAGAATCGCATCACGGACCTGTTGCATGAAATGGGAGTCCCCTCGCATTTCAAGGGGTACAATTATCTCCGCGAAGCGGTGGCCTGGGCGTTGCGTCAGCCAGCTGTCTTGAGTGGATCTCTCACCACCGAGCTGTACCCATCCGTAGCCGGAAAATACAACACAACCGCCAACGGCGTAGAGGCTGCCATTCGTCACGGTATCCGCGCTGCATGGCGCAATAACCGCCCCTTCTTGGCAGAGATTACAGGTACAGCGGGCGTACCTCGCAAGACACCGCCCTCCAACTCAGTGGTGATCTCGAAGCTGGTAGATGCGGTTGAGGCCATGGAAGCGTCGGACACACCTCCATGCAATCTTTGACAGGTTGCCACAACAAGTTTCCTCTACCTGATTCAGACCCGTATTCTCACCCCCGGCGATTGCCATACTAGCGTCGCGCGAGAAAAAGGGGGGACAGTAGGCATGCCCAAAAGGAAGATGCCGAAGAGCGTCCAACGCAAACCGGGACGCACTCAGGAAAGCAATCAGTTCGAGACAGCCAAAGAACTGCAACCGTACCCGGAGAGCAGAACCAGTTGGGAGACTTCAGAACCACTAGGAGAGACGGAGAGTAACCAAAAGGCCGCTCAGCAAGCACGAAAGAGGCAGTCTCAGCGCCAAAGCAAGCCCAACGAACACTCGTAAGAAGGGATAAAACCAGAAGCACCCACCGGAAACCTCTGATGGGTGCTTCTGACTGGTCGGGGTGAGAGGATTTGAACCTCCGGCCTCTGCGTCCCGAACGCAGCGCTCTAGCCAAACTGAGCCACACCCCGTCGCTCAGACAAACATAATTATACGGTGATCTCGCCGTTCGTGTCAAGCCAACTGAGTAAAATGGGGCCACGCAAAAAACTGCGGTAGTCTCCCTGCGTTCGCTTGGGTTAGTGGTAAGAACCTAGCGATGCGGTCTTCGCGAAGCCCTTTTTGCTCATTTTGACCGCCCGAAGGGCTCGTTTCACCGCCTAAGGGCACACTTTCCCGCCTTGGCGGCCCTTCTGGGGCTACCGGGCAGCACATAACCGAACGGTAGTGACGGCCTTTTCCCACTCAGACGATTGGATCAGCTCTCCAGTGCGCGATCACAGCGGGCTCGCTTGGATCCCTCTGCGGACCCACCTTCACTGTTATCCCGGTCGGTGTGTTTCGAAAAGGGTGGACGGACATCATGCACACGCTCGCGAGACTGGCTCGGTAGTCGGACAGATGCAACCGGATCGGTACGTGAGTCGGGGCCAAGAATCCAACCGCCATGGCAAAAGAGCCGCCTCATTAGCCCCCGGGCCCAATGTACGTGGTAAAAGTGCAGCGATGCGGACTTCGCGAAGCCCTTTTTGCTCATTTTGATCGCCCGAAGGGCTCATTTCCCCGCCCAAGAGCACGCTTTCCCGTCTCAGCGGCCCTTCTGGGGCTACCGGCAGCACATAACCGAACGGTAGTGGCGGCCTTTTCCCACTCAGACGATTGGGTCAGCTCTCCAGTGCGCGATCACGGCGGGCTCGCTCGGGTCCCTCTGCGGACCGACCCTTCAGTTCTCGTCGGTGCATTTGGAGAGGAATGGACGCGCTCGCGAAACAGGCTCGGTAGTCGGACACCAGCCGGATTGGTATGTGAGTCGGGGCCAAGAATCCAACCGTCATGGCAAAAGAGCCGCCTCATTAACCCCCGGGGCCAGTGTACGTGGTAAGAACCTAGCGATGCGGTCTTCGCGAAGCCCTTTTTGCTCATTTTGACCGCCCGAAGGGCTCGTTTCACCGCCTAAGGGCACACTCTCCCGCCTTGGTGGCCCTTCTGGGGCTACCGGGCAGTACATAACCGGACGGTAGTGGCGGCCTTTTCCCACTCAGACGATGATGCGAACGGGAAACGCATTTCACTTTCGGTGGCCACCGGGTCTTAGCTGGCAATGTGCGCGCAGTCAGCGAAGAACTATTGTCTGTGGAAGGATTATGGAGCCGGCTGATCGTGATTCAGGCTCACGAGCTTTCCTGCAAGATCATCAAGCGCAAGATTGGCAGGCGGCTGCCATTCCGGCGCGGTCAGGACTTCAACCGGAGGCTCATCAACTATCTCGAGTGTAGATGCGGTGAGTACCAGCAAAGAATAGATGAACGTGGCTGGGGAACCGCCAGCCAATCTGAGAGAAAGCAAGACGAGTAGTCACCCTGGGTCACCTTGTCCGTTTCGTCAGAGCTCACATCAGCCGTGCAGCCAATGGTAGTCCACGTCCACCCGCCGCTGGCGATCGTGGCGGCAACGTGAGCCAAACCCACTGGCTATGCACCGCAGGATTGAACAACTGATCGGCCAAGGCCCACCAACTGCATCGGTGGCCGAGGCCACCGATGCATCCCAGAGAGTCCGTAGCAGTAGTCGTGAGCCTATACCTGCTCTGACTTAGACAAGCGTTGGGTTAGATCTTTGGTGAGTGAGCCATACGGTCTTCGGTAAGACTTACTCGTGGGTTGACACGCACTCAAGAGGCACCGAGGCTGGAGGCCGCTGGCTACCCCATTGGTAGCGGATGCGTAGAAAGCGCCTGTAAGCAGGTTGTTGTTAGGCGCCACAAGCAATCTGGAATGCGTTGGAGCCAACTTAGGGCACAGCAGATGCTAAACGTTGCAGCATACTCCCACGGTGAACAGTGGGACGATTTCTGGGAGAGGCGGGAGGCAGCATGATTAGGAACGGGTGTTCGCCGCGATTTAACGTGTGCACCCGAGTAGAATCAGCGGCTAGGAGAGCGGGTTGTTACGGATGTCGAGCTGCTCGGCGGCAAACTCATAGAATTTGCTCAGGGTTTTTCGCAGACGGCGAGCATAGTGAGCGCTATTGCCATCGCCTCGAAGAAACTGTGCAACATCGTCAGGAGTAGCTCGACCAGCGAGAAAACGCAAAAAACGACTGGCATCTCCCACATATGTCTCTTCAGTCTCTATGCCTTGTTCCCACAGAAACTCAGTGTAAGCTGTGAGGAAATGCACCCTTAGGCCTCTGTTCACGGAGACATCACTCCTTGTCCCTGGCCATCGAAAAGCGGATACTAGTCTTTCACAAACAGAGCACACCTATGCCGACCTTCGCCTGGTTATTATCGGAGAAAGGAAACCGCCGAAGAATGAAGAACTATCCGCAGGACGCCATCTGTATTGACGCGCCTTGCCTCAACAGGAGGTATTTGACTTGGGGGTGGATCCCGCTTTGCCCAATCTATTGGGCATGGAGATCAAGGAGATCGCCGATCAACTCGTTGCTCTTGATGAACCACGTTACCGCGCTGACCAGATCCTGGACTGGATCTACAAGAGGTCTGTCTACTCATTCGAGCCAATGTCGAATCTTCCGAAGGGTCTTCGCGAGGCCTTAGCGCAGCGTTTTTGCGTCCATCTACCCCGGATTATCAAAGCGCAGTCTGCGACAGATAACACGGGCAAGTTCCTCTTCGAGATGGCTGACGGACAACGCGTTGAAGCCGTTGTGATCGAAGAAGGGAAGCGCCTAACAGCCTGTCTCTCCTCACAGGTCGGATGCGCTGTAGGATGTAGCTTCTGCGCGACGGGTCTTTCGGGTCTGCTGCGTAACCTTTCGGCTGATGAGATTGTGGGACAGCTCTTAGTCCTTCAGGAGCAACGGGGCACGGAGATCACCAACGTGGTTATGATGGGCATGGGAGAGCCATTAGCCAACTATGCGCATGTCATGAAAGCCCTGCGCATAATGAATCACCCACAGGCGCTACGAATGGGTGCCCGCCGCTTCACCATATCCACGGCTGGCGTCTTGCCCGGCATTAGGCGCCTCATGCATGAGAACCTGCAGGTGAATCTTGCCGTATCTTTGCACGCTCCAGATAACAAACTGCGAAGCCGATTAGTGCCACTAAACAGGAGCTACCCCATCGCGAGCCTAATAGATACCTGCAGAGAGTATGCCAAGCACACGGGTCGCCGAGTCACATTTGAGTATGTTCTCTTGCAGGATGTGAACGACTCCGCCAGCCAAGCGCGTGCCTTAGGCGAGTTATTGGCAGGACTTTTGTGTCACGTCAATCTGATTCCTGTCAACCCTGTTCCGGAAACAGGCTACAGGCAGCCTAGCCCCAGGGTTACAGAGGAATTTGCTCGTATTGTCGCTTCTCACGGCGTGCGTGTGAGCGTGCGTAAGGAAAAGGGCGCTGGTATTGACGCGGCTTGCGGCCAGTTGCGCCTAAGGGACGAGGTGAGGGCTTTTTGAGCCTGCTTTTGCGTGTGGAGAAATGGCTCGAAAGCAATATCGAACGCTTCTTCGGCCCACGTGAATGTGTGCAGCCTATTGAGATTGCTCGTCTTATGGTACGTGCCATGGAAGACCAGCGGCGCATCAGTGTGCACCGCACCTATGTACCAAACGACTTTTTGATCTACGTCAGCAAAGACGACCTAGCCGAGTTACAGAGTTTCGCACACACTCTCGAACAGGATCTGGCAAATCACGCCCGGGCAGCTGCCCGGCGTCTGAATCTTGCTTTCCCCGGGCCAGTTACTGTGGGATTCGAGGCAGACAGCGGCCTAAACCGTGGTCAGGCGCGGGTACAGGTTCAGTTCATGGAAGGCGAAGAAGACGAGGATTCCCCTCCACATGAAGTAGACGATACCGGGACTTTTGTGCCCAAGTCACCAGCATCAGCACCCGTATCAATGGAGAAGACCAGGGGGTACAAGAGCCTCGTTGCCAAGCCGACGATCTGGCGCGTTGCCGTGGAGGAGGGACCCGATGCAGGTGCTGCATTTAGCGTCGGCCTTCCAGCTGTTATCGGCAGACGGCAGGGCTGTGACATTCAGCTGCATGATCCCAAGGTATCACGTCTTCATGCCCGGTTGGAGATGGGGACCGAGACTCCTATCATCGTCGATGCTGACAGTACCAACGGCACTCGACTAAACGGCAGGCTCGTGCGACGTGCTTCTGTGGGGCTCGAAGATCGGATAGAGATCGGAACCACGCGCCTGACGATCACTCCGGCGGGAGGCGACTAACCATCGAACGGCTCTATGGGTTGGGCAGATTCGCAATGCTGGCACTGCTCTTCATCTTCCTGCTGCGTCTGGCTGTGATTCTCTCGCGCTCGTCTACAACCGTAGGCTTGGCGCAGCCTGTCCACGACGCAGGTAAGCGCCAGGACGGGCTGACACTGCGTCTTCTACAGGGGGATACCCGCGTCTGGGTCAAGGGTGCACATGACGAACAGCCCTTGGAGGCGGGAGGCATTGTCTCGTCCAGAGTTGAACTCTCCCTGGGTAGAGCGCCAGGCAATGATATCCGACTTGAAGACCCGTTTTCCTCTGCTTTCCACGCCCGCGTACGGCGACAGAGGCACGGCCTTCTCGTAGAGGATCTGGGAACCACAAACGGAACACGAGTGAATGGCGTACGCATTCGAACGCCAGTGCGAGTGGAGCCCGGGGACATCATAGATGTGGGTTCGACAAGCTTTGCGGTAGAGTAGGGCCCTGAATAAGAAGCGTTGGTACCAATGCTGAGGCGCAGGAGGACGTGTAAAGGGGTGTACAGTGTGCACGTAGGGGCAGCGACCCATGCTGGTCGGGTACGCGGGAAAAACGAAGATGCCTACTATGCCACGCCTCCTCTTCTGGCAGTAGCGGATGGAATGGGGGGGCACGCTGCCGGCGAGGTGGCCAGTCAGCTTGCAGTAGGCACCCTCGCCAGTTGGCCAAGGTGGGATAATCCTGAACAAGACTTGTGGTCAAGCATACTGCAAGCCAACAGAAGGATCTATCAGCGTGCCTTCTCCGACGAGGCCTATGAGGGCATGGGTACCACTCTGACTGCCGCTCATCTTTCGCAGCAGTCTCTGTTCTGGGCGCATGTCGGCGACAGCCGCCTTTATTTGATGCGCAATGGCACGCTTATACGGCAGACCTGCGATCATTCTGTCGTAGGGGAGTTGCAGCGAAGTGGCAATCTAACCGAGAATGAAGCGCGGTCGCACCCGCACCGCAACGTCCTTACCCGCGCGCTGGGCATAGGCGAGGCTGTGACTGTCGACAGAGGTGTTCTGCAGCTAAAGATCGGTGACCGTCTCCTGCTATGCACGGATGGCCTGCACGGATGTGTGCCGGAAGAGCGCATCGCCCGTGTTCTGGCGCAAACGGAACAGCCACAAATCGCCGTCACCAATCTCATTCATCAGGCGAACAGATTGGGGGGGCCTGATAACATCACTGTTATCGTGGCCGACATAACTGGAGGCGATCTGCAGTGAGAGGCGGTCTGTTCGCCTTGGGCCTAGCTTGTGGATCGCTCGCGCAAGTGCTTATGCATCTGGCTACCGATGGCTTGGAGGGCCGACCAACCATCGCTATCGGTCTTTACGTCGTCTCATTTGTTCTTGTATACTTTTGGGCAGGCCGACGCGGAGATCCGTTCCTCTTGCCCATCATCGCTGCCCTATGCGGGCTTGGCATGGCAGAGGTGTGGCGCATTGACCCAGGCAGGGGCTGGCAGCAAGCCCTTTGGATCGTACTGGGTACGGTAGTCTACGGTACCGCCAGTCGTTTCCGCAGATGGAACGCCATGGCCGACCTCAAGTATGTATGGGCCTTGTTGGCCGCTTTCCTCTTGCTTATCACCGTCATATTCGGCACTGAGGTGGGAGGCGCCCGGGCTTGGCTACGAATCAGAGGGTTCAGTATGCAAACATCGGAGATTGCGAAGCTGCTTGTGGTGATTTCCTTGGCTGGTCACTTGGCACAGTCCAAAGAGTTTCTGGCGGCCCCTGGTCGTCGCCTTGGGTTTATCCGTGTTCCTGCTGCTCGTCACCTTGGACCTCTGCTCTTGATGTGGGCCTTGTCTATGCTAATGTTTGTTGTACAGCGTGACCTCGGCGGAGCTATGCTCCTTTTCGGAGTCTTTGTACTCATGCTTTATGTGGCGAGCGGACGATGCGTCTATTTGACGTTAGGAGGAATGCTGGCCATGGCGGGGGGCTTAGCTGCGTACCTGGCTTTCGGTCATGTACGCATCCGTTTTCTGGTCTGGCTGAACCCCTGGCGGTACTACGAAACGATAGGATACCAGATCATCCAAGGTCTTTTTGCTCTGGCTGCTGGCGGAATCACAGGAACTGGCCTGGGGTTTGGTTCTCCCTACGTTGTTCCGGCTGCGGCAAACGACTTCATCTTCAACGCCCTCGTCGAGGAGATGGGGTTGGTCGGAGGTACCTTCATCATCGCCATGTACATGATATTGGTGGCGAGAGGCCTGACGTGGGCTAATGCTCACGGTGACAACGTAGCTGCCTTGGCTGGCATGGGGCTTTCTGTACTGTTGGGGTTGCAGGCTGTGATCATTATCGGTGGCGTGACGAAACTGATACCTGTCACGGGGATTACCCTTCCTTTTCTCAGCTATGGTGGTAGTTCGCTGATCGCCAGCTTCGCACAGCTTGGTCTTATGCACAGTCTTTCGATCACTGCGCCTTCCCCAAGCCATGGGGATCTGACGCCGGCGGAGGTGGTCGCGTGGAGGTAGCCAGCCGCAGGGTCCTCATCGGTTTCATGGCGGTTTTTCTTATCCTAGAGGCGTGGGTGGGTTACTGGACAGTAGTCCGCGGACCAGCCCTAGAAGCCCATGCCCGTAATCCGCGTCGCATTGAGGCCGAGTCTCGTGTCGCACGGGGAGGGATAAATGACCGGCATGGCCAATCCCTGGCCGCAAGTGTCTGGGAGAGGAATAGCTATAAGAGGCATTTTCTTGGGCCTTTGTCCTTATCGCAGACGATCGGCTATCTCCATCCTCGCTTTGGAAAGTCGGGGTTAGAGCGCACATTTGATGCAGATCTACGAGGCGGCGCGGTGACGCGGGGCGGTCTGTTCACTTACCGAAATGCACCTCGCGAGGGCCTCGAGCTAACAACGACTATTGATACCCAGGTACAAAAGGTCGCCGAGAAGGCACTGGCTGGTAGGAAAGGCGCAGTGGTCGCTCTTGATGCCAACACCGGAGCCATACTGGCGGCGGCTAGTGTGCCCTTTTTCGATCCAAACAACATAAGTGAAGACCTTTTTTCCGGCAGCGCCGGAGGTCCGCTGTTCAACAGGGCCCTGCAGGGGCGCTATCCACCTGGTTCTTCCTGGAAACCCTTGATCCTTGCCGCTGCTCTAGAGACAAAGGCGGTAAGTGTTAAGGATGTTTTCGAAGACCGCAAAAGCATCACTGTGGAGGGCTACGAGATCCGCAACTACGAAGAGAAAGAGCGCGGCCGCTTGGGCCTGACCGATGCGTTAGCGTACTCTTCAAACGTTGTCTTTGTGCAGATCGGACTCAAAACCGGGGGGCGAGCCATTGCGCAGCTCGCGCAGCAGATGGGCCTTTTCAATGCACCAAAGCTCGGTACGCCAGCCGCGGCCAGCCATCTGCCTAGTCAGGACAGTCTCCAGCAGCGCTCGGTTGTGGCTGAGGTCAGCATTGGCCAAGGTGAAGCCTGGGTATCGCCGCTGCATATGGCTGTATTAGCAGCAACCATCGGCAATGGTGGTTATGCTATAACCCCCTATCTCGTCCAGTCAGTTGGTAACAGAGATGTGGCACCTGTAGTTCCCCGAAAACGGGTTCTTTCTGAAGAGACAGCCACCTTCGTGGCTGATGCTATGCGTGCGGTAGTCACGCGTGGTACTGGCACACGTGCTGCGGTCTCAGGCGTGGAGGTGGCTGGCAAAACAGGCACCGCTGATAACCCAGTTGGAAGAGCGCACGCTTGGTTCATCGGTTTTGCACCGTATAGTGGAGGTGTCGTGGCTGTGGCCGTGGTAATTGAGAATGCTGGCGGCGGCGGTACGCAAGCGGCTCCTGTGGCGGCCCAGGTCATTGAGGCCACAGTGCGTAGTCCCGTGGGTAGGCGAAGGGAGGAAGCGGCCGTGCAATCTCGCAAGGCCGTCTATCTGTGATCGGTCAAGTGCTCTCCAACCGTTACGAAGTTCTGGCGCGGGTCGGCGAAGGCGGTATGGCAGTCGTCTACAGAGCCCGCGATACTCTCTTGGGACGTATGGTGGCCCTCAAAGTACTACGCTCTCAGTACGCAAGTGACTTAGAGTTTGTGGAGCGTTTTCGCCGAGAGGCCCAGACAGCCGCCAGTCTGTCGCATCCCAACGTGGTCAACATCTATGATGTTGGCGAGGAAAACGGTATATACTACATCGTCATGGAATACGTGGAAGGCCGCAATCTGAAGGAGATTATCCGTCAGGAAGGCCCCCTGCCCAACCGCACTGCCGTCCTTTTCGCGCGCGAGATCTGTCGCGCGCTGGAGGCAGCCCATCGCCTCAACCTTACGCATCGTGATGTCAAACCACACAACATCCTCATCACGTTCGACGGACGTGTAAAGGTTACCGATTTCGGTATCGCTCGAGCAGCAGCGGCGTCGTCACTGACTCAGACGGGAACCGTCATAGGGTCCGTGCATTATTTCTCACCTGAGCAGGCCAGAGGGGGGCCCGTTGGCACCGCCTCAGACATCTACTCCCTCGGTGTGCTCTGCTATGAGATGGTCACCGGCAGCGTTCCTTTCAGTGGGGACAGCCCTGTAGCCGTAGCGCTTATGCACGTGCAAGAGCAACCCAAGCCGCCGCGGCAACTCAACCCCCAAGTGTCAGCCGAGTTTGAGCGCATCATCCTCAAAGCGATGGCTAAGTCCGAAGCTGATCGTTATTCGTCTGCCACGGCAATGCTACGTGATCTACGGGCACTCGGCGAGACATACGGCACGACTGCAGGAGAAGACGACATTACCCAACCGATGACTCCGGTAGATTCCCTCGCCGCCACGACGGTGCAACCAGCACTGCGAACGGAAGACCGCTCTGCCGCAGAGGGCGATCGACAGGAACGCAAGAGAGGTATGAAAGCTTGGCTGTGGCTCATCGCCCTTGCCTCGTTTTTGGGCGGTCTGCTATGGGCTGGAAATGCTCTGCCCAGTCTGCTCTTTCCCGAAGAGGTGCGCGTTCCCTCAGTCATCGGTAAGGAAGTGAAAGAAGCCGAGGCCCTGTTGCGCGAGCAAGGGCTCAAGCTTGTCGAAGAAAGGCAGTCGTTTAGCTCGAGTGTCCCCGTGAATCACATTATCACGCAGGATCCTCCTGGGAATCGCCGTGTGCGCGTTGGCCGCAATGTGTTCGTGGTCGTCAGCCGCGGTCTGGAGTATGTCTCAGTGCCAGATGTCATTGGCCTCACACTGAGCGAAACCAGGAATCGCCTTGTCCAGGCTGGGCTGATGACGGGCACGGTCAGGGAGGAGAAGCGCTCAGGCTCCGCTCCCGGCACTGTGCTGCGACAGAACCCTGCTGGTGGCAGTCGCCTGGAGAAAGGTGCTTCTGTCGACCTTGTGGTAACGGAAGCGAAACAGCAAGAGAGTATAGAGGTACCTAATCTGCGCGGTCTGACTCCAGATGAGGCGAAATCCCGTTTGGGTTCCTTAGGCCTGAAAACTGGGAAAACCTATACTGAGGAGCCGACAGCCGGAGTCGTGCCGGGCAGTATCATTGATCAGAATCCTCCACCCGGAACGATGGTTGAAGTCGGGTCCAGCGTAGATTTTGCCTATGCCGACAAAGAGGGACTGCTCACAGGCGGATTCCTACGTTTGCCCGGGACTCCTAGGGATACGTCAATCAATAGAGACGTAAGCATTTTGGTCCCAGAAGGACCGGATACCGAAGTGGTTGTCATCGTCGTTGACGATTTCGGAACGCGCGAGGTCCACAGCGAGACTGCGAGCGGAGGAGCAACGCTTGTAGTGCCAGTTAAGGCCCGAGGAGACAAACCCGTCGTCCGTGTGTATATGGATGGCAAGCTCGTAAGGGAGCTACCACTACGTTAGGGGATCAAGGGAGCAGCCGCTGAAACCATCGCTGGATGAAAATCGGAGGCCGCCTACACTGCCCGCACAGCATAACACGATTTTCTAGGGAGGTCTGTTCTTGCCAAGAGCAGCCATCACTGGCCGAGTACTCCGGACGGTTGGCGGCTTCTACCGCATCGCTCTGGCCGATGGTAGCACAGTTGATGGGCGTCTTTCCGGGCGGCTCAGACCTGGTGGCGCACGAGACCAACAGGGGCCCGTGCTGCCTGGGGATCGAGTCACCATTGAATTCTCGCACAGCACCTGGATCATCTCCGATGTCATGCCGCGAAGCACCGAGATGCGCAGACCAGCGATTGCCAACGTGGATTTATGTGTCGTGGTGCAGTCTATCACGGCTCCAGCGCCGAACCTCGACATGATCGACAGGACCCTAATACAGGCGGCCTATGCCGGACTGGCCAGCATGATCTGTGTCAGCAAGGCTGACTTAGGCGACAAGCACTCTGTCGCCGCTTTCTTGGAGCCATACAAGCGTGCGGGCTATGCGCATGTCGTTACTTCAGCTGTCTTGGGCATTGGCGTAGATGAGCTGTCACAGAAGCTGAAGGACCGCATCGCCACTCTGGCTGGTGCGTCGGGTGTGGGCAAGTCCAGGCTACTCAACAGCATCTGTCCGGAATTCAACCTTGCCGTCGGCGACATCAGCGAGCGGGCAGTGCGCGGCAGACACACCACTCGCCAGGTAGAGCTCCTGAAACTGCCGCTAGGCGGCTGGGTAGCCGACACTCCGGGGTTCTCTACTCTTCACTTCGGTGACATGGCCCTGAGAGAATTGCCCACCACCTACCCGGAATTTGTTCAGGTCTCTTCTGCGTGTCGCTTCGCGAGCTGCCTTCATCGCGGCGAGCCCGGATGCGCGGTGCAAGTAGCGGTGGACAATGGCACCATAGACGCGGGACGTTATCAACGCTATCTACGATTTGCCGAGGAGGTCGAGGCGCTTGAAGCGAGGCGCTACTAAGTCCAAAGTGAGAATCGTACCCTCTCTGTTGTCTGCTGACTTTGCTCAGCTCGCAGAGTCTGTCCAGCAGGTGAAGATGGCTGACTGGCTGCATGTCGACGTCATGGATGGCCGCTTCGTACCGAATATCACCATAGGCCCACTTGTCGTGTCGGCGCTCAGCCAGTGTACCCCACACTTTCTCGACGTTCACTTGATGATTGTCGAGCCCGAGAAGTATATTGATGCTTTTGCTGAGGCCGGGGCAGGGGGGCTGACGGTGCATGCTGAGGCCTGCCCACACCTGCAGCGTGTTCTGCAGCAAATCAAAGATAGGGGACTCAAGGCAGGGGTTGCCCTAAATCCTTCGACACCTCTTCACGTGCTAGAATGGGTCTTGGATGATCTGGATCTGGTACTGATCATGACAGTAAACCCTGGGTTCGGAGGGCAACGTTTTATCCCGGCGATGTTGCGCAAGCTGACTGCGATGCGCGAGCTACTAGCCAACCGCGACATCACCCTGCAAGTGGATGGCGGCGTAGACAAAAAGACGGCGCCTCTATTGGTTGAGGCGGGCGCGAATGCCCTTGTGGCGGGGACGGCGGTATTCGGTGCTGATAACCCCACAGACGCCTTGGCTGAGCTTTCTCAAGCTGCTTCTATGGCTTAGCTCAGCTCCCAATCTTGCCGATTTCATTTAGGCGACACCCAAGCATGACAATAGGCACATCTTTTGACCGAGCGAGGTTAGAACAGCAATCCACGGTTGACAAAGATATCCGGGTAATGTATGCTGACGGTGCTGCGCCGTGGGCCGATAATGCTACTGCAAGGAGGTGAGAACACCGATCCAGGGAGTCTGGTCAGAGACTCCTCGCAGTCGGCAACGACTGTCAAAAAATAACATATTCTTCCCTCACGGGCATGGCTGGTGTAGATGGCACTGGAGCAAGGATAGGGCAATGGCCCGCGGGCGGGAAATGTCTAGGAGGCAGCCCCTAATGGCTGCCTCCTAGACATTTCCGAAGTAATGATTTTGCCGCGGCGGCATATTATATAGCACGAACCACCCTTCCGGATTTCAAGCATTTTGTGCATACGTGAACCCGTTGAGGGGTGCCATCGCGCATGATGCGCACACGCTGCAGATTCGCCTGCCAGACGCGGCGGTTTCGGCGATTGGAGTGGCTCACGCGATTTCCGGTGACTGTCTGTTTGTCACAGATGACGCACTGCCTTGCCATGAGATGTGTCCTCCCAGATTGACATTGCTTTCAGATCTGTTACGTAGGTACATCCATTTAATCTTAGCACGTGCCGTAACCCTAGTCTAGGGCGATAGGTGATTCCCACAGAGGATTATGGCCCCCCTTCACCGAATGTTACCAGCATTTCATGCGTCTAGGTGATCAAGTGGAGAAACTAACAGCAGAAATGTTTCGAACTATGGCTCACTCCGCCGCGGTGCAGTTGGAGGCGGAAAAAGCCCGAGTAGATGCCCTTAACGTCTTCCCAGTCCCAGACGGCGACACGGGTACCAACATGGCACTCACCCTATGGGCAGCCACCGAGGCGGTCCTTCAGTCCGAAAGCGACTCGCTGGGCGAGCTGGCAGAATCTGCAGCACACGGTGCCTTGATGGGCGCCCGAGGAAATTCGGGGGTTATCCTGTCTCAATTCATTCGGGGCTTTGCTGATGCTATTGGCGCGCGAACCACGGCTACGCCGATGGAGCTGGCCCAGGCCTTCGCCTCCGCTGCACAAGCGGCCTACGGGGCCGTAGTGCGTCCGGTGGAGGGCACGGTCCTCACGGTCGGCAGGGAAGCTGCAAACGAGGCAGTACGGATCGCCGAAACAGGTGGCGATCTGCAGTCTGTCCTAGAGGGAGCTCTGCTTGCCGCCGCTGAAACGCTCGCCGATACGCCAAATCTCCTGCTCGCCTTGCGCGAAGCCGGCGTGGTTGATGCCGGAGGAGAAGGCTTGGTCGTGGCGGCTCGTGGAGCCTATGAGGTGTTGAACGGCAAGCAGCCAGCAACGCCTGCCTCGATAACCACACCAACCAGACCATCAAACTTGGTTCGAGATGGTCAGGCGACTGAGGCTCTAGAGGCTTCCTCTAACAGCCTCGACGAGGAGATCACGTATCGCTACTGCACCGAGTTCGTCGTCCGGGGCGATGGGATCGACAGGCGAGGAATGAAACAGGATCTTTCGGATCTTGGGGACAGTCTCCTGATTGTGGGCAAGGATGAGCTGGTCAAGGTCCATATTCACACGAATCATCCTGGACTGGTACTCGAATTGTGTGGAGTTCGCGGCCAGCTGCTAAACATCCACATTGATAACATGGAAGAGCAGAGCCGTCTGGCTGCTGAAAAACGCGTCCCAGCAAGAATGGGCCTTTCCGTCGATGAAGAGGCTCGTGTGCCTGTCGAGATCGCTGTCGTAACGGTGGCTAGCGGAGCTGGCTGTGTCGAGCTCCTCAAGAGCCTTGGAGCCACAGCGGTTGTTGAGGGCGGACAAACCATGAACCCCAGCACCCAAGAGGTCTTGACGGCCATCCAGAACAGCGGGGCCAAGGCCGCTCTCGTGCTGCCAAATAACAAGAACGTGCTTATGTCAGCTCGACAGGCAGGCCACTTGGCGTCTATCCCTGTTACTGTAGTTCCCACTCGCTCCTTCTGCCAGGGGGTTGCTGCCCTTCTTCGATTCTCGCCAGACGCTAGCCTCGCGGAGAATGCTAAGCAGATGGAAGCCGCGATAGGCGGTATCGCTTGCGGAGAGATCACAAAGGCAGTGAGAGATGCCCGAGTGGAATCCATCGATGTGCGAGCAGGGGACTATCTGGGGATTAGCGACGGCAAGATCCTGGTCACGGCTCTCGACCGTCAGGAAGTAGTCCATCAGCTTATTGCCTCACTGATGAAAGAGGATAGCTCGCTGGCCACGATCTACTATGGCGAAGACGTCGAGGTGGAAGAAGCGAACCATGTAGCACAGCTGGTGCAAGATGGCCTCGACCTGGAAGTGGAGGTCTATCGAGGGGGACAGCCCGTCTACGCGTACCTGCTGTCTGTAGAATAGAAAGGAAGGCGTTCTTTGGCTATCCGCTTTGTCGTAGATTCAGCCGCAGATGTGCCGGAGGATATTGCCCGCGCGCTTGGTGTTGCGGTAGTACCCCTGAGCATCCATTTTGGCAATCGCACCTTCAAAGACGGCATCGATCTGTCTCCTGAGGCGTTTCTACGCGAACTGAGAACGTCGGCTAATCCGCCAAGCACTTCGCAACCCTCTCCCGGCGAGTTTCTCACTGCATACGAAACGCACTCCGAACCTGGGGATACCCTCTTTTCATTTCACTTGTCAAGCAAGCTCAGCGGAACCTACCAGTCAGCAAAACTCGCCTCACGGCAGCTGTCAGACCGCCAGATCCATGTGATTGACACTGGGTTGGCATCACTGGGAATCGGTCTGCCCGCTATCATTGGGGCGCGCTGGGCAGCCAAGGGGGCCTCAGCGGAAGAGATTAGGGCGAAAAGCGAGAGACTGATTGCGGGAACCCGCATCTTCTTTCTGGTGGACTCTCTAGAACACCTAGCCCGCCATGGCCGTATCGGGCGGGCACAAGCGCTCGTGGGTAGTATGCTGAGTATCAAACCAGTGCTGTGCATCGACGATGGGATGGTAGGCGCTGCAGACCGCCTACGAGGCTTGCCCAGAGCCTTAGAAAGACTCGTTGAGCTCACTCTCACCGACGTGAAAGAAGACCAGTCCTACATATGTGCTATCCTCGATGCCGATCAGTCAGAGCTCGCCGACGAGATCGAGACTCGCGTGCGACAACGCATCCCATCGGTGGAGATCATACGAGCACCGTTTGGCGCCACAATCAGCACCCACGCAGGCCCCGGTACCGTTGGCACTGTCTTCGCTAGGCTTTCCTGAAGCCGTGCCTGAAAGCGACTGTAGATCATGGCAAGAAGGATATCTGTGAATATCGACGAATCAGTTACGGCTATATCGGGCATAGGTCCAACCAGGGCTCGTTATCTAGCACAGTTAGGGGTTAGCACCGTCCGTGATCTCTTGCTGTTGCAGCCTCGTCGCTACCTAGATTATCGCCGTGTGGCACAACCAGCTGCTCTGCATCCTGGTGACCAGGTCACCGTATCAGGACGCATCTCGTCTGTCCGTACGCGCGCCACGCGACGTCGACGCGTGTGGCTTCACGAAGCAACACTCGAAGCCGAAGATGGCCAGCTGCTTTTGGTCTGGTTCCTACCTGCGGCAGACCAGGCACGCGTGCCTGTTCGACGAGGTGAACGAGTGGTCGCAGCGGGTACCGTATCACGCGGTCCTAGCGGGTTACAGATAGTTCATCCGCTGCTTCCATCAGGCACTGGAACAGCTGGTCAGATTGTGCCAGTTTACCCGCTGGTAGCTGGTCTGCACCAGAGTCAGATGCGCAAGTGGACAGCCCTCGCACTGGACGCGGCGACTCAGCTTGATGATTCCATTCCCAGAAGCATACGCTGTAGACGCCAGTTGCCCACCCTAGCAGACTCCCTGCGAGGATTGCACTATCCAAACCATCCTGCGGAGGCTGTTCAAGCTCGCCGTCGCCTGGTCTATGAGGAGCTCTTGCTCGCAGTCATCGCCATGGAACGGCGCAAGCGTATGCACCAGCGCAGATCTGTCGTGCCATGCGCTGATGATGGGCCAGAATCCCAGTCTTTCCTGGCATCACTTCCCTACGAGCTGACATCAGGCCAGAGAGAAGCCATCGCTGACATTCGGGCTGATATGCAGAAAAGCACAGTGATGCATCGTCTTGTTCACGGCGATGTGGGTGCAGGTAAGACGGTAGTGGCCATGTATGCCGCCGTCAAGGCGGTAGAGAACGCCAAGCAAGTGGCATTCCTAGTTCCAACGCGTCTGCTGGCCGAACAGCACTATACACGCTGGCAGGGTCTTCTTTCTGCGGCAGGAGTGCGGGTCGGGTTACTCTTAGGTGATAGCAATGAGAGCCAAGTCAAGAAGCGCGTAGCGCTGGGCCAGGTAGACATGGTCATTGGGACACACGCCATTTTGGCGACTGAATTCGCTAGCCTAGGTCTGCTGATTGTGGATGAGCAGCAACGCTTTGGTGTAGAGCAAAGAGCGAGCCTCGCTACGCAGTGGCCTGTTCATTCACTGTACCTCAGTGCTACGCCTATCCCACGTTCGCTTGCCTTAGTCCTCTGGCAGGACTTGGATGTG
Organism: Limnochordia bacterium; assembly: GCA_050951545.1. GTDB lineage: Bacteria > Bacillota > Limnochordia > DTU080 > DTU080 > DTU080. The sequence continues at coordinate 174,545 of JBMNJG010000012.1, read as the reverse complement.
TCTATCATCCCTGCTCCCCCTGCGGGCCGCTCTACTGTGATTACAAGATGGGTTGCGCCGGAAAGAAGAGACCAACTGTACAGCTTTCTGCGCAAGCAAGTGTGCGAAGGGCGACAGGCATACATGGTTTTTCCCCGCATCGAAGCGGAGGACCTCGCTGATGATGACAGAGACGGGAAGGCGACTACTGGGCATACTCTGTCAGCAGCAGTCGCCTACAAAGAACTCGCGTCTGGCCCTCTCGCTGGCCTTCATGTTGGCCTTGTACATGGACAGATGCCCATACGCGAGCAAGAGAGGGTAATGACCGCCTTCCAGCAAGGTGGAATAGACGTTCTCATCTGTACGACGGTGGTGGAGGTGGGAGTTGACGTACCGAATGCAACTGTCATGGTCATCGAAGGAGCCGAGATGTTTGGCCTGGCCCAACTGCACCAACTGCGAGGCAGAGTGGGTAGGGGAGCTCACCAATCGTATTGCATCGCGGTCGCTACTGCTACCTCCCCTCTCGCAGCACAACGACTCAAGGCCTTCTGCAATACGCTGGACGGGTTCAGACTGGCGGAACAGGACTTGCTCTTGCGCGGACCCGGTGAGCTTCTAGGACTGCGCCAGTCGGGCTATGGTGAGTTCCAATTTGCTGAGTTTCCCGCTGATTTGGCTCTGATGAACGCCGCCACTGAAGATGCCCGGATACTACTGCAAGAGGACCCTGCGTTGCAGTCGCCCGAAAACGCAGCGCTGCAAGAGAGACTCACGGCGCGATATCCCTCGTGCATATAGGGAAGGGGGCGTCAGAACATTGCGAGTCATAGCTGGGGAAAAGAAACGACATATTCTGCAGGTACCACGCGGGGGCACCTCGAGACCGACAGCGGATAGGGTAAAGGAGTCCGTATTTGCCATTATCTCTGGTAGTCTGGCTGACGCCCAAGTGCTCGACCTATTCGCTGGAAGCGGGAGTCTTGCCATAGAGGCCCTTAGCCGAGGGGCAGGGCGAGCAGTTCTCGTGGACAATCATCCGCAAGCGTTGGCCTGCATTCGGAAGAACCTTGAGAAGACTTCCCTAACGCATCGGGCGCGGGTCCTGGGTATGCCAGTCAAACGAGCTCTGCACCTACTGGCCACGGAAAAAAGGATTTTTGATCTTGTTTTCATGGATCCCCCCTATGAGAAAGGCCTGGTCGCGCCCACTCTACAGGGCCTCGTGAAGCACCCCCTCCTCAGCTTGAACGCATTGGTTGTCGTAGAACACACATTCAAAGAGGAGGTACCCACCGCTATAGCGAATCTGCCTTGTATCCGAGAGGAAGCGTATGGAGATACCATCGTGACGTTCCTGAGATCCTGCAGTGAGCACTGACCAACATGCGAAGGGGAAGAAGACGATTGAGAATCGCCGTTTACCCGGGTAGTTTTGACCCGGTAACTCTAGGACATTTGGATATCATTACTCGGGCGGCGAGGCTTTTTGACAAGCTCTATGTGGCCGTTCTCAGTAACTCGAGCAAGCGTGACTCGTTTTTCTCGTGGCACGAGCGCGTGGAGATGCTCCGTGAGTCAACCTCTGACTTGCCCAATGCCTACTGTGAAAGCTTCGAAGGTTTGGCTGTAGAGTACGCTCGGCGCCGCGGGGCTCAGGCCATCGTGCGCGGGCTGCGGGCGGTGTCCGACTTCGAGTATGAACTCAAGCTGGCTGAAGCTAATCGTCATCTTGCCAATGAAATAGAGACTGTCTTCCTGATGACGAGCCATCAGTACTCCTTCATCAGTTCCAGTATCGTTAGGGAGGTCGCTCAGTTAGGTGGCAGAATTGATGGCTGGGTCCCCCGTTGCGTGGCCCACCGCATAGCTCAAAGATACCGACTGGACAGCCCAACGTAGAATGACCCTACGCGCTGAAGAATCTGTAGAGGAGGTAACAGTGGCGTGTCGACGAATCGCCGCTGTGCGAATCCATGAACCGGATGAATCTCATCATTCTACTTGACCGGCTAGATCAGCTTATTGATTCGGCCCCGGAAATCCCGCTTACTAGCAAGGCGCTTGTCGACGCAGAGACGGCTCTTGATCTGGTGGACAAGATTCGCAACGCTATTCCTGAAGAGGTAAAGCGTGCCGAATGGCTTACCTCCGAGAAAGACCGCGTGCTCGCGGAGAGCCAAGCCGAGGCGGAGCGAATGGTCCAAGAGGCTGAAGCGTATGTGGCCAAGATGGTCAGCGAATCCGAGCTAGTGAAAAAAGCTAAGGAAGAAGCGGTGCGCCTTCTGGAAGAGGCCGAGAGCAAGGCGCGAGAAACCGAGGTCGGAGCGGATCAGTACGCTGACTTCGTACTGGCCAATCTGGAAGAACACCTCGATAAGGTACAGAAGGTAGTGCGCCGCGGCCGTGAAGAGCTTCAGCGAGCGGCTAGTCACTAAAGGGGTGGGCCAATACAGGTGAGTATCACATTGGCCATGGGTACAGGAGGCGGCGAGGGGGCAGCCTACGCTGGCTTCCTGTTCGCGCTTCAGCGACAAAAAATACCTGTAGGCGGAGTCTGTGCCTGCGGCGCCAGCGTGTTCCCATCTCTACTGGCCGCCAATGTGAACAATCCTGATTTTTCCGTACGTGTGTGGAGCCAGCTTGAAACATCAGGTCTTGTTCCCAATGAACAGGCCGTGTACGGAGCAATGGCTACGCTGCTACACGAAGCGCGCCTGGAAAGCAGCCCAATGAATCTCGCTGTAGTCGCCTGCGATGTAAAGAGGGGTCAACCCGTGGTTCTTACCACGGGTGAGGCAGCTCCTGTCGCTGCCTTGAGCCTTTGGTCCAGCAGTGGTCCATGCATGGTGAAGGTGAACCAACGCGACCTTTCTGATGGTTCTGTATTTGGCATTCCCGTAAGCATCGCAGCGCGTGTGTTTGGGAGGCCTGTGGTTGCGGTACGCGCAGACAGGCACGCGAGAACTGGGGCCACTCTCGCTGAAACCCTGATCCAGATAGCCGCTCATAGGTTGGACGGTCGAGCCGAACTAACAGTCGATATCGAGATTCAGCCGGGCCAAGAACATGATGTGGGCGCGTGGTTTTCCACCGGGGAACGTCTTGGACGGGCTTGGGGACCGAGATTGGCTATCTTGGGGAAAACCCGGAATCGGCGACAGGGAACATAGCGGAACACCTCGAATAAACTGCAGAAATAGTCGTAAGATGCACGCAAGCATTTTGGTAGGTGATAACGTTGTGGTACAAACGCTACATTGCCCTAACACTCATCATTGTGTTCATGTGCATTCCCCGGTTATGTGACGCGGCATCTGTCCTTCTCAAGGAGGGTGCGCAGGGAGATGCTGTGTGGGAGCTCCAGCTCTCGCTTTTTCAGTTGGGTTTTCTGCAGATGGCCCCCACCGGGATGTTTGAGGCCCGTACACTAAAGGCAGTCCGTCAGTTTCAGCAGGACAGCGCCTTAGTCGTCGACGGAGCTGTAGGCGAACAAACCTGGCACAAGCTACGACAGGTGCTCTCTGCGCGTTCCCACTGCACATATGAGGTACGCAGTGGCGACACCCTCTGGAGCTTAGCCCGACACTATGGCATCAGCGTTGAGATGCTTGCAAGAGCCAATGGTCTGCGCGATGCGGACAAGATCAGACCGGGGCAGAGATTGGTGGTCCCTATTCCAGCGTCTGAGGCAAGTCCACCGCAGACCAGCTCGGCGACACCCGAAACTGCAGCCAAGGCACGCGCAGCAAGAGAGCGCCTCGTACCTCAGGCTCTTAGCTGGAGCGAAGTGCAGCGCATTTTCCCTCACAATACAGTGGCTCGGATCATCGATGTGAAGACGGGAAAATCGTTCCGCGTCAGACGTTACTACGGGCACTTGCACGCGGACGTCGAGCCTCTGACCGCCGAGGACACTGCTGTGATGAAGAGTGTGTATGGTCAATGGAGTTGGCTGCGACGTGCGATTGTCGTAGAAGTGGCTGGTCGGCGTATCGCTGCCTCGATGAACGGTTTCCCTCATGGCAAGGGGTCCATCACGTCCAACGACTTTGGTGGCCACTTCTGTATTCACTTCGCAGACAGCCGAGTCCACAGGACCGGACGTGTCGATCCCGATCACCAAGCTGCCATTCAAGCCGCCGTACGGGCTTTCAGCAGCGCCACGGTCACTACTACCGAGTGAACGGCTTGGCGTTACTGGTCTCTGGTACCGAGAGGCGTCTAGGGGCATATTGCTTGACAGAGGCGATTGCACGTAGCTATAATGGCGGGGTGAGATCATGCTAATCAACATAAGCTCATTGAAGGGTGATCCTGGGGCAAGCCGAGAGATCCGTTTCTCTGTCACCACGTTGGCAGGGCTGGAGTGGGATGAGTCTGTAACGCAATGCTCGCCGCTGGACATTGAGGCCACGATAACAGGTACAGGGCCTGGATTTCTGGTGCGCGGCGAAGTCAGCACAGACTTGGAGTTGCAGTGTGATCGCTGCTTACGACGTTTTCGTCACCACCTAGTCGCTTCACTTGAAGAGGAGTACCTCCCAGCTACCAGCCAAGATAACGATGGCGGTGACCTGGGTCGTGAAGTTGACAACCAGTTCGCCGAAGTGAGCGTGTTTCATGGTGATGTAGTAGATATCACGGAGGCGGTGCGCGAACAGCTGTTGCTTGCATTGCCTTCGAAAGCGCTGTGCATGGCCAATTGCTTAGGCCTTTGCTCCACTTGTGGCAAGGAACTCAATAGCGGCGATTGCGCCTGCCAGCATGACACCATTGACCCCCGTTTGGCTCAGCTCGCTCGCCTGCTTGATGATGAACACGACACCGATTCGGGGGATGCTTGAAAGGAGTACGCGCATGGCCAATCCGAAGAGACGTCAGTCAAAGTCGCGCACTAGGTTACGCAGATCAACTTGGTCGGCGGTGGCTGCTCAAACCGTTGAGTGTTCACGTTGTCACGAACCTAGACTTCCCCACCGCGTATGTGGCAAGTGTGGTACGTATGCGGGGAGGCAAGTGCTCGAGATTAGTAGCAAAAAAAGAACGGAAACGTCCCAGTAAATGGCAACGGCATCGCGGCCACGCCATAGCTGGTGACTGCCCGAAAGGCACCGTGTCTGCGCTACGGTGCTTTTTTGCTACAAGCGCAACATCCTGCAATGGTTGAGGAAGTGGAGCGGCATTGCGAATCGCTGTGGACGCCATGGGAGGCGACCTTGCCCCCGATGAGGTCATCAAAGGGGCGAGTCTCGCGGCTCAAGAACTAGGTGTTGAAGTCTTGCTTGTGGGTCACCAACAGCGCATCGAACCTGTGCTCGCTGATCTGCCCAGAAGCGGAATCGAGATTCTTCATGCGTCTGACGTCATCGAGATGCAAGACCTGGCGATAAGAGCCGCCCGTAAGAAGAAAGATGCTTCTATCGTAGTGGCGGCTAGAAGTGTCAAAGAGGGCCGTGCTGATGCCTTGGTGAGTGCCGGGAGCACTGGAGCTGCCATGGTAGCCACGCTCCTGAGTTGGGGACGCATCAAGGGTATTGAGCGTCCGGCGATAGGTACGGTGATGCCAACCCCAGAGGGGCGCTGTGTGCTACTAGACGCTGGTGCTCACGTCAACGCTAAGCCCAACCATCTGGTTCAGTACGCACGAATGGGTTCGGTATATGCAGAACGAGTTTTGGGCATGCAAAAACCTCGCGTGGGTTTGCTGAACATTGGTGAAGAAGAGACCAAAGGATGCGAGCTCGTCCTGGAGGTCTTTCCTCGGTTGAAGGCGTTGCCACAGATCAATTTTGTCGGCAACATTGAAGGCAGGGACATTTTGTCCGGTCGTGTCGATGTCATCATCTGCGACGGTTTCGTGGGCAATGTGGTGCTGAAGTTCGCTGAAGGTATGGCCAGAACGATTTTCCTACTACTGCGCGATGCGCTATCCGCCGATCTAAAGTCGAGGGTAGGTGGCCTACTGATTACGGACGCACTGCAGAGAGTCAAGGCGCGCCTTGATTACTCTGAGTACGGAGGGGCTCCGCTTCTAGGCGTAGATGGTATCTGCGTTATCTCGCACGGATCGTCAGATGCGCCTGCCATCTTTAATGCTATTCGAGTAGCGAAGGAAGCGGTGGAGCAAGATGTGACCAGTCACATTCGGGCGTTTGCCACTGGTCGCACGTGAGCACGCGTGTCGAAGATTCAAGGCACCGACATGCCCGCACAGCGTAACACGATCTTCTGGGGGGTTGGTACTATGCGGAAGGCAGGCATCTGGGGCGTGGGACGAGCCCTTCCGGAGCGAGTTCTCACAAACGCAGACCTAGAGAAAATGGTTGAGACGAGCGATGAATGGATCACCACGCGCACCGGGATCAAGGAGAGACGTATAGCAGCAGCAGATGAAACCACCTCTGACCTGGCAAGCAGGGCAGCCGAAGCAGCTCTGCGGCATGCAGGCATCGCATCGGATGAGATTGACCTAATCATCGTCGCTACCGTAACGCCAGACATGCCATTCCCTGCTACGTCTTGCCTGGTGCAGGCGCGCTTGGGCGCAGAGCATGCCGCAGCCTTCGACTTGTCAGCGGGCTGCTCTGGTTTCATTTATGCAATAGGTATGGCTGCCTCCTGTATTGAGTCTGGCGCCAGCAATCGGGTCTTGGTGATCGGTGCTGATGTGCTCTCACGCATCACCGATTGGTCTGACCGCAGCACCTGTGTTCTCTTTGGCGACGGGGCGGGTGCCTGTGTCATGGGACCAGTCTCCAAGGGAGGGGTCCTGGCTACCTTATTGGGAGCAGACGGTACCGGAGGAGACAAGCTGTTTATCCCAACCGCCCAATCGCGCTATTCGACGGGTGAGGAGACTCAACACGCTGGCAAGCACTACATTCACATGGCGGGCAACGAGGTGTTCAAGTTCGCTGTCCGTATCATGAGCGATGCCTCTCTAAAGGTGCTCGATCGTGCGGGGCTTTCCTCGGAAGATATTGAGCTCTTTCTGCCTCATCAGGCCAATATCCGGATCATCGATGCTGCTGCCAGAAGGCTGGGCCTACCCCCTGAGCGTGTCTTCGCTAATGTGCACAAGTACGGGAATACCTCAGCGGCATCGGTTGCTATCGCGCTCAGTGAGGCTGTTGAAGAAGGTCGAGTAAGCCCTGGAGACCACCTTGTGCTTGTAGGGTTTGGAGCTGGCCTCACATGGGGCGCGCTAGCACTGCAGTGGACCGGACCGAAGGAGCGGGACTAGCTGTGGTGGAACGGATTGCTTTCATTTTCCCGGGTCAGGGAGCGCAGTACGTCGGTATGGGCCAAGAACTCGCCGAGGCCTTCCCTGTGGTAGCACAGGCCCTGCGTGAGGCGGAGAAAGCCCTAGGAGAACCTCTCTCAGAGCTTCTGTTTCATGGACCAGCGGAGCGCCTGGGACAGACCTACTACACACAGCCAGCGATCGTCTCGCTAAGTGTGGCTATTGCCCGCTTAGCAGCATCGGTAGTCCAGCCGTATTGCGTGGCGGGCCATAGTCTTGGTGAGTACTCTGCCCTGGTGGCTGCTGGGTGTCTGTCCTTGGCAGACGCCGTGCGAACTGTGCGTCTCCGGGCTCGTTTCATGGAGGAAGCTGTCCCACCCGGCACGGGCACTATGGCAGCTGTACTGGGAATGCACGCTCAGCAAGTGGAGGAGATCTGTGCCGCTGCTGGTGGGCGGGGCGTCGTCGAGCTTGCCACGCTTAACGGCGGAGGTCAGGTTGTGATAGCAGGGACGCTGCAAGGCGTAGAGACAGCGATGCGTCTTGCGCTGGAGGCTGGTGCGCGTCGAGTTCAACCATTAAGTGTCAGTGGCCCTTTCCACTCCAGTCTGCTTAAATCAGCAGGAGGGTGCCTACGGGAATCTCTCCACGAAGTAGACCTCAAGCCATGTGATCTACCTGTCTACTGCAACGCGTATGCTAGAGCTGTACGAGATCCCGATGAGATTCTGGAGGCATTGGTGACTCAGGTGAGTTCACCAGTGCGCTGGGAAGAGACGGTTCAGACCATGCGCGCTGACGGGGTAAACACGTTTGTGGAGTTAGGGCCAGGGCGAGTACTCTCGGGTCTCGTGCGACGCATTGACCCCGAAGCTCGAGTGTTCAGTGTTGAGAATCCCGCAGGTTGGAGCAGATTCGTTGCGTGGGCGAAAGGGAATGGTGTAAGATGAGTCTTGCTGGGAAGATCGCCATCGTAACGGGAGCAAACAGAGGCTTGGGACGCGCGGTCGCTGAAAGACTTGCGGCCACGGGCACCGCCGTAGCCGTCTGTGCACGTGACATTGCTGCAGCGCAAAAGGTTGTAACCGAGCTGCCACGGACTGCGAACCCAAGCCTAGCTGTAACCCTCGATGTCACATCGACCAGTTCTTGCGAGGCAGCGGTAGCGAAGGTACTTGCTGAGTTTGGTCGCATTGACATTCTCGTTAACAACGCAGGCGTTACGAGGGACGCACTTATGTTGCGCATGGGTGAAGACGACTGGGATCTTGTGCTCGACACCAATCTCAAGGGTGTCTATCGGTGCTGCAAGGCTGTACTGCGTCCGATGATCAAAGCACGTACAGGATGCATCGTCAACGTAAGCTCGATTGTAGGGGTTATCGGCAACGCTGGCCAAGCAAACTATGCGGCCGCCAAAGCGGGCATCCTGGGTCTTACCAAAAGCTTGGCCAAAGAGGTGGCTTCCCGCAACGTGAGGGTCAATGCTGTGGCCCCGGGCTACATAGAGACTCACATGACACAAGCCCTGCCTTTGCCACAACGAGAGCGTCTTCAGGAGAGTATTCCCATGGGACGCACGGGCAGACCCGAAGAGATAGCGGCAGCAATAGCTTTTCTGGCAAGTGACGATGCCGCATATATCACAGGGCAGACCCTTGTTGTGGATGGTGGATTGGCTATGTGAGGGTCACACAGGTAACAGATATAGTTGGTATGAAGGGGGTGACTTTGTGGACATCTTGGAGCGCGTACGAGAACTGGTGGTAGACCAACTGGGTGTTGACACAGAGGAGGTTACAGTCGAGGCTTCCTTTGTCGACGACCTGGGGGCCGACTCGCTCGACATTGTAGAACTGGTGATGGCATTCGAAGAAGAGTTTGAACTGGAGATCCCTGATGAAGATGCAGAGAAGATCACCACTGTGGGAGCTGCAGTAAAGTACATCAAGGCGAAGGTGGAGGGCTAGCCAGCGGCAATCTATCGGAGGTGGGTTGTGGTGAAGAGGCGAGTGGTAGTCACTGGCTTAGGCGCTGTGACGTCGTGCGGTACAGGTATTTCTCAGTTGTGGTCTTCCATCCAGGCCGGTGTGCCAGGTGTTGGCACCATCCGTGTCTTTGATGCGTCAAGACTCACAAGTCGAATCGCGGCGGAGGTGTCCGACTTCGATCCAACGGATTTCATGGACCGCAAGGACGCCAGACGCACTGACCGCTTCGCCCAGTTCGCTGTCGCGGCTACCCGGCTCGCCCTAGATGATGCGCGCTTGGATCTGGATTCAGTGGATCTCGATCGAGTTGGGGTCGTCATTGGCTCTGGGATAGGTGGCATGCTGACTATGCATGACCAATGCCGAGCCTTGGTGCTAAAAGGCCCAAATCGAGTCAGCCCGTTCTTTGTGCCGATGATGATACCTGATATGGCGGCAGGGCAGGTTGCCATCGCTTTCGGTCTTCGAGGCCACAATGCCTGCACCGTCACTGCCTGTGCTTCGGGTACCAACTCCATAGGCGACGCTGCGCGGATCATCCAATACGGCATGGCAGACGGCATGGTAGCGGGTGGAGCGGAAGCAGCAATCGGTGAACTAGCCATGGCTGGTTTCTGTGCTGCCAGAACACTCTCCACCCGCAATGATGACCCTCAGCGTGCCTCGCGCCCCTTTGACAAACTCCGCGATGGGTTCGTCATGGCGGAGGGCGCGGGCATCGTGTTGCTTGAGGAGCTAGAGCACGCGAAACGGCGTGGGGCCCATATCTACGCCGAGGTCGTAGGCTATGGCAGCACTGGCGACGCATACCACATTACGGACCCTGCTCCTGATGGCGAGGGTGCCGCCAGGGCTATGCAGCTTGCACTGGAGGATGCTGGTCTCACACCGGAGAGTGTAGGTTATATCAACGCTCACGGTACCTCAACGCTGAAGAACGATTACGTCGAAACGTTGGCGATCAAACGGGTCTTTGGTGAGCATGCCTATCAAGTTCCTGTCAGCTCGACCAAGTCGATGACCGGACATCTTCTAGGCGCAGCTGGAGGAGTCGAAGCGATCATCTGCGTCAAGACACTCGAAACTGGCATCATCCCTCCTACGATAAACTACGAAGTCCCCGACCCTGATTGCGATCTCGACTACGTCCCAAACCAGGCTCGTATGCATGACGTGGATGTAGCTATGTCAAACTCTTTCGGGTTCGGAGGCCATAATGCAGTGTTAGTCTTTCGGAGATATCACAACAAAGTCTAGATCACAGAGGGTCCGTGTATGCGGACCCTCTGAGTGGAAGTGACACATGACCAACCCCGCTATCACATCAGTTTTTGGGTTGTCCATACCGGAGCCGCTGCTTACCATGGCTCTCACTCACAAGTCATACGCTAGCGAGAACCCAGGAGCAACCGATAACGAACGGCTCGAGTTTCTGGGCGATGCGGTGATAGAGCTTGCCTACACTGAATATCTCTACCGCGCGTACCCGCATCGATCGGAGGGTGAACTGACTGTAGCGCGCTCCACAGCAGTGAGTGAGTCGTCACTCGCTCGGCTTGCCCAGGCCCTAGAACTCGGCTCGTATGTCCGCCTTGGACGCGGTGAGGACAAGAGCGGGGGCCGCCAACGTGATTCCGTACTGGCAGATGCATTTGAAGCCCTAGTCGGTGCCCTCTACCTCGGACACGGGTGGCACGCGGCACGGGATTTCGTGGTTGCGCAGTTGGCTGACCTAGCTGACCCCGCGGCCAAAGATTACAAGGGTCACCTGCAGGAACTCATACAGGCATCGTCACAGCAAGTGCCCTTGTACAGGGTGCTTAAGGAGTCGGGTCCAGACCACGATAAGGTATTCACTGTAGAGGTCGTACATAGAGGTCGGCGCTTGGGTCAAGGTTGTGGCCGCTCCAAGAAAGAGGCTGAACAGAAGGCCGCGGCAGAAGCGCTGAATCTGATGCAGGTGCGCCCCTCCGACTAGCCTAGCCGCCCGATTCCCGTTTGTCACACGCATATGGCTATTTCTCCGACGTTTCGAGATGGCATGCAGGACAACGCTTCAAGACGCTGAAGTAGTCACACACTCACGTAAACGCCCTCAAATATGGCAAACCTACCCACTTGCAGAAAGACACCAACTACTATGATGCTCGCATCGCAGGAGGGAAACCACATGGAGGAACTCAGGGTTTCAGCAACATCCAAGCCCAAAGCTGTCGCAGGAGCGCTGGCCGCCGTGTTGCGCGAAGACGGAAAAGTTGAGCTGCAGGCTGTCGGTGCCGGAGCTGTCAATCAAGCCGTGAAAGCCATCGCCATTGCCCGTGGCTTCGTAGCTCCCAACGGAATCGACCTAGTGTGCATTCCCGCGTTTGCGGAAATCACGATCGACGGTCAAGAGCGCACAGCCATCAAGTTCATCGTGGAACCGCGTTAGCAACGTGAATTTCGTCCAGATTCTCGGTACCTATCGAGCCGCATGAACCATGGCATATAGCATCAGGCCATAGCATAGCCATGCTATGGGACAAGGGGTCACCCCCCTTGGGTCCGGCAAGGATGCTGGAGCGAGGAGGATTTGTCATGTTTGACCCTAACCAGGAAGCTGACCTGGCGCTCCTGCAGCGCATCCGCCTGGGCGAGGGACGTGTCAAAGAAGAGATGGTTCGCAAGTACCTGCCCATGGTCAAACACATCGTAAGAAAGCACTTCGCCCCTTCGCTTGAATTCGACGACCTTATGCAAGAAGGTTTCATTGGGTTGCTGTCAGCTATTGACGAATACCGCCCCGACGAGTTCAATGTCAAATTCAGCTCCTTCGCTTACATCTGTATCATCCGCAAGGTGTACAACGTCATAAAGCAGAGCAACGGCAATAAGCACAAGGCTCTCAACACCGCGGTATCACTGCAAAGCTTTGTCAACGTCGAAGAGACCCGTACAGTCCTCGATCTCATTTCCGACAAAGAGTCAGATTACGATCCGCTCGATAGAATAGAGTCCAAACTAGTCGATGAGAAAATTGAAGAGGTTCTACGGGCTCATTTATCATTTCTAGAGTACACAGTAGTAACATATCTGTTGCAGGGATACTCTTGCAGCGAGATTGAGAGCGAGATAGGCGTCAAGGCCAAAGTCGTCGACAACGCCCGCACACGGGTCAAATCCAAGTTGCGTCGGATACTCAGGAACCATGGATCGTTGCTCAATCCTTCGGTGCCAACCAAAGTCCGCCAGCGCAAGGACCTCTACCTGAATCTGAGAATGGGTAGCTAGCGGGATCATGGCTCTCAGCCCCCTCGATCGACAATGCCCTGCTTTGTGGATCCTTGCTGCAGGGCTTTTCGAGGCAGGCAGCGAAGTTACATAGTTGCTGTTCCTAGCCATAAAGGGGCCGTAGCGTGTATCTCAAGAGCCTTGTTATGCAAGGATTCAAGTCATTTGCTAGCCGTGTAGAGCTCTCGTTCCTGCCGGGGGTGGCCGCTGTTGTCGGGCCTAACGGCAGCGGCAAAAGCAATATCTCCGATGCTATTCGCTGGGTCTTGGGCGAGCAGAGTGTGCGCACCCTGCGCGGCACGCGTGTACAAGACATCATCTTCTCCGGCAGTGATGCACGACGCGCTTTGGGCATGGCGGAAGTCTCTATGTGTCTCGACAATTCATCAGGCCTGTTGCCATTGGACTATAGCGAAGTGACTATTACTCGGCGGGTGTTTCGCTCGGGTGACAGCCAGTTCGCTATCAATAAGACACCATGCCGACTACGTGACATTCAGGAGATGCTCTTGGATAGCGGCATTGGCCGCGGCTCCCTCTCGCTTGTTGGGCAGGGTGAAGTCGATGCCGTCTTGAATGCTGCGCCCGAGCAACGGCGACTTCTTCTGGAGGACGCCGCTGGAGTCACGCGCTATCGCACACGTAAGGAAGAGGCGATAGAGAAGCTAAGCGAGACCGCCGAGAATCTACTGCGTGTGGATGATCTCATCGCTGAAATCACTGATCGTCTTGAACCGTTGCAGGAAGCAGCGGAGAAGGCCAGGTACCACCTTCAGCTCAGCACCAAAGTGCGCGAGCTTGAATTGGCCCTCCTGTATCACGATAGAAGGCGTCTTGAGCGGAGTTCCCTGCGCGAAGCCGAGCGACACGCCCTCCTGGTAGCCAAGAAAGACAGTCTATCTGCGGAGGTCCACAGCGTACAAGAACGGCGCGTCGAGTTGGAGCAGAAGGTTAACCGCGATCAGGACGAGATGGAGATCACCAGGGAGAAGCTGCAGGCGGCACGTGAACGCGAGCAACAGCTTACGCACAGCATCGAGCTCGGGATGGAGAAGGAACACCAAGCACAACGTGACCTGCAGCGCAGTGCCGAAGCACTAAGCAAGCTGAAGGCCCAAGCTACTCTAGCACAACAGCAACGCACCGAGGCGACAGAGGCCCTGACACGGCTCAGACACGCCCATGATAGCCAAAACGCCGTACTCGCCGCCATTGAAGAAACACGAGCGGAAAGCGAACTTGAGATGCACTTGCTCTCCGAGCAACTGGATCAGGCACGGCAAGGTCTGGCCGAAAGCGAACGCATCGCTGCACTCTGTGAAGGCGAACTGCGTAGTGAAAAGGGCTCTGAGGAGCAATCCGAGTCTCAGCGTAGACGATTGGAGCGTGAGCGCGCCGCTCACGAGAAACGAGTTGCTGATGTGGCAGCCGAACGCGGGCAGCTGAATACGAGGCTCACTGAGCTGAACTCGGCGCTCACGCAAGTGCAGCTAACTGCTGAGACCACTGAGGCGGGGTTGCGTGAAGCGGCTGCAGCGAGAACCAAGCTAGAGAAGAGGCACTCAGAACAGACTCGGCTTCTGAGTGAGGTGGAGTCTCGATTCCGCGTCCTGGAGAGTATGGCCGACTCCTATGAAGGGTATTTTCAGGGCGCACGCAGTGTGCTGGCGGCCCGCCGAGAGCTCGGAGAAGGCATCCTGGGCTCCGTGGCCGATCTCATCCGTGTACCTGCTGAGTTGGACTTGGCGGTGGAGACCGCTCTAGGGAACTCGCTGCAAAGCATCGTTACCCATTCCGAACAGGCTGCTGAGGCAGCTATTGCCTTCCTCAAGCGCACGCGCTCTGGACGAGCAACGTTTCTGCCTCTCGATGCCTTGCGGTACCGCGTGCTCTCAACAGCCGAGCGTCAAGCGCTTGCCCACCCAGAGTTTATCGGCGTCGCTGCCGACCTGATCTCCTGCAATCCGAGCGCCAAGTCAGCTGTGGACTTCTTGCTTGGCCGTACTGTCTTTGCGCGGACCCTGCAGGGCGCGCTCACATTGAGCAAGAGAGTGCGCGGGTTTCAGCGCATTGTCAGTTTGGAGGGAGACTTGGTCACCCCCGGAGGGGCCATTACGGGGGGCTCACAGACCCGCCGAGGTCCGGGTCTCCTGTCTCGCAATCGTGAGCTCGATGAGCTGCGCGAACAGCTCGCGTCTCTCGGGCAGGAAAGCACCGTGCTCAAAGAGAGGTATGCTGCCGCCCAAGACCGAGTCCAAACGCTGGAGAGCCAAGTGAAGGAGTACGCCAGCAAGCGACACGCCCTGGAACTGGATAAGGCAAGCGCAGCTGGCGACGCCGCCGCCCTGGAGAAGGAGTGGCAGCGGCTTGAGGTTCTGGGGAGGCAACTGACGCAAGAGGAACACGATAGCAGTAGACAAGACCGCGAGCGCTCAGAGCGGTTGGCGAGAGTGCACGAACAGTTGACAGCGGCTAACACAGCGAGAGAGTCATCGCGGGCGGAAATGGAAAGCATATCACAGCGCCTGACTCGGGCAATGCGTCATCGCGACGAGATACAAGCTTCTTTGGGCGAAGCTAGCCTCACAGCCGCCAGAACCAGCCATGACAAAGAGGCTGCTGCCGCGAAGCTAGGCCAGTGGGAACGAGCTCTGGCAGAGGCGTTGCAGCGCATTCACGACGAAGAGGAGAGCATACGCGTCGCCAACCAGTTGCTCACGCAGCTGGAGGCCACCATGTCGCAGCATCGTCGACAAGTGGAAGCCGCCCACGCTGAGCATAGTGCGTATCTGGAGCGTCTCCGAGAGCTTCGGGAACACGAGAAAGCTCTTCAGGCTGAGCTGTCCGTGCAGACTGCGGCCGAAAGAGAGCTGCGCGACGCAGGCGAGGCGGTACAAGAGCAGATCCAGGCTCGGGCGGTCTCTTTGGCCCGCGTTCAAGCGGCGATGGCCACCGTAGAGGAGAAACTGGCTGCCCTCGGTGCCGAAGAGAGCGACGGGTTTCCGCCTGAGACCTCGACATGGGACGTGACCGAAGTCCGACGAGAGCTCGGGCAGTGCCACCAGCAGCTGGAAGAGATGGGCTCTGTGAACCCTACGGCCCCCGAGGAATTCGCCAAGGTGAACGAACGGTACGCGTTTTTGTGCAACCAACGCCAGGACTTGGTGACAGCTCGCCAGCATCTGGAGGAGACGATCGCTGAGATTGATTCCACCTCTACCAGCCGCCTTATGACCACGTATCGCGATGTGCGGCAGGCCTTCACTGAGCTATTCCGGAGGCTGTTTGGTGGAGGGACAGCCGACCTCGTCTGGCTCGATGAATCAAACCCTCTCGACTCAGGTCTGGAACTGATGGCCCAACCCCCAGGCAAGGCGATGCAGCGTTTGATTGCTCTCTCGGGAGGGGAGCGCGCGCTCACTGCCATCGCCCTCATCTTCGCCATTCTGGCGGTTAGGCCGAGTCCCTTCTGTGTGCTTGACGAGGTTGACGCAGCTCTTGACGAACGCAATCTGGGACGTTTCGCTTCACTGCTGGTGGAGTTCTCGGCGAAAACCCAGTTTTTGGTGATTACACATCGCCAGGCAACCATGGAGGTGGCAGATACTCTCTACGGAGTGACCATGGACCGAGCCGCCACATCCAATCTCGTAACTTTGCGCTTGTCCTCGCAACAGCAAGAGAAAGCTATGTAAACTGCATGACGGAGTAGAGCAAAGGGGGAGCACGTTGCGCACCGGAGGATTCTTGGCACGCCTGGCCAGCAGTCTTACGAAGACGCGGACAGCATTCGTGGAGAAGCTTGGACAGGTTCTTTCAGGTCGCACTGTTATCGATGAGGGGCTCTACGAGGAGCTCGAGGAGATCCTTATTCAGGCGGATGTAGGAGTACCGACTGCCGCAGGTCTGGTAGAAGCCGTGCGCAAGCGCGTGAGTCGCGGGAGAGTGAAAGACCCCAGCGCGGTCACTAGCCTTCTTCAAGAGGAGATGCAGCGTATCTTGGAGGGTGGGTCGGCATCTTTGGCACAGAGTAGCCCGACGAGACCGCTGGTCTACCTTATGGTTGGTGTGAATGGAACGGGCAAGACCACCAGCATTGCCAAGCTGGCCTATCGCTTTAAGGGCGAAGGTCGGCAAGTCATGCTGTGCGCCGCAGATACGTTTCGAGCGGCGGCTATCGACCAGCTGGAGGTATGGGCACAGCGCATTGGCGTCGACCTTATCAAGCACCAAGAGGGCAGCGACCCTGCAGCAGTCGCTTTTGATTCGATACAGGCAGCAATAGCCCGAGGGACGGATGTGCTACTGATCGATACTGCGGGTCGTCTGCAGACCAAGACCCATCTGATGCAGGAGTTAGCGAAGATCACCCGCGTGGTAACCCGCGAGCTCGGGCGCGAACCAGACGAAGTGCTTCTTGTATTGGATGCTACTACTGGTCAGAACGGAATGTCCCAGGCTCGCCTCTTCGCAGAGGCCACACCCCTAAGCGGAGTGGTACTGACCAAACTGGACGGCACGGCCAAAGGTGGCATCATCCTGGCCATTGCCTCTGAGATGCAGCTACCAGTTAAGCTGATTGGTATCGGTGAAGGGATGGATGACTTACGAGACTTTGATCCGGCGGCCTTTGCTGCAGCGCTTTTTGAGACACCAGATGTGCGTGCCTAAAGCTTGACATGGCCGCGACGTTTCGGCTATACTAACGCCTGTAAAGGGATATTGCTTGACAGGGGGTGTCGAAGAGGCCAGTGGAGAAGACATTTCGTATGGCCCTTCTCTTCGACGCCTATGGCGACCTACTCACCGAGAAGCAGCGGCAGTTTTTTGCGCTGTACTATCATGATGACCTTTCGCTTGGTGAAATCGCTGAAACCCACGGCATCTCTCGCCAAGGCGTATATGACATTCTCAAGCGCTCGGAAAGAACGCTGCAACAGCTCGAAAATCACCTGCAGCTTGTGAGTCGCGATACACAAGTACGCCAGATAGTGGGGAAGATGACCGCTGCAGTAAACCAGTTGCGATCTCTCACATGTGCACTCGATCCTGGGCTATGCGAGAGAGCTTCCGAAGCGTTGGATACCCTCACCAAGGGTCTGGCGGAGATTGGTAGGTAAGAGAGGCGGGCTCCCAGTGTTCTCGAATCTCACTGAACGATTGCAGGCTACGTTTAGGCAATTGCGCGGTCGAGGAAAACTGACCGAAAAGGATGTTGACGCCGCACTGCGAGAGGTCCGCTTGGCGCTGTTGGAGGCGGACGTCAACTTCAAGGTGGTCAAAGACTTCACTGCGAAGCTTCGGGAGAGAGCCATCGGTCAGGAGGTCTTACAGAGTTTGTCACCTGCGCAGCAGGTAATCAAGGTCGTCAACGATGAACTCACCACCCTGATGGGGGGCAGCCAAGCCAAGCTTGCGCTGTCCTCAAAGATTCCGGCGACCGTGATGATGGTGGGACTGCAGGGCTCTGGAAAGACGACTACGTGCGCGAAACTGGCAGCGATGCTCAAGAAACAGGGGAAACGCCCCCTGCTGGCAGCAGCCGACGTCTACCGGCCAGCAGCTATCCGACAACTCCAGGTTCTAGGTGAACAGATCGATGTTCCCGTCTTTTCTATGGGCGACAAAAGCAAACCTGTAGACATCAGTCGGGCTGCCGTAGAGCATGCGCGCAAGAACGCCCATGACGTACTGATTATTGACACTGCTGGCCGGCTCCACGTCGACGAAGCGCTCATGGTCGAACTCGAAAACATTCGCCAGAATGTCGAGATAAGCGATGTGCTCTTGGCTGTCGATGCTATGACCGGGCAGGAAGCCGTGAATGTTGCACAAGCCTTTCATAGCCGTCTGAAAGTGGGCGGTATCGTGCTCACCAAACTTGACGGTGACGCTCGTGGTGGCGCAGCTCTCTCTATCTGGGCTGTTACAGGCTGTCCTATCAAGTATGTCACCCTCGGTGAGAAACTCGACGCCATTGAACCCTTCCATCCCGAGCGAATGGCTTCTCGCATTCTGGGAATGGGCGATGTGCTTACACTAATCGAGAAGGCACAGTCGAGCATGGATCAGAGTGAGGCAGAGAAACTCGCTACGCGGATGCTGAGCGCGGAGTACTCTCTGGAGGATTTCCTGTCGCAGATGCAACAGCTCAAACAGATGGGGCCACTCGATCAGCTTCTAGGCATGGTTCCTGGGTTCGGTAACCTGAAAGAACTCAAGGGCATCAGCTTTGATGACAAGCAGATGAAGCGCGTCGAAGCCATTATTCAGTCGATGACGCGGCATGAACGTCAACAGCCCGGTGTGATCGACGGCAGCCGCCGTAAGCGCATTGCTGCTGGTAGTGGCACCCGAGTGCAGGACGTCAATCGTCTTCTGCGGCAATTCGAGGACACCCGAAACATGATGAAGCGGCTGGGATCCCTGCAGAAAGGCGGAAGGCGACGGCGGACTTCCATTTTCGGCTAAGGCGTCATCCCTGACGCTTCTCTACGAAAGTAGCGCATGGACACCTCTGAAGCTTACGACGTGCCCATGCTGGTACTAGGATATGCAAAGGAGGAGGTGACAGATCTTGGCCGTACGCATTCGTTTGAAGAGAATGGGGGCGAAGAAACGCCCATACTACCGCTTGGTGGTTGCCGACTCACGGACCGCACGTAATGGTGCCTACATCGAGACTTTGGGTAGCTACGACCCCATTTCCGATCCAGTGCAGATTGACATAGACAACGAGAAAGCCATCAAATGGCTACAGCGCGGAGCACAGCCGTCAGATACCGCAAAGCGCCTCTTAACGCAGAGCGGCGTGTTTGACATGCTGAAGGCTGGCGATGCGGACTCAAGTGACCAGGGGGCGTAACCCTTGCAGCAGCAAATAGTGGAGTATATTGCCAAAGCCCTTGTTGATCACCCTGAAGCCGTCCAAGTGCGTACTGTCGAAGGCGAGAAGTCGCTCATCTTCGAGTTAAAAGTGGATCCAACTGATATGGGCAAGGTGATTGGCAGACAAGGCCGCATCGCGCGGGCTATCCGAACAGTGGTCAAAACTGCCAGCGGCCGTACGGGGAAGTTGATTCACGTGGAGATCCTCGACTAGACACCTCTCGAAGGAGGCTCGGGGTGCCTGAGCAGCTGATGGTGATCGGTGAGATCACTGCACCACATGGCATCAAGGGCTGGGTCCGACTGTTACCTGAGACGGACCTTCAGCAGCAGCTGACTGGCTCTAAGCAGTGTCGCCTGCTCTGGCCCAACAAAAGGGAGCAGCTTTTCGCAGTCGAAGAGGTGCGGCGCCACAAGCAGTTCTGGCTCCTCAGACTGCAGGGCGTGACATCACGTGACCAAGCAGAGACCCTATGCGGAGCACTTTGGGTGGTCCATCGCGACGAAGCGCCACCCTTACCTGAAGGGCACTACTATGTACCTGATCTGATCGGCTTGGACGTCGTCACTTCAGACGGTGAGCCAGTCGGGAGCGTGTGTGATGTCTTGTTTGGACCTGCGAATGACGTCTACGTCATCAGGCGAAGCGGATTACCCGACGCTCTGATCCCCGCTGTTCGCCAAGTGGTTACGTCTGTTGATCTCGTTGGCGGCAAGATGATCATTGATCCCTGGCCAGGGCTTCTAGACTAAGGGGGCCATGCTAGCGTGAGAATCGATGTGCTTACGCTCTTCCCTTCGATGTTTCACGGCCCCTTAGAGGAATCCATGGTAGGTCGTGCACTTCGGGCAGATCTCTTGGATGTGAGGCTGTGGAACCCCAGAGGGTTTGCTCGCGACAGGCATCGCACGGTCGATGATACGCCTTACGGCGGGGGCACTGGCATGGTGATGAGGCTCGAACCGCTGGCACTGTGCTTGGACAGCATTGTGGCAAGCAGCCACATAAACAAGCCACGTATCTTGGCCACCTCACCACAGGGGCGTCCGCTAACTGATGTCTGGGTGCGCGAACTGGCGAGCAGTCAGCATCTAGTGGTCATATGCGGACACTACGAGGGCATTGACGAACGGTTACACTCGCTCTATGACACGATGGAGTACTCGATTGGGGACTATGTGCTGACAGGCGGTGAGCTGCCAGCGATGGTCTTGATAGATGCCGTGTGCAGGTTCATTCCCGGCGTGCTCGGGGATCTTTGCTCGGCCCTATCAGATTGTTTCTCAGACGGACTGCTCAAGTACCCACAGTATACGCGACCTGAGACGTACCGGGAGGCGCGTGTTCCAGAGGTTCTCCTGTCTGGGCACCACGAACGGATTCGGGTATGGCGCAGAAAAGAGGCTCTGCGTAGAACGTTACTCCGACGAGCTGACCTTCTAGCTGAAGCCAATCTGCACGATGAGGATCAAAAGCTGCTAGACGAAGTGCTTGAGGAAATGCAGACTAAGCCACAGACCCCATAGGGGGGGAGGGTTGCATAGTGAACCTTATACAGCAATTGGAAGCCGAGCAGTTCCGCCCGGAGGTTCTGGATTTCGGCCCGGGCGATACAGTACGTGTGCATGTCAAGGTAGTTGAGGGTGAGCGGGAGCGCATTCAGGTCTTTGAGGGCACTGTTCTCAAGCGTTCGGGTGGCGGCCTGCAAGAAACCTTTACCGTCCGTAAGATTTCCCAGGGAGTCGGGGTTGAACGAACGTTCCTGCTGCATTCGCCCATGGTTGCCAAAGTCGAGGTAGCGCGCCGGGGCAAAGTGCGGCGAGCGCGGCTCCTCTACCTGCGCGGGCGAGTAGGCAAGGCTACGCGCATCAGAGAAAGACGCTGATCAGTTACGAGACAAGCGAGCATGTCGGCGGCCAATACCGAGAGTGCCGCTGACATGCCCGCATAGCGTAACTCGATCTCCATGGGAAGGGCTTGCATGAAGTGAGTCCCTTCCTGCACCTTCGGACCAATCTGGTGAATGTGGAGGGATGGATCGTGTCCGGTGTGAAATCAGAGCTGCGCGAGTACATTGAGGCCTTTGGCATAGCTATTGTACTGGCTTTGTTCATTATTACTTTCATCGCGCAGTCTTTTCTTGTACAAGGAGCTTCGATGGAACCTTCGCTTCACAACGGTCAACGACTACTCGTCGACAAGATCGCGTATCGGGTACGCGCTCCCCAGCGGGGAGAGATTGTAGTGTTTCGCTACCCCTCGGATCCGCGTCGACGTTTCATCAAGCGGGTTATGGGCCTGCCGGGAGACCAGATAGAGGTGCGTCGCCACAAACTGTACATCAACGGCAATGCCCTTGAAGAAACTTACATCAATGGACCTACCTACGGCGATTTTGGGCCTATCATCGTTCCAGAAGATACCGTATTCGTTTTGGGAGACAACCGGAACAACAGCGATGACAGCCGCTTCAGTGATGTCGGAGCAGTCCCGCGCAAGCTGGTTGTCGGGAGAGCGCTCTTCATCTACTGGCCGCCGACGCGCATTGCCATGGTGAAAATCCCCCAGGAGCTGCAAACGGACGAAGGGTAGGCAAGACGCCATGTGCGGAGGTGCTGATAAGTGTGGTCAAGGCCGCTTTCCGATAAGGAGCTGGGTGATCGCCTAGTCGCCTTCGTTCCGGATGGAGTACAATGGTTCCCGGGACACATGGCCAAGACCCGTCGCGATTTGGCTGATCAGGTTGCCTTGGCGAACGCTATCGTTGAGGTAGTCGACGCCCGCACTCCTCGCAGCGGGCGCTACCCAGACCTGACATCCGTCATCAAGAACCGAGCTCATGTGATAGCATTGACGAAGATGGACCTGGCGGATCCAATGGCCACAAGGCGATGGGTAGCCAACCTGCGCACTCCATCGCGGCCCGTGTTTCCAGTCGATGCCCAACGTGGAACGGGTGTCGGGGCCATGTTGACAAGCGTTAGGAAGATAGCCAGACCCGTGAGAGTGCTCGTGGTGGGGGTGCCAAATAGCGGGAAATCCAGTCTGATCAACCGAGCGTGTGCTCGGGCCGGTGCCCGGGTGGGAGCCAGTCCTGGCGTCACCCGCGGACCTCAGTGGCTGCGTGCAAGGCCAGGAACTGAGTTTCTTGACACTCCTGGGCTGCTATGGCCTCGGATAGATGACCCTCTGCAGGGACTGAAACTAGCCTGGGTCGGAAGTGTCGGGGAGAATGCCTATGACGTGCATAGCGTAGGGAGCGCCCTGGCGGTCTGGCTCGCTCATTACCACAGCGATCTTCTCAAGAGGCGCTACGGCATTGATGATCAAGAAAACATCACCGATCCCGAATCACTTCTCAAGCTCATAGGCTTAAGACTTGGACATCTGATGGCAGGCGGCGAAGTCAATACCGAACAGGCGGCACATACTCTACTATCTGACTTCCGTCTGGGCAGAATCGGGCGTGTAACTCTGGATGATCCCCTATGCGAAAACGGCTAGCAAAGCTAAAAGAGCAAGCATGGCGCCTTATGCACTACGATGCAACTGTGAGGCGCACAGCCACAGTAGGTCTGTTGGCTGGTGTAGATGAAGTTGGCCGCGGCTCTCTTGCTGGCCCCCTCGTGGCAGCTGCTGTCATCATGCCTGATCGCCTGCTCGTGGTTGGTATAGACGACTCCAAAGTGCTATCGCCGACCAAACGGGCAGAAGCTACCCAGCGCATCACGCGAGCAGCACTGTCATGGTCAGTAGTCTTGGTCTCTGCACAGCAGATCGATAGTCACGGCATCCAAGAGGCGAATATGGCAGCCATGTTGGCTGCTGTGTCGAGCCTGTCGCTACAGCCAGAGCTAGTGTTGAGTGACGGGTACCGCATCCGTGGTTTTGAAGGACGACAGCAGGCTATCGTCCGTGGCGACAGCGTTTCCCAGTCGATTGCAGCTGCTTCTTGTCTGGCCAAGACGGTACGAGACCACTGGATGCGGTGTCTAGGCGAAGAGTTCTACCCCGGCTATGGCTGGGAACGCAATGCAGGCTACGCGACACGCGAACATAGGCTGGCAATATCATCGATGGGCCCCACTGCTCTGCACCGGCTGCGATTTCTCACAGGCTCAACGACAGCTAGACGAGAGGATACAAGGGGCCAGCTCGCCCTACCCTTCCTGTAACACCCAACCCGCTGAGAGACGAAGAAAGGACGGTCGCGCTATGCCAGGCGGTGCCAAGTGCTCAACCACTTCCCTGGGTCAGGCAGCAGAACGTGAAGCAGAGGCTTTCTTAGCACAGCGAGGATACCAACTGATCACACGAAACTATCGCTGTCGACGAGGCGAGATCGATCTTGTGGCCTATCACGACCACACGCTTGTTTTCGTGGAAGTCCGGTGTCGCAGAAAGGGCACACCTGCTGCAGCTGCCAGCGTGGACCAACACAAGATGCGCCGCATAGCCATAGCCGCAAGCCACTATCTCCGCTCTCACCCCACGAACGCACCGTGCAGATTCGATGTCGTCTGCCTAACCAAGCAACAGGACGGCACTTTCGCCGTTCCCGAACTGCTACCCGATGCATTCAGTCTCAATGATCTGTATTGAGACTGAGGAAGGTATAGCCCCCACAGAGGAGAAACGTGACTCTAGCCAGCCCTGAGGGAGCAGGGGGTACAACAAGCGTGCTATCCCAAGTTCACACCCTCGCTCTCTGCGGAGTAGAAGCTCAGGATGTCTTGGTAGAGGTAGATCTGGCAGGTGGACTTCCTCTTTTTGACATCGTCGGATTGCCAGATGCCAGTGTCCGCGAAAGTCGTAATCGAGTTCGAGCAGCCCTGCGCAACAGTGGTTTTGGCTTTCCTAGCGGTCGGGTCACGGTCAATCTGGCACCCGCTCACATGCCAAAAGCTGGCCCGGCATTTGATCTGCCTATTGCAGTGGCTCTTCTTGCCGCATGGGGTCGTCTGCCGCCTGCGTGCACGCAAAAAAGCGTGTTCGCTGGCGAACTGGCCCTGGACGGGCGCTTGCGAAGCGTACAAGGAGCAGTCTGTCTAGCTACTGCCCACGTCAGTCCAGAAACACCCGAACTGCTGGTACTCCCAACAGCCAACCAGGTCGAGTTGGCACTGATGGGCTCCACCCGTCAGCTGCAATTGGCTGACACCCTTTGTGACGTTGTGGCGTGGTTGCAGGGCAGGTCGTCGCTCCAGCCCGTCAACCTGCAACCAGAGAGTGAGGCGAATGTCGAGCACTTGGACCTGCAGGATGTCATCGGACAGACCAGCGCCCGCCGCGCTCTGGAGATCGCTGCTGCTGGTAGACATAACCTTCTACTTGTCGGCCCCCCCGGTACTGGTAAGACTATGCTCGCCGCACGACTGCCCAGTATTCTACCCCCGCCAACCGAGGCTGAGGCCCTTGAAATCGCTCGTGTCTACAGTGCGGCCGGGCTGCTTGGGGGAGAGCATAGCTTTCCACTCACACGGCCTTTTCGAGCCCCGCATCACACCATCACCCCAGGGGGCATGATAGGAGGTGGAACTGGTCTGCGGCCCGGCGAAGTGACTCTTGCGCACCATGGCGTGCTCTTCTTGGATGAGTTCTCCGAATTTCGCACCGATGTTCTTTGCGCATTACGCGAACCCATCGAGGAAGGCTGGGTCAGAGTAACCCGTGGTATGCGCTCTGCACGATTTCCTGCCGATTTCCAGCTGGTGGCTGCTACCAATCCCTGTCCATGCGGCTGGCAGGGTGACAGTCGTCGCCGCTGCTCCTGCACGGATGGCGATCTCCACCGCTACCGCAGGAGAATGAACGGGCCACTGCTTGACCGCATTGACATGTTTGTGGCTCTGCAGTCATCGGTTGAGTTCGGCTCCACACAGGAAGAGCAGATAGGAGAGTCGAGCGCGGCCATCGCAGATCGCGTGCGCGCCGCCTGGCAAAGGCAGCTAGAAAGAGCCATGCTGGCCAATAGCCGTCTGTCCCCGCGTGACACTCGTCAGCACTGCGGCCTTGATGACGCTGGGGTTGCGCTTCTGCAGTCTGCAGTGCGGCGACAGGTCCTCACTGGCCGAGGCGTTGATCGCGTCCTGCGGGTCGCCCGTACAATCGCTGACCTAAATGCACGCGATCACATTGCCCTCGAAGATGTCGCAGAAGCCCTCTCATATCGCCAATAGGAGTCGACACATGCGTGAGCGAGACATTACCGAACACGTTCTAACCCTGATTCAACGTACGGCCAGCGATCTTCCGCTCGATGTAGAGCAAGCCCTACAGCGAGCACTGGCCAAAGAGAGGAGCGGTTCTCCAGCTGAGGCGGCTCTCACTGGTATTCTGGAAAACTGCGCGTTGTCGCGCCGGAACGGAACACCTCTCTGCCAAGATACCGGGGCATTGCACTTCTACGTAGAATACCCGCATGGCTGGAGTACAGCGCGTCTGACAGAGCAGATAGAACAAGCCGTGGCCGTCGCCACGACACGCGCTGCGCTGCGGCCCAACGCTGTCAACAGTATCACTGGAGCTAACTCCGGTAACAATCTTGGCTTTGGTTCTCCTCATATCGAGTACACCGAATGGGCTCGCGATGGTCTGCGAATCCGCTTGCTGCTCAAAGGCGGTGGTAGCGAAAACGTAAGCAGCCAATTCTCCCTACCTGACGCCTCTATAGGAGCGGAGCGCGGCCGTGAAGGCGTACGGCGAGCACTGTTGCACCTGCTTCATGGCGCCCAAGGCTTAGGGTGTCCGCCTGGTATCCTCGGTGTGTGCATCGGCGGCGACCGTGCAGCAGGTTTTGGAGAGGCTACGCGTCAGCTTCTGCGCCGCCTAGACGACCGCAATTCGCACCCAGAACTCGCAGCACTGGAGACCAGCCTTGTGGAAGAAGCAAACGCGCTAGGTATCGGCCCCATGGGGTATGGAGGAAGATCCACCGTTCTGGCGATCAAGATAGGATATCTTCACCGATTACCTGCCTCGTTTTTCGTGTCTGTTGCCTACATGTGCTGGGCTTGCCGCAGGTGCGAGATGACTCTCAGAGAAGGCGAGGGTGCTAGATATGCATAGGCTGAGAATTCCCATCAGTGAGCACCGCATCCGCTCGCTGCATATTGGCGATCTCGTCACCCTCAGTGGTGTCTTGGTTACGGCCAGGGACAGAGCACACAAGTACTTGGTGGAGCAGTCAACAACAGAACACTCCGACGAAAAGGCAACGGTCGATCACCTGAGAGGCTGGTTCCACGAGGGTGTCATCTACCACTGCGGCCCCATTGTAGAACAGGCTTCCTCTGGACGGTGGAAAGTTGTGGCTGCTGGACCCACCACAAGCGCCCGTCTCGAAGTCTATCAGGATGTGGTGATAGACCGCTTTGGTCTCAGGGCCGTTATCGGCAAGGGTGGCATGGGCCAGCGTACGCAAGAGGCGCTGTGCAGGGGAGGGGCCGTGTACCTCCACGCACTGGGCGGCGCCGCCAGTCTCATGGCAAGAAGCATAGTCGACGTAGTCGACGTCATCAAGCCTGAATTCGGCGGGCCAGAAGCTCTCTGGGTGTTGCGCGTCAGTGAGCTCCAACTTCTTGTCACCATGGACGCTCATGGGAGCAGCCTGCATGAGCAGGTTTACTTCGATTCCGCTCGGCGCCTATCCGAACTGCTGAACGTTGGTGGCCTTTCAGCGGGTTCTATGCTAAGATAAGTCATACATGGCCCGTACACCAGCCAGCCGCTTCAGGCGCCCAATCACGCCTGCCGCGGCTCTTTTTCGCCCCACAAGCTGGTGCATATGCCAGACACCCTCTCACTGGCAACAGCCTTCTCCGGTCTATCGCGGGTCATGCTAATGCTGCAGAAACAGGAGGGGGCCTTGGACGTGAAAGATACGAACACGCCAGTCTACTGCTGTCCCATGTGTGCACTGGATGCCCCCCACACGGTGGCGGGCCATCTGGATGGAATGTACGCCATATGCTGCACAAATTGCAGAAACGGCTCCTTGGTGTGTGAGGCCGAACTGCGCCTCTACCAGATGCAATGGGAAGATGAACTTCGTGAGATCATTGCAGGTCTGGATCAGTCGCGCAAGTAGCATCATCTATGCGCATGGGTGAGTCCACGCACAGGCGACGGCCCCGAACACATGCCGTAAGGAGGCTTCTGCGCAGTGATTCATCTGTCTGAGCGAGAACGCTGGGAAAGAGCTGAGGCTTGGCTCGGTCTTTCCCTACTTCCGGGGTGGGGACCCATTCGAATATGGAAAGCCCTGGGCTGCGACAGCAACCCTGTTCCTGTATGGCGGCAGTTACGACAGCGTAGCCCCCGTGTGCCCGTAGCGCAGACTATCGCATCTGCCAAGGCTCATGGCGTGCGCATCATCACGTGGGATGACTGCTCCTACCCACCCAATTTGCGTCACATCGCGGGACCACCAGCCGTGCTTTACACGAAAGGGTCGTTGCTGCCCAACGACAGGCTCGCCATCGCCGTAGTGGGCTCCCGCCGTGCCTCGCCACAGGCGACGCAGCTTGCTTTCATTCTGGCTCGAGATCTGGCAGCATTGGGCATAACCATTGTCAGCGGTCTCGCTATGGGGATCGATGCAGCTGCCCATCGCGGAGCGCTAGCCGCTGGAGGGCGTACTGCGGCCGTATTGGCTGGTGGAGTAGAGTCTGTCTATCCGAGAGCCCATGCAGGTCTCGCTGAGGAAGTAGCAGCCTGCGGAGCACTGATCAGTCAGTTTCCCTGCGGAACTGGAGCTAGACGCACCCATTTCCCTGTCCGGAACCGAACACTGGCTGGTCTGGCTTTGGCCACTGTAGTAGTAGAAGCCCCTGCCAGAAGCGGCGCCTTGATCACGGCAGACTACGCGCTGGATCATGGTCGCGATGTCTTCGTCTGCCCTGGCGATCCCACACGTGAGCATACGCAAGGCTCAAACGGCTTGCTGCGTGAAGGGGCAAGGGCAATACGAAATGCTACGGACCTCGTGGAGGATCTGTACAAGGAACTGAAAGAGACCTTGGCGCAGCCACCCGCAGAGCATCTCAGGCGGGTCACCGCCCGCCCCCCCGCAGACACGCCAGCTCAGCCGCCCCAGCCAGTGAGGGTCTGGCAGGTTCTACAGACTGGGCCAGCTACTGCCGATGAAGTAGCTCGGCGACTGGCGAGAAATTGCTCCACTGTGCGCAGTGATCTCACGCTGCTGGAGATGCAAGGCTATGTGCAGCGCGGACCTGGCGATGTCTACAGACTGGTGGAAACGCAGTGACTTGGGACTAACTTGCGCCTGAGAACAACGGTATGGTAACATGACAAATAGTCTAGGAGTGGCGGTAACCACCCCGAAGCTGGAGGTACGATGGTTTGAGCACTCTAGTGATTGTGGAATCTCCAGCCAAAGCCAAGACCATTGGGAGATTCCTGGGTCGGAAGTATTCAGTCAAGGCGTCGATGGGCCACGTGCGCGACTTGCCACGTAGCCAATTCGGTGTTGACATTGAGAATGATTTTGCGCCAAAGTACATTACCGTCCGCGGGCAAGGCAAAAACCTGCAACAGCTACGCACAGCCGCTCGGAAAGCTGATCGTGTTCTTCTGGCCACTGACCCCGACCGCGAAGGGGAAGCAATTTCCTGGCATCTCGCGGAAGCCCTAAAGCTGGACACGCAAGCGCCGCAACGCATCGAGTTCAACGAGGTTACCCAGAGTGCCGTCAAGAACGCTATCAAGAATCCCAGGCCAATAAACCTTGATCTGGTTGACGCCCAGCAAGCCAGGCGAGTGCTAGACCGGCTGGTAGGCTATAAGTTGAGCCCTTTGCTGTGGGAGAAGGTCAAACCAGGTCTGTCTGCTGGCAGAGTGCAATCAGCCGCGTTGCGCCTGATATGCGACCGCGAGATGGAGATTAGAGGTTTTCGATCCGAGGAGTACTGGACCCTTACCGTCTGGCTATCCAAAACAGCCAGAAGTTCTCAGTTCCCTGCGCGTCTCATCCGCTGCGGTGCCGAAAATGCTGCGCTAAAGACCGAAGATGAGACACAGGCGATCATCCAAAGGCTGACGAACGCCTCCTATCGGGTGGCGGCGTTGACGCGATCTGAACGCACGCGCAAGCCCGCCGCACCCTTTACTACAAGTACGATGCAGCAGGAGGCAGCCCGTCGCCTACGTTTCACTGCTCGACGCACCATGAGCGTAGCTCAGCAGCTATATGAAGGTCTAGACGTAGGCACCGAAGGCACCGTTGGCCTCATCACCTATCTGCGGACAGACGCTACTCGGGTAGCGACTGAAGCCCAAGCAGCAGCACAAGATGTCATCGACAGCACATGGGGCAGGCAGTTCAGGCCCGAACGCCCACCGCAGTATAAGACCAAGAAGGGGGCGCAGGCGGCTCATGAGGCGGTCCGCCCTACAGGAGTACACCGTACTCCCGAATCCATCAAGCAATACCTGACGCGGGAGCAGTATCTGCTTTATAAACTGATCTGGGAGCGCTTTGTCGCTAGCCAAATGCGTCCGGCTGTTTTTGACACAGTAGCCGCAGACATCGTGCCCATAGTGGATGGGACGCAAGTGCCCTACACCTTTCGAGCTACTGGTTCAACTATGCGCTTTGCTGGTTTCATGGCTGTCTACAGCGAGCAAACTGACGAAGAGGCCAACGACGGCCAAGAACAAGAGAGGAAGCTTCCCGAGCTGCAAGAAGGCGATGGCTTATACGAACGCAAGATGGAACCGCGTCAACACTTTACGCAACCACCGCCTCGCTTTACCGAAGCAATGCTGGTGAAGACCATGGAAGAGCTAGGGATTGGACGCCCTAGCACCTACGCGGCGATCATTGACACGGTGCAAAAACGTGGCTATGTCACGAAACAGGAGCGGCGATTCATGCCCACCGAGCTGGGCTTCGTTACCGTTGACCTGCTCAAGACGCACTTCCCTGACATTGTGGATGTCGAGTTCACTGCCAACATGGAGCAACGCCTCGACGCCATAGAAGAAGGAGAGGCAGACTGGGTAGGGCTTGTGAAGGAGTTTTACGGTCCCTTCTCTGACTCGCTAGAGCGAGCTCATGAGCTGGCCAAGGAGACACGCGTTGAAGACGAGGTAACTGAGGAGATCTGCGAGGCCTGTGGTCGTAACATGGTGATAAAGTGGGGGCGTTTCGGAAAGTTCCTGGCCTGTCCTGGCTATCCGGAATGCAAGAACACGAAGCCGTTGCTGACCGAAATCGGTGTTGAGTGTCCGCAATGCGGCAACAGCCTCGTCGAGCGAAAGACCCGCCGGGGGCGCACTTTCTACGGCTGCATTCGGTATCCCGAGTGCGATTTCACAAGCTGGCAACGCCCTGTGCCAGCCAAATGCCCAACCTGTGGGACCTACATGGTTGAGCGTAAGAGACGCAAGCAAGATACGCAGTGGGTGTGTGCCAACAAAGAATGCGGCCACGCCATGGTTCCCGTGGAAAGCTTGACTTGACGCGTGGCAGTGCTTTTTGGACACTCTCGTTGTGGTAGTCAGACAGCGAAAGGGGAGCGACCGGATGATCCGCTGTACGACCATTATCGGCGTAAAAAGAGGGTCATCAGGGGCCTTGGCAGGCGACGGTCAAGTGACCCTAGGTGAGCACACTATCATAAAGCACACCGCCCGTAAGGTTCGCCGCCTATACCACAATACTGTGCTGGCAGGATTTGCCGGCGCAGCAGCTGATGCCTTTACCCTTTTCGAAAGATTCGAGGGTCGCCTAGAGGAATACCGGGGCAACCTGTTACGGGCCTCGGTGGAATTGGCAAAAGAGTGGCGCACCGACCGTGCCTTGCGCCAATTGCAGGCTCTCTTGGTGGTCATGGACACTCGTTCGCTTCTCGTTGTTTCAGGCACAGGCGAGATCATTGAACCTGATGACGGCATTGCAGCAGTGGGTTCGGGAGGACCCTATGCTCTCGCTGCGGCGCGAGCACTGATGCGCCATACCCAACTTGAACCAGTGGATGTGGCGCGAGAGTCCCTGCGCATTGCTTCAGCGATATGCGTGTTTACTAATGACCACATCACGGTGGAGGAGCTTCAGGCAGGAGGCGGAGGCAATGGCACCTGAGTTAACCCCGCGCCAGATTGTCGAAGAACTCGATCGCTACATTGTCGGACAGGATCAGGCCAAGAAGGCGGTAGCGGTTGCACTGCGTAATCGGTATCGACGACGCCTGCTTCCCGTGGAGATGCGTGAGGAAGTAGCTCCCAAGAATATTCTCATGATTGGTCCAACAGGAGTCGGCAAGACAGAAATAGCTCGTCGCCTGGCTCGCCTGGCTACAGCGCCTTTTGTCAAGGTTGAAGCTACACGATTCACTGAAGTTGGCTATGTAGGCCGGGATGTAGAGTCGATCGTCCGCGACTTGGTCGAGACTTCCTTGCGCATGGTGCGACATGAGCGCACAGAAGCAGTCCGCGAGCAAGCAGAACGACTTACAGAAGACCGCTTACTGAGCATCTTGGTCCCCATGCCCACTGTTGAACCAGGGCCCAATCCTTTCTCCGCTCTGTTCGGAATGACAGGCTACGCTCCGCCTGAAAGCACTGAAGGGACCGCACCTGAGAATCAGGAAGGCCTACATCACACCCGTGAGAGTCTTCGGGCGCAGCTTCGCCAAGGGCTCTTAGAGGAGCGAATTGTGG
Source organism: Limnochordia bacterium (assembly GCA_050951545.1). Taxonomy (GTDB): domain Bacteria; phylum Bacillota; class Limnochordia; order DTU080; family DTU080; genus DTU080. The sequence continues at coordinate 142,483 of JBMNJG010000012.1, read as the reverse complement.
AGTTCGAAGTGGAAGAGAGCGGGCCAAATGTCTTCGACGTATTCGCCGGAGCAGGTATGGAAGAGATGGGTATGAACCTCCAGGACTTCTTTACCCAAGTGTTACCGAAGAGAAAGCATAAGCGCAAGGCCTCTGTAAGAGAGGCCCGGAGAATCCTAGCGCAAGAGGAAGCACAGAAACTCGTGGATATGGATGCGGCCACAGCCGAAGCTATAGCGCGCACTGAGGAATCGGGCATCGTGTTTATCGATGAGATTGACAAGATAGCGGGTCGCGAGCAGGGGACTGGTCCGGATGTGTCTCGCGAGGGGGTGCAGCGCGACATTCTACCCATCGTCGAGGGGACCACGGTGAATACCAAGTACGGTCCTGTGCGCACCGATCACATTCTTTTTATCGCTGCAGGAGCCTTTCACATTTCCAAACCCGCTGATCTCATCCCAGAGTTGCAGGGGCGCTTTCCCATTCGCGTAGAACTCAGCAGCTTGACCCAAAACGATTTCTACCGCATTCTGACCGAACCACGCCACGCGCTAGTCAAGCAGTACGCCGCGCTTATGGCTACCGAAGGCGTGGTGCTTGAGTTTGCCGACGAGGCCATTGCCGAGATCGCCCGCATGGCCGAGGAAGTCAACAGTAGAGCCGAGAATATCGGCGCCCGCCGACTACACACCATCATCGAAAAGCTCTTAGAAGAACTCTCCTTCGCTGCCCCGGAAATCGGGGAGCAAACAGTGACTATCACCGCGGATTACGTACGTCAGCACTTGAGTGAGCTGGTAGGCGATGTAGATCTAAGCCGTTACATCCTGTAGCGGGATTAGGGAAGGGATGTCCAGGGGTTTCCAGGGAGTCGGCGGTCAACCAGGCGTGGAAGTCGAGGCGGCTGCGGCAAGCTTCTGCCGCAACGTACACCATCGCTGGCGAAAACCCAAGGCCGCCGACATGCCCGCACAGCATCACATCATTATCCAGGGAGGGAATCGATGTGGCCATGGCTCTATCTCGTCAGGAATTGGAGGCTCTGCTCGGCAGTGGGGCCGGGCAGCCTTACGCGTCAGTCGATGAAAAAGCACTTGACAGGTTCTCACAGAAAGCAGTGGAGTGTTTGGAGGCACTCCTAGGTTCGTTCTGTCGATTTGAGCCGGGAAAACCATCACTCTCGACGTGGGACAAGCTTCCGCTGGCCATGGATGTCTCGGTAGGCACCAGGCTTGTTCTCGTCGAGACTCAGTCGTCTAGCCCTGCGTTATCTGTATTAGTGGCGACAACCAGCCTAACCGCCTATCATCTAGACGAGACAGCCAACCGGGCCAACGGGAGCACCAATGCACATGCACCGTTTGCCGCGTGGCGTCGCGTCATCGAATACATGATCACCGAGTCTGTGGCGGCCTTGGCCATGTCCGATGGTGCCCGTCGAGCTGTCTGGCGCTCGCAGTCTCCCCGACGCTGGGACATAGGAGCATGCGGTGGTGCAGAACCAGCGATCGATAGCGAGGCTCAGATCGTGGTGATACCCTTCTACTCCACAGACGAGAAAACCCGGGCTGTCTATGTACTCATGTCACCAGAGGCCTTGGCTCAGCTATGCCCGTCAACCACAGCGGCGGCGACAGGAGTTGAGGAGGCATGTTCACCAGTGGTCTCTTCACTGGTCGCCGAAATCCCGTTGTCGATCAGCGTTATGGTCCCTGCTGTCCAGCTTACCGTGCGCAGCGTAGCGCTCTGGAAGATCGATAGTCTCATTCCCTTGGTGCTCGCGCCTAACCAACCTGTGCGTCTTCACGCCAATGACTACCCTCTAGCTATCGGTGACCTGGTGGTGCAAGACGACGGCAGCCTAGCGGTGAAGATCACAGCCCTATTGCCTCAGTAGACGCCTGATGTGGATATTGATGGGGTCTGTTGTTCATGGTATACTTAGCGATGGCCAAATTACACACGGATCCGGACTGGCCGGCTGGTGCCCGCGGCAAGCACGCGGGTTTTCGGAGAGGAAGATGGATCCGGAGGTCTAACCTAGGGAGGTACGTTGATGGCAGTGATTTCTATGAAGCAGCTCCTAGAGGCAGGAGTGCATTTTGGGCACCAAACTAGACGCTGGAATCCGAAGATGGCTCCTTATATCTTCACAGAGCGCAACGGTATCTACATCATCGATCTGCAGAAAACTGTGCGCAAAGTCGAAGAGGCATATACCTTTGTCAAGGACATGGCTGCCGACGGAGGCATGCTTCTTTTTGTAGGTACAAAAAAGCAGGCACAGGAAACTGTCAACACTGAAGCCGGGCGCTGCGGCATGCCCTATGTGAATACGCGCTGGCTCGGTGGCATGCTGACCAACTTCAAGACTTTGCGCGGACGCATTCAGCGCCTCAAACAGCTTGAGACGATGGAGACTGATGGCTCTTTCGAGGTTCTACCCAAGAAAGAAGTCCTTGAGCTTCTCAAAGAGAAAGAGCGTCTTGAGAGATTCGTCGGCGGCGTGCGCAACATGAATCGTTTGCCAGCTGCCGTTTTTGTGATCGATCCCCGCAAAGAACGAAATGCAGTTGCTGAAGCTCGCAAGTTGCACATACCCATCATCGCCATCGTGGACACTAACTGTGATCCCGATGAGATCGACTTCGTGATTCCCGGAAACGATGATGCCATTCGTGCCATCAGACTTCTAACAGGGAAGATGGCAGACGCGATCATCGAAGGGCTCGAAGGTCGTGAGGAAGCAGCTGAAGAACCCCATGCTGACACAGGGGAAAGCTTCGATAGCGACGAGTCCGCAGGGGATGAGGCAGCAGACGCAGAAGAACTCGTGGAAGCGTAGGACGTCCGGGGCGGCGGTTTCGATGGGCCGCCCCTTTGCTGGATTTGATTGTGTAGGAGTGTGATCCGATAGTGGTGGACATTTCGATGGGCATGGTCAAAGAGTTGCGCGAACGCACTCAGGCAGGCATTATGGACTGCAAGAAAGCGCTGCAAGAGACGAACGGGGATGTGGAGAAAGCTATCACATTTCTGCGGGAAAAAGGACTCGCCGCAGCGGCTAAGAAGGCCGGAAGGACTGCCAATGAGGGTACTGTTGACGCTTACATTCATGCTGGTGGCCGCATAGGAGTACTGATCGAGGTCAACTGCGAAACCGACTTCGTCGCCAAAAATGAGATCTTCAAGACGCTTGTCCGCGACCTAGCTATGCAAGTGGCCGCTTCGCGTCCTTCCTTCGTGAGGCGTGAGGACGTTCCCGCGAGCCTCATCGAAGAGGAACGTGCCGTGTATGCCGCAACAGCCCGTAACGAGGGAAAGCCGGAGAAGATCATCGACCGCATCGTCAATGGAAAACTTGAGAGATTCTACAAAGAGGCATGTCTCCTAGAGCAGCCTTTCATCAAAGATACTGACAAGACGGTAGAGGATCTCATCAAGGAGAACATCGCTACGATGGGTGAGAACATGTCTGTACGGCGCTTTGTTCGCTATGAAATGGGAGAAGGGCTTCGCGACCTGTAATTGCCTAAGACCTACGGCAGTACAAAGGAGGCCCCACATGTCTGCGCGCACCCAGTACTCACGCATCATTGTTAAACTCAGCGGCGAATCAATGGCTGGCCACCAAGGCTTTGGCATCGACTTGGAGGTTGTGGCCCGCATCGCCGCGGAGATCAAGGAAGTCTTCGATGCAGGTGTTGAAGTATGTGTCGTGGTTGGCGGTGGCAATATCTGGCGGGGAGCAGCTGCTAGCGAGCGGGGGATGGACCGGGGTACAGCTGACTACGCTGGAATGCTGGCCACTGTAATCAACGCTCTCGCGTTGCAGGATGCGATGGAGCAGATCGGACTTGTCACCCGTCTGCAGACCGCCATAGAAATGCGACCAGTAGCAGAACCCTACATTCGCCGGCGCGCCATTCGCCACTTGGAAAAGGGCAGGGTGGTTATTTTCGCCGCGGGTACCGGAAACCCGTTCTTCACCACTGACACAACTGCGGCCTTGCGAGCCGCAGAAGTGGATGCCGAGGTTATTCTCATGGCCAAGCGCGGTGTGGACGGGGTCTACGATGCCGATCCGCGAACCAACCCCACAGCCCGTAAGTATGACCGCTTGGAGTACATTCAAGTCTTGCAGCAGGGGTTGCGTGTCATGGATGCCACTGCCACCTCCCTGTGTATGGATAATGGCATTCCTATCATTGTCTTCAACTTTGATAAGCCCGGAAACATCCTGCGCGCCGTCAGAGGCGAAAAGATCGGTACGGTTGTGGGAATGGTGCCTAAGAACTCAGCGAAATAAGTCGCGACAAGACACGATTTACAAAGGAGGCGGCACATGATTCGCGGTGTGCTCAACGATGCAGAGAATAAGATGAAGGGTGTCATAGCTGCTACCAAGAGAGACTTCGCCGTCGTGCGTACGGGCAGAGCCAACCCCGCTATCCTTGATCGTGTTTCAGTTAGCTACTATGGAACACCCACCCCGATCTCTCAGCTGGCAACAGTGTCGGTGCCAGAACCTCGCTTGATCACGATCCAGCCTTGGGACCGTTCTGCCCTCAAGGAAGTCGAGCGAGCGATTCTCCAGTCTGACCTAGGATTGACACCTATGAATGACGGGCAGATCATTAGGTTAGCCATTCCACCCCTTACCGAGGAGCGCCGCAAGGACCTTGTACGCTTAGTGCGCAAAGAAGCCGAGGACAAACGCGTGGCTGTGCGCAATATCAGGCGTGATGCTAACGATCAGCTGAAAGCTCTGCAGAAAGATGGCGATATCTCCGAGGACGAAGCCAAACGAGCTGAGAAGCAGTCCCAGGAGCTTACTGACAAATATATCAAGGAGATCGACGCGCTTCTGCAGACCAAAGAACAAGAGATTATGGAGATCTAGACGGATTCGCGAGGTGCGCTGAACTGAACTTGGACCTGCCCGATGTCATAGGCTGGGAGCTGTCCAGAGCCCGGGAGGAATGCCGGGCTCTGGATATAGGTACCTCCATTTTGCTGATCCAAGCCCCACGAGATGGAGGCGTTGTCTGTGCTGTGGATGAAGAGGACGACACCCTTAGGGTTGTGGCAGTACGCGCGGTCAGCGCCGATAGCGTCTTGCTTATCGTGTGCCCTGAGTGTTGGTAACAGTACGACCAGGTCTGGAGCAGCTTGACAATCGGCTCCTATGTCGATGCCCTAGCGGCGAAAGGTTTTCAAAGGGGTCAGCGTTGAGTGAGACGAGAGGAATGCACTTTTGCCAAACCTGAGAACCCTCCCCAACACGTGGCCATCATCATGGATGGCAATGGGCGTTGGGCTCTACAGCGTGGATTGCCACGTGCCGCAGGCCACAAGGCTGGTGTCGATAGTCTGGTCACTTGTGTTCGTGCTTGTAGTGAATGGGGCATCGAGGTTCTTACCGTCTACGCCTTTTCCACAGAAAACTGGGGCAGGCCCAAAGACGAAGTGAGCTTCCTGCTCCGCCTCTTGGAGGAGGTTTTCCAGTACTACATCGGCCAGTTGCATGCCAACGACGTCATGGTGAAAGTGATTGGAAGAAGGACAGGTCTTCCTGCATCCACACTTCGGCGCATTGAGCACGCCGAGAAGCTTACCGCCAACAACCAGGGGCTGCAGCTGCTTATCGCCTTTAACTATGGCGCCCGAGCGGAGCTGGTGGACGGGGTGCGAGCCCTGTGCGTACGTGTCGCGCGAGGCGAACTGAGCCCCGAAGCAATCGACGAGGAGTGCCTTGCAGCGCACCTAAGTACGGCTGGGACGCCTGACCCTGACCTGCTCATTCGTACGGGTGGCGAGTTCCGCATTAGCAACTTCCTGCTGTGGCAAGTGGCCTATACGGAGCTTTATGTGATAGACGAGTACTGGCCCGATTTCCGTGAGACGCACTTGTATCAAGCGCTGATGGAGTTTCAAAGACGCCAGCGCCGATTCGGAAAGGTGTGAGAGCTTGCTCGCACGCGTTCTGACGGCTCTGTTCTGGATCCCTATCTTCTTGGTTCTGCTATGTATGGGAGGCTGGGCTTGGTTTGCCCTTCTGGCAGTGTTATCTGTGCTTGCAGGCTTCGAGATGGGGCGCTTTTACGAACGTCTCGGGTGCCACGGTACGGGCCTTTCGATCGCGGTTGGTGGGTTGACACTGCTCATCGCAGCATATGCTTCTTTGCATGTAACTTGGTCTTGGCCCCTGGCGATAGCACTCATTACTATCGTGGCTTTGGTCGGAGAACTTAGTGTCTCGGGCGGGCGTGTACTGCAGCGCGGAGCAGCTATCTGCATGGGTAGTCTGTATGTCGGCCTCTTTGCCTTCCTGTTTCTTGTCCGTGCTGACGGTCTAGCTCCAGTGCTTCTGGCTGTGCTAGGAACCTGGTGTGCTGATAGCTTTGCCTTCTTTGTCGGCCGCGCGTATGGGCGAACAGCGTTTGCCCCCACAATTAGCCCCAACAAAACGGTAGAGGGGGCCCTAGCTGGGGTGTTTGGCGGGCTGGTCGCTGGGATAGGCCTTGGCTTGGCGGTACAATGGCCTCTATGGTATGCAGCTGTACTGGGGATGACGGTGGCCTTGGCTGCTGAAATAGGCGACCTGGTGGAATCGGCGATGAAGCGCGAGGCTGGGGTTAAGGACGCCGGGTCTTTGCTGCCAGGACATGGAGGCATACTAGACCGCTTTGACAGCATGCTCTTGGCGGGTGTCGCTGTCTACTTACTGCGGCTCCTCTTGGGGTGAGCCGCGCCGGGAGGGGCAAGGTGGATGGCCTACTCTCTCGAAAAAGGGCTCATCATCTTTCTGACCTCCATGCTTGCGTTAGCAGCTGTCAGTTTCCTGTCACCGTTTGTGGGACCTTTCCTTTTAGCTCTTCTCTTGGCAGCTCTCATTGATCAGCCCGCAAACCGGTTGGAGAAGCTTGGACTGCCGCGGGGGCTAGCGGTGCTACTCCTTCTAGCGGGGTTAGCCGTGTTGGTGGCTGGTTCCCTTATTCTTGTAGTGCTCAACGTCGTGCAGGATGTGAATCAGCTCGCAGAAAAGCTTCCCGAGTTCAGGTACGAGGTACTAACTAAGATTGTCTGGCTCAACCAACTGGTTGCAGAGCTTCCTCCGCCTGTCTACGACCTCATACGCAGTTCAACCAGTCAGCTTGCCCAGACTCTTGAACTACTGGTGGGGGGGTTCTTTGCTGCTGTGGCAGAGCTGCCCAGCGCTTTGGCCAGGCTCGTTGTGGCTGTCTTGGCCGCTTTCTTTCTGGCTCGAGACGGCAGAGCCCTGGCTCGCTCGCTTGTCGCCAGTCTTCCCCCCTCCTGGCGCAGACGAGGTGCCGAGCTCAATCGTGGCATCTTTGCTGGGATGGTTGGCTTTGTGCGAGCGCAAGTCCTGCTCGTCGCCGTCTCAGCTGTCTTATGTACCGCAAGCCTGCTGATCTTCGGAATGCCCTATGCTTGGTTGCTAGGCACGCTGGCAGGCATATTGGACATCATCCCGCTCATGGGTCCTGGCACTCTGTTCGTTCCTTTGGCGGTGTGGCAATGGCTCACTGGAAGCAAGGCGGTGGCGGCGGGGTTGGCAACCAGTTTGGGGCTGGTGCTTCTGATCAGACAAGGAATCGAGCCATTACTCATTGCCGGACAGGCAAATCTGCATCCCTTGACTAGCCTAGCGGCCATCTATTTTGGTGTGCGTTTCTGGGGTTTTCCTGGCCTCTTCATGGGACCACTTCTAGCCATCACGCTGAAAGCACTCTGGCTGGGCTGGACGCATTGATGGTAGCCTTTGGCTGGAAGGGCCGGGCACAAATGGTATAATGTCGGTAGTGTAGCCACCAAGGAGACGATGACTATGCGCTTGGCGATACTAGGCTCTACGGGTTCCATCGGACGAAACACCCTTGAGGTCGTAGATTACCATCGATCGCGGTTCTCAGTTGAAGCTCTGGCCGCAGGCAGCAATGTCGATCTCCTTGTCAAACAAGCTAAGCTGTACCGACCCAGTGTCGTCTGCATCGGCGATCCACGCTTGGTTCCTGAGCTCAAAAAGCGTCTCGCGCCGCACATTCGCATTGTCACAGGTGATGCCGGACTGATCGAATGTGCCTCCTTGCCGGATGTCGACAGCGTCGTGGTGGCTGTGGTTGGCGCTCGGGGATTGGCGCCGACTCACGCTGCCGCTGAATGCGGCAAGCGCATTTGCCTAGCCAACAAAGAGGCCCTGGTCGCCGGAGGGGCCCTGGTAACTGCTGCGGTTGCCCAACACGGGGGGCAGATGCTACCGATTGACAGCGAACACTCAGCTATCTTCCAGTGTTTGCAGGCTAGCGGCGGGTCTTTTCACCGTCTCTATCTGACGGCCTCCGGAGGCCCCTTCCGCTGCACTCCGGGTGAGAAGCTACGTGACATGACACCAAGCGATGCTCTGCGTCACCCAACGTGGGCTATGGGGAACAAGATCACGATCGACTCTGCCACCCTTATGAACAAAGGGCTAGAGGTGATTGAAGCGCGCTGGCTCTTTGACGCCGCGTGGGACGACATCCAAGTCATCATCCATCCACAGTCCATTGTGCATTCCATGGTTGAGTTGGTTGACGGTTCCATCATCGCGCAGCTGGGTGCTCCCGACATGCGCCTGCCCATTCAAGTGGCGCTCATGCATCCGCAGCGCCTGAATTCGCCAGCATCTCGACTAGACCCATGGAACATGGGAAACCTATCTTTTGAAAAACCAGATACACAGCGTTTTCCTAGCCTTGAGCTAGCCTTTGCAGCCGGTAGAACTGGTGGCACAATGCCTGCGGTTCTCAATGCAGCAAACGAAGTGGCTGTGGAACTTTTTCTTCATGGGAACATCCGCTTCACTGACATTCCGCGTGTCGTGGAGTCGTGTATGAACCATCATACAGCAAGAGAACCCAACTCGGTGGACGAGATCCTTGATGCTGATCGACAGGCCCGCGTTCGAGCACGCGAGGTTGCCTTAGCGCTAGGCACTCGACAGAGATAGAATCGGCCTGTAGAAAAGAGGGAATGCTGGTGAGCCAAGTGATTGCTCAGGCATTTGGGCGCTTCGCACAGCTCATTTCCGTTGCCACGTCAACGGTGCTGGGGTTCGTAGTCATCTTCGGACTGATCGTGCTGTTTCACGAGTTTGGCCACTTCAGTGCGGCTAAGTTGGCTGGCATTAGGGTCTTCGAGTTTGCCTTGGGTTTTGGCCCCAGTCTTTGTCAGCGAAAAAGAGGGCAGACACTGTACTCCGTACGAGCCGTGCCCTTGGGAGGCTTTGTCAAGATCGCCGGTATGGATGCTGCTCCTGAAGCGTGTGAAGAGGAAGTGCCTCTCGCAGAGACGTTCGAAGCCAGACCCCTATGGCAGCGCCTAGCGTTTGTGTGCGCAGGCCCCTTCATGAACTTCATTCTCGCCTTTGTGCTGATCGTGATCTACCACATGGCAGTCACTATACCCCCCACCATTCAAGAGGTGGAGGTGGGAAGCCCGGCTGCCGTGGCTGGGATACAGCCAGGCGACCAGATTGTGAGCATCAACGAACAGCCCATCTCGGCTTCGGAACAAGTTGTGGGCTTTGTGCAACCTCGCGCTGGTACATCGCTATCGTTGAGTGTACTCAGAGGGGACCAGCCGCTGGCCTTCGTGGTCGTGCCGCGCCTCGACCCACAACGGCAAGTGGGGATGCTCGGTGTCACCCTCTTCGATCAACAACGCCAACCGCTGCTGACTAGTCTCCGCCTGGGCGCAATAGAGACCTATAGCTGGACACTTGGCGTGGCTCGAGTTGTGGCGCGAATGATCTCGGGCCGAACTCGAGCGGAGTTGTCGGGCCCAGTCGGCATCTTTGTCATTACTGGCAGTGCCGTCCAAGAGGGCCTGGGCTCACTCTTGCGGCTGGCCATCCTTCTGAATATCAACTTGGGCTTGTTCAACCTGTTTCCCATTCCGGCACTAGACGGTTTCTGGGTTGTCTTGCTGGTGTTCGAAGCACTTAGGGGAAAGCCTCTGAAGCCGGAGCAGCGAGGCATGATGCAGTTCGTCGGCTTGGCCTTGCTGCTGCTCCTGTTGGTCTACGCGACCTACCAGGATGTCGCTCGGTTTTTCCAGGGCACCTAATGGAGGTCTGTTCTGTGGATCTGTTGTGCATCGTGGAACCCCAACCAGACAAGTCGGGGTTGCGTGATCTGTGTCTAGCAGCGGGAGTATCTCCGGCCATTGACGCAGTGATCAGCCACGTGGAAGTGTTGCCTAAGGCTAATGTGTGGCGCGTTTTCCTCAAACAGCCCATTCAAGACAGCGACGCTGAAGCCTGCTCGAAACTGGCTGACGCACTGGCCTCTGCTCTTGAGCTGACTCGTGTCGAACTGCTATACGATCCAGGATGGCAGGAGGTCGCAGCGACTCACGAAGCATTGGAGGTGGATCCTCTAGATGAGGCCACCGATGACCACTACATGGAGACCATCATGCAACGCATCCAGGACGAGCAGAACAACGCAGAGAGTAAGAACGACAGCCAAGGTGACAGTGTTGAGGTCATCCTCGGACAGGCCATCGGGCAAGAGCCGCAGCCTTTGACCAGTATCCAAGACGAAGAACGCTCGGTGGTCGTCCGAGGACGAGTCCTCCAAATGGATGTGCGAGAGATGCGTTCCGGACGCCATCTAGTTCTTTTTGACATCACTGATGACGCTGACTCGATCAGCGTGAAGACCTTTGCCGAAGAACGTGACGATTGGATGAGGCGGATTTCGACGGGCTCCTGGCTGAGTATACGAGGGGCAGTGCAGCATGACAGCTACTCTCAGGAGCTTACACTCTTGCCTAAGGATATCTGTCGCATTCCTCCACCTCAGAAGCGCCTGGATACCGCACCGGAAAAGCGAGTAGAGCTGCATATCCACACCAAGATGAGTGCTCTAGACGGCGTGGCAGATGTTGCCGATATTGTGCAGCGGGCGAGTGCGTGGGGACACCCGGCAGTGGCTATTACAGACCACGGTGTCGTACAAGCTTTCCCTGAAGCATACGCCGCTGGGCAGAAACACGGCATCAAGATCCTCTATGGCCTCGAGGGCTATCTGGCAGATGACCACGATGAACGCGGTCGCACTCCTCACATAGTGATCCTAGCTGCCACTGCAGAGGGGTTGCGTAACCTGTATCGTCTCGTCTCCCTCTCTCACATCGATCATTTCTACCGGAGACCTCGTCTCCCACGCAGCGAACTCATTCGCCTGCGCGACGGGCTTCTCTTTGGTACGGCGTGCGAGGCTGGCGAGCTGTACCAGGCCATTCTGGCGGGAGCATCTGATGAACAGACTGAGGAGATCGCCTCCTTCTATGATTATCTTGAGATCCAACCTCTCGCCAACACGAGTTTTCACATCGAGGCTGGTAGGGTGGCGTCAGAGGAGACTCTGAGGGAGATCAACAGACGCATCGTGGCCATAGGTCACAAGCTGGGCAAACCTGTTGTGGCCACATCGGATGCACACTACGTAGATCCTGCGGATGAGATCTACCGACGTATTCTGATGGCTGGTCATGGTTTCTCCGATGTAGAGACCACTGCACCTCTCTATTTCCAGACGACCGATGAGATGCTGGCTGAATTCGACTATCTGGGGGCGACGCTGGCCCATGAAGTGGTGGTTGAGGCGCCGCAGCGAGTTGCGGACACGATAGAAGAGCTTCGGCCGATCCCCGAAGGTTTCTACCCACCTCATCTGGAGAGAGCAGAAGAGGAACTGCAGCAAATGTGCGAGAAGAACGCCCGCTGCTTGTACGGTGATCCGCTTCCCGAACTAGTAGCCGCTCGTCTGGACGAGGAGCTGCAGTCGATTATCGGTAATGGCTTCGCTTCGTTGTATATGATCGCCCATAAGCTTGTGGCGAAATCGGTGAGTGACGGTTACATTGTTGGCTCTCGGGGCTCTGTTGGCTCTTCACTGGTGGCCCTGCTGTGCGGGGTATCCGAAGTCAACCCGCTTCCGCCTCATTACGCGTGCCCAGCCTGCAGCTATTTCGAGACCGACCTCAGTGGTCTGATAGGTTCAGGTCCAGACCTGCCACCAAAGGAGTGTCCCAACTGCGAAAAACCGCTGCGTCGCGATGGCTTCGACATTCCTTTTGAAACGTTCTTGGGCTTTGATGGGGTGGGCAAGATCCCTGACATTGACCTCAACTTCTCGGGCGAGTACCAGCCACGGGCCCATCAGTACACGGAAGAGCTCTTCGGAAAAGAGAACGTGTTTCGGGCGGGGACGATCGCCACCTTGGCCGCGAAGACGGCCTATGGGTATGTGCGGAAATATCTCGATGAGAAAGGCCTCACTGCCCGCAGCGCTGAGATCAACCGCCTGTCGTTGGGCGTCACTGGCGTGCGGCGTACCAGTGGGCAGCATCCCGGGGGAATCATGGTGGTTCCCCGCGGCAGAGAGATATACGAGTTTACTCCGGTGCAGCACCCTGCCAATGACAAGAGCAGTGGGGTCATCACTACCCACTTTGCCTATGCCTATATGGAAGACCAGCTTCTGAAACTGGACATCCTCGGTCACGACGGCCCCACCATGATTCGTCTCTTAGAGCAATCCACTGGTGTGAAAGCAGACGAGATTCCTTTGGATGACCCAAAGGCGATGAGTCTTTTCTCCGGCCTGGAGGCCCTGGGCATTAGCCCGCAAGAGGCCGGTAGCACAGTGGGAACTCTCGCCATACCTGAGTACAACACGCGCTTTGTGCGCCAGATGCTTGAAGACACGCGGCCCGCGACCTTCGCTGACCTCGTACGTATCATGGGCCTATCGCATGGCACAGACGTCTGGCTCAATAATGCTCAGGATCTGGTGCGCAAGGAGACAGCAAGTCTCGCAGAAACCATCGCCTGTCGAGACGACATCATGATCCATCTGATTCGCGAGGGTCTGCCAGCCGAAACGGCTTTCCGGATCATGGAGCGGGTACGCAAGGGCAGGGGACTGACATCCGAAGACGAATCGCTAATGCTCGAACATGGCGTGCCGCGATGGTACATTGACTCCTGCAAGAAGATCAGTTACCTGTTTCCGAAGGCGCATGCCGCTGCCTATGCTATCATGGCTTTCTGGCAAGCGTACTACAAGGTGCATCATCCACTAGATTTTTATGCGGCCTATTTCTCGGTTCGCGCCGACGACTTTGATGCGCAGCTGATTCTGCAAGGAAAGCCTGTTGTGCAAAAGACGCTCAAGCAGCTCGATGAGAAAGGCAATGAGGCTACGGGCAAAGAAAGGAGCCTGATCACCCTCCTAGAAGTGGCCCTGGAAGTTATGGCCAGAGGGATCGGTTTCTTGCCAGTGGATCTGTATCGCTCAGACATTAGGCGCTTCACCATTGTGGAAAACAGCCTGCGTCCGCCGCTCACTGGCCTCCAGGGGGTAGGGGAAAGCGCCGCTGAAGCCCTGGTCACAGCACGTAATGACCGTCGCTTCACCTCTGTGGAGGATCTTCGGAAACGCGCTGGTGTCTCAAGGGCAGTGACCGACGTACTGGCCAAGCATGGTGCTCTCGAGGGGCTGCCAGAATCCGACCAGCTCACCCTGTTTTAGTGACCCAACAGAGGTCCTCAACCACCTTGCTAACCCGTCGTCAAGGTGCTATACTATATACGTCATTTGTCCGATTCCGTGATGTTGCGTGCCGGAAAGAGTGGGATCTCCCCACTCTTTTGCACTGTATAAGATAGATGCGAGGAGGCAGGGCCCGTGAGCAGGGTCGTCGATGAGGTCACCAAACTAGCCGAGCCGCAATGCACCGCTCTAGGTTTCGAGCTGGTCGACGTCGAGTACGTCAAAGAGGGCAGAGACATGGTGCTGCGCTTGCTTATCGACAAGCCCGGTGGCGTCACTGTAGATGACTGTGCGCTCCTGAGCCGCCAAATAGATCCTATTCTCGATGCCGCTGATCCGGTCGCCTCCAGCTACTATCTCCAGGTGTCATCGCCGGGGCTTGATCGCTCCTTGAAGCGAGAAACGGATTTCGAGCGTTTCGCCGGTAGCCTTGTCCAGCTGCGCACGTATCAAGCTATCGGAGGTCAGCGCAACTTCCGCGGCGTTCTCACGGGTTTGCGGGACGGCAACGTGGCGATGGAGGTGGAAGGAGAGCAAGTGCTCATACCCCTCCAGCAGGTAGCAAAGGCTAACTTGGTTCCTCAAATATGACCTCAGGAGCCGAGAGGCGTGATAGTGATCTAACAGGGAGGCTGGAGTAAGGACATGAATCTGGAGCTAGTGGCGGCCCTCGGGGAACTCGAGAAGGAGCGTGGCATCCCCAAGGCGATTCTCTTTGAGGCGATTGAGGCTGCTATTGTATCAGCCTATAAACGCAATTACGGGTCTGCGCAGAATGTGCGCGTGGAGCTAGACAACAGTGGCGACATCAAGGTCTATGCCCGCAAGGATGTGGTAGAAGAGGTTCTCGAAGAGGCGAACGAGATCAACCTCGAGGATGCCAAAGCCATCGATGCCAATTACCAGCTTGATGATGTTGTAGAGATAGAGGTAACTCCTCGCGACTTCGGACGTATCGCTGCACAGACTGCCAAGCAGGTAGTCATTCAACGGATTCGGGAAGCCGAGCGAGCCATGATCTTCGAGGAGTTCCAGGACCGCGAGGGCGATATCGTCACGGGCATCGTACAGCGCACAGAGCATCGAAATGTGCTAGTCGATCTCGGCAAGGTAGAAGCCATCCTTCCTCCTAGCGAGCAAATCACTAGGGAAAACTATGGCCACGGGACGCGCATGAAAGTCTACGTCACAGAAGTGCGCAAGACGACCCGGGGGCCCCAGGTTGTCGCCTCTCGCACGCACCCTGGTCTACTCAAGCGGCTCTTCGAGCTTGAGGTTCCTGAGATTCACGATGGCATCGTGGAGCTGAGAGCGGTGGCGCGGGAAGCCGGAAGTCGCTCCAAAATGGCCGTCTACTCCCGAGATCCAAATGTCGACCCGGTCGGCGCGTGTGTAGGTCCGCGCGGAATGCGGGTCCAGGCAGTGGTACAGGAGCTGAGAGGTGAGAAGATCGATATTGTGCAGTGGAGCAGTGACCCTGAGCTGTTCATTGCGAGCGCTCTCAGTCCCGCACGCGTCTTGAGAGTGCACATCATGGATGGTGAGAAGACGGCACGAGCCGTAGTTCCGGATCACCAGCTCTCGTTGGCGATCGGCAAGGAGGGCCAAAACGCCCGTTTGGGTGCTCGTCTGACTGGCTGGAAGATCGATATCAAGAGTGAGAGTCAGATGCAGGAGCTTCTCGCCATGGAGGCCCGGCGAATGTTTGCCATCCCACCTCGCGACGACGATGCGCCAGATGAGGAGAAGACTGACATAGAGCAAGATGAGCTCTCGACCACAGAATCGGATCCGGCAGATGAGCTACAGACAGAGCTTTCTGTGTCACAGCCCGCCCAACCCGAATCAGATAGCACAGTCGAAACACCAAGAGGCAAAAAGCCACGCTCGCCGAAGCGGCGGGAGATTGATCAGCTTCTGGACGAGGTCGAAGGTGACGAAGACGAACTGCCTTCGTTGTTTACTGCAGAAGAACACGCTGGCGCAGTTCCAGAGTCTGCCCCTGAGCAGCCAGAAAGCATAGAGAAAGAACTGGCGCCGCTCTCTGGTACAGACACTAAACGTGCCAAGAAGCAGGGGAAAGAGAAAGAGACGATCGTGCTCAAGGATCTTGCGGATCTGGCAAAACTCATGGATAAGCTCAGCGACAAGCAGTGAGAGAAGGTTAGGTTATGCGCCCGAGAAGAGTTCCCCAAAGAACCTGCGTAGGTTGTCGTCAGGTAAAGGGCAAAAAGGAACTACTGCGCATTGTGCGCGACCCGCAGGGGAATGTTCATCTAGATCCCAGTGGCAGGGCCTCTGGACGTGGTGCCTACATCTGTCCTTCGCTGAGTTGTCTTGAGCAAGCTGTAGCTACCAAGAGCCTCGAAAGGGCTCTAGCAAGGCCCATGGCTGCGGAACTCGTGGAGACCTTGCGGCAACAGCTTTCGGAGTCTGTCAAGTGAGGTTCCTTTCTTTGTTGGGAATCGCACAGGCTGCTGGCCGCCTGGTTTCCGGCGACGCCGCATGTGAGGAGGCACTGGAGAGAAACCGAGTCTATCTACTCGTGCTCGCCAACGATGCCTCCGACAATGTCAAGCGCAGATTCCTGACTAGGGCCGCTCGTAGAGGTGTTCCGTTTGTGCAGATGGCTACCAAAGATACTCTGGGCAAGGCGATAGGGAGATCGGGTCGTGCTGTCATTGGTATCTGTGACCCAGCCCTCGCCAGAAACCTACAGGTAGCCGCCAAGAGCGATTAGTTAAGATTTTGGGGTGATGTTCATGCCGAAAACACGCGTTTACGAGCTGGCAAAGGATCTCAGCGTTGACAACAAGGAGATCATCAGTTACCTTGCTGGGCTCGGCGCGGATGTGAAAAACCATATGAGTGTGGTCGACGAACGTTATGCGGAGCTTGCGCGGCGACGCTTTTCCCCGTCAGTACCACTTCCGGGTTCATCTGCCCAAGCTGTTAAGCCACGCCCGGTGGGTATGCCCCCGCGCGTGCGTAGAGGAAGAGGCGCGAAACGGCCACAGGAGGAAGCTGAGACCACTGATGAGGCTCCTGTCGCTGTGAATGAGTCTGCTTCTCAGAGCGCGCATGGCGAAACCGCTGCAGTGTCCAAGAGCGCCGAAGCGTTAGCTTCGTCACTGGGTACCGCCAGTGAGGCAGCGCAGGATGCGACAACCGCCGCTGAACCGCCAGCCGCGAAACAGGCCGCTGCCGCGCCACCAGAGCCACAGCCGCAGAAAGCGCCGCCCAAAGAGACCCTGAGGCAGAGAGATGCCCGCCCACGCCCTGCGACCCGTCTCGCAGATGAGGAAGATGAAGAGACGGCGACACGTACGTCAAGGCCTGCCCCCACGCGACCCTCACGGTCCAGTGGGCGCCCGGCTGCCGAACGTCGATCGGCTCCAAGGGGCCCACGCCAAGATAGGCCGACGGCTGCGACTGGGGAAAGACCACAAGCTCAGCCGGGAATGGCGAGTACTTCTGCACGCCGAAAAAGCGGGGCCGCGAGGTCTCGTCGGCCCGGAGCCAGTGGTCCCGGGGGTCGTCCGGCGTCAGCGACTGGGCGCAGACCACCAGCCAAGCAAAGGCCACGTTCTGCTCGAGGGGCCGCTGCGAAATCAACTCCTGAGTCGCCTCCGCAGCCCACGGGTCCCAAGACGATAGTCATCCCAGATACGATCACCGTTGCAGATCTCGCAGGTGAACTCGATCTACCTGCCACCACCGTCATCAAGGCCCTCATGGAAGAAGGTGTCATGGCGGCGATCAACAACGTCATCGACTTTGATGTTGCCTCCATGGTGGTAGAGAAGTTGGGTGGAGTTGTGCAGAGGCCTGCGAAGGAGAAAAAACATCTGGTCACGATCAGTCCCGACGAGGAGAAAGGCAAACTTCAGCCTCGTCCCCCAGTGGTGACTATTCTTGGTCACGTCGATCACGGAAAGACCACGCTGCTTGATGCGATTCGTGAATCAAGGGTGGTAGAGACTGAGGCTGGGGGCATTACGCAACACACTGGCGCCTACCAGGTCGAAAAGAACGGTCAGCTCATTACTTTCCTAGACACACCGGGTCACGAAGCGTTCACTGCCATGCGCTCTCGCGGGGCTCAGATCACTGATTTGGCCATCCTGGTTGTTGCTGCAGATGATGGAGTCATGCCACAAACAGTCGAGGCACTGAACCACGCCAAGGCAGCTGACGTACCCATTATTGTGGCTATCAACAAGACGGACCGCCCCGGTGCCAATCCCGATCGTGTGAGGCAGCAACTAGCCGATCACGAGCTCTTGTCAGAGGACTGGGGTGGCAGCACAGTGACGGTCGAGGTATCTGCCCTGAAGAAGGCAGGCATCGAAGACCTGCTTGAGATGGTCTTGCTCGTCGCTGAGATGGCTGAACTGAAAGCCAACCCGGATCGGCCTGCTGTGGGGTCAGTCATTGAGGCCGAACTTGATCGGAACCGGGGTTCCACAGCCACAGTGCTCATTCAGAACGGAACACTGCGCACAGGTGACATGGTTGTCGCCGGGTCCACGTCGGGCCGCGTTCGCGCCATGTTTGACTACCGTGGTCGCAGCATCAAGGAGGCGGGGCCTTCGGTACCAGTATCCATACTGGGCTTAGAGGGTGTGCCCGCCGCTGGAGACCGCGTCGAGGTTCTAGACGATGAGCGAGCAGCTCGTCAACTGGCCGAGAAGCGTTCAGACGAAAGAAAGGACACTCAGAAGGCCGGACGTCTCCGTCTATCAGAGTTATTCAGCAAAATCGAAGAAGGGGTAGTCAAAGACCTTAACATCATTGTCAAGGCCGACGTACAAGGAACAGTTGAAGCACTCGGCAGCAGCCTGGAGAAGCTATCTGACGACCGAGTTCGTGTGAACGTCATTCATGCTGGCACGGGTGGAATCACGGAGACGGACGTGGTGCTGGCTTCAGCTTCCAACGCCATCATTATCGGCTTTAATGTGCGCCCTGAACCCGACACGCGTCGAGCTGCAGAACGCGAGGAAGTGGATATCCGCCTCTACAGAGTGATCTACGAGGCGCTTGACGACATCAAGGCAGCCATGACTGGTCTGCTGGAACCTGAATACGAAGAGGCCGTATTGGGAAGGGCAGAGGTGCGCGCCACCTTCCGCGTACCCAATATCGGCACCATCGCTGGCTGCTATGTGACAGACGGTAGGATACTACGTAACGCCTTGGTGCGCGTCCTGCGTGACCAAGTGGTCATCTATGAAGGAAAGATCAGCTCGCTCAAGCGGTTTAAGGACGACGTCCGTGAAGTGCTTGAGGGCTATGAATGCGGTATCGGTATCGAGCGCTTCAATGATGTCAAGGAAGGGGATCACCTGGAGGCATACCATATGCGGAAGGTAGAACCCTAAAGTGGTTGTCGCCGTCCTTATCGTCGACTTTCTGGTTCAGTCAAGCACCAACCTGAAAGACAAACGGCGTGTGCTGTCTGGGCTGTTAGATCGAACCAGGGCCCGCTTCAACGTTTCTGTCGCTGAAGTAGCCTACCAGAATGACCATAAACGCGCCCAAGTTGCTGTGGCATGCGTCGGTTGCACTGCCAAGGTGGTCCAGGGAGTATTGGACAGCGTAACCCGGCTGTATGACTCACATGCTGAAGCTGAAGTGATTGCACGGACCTTAGAATATCTGTAGCAAGTGGCAGGTGATGGGGATGGCAAGTGAGCAGAGAATAGCACGCCTACGTGAGGAAATAAAGCGTAACGCAAGCGAGATCATAAAGCTCATGAAGGACCCTCGACTGGGTTTCGTGACCGTAACGGATGTCGATATCACAAGGGACCTCAGCTACGTCCGCGTCTACGTTAGTGTTCTAGGCGACGAAACGAGCGCAAAGGACACGCTGACGGCACTGAAGTCTGGCACGGGGTTCTTCCGATCGGAGTTGGGGCAGCGTATTCGACTGCGCCATACGCCGGAAGTCAGCTTTCGTTTGGATCAGACTGCGCAAAAGGGGGCGCGCATCGACGAGCTGTTAGCGGAGCTACGCCAGAACGAGGAGTCCGATAGCGATGCCTGACAGACCTGACAACCGCCAGATGCGCGGTGTGGTAGAGGCGCTGCAGAGAGGCGACCGTTTTTTGCTGGCTGGTCATGTCGATCCCGACCCCGACTGCGTAGGAAGCCTTCTGGCGCTCGATTGGGCCTTGCGCAGTCTCGGGAAAACAAGCGTGCCGGTCGTAACGGATCCCAGCTCGCCAAACTGGGATTTCCTTCCGCACCGGCAACGCCTCAGGTCACCGGAGCAAGTGCACCGAAGTGAGTGGGAAAGCATCGTGGTAGTTGACGGTGACCTGAGAAGAGCAGGAATAGTTGCTGAGTGGGCACAAACAGCGCGCCTGGTGATCAACATCGATCATCATCCCACCAACTCGAGCTCTGGAACAATCCGCCTTCTTGACCCGGAAGCTTCCGCCACGGGCGAGCTGATCTATGCCCTGATCGCGGCCTTGGACTTGCATCTGAACGCGGATGCAGCGACCCTTCTCTACACAGCTATTGTGTCTGACACTGGTTCATTTCGCTTCAGCAATGCCACCGAACGTTCACTTCGTATAGCGGCGGACCTCGTTGGGTACGGAGCGAAACCGGATTACGTGGCGAAGCATCTTTACGAGACCCATTCCTGGGGCTACATGCGATTTCTGCAACGAGCGCTTCAGGCATTGGAGCGTAGCGAGGATGGCCGAGTTGCCTGGATTTCGCTAAGCCATGATCTACTCACTTCTGAGTGTATGCGTCCGGAAGAAACGGAAGGTCTGGTCCAATACCCGCGCATGATCGAAGGCGTGGAGTTGGCCATCATCTTCCGAGAAACATCACCCCAAGAGGTGCGCGTCAGTTTCCGATCTAAGAACCGTCTCGATGTGAGCGCCCTGGCGGCACAACTCGGTGGGGGAGGTCATGCCCGTGCCGCTGGCTGCCGTCTATTTCTTCCTCTGGAGCAAGCGCGGGCGACGGTGCTGGCACGCGTCTCAGAGACTCTGAAGAAACAGATGTCGACGCAAGAAGCGTAGAGGGGGACCTGGCTTTCGTGAACGGCATCGTCAACTTGCTGAAGCCATCGGGGATGACTTCCCATGATGCGGTAGCAGCTGCGCGCCGTGTTTTCGGGCAGCGACGCATTGGTCACGGAGGGACACTTGACCCCGGAGTCAGCGGAGTTTTGCCACTGTTTCTCGGATGGGCTACGCGCCTGGTACGCTACATGCCCGACGACAAGTGGTACCGAGCCGAAATGACGTTGGGTATTTCCACCCAAACCCAAGATGGCGGTGGGGCTACCCTGGAGGTGGCCAAGGAACTCCACATCACGCCCCGGCAGCTGGGAGAAGCTCTTGCTTCCTTCGTGGGTAGTGTCGAGCAGACCCCTCCGATGTTGTCGGCCGTGCGCGTCGGAGGCCGTCGCCTTTACGAATTGGCTAGGGAGGGTCACGTGGTTGAGCGCCAACCTAGGACCATTCAGATCTATGAAATGCACATCCGGAAGATCTGGCCCGAGGAGGCTCCAGTGCTTGGCCTCGGTAGCCGCGTACTCTTTGATGTGCATTGCTCGGCAGGCACTTACATCCGCACGCTCTGCGTGGACATCGGCGCCCATCTGGGATGTCCTGCCCATATGTCTTGTCTGGTGCGCACCCATGCTGGCCCCCTTGGCATTTCTGATGCCATCACGTTCGAAGAGCTCCTAGCAGCACAGTCAACTGGCCGCCTCGTCGAATATGTCCTCTCTCCAACGGTCGCTGTTGAGCACTTGCCAGCTGTTATTGCTGATGCCAGGGCGCAGGACGATCTGCTCCACGGTCGTCGTTTCCCAGCAGCTCTTTCTACTGAGCCCGCTTCTACCGTCCGGGTGCACGATCCCCAAGGCACGCTCGTTGCGCTCGCTCAGCCTGTGCTTGAGCACCCCGGACTGTGGCAACCCATCTGTGTCTTTCCCAGATCCAATGGTGGGAGGCTCTCCAGATGAGTACCTACTCAGAGGGAACTGATCTCACTGCCATTCGGGCTGGTGCGCTGCGACGTGCACCATGCGTAGTGGCCCTGGGCACCTTCGATGGAGTACACCGAGGTCACGTAGCCATTCTGAACGACGCCACACGCCAGGCACGAGCGCTCGGCCTGGAGAGTGTAGCACTGACCTTTGACCGTCTTCCTCTCGAGCTGCTCTGCCCACACGAGGCACCCCTGATCTTGACGCCCCCCCATGAACGAATCCGACTGTTGCGGCGCTATGTGGACCGTGTCGTTAACATACGCTTTGACTGGTCGTTGGCTAAGCTCTCTCCCTCAGAATTCGTGGAACAGGTACTAGTGCAGGGTCTAGGGTGTCGCGGCATCGTGGTAGGCTTCAACTACACCTTTGGTCGAGGCGGTAGCGGGAACGTCGATACCTTGCGAACGCTGGCCCGTCCCCTGCAGGTTCGGGTCACGGTCGTCCCCGCAGTGGTCACTGCCTTAGGCCAGATCTCGAGCACGCGCATCCGTCAATCGGTAACAGGTGGTGAGATGGAGCCTGCTGCTGACATGCTTGGAAGACCGTTCGCTCTTGTGGGCCGCGTGGGCAAGGGTGATGCACGCGGCCGCCAGCTGGGTTTTCCTACGGCCAACATTGCCTGTCATCGGCGACAGATTCTGCCTAGCAAGGGAGTGTATGTCTCAGAGGTGAGACGCCTCAACAACGGCCTTGAGGGAACCAGTCTTATCGGTGATGCGGTTACAGCGGTAAGCCAGCAGCCCACATTCGATGGCCGCCACATCACGATAGAGAGCCACGTCCTCGACTTTGGAGGTGACCTATATGGTCAGCACCTGGAGGTGCGTCTGTATCATCGCCTTCGGCCACCAATCCGCTTCGCTTCAGCACAGGAACTACAGGAGCAGATTGGTCAAGATGTCACTGCAGCAAGAGAGTTTCTGCGTTTCTTGCGTTTACACGGCTGCCAGAGCATGATAGACTTATCGAGTGGAACCCTTGGCTAGGGTTGTGATTACCCGCCGTGGCCTAGGGCGATTACGGGCCAGTGATTGGCCTGATTATAGGAGGACGAACAGGTGCTGCCTAAGGAACAGAAGCAACAGATAATCGCGGAGTATGGAACCCATGAGACCGATACGGGTTCCCCCGAAGTGCAGATTGCCCTTCTCACCTGGCGAATCACTCATCTTTCTGAGCATCTACGTGCCAACGAGAATGACCATCACTCTCGTCGTGGTCTTTATTCCCTGATTGGCCAGCGACGCGGACTGCTCAATTACCTTGAGAAGAAAGACGTAGTACGATACAGGACCCTTATTGAACGCCTAGGACTCCGGCGCTAGTAGGGGCGGGGGCGACCCGCCCCCTTTTTGTATGACAAGGACCCGCTGGTCCATACTAGACTCGAGTGGACCAGCGCGCCTCAAGCGATACCCCGTAGGAGGGTTGCCCATAATGGCTTATGTGTTAGATCTCGAACTTGGTGGAAGACAGCTTAGCCTGGAGACAGGCAGGTTAGCTGGCCAAGCAAATGGCAGTGTCCTGGTACGCTATGGTGACACTGTGGTACTTGTGACTGCCACGATGTCCGATGTGCGTGAGGGCATCGATTTCTTTCCGCTGCTAGTCGACTATGAAGAGCGGATGTATGCCATCGGAAAAATCCCGGGTAGTTGGTTCCGTAGGGAAGGACGACCGGCAGAGGGTGCTGTGTTGTCTGCACGCCTTATCGACCGCGCTATCCGCCCGTTGTTCCCGGAGGGTTTTCTCAACGATGTGCAGGTGGTTGCTACAGTCATGTCCGTTGATCATGACAACTCACCAGCCATCGCAGCTATGATTGGAGCCTCAGCTGCGCTGAGTATTTCAGACATCCCATTTCTCGGCCCCATAGCTGGCGTGCAAGTGGCGCGGGTAGACGGCAAGTTCGTGGTCAACCCCACAACTGCCCAGGCGGCTCAGAGCGATATTGACCTCGTAGTTGCTGGCACCCGAGACGCTGTCAACATGGTAGAGGCCGGGGCCAACGAAGTCGATGAAGAGACGATGCTTGAGGCGATCATGTTCGGACATGAGCAGGTGCGACGCGTCATCGCTGCTCTTGACACCATGCGTCAAGAAGTGGGGCAGCCAAAGATTGAGGTCCCGCTCTACAACGTCGACAGCGAGCTTGAACAGTGGGTGCGGCAGACCATCGGCACCAAACTTCGTGAAGCTATCAAGAATTCGGACAAGCAAGACCGCGAGGAGCAGATTGCGCGAGTCAAGGACGATCTCGTAGGGGCATACACTGAACTGCATGGTGAGGAGGAACTGCTGGCTCACCGCCAAGAGACCGCCTACGCATTCGATGCATTGCTTAAAGAAGAAGTCCGACACATGATCGCTATCGACAATGTGCGGCCAGACGGTCGAGCTCTTGATGAGATCCGCAGCATCCGCTGCGAAGTAGGGGTGCTACCTCGCGCTCACGGTACTGGCATTTTCACTCGGGGCCAGACACAGGTCTGCACGGTCTGCACCTTGGGGCTGAAGTCGGACGAGCAAATCATCGATACACTGAGCGAGGAAGACCGCAAGCGCTACATACACCACTACAACTTCCCGGCCTACAGCGTAGGCGAAACGAGACCAGCCCGTTCACCGGGGCGGCGTGAGATAGGGCACGGAGCCCTAGCCGAACGAGCTCTTCTGCCCGTGATCCCGTCAGAAGAGGAATTCCCCTACACACTGCGTCTGGTATCAGAGGTCCTGGAGTCAAACGGCTCTTCCTCCCAAGCCAGCGTCTGTGGTTCAACACTGGCCTTGATGGACGCCGGAGTCCCAATCAAAAGACCCGTGGCTGGTATTGCCATGGGCCTGATCACCTCCAGAGACGGTGACCGCTTTGCTATACTCACCGACATTCAGGGTATGGAAGACCATCTCGGCGATATGGACTTCAAAGTGGCTGGTACAAGCGAAGGTATAACAGCCCTGCAGATGGACATCAAGATAACTGGCGTCACGAAAGAGATTCTGCGTCAGGCCCTGCAACAAGCACTCAAGGGACGTCTGTTCATTCTCGAGCGTATGCAAGAGGCTATCACGGAACCACGCGCAGAGCTCTCCCCGTGGGCGCCACGCATTCGTACCCTTCAGATTCCCGTTGACAAGATTCGCGATGTCATCGGCCCTGGAGGTAAGGTGATTCGCAAGATCATCGAGGAGACAGGTGTGGCCATTGATGTAGAGGATGATGGCAGAGTCTTTGTAGCCTCGACTGATGAAGATGGTAGCCTCCGGGCCATTGAGTGGATCCGCAACCTCACTGCCGAAGTAGAAGTCGGCAAGATCTACACTGGCAAGGTGACCAGAGTGCTCAACTTCGGCGCCTTTGTGGAGGTACTGCCAGGCAAAGAGGGCTTAGTACACATCTCGAAGTTGGCGCATGAGCGGGTTGGGCGAGTTGAGGATGTCGTGAATGTTGGGGACGAGGTCACTGTCAAGGTAATAGAGATTGACCAGATGGGACGGATCAATCTGTCACGAAAAGACACACTGGAACCTGACCCCGATGCGGCCCCTCAAGAAGACGAGCAGCGTCGCCCAAGCCGACCACAGCGTCGTGACGGAGGGCGGCGAGGCGGAGGCGATTCCTCACGCCGTCGCTCATAGACAGAGGCGGTTGAGCAGGTGCAGACCTGCTCATCTTCTTTGTTGGTCTGATGATCAAAACGGAGAGGGTGTAGGCCAGGAGTGATCCGAGTCCGTTGTGGTGAAGTTCTCTCGGTCATTGAGGAAACAAGCCATAGACAGCTGCTGCGCGTGCTGGTCGAGGGCGCCGAATTCGAAGCTGTGAGTTTCCCACCGCTGGTAGGTGTGGCCGCCGCTGGAGATCAAGTCACTCTCAACACCTCTGCAGTAGCCCTAAGCCTCGGTACTGGCGGTCAGCATTTTGTGATGGCTATTGCAGGCGCAGAGAAAGACCTAAGCGGCAAGGGGCACATCATGAAGGTACGTTATACTCCCAGCCAAGTCCAAGTGTTGGCAGTGGAGGAGGAAGCTAGTCCGTATCATGACACGCTCTGTCTACAATGCTCTCTGGATAACCTACCGGTGAGCGTAGCCACGCTCCACAGCTTGATAGCCCCTTTTGCAGTGGCGTTCAAACGCACCGCCCCCTCTGCTCGGCTAGCTTATGTGATGACAGACGGCGCTGCTCTTCCCGCTCAGCTCAGCCGGCTTGCGCAGCATCTCCGCCGTGAGGGTTGGCTAGATGCCATCATCACCTGTGGACATGCCTTCGGTGGCGATCTGGAGGCTGTCACAGTCTACTCTGCGCTACAGACCGCACATCACGTCGTCCAGGCCCAAGCCTGCATTGTAGCCATGGGACCAGGAGTAGTGGGCACAGGGACACCCTTAGGCACAACCGCCCTAGAACAAGCCCCCATTTTGGACGGCGCAAGCGCACTAGGGGCATGTTCTCTCGCCTTGCCTCGTCTTAGTTTCGTAGACCCCCGGCCACGGCATCAGGGCCTCTCACATCATTCCTGCACCGCCTTGGGTCGCTTGACCCAACGTCCTACAACGATCGTGCTCCCTGTGCTGAGTGCTGAGCAGACGGAGATCATCCTCGCCCAGTGCCGTCAACATCAGCTAATACCTAAGCACAGGCTACTGTGGGAAGACGTTATAGACGTAGATCAGCAACTGGCGGAAGCGAAAGTGAGAGTGTCATCAATGGGCCGAAGCCCAGCGCAAGACCCAGCCTTCTTCGCGGCTGGCGCGGCTGCAGGCCAAGTGGCAGCCCGCTTGTCAATGAAGTGCTGAACTGCGACAGCACATACAGTAGCCCCCCCAACGCATACCATGTGACAGTAGGGGGGCTGTTCCTTGGCCACATGGGGAAGACGCTCTGCCAACAACTGGATGACTGATACGATCCGACCACGCATGTTTCTTTTCGCCGTGGTTCTTGTCGTCCTAGTGATAGGCGTTCTCGCAGGTGGCTTGTCAGTGAGAAGCCTGAACGCACCTGGGCATCAGGAGTTGTCCCAATTCCTGGAGCAGCTTCTGCGCAGTCTAACTGTGGAAGGAACCGCTCCAGGCAGTGGTTGGCAATGGATGGCCGCTCAGGACGTGCTAAAGACTGCTGGGCTGCTGTGGTTGCTGGGCCTTTCGGTGATTGGCGTTCCTCTGATTGCTGCGGTGGTCTTTCTTCGCGGCTTTGTTTTGGGCTTTACGCTAGGCTTTCTCATTGACGATCTCCTGTTGCGGGGAGCCGCGCTAGGCCTGGTTGCTCTGCTGCCGCAGAACCTAGTGCTCATTCCCGGACTTCTGTTCTGCGCGGTAGGAGCCATCGCCTTTTCGTTGGAGCTCGCCCGTACCGTCTTTGGCCGATCTCGAGGAATCACCATCTACCATCACCTTCGCAGGGAAGGGGGGCTAGGACTACTAGGCTGCACGCTGCTCTTCATCGGTAGTCTTGTAGAGTCTTTTGTCAGCCCCACGCTAACTGCTGTCGCCGCTCGCTACTTGCTACGAGGCGTGTGACGACGTCAAGGATAGCCTGCAGCAAGTGGCGAAACCCTAATGGAATACGAGTCTTGGTGACGAGGGGCATGACATATGCATCGAATCTCGCGTGTAATAATGATCGTCTTGGACTCCGTCGGTGTCGGGGCATCACCCGATGCCGCGAAGTACGGCGATGAGGGCAGCAACACCTTGGGTAATATCGCCCGCCAAGTGCGTTTGCGCTTGCCGCATCTGGCGGCGCTGGGCCTGGGAAACATCGTCCCCATCCGAGGAGTTGGTCCTATCGAGGCCCCCATGGGTGCCTATGGCAAGATGGCACCTCTCTCTCCCGGAAAGGACACCACAACTGGCCATTGGGAGATCGCTGGGATCGTCTTGGACAAGCCGTTTCCCACCTATCCCCATGGATTTCCCGCCGAAGTGATCGGTTCCCTGGCATCGGCCACAGGCTACAAGGTGCTCGGCAACAAAGTGGCTTCTGGGACTGAGATCCTTGATGAACTCGGTGCAGAGCATCTTCGAACGGGTTGGCCTATCGTCTACACCTCAGTCGACAGTGTCTTCCAGATCGCCGCCCACGAGAGCATCATAGCGCTTGAGGAGCTGTATCAACTCTGTGTATCAGCCAGATCCATTCTGAAGGGGGCTCATGCCGTCGCTCGTGTGATTGCTCGCCCCTTCATCGGCTCACCAGGGAATTTCACCCGCACCCCCAACCGGCGTGATTTCAGCTTAGCACCACCCCAGCCGACGATTCTGGACCTGCTCTACGAAGCCAAGCATGAGGTGTGGGCGGTCGGGAAAATCAGCGACATCTTTGCTGGTCGGGGGGTGACCAGAGCTCTTCACACGCGCCATAACATGGAGACTATTGACGTCACGCTTCGGTTCATGGCCGAACTGAAGCAGAGTGGCCTCATCTTCGCCAACTGCGTTGATTTCGACATGCTCTGGGGCCATCGCAATGATGTTGGTGGCTACGCTCGGGGCTTGGAGGAACTCGATGCTCGCCTTCCTGAGATCCTACGGGCCCTCAAAGATGACGACGTGCTGATTCTCCTCGCTGACCACGGCTGTGATCCCACCACCCCGGGGACCGACCATTCGCGGGAGTATGTGCCATTGATTCTCTTCGGTTCGGCTTGCCGCCCCGGACGGGCACTTGGTGTGCGCGAGAGCTTTTCTGATGTGGCAGCAAGCCTGGCTGTGATCTTTGGTGTACCGAACCCAGGACCAGGAAGGAGTTTCCTGTGAAGGCACAGACCATACGTATCTACGACATGCTACAGAAAAAGCGAGACGGACTCGAACATACCGCCGATGAGATTGAGACCTTTGTCAGTGGTGTGGCCTCAGGTACCATTCCTGATTACCAAGTGGCAGCGTGGTTAATGGCTGTCTACCTGCGAGGCATGACGCCAACAGAGACCTCGTGGCTTACTTCCGCCATGGCGTCTTCAGGCGAGTGCCTTGATCTCTCGCAGATTCCAGGAGTGAAGGTCGACAAGCACTCCACCGGAGGGGTAGGAGACAAGACTACGCTGGTCCTAGCCCCTCTGGTAGCTTCTGTAGGCGTGCCAGTAGCCAAGATGGCAGGTAGAGGTCTGGGCCATACTGGAGGAACCCTAGACAAACTGGAATCGTTTCCAGGTATGCGCGTGACGATATCACACGAACAGTTTGCCGCCCAAGTGGCCGCGATCGGCGTGGCTATCACGGGCCAGACGGCTGATCTGGCCCCTGCTGATAGACAACTCTATGCCTTGCGCGATGTCACGGCTACGGTCGACAGTATTCCGCTGATCGCCGCCAGCGTGATCAGCAAGAAGTTAGCAGCAGGTGCTGATGCGTTTGTTCTCGACGTGAAAGTCGGTAGGGGAGCCTTTGCGAGAACTCTGGATGCCGGGCAGCAGCTAGCTGGTACCATGGTGGAGATTGCACGACAGAACGGTCGACGGGCTGTGGCACTGATAACAGACATGTCTCAACCATTGGGGCGGACTGTGGGCAATGCATTGGAGGTTAGAGAAGCCTTGGATGCGCTGAGAGATGAAGGACCTGCCGACCTTCGCGAACTTTGCCTGACTCTTGGCGCGGAGATGGTCGTCTTAGGAGGCATCGATACTGAGATGGCAAGGGCTGGCCAACGTCTCGAAAGAGCCCTGGCCTCCGGAGCAGCCCTCGACAAGCTGGCGGAGATGGTCGCTGCCCAAGGAGGCGATGCCGCTGCCGTGTACGACACAAAAAGGCTACCCCTGGCTCCCGTGCGACAGGAGGCCATCGCCTCACAGAGCGGGTACATTCAGTCTGTGGACGCTTTCGCCATTGGCCGCATAGCTATGAAGCTCGGTGCGGGTAGGGAAACAAAAGACGATGCTATCGAGCTTTCTGTGGGTGTCGATCGGATCCGCAAAGTAGGCGAACACATCGAGGCTGGGGAGCCCCTAGCGCAAGTGCATGCCCTGCGTGCTTCCCAAGCAGCGGAGGCCACGCGGGCTATCACACAGTCTATCGAGATCGGGGAACAACCCCCGCTACCCACGCCTTTGGTTCTGGCGCGTATTGCCTCTCACTGAACAAGAGGCGAAATCATAGGCCGCACTTTTGTCGCATAGCATTTCTCCGAGCACTTCTCTTCGCACAACCGACAAAAGGAGGCCAACGCTATGGTAAGTATGCGGACCCCTCTTGTGATAGGTCTGCTTCTTACGTGCCTTTGCTTCAGCGTTTCCCAAGCTGCGGTTACCTCTGACCCGAAATTGACGCTCACATCGGCCGCCGCAGTCCTGATGGACTACCATACTGGCCGTGTGCTGTATGAAAAGAATGCACATGAGCCCCTACCTCCGGCAAGTGTGACCAAGGTGATGACCCTGTCTCTGGCCCTAGAAGCCCTGAGAGATGGGAAGGTAGCCTTGAATGCCAGCGTTCCCACCAGCGAACTAGCCGCAAGCATGGGCGGTACCCAGATATGGCTGGAGACAGGAGAAAAGCGGCCTTTTGAGGAGCTGCTCTATGCCATTGCTGTAGGGTCTGCCAACGACGCTGCCGTTGCTGTAGGCGAGTTTCTGGCAGGCTCCGAGCCTGCATTCGTGGCGCTCATGAATGCTAGAGCCAAGGCCCTAGGCATGAAGAACACCCACTTCGCCAATCCTAGTGGCCTGCCATTTCCCGGCCAACGCCACGTCTCCTCAGCTTATGATCTGGCAGTGCTTTCGCGTTATGCCCTCGACCTTCCCGTGTTTCGAGAACTCGTCGCTACCTGGGGACCTGTGGTAATGCGTCCCGAAGGGAAACGGCAACCCGAGCTGTGGTCACTCAACAAGATGATGAAGCAGTACCCTGGCATGGATGGCATCAAAACTGGGATGACCAACGAAGCTGGCTTCTGCTTGGCTGCCACGGCTGAACGAGACAGTCTGCGGCTCATTGCGGTGACGATGAATGCCCCAACCAGCAAAGAACGAAATCAAGACATTGCTCGACTACTCGACCACGGCTTCGCTCAACTTCGGGCAGTGATGGTGGCAAAGCATGGCGAAGAAGTGGGTGCGATACCAGTCTCGAAGGGGCAGGTGCAGAAGGTGGCCGTCGGTCCCGTCCGTGATGTCATTCTTACAGTCGGACGTACTGAAGAAGCAGAAGTACAGACCGAGATCACCGTACCAAAACGAATCAACGCCCCAATAGGCAAGGGCCAGGCCGTAGCCGAACTGATTGTGAAGCTCAACGGTAAAGAGGTGACCCGCACCGACTTGATTGCCTTGGAGAGTGTTGCACGGGGATCCTTGCTCCAGATAATGCTGCGTACCGTAAGGCAGATCACTGGAGGTCAGAACAGCAACAGGCACTAACGCCACCAATTTTGACTTTCCTCCGACTTTCCTTGCAGGGTCATGCGTGGCAAGAGCGAACGTTGCGGCAAGGATGTCACATGACGTGGCAACGCGAGCGGAGGAGACAGATTGAAGGTCCAAACACGGAGGGTTGGGGCCAGTCTGGTAGTGCGTCTCTCTGGAGAGCTCGACTTGTTCACAGCTGAAGCCTTCCGCCAGGCTGTAGACGTCGAACTGGCCAAGGACGGCTGTACCAACCTAGTTCTGGCGCTCAAGAACGTTACATTCATTGACAGCTCCGGCATCGGAGCGATTCTGGGAAGGTACCGACTGATCCAAGCGCGTCGGGGGAAAGTAGTGGCCGCGGGGCTACGGCCTTCTGTAAGACGCCTGATGGAAATGTCTGGTGTTCTGCGCGTCGTGGAGACGGCTGAAACAGAGCAATCAGCTCTGGAATGCCTTTAGGGGGGGTGCAAGTAGTGGAGAAGCAACCGCTCAATGTCATGAAGCTGGAGTTTTCGAGCCTCGCCGCCAATGTCAGCTTTTCACGAACAGCCGTGGCCATCTTCGCCTCCCAGATGGAGTTCACTGTGGATCAGATTGATGAGATCAAGATTGCGGTGTCGGAGGCCGTCTCCAATGCAGTGATCCACGGTAAGAGAAACGAGTCTAGTATGGTCTATCTTGAGGTGCGGTTGTATGACGACGCCCTTACAATCACAGTGAGCGACGATGGGCCTGGCATTCAAGACATCCAGTGGGCCATGGAGGCCGGTTCTACAACCGCTGCCGACCGGATGGGACTAGGGTTTGTGTTCATCAAGGAGTACGTGGACGAGCTCACGATTGACTCCACCCCTGGCGCTGGCACCCGGGTAGTAATGACCAAGAACCTGGCGCTTAGGGTGGAGCACTGACGGGGGAGTCGCCAGTGGAGTATTCGGGCCCAACTGAACTCCCTGCTGCAAACCTGTCGCCTGAAGAGACGCGTCGGCTACTTCACGCAGCTCAAATGGGCGATACACATGCGCGTGAAACGCTTGTCTATGCCAACATGCGCCTAGCGCGAAGCATCGTACGCCGTTTCAAAGGACGTAGTGCAGACCCGGAAGACTTGTTCCAGGTAGCCTGTCTAGGTCTGATGAAAGCCATCGATCACTTCGACCTATCCTTTGATGTGCGTTTTTCGACATATGCAGTGCCCCGCATTCTGGGAGAGATCCGTCGCTATCTGCAACAAGACCAACCTTTGAAGCTTGGGCGATCACTTCAGGAGAAGGTGTGGGCTGTCGCCCAAGCAAGGGAACGGCTCACGCACGAGCTAGAACGATCTCCGACCACTGGCGAAATCGCGCACTGGCTCAGCATGGAGCGCGAAGACGTCATCACTGCACTAGAGGCAGCATCGGCCCCCACCTCCTTAGAGGAGGTCATTCACCAGAACGAAGGCGAGCCCATTCTCCTGCAGGACCAAATCGGTGCGGATGAAGGAGTCCCACACCTCATTGATAATCTGGCTCTGCAGCAAGTGCTTACCAGTCTCAGTGAAGATGAGCGAACCCTGGTAACGCTGCGCTTTTTTCAGAACATGAGGCAAGCTGATGTCGCCAAGGCTCTGTGTCTTTCACAACCTCAGATATCGCGTCTGGAGCAACGCGTCCTGCGCAAGATGCGCGCCATGCTGGCATCATAGTCCTAGGGCTGACTTAGTTGGCAACATCTAACGAGAGGCGCTTGGTTGCTAATCAAGAATACCCTGGGCATGGGGGACCTAGATCGCGCGGCACACATCCATAGCACACGACACTCCCATGATCATTTACTACCTACATTGGAGGAGATGGCTCAACCATGTTGATGTCCGGCGAAAAAGTCCGCCTACGCTTGGCGACGCCTGATGACTTTCCACAGATGGTAACCTGGGGCCGCGACGAAGTGGTGAATCGCTACCTCGAGGGCGACTTTCCAGCCACCCTTGAGGAATGTGACGCTTGGCTACAGAAAATCAGAAGCGATCGCCACGCCCAGCACTACGCCATCGTGTCACTGCACGATAACAAGCTTATCGGTGATATCCAGCTAGACCACATTACGTGGCGGAGCGGTGACGGTGAACTACGCATCCGCATCGGTGAGCATCATCTGTGGGATCAAGGCTATGGCACTGATGCTATCGTTACGTTTCTTCGACACGCGTTTGGAAGCATGACTCTCTCTTGCATCTACCTACGTGTCTTCGCCTCTAATCTCCGCGCTATCCGCTGTTACGAAAAGGCAGGCTTCCATAAAGAAGGCCGTCTGAATCGACGATCTGCCGACGGACAGATGCGAGAGACTTTTCTCATGAGTATCCGACGTGATGGTTTCCTGCGGACTCACTCCGCTGAACGCGAGACAAAAACTGCCTGAGTCGCTTTATGGCGCTTGATCTCGCTGACGGTGTCCTCCTGGGCGCCGTCTTTTTCCGTGGTTTTGCGGCGGCGAATCGAACTCTTTGCTGCCGAAGCAGGATCGTGCACAATTTCGTCGTAGAGTGTCTTTGATCCCTGTTGGTCTGGAGGCGGCGAATCCATTGTCTACCCCTATCATTCAGTTGATCGGTGTTGAAAAGTTCTTCGGCAAGCTCCACGTGTTACGAGACATAAACGAAAGCGTTGGCAAGGGAGAAGTTGTTGTTGTCATAGGCCCTAGTGGCTCAGGCAAGAGCACGTTGTTGCGATGCATCAATCGTTTGGAAGAAATCCAGTCAGGGCAAGTGATCGTAGATGGCTTCGACGTCTCCGATCCGCGGACGCCGATCACCGTAGTGCGCTCGCAAATAGGCATGGTCTTCCAACAGTTCAACCTCTACCCGCACATGACGGTTCTAGAGAACATTACTTTGGCCCCGATCAAGGTCAAGAAAGTAAGTGAAGAAGAAGCCAAAAACAAGGCTCACGAGTTGCTGCGCAAGGTCGGTATTCCGGAGAAATCGTCTTCGTATCCAGCCGCCTTATCAGGCGGACAACAGCAGCGCGTAGCCATCGCTCGAGCGATGGCGATGGAACCCAAGATCATGCTTTTTGATGAGCCTACCTCAGCGTTAGACCCGGAGATGATTAAGGAAGTCCTTGATGTCATGATCGCCCTCGCCGCCGAAGGGATGACTATGCTCGTTGCAACCCACGAGATGGGGTTCGCCCGCGAGGTCGCCGATCGAGTTCTTTTCATGGATGAGGGCCGTATCGTGGAGCGGGGCACACCCGCGAAACTCTTTTCGCAGCCACGAGAAGAACGAACACGCCTTTTTCTCGACAAGGTTCTATAGGTTCAGCCCCGACTTGCCTAGGTTCTCGCTTCCGCCCGCAAAGGATGGGACTACAGTCTGACAGGAGTTGACGCATTTGCGTCGAAGCCTGGACCTATAGGATCCTAAAGAATGGTAAGACGCTTGTGCTCAAGCGTAATGCGCATTTGAGTCGGAGGTTGATTGCGGATGCTGGAAACGCTGGCAAAGGGCGGTCCGGTCATGATACCGCTAGGTCTATGCTCGGTGGTGGCCTTGGCGATTTTTCTTGAACGAGGTTGGTATTACTGGCGCACCCGATCGGACGCAGACGTGGTAATCGCCGCTCTACGCGATCCACTGACGCACGGTAACTACCTTGAGGCACTCCAAATTGCCAAACAGGCCCCCGGTCCGTTTGCCGGGCTTCTTTCTGCAGGTATCGCCTACGCAGACAAGGGCAGAGATCAGATGCGTGCCCACCTCGAGCTGGCTGGCCGAGCAGAGATTCAACAGATGGAGAGAAGCCTTCCTGTTCTGGGAACCATAACGACCATTTCACCCCTTCTTGGCCTGCTAGGCACTGTTTTTGGTATCATCCGCTCATTTCGGGTTCTTTCTGCTTTGCAGGGCATAGAAGGCCCCAGTGCACTCAGTGCAGGCATTGCGGAAGCACTTATCACGACGGCCGTCGGGCTGACCATCGCTATTCCTTCTGCCGCCGTTTTCGATTGGTTCAGCTCGATCGTGGACCGCCGAGTGCAGGAAATGAACCGAGCGGGCAATCTGGTGATGGATATCGTCTCCGAAGCCCGGGGTGAAGCATGATGATGGTGATAAGTAGACGGAATAACCGTCGGCCATTCGTGCAGGTGATCTCTCTACTTGACATTTTCACCATACTTCTGTTCTACTTTATGCTCTTTACCACGTTTCGCTCTACACCGGCCGGGATCAGCGTCATTTTGCCCCGCGCTACCACCGCAGTCACCCAAGCTGCACGCGATCTCATTGTGACGATCGACGCGCAAGGGCGTATGTACGCAGCAGGTCAGGTTGCACTTCCCGCGGATATCACGCGTATCGCGGGAAACTATTTGGCCAGTGACCCTAACCTCACGGTAACGATTCGGGCCGATGAGTCCACTAGATATGAGAGCGTGGTTACGGCCATTGATGCCGTACGGGCGGCTGGAATACACAATCTGCGCCTGGCAGTGCAGCTTCCGTCTGCCAAGACGCAGTAGTGCGTTGACACCCGTAGCTGACCAAAGACGGCCTGCCGGAAAGTGAGGTGAAGCGGGTGTACGCTACCAAAACCAACAACCGACGTTCTGCAGCATTCCTGCTCATCTCCACACTCTTGCACACCCTTATTGTGTTCCTAGTTCCGGGATTCGGGCTGCAACCCGCAAATGCAACTCTTGCACTCGGCAACTCGGTTGAGGTGACCATCATCCCTCTCCAGAACGTGGCACTCAAAAAAGCACCTGCCCCGCGCCCCGAGCCTGTCAAGAAGCCAGCGCCCGTCAAGAAGGTTGAAGCACCTAGCCAACCAAAGCCTGTTGCGCTCCCCCCGGCTCCCGTAACGGTACCGCGTCAGAACACGGGGAAGGCCGCCACAGACCGC
This sequence comes from Limnochordia bacterium, assembly GCA_050951545.1. Classification (GTDB taxonomy): domain Bacteria; phylum Bacillota; class Limnochordia; order DTU080; family DTU080; genus DTU080. The sequence continues at coordinate 106,608 of JBMNJG010000012.1, read as the reverse complement.
ATCCTTACAGAAACCTCGAGCCCTCAGCAGGTGCCTGAAGTCTCAACCGCCAAGCCTGCTGTTCAAGAGCCTGCGAACAAGCCTGAGATTGAGGCACGAGAGGTTCAGGAAAAAGAGCCTGAACCACCAGCTCCTCCTCTAGTTGGTGATGTAGTAAGTGGGCATGGCCTTCTGCGTCACTATCCAGCAAAAGAGGCTGCCTTGCTTGCAGCCGAACTGCGAGCAAGAGTGGAAGTCACTGTTACCACTGAGGGTCGGGCAGTGAATCCGAAGCTCCTTACGCCCAGTGGGCATTCACAACTCGATCTATGGGTAACACAGACTGCTGCCAGGCAGCTTACGTTTGCCCCAGCATCGAGCCCATACCAGGTAACGATCGAAGTGCTGGTGCATCCCGAGACGAAAAGGGTTACGCTTAGCCCGCTGGGCGACCGAGTGCGCTTTGTCCAGCCTTGAACTCTGAGCCCCGGCCTGTGCACATATGCGTAGCCAACCAGGGTGATATGGGTCCGTTAGGCGCGGGCGTAACCTGTATGCGCAAAGAGGACTGTTGGGAGGTCTCCAATGTCATGTCATCACAAAACTGGTACCGAACGGTTTCCTGTCTCATAGCAATCGTCTGCGTGGGGCTCAGTCTGACCGTGTATGCGTCTCGTGCCCAAGCCTCCGACATAGTATTGCGCAACGAGTACATAGCTGTGACGGTCAATGGCCGCGCTGAAAACGCAGGGCGCTTCGCAATCAAGACCACTGGCGGTGACCCCGATCGCCTTTCCGATGACAACACGTACCTGATCTACCAGCGTGAGGATGTCAAGGGCCCGTGGACTTCATTCACGACTGTGTCTGTTGACGGCACACCGTGGGTCTATGGCGGGCCCACGCGTGATAGCGCTGGTTTTGGTGGTTTCAGCGGGGTCGTCGTCCGACAGCCAGCCCTTGTTGAGAATCGGAGAATCGAGAGTGCCTGGCAGATGGGGCCTCTCAGGGTCAGCCAGAGTGTCAGCTTCGTCCGATCTAGTACAACGGGCCTGATGGATACGGCGAGGATCTGCTACGAGCTCTGGAATAGTGACTCGCAACAGCATCATGTAGGGATGCGCGTTACACTGGACACCATGCTGGGAGACAACGATGGTGCTCCATTCCGTGTTGGCGAGCAAGCTGTCACGACAGATACGGTTTTCTCGGGCAGAACCATTCCTGAATTTTGGCAGGCATTTGACTCCCTAGAAGACCCGAAAGTGACGGCTCAAGGAACCCTATGGGGCGGCGAAGTGACTCAACCCGATAAGGTCTACTTCACCAACTGGGGTACTCTGACCGAGCATCCCTGGGAGGTTGATTTTCAGCCGGGACGTGATTTCACCCGCATTGGCGGGTTTGAGCTTGATAGTGCCATGGCTCTTGTATGGGAGCCCACTGTCATGGCTGCTGGTGAGCGACGCACCTATGTGATCTACTACGGCCTCGGTGGTATCACAATAGCCCCTGGGCAACTCCAACTGGGTGTGACGTGCCCGGCAACCGTGATTGGCGGCGACACTGGGGACAGCTTCCCAGTAGTGGCCTACGTGCAGAATGGAGGTAGCGGCGAGACCCGTGATCTCGAAGCGACCATCAGCTTGCCTAAAGGGCTCAAGCTGGTGCCAGGCCAGCAGGCAACACGATCCTTGCCTAATCTGCGAGTGGGTGAGACGGCGCAAGTGAGCTGGAGAGTCCAAGCTCTCGAAGGTGCAGGAAAACTCACGTTAAGTGTAGGCGTCACTGCCATGAACGCAGAACCCAATACAGTCAGTAGACAAATCAACGTGGTCTCGCCTGCGCGCCTGCGTGTCACCCTTAAGCAGCCACAAGCCCGGCTCTCGGTAGTTGATAACCAATGGCACCCAGTACCCTATGCCATCGAAGCGACGGTATCTAACGTAGGACAGGCTGCAGCGAGTGGGGTTCAGGCGGAGTGGTCGTCTAGTCGCGGCCTGCAGATGGCCAGTGGAGATACCCCAACACGCACGATTGGTTTCCTTGATCCAGGCGAGAGCTATGCGGTACGTTGGCACATCGCTCCCACTGGTGAAGCTGGCGATCTCCCCTTCACACTCAGAGCATCATGGCCAGCCCAGAGTTCAGCCGTAAGTGCAAGTGGCCTGCTTAGGGTCCCCCCACTGGAGAGCGGGGTTGGTATCACGGTGGAGAGGCTGGCCGGACGTGGTCCGGGGCCTCTGGTCGTAGGTGAGACCTTTGTAGCAAGCGTATGGGCCGCTAACTTGAGAGCGGCGCATAGAGTCGACGTCGAGGTGACCTACGATCCGACGCGACTACGACTGTTGGGTGGACCGCTAGGTGTTGATCGCGGCACCTTGTTCGTCACAAAGCACAGAGAGTACCTGGGTTGGGATCGTCCGAAGGTCTGGGTAGATATATCCAAGCCCTTGGCTCGCGTAGTCGTAAGTGGGCACCGTGCTGATGCGCCGGTCGAACCCATTCTTTCGGGCAGTGTGGCTCTGCTACGCTTTGAGGCCATCGCTCCTGGGAGTTCCACATTACACGTTGACAAGGCTGTGGTGAAAGACCGCTACGACCAGGAGCTACAGGTAGCTACTGGCGGTGCAGGTGTAACTACGATTCCCTGAGGAAAAGAACTGGTACCAGCATCGTGCAGAAGGATTCTCCAAGGAAGTGCGCGTGTCGGCGGCCAACCACGCGTAACTGCCGACACCATCGCTGGCGAAAATCGCAGGCCGCCGACATGCCCGAACAGCGTAACACGATTTTCTGGGGAGAGGTGCAGCCATGAACAACGGGAAAGGTCTTGTGCTCCGGTACTTGCTTTTGTCTTTCGTGTTGCTGTCAACAGCTGCCTTCGCAGCGTCTACTGACATTAAGGATGTGCCTTTAGGTCACTGGGCCTACGACGCCGTGCGCACGCTCGTCGGCCGAGGTTATCTTAGCCTAGGAGCCGACGGGGCTTTTCGGGGAAACGAACCTGTGGATCGTTATACCTTCGCAAGTGTGCTAGCTCAGATGCTAGAAGAGTTTGACCGTGCGTCGGTCGGCGCCACCGGAACCGATGTGCAATTGCTTCGCAAGCTGACTGATGAGTACCGGGCTGAGTTGGTCCAGTATTACGCGGCCCAAGAGAAGATCAGCCGCAATGTCGAAGCAGCGGACAGGCGCTTCAGCACACTTGACGAGAAGATCAATGAGGCTCTTGTAGCCTTTGGCGATCTGTCGACCCGCACGGATGCCCTGCAGCGCCAGATAGCGGACAACGCTGCACTAAACGCCTCACTGGGTACGCAAACGCGCGACCTGCGTCGTGACGTTGACTCTGTGGGCCAGAACCTTCTGACCATTGACCGGAACCTATCCACGCGTATGAGCCAAGTGGAGGGGGAAACGTCGATCCTCAAAGAACGCCTGGATGTTCGAGAGGCCGAATTGGTCGCCGACCTGAATGCGATACGCCGCGAGGCACAGGCACTGGCAGCAGGAGTGAAGCTCGAGCAAGATCAGAGCTGGCGAAGCCTGGAAAAGCAGACTTCAGACCAGTTAGTGAAACTCAGACAACTGGACGGGCAGCTGAGCAAGCTGGAGCAAGATACCAAACAGATGCGCAACTCCATTATCACCATGGAATCGAGTCTCAACAGAAGCATAGGCGACCATGATGCACAGATTCTCGATCTGCAACAGGCACTGCAAGCTCAGAAACAGAGCCTGAGTTCAGAGACCGAGCTGCGTTCTGCTTCATTGCAGGCGCTGCAGAGTAAGCTCGCTGTCTTGGAGTCCAGTCTTGGGTCTGGAGTGGCCTCTCAAGACAGGAAACTAGACAAGCATGTCGCCGAACTGAAACAGGAGCTTTCCATACAAGAAACAGGCCTAGAGACGGAGACCGCCGCCCGCACACAAGCACTGCAGAAGCTTGAGGGGCAGATCGCAACGCTACAGTCTAGCCTTGATGCCCAGAACAAGGATCTTCGCGGTCAACTCGGCAGTGAGGTGGCCTCGCAGGACAAGAAGCTAGAGAAGCATATCGCCGATCTGAGACTAGAACTCGCTGCACAGAAAGCAGGCCTGGAGTCGGAGACGGCCGCCCGCACACGCGCCCTGCAGACGCTGGACCAACAGCTGTCTGCATTGGACGCCCAAGACAAGGACCTGCAGAGCCAGATCGCCGCTCTTCAGTCTGGCATTAGCGCTCAGAATCTAGTGCTGGAGGACAAGCTGGGAATGAACCTGGCCTCTCAGGACAGGAAGCTAGACAGCCGTGTCAACGAACTAAGGCAGGAGTTGGCTGCACAGAAGACAGGCCTGGAGACGGAGACCGTCACTCGCACGAAGGCGGTAGACACGCTTGAGGCGCAGATCGCTGCGTTGCAGTCCAGTCTCGATCAGCAGAACAAGGATCTTCGCGGCCAACTAGGCACCGAGGTAGCCCTACAGGATAGTAAGATGCAGAAACAGATCGCTGATCTGCAGCAAGAGTTGGCGACTCAGAAGACTGGTCTCCAGACGGAGACCGCAGCCCGCGCGCATGCACTACAGAGGCTTGAAGCGCAGATCGCTGCCCTGCAAGCCGACCTTGATGATCAGAGCCTTGCCCTGGACAGCAAGTTGGGGGCAAACCTGGCCTCTCAGGAACGAAAGCTAGACTCGTATGTCGCTGACCTGAGGCAGGGATTGGCTGCACAGAAGACAGATCTTGAGACGGAGACCGCCACGCGGACAGTCGCCCTGCAGAAGCTCGAGGCTCAGGTGGCTGCGCTGCAGTCTGACACCTACGCTCAGAATCTCGCTCTAGAGGGTAAGCTGCTGATAAGCCAGGCCGCTCAGGAAGATAAACTGGAAAAACATGTCGCTGACCTAAGGCAGGAACTGGCTGCACAGGGAACAGCCCTAGAGACGGAGACTCTCGCCCGTGCCCAAACGCTTCAAACACTTGAGACGCGGATCGCCGAGCTACAGTCTGAAATCGAAGCTCGAGATCTCGCTCTGGAGGGTAAGCTGTCAATGAACTTGGCCGCTCAGGACAGAAAGCTGGAGCGGAGCCTTGCGGATCTAAGACAAGAGTTGTCCGCGCAAAGAGCCGACTTTGATGCCGAAATCGCCGCCTGTGAGTCTTCATTGGAGACGATTGAGGCACAAGTCGTTATTCTGCAGTCTGATCTCGCCACGCAGGATCGCGATCTTCGCGATACACTAAGCAATGAGATAGCATCGCAGAACAAGAGGGTGGATGGACTAATCGCGAATCTGAGGCGCGAGCTGTCTATGCAGAGAGCTGACCTAACCGCTGAAGCGACTGCACGAGCTGCTGCATTGCAGGCCTTAGAAGAACAGATAACTGACCTCCAGTCTCATCTTGCTGCCCAAGACAAACAGCTGGCTGTTCTTCAGGAAGACATGGCGACAAGAGATGAGGCTCTAGCTCAGCGCCTCGGTGCTGAGCTGGCAGATATGCAGCGTAGGGAGAACGAACTCAGGGCCAAGCACGAGGCAGACACCGCTGCCCTGACAAAACAGAATGAGGAACAGGCCAATCAATTCCAGCAAGCGCTAACAGCCTTGGCTGCGGGCCTGCAGACCCAGATAGACGGTCTGAAGACGGAGCTTGCCCAGACCCAGCGTGAGCTGAATCAGGCTACTGCCAAGCTGCTGGCAGCTGAGAGTAGGCTTGGCCTATCAGATGACCAGCTTGCTCAACTGGATCAACGCGTACAAGATGGGCTCGCAAGTCATCTGACTGCCGCCTTGGCTCGCGAGCGATCAATGGAGAAGAGGATTTCTGATCTTGAGCATCAGCACGAGGCCAATCAGGTCAAGGTGGATAAGGAAATCAAGAGCACTAAGAGCCAAGCTTGGACGGCCGCTGCCTTATCAGCACTCCTGGGTGTCTTCGTGGTCCCATAGCACGGCGGCTGAGGGCCTACGCCTCTTCTGTGTAGTCAAGGAGGCCGCTCCGTGCGGTCTCCTTTCTTTCTAGTATCTCGGAGGGAACAATCCATGGGGTATGAGATCTATCTTGATAATGCAGCCACAACGCAAGCGACACCAGCAGTCTGCGAGGCAGTCCAAGAGGCACTTAGCACTGTCTACGGCAATCCTTCTTCGCTGCATGCCATGGGATTGGCTGCGGAAGAGACGGTGCGCAAGGCTAGAAGAACACTGGGCGCCTACCTGGGGGTTCCGGACAAGAGCCTTGTGTTTACCTCTGGCGGGACAGAATCTGTCAACCTGGCCATTCAAGGCGTTGCCCAGAGTTACCAGCGTCGCGGGAAGCATATGATCATTTCGGCCATCGAACACGCAGCGGTGCTCGCCACTTGTGAGATGCTCGAACGCCAGGGGTGGCGCATCACTCGGGTGGGTGTAGATCAACACGGCCTAGTTTTGCCTGAAGCCATCGCTGAAGCTACCTGTACGGAGACAGTCCTTGTGTCGGTCATGACCGTGAATAACGAAGTGGGCAGCGTGCAGCCTATAGCAGAAATCGTGAGGGCTGTGCGCACTCGGCACCCGCAATGCCTCATTCACACTGACGCGGTGCAAGCTCTTGGCAAGATCGATGTGAACCCTGCAGCCTGGGGCGTCGATCTGCTGTCACTTTCAGCCCACAAGATCCACGGCCCCAAGGGGTGTGGGGCGCTATGGCTACGAGAAGGAGTCCGCCTCCAACCTCTCTTGCTCGGAGGTGGGCAAGAGAGGGGCCTCAGATCGGGGACGGAGAACGTTCCTGGGATCGCCGGGTTCGGCGCAGCAGTAGAGCAACTTGCGACAGGTGGAACGGCCGCGATGAGGCGCATGGCCCATCTGCGCCAGCGTCTGATAGAGTGCCTATCTGAAGCTCTGCCGGAAGCTGTGATCAACGGACCGCCACCCGAGCACACAGCGCCCCATATCTGTAGCGTGGCCATTCCTGGCATGCAGGCCGAGGTGATGGCGAGAGCCCTAGCTCAAGAAGGCGTGTTTGTCTCCACAGGAGCCGCATGCTCCTCGCGCCGAAGCGGGCGCACCGGAACGCATGTTCTGGAGGCCATGGGCGTGGCTGACACAGTGCGTTCGGCTTCTCTACGTTTTGGTCTTTCATCGATGACTACAGCAGAAGAGATAGAGACAGCTGTGTCGAAGCTGTGTAGGGTGCTGGAGTGCCTACGCTCAGGCAAGAATGTGGGGGGCCGTAGCTCTCAGGAGGACTGGACATGACAGACGTTGTGATTGTGAAGTTCGGTGAGATAGCGCTTAAGGGAGCCAATCGGCCGCGATTCGAGAAGGCCCTGCTGCGCAATTTGCGTTGGGCGGTACGTGACTTACCAGGCGCCAAGGTCGTGCACCAACACGGACGGTATCGTATCGAAGGTGCAGACACTGTCGCCATTCAGGCACGCGTAACTCGTGTGTTCGGAGTAGTAGGGACAAGCATAGCTCAAGCAGTAACGCCAACCTATGAGGCGATCGCTTTGGCTGCAGAACATGTCCTAAAGAAGGCTGAAAGTGCAGGGAGGGTCACCTTCAAGGTTGAGAGTCGCAGGTCAGACAAGTCTTTCCCTCTCACGTCACCAGAACTCAACAGCCGCCTGGGAGCCCAGCTTCTGGCCGCATGCCCACATATGAAGGTTGATGTCCACAACCCGCAGGTGACCGTAAGCGTAGAGGTGCGGGTCAATGTGGGGTACGTGTATGCAGAGACCCTACAGGGCCCTGGTGGGCTGCCAGTGGGAGCAAGCAGCCAAGGGTTACTTCTGATTTCCGGAGGCATCGATAGCCCGGTAGCGGGTTGGCTAGCCATGCGTCGAGGCATACGCTTGGCGGGGATCCACTTCCACTCTGTTCCCTACACCAGCGAACGTGCCCAGCAAAAGGTCATTGAACTCATGGAGATCCTGGCCGCCTACGCGGGGGATATCCCATTATACATGGTGCGGCTAACGGAGGCTCAGTTGCAGCTGCAAGCAGAGTCACCACCTGCGCTCATGATAACGCTCATGCGCCGACTCATGCTACGAGTCGCCACGCGACTGGCTGCAGCCCACGGCATACCTGCTCTGATCACTGGCGAATCAGTAGGGCAGGTAGCCAGTCAGACGTTGGAGAGTCTAGCCGTCATCAACGCGGTGACTACGACGCCCATTCTGCGACCATTGGTTACCTATGACAAGAGCGAGATCACAGCGGTGGCTCGCGGGATCGGCACCTATGAGACGTCAATTATGCCCTATGAAGACTGCTGCACGCTGTTTCTGCCAAGGCATCCCGAAACCCGCCCCTCCGCGGAGATGGTGGAGAAGGCGGAAGCCAAGCTGGACATTCGAGGCATGGTGGAAGCCTGCCTGGCATCGGTGGAGAAGATAATAGCTCGACCGCATCCTGCGGCCTCGCTCTACCAGGGAGGCCCGTTGACATAAGTGCAGACACCCTCGCGCATAGGGAATAGCCCAACCGGCAAGACTACTTATGCTACGGTTGGGCATAGGAAGTGCCAACCATGGCTTGGGGGCCTGCCTAAGAGCAGGTCCTCATTCTATGTGCGCTGCGCCTGGTTAGCAAGCTGGGGATGGACAGCGAGCACTTGATCCCACAGCTGCGTCACGACACGGCGTATATCCCATTGCGCTTGTGACGTTGTCCTCAGGTTTACGAGGTGGTAGAGCTGCCGCAGATCAAATTCGCTACGTACACGACGTCGATGAGCATTAATGACGGCATAGCTCGACGTCCCTGGGGCTTCACACTCCAGAAGATGGTAGAGGTCCGCACTAACTGCCACAGCGCGATCAAGCAGATGATCAAGACCAGCGGCGGTGACGTTTGGGGGCACAGTGTAACCATTGCTGACCTCCGGCGGGCGCCACTGGAAATGCATGCCACGACAGTGGCGCAGAAGCTGGTGCCAAGCTGCCTCGGATAGCGTAAATAGGCAATCGTAACGAATCCAGTGGAAAGCTGCGGGGGGGACATCGTGGGGACCAAGATTGGCCAAGCCAACCTGGAGATACTTCCGAGTGTCGCTGATCGGCGTCCCAGAAGCAGCCATGGCTTGAGCCATCACTTGCAGAGCTGTTTCTTCCGGATCCTGAGTGCCCCGCCCAGTGAAATCCAGAAGCTGTGTTTGTGCCCCCTGCTTTGCAGGATGTACAGGCTGCGAACCATCCACGAGTTGCTGCCACAAACGGTACCAGCCCAACTGGTACTCCGAAGGCGAAGAGTGCCGCAGCAATGTGGGAAGCAGCTTCGTTATCTCTTCCGTGAGCCTCTCTGACAGAAGGCGTATCTCCGTGACGGTTGAAGCACCGAGAAGAGCAATGGCGTCGCGCAATGCTCTGCCATTGCCAGTCATGCCGAGACTAGTCAAAGTGCTCAGGGGCAGAGCGTAGCGGGCATCCTCGAAGGCCAAGCGAGCCACGCGTCCCTGTCGCGCCGCAGGCGTCTCATTCCCCAGCCCAGGCAGCGTCCCGTCAAGATACGAGACGAGTCCTTTGTACAGCATCTCGTAGATGTCATACAAAGCATCCATCGCCTGCCTATAGCGTTGGGCGAGGTCTGTACTGAGTTCGCTAGGCACGTAAAAGTGCCCACGTCGAGGCTTCTGGTAGCGTTGGCTATACTCGGTGAACGACAGGAAGGGATTCGCCAGTTCTAGTTCTGCGGAGGCAAGGCGCGAAATGCGCTCGACACCCACATGTGCTACCGCATGCTCAGCCACACTAGAATGTCCATAGGAGACCACCCAGCGTGAGTGGAATTCACTTGCTCGCTGAACGGCCGATGCATACCTTGCAGAAGCACTGTCTTCAGGATATTCGCGCAGATCCCCTTGCTTGATCAGCCGCAGCAGGTTCTCCTTGAACGAGCGGTCGCTGCGCGAGACATAAGCAAAGATCACTGCAACAACCTCTTCAGGAAGGTTTGTTATGCCGTAAACGTCCCCGTCAATGTTCGTTACATGACGCGCCAGGATGGCCCTGTCCTCACTGCTGTAGGTCAACATCAGGCACTCCTTCTACGACGTTGCATCATCGCGTGTCTAGCGTTTCTGGCTTACCGAAAGCACCCTGACTAGGTCAGCAGAGTCTTCTGCGCGATCAATGGTGTTCTCCATCGACTCAACAAGATCATGAAGTAGCAGAAGCAGACGAGCTGGCAAGTCCTGGCTGAAGAGCTTCTTCATGATGCTGTGCTTGAGTCGGTCACCCTCTTCTTCGAGGGTCTCCACCTGCATACACGCCTCAAGAGCCTTTTCGGTCTGACCCGAACTGAGCATCTCGAGGGCTTGCGCGAGATGGCGCACGGCACGTTGGATCAACTGTGTGAAGGCTATCAGATCCTCCTTGAACAATTCTGGCGCCTCATCAAAGATGACGACGATACGAGAAGCACCCTGCGCTTGGTCTGCGACATCGTCCATGCTGCCCACCAACCTAACCAGATCCTGACGTTCCGGTGGGAGCAGCAATCCGTGGGACAGCTTGGCCATGATGTCACGACGGATGATGTCTGCGTCGTGCTCTGCGGCGGCGAGCTTCTCATGAAGCTGATTCGCTTCCTCGATCCGCCCGTTACACATCGCCTCCACGGCGCGGCCCAGCAGTTCGACCGTCCCCACGACCTTATCCATGTGTCTGCGGGCTTCGACGATAATGCCTTTTTGCTCCCTGTGCCCAATCCAACCGAATACGCTAGACATTGCCATCCCCCCTGAGGGTAGTGTGATCAAGCCAGCGCCCCGATCGCGCCTAGATCCCTCTGTTGTTGAAAACGGGTGCGAGCAGGTGGTAAAACGCGAAGGCCACAACGCCACTCGCCACGGGAGTGGCAGCCCAGGCAAGCACGATATCACGGACAGTGCGTTTGTTGACAGCTGCTCTTCCGTTCGCAAGTCCCACGCCAAACACGGCACCTACAATAGCATGAGTGGTTGAGACAGGAATTCCCCAGAAGGTATATAGATGGACGTTAAGAGCAGCGGCCACCTCGGCTGCGAAAGCCATCAGAGGACCCAAGTTTGTAATCCTTGTGCCTATCGTCTCCATGACTTTGTAGCCCCATCCTCCAACACCGAGAGCAATAGCAGCACCACCCAGTACTGCAGCCTGTTTTGCTGTCAAGATACCTGCTCCCACGATGGGACCTGTGGCATTGGCTACGTCGTTTGCGCCCCAGGAGAAAGCCATGTAGATCCCACTCACAGTAAGCAAGCCGCGTATCAACTGCTCACTATATAACCTCGAGTCTGCAAGCCACCGCAGCAGCGCTTTATAGACCAAGATTCCCATGAGCGCAGCTCCTAGTGGTGTCAGCACCCAGGCCAGAAAGATATCGGCAAACCTGCTCCAGATAACTGGCACTGAGCCTGAGGCCAGACCCGCTCCAGCCATGGCTCCGACCGAAGCATGCGTGGTAGAGACTGGTAGGCGCAAAAAGGTAGCCAGTACCATCCAGGTACCTGCTGCCAACATCGTCGCCAGCGCAATCTGCATTGCTACTGAGGGATCAATTCGATCCAGAGGCACGATTCCCTTGCCAATAGTCTTTATTACCCGTCCACCTAGGGTCACGGACCCCAGAAAACCGAAAACTGCCACAAGTATTACGGCCTCTCGCAGCGAGCGTACCCGTGCCCCGACCGCCGTACCCATGCAGTTGGCACCATCATTAGCTCCCAAGGCCCACCCGACATAGACACCCGATAGCACGATTAGTACGCTAATCAGCCCCATACGGTAACCCCCGATTCTCTACCAACGATCCTTCAGTTTGGTTTTCCCTATGTTCAATGCGGCTAATTGGCTAATGACGGGTGCATCCCCTGTTAACACGCTGTTACACTATCGTGCCCCAAGCCGATTTTCACCCGCTGACGCCCTCGAGCCCAAGTTGAGGTCGATCTTCCCCCAGTGTATAATTGATCTGCTACACGTCACTTGCCGGAGGTGTACTGGTGGAGAAGTCCATCACTCTGCCCACGCTCGGAGTCGTCACCCAGGCAGATCTTCGCGATGCCCAGACGAAGCAGCACGCGAGGGGGAAAAAGGGCGTCTTCATTCGCACGCTGGGCTGCCAGATGAATGAACACGATAGTGAGATCATCTTAGGCATGCTGCAACACGCTGGCTATGAGCAGGTCGACAACCTGCTAGCAGCTCAGCTCATCCTTTATAACACCTGCGCGGTGCGTGAGAATCCTGAACGCAAGCTCTATGGGCAGATGAACATGCTGCGTAGCCTAAAAGAGCTGAACCCAGAAGTGATCCTAGGGATCTGTGGCTGTATGATGCAACAACCCTCTGAGTCGCAGCGCATCGCGACAGCGTTTGAGCACGTCGACCTTGTCTTCGGCACGCACAACCTCCACCGTCTACCGGAGCTACTGCGCAGGGTTGAAGCTGGCGAACGAGTCATCGAGGTCTGGGAGCAGCCTGGTCCCGTGATCGAAGGACTCCCGATGCAAAGAGCCTCAGCGCTGAAAGCGTACATCACCATCATGTACGGATGCAATCAGTTTTGCACCTATTGCATCGTGCCCTACGTCAGAGGAAAAGAAAGGTCGCGTCATCCCCGGGTCATCCTTATGGAAGCAGGGCAGGCAATAGCAGAAGGCTGCAAAGAGATCACACTACTGGGGCAGAACGTCAATGCCTACGGATGTGACTTGGGAGGACAAACAAGTTTTGCCGATCTATTGCGTCAGATGGATACCCTTCCCGGCGTTGAGCGCATTCGCTTTACGTCTCCACACCCGAAGTACATGGGAAGTGACGTCATATCTGCCATCGGGGAGTGCAAGAGTGTCTGTGAGCACGTGCACCTTCCCGTGCAGGCTGGCTCAGATCGCACGTTGCGCCGCATGGGCCGCCGCTACACCAGGGCAGAGTACATTGACTTAGTGGAGAGGATGCGGGCCGCGATTCCAGGGCTAGCCCTCAGCACAGACCTGATTGTGGGATTTCCTGGCGAGACCGAGAGCGACTTCAGCGAGACCCTCTCTTTGGTGGAAGAGATCGGTTTCGACAGTGCCTTCATGTTCATCTACTCTCCTCGGAAGGGGACACCGTCCACGCGGCTTTCTGGAGAGATCTCTGATGGCGTAAAAAGAGAACGCATCAACCGGCTCATTGAGCTGCAGAATAAGATCAGCCTAGCCAAGAATAGTGCACTGCTCGGGCAGCATATGGAAGTGCTTGTCGATAGCATAGGGAAGGAGCCCGGAGCCATGGCGGGACGTACCCGCACCAACAAGCTTGTCGTGTTCCCCGGCGAACCATCTGACCTAGGTACCCTGCGTCGCATACGTGTTCAAAAGGCCAACACCTTTGGTCTGGAGGGCATCTATGTCTGACGATCCTGTCAACGCTGCAGCCAGCCTATATGAGGAGATCCCCAGAGAGATCTGGCAGTGCGAGCTTCTCTCGAGCGATGGCCTCACCCTCGGACGTGCCGTCTGTCAGATTGTAGAGCGCCGACTTTGGACGGTACGCTACATCGTGGTCTACGATCCCGCACGCTCATTGAGACTACTCCTACCTGCAACCCTTGTTACTGGGGTAGAGCCGGGCAGGATCCTCTGCAGCATCACGGCCACAGAAGCCACGCTGCTACCAGAGTATCATGGTCATCTCTCGCGTGTAGAGGAGCTAGCACTCTACAAGGCGCTTGACCGTGTTCCCTACTGGGAAGAGGAGTCGGTCTTCCTTTCCCCAATGACAAGCGCCCCCCGCAATATTCATCTACCTTTCGACCCCATTGAGCCCGTCTGAAGCCAGGCGTGCAGGGGATGACGATCAGATAAGCGAAAAGCCCTGGGTGGGAGGTCTCCACCTTTGGCTAAACAAACACCCATGTTAGCGCAGTATAACAGGATCAAGCAGCAATACCCCGATTGCCTCGTCTTTTTTCGCCTTGGCGATTTCTTCGAGCTCTTCGGTACCGATGCGGAGATCGCAGCGCAAGCGCTGCAGATCACGCTGACCTCGCGTGAGGCTGGTAAGGGAAAGCGCATCCCTATGTGCGGCGTGCCCCATCACGCGGCTGACGGTTACCTCGCGGCTTTGGTCCAGAAAGGTCATAAGGTCGCTATCTGTGAACAGCTTGAGGATCCCCGTACCGCCAAAGGTATTGTCAAGCGAGATGTTGTGCGCATCGTCACCCCGGGGACGTCGCTAGATGACACGCTACGGCCCGATCAGAATCGGTATCTGGCTGCTGTAGTGGAGCAACGAGGTGTCTGGGGCCTTGCAGTGTGTGACTTCTCGACTGGTGAGTTTCTGTGCACCGAGGTCAAGGGTGATTCGGCCTTCGAGACTGTCATGTCAGAGCTGCACAGGGTTAGTCCAAGTGAGTTGCTCGCCACGGACCTTCCCTTAGTGGCCTCTGAGGGAATAGATAAGTTAGGCATCTATTCACCAGACGTGGAGTCGGAACTATTCCACCACGAAACGGCCAGGCAGACGCTGCTCGATCATTTCGGAGTACTCTCACTCGAGGGCTTTGGGTGTGAAGACCTCAGAGAAGCCACTCGGGCAGCAGGGGCCATCATTTCGTATCTTCGAGACACGCAAAAGACAGAGCTCTCCCATATCAACCGTTTGGTCCCCTACAGCACAGCTTCGCACATGATGCTCGACCAGACCACTCGGCGAAACCTTGAGTTGACGCGCACGCTACGCGATGGCGAACGCTACGCCACGCTCTTGTGGGTCCTGGACCAGACGCGGACGCCTATGGGGGCGCGCCTACTGAAGACCTGGCTCGAACAGCCTCTGCTCCACGGTGATGCCATCAGTAACCGTCTCGACGCCGTCGAGAACCTCACTGAGGCCGACTTGCCTCGAGCTGAGCTTCGTGAGCTGCTCAAGAAGGTATACGATATCCCTCGCCTTGTAGGACGTGTGGCTCTGCGTACCGCCAATGCCCGCGACATGCTCGCCTTAGCCCGCTCGTTGGGTCAGTTGCCAGCGATCGTACCACTCGTGGAAGAGATCACCCACGTCCTTTCTCTGCGTACTCTCGTCGAACGCCTTGATCCGTGTACGGACATCACACAGGCAACAGAAGAAGCGCTTGTGGAAAACCCCCCAATCTCTATTCAAGAGGGAGGGCTGATTCGACCCGGCTTCAACGTCGAGGTGGACCGCCTCCGTGAGGCCCGTCGTGACGGACAGGCCTGGATCACAGATCTCGAACAGCAGGAACGGAACCGCACTGGCATTAAGTCACTCAAGGTGGGCTTTAACCGAGTCTTTGGATACTACATCGAAGTGACCCGAGCCAATCTGGGGTTAGTACCAGGGCACTATGAGCGTAAACAGACGTTAGCCGGAGCTGAGCGGTTCGTCACTCCAGAGCTCAAAGAGAAAGAGGCCGCCATTCTCGGAGCCGAAGAGCGAGTGATGGAACTCGAATACCAGATCTTTTGTGAACTGCGAAGCCGTGTCGCTGCCGAAGCAGAGCGCATTCAGGCTGTAGCCGATGCTTTGGCGGAGCTCGATGTCTACTGCTGTTTGGCTCAGGTAGCTCGTGATCATCACTACGTCAGACCGCAGATCAACACAGCCGGACGTATCAGTGTCAAGGCCGGACGACACCCTGTTGTAGAGGCCGTGCTTCAGGACGAGCAGTTTGTGCCCAATGACATCTATCTCGATGCATCGAGCAGACAGATCGTGATCCTCACTGGCCCCAACATGGCAGGAAAGAGCACCTATCTGCGCCAAGCAGCATTGCTGGTGTTGCTGACCCACATGGGCTCCTTTGTACCAGCAACGTCGGCTGATATCACCTTGGTTGATCGTATCTTCACTCGGGTAGGAGCGTCCGATGATCTGGCCACTGGTCAAAGTACGTTCATGGTGGAAATGAACGAAGTGGCCCACATCCTCAACTGCGCCACAGAGAAGAGCCTGGTGGTTCTAGACGAAGTGGGTAGGGGCACTAGCACTTATGATGGTCTCTCAATAGCATGGGCCGTAACGGAGTATCTTCACAATTCACCTGTGTGCCGCCCGCTAACCATGTTCGCCACACACTATCACGAACTCACCGAGCTCGCTCAGTTGCTGAAACGCGTTCAGAACTGCTGTGTGGCAGTGAAAGAGGAGAAAGGGCAAGTAGTATTCTTGCGCCGCATCGTACCCGGTGGCGCTGATCGCAGCTACGGTATTGAGGTCGCTCGTCTGGCAGGTCTACCAGAGGCTGTCGTAGACTCTGCCAGACGGATCCTAGGAGAACTGGAATCGAACGAGCAAGTGCGACTCGGCCATCGACTCGCGTCAGGCACGCTCATGGACGAGACACCTCAGGCGCCGCGCCCCTCTCACCCCAAGAAGCGGACGACAGAGGAGCCAATGCCCATGCAGATACCCTTGTTTGTCCCAGAGACAACACCACATCCACTTCTTCGCGAACTGGCAGAAATCAACGCCGAGAGCCTGACACCTCTGGCCGCAATCAATATGATCTTCGCTCTGCGTGAGCAGGCTCGCAAGGAGCTCGACGGATGAGAAGCGCTGATTCTCGTGAGTGGGGTGGGGCGGTAGACCAAGGAGGTCTGGACTGATGCTTTCGGAGTCATCGATGCAAGATACGCAAGTGATTCGAGTGCTCGCCACAGATGTCGCCAATAAGATCGCGGCTGGCGAAGTCGTCGAACGGCCGGCATCAGTCGTCAAAGAGCTCGTAGAGAACGCTGTCGACGCTGACGCCCGGCAAATAGAGATCGAGATACGAGATGGTGGTAAGGAGTATATCCGAGTCACTGACGATGGTTGCGGTATCGGTCAGGATGACCTGCGAACTGCCTTTCTTCGGCACGCTACGAGTAAAATCACCACAGCCGCTGACCTCGCGAGCGTTTCGTCACTTGGGTTTCGCGGAGAAGCCTTGCCGTCAATAGCCTCGTGTTCCGAAGTAGAGATCATCTCGCGCACTTCCGACGCTGATGAAGCAGCGCGACTCACTGTAGTAGGGGGGCACACAAAACAGGCAGGCCCATGGGCAGGCGCACCAGGAACTACAGTGGTAGTGCGGCGCCTGTTTTACAACACCCCCGCCCGTCTGAAGTTCATGAAGCAGGCCCCCACCGAGAAGCGCTATTGCACCGAGTACGTAAGCCACATGGCCTTGGCGCACCCAGGCATTGCCTTTCATCTCATCGGGGATAGTACGAGCATCTTGAGAACGCCAGGAACAAGCGATCTCCTGACGGCCTTCGGAGCCATATACGGCGCCACTCTGGCCCGCAGGATGATCCCCGTGGAGTGGGAGGGTCCCTTTGTCACAGTGAGTGGGTATGTGTCACCGCCCGAGGATGCCAAGTCGAACCGTTCGCACGAATCAGTTTTCGTTAATGGTCGCTGGGTGCAAAACCGCCTTTTGTACGCGGCGATTGAGAAAGGCTATGAGAGCATGTTACCTTCACGGCGCTTTCCTGTGGCTGTGCTGCACCTGAAAGTAGATCCCACCCTCATAGATGTCAATGTGCACCCGGCAAAGACGGAGGTGCGCTTCCGTGACGACCGCGAGATGTTCAAGCAGGTCATGCTAGCTGTGCGTGCAGGTCTGGGTGGCGCGAACCTTATGCCTCACGTGACGCCTGTGCAGTCGGTCGGATCGCGAACCGAGGCTCGGCCACATGTGCCCATCGCAGACCGCCAGGTGGTGATGGAGCCCGGCTTCATCAGAGAGGCGGGCGTGGACCAAGACACGAAACCAGAGATTGCTCAGCACCCGTTAGGGGTATACTTCGAGTCTGCACCAGACAAGACCGAACTGCTACAACACATGCGGGCCCCTCTCGCACTCAAACAGGCCCCACCTGAGGCGCAGGCCGTGCGGAGGTTTCTCTCACAAGCATCGCCCATGGGCCAGATTCTGAACACGTTCATCGCAGTGGCCAGTCCTTACGGTCTATGGCTCATCGACCAGCACGTTGCCCACGAGCGCGTTCTGTACGAAGACATTCTCGCCAGACATGAACGATCGGCTAGCCAAATGCTGTTGGCCCCCTTGACACTGACCTTCACACCCACAGAAGCAACGATGGTAGAGGCCAAGCTGCAAACCCTGCGGGAGATGGGGTTTGCTCTGGAGGAGTTTGGCGGCACAACGTACATGCTACGCTCCACACCTCTCGAAGCCAGCCAGAAACCCGATGAAGCTGGCCTGAGTGAACTGCTTGTAGAGATCGTTTCGATGTGGGACGAAGGAGGCAGTGCACGGCGAGAGAGAGCTGCGGCGATGATTGCCTGCAAGGCGGCCATCAAAGCGGGTAGGCACCTGGAGGGTGCCGCCCAACGAGCGTTACTGAGCCAACTCGCTAGGACCACCAACCCGTTTGCTTGTCCCCATGGACGCCCGATAATGATCGCCATTGATCAGACCGAGTTGGAGAGGAGGTTTGGTCGCCGTTGAGGCGATAGTACGATGGATGTAGCAGTCACTACCTCCCGGCGACCCACCCCCACCGATATCCGCCGAGCAAGAGCCTATGCCCGCGCGTTGCACGTACCGTATGTGCCGCGGGCTGGTCGTTCATTACCCAGTATCGTAGAAATCGCCGCACAGGCTCTACAGCACCCTGTGGTGGGTGCTCTGATCGTAAGGGAAGAGGAGCTCTCCGCATGGACACCTCAGGGTGTGCTGTTCTACCATCCGGGAATGGCATTACATCGGGTGGCTGCTCTCAGGCGCGGCGAAGGCGACTCTATGGTGGAAGCCATGCAGCTTCGCCCAGGTGATAGTGTATTGGATTGCACGGCGGGGCTGGCCTCCGACGCAGTGGTCTGTGCCCATGTCGTAGGCCCCACAGGACGCGTGGTTGGCTTGGAGTCGGAAGGTGTGTTGGCTCTGCTACTCAAGGTAGGTCTGTCTCAGTACCCCGGCCAGGGTCCGACTCTTACGACTGCCATGCGCCGCGTCCGCATTCGTCATGCCGAGCACACCCAGTTCCTCGCTTCCTGCACACCGAGAAGCTTCGATGTCGTCTACTTTGACCCTATGTTTTCGGAGCCGGTAACTTCCAGCCATAGCATCGCGCCCCTACGCCCTCTCGCCAACTATGCGCCCCTCACTAGCGAAACACTGGAGCTGGCCTCTGCTGTAGCCCGGCGCTTAGTGGTAGTGAAAGATCGCCGGGGCGGACCCCTACACACCAGTATGCACTGGGATGCTATCCGTGGAGGCCGTCGGAGCCGGATCGTTTATCTGCTGCGACAAGCACGCAAGGAGGTATATTTTTGACCGAGATGCCATCTAAGCCACCTCTGCTAGTTCTCGTTGGTCCTACAGCAGTAGGCAAAACCGCTGTGGGCATCGAGCTGGCATTATCGTTGCAGGGCGAGGTGGTCAGTGCGGACTCCATGCAAGTGTACCGCGGACTCAACATCGGTACTGCCAAACCCACATCGTCGGAGATGAAAGGAGTACCGCATCATCTACTCAATGTCGCGGATCCGCGTGATTCGTTTAACGTTGCCCGCTACCGCGATCTCGCTCGTGTTGCCATTTCCCAGATACACGAGCGAGGTCATCTGCCCATCTTGAGCGGTGGGACCGGGCTTTACGTGAAGGCTGTGCTCGGGGAGTTCCTCTTCCCAGACACTGGCAGCTCACGTGCTGTGCGTGAACAACTAGCCGCTTTCGCGGAAGCTGAAGGTCCACAGGCACTCCACGATCGCTTAGCTGAAGTGGATGCACCTAGCGCGGCGCGGCTTCATCCGAATGACGTGCGCCGCGTCACGCGAGCCCTTGAGGTCTACATTCGCACACGCGTGCCAATGTCTGAGCATCTGGCCAAGGCCTCCGCCGCCGAGCCTCTTTACCACACTGCCACCGTTGGCTTGACACGCCCTCGTGCTCAGCTATACGAGAGAATCAACCAAAGGGTGGTCGCCATGATCGGGCAGGGGCTGCTGCGAGAGGTGGCTGACCTCCTTACTGCAGGTACACTAGATGAAGGCTCGGTCGCCGCGCAGGCCCTGGGGTATAAGGAGATGCGCGCCTATCTCGAAGGTGATTGCTCGCTCGAAGAGGCTACTGCCCACCTTCAGCAGGCAACACGCCGATACGCCAAGCGCCAGTATACCTGGTTTCGAAATCAACCCGACATTCGTTGGTTTGACCTCAGCATCTGGCCTAACCCATACGCCGCTTCCCAGGCCATCCTTCCTCACGTTCGTCGCCTTCTGCATTGGGAGAAGAGGGGACGCGCTCACCTCTAACAGCAGTTCACATGGCGGATCGCTCTGTCGCATATACATGCAAAGTGAACCGCAAGCAGCGGGGGGTGAGCCTCCTCGTGTCCCTACCACGGACCGCTGAGGATATTCTCCAACTTTTTGAGCAAGGGCAGCTTACTCCTGCCGAGGCATTCTCCATGTTTCGTCAGCTTGACGCGCGACCGCCTGGCCAGTTCGTGCCACGACGGCCTTCTGAGACGCGTCTACGACCACCTGATGACGAAAGCGAAAAGCAGAAACGAGTGGCTCAGGTGCTGGAAGAGCTCGATCGCCTTATCGGACTTGATGAGATCAAGACCCTCGTGCGTGAAGTCCGTGCCTTTGTAGAGATCCAACAGCGTCGAAAAGCTGAGATGCTTGTTACCGAGCCTGTTGTGCTTCATATGGTTTTCAAGGGCAATCCCGGCACTGGGAAGACGACCGTGGCCCGCATCTTCGGACGCATCTTCAGGGAACTAGGGGTCTTGCCCAAAGGCCATCTCATCGAAGGTGAACGGGCTGACCTGGTAGGGGAGTATATCGGTCACACTGCTCAGAAAAGTCGAGAGCTGGTGAAGAAGGCTCTTGGGGGCATCCTTTTTGTCGATGAGGCCTACTCCTTGGCCAGAGGTGGCGAGAAGGATTTTGGAAAAGAGGCGATCGACAGTCTCGTCAAAGCCATGGAGGATCACAAGGAAGAGTTGATACTTATTCTGGCTGGCTACAGACGCGAAATGGACTACTTTCTCCACTGCAACCCTGGTCTTCGCTCGCGCTTTCCGATTCAAATCGACTTCCCTGACTACAGTCTTGGTGAACTGCAGCGCATTGCCGACCTGATGGTGAAACAGCGCCAGTATCGTCTCTCACCAGAGGCCAAGGCTAAGCTCGAAAATCTCCTGCAGGCAGCGCTAGATAGTGAGGACCCGCACTTTGGTAATGCTCGCCTGGTCCGCAACATCATAGAACGGGCCATCCGCAAACAAGCCGTGCGCCTGGTCGAACGCAAGGTGATCACCCGTACAGATCTCATGCTTATCCGTGAAACAGACATCGAGGAGGTACTCTCCGATTGGTGAGCAGATGCCTAGTCATCGGCAAGACAAATGTGGGGAAGAGCCTCTTCGTACTGCATTTCGCTCGATATCTCGGAATGTCGCATGTACATGTGACAAGCCTTGATCCCACGGGAAATCGCCAGGTACAAGCCTACGCGGTGGAGACCGCTGTTCGTGACCTTTCGGGTACAGCTCCCCACCAGACGCGCCGCCTGCAGTCGATTACTCTGGAGCTGCCAGCGGGGAAGGGGTCGAAGAGCTTTGAACTCGTGGATACCAGCGGACTCATGGACGGTATTCACATAGACGTAGGGGTGCGCAGGGCCATGGCTCAGACACTGGCGAACGTGCGCCAGGCACGCGCCATTCTACACATGGTAGACGCCTCCAAAGCAGCCGACCGAGGTGCCGTAGAAGCTCTTGGTGAGGTCGACTACCAGGTAGCGCAATTCGCCCAGATGCGCGGAGGCTACTGCATTCTGGCAAACAAGATGGATCTGCCCTGCGCTACTGCAGGATTGGAGATCATCCGCAGGGAGTTCGTCGGTCATCTCATCATTCCCATCTCAGCTCTTTACAGCCAAGGTTTCAAGGAGGTGAAGCGCTTTGTGTGGAGCTGGGTGTAGGGTGTTCTCCTTGTTGGGCAGGGCTGGCCGAGAGGCCGGGATCTCCTCTTACAGCAACCTACTAGCTACCCTCGTTGGCGTATGTGCAGTCGGTCTCGCGATACGACTAATGGATGACTTCCTCGATGCTGCGCTCGATCTACGTCAGGGACTCCAAACGCCAGCCCACCGCTTCGGGAGCGCCTCCTTGCCCTATGCCTTGGCTGGGCTAAGCGTGGGCAGCCTGCTCGCTCCGAGACTAGCAGCTACGCTCTTCTTGGGCGCCTACGCTGTCGGTATGGCGAGTGACCCCACGCGAGCGCTCCCCTCCGGGCTGCGGGGCTACCAGGAAAGCCTGCTAGCTATGCTCATCGGCACATTGGGTGCTGGCCCCATGCTAATGACTTGGGCCATGACGATGATGATCGCTATACAGGCTCTCGATGATCTCGTTGATCTGAGAATCGACAAGCACACAGGCGGACGCAACTGGTGCCACCTCTATGGAACCGGCGAGGTTATGCTATGCGGGCTGCTATGTGTGGCGATTGGCGCGTCTCTCAGCCTCATGCTTACTCTCTTGACACTGATCGTGGCCACCGTCATAGACCGCATCTTCCATCGACGATCAGGGACGGTGATAGTGTGATGAGTCCATTTCTGGGCCCGGGTACCCTCATGCTGCTGGCGGGCCTACTCGTGGGCTATGCCACCGGACGGCGACACGGGTTGAGCACAGGCTTTCGTCAAGGGCTTCTTTTCGCCCCGCTCGAGCTACGCCGTCTCAACTGTGAGAAAGGCTACTGCATCTTGTGTACGGCACCAGCCCACCAACACCCATCACCATCCCAGATCCTTACACGAGACGCCGAATCAAGCTGCCCCGATCACCCGGAAGAAAATCAATGATGGGTATCTCAAGCATGGTGTAGCACCCTGGCTGCTGTCGTGAGGCCGCCCGCAATGAAGCCGTCATGATCTGTGCTGTCAGGGCGGGATTGTTGATACGGATGTCAAAGGTGAATAGCTGATTGTCAGTCGCCGAGGAAGCGCCTTTACGCTCCAAGAGCACTCCATGACCCATATCGATCAGACTCTGAACATCCTCTACTTGCGTTACCCGGGTCTCGTCATTGACGAAATAGGGGTCGGTCTTAATCGCTTCCTCTACAGCGGCAAAGTCCGCTCCAGGCAATAGCTCCACATAGACAGCCCTTTTGTGCACTCCCATTCCTGCCGGAATGGTGACAGACAGAGCGTCTTTCACGCCCTGAATGGCCTTGACCACCACCGTATGTCCCATGGACATGCCAGGTCCGTAGTTCGTGTAGGTGACGCCCCGTGGTGCCATCAACTCAAGCATCGCTCGCACCAGTGAGTTTGTCCCTGGATCCCACCCGCACGAGATAACCGCTACCGACCCTGCCCGTTGCGCCACTTTGTCCAAACGGTGCCGCAGCTCTGCGAGCTCACCATGGATATCGTAACCATCAGCGGTGTGAATCCCCATGCTCAAGATGCGGCTCGCATGCTCGGGCACCAACCGCGTAGGCAGGCAAAGCAGCGCTGCCTGTGTCTCGCGAAGATCCTTGATATCGGCGACAACCTTCAGTTCAGCCAACTCAGCGGGCTGAGGAGCCTGAGCGTTACGACGTACGACACCTGTCAACTCCATATCGGGCGCAGACTGCACCGCTTTCAGTGCGTATTGCCCGACGTTACCGTATCCAACGATAGCTACACGCAGTCTCTCACTCAAAACCAATGCCCCCCGGTGACCATCTAGACCGAGATGTCATCGTATCTGGAAATCTGTCCGGGTTAAGAATAGCAAAACCACGACTGGTTGACCAGACTACGCTAGTGGGGGGCGCTCATGTCGATGGCGCAGCGTAGAAGGATTTTCAAAGGAGAAGGTTTTTACTGGGGTGCATGGAGAATTTGAGACTGACCGTTTCTAGGAGGCGCACGCCATTGACCGATATACAATGGGCCACTGATATCGTTGCGAAATCACGTGTGGCCGTAAGGAAGACGTGGGAGCGTGCGGCCCTTATCCGTCGCCACAACCAACGACGCGTACTGGCCGCCTTTCGTCGTGCTCAAGTTAGCGAGTACCATTTGGCCGGAACGACAGGCTACGGCTACAACGATCCTGCCCGCGAAGCCCTAGAGCAGATCTACGCCGACGTCTTTGCCACCGAGAGTGCCTTGGTGCGACCACAGGTGGTGTCGGGCACGCATGCCATTTCGGCTTCGCTGTTCGGCCTCTTACGGCCTGGTGATGAATTGCTCTCTGCCACCGGGCCTCCCTATGACACTCTTCAGCGCATCATTGGAGGGCCAGGACGCTCTATGCAAGACTGGGGCATCACCTATCAGGAGTGTCCGCTCACCCCTGAGGGAACTATCGACATCGAGAAAGTGACGGCGAGCATCTCGCCAAACACACGGGTCGTTATGCTCCAGCGCTCTCGCGGCTACTCACTTCGCCGTTCGTTGACAGCTGCTGAAATTGGAGACGCAGTGCGAGCCATCAAAGCCGCTGCTCCTGACACTATCTGTTTCGTAGATAACTGTTACGGCGAGTTCGTCGAAGAGGTGGAGCCTACCCACTTCGGAGTGGACTTGATGGCAGGTTCGCTCATCAAGAATCCAGGGGGCACTCTGGCTCCTGCTGGCGGCTACGTAGTCGGTCGAGCTGATTTGATTGACCGCGTGGCTGATGAGATCACCGCGCCAGGGTTGGGAGCCAGGGTTGGTCCCATGCTTGGCGTCGGCCGTCTGCTGCTACAAGGCTTCTACTTCGCTCCGCTGCTTGTTTGCGAAGCCGTTTGCAGTGCCAGCCTAGCGGCTCACGTCTTTGCGAGTCTGGGCTACTCGGTCTCACCCCGATGGGATGAGGTACGTGGTGACACTGTACAGGTCATCGTACTCGAGAGTAGGGAGGCTCTCTTACGCTTCTGCCAAGCGGTACAAGCGGCTTCGCCAGTAGACAGCACCGCCAGACCTATTCCTGACGAGCTACCCGGATACACGCATCACGTGATCATGGCAGCAGGGACCTTTGTGCAGGGCTCCTCAAGCGAGCTCTCTGCCGATGGTCCGTTGCGACCGCCTTACGCGGTCTTCATGCAGGGAACCATATCCCGTGATCAGACCGAGGTGGCCCTTGAGACGGCGCTGTGCAGCCTGGCCGCTCATGGTCTCCTGCAGAACGCAGCTTTGTCTGCCAGCGCTCGGATGCGCTAGCGCAGAACCCCAAAATGGCTGCGCCTCACCCAGCCTGGTTTCTCATGGTTCCTGGTTGACATTCGGGTAAGATCTGCTAGAATGAGGCATGCATAATTCCCGGCGGTACGCGTGTCGGCGGCCTGCCCGTTACTAGGGAGTAAGAACCTCCTGAAAGGGGGCAACGAATGGAATGAACAAGCCTTTGGGGAGGCACATCCTATGTGAGGCATATGGATGTGACCCTGAGGTACTAACCAGCCGAGCGCTGGTAGAGACAGTGATGGTCGATGCAGCACTACAGGCAGGTGCAGAAATTCGAGAAGTCGCGTTTCATCAGTTCAGTCCCCATGGAGTAAGCGGTGTAGTGGTGATCTCTGAATCACATCTGGCCATCCACACTTGGCCGGAGTATGGTTACGCTGCGATAGACGTTTTCACCTGTGGTGATCGGGTCGATCCGTGGGATGCATGCAAGCGTCTACTCACTCAGTTTGGAGCCAAACACTCAACGACGACCGAAATCGAGCGGGGAACCTTTAGGCGCCAACTACTACAGCAGCAGGAGTTAGTCAGTCCTGTGTAGTCGGGCCTCAGGCACGCGCTGGATCTGTAAGGAGCGGCGACCCCGTGAGTGGCTCACCGCCACGAAGAAGGAAAATCAGGGGCGCTCATGTCGGTGATGTAACGTAGAAGGGTTTTTAGAGGAGGTCCACCAGCAAGTCTATGCGTGCTAAAAAGCTAGACAAAGCACACTGTACGTAGAGCCCGGACGCCGGCGAAGAAGCGATCCGGGCTCTTTTTGACCGCTGATTTTCGAAAAGCAGTAGATCGACAACCTTAGAGGAGAGAAAGTCTTAATGCTCAGACAAAGTCCTAAGGAGGAACGGCACCGTTCTCGTTGAAATGTAAATGTTGGAACGAGTGTGCGTGATCATTAGGAGTGATGGCCGCATGAGCGGAAACGCCCTGCTGGAAGACGGTCTCCAGAAAACCCTCAAAGTCGATTTTTCCCAGATGGCTGACGAGGATGTAGTGGCCTACGCCCAGTCTGCAAACGAGGAAGCCATCGAATACCTCCTACTGAAGTACCAGAAACTCGTCTTTATCTGGACCAGACCCTATTTCCTACAAGGGGCCGAGGATGATGATTTGCTGCAGGAGGGCATGATTGGCCTTTATAAGGCCATACGTGACTTTTCACCTGGCTCATCGTCGTTTTGGTCTTTCGCCAAGCTCTGCATCAACCGCAATGTGATAAGTGCCATAAAAGGGACCACACGCCAGAAACACATTCCTCTCAACTCCTATACCTCGCTGCATAAGCCGATATATGATGTCGAAGGCGATCGCACATTGATGGAGATCTTGCATAACAACAAGGTGGACGATCCCGAGTCTCTGGTTATCGACCGGGAGCGCCTGCACTACACGCAGAAGCACATCAAGGAAAACCTCTCGGACTTCGAGTATCGTGTGTTCAGGCTCTATATCAACGGGCTGTCGTACAAGGAGATGGCGAGAAGGCTACACACGCACACCAAATCCATCGATAACGCCTTGTGCAGAATCAAGAGCAAGATCGAGCGCCAGTTCTGAGTTGGCTCCGAGATCATGGCGGTGAAACGAGCTTGCCAGCAGGCAAGCTTTTTTCCTACAGATTTTTCTGCAGGAAATGGAGGGAATGCCTTGACCAACCTCTCAGATTGGGAAATCGCAGCCAGGCTGGTGTTGGCACTAGTCTTCGGGGGACTGATCGGCCTAGAACGCGAAAGCTATGGTCGCCCCGCTGGCTTTCGGACGCACATCCTGGTTTCAGTGGGTTCTGCCCTGATCATGATCGTCTCCGTCTACGGAATAGCCCCAATCAGGTTCTCCTTCGGTCGCCCCACCTACGATGCCGCTCGCATTGCCTCCCAAGTGGTCAGTGGCATAGGGTTTCTAGGAGCGGGCACCATTATGCGTGAGGGCTCCAACGTTCGCGGCCTCACCACGGCTGCGAGCCTCTGGGTTGTCGCTGGTATCGGCATGGCAGTAGGTATCGGAGCCTATCTTCCAGCAAGTGTCACTACAGGCCTGGTGCTCGTCACGCTTCTGCTTCTGTCTAGGGTCGAACGGCACTTTCTGTCCACCAAGCGACATGTGCTTCTTCTCGAGATCTCCGATCAACCCGGACAGCTTGGAGCCATTGGTCTAGTTCTTGGTCGCTACGGTATCAACATCCACGACGTGAGTCTGGACCAGGACGTACGCCCAACGCTGTTGGAGCTGTCAGTGGTCCTTCCCAAAAAGGTTAATCGGATTACGGTCCTCAACGAGATCGCCAGTCTTGAAGGGATACTCTCAGTGAGATCGAGAGATTAGCTCTACGCCTGAAAGGAGATGCCCTTGCATTTCTTGTTGAGTAACGATGACGGCATCAACGCCCCCGGCCTGCATGCGCTCGCCGTTCGTCTGCAGCGCGAAGGACGCGTGACCGTGGTGGCTCCTGACCGTGAACGCAGTGCAACCAGTCACGCGATTACGGTGTATTATCCGCTGCGAGTGCACCCCGTCCCCTTTGCGGAAGGCATCAGGGCCTATGCTGTAGATGGCACACCTGCAGATTGCGTCCGCTTGGGCCTGGAGGCCTTGCTTTCTGACACGGATCCTTGCGACGCAGTGATTTCGGGCATCAATGATGGGGTAAACCTGGGTACGGATATCATCTATTCTGGCACCGTCAGCGCAGCGATGGAAGCAGCCGTGATGGGAGTGCCTGCTTTGGCTGTCTCCCTGGCTGAAGGCAGCTCACCGCTTCCGTGGGAGATGGCCGCAGACATCGCCACCCATTTCTCGCTGCAGGTGGCCACAAGGGGCCTGGCCGCTGACACTTTGCTCAACATCAACATTCCAGCCCTTCCGCCTGCAGACATTCGAGGCACTAAGGTGACACGGCTGGGCATGCGCCGCTATATGGACGGCGTGCATCGCAGGACTGATCCCCGCGGGGGAACCTACTATTGGCGAGCAGGCACTGCAGTGGACACCGAGGGGCAAGAGGGAACCGATGCTCAGGCTCTTGCGGCCGGATATGTCTCTCTGACTCCGGTTCACTACGATCTGACGCACTACGCTAGCCTCGAAGTGCTGCAGAACTGGCCGCTCCACCCTTCAACATAGCTGACTCACCCACGCCCGTAGGAAAGCATAGGATGCAAGCGGGGGTGGGTGCGACATGTCAGCATGGGTGCTAACTGCGGGAGTTATCTGCGGACTGGTGGCCTTGGTCTCGGCTACCCTTTTGCTGTGGCTCGAACAATCTGAAAGCACAGAGCGTTTCCCGCGGTGGCTGCGCCTGGGCTTGTCATTAGTAGCGTGTGGCAGTATGCTTCTATACGGAGGCTCCCTTGTCGGATCCTTCTATTTGGCCATGAGACGATGCGTTTCAGTGATGTCTATTCGCTGAACAGCAGAACACCACCAAGGAGGATCCTGGGATCATGACGGATGAGCCCGACCAACTGCAGCTTCTTGCCAGCGAGACCTTCAGTGCTAACGAACTACACCGTGTGGTCACCTTTCTCAATCAGTGTCTCAAAAGCAGAGGCCTCGTCTTCGGGCTGGGAAAAGCCGGAAGCAATTACAGCATCAGGATCTATACAGGGCCCGCCGACAGCGAGTCCCACCTAGTCGCTGAGGGTCTCCACCCAGCGGACCATCAGGCCTAGTGTCCGACGTCCCCAGGTCCCAGAGCCAGATGCGATCTTCTCTGGCTGGTATCCTTCGGTGCACCCAGACGTATACTACCAATGAGAACGGAGGTATAGGCCTATGCCGCATCGGAAACAGCATCAGCGTTCCGGTCCCGGTTGTGGGCATCAGCCGCCAGTCTGGGCCGACAGACTCGATTACGCGGAGCTGCTACTAACGCGCTTGTCTAGCAGGGGAACCTGCGATGTATGCCGAGTCGTCGTAGACGGCAACTCGCATCTCCTAGCCATTCCTCGGCTGCGCGCACGCATGGAGCGGCGCTCATATTATGATGCAACGTAAAAAGGAGTACGCTTCAGCGAGAGCGAATAAGAATCCTAGACACAATCCGTCGGTATGTGACTAGGTCGCTTCACATCTGACAGTCGTCAGACCATAACTGGAGGGGGAGATGCCCATGATTCGGATCTCCGACGACGACGCCTTGCGGGGGCTGAAGAAGTTTAGGCGCCTTGCCAAGCAGGATCTCCTGGCAAGCACCTTGACAGACAACCCTCAGTTCTGGAGAACCCAAGCGGAAGCTCGCCGATCACAGTACGCCGAACTGATGGGGATTGTGGAAAAAGACGGGGTAGAGGTTGCTTATCGACACGCTGTTGGCCGATACGCATCTCTACCTCGTCTCGCGTCATCCGAATTCGCTGGGCTGGAGCCCGTCTTCTCCGGACAGAAACTGGCCCTGGAGATGTTCTTCACCATGATGGGAATCACCAACCAAGCGGCACTCCGGGCAGCAGCCACAAGCAGGCATGTGTCACAGGAAGGCGTGGCTAGTGGATCGTTTGTCTGAGTTGTGCAATATATCGAGTAGGGTGAGGCTCGCGTGATCAGCGAGCCTCACCCTACTCGATTGTGAGAAACCCCTGCTTCTATCAGTGCATCCGCCTAAAAATACCTATCACCTTGCCCAGAATCGAGACATCAGCAACGCGAATAGGTTCGTACACCGGGTTTTCGGGCTGAAGTCGGAAATGATCATTCTCCCGGAAGAACCTTTTTACAGTTGCCTCGTCGTCAATAAGGGCAACCACAATCTCCCCGTTCGAGGCATGCGACTGCTGACGAACAAAAACAAAATCACCGTCAAGGATTCCGGCACCTATCATGCTGTCGCCTGTGACCCGAAGCATGAACGCCTCATCCTCAGCCAGAAGCTCCCGCGAGATAGGGAAGTAATCCTCGATATTCTCGACTGCCAAAATGGGTTGACCAGCCGTGACCCGTCCGACAACCGGAACATGCACCACCTTGCGGTTCGGTACCGCCGAATCGAGAAGCTCGATGGCCCGGGGCTTTGTAGGGTCACGCCGAATGAAACCCTCTCTCTCTAGCGTTTCTAAGTGAGCATGCACAGTGGAACTAGATGCCAACCCGACAGCATCACCGATTTCACGTACCGAAGGGGGATAACCCTTACGAAACACCTGGTCTCTGATAGCGTCGAGAACCTGCCTCTGTCTGGAGCTTAGCCTATCCAAAGCCTGTCACCTCAGCTCTCCATGTATCCAGCTGTGGCCATTGTAACACACATGTTCGCCCATTTCAAACACTCGTTCGGTCAGTTGTGCTTGACACGAACAAAAGTTCGTGTTACTGTAAGGTTGTCTTGAGGAACGCCTGTTCGTGAACAGCATTAGGCAGGGGGGGAGTACCAATGGATCTCTGGCAGGCACCCACGCGCAAAAAGAACGATAGTCATGCTGCAGATCCCTGCAAGGGCATCCGGATGCTGACTGCTGTCTCATTGCTGGTACTATTCTGGGTTGCTCTCGCAGCGACGAGGTGGGGAAGTGACAACTCACATTTGCAGGCAGCGTCAACTGCCAACATCCAACCCATAGTTGTCCGCGCAGGCGACACCCTCTGGCAGCTCGCTATCGATCACGGCCCACAGGGCGTTGACCCACGGCGCACCATAGACACGATTCGCCGCATCAACAACCTATCTGACAGTGATCTGCGCCCCGGAGCGGTGCTGCACATTCCCGACCGTCGAAACCAGCTGCTTTAAGCGCCCACCGAATATGGTAATCAGTCTTGCCGGAAGCTGTCTTCCTCACCAAGAGGGTGCTGGGCGATCGCTGCATCAAGCTCCGCAGCACGCACGGCGGTATATATCTCCGTGGTAGATAGATGCTGATGGCCCAATAACTCCTGAATGTAGCGAATGTCTACACCGTTCGAGAGAAGCAGAGTGGCAAACGTGTGCCGAAACTTATGCGGACTGAGCTTACTCTTCTTGCGCGCCTCCAACTCACCAACGGACAGCGAGTAGCGTTTGATGAAACGGCGTATAGTCGAAGTATCGATTCGCTTCTTGCGGTTACTGACGAAAAGAGGCTCCCCATACTCATCTGCCATCGCATCAACACGAACAGCCAAATAGGCCTGCACAGCGTCATGAACCTGAGGGTGTATGGGTACATACCGTTCCTTGGCACCTTTGCCCCGAATCGTAATCCCCGGCTGGCCCGGCTGAATATCGTTGACATTCAGCTGCACAACCTCGGAGACTCGCAACCCCATGAACACCATCACCACGATAATGGCCCGATCTCGTACGTTGTCAATAGACCTCAGAAAACCCAGCACTTCATCCTCACTAAGCGCCACCGGCACTTTCCGCTCGGGTGGGATCCTCATGTCATTCAGCCTCTCAACAACCTCGGGGGCGAGTGGAAGCCCTTCTCTGGAGATGAGCCGAAAAAACTGACGCAAGCATGCAAGGCGACGAAGTAGGGTAGCGCGGCTGACCTCCTTTGTAGACTCCAGAAAGGCGAAAAACGCCACGACGTCCTCTTTGCGTAATCGATCGATCTCGACATCAAACCAGTCAAGAAGTGCCTGTGAACGTAGCCGCGTCTTGTAGTTTCGGCGCAAGAGATCTGTATCCCAAAGCTTGCCGTCGCCTTTGCGCAGATCACCCTGCAGCTGGCTTAGTCGATCTGGGTCCAAACGTGTCAGCACATGTGGCCGCATCAAAACGAGAAACAGCTTGAACTGCTGTAGGTCACATTCATAGTTACGACGCGTCTGTGACGAGCGTCCGGTCAGTGAGTCGATGAAGTAGTCAACGCATGCGTTGTACGAGGTTGTCATGTGCCTAGAGACCTCCTGGCCATCCAGGGAAGTGCTCGTCCTGCGTGGGCAGACGACGCTTCCCTATTCCTGATAATATAGATTATCAGGAATTAAGTCAAGGAAAAAGTAGCTGGTATCACTAGCGACCCCACCTGCCTTAACGGCCCCCAGAGTGTGAACAGACTCAGGCTCCGGAAGCACAAGGGCCTTGCGATACCAGCTACCACTCATAATAATGCCACAGATGGTCAGATTGTGCATCCTTTCTGGTGATGGTCTCCATATGAAGCGCAGGGATCTTTCTACACACGCGGGCTTGGTCCTTCCTTGGAGAAACTTCTCGCCTTGGAGATACTACTCGTGTCTGTTTGTGTCTATGCCACAGGCGGTTTGTCCTGAACCCACGAAAACCAAGAAAGGATGTGTGAGCTAGTCTTGGGTATCGTCCGTTACGTTTTTCTGAACGAGCAACAGGCGGCAACAGCTCTCGAGCATCTGCGTAGAGGATTCACGGATGAGCATATCAACATGAGGCGTATCATGCCCCCTCAACGGCACGCTCAGGAGTTCTCGGAGGATCATGATCCCGTTGGTGGATGGCGTCTTGCTGGTACCCCGGTGATGACCTTGCCCGCTGCGGGACCTACGCTCGTGGGCAACAGCACCACAGTTGATGTCTCCATTGGTGACCTCGATGAGCTTCTGGCGGTAGTCGCTGATGATGAGCCAGCCGCCAGAAAACGCCGTGTCAGAACCAGGATCCTGGCAGACGTGGAGGTGCATTCTGACGAAGAGGCTCAGCGAGCCCGGGAAATCATGGGCAGTTCCGGCGGATACGCACTCGACAGCCACGGATAACGCTTGCCATCGACATTTGAGGCTGAATGACCAAAAGCGGTGGCGCACTAACGTGCACTGACCACCGCTTTTCTTTGGCAGGGGTAGAAGGATTCGAACCCTCACTTACGGTTTTGGAGACCGCCGTGCTAGCCGTTGACACCATACCCCTATGACAGGGTTAGTATAGCACACGGTGAGCAACGACGTCAAGCGCCAAACGACCTCACCCAGGATGCTTTGACGTGCTTACTCCCAGCATTCCGCCCGCCATAGCAGCGGCACACAGACCTAGGGCTCTCAGAAGAAACTCTGAGCTTGCCAGCACGAGTATCCCACGACGTCCAGCCGGCAACGAGAGCAATACCACGTAGAAAAAACCAACCAAAGCACCATGGATCCAACCAACGCGTCCGGCCATTCTGCCAGCTAGTGCGCCTCCGAGGATAACACTCCCATAGTTGATAGCCTGCATCATCGCGTGAGACGGTCCTTCCCACTCACTCAGAGCAAGGAAAAGACTGACCACGATCCCGGCAACAAGCGTCGCCAAGGCGCCTAGAAAAACACCACCTACCAGAGCCCGTCCGGAGAGCAGCCATCGTCTCGACGATGGACCTCCTCCCCGCTGCTCCCCCCCCATTGCCGCCACCCCCTGTGAGGACGGCCAACCTTCCCGCACAGTCTACCTGTGCAACAAACCTATGCATGAAAGGCCAGCAATAGCACGAACCTGTTTTGTGTTTGGCCTACGACTCCTGTTCCTTCTTGGCTGCTGCGATCACTTCCTCACTGACGGAAGCTGGGACTTCCTCGTAGTGATCAAACTCCATCGTAAAGTCGCCGCGTCCTTGCGTCATAGAACGGAGATCGATGGCATAGCGGAAAAGCTCAGCCAAAGGAGCTTGGGCCCGGATATGCTGTAGTCCGTTCTCTGGGTCCATGCCCAGAATGCGCCCACGTTTCTTGTTGA
Source organism: Limnochordia bacterium (assembly GCA_050951545.1). Taxonomy (GTDB): domain Bacteria; phylum Bacillota; class Limnochordia; order DTU080; family DTU080; genus DTU080. Next base: position 72,860 of record JBMNJG010000012.1, on the reverse strand, counting down.
GGTCGCCAATGACGTCTCCCATGTAATCATCCGGGACCTCGACACTGATATTATATATTGGCTCCAGCAGAACGGGTCTGGCATCCATGAAGGCCTTCTTGAACGCCATGGATGACGCGATCTTGAAAGCCATTTCGGATGAGTCCACATCGTGATAGGATCCATCCAACAAAGTAACCCGAAAATCTACGACTTCGTAACCAGCTAGCACCCCTTCGACCATCGTCTCCCGAATGCCCTTCTCGACAGCGGGGATGTACTGCCTGGGCACCGCTCCGCCGAAGATCTTGTCCACGAACTCAAACCCGCCACCAGCAGGCAGGGGCTCGAGCTCAATGATAACGTGCCCGTACTGACCGCGCCCCCCGCTCTGCTTCCTATGCCGATATTCGGCCTTCACCGTCGAACGTATGGTCTCTTTGTAGGGAACACGTGGGTCTTTCGTCACCGCTGAGACAGCAAACTTCCGAGCCAAACGGGAGATCATGACTTCCAGATGCAGATCACCCAGGCCGGAGATCAACAGCTCAGCGGAGACTGGGCTTTTTCCCACAGTGAAGGTTGGGTCTTCTTCGGAAAGCCGAGTGAAGCCTGAGCCAATCTTCTCTTCATCACCCCTCGCCTGGGGTTCTGCAGCCATGGAGATCTTGGGCTTCGGGAAATCGACAAAACTCAAGCGAACTGCCTGATCCCGTGAGCACAGAGTGTCACCTGTTGTGGTGGCTTGTAGCTTGGCCACGCCTGCAATGTCTCCTGCACACACCTCGTCCACGGGCAAATGCTCTTTCCCGCGAAGAACAAAGACCTGACCAAGGCGCTCATCCCGGCGCTGGTTGGCATTATGCAGTACCGTATCGGACTCTATGACCCCTGAGAATACGCGGAAAATGCTCATCCTACCTACATATGGGTCAGCCATGGTCTTGAAGACCTGGAGTGCCGGAGGCGCAGACGGATCAAGGCTTAACACTGTCTCGGAATCATCCTTAATCTGGATGGCCTCTGGAGCCTTACCCTCTAGTGGTGAAGGAAGGCAGCTGTTGATCACCTCGAGCAGGTGCGCTACCCCGATCTCCCTAGCCGCTGAACCGCACAGCAAAGGTATGATCTCTCCAGATTTCGCACCCGCACTGAGTCCGGCGCTGATTTCCTCATCAGTAAGGGGCTCATCTTCCAGAAACTTCATTGTCAGCTCATCGTCGGTTGCGGCAACTGCCTCGACCATTACTGCCCGAGCAGCTTCAGCCTCGGCCATGATGTCCGCAGGAATATCCGTCTCTGTCAGTTTCTCGTCATCCTGGGCGACATAAGCTTTCATGCGTACCAGATCGACATAACCAGAGAACTGCTCCGCGCTACCAATCGGCAAGGATATTGGCGTGACCTCTTGTCCGAAGTGCTCTTGCAGTTGGCTTAGCACCTCAGCGAAGTTAGCGTTCTCACGATCCATCTTGTTCACGAAGATGACACGAGGCCTCCCATACTTGTTGCAGTAGGCCCAGACCTTTTCGGTACCGACTTCGCAGCCCGAGGCCGCGCAGACAACTACGACCGCCCCCTCAACCACATGCAACGGAGCGAGGACCTCACCAACGAAGTCGAAATACCCAGGAGTATCCAACACATTGATCTTGTTGTCCTGCCACTCGCATGGAACGATGGATGCATTGATGCTAATACCTCTCTTGATCTCTTCGGGATCATGGTCGCTAGCGGTGGTGCCCTCCTCCACCGTACCCCGGCGATTGATGGCGCCACTGACATGCAACATGGCTTCTGCGAGGGTGGTCTTGCCAGCACCGCCGTGACTGACCAGTGCCACATTGCGCAACATACTAGACTCATATTTTCTCACATGGATTCTCCTTCCGCTCTACGCCGCATGCTAAACACATAACCCGCTTCTGGTGCAAGTGGGACTATAGTGGGAAGAGCAGCGTGCCCTGATGGCAGATGCTACTCGGATGGAAGGACGCAAAGCGTCACCCCCCATCAAAGCCCGACCGTCCTATGATAAGAATGCCCTTTTGGCGTCACTACTTGTGCCGCCCCTTCGCCATTTGCGCGACTTGTTCCTTCCACGCCTCCGCTGCCAGACTGGGGCATCATCTAGCGGATGGTTAAGAGACGTGTATGGGGCTTCCAGGAAACCTCAGAGGTGAGCAACCGGATCAATTCGGTGGGCAAAAAAACCAGTCCGTCACGGTTCCTCGGCTCTTGCCTAAGTGTTACCTGGCGGCCATTGACAACGACCTCGCGGCTACCCACGGTCGCCACAAGGTACTGCATCCCCCAGAGAATGGTCATCCGCCTCTGGCTTTGGTTCCACGTAAGCGAGAGCCCAAACAGATCTGCCCAGTCTTTTGCCGCCAGCAGGATATCGCCTCTTACGAAGATCGGAGCCACTTGCAGGCCCAGGTAGGGTCTGCCACGGACGACCATCCGCACGTAACTGGCCGGGACACGCTCAAGTATGCGTATGGCATCCTTGCATCGGAAAATGAGATGCTTGCCTGCCTGGACAACTTGGGTGAACTCCAAGTCGAACTCACTTTGCCACACCACGTCGAAAACCCAACCAGTATCCGCCGTGCGCTGTTGCCAGAGTGCGAGGCCTTTGCCCTGAACACCAAGAAGCAAGCCCCCTTCTGTTGGCTGAAGTGTTTGGAGTGCAGCACGCAACCCCTCGGCTATCTGAGGCACTCCCGTAGACGTCTTCAGCGCTATGACTCCATCTGGGCTACAGCCATAGGCGTACAACAGATTCTGCGAAGTGACCACAACAAGCTCCTTGGCGCCATCTCTGTCGACATCAAGTACGTCTACATAATGGATCTGTCCCCAGGGATACTCCTCCCACAGGCTCTCGAGCTGACCGTGTGTTCTAGCTTCCTTCTGAGACACCGCAGCAGATTCACCACGCCACGCCGCCGAAAGATGCGAAATGTCCACGAGGCCACTGTCGTGCTCCAACGGGTTCACGGGTGCCATCGCCGTGCCCTCCGCAGTCCCTGCCGTCCAACGCCATACGGATATGTAGCCTTGATCTCGGGCCACGATCACTGAGTCTTTGCCATCACCGCACAGATCGCAAGCCAATACATGGCGAACGGGACCTTCGCGGCTTCCTGAACGCCATACCTGCGAAAGGCCCTCATCGCGATTCACAAAAGCAAACGCGGCACCGGCTTCGCTGAGCGCCACCACGTCCGGAAGACCATCGCCATCCAGGTCGGGCGTGAGTAGCTTCACGACAGGCGACCACATGTACCGGTCCGTCTGAGCCAGAAACGGATAACCCTCTGCAAGACTGTACACGTAGACGGTACCTGGCCCCGCCGAACCGATCCAGAGATCCTCCTGCCCGTCGCCGTTGAAATCAGCGAAGGCCACACTAACAGCAGGATTCCTAAAGCCCTCTATCTCGGCATCGACGCTGACCTCATTTCCCGATAACGAGCAGAGCAGCACACGGCCATCTTGCACAATCGCCATGCGCCGTTGATTGCTTCCTGCTGCCAAACGCCCTACTGCCACATCGGTCATCGCCCTGAGATCTGTGAGCTCGGCCACCTCAACAAAGGCATGGGATGCCTCCGCGCCACACGCGGTGAGGCCCATGGCGATGCCGCAAACGCACGCGGCCAAGATGACTACCACGAGGATGTGGCAATAGGCAGACCGTCCTCCCTGCGTTGTGTTTTCCTCCCCAGAATAATGATGTGATGCTGTGCGGGCATGTCGTTGGCTGCCACCCCGTGGGATGGTGCACCACGAGCGGCGCAGTGGTACCCACTTGAGGTTGGCTGCAGACGCAAACCACGCGAAAAGCGGCCTCGCATGGAGTAAGGAGCAACAGGAACACTATCTTAGGTTATTCTCACAGGCAAGGGGCAGTTCCTTCCTCAACTTGCATCCTCATGTTGGATAATGCCGCGGCGTCAACAGGTAACTGTGCGCAGGGAGTTCTGCGAGAAAGACGAAGCGATGACCCGTAGGCATAGTTCGGGTTCGCTGGAGGCAGCTACCTTCTACTATCTGCCAAGGAGGAGTCTGGCATGTTCATCGACATTCATGCACACGCGTATCGAAAGCGACCTCCCTTCATCCCATTCTGTAATGCCGACGAGGTTCTTAGGCGCTACGACGAAGTGGGCATTGAAAAAGGCGCCTTGCTGCCCATCGTCAGTCCTGAGATCTACATTCCGCAAAGTAATGAGGACATTCTGGAGATGGCAGCAAACCACCCCGACCGGTTCATTCCTTTCTGCAATATCGATCCACGTGCTCTGACGAACTCGGCGGACGCACCTCTGGATCGCCTTCTACGTCACTACAAAGACCTGGGCTGCAAAGGTGTGGGAGAAGTAATGCCCAACCTACCGATGATGCACCCCTTGGTGCAGAATCTCTTCAGGCACGCACAAGACGTAGGATTGCCCGTGATCTTCGACGGCTCGGATCAGCTGACAGGCGACTTTGGGCTGCAGGATGACCCCGGCCTTCCTCAACTCGAGCACACCCTTCAGCGCTTCCCCAACCTTGTTCTGCTGGGGCATGGTCCCTTATTCTGGGCAGAGATTGGCCGACTGGACACCCCTGCTGAAGGCCGCTTCATCTTTCGCCCTGATGGCGGGCAAGTCGGCCGGCATCCCAGCGGGCCTATCAAGGAAGAGGGCGTGACGCCCAAACTGCTACGCAGGTATCCAAATCTCTATGGGGATCTGTCAGATCCGAGCCCTTGGCACGCGTTAACTAGAGACCCCGACTACGGGCCAAGATTCCTCATGGAGTTTCAAGATCGGCTGCTTTTTGGAACTGACATCATTACGCCAAACTCCAGCTTCCCCATTGTTGACCTTCTCGTCGAATGGCGAGATACGAAAAAGATCACCGAGCAAGCCTTCATGAAGATAGCGAGAGAGAACGCTATCAGACTGCTCGGCTTAGAGTGACGAAATAACGTGAAGGAGGTAATAGCAGTGACTGAATTCGGACTCATTGACGGGCACCAGCATGTCTTCTGGCATGGCCGAGATGACAGAGGACTTCTGGCAGATATGGACGCACATGGAATCGAAAAGGCATGGCTCCTAGGTTGGGAAGAGTCAGCAGAGGAATCTGGCGGCAGTTATGCCTCAGTGGTGGATCCACGCTGGCATTGGCGAGGAAGTGCTGCGGTGGCCATGCCACTGCATACGACATACGAGACGTATCGGCGCTATCCGGACCGCTTTATCCCTGGTTACTGCCCTCACCCGCTTGACCCGAAGGCGGTGCCTAAGCTCAAGGCGGCTATTGACATCCTCGGAGTGCGGGTATGCGGGGAGTGGAAGTTCGCGATCGGACTCGATGACCCTCGCTGTATTGAGATCTTCCGCTATGCAGGCTCGCGGGGTCTGCCTGTGATTGTGCATATGGACGTACCATATCTACCTCCAGAAGGAGGCCGTTTCGTCGGCCATTACTCCTGGAAAGGAGGTACGATCGTTAATCTCGAGCGAGCACTCACCATGTGCCCGAACACCAATTTCCTGGGACACGCTCCCGGCTTCTGGCGAGAGCTTACAGGTGACGCAGATACATATCCGGAGAGCTATCTCAAGCCTCCCCTGAAACCTGGCGGTCGACTCCCTGCCTTGTTCGACAAGCACCCAAACATCTATGGAGACCTGTCAGCAGGGAGTGCTCTGAGGGCGCTAAAGGCTGATCCTGGAATAGCCCGGGAGTTCCTCATGCGACACCCAGACCGATTTGTCTTCGCTCGCGACTACTTCGGCAACGACTTAAGGGAGTTCCTGGATAGCCTGGATCTGCCAGCTGACGTATGGCGCAAGATCGGCAGAGAGAATGCCGAACGCTTAGTGGCCTCCACAGCCCCCACGAATTGACCGCTAATCTATGAGCAGATCCGCTATTCAGGCCTGGGCTTGCTCAACTGATGCACGGCAGGCTTACGACCTATGCGGATCTGCTCCACTCGATGGTGTCGCACTCGTTCCACCATGAGCGCAACATCGTCATGCTGTACTCTTTCCCCTACCGAAGGTATGTGCCCCAACCGCTCCAAGAGGAAACCAGCGAGGGTCACGTAGTCCTCACTTTCGGGAATCGTCATGCCGAGTGCCTGATTGAGCGCACGCACGGGGGTGCTTCCGGGCACGAGATACTCGGTGGAACCTGCGGCAAGAGTAAGATCGTCCAGCGAATGCGGATCCGCCAGCAGCTTCCGGAGTAAGTCGTTTAGCGACACGACTCCTACTAGCGTGCCATACTCATCGGCCACAACCACGAGGTAATCGCTTGCCTCGCGCATCTCCTGCAGCAGATCGCCGAGAGGCTTGAGTTCAGGCACCACGCGCACGGGCTCCATGATCTCGCTCACAGTGCCCCTTCCATCCGCCTCCAGCCAGTGCCCGACAATGGCACTCAGAGACACTTGCCCGACGATATCATCCAATGAAGAGTCATAGACCGGGGCCCGGCTCAAGCCCGCACGGTACAGCGATTGTGCGGCCTCCTTTACATCGAGGCCTTTGGCCAGGGCAACAGTATCGCTGCGGTGGGTCATCACCTCTTGAGCACATGCATCCCCAAACTCGAACACATTGCGCACCCACAGTTTCTCCTCAGGCGGAATCTCCTCATGCCCAGCGATCATCTGGAGGATCTCATCTTCTGAGATCCTCTCACGCTCTAGCTCACCCCGTATTCCCAGGACCCATAACACGGCATGGGTCGACCTTGTCAGAAGCCATACAAAGGGTGAGGCCAGCACGGCAAGCATTTCCAGTGGGCGTGCTACACGCAAAGAGATCCACTCCGCGTGCTGCAGGGCCACCCGCTTAGGCACTAGCTCACCGATCACCAAAGTCACGTAGGAAATAGCGAGCGTGACCAAAAAGACAGCGATCGCCTGACTCGACGCGCCAATCCCGCGTACCGGCAGACGAGTCAGACCAGCTGCAACAATGCTCGCAAGCGCCACGGCCGCCGTAGCACTAGCCAAGAAGCCTGCAAAAGTGATGCCTATCTGGATAGTGGCCAGCAGTTTTTCGGTCTGTCCCGTTACCCGTAACACTGCCTCAGCGGCACTGGAACCCCCTTCTGCGAGGGTTCTGATGCGGCTCCGGCGCACCGACAGCAGTGCGATCTCCGAGGCAGCGAAAACGGCGTTGAGCCCAACCAACACCGTCACCAGAACCAGCTCGCCTAACCAGCTATCCATGAGGCTAACTCATCCCCCTAGAGACGTCTCGCGCGTTCCACACTGATTCTACCTAGAGTACACCAGCCCAGCTCAAGATATCGGCCAGATTGTCATAGTAGATCCTGGCCTTAGTCTGAGCATCAACTTGCCAGACCTCGTCCAACAGGCGTTCGGTAGTAGCGATCTCATCATCCCAGCCGCGATAGTACTGGTCTGTGCCGAAGACGAGTTTGGGCAGTGTCCGCTCCCAACCCAAGATGCTGTAAGCGAAGAACTCCCGAGGCTGCCTCCTCAGATAGCCATTGCCTGAGGTGTCCAGGTACAGGTGGGGATGCTGGCGGGCGAACGCCCATGCCTCGTTGTGATCAGCCCATCCAAGGTGTGCACCCACTATTCTGAGTTCTGGACACTCTCGAGCGATGAGATCCAGTGTGCCCGCCCGCATACGATCCGAGTCTATCTGGAACCGCGGCTTTTTCCCCTTGGCGAGTACGGGGCCAAGATGAAACACGCAGGGCATTTTGAGTCTTTCTGCTTCCGTATATACATCGAAGAGCCGCTCATCGTTATATGCTACTCGCGGATAGATGAACTTAAGGCCTGCGAATCCGCGGTCCTTGAGTTCGCGCACCTTCCTGGCTGTATCCACCCCCAGATTCACCCATCCAAAACCCCTCAGACGATCGGAATGCTCCTTGAAAGCCGCTTCAACGAAGTCGTTGCAGTCGTAATCTTGCCACAGATGTCGACTACCTATTGTGACACAGGTGATTTCCACTTCATGCTCATCCATCTTACGTAGAAGTAGCTCCACCGTATTGTCTTCGATATCCCATAGGTGCTCATGCACATTCAGCTTCCTCACGGGTGTGTCCTCCTCCTATACATGGTCCATGATTGGGATATGGATCGGTACTGGCAGTAACCGACCGAACATGCCTAGCTTTTCAGCACCGCAGAACGGACCTCCCAGCAGCAAACCAGTCAGGTGAGGGTTCTCCAGTTCCACATACTCACTGGCGTGCCTGCCCGAGCTCACCGATAAGCGAGCCCCGTCCCAGTCGATGGTGGCCTGATCTACAGTCTCCTGCCAGCGACAGCCGATACTCATGCGAAATGCGGGAACCCCTGCAACCTGTACACCGAGAAACGGCGCTAACTCCTCCAGTAGCTGTGGCCAGCTAATGATGTGGAACATGCCTTGGGGGCTCGCCCGCCAGTAATTGCAGACGCGACTGAGTCGGGCGGCCCGCTCTGTTTGCGCCCCTGCCAGTTCCACGTTAGCTTCGTCGCCAAAGCTCCATACTAAGGCTCCATAGATGAGTTCAGCTTCAGAGCCTGAGGGAGAGATCACTTCCGTAACCTCGAGGTCACCGGAACGCTCCCGCATGGATATGAGATAGCCTTCATCGCCAATGAAGACACGTGCCGAGGGCCGTGACAAGAGCAACTCAAGTTGTTCACGCTCGACACCAAAGTCGATCTCAGCAGAAAGCTCCTCTAGCTTCCTGAGCACGTCCGAAGAGGTCTTGTCGACCTCCTCAACAGTCGTAGACGGCTCAATGCGCGCCCTTTGCAGGGAGCGGCGGTTGATGCGTAGATTGAACTTGATCCCACACGTCTGATACCCAAAGTGCTGATAGCGTTGGCGATCGCCCCACAGCACAGACATGGACCAGCCCTGCTCTCGCATGTGGCGGATGGCCTCATGCATCAGATGGGACATGAGGCCCTGGCCTCGATGGTCAATCGCAGCGGCGACCCCGCCTATACCCCCACAGGTGAGTGTAGACGAACCAACCTTGAGTTTCAGCGGATAAACCCCCACGTGTGCGGCAATACTGCCATTAGCATCAATGACGAGTGAGCTGGTAGGAGCGATCTCCTGCAGCTCGGGATGGTAGCGAAGAAAGAACCCTCTACCGTGTCCGTAGGAGCGCTCAAGGAATCTCTGCAGCTTACCAATCTCGTCCTTCGTTACAAAACGGGCCATCATGCCCACATCCAGTCCCCCTGTCGTGTGCCCCATTCGCGTGGTCGGATCTGTTCCCGAAGCTGATTCTGCCTGATGCCACCGTTTCCCTGTTATCAGACACACCATCCAAAAAAGACATGTCTGGCAGGACGTTGTGAGCAAGAGGCGTAATACAGTTCCTGACGGGTATTGTGGAGGTTGGTCTTTAGCGACGTAGGCAACGACCCCACTCTGTGGGGATGAGGAGGAAGATGTATGGCATCGAAACTGGCGATTTATGGCGGACCAAAAGCAGTGCAGACCCCTCCCGGAGATATCTTTACGTGGCCCATTGTAACCAAGGAAGACGAAGAGGCCGTGCTTGAGGTTCTCCGCAGAGGCGCCATGTCAGGCACAGACGTAACCAAGCTGTATGAGCAGGAGTTCGCGGAATGGCAGGGCTGTCGTTACGCTCTCGGCTGTAATAACGGCACCTCCGCCCTTTTCTCAGCGTTCTTTGGGTGCAAGATCGGTGTGGGTGACGAGGTGATCTGCCCCAGCCTAACCTATTGGGCCTCGGCGACGCCCGCTTTTGCCATGGGAGCAACCCCTGTCTTCGCTGAGGTAGATCCCAACACGCTGTGCTTGGATCCCAACGACATCGAGCACCGCATAACCGACCGCACCAAAGCTATTCTTGTTGTCCACTATGTAGGCTATCCTGCAGACATGGACCCAATCATGGAGATCGCCAAGCGACATGATCTCAAGGTCATCGAGGACGTATCGCACGCACAGGGAGGCCTGTACAAAGGCAGGAAGCTGGGCAGCATCGGCGACGTTGGAGCCATGTCGCTAATGAGTGGTAAGTCATTGGCTATTGGTGAGGCGGGCATGGTCGTCACCGATGACCGCGAGATCTACGAGCGCTCCATTGCCTATGGACACTATGAGCGCTACACACTGGCGAATATCGAGACAGAGGATCTCAAGCCCTACGTAGGGCTACCCTTGGGCGGCCAAAAGCTGCGCATGCACCAGCTAAGCTCAGCTATGGGACGCGTGCAACTCAAGTACTACGACGAACGCATGGTCAGGATCCGCGAAGCAATGAACTACTTCTGGGATCTTCTGGAAGGTGTTCCTGGTCTGCGCGCCCATCGAGTTCCTAAGGACTCTGGCAGCACGATGGCCGGATGGTATGCGGCAAGGGGCCTGTATGTTCCTGAGGAGCTCGAGGGCCTATCTGTAACGCAGTTCACGAAGGCTGTACGCGCCGAAGGCGTCTCCTGTGGGCCGGGAGCCAATAAGCCACTTCACCTCCATCCGCTTTTCAACACATGTGATGTCTACGGACATGGTAAGCCAACTCGCATCGCCAACTCGACGCGTGATTTGCGGCAACCCCCAGGCAGCCTGCCGATAACGGAGGGCCTCGGTCGCCGACTCTATACCATTCCTTGGTTCAAGCATCTAGAACCCAAGGTTATCGAAGAGCACGCTCTGGCCTACCGCAAGGCGGCTGAGAACTACAAGGAGCTGCTGAAAGACGATCCTGGAGACTCGCCGAGCCTCGGTGGATGGGGTCTGTTCAGTCAACTGCCGCATTAGCCTAGCCTGTGACCCGACACATGGGGTGCCTCCGCATCGAAGGCACCCCATTTCCCATTCAGCCGGGCTTCTGCGCACCTCACGGAGCTGGTTCAACAGCCCCCCAAGCGAACTGAGCAGTCGTGGCCAAGCCAAGATGGAACATCAACGGCGTGTAGTTGTACCATGCGGTAGTGACTACACCCTCGACGCCAGCCTCTCGGGCTCGCTCACAAGCCGTACGTATGTTGGGCACAAACCGCCAGTAGTTGGGCAACGAGTGGTAGTTATCACCATTTCCGAGTGTTGTCGGCGCTGCGATCACCTTGAAGCCCTGATCCCTGTAGAACTCTAGATAGGGATAGCCCTTGATACGCTTAGGAAACTCGGGCCCCAGGTATGGACCGTACAAGCGCATGAACTTCGGGCCCAGACTCTCCTCCAAAGGAACTCCTCGCACGAAACGTCCCATCACGTCGCGCTCCAAGTCGGTAAGCTCACTCGCCCACTCTGTTTTCCAACGTTCGTCGCAAACCGTTACCGGCTTGCCGGCTCTATCGTAGCGAGCGATGAAGTAGGGACTGCTCTTGCTGGTAGTCCAGTACTCCCAGTACATGATCACCAGACGTCTATCCAGATCGTCCAGCGCTTCTGGATGAGCACACAGCATGTCATCCCAGATAATGGGGGTGAGATTCCTTTCCGCAAGCCAAGCAATCACTTGGTTCATGTAATCGATGTAGAGACGGCTGACACCGTACTTCTCCACTTTCTCACGACACTTGGGGCACTGCCCCAGTCGGCGCGCTTCGTCCCCCCCCACATGCAGATAACGCATGCTCGGATGGAGGGCGATGATCTCCTCAACGAGTTCCGTCCAGACCTGGAACGATCCAGGATGCAGCGGACACCACTGATCGCGGTGGGTCTCTTCCTCTCTCAAGTGGGAGTATGCATCATGCTTGAGGAGATAGGCAAGATGACCAATCGATTGCTGAAGGGGAATGATCTCGAGGTGGTTCTCTGTAGCAGAGTTGACCAGCTGCTTGACCTGTTCACGCGCAAGAGCAGTTGGTGCTTGGATAAGGCTATGTTTGTCAAACGGAAAACGATCAGAGTACTCCAGAAGTATGGTATTGAGCTTGAGCTGCGCGGCATGCCGCAGCACATACGCCGCCTCATCGAAATCCATCTGCCGGAAACTATCGAAGTTGACGTGGAAACCACGCATCTTGAGAGCTGGACCATCGGTAATCTCGCCTAATGGTATTTCCCCGTCCGGCGATAGTTGCCACAGCGTCTGCAGCGCGTACTGAAGACCAACCTCATCGCCCGCCGTCACGTCTAGACGATCAGTGCCGATCTTGAGCTCGTACTCCCCTGTGGCCATCTCTCTGTAGTTCAGTGAGACCACTCTATCGCGGGGGTCACCCGCCAACCCAAAGGTCTTGACCCACTGCTCCCCTGCCTGCCTCCATTCTAGAGGAACTTGTAGGCTCCATTGGTTGTCTAGACGGATACGCTCGTTCTCCAAACGGACATCTCTAGGAACTGGCGTCACACGCTGCCAGGCTCGCACGAGCGCCCACCACCTTTCTCGCAAATGTCACACGCTTAGACATACGACTCCAGCAGCAAAGCACCTGCAGAACGCCTACCTTCGGCGGAGCTAGGCGAAGTCCTGGCATATTAGACCCTGTGGGACCCTCGAGAACAGTCGATCAACTTGGACGGTGGGTGCCCGACGTAGCGTGCAAAGACACGGCTGAAATAGGCCGGGTCGCTGAAGCCGACATGGTATGCCACCTCAGTAACCGTCCAGTCCCCTGTCTTCAGCAGTTCAGCCGCCGCATTGACCCTAAGTCGGCGGAGGTAACCCATAGGCGTTTCCCCTGTATACTCGCGAAAAACCCGCATGAAGTAGCCTCTTGACCAGTCTGTTTGAGCGATGAGCCCCTGCAAGGTAAGCTGTGAGTCGCCGAAATGAGCCGCCAGGTATTCCAAGACACGAGAAAGCGTAGCCACCTTTGACGGCGCAAAGGTCGCCAGGTACCGGCTTTTTAGGAGCAGACCCAGAAGCTCGGCGAACAACCCAGACACCTCGAGGTACTCACGGAAATCGTCACGGACAAACTTGTTCACGATGCGTTGGCACAAGTAGGTAGCGTGGCAAGGACTGGAAGCACGGTAAATTCCGGGCTCCAAGAGTAGGGGGTACCCGCCGGGGAGCTCGGCCACGGAACGGATGACGTACATACACACGCCGACGGATGTGTGCCACGTGCGAACGGTGTCGCGCGGCAGCCATACGATATCGCCGCGACAAGCGTTCTGCTCGCGACCTACGTCGTTGATAGCGATGCTGATCTCACCCTCCTCCAAGTAAAAGAGGGTCTGGTGCCTGACAGGGGCGGGATCACCAAAGTGATGTGTCTGCCAATGCGCGCTAAACGCACCCACGATCGAACGCACTACCATCGTCGGCTCCCAGAACGTTTCAGACTTAACGAGTAATTCGTCGTAGAGCGAGCGAATCCTTTTCGTCCCTAGATGGAGCCCGCCTTGACGTGACTGGATATCAACTCCGGCCCAATGTGGGTGACTCCTGTCCAAGTGGTGAACTCCGATGCATGGACCTCTGGCAAGGCGGTTGTATACTGAACTTGAGTTAGCCCCGTCCCAGAGGGGTAGGAGTCGAAACGCATGCAAATACCCGTGATCTACTCTGCTGATGTGATCATTTTCGGCGCACGCAGCGGAGCCGTAGTGGCCGCCCTGGCAGCCAAAAAAGACGGTTGTTCGGTAGTGGTCGTTTCGGACCGCTCATACTTCGGTGAGGAGACGGCAGGCGCTCTGCAACTATGGCCTGAGTTCCGCCTGAACTCACTACTCACAGTATCCCGTGGGGGTACTGTGACGCCCCAGAGCATCAAGCATTCCTTAGAATTGGCGCTACTACACGAACACATCCCCTTCCTGTTCGAGTGCCGCCCCGTGTCCTTGCTGCGCAACGAGGACGGTGCACTGGCGGGAGTGGTGATCGCCGCCCGCACCGCCTTGTACGCAGTGACCGGGCGCGTGCTAATGGATGTCAGCCGCAGCGGACTACTGGCCCGCCTTGCCGAGCTGCCGCTTGTGCCGCGGATGGAACCCTCCGATCCTTCACTCGTGGTGATTGGATCGAAGCCGCCGGCGACCGCAGATTTCGCGTGGCATGAGCTGCAGCGGAGCGTAGGAGCCGAGGTAGGGCGATCTGGGGGTCCTCTGAACGCTTACCGTCTCCACAGTCCGGTCGCAGATCGGAGCAACACACTCGCAGAGCGTCTCGCCGCCGATTATGCTGGGCGCGCCCGGGTTCATTACCCAGGAATCCACACCAGTGCCGATACCTGGACCGACGTACCGTCCGAGTACCTTGTCGTGCACGACATAGGGTTCGTCGACCGTTGGAGTGCTGTTCCAGACACTGCTTTCATCCATTGCGAGGGTCGGCTGATCGTGATGAACGAGCTCCTTCCTCTAACCGCGCACGGTGCGGCTACTCTGGCCACAATGGAGGGCCAGCTTGGCTGCGGCGATCGCGCAGGCAGGCTGGCAGCCACTCAAGTGCGAGGGCTCCCAGCACGACCTGGACGCCTCGCCTGTTCGCCCAAGCCTGACGGGTGTGCGCTCCGGTACCGCTTTTCCCAACCATTCCTGCGCCAGCGAGACCCATCACTGGTAGAAGACGTAGATCTACCGGAGTTCCCACTACTTGCCGAATGCGATGTGCTCGTCGCTGGTGGCGGGACGGCCGGTGCTGCTGCAGGCATCGCCGCAGCACGGTCCGGGGCAGACACCATCGTCGTCGAGCGACTGCACGGGCTTGGCGGCTTGGGGACCCTAGGATTGGTGACGGGCTACTACTTAGGGAACAGGACCGGGTTCACTGCGGAGATCAATACTGCGTTGGCGAAATCAGGACGGGAGCCGACAAGCGGGCGCTCCAATCGGTGGGATCCTTCCTCAAAGATGGGATGGTACATGCAATCCCTGCATCAGGCCGGTGGTGCAGCATGGCTCAATAGCTTTGCCTTCGGTGCACACATGGAGGGGTCGCGCCTGACAGGTGTTCTCGTCTCTACGCCCCTTGGAGTTGGCCTTGTGCGTGCCGAGAATGTCATCGATGCCACCGGAAATGCCGACCTGGCCGCTGCGACAGGTGCTCCGTGCTGCGAGATCGATGCAACCCACGTCGCGGTGCAAGGCACGGGGCTATCGCCGCACAAGCTGGGGACGACCTACAGTAACACCGATTACACATTCGTTGACGACAACGATGTGGTCGGTGTGACGCATGCCTTCGTGACTGCTCGAGCCAAGTTTCCCGAAGCGTTCGATGTCGTCCCTATGGTCGGGAGCAGGGAGAGACGCCGGATCGTCGGTGAAATGGAACTGTCACCTGTCGATTTCCTGACCGGACGTACGTTCCCGGACACGATCGTAACGGCAGAGAGCAACTTCGACACCCATGGATTCACCGTTCACCCGGTCTTTGCTGTGCTCCCAGCGGACAAGACCGTACTCAGAGCTCACGTTCCATTCCGGTGTATGCTACCGCGCGGCGTCGACGGGCTCTTGGTCACGGGACTCGGCGTGAGCGCACACCGGGATGCCATGCCTGTCATCCGAATGCAGGCCGATGTTCAGAACCAAGGCTATGCCGCAGGCATGTCTGCGGCCGCGGCTGCCCAGAACCGATGTAGAGTACGCAACATCAATATCCGAGAGCTGCAGCAACGGCTAGTGGCAGCTGGCGTTCTTGAACCCGCAGTCTTGACCTACAAGGACACGTTTCCCTCTGCTGAACAGCTTGTCCGCGAAGCTGTCAGTCGCGGTCCTGTCGACGCCTATTCCACAGCCGTTATTCTGAGTCACCCGACGATCAGCATGGGGCTCCTTAGTGAGCGGTTGCGCGCTTCGAAGGATCCCCGACAGGTTGTAGACGCTGCCCTGATTCTGGGACTATACGGGCGGCCCGAGGCAGCCCATATCTTAGCCCAGCGCGTTTCCGCCTGTGACTGGGACGAAGGCTGGGACTATACGGGCATGCGTCAGTTTGGCCTGAGCCTGAGCCGAATGGACGCCTTAGTGATTGCCCTCGGCAAGACCCTGAGTCCGGTCGGGACCGTCCCTGTGCTCGACAAGATCCGGAGTCTTGGCGAGACGAGCGCTTTTTCACACTGCCGAGCCGTTTCCATTGCGGCGAGCGCTTTAAGGCAGCCGGAGTTGGCCGAAGCCTTGTACCAACTGCTGCGAAAACCCGAAATGCAGGGGCACGCCCAACTCGACACTAGTCAGGTGATTGCCACCGTGACCAACGAACCAAACCAGAACGGCGAACGTAATGCGGCACTCAAGGAGCTCATCTTGGCCCGCGGACTCTATCTGTGCGGCGATTGGCATGGGCTCGGCAAGAGAATCCTGGCTACCTACTCTATGGATCTTAGGGGCCACTTTGCTCGCCATGCAGGGGCAGTTCTGAAGTACCCTGACCCGGCCAGTTTAGGGGCCCAAGTGTGGTAACACAAATGCTCTTCACGAAACGAGGTGTAATGAGAATGACGTATCGGAGTAACAACGAACGGTACCTGACAACATTTGTTGTGTTCTCACTCGGCTGTCTCCTCTTCACGCTGGTTTCCCAAGCCGTCGCAGCACAAGAGCTAGCCCTGCTTCACTGTTGGGGTGGACACAGAGCGCCCATGGTTGAAGAGATGATCGATCTGTTTGAGAAAGAACACCCCGGTGTCACAGTTAGCATCCAGCTGACCAACTGCGGCAATGCCCTGATGGAAGCCTTCCTCACGTCGTATGCCGGCGGCGTGGCTCCTGACGTCGTCATGATCTCCGCTGCCAACATCCCTGCCATCGCCGACTCAGGTGCCCTGATCTCCCTGACGCCCTGGTTGGACCGGGAAGGAATCACCGAGGATACGTGGTTTCCGGCTGAGATTGAGTCGGGGCGTTGGAAAGGCGACATATACGGGTTGCCGATCCGCACAGGAGGCGACTCCAACAGCCTAATGTTCTACAACATCGACGTGCTGGACAACGCCGGACTCGCCTCGGTTCCGCAGACTTGGCTTGAGCTCAACGAGATGTCAAAGCGCTTGGTGCGGTACGATGGGGATACCACGATCGCCCGAGCCGCCTTCACGCCACACGGAGGGGATATGCCTTCTCCCGCCTGGCTTGTAGCTGGCGGTGCGTCTCTATACTCTGATGACGGCAAGGAGGTTCTGTTCGGCAAGCCGGAAGGCATTGCCGTTGGTGAGTTCCTTCATGATCACTTCAACCGCTTCTACGTCGGTGGTCTACGCGCGCTGGATGCGGCAGTCGGCTCATCGCAGAACCGTCGGCTAAATGCCTTCATCACAGGCAAACTTGCATTCAACTTTGAGGGTTCGTGGAACTTCAGTTTCATCAAGGACCAAGCCCCCGAACTGCGTTACGGAGTGGCGCTACGGCCAACGAAAGAGCTGGGCGGTACACCCGGGATTCACGCGAATACGTACCACTATGCGGTGCCCACTGGAGCCAAGAGCCCCGAGCTGTCCTGGGACCTTGTGGAGTGCCTCACCCTAAAAAAGGAGACCGCCGGCTCGTTCATGCTCCTCCAAGAGCGTGCGTCGCCGGTCATCAAGTTCAGCCGTAACCCGGCCTACTGGCGCATCAACCCGTACTGGAATGTGGTCATCGAGGCCTTGACGCGCGCCGCACGCATGCCCTTGTACCCCTTCAGTAACGAAGTGGCTGTTCTGTTCGGTAATGCCCTGCGTTCATCGATGCGAGGCGACGAAGCACCAGACGCTGCCCTGACCGAGGCCGCCCGCCAGGCCCAAGCCATTGTGGATGCCTACTGGAGCGCAGACTAACAGAGATCGTTGCTGGGGCCCCGTGTACACCACCCGGGGCCCTGCGACCCTCGTCGCATGACGCCCGACACTCTGTGCCTTGGCCAGGATAGCGTCAAGCGGGCGGGGATTGGGGTGTCTCCGATGACTGACTTTGCCCCCATTTGTCTACAGCATCCGCCAAGGCTTTGGCCACACGCGATAGCCATTCCGCGTCGGAGAACCGTTCTTCCTCCTCTGGGTTTGACAGAAACCCCAATTCCACCAATGCCGCCGGCATCCCAGTCAAGCGAAGCACAGCCAAGCCAGCGCTCTGCCTGATACCGCGGTCCCGTAGCAGCCCCGTGTTTACAAGGGCCGCCTGTAGGTGTTCGGCCAACCGCTTGCCGAGAGTGCTACGTGGGTAATGCCATGTCTCGCTGCCATTCGCAGCGCGATCCGCAACCGAGTTGCAGTGGATGCTCACAAACGCATCACACCTAGCATTGTTCGCTTTGCGTGCTCTCGCCGTTAGGTCAGTGGCCTTGTCGCGATCCAAGGCGTTACGGTCTTCGCGCGTCAGTACTACCTGGTGCCCCAAAGCCTTCAGCTGGTCAGCCATCGCCTGCGCACACAGAAGAGTAACATCAGCCTCGCCCAAGCCTGATGGCCCCACTGCCCCTGGATCTGGATAACCATGCCCTGCGTCAACGCAGACCCTCACGACCACCACCTCCTAGCTGAACCCTACTGTACAGAATAATACAGTCAAACCGTTCTGGGCACCCCAACAAACAGGAAACACCTCCCGAAAACAGCTTCGTGGAGGTGTTTCTCTTGGTCGGGCTGACAGGATTCGAACCTGCGACCTCTTGACCCCCAGTCAAGCGCGCTAGCCAAACTGCGCCACAGCCCGTTCTGTATACGATCCAGCGTTGATGATGATATCATAGCTTGAGATGGAACGCAAGAGTTAACGTGTGATAGGAACACCGATACCCAATGTCTAATCTCTAGCAGTGTACCTATCGACGTGGCGCTGCTCCCGGCTTGGCAAGCTGCTATGCCTGCCGTCCAAGCGTGAGCGCACCAGAAGAAGGAGTTATGATCTAATGAGAGTCTGGCACCGGTTTGCTCTTATGGCCCTCGCACTGATGTTTGCCGTGTCATCGCTTGCGTCTGCTGCTCCCACTCTTCGTATCGGCACCCAGCCTTGGCTAGGCTATGGCCCATGGTGGATCGCTCAGGAAAAAGGGTTCTTCAGAGCCCGCGGAGTTAATGTTCAGCTAGTGAATTTCGTTCAGGATCAGGACGTTAATGCAGCTCTAGCTTCTAAGCGCCTGGAGGGAGCCAACATCGCTACACACACCGCCATCAAGTTTGTAGATCGGGGTGTGGATGTGCGACTAGTCTTACTGATGGACGCCTCCTATGAGGCAGACGCTATCATAGCAAGCTCCAGCATTAAGGGTGTGAAGGATCTGCGCAACAAGCGCGTAGCCTTTGAGGAGGTAACTACCAGCGACCTGCTCCTCACATACGCACTGCAGAAAAACGGTATGTCAAAGTCGGATATCCGTCCGGTTCCGATGCCAGCGGCGGATGCTGGTTCGGCGCTTATCGCAGGGCGCGTTGATGTGGCTGTCACCTACGAGCCCTACCTCACCGCGGCCCTCAAACGTTCCGACAAGCACAGCCTCATCTACTCAGCACGGTCGAAGCCCGGCCTGATCTCTGACGCACTAGCCTTCCGACCTGATGTGCTGGAGAAGAACCCAGAGGCTGTCCGAGCCATGCTTCTCGCCTGGCAGGATGCCCTGGGTTTCATGGCCTCCAATCCGAAGGAAGCCAAAGCCATCATCGCTCGCAACGTCGAGAGCTCTCTGGAAGAGCTAGAGCCTGCGCTAGCCGGAGTAAAGTTCTACGGCCTAAAGGAAGCCAAGACAGCCTTCAGAGGCGATTTTGGAGGACGTCGTCCGCGAGGTCGGCCAGGTGATGCGATCCAATGGCTGGATAAGCTCCACGCCTAATCCGGATACACTGCTGAGCACTACCTATCTCCCGTAGTCGGCCGGTGAGCAAAGGGCTGCCCCGCGGGTCGTAAGTAACGCGTGGGGCAGCTCTTAGGGGTTACCTGGGAAATAACTGGAGGATATGCAATTGAACGTTGAGCGAAGTCGAACTCGCCCCGGCCTCAGTGCAGGACGAGGATCAGCAGGCGTGCGTACAGGACTGCTCCCCCTCAGGGAAGAGATCTCTCCTCGTGTCTATGCGCTAGCGAGTGTCAGTCTCGTCATCGTGACCCTCGTCGCCTGGATCCTCGTCACACAGAGTGGCCTCGTCGATCCGATATTCCTGCCTGGTCCGAAAGCCATCTGTGAAGCGGCAGTGCACATGATCACCGATGGCACCCTGTGGACCGATACGTTGGCGAGCATCTACCGAATCATGGTCGGCTGGGCGATCTCCACCCTCGTTGCCGTGCCCTTAGGGCTTCTCATAGGGAACTTCCGCTTCTTTGAGGCCCTCTTCGATGTCCCGATAGCACTCACCCGCTACATGCCCGTAGTGGCTCTGATTCCACTCACCATCCTGTGGGTAGGTGTAGGCGATAGCCAGAAGTTTGTGATCATCTTCCTAGGCACCTTCGTACAAGAGGTGTTGATGATTGCTGACAATGTCAAGAGCGTGCCCAAAGACCTGATCAACGTAGCCTATACATTCGGCTACTCCAAGTGGGAAGTGCTCTGGCGAGTGGTTCTCCCCTATTCACTTCCCGGCATTTTCGATACCTTTCGCCTGACCATCGGATGGGCATGGACGTACCTCGTGGTAGCCGAGCTAGTTGCTGCAAACACAGGCTTGGGGTATCGCATCATGGCTGCCCAACGCTACTTGGCTACAGACGTGATCATCCTGGGTATCGTGGTTATTGGGATTCTAGGTATGATCACCGACCTCAGTCTCAAATTCGTCTACCGGCGGGTCTTCCCCTGGATGAAGGAGCGCGACTAGATATGTCCCAGATGCAGGCAAAACTAGAGGCCCGTGACGTGGTCAAGCGTTTCGGTCTCGCTGACTCCACGGTTGAGGCACTCGACGGTTTCTCGCTCACAGCCATGGAGAATGAGTTTGTGGCTTTGGTCGGCCCTTCGGGATGTGGAAAATCCACGTTTCTGCGCATGGTGGCAGGTTTGACGGAGACTGAGGGTGGCAGTATCCTGGTTGACGGCGAACCTGTAGTAGGGCCAGGCCCCGATCGAGGGATGGTCTTTCAGAGCTACACGCTGTTTCCCTGGCTCACCGTCGTGGACAATGTGCTTTTCCCACTTCGCAAACAGCGCCTCGGCAACCGTGAACGCGAAGAAGTGGCCATGGAGTACTTGGCTTCAGTGGGTCTCACAGACTTCGCGAAAGCCTATCCCACGCAGCTTTCTGGCGGCATGCGCCAGCGAGTGGCTATCGCTAGGGCGTTCGCCGCTCAACCAGCCATTCTTCTTATGGATGAACCCTTCGGTGCTCTAGACGCGCAGACGCGTGGGATGATGCAAGAACTCCTGTGCGAAGTATGGGAACAGCACCGCGTCACGGTTGTCTTTGTAACCCATGATGTGGAAGAAGCTGTCTTACTGTCTGATCGTATCTACTGCATGACTTCGCGTCCAGGAAGGGTCAAAGAGGAGATCCCGGTGGTGATGCCGCGTCCGAGAAAAGCGGGGTTGGAAACCACATCGCAGTTCATCGCCATTCGGAAGAGAGTGATGGACCTACTGCGCGCCGAGATCGGGGCCACTCGCACACAAACGCCCTCGTCGGATGAGATAAGGAGAGCTGCAAAGTGCATGTCACCGATGTAGTAGGTCTGACTCAAGCTCTGATACAGATACCCACCGAGAATCCCCCTGGAGATGAGGCTGCGGGTATCGCATTCGTGGAGGCCTGGGCCCTGCAAGCGGGTCTCTCATGCAAAAGAGTTCCCGTCATCTCAGGGCGCGACAACCTGCTCATCAGACTAGGTCCACCAAAAGTCGGACCTCCGGTGGTTTGGCTTGCACACATAGACACAGTGCCAGCGGAAACGCACACCAGGGCTGAGGCCTTTAGTGGCGAAGTGCGAGACGGCAGACTCTATGGCCGAGGTGCTGCTGACATGAAAGGGGGCTTGGCCGCGGGTCTCGTGGCTATGGCCAACCTGAGGAAAGCGGGGATACAACCTCAAAGAGAGCTGATCCTTGCCGTTACAGTAGATGAGGAGGGTGAGGGTCTGCTAGGCGCCCGCGCCTTGACACGTACTGGCCTGCTCAGCCCAGAAAGCTGGCTTCTAGCCCTGGAGCCGACCTCCTTACAGTTGGCCCTAGCCCACAAAGGCGAGATCTGGTTTGATGTCACTACACGGGGACGCGCCGCTCACGCTGGACGCGCCTATCTGGGCATCGATGCCATCCACGGCATGGCGATGGCCATCGATCAGCTGAAGACAATCGTCTCCCAGCTGCCGGAGGATCATCCCACACTGGGACGAGCGCTGATCTCAGCTGGTTGGATCCAGGGAGGGACGAGCCCTAGCATGGTGGCTGATCGTTGTCAAGCACACCTCGATCTCGTGCTCGTCCCGCCTCAGACTACTGCTTTCGGTATCCAACTTGTCCAGCAGACGCTGCAATCAGCGGCTGCACGCCTCCCAGGCCTGACAGCAGAGGCCAGGGTCATGGGGGAGCCGTTGCAGCCAGTGGAATGTGACGCTGACTCCCCCCTGATAAGCTGGTTTCACAAGGCCTACCTGGAGGCTACGGGCTCACCGCCACCCGCCATAGGCTTCGAAGCTTATACCGATGCAGCGGTGATAGCAACAGAACTGGGAATCCCTCATTCGGCCGTGTTTGGCCCAGGCAACCTCGCGCAAGCACATAGTGCTGACGAGTACGTCGCCATCGAACAGCTAACCGCTGCAGTAGGCATCTTGGAGGGCTTGGGACGAGGGCTGGTCTAACCCAACCCGAACTTCGCATGAAGTGCACGTACGGCACGATCGATATGCTCTGCTGCGATCAGGCAGGAGACTTTGATCTCAGAGGTGCTGATCACCTGGATATTTATGTCTGCTTCCGCCAAGGCTTCGAACATCCGGGCTGCCACTCCGGGATTGCTTACCATGCCAGCCCCAACGATAGACACCTTGCCGACGGTATCATCGACCAGCACCTCGCCAGCCCCTAGCTCGCGAGCAAGAGCCTCTGTCAGCTCCCGCGCCTGCGTTGCGTCATCGCTGTTTATGGAGAAGACCATATCCGTCACGTGACGTTCTTTGCTCGTCTGAACAATCATGTCTACGTTAATGCCAGCCTCTGCGAGGCATGAGAAGATCCTGTGGGCGACGCCGGGGCGGTCCGGCACATTCAACATGGCCACTTTGGCCACATTGGTGTCGTGGGCCACCCCCACTACCACCATGTCTTTTTCCATGCAGCGTTCCTCCTGTACAATGGTGCCAGGCTTATCATTCGAGCTATTGCGGACATGAATGCGTACACCGTGCGTGGCCGCGTACTCCACTGAACGCGGCTGCAGGACCACTGCCCCCAGACTTGCCATCTCAAGCATCTCGCCGTAGGAAATATCTGCGAGTCTCCGAGCGTTCGTCACAAGACGCGGATCTGCGGTGTATACCCCGTCGACATCCGTGTGAATCTCACAGACCTCGGCCTGTACCGCAGCAGCGAGAGCAACAGCTGTGGTGTCGGACCCACCGCGTCCCAGCGTTGTGATGTCATCATGGCCGTCAACGCCCTGGAAACCTGCCACAATGACGATACGTCCGGCGTTGAGTTCCTTGAGCAGGCGGGCCGACTCCACATGCTGAATACGAGCCTTCATATGCACATTATCCGTCCGTATCCCGACCTGCTGCCCCGTCAGAGATACCACCGGGTACCCCATGCTGCCAATGGCCATAGCCAAGAGAGCGATCGATATCTGTTCACCAGTCGACAAGAGCATATCCATCTCTCGTCGCGACGGACGAGACGTGATCTGCCGCGCCTTGGCTATCAGCTCATCCGTCGTGTCACCCATGGCGGACACGACAGCGATTACCGCGCCGCCCTCATCACGTGCCTTTACCAACCGTGATGCCACGCGTTTGATCCGATCCGGGTCCTTTACCGAGCTTCCACCGTATTTCTGCACTATGACTCTCAATCATCATTCCCCCGAGAGAAGCTACATGAGACCTGCTACACGCCAACAAGGGCGGTCTCTACCGTGGCCCCTGTGGTACTGGGAGCCAGAACCAGGTAGCGTGCGTGCACTCCTGCCTGTGAGAAAGCCTCTATCATGGCTTGCCCTATCGCCTCTGGTTTGGCCATTCCTCTGACCGCCAAGGCAACCACGGTTGGCCCCGCGCCCGAGAGCGCTGCACCTACCGCGCCAGCCCCCCTGGCTGCAGCACACACCTCACTCAGCCCTGGTATGAGGTGCTTCCGATAGGGCTGATGCAACCTGTCATGCATAGACTCCGCGAGATGCTCGAACTGGCCTGAGCACATGGCGCCCACAAGCAGACTGGCGCGACTTACATTGTAGACAGCATCCTGCAAAGAGACATGGCTAGGTAAGACCTGACGAGCACGCGTTGTGTCCACGCAGAAATCGGGCACCGCCACAACCACAACCAGTTCCGGCGGCACCACAAGCCGGAGGTTCTGGACTTCGCCATCCTCTCGATGCACGCAGATGACGAGCCCCCCCAGCAAAGCTGGCGCTACATTGTCAGGATGACCTTCAATCGCAGTAGCCTCGGCGAGCACCTCACGAGATGACAGCGGGTAACCAGCCAGAGCATTGGCAGCCAATACCCCGGCTACCACCGCGGTCGCACTATTTCCCAAGCCCCCTGCCAAAGGCACAAGATTCTCCTGCCGCAGCTGCAAGCCAGTCAGTTCATATCCCAGTCGATGCAAAGTGCGTAGGCAAGCTTGATACCCCAGATGTCTTTCGTCACGAGGTAGCCTGGCAGCACCTTCGCCCCCAATGGCAATCGACGTTCCGGAGCCTACGAACGTGAAATCATAGGTGTTGCGCAGCTCCAGTGCCAGACCTAGTACATCGAATCCCGCTCCTAGATTCGCGGCGCTGGCTGGCACTTCCACCACAACGCGCATCTCACTGGTCGTAATGGTCTTCATAGCGAGATTCCACTCAAGACGGCCTTCTCCACCGCTGCTAGCACAGGCTCGATCACTTCGGGCTCTGGACTCTCTGCAATGGCCCGGTCTGGATCCTTCAGACCGTGCCCAGTTAGCACACAGACAATCGTGGGTTCACCCTCCAAGCGCCCTTGCCGCTGCAGCTGAATGATCCCTGCTACCGAAGCAGCGGATGCAGGTTCGCAGAACACTCCTTCATGCTCTGCTAACAGAGAGTAAGCCTCTACGATCTGTTCATCCGTAACTGCCTCGATTAGGCCTTCGGATTCGTCTCTCGCTGCTTCTGCTTGCTTCCAGCTCGCTGGATTACCAATCTTGATGGCTGTTGCCAGCGTCTGAGGATCAGCCACTGGTTCGCCTATGACGATCGGAGCAGAGCCTGCGGCCTGGAACCCCAGCATGCGAGGTGCGTTCGTAACGTGGCCTGCGCGTCTGTACTCGCAGAAGCCCTTCCAGTAGGCAGTGATGTTTCCAGCATTGCCTACTGGTATGGCTAGAAGATCAGGGGCCTCTCCCAAAGCCTCACAGATCTCAAAAGCGGCTGTCTTCTGCCCTTCGATGCGGTAGGGATTCAGAGAGTTTACCAGAGTAATGGGGTGCGTCTGTGTGATCTGACGCACAAGCCGCAAGGCATCATCGAAGTTACCCCGTACTGCCAGCACTCGACTGCCGTGCATCAGCGCTTGGCTGAGCTTGCCCATAGCGATGGCCCCTTCGGGAATAAGCACAATGGCCGATATGCCCGCCCGAGCAGCGTAGGCGGCCGCAGAGGCTGACGTGTTTCCGGTGGACGCGCACATGACCGCCTTGGAGCCTTGCTCCACTGCTTTACTGACAGCTAGTGTCATCCCTCGGTCCTTAAAGGACCCCGTAGGATTGAGGCCCTCATACTTCAGATAGAGACGGCCCCCAATGCCCAGTATTCTGGCGAGGTTATCCGCTGGAACCAGCGGAGTGTCTCCTTCAAGCAGACTAATCACAGGTGTATGTTCATCAACGGGAAGAAAGCTTCGATACTGCTCAATGACCCCTCGCCAGACCATCAGTTCAATCCCCTTCCACCCGAATCACGTTACTGATCTCACGCACGACAGACAGGTTATCGATCCGACTTAACGCTGATCGCAGATTCCGCTCCTTGACGCGGTGCGTGACAAAGACAAGGCTCACGGGGTCTTGCCGTTGCCCCTTCTGAATGACCGACTCAATACTCACTTCCGCCTCGCCAAAGACGGTAGCGATGGCTGCCAACACACCAGGTCTATCAACCACGCGGGCGTGAACGTAGTAGCGAGAGACCGTGTCATCCATAGGAAGAAGTACCGGGCGCTGGCGCAGCCCATTGAGGGGAGCGCTCACGCCACGGCGCAGGTTCTGAGCGGCGTCGATACAGTCGGCTACAACCGCACTGCCTGTCGGCAGACTGCCAGCACCCCGTCCGTAGAACATTAGGTCGCCCGCAGCGTCGCCTTGCACGAACACTGCATTAAAGACATCCGATACGCTGGCCAAGGGATGGGCAACGGGGATCATTGTCGGATGCACGCGCACCTCGACAGCGCCATCCTCTTCTTTGGCGATAGCGAGCAGCTTGATCACCATCCCCAACTCCTGTGCATACTCAAGATCCTCGGGGGTAATGCGAGTGATGCCCTCGCGATAGATATCGCCAACCTCGATATCCGCACCGAAAGCTATCGAGGCTAGTATCGCCAGCTTATATGCGGCGTCGTGCCCCTCGACGTCAGAGGTCGGATCGGCTTCGGCATAGCCATGGGCCTGTGCTTCGGCTAAGACCGAAGCGAAGCTACTCTTCATGCTCGCCATTCTGGTAAGCATGTAATTGGTGGTCCCATTGATGATGCCCATCAGAGCTTGCACCCGGTTGGCTGCCAAGGACTCTCTTAGCGCCTTGATGATGGGAATCCCCCCAGCCACCGACGCTTCGTAGTAAAGGCCCCCTCCACCTTGTGCCGATGCTGCACTCAGCTCATTCGCATGCTTCGCCAACACCTCTTTGTTGGCTGTCACCACATGCTTACCTGCTCGTAGAGCATGCAGTATGTAGCTGCGGGCTGGATCCGTGCTGCCTCCGGGGCACCCGATGGTCTCCACCACAATCGGCATGGTAGGATCATCCAACAGGGCGTACGCATCGGTAGTCAGCAGGCTCGATTCTGGGGTCACCTGACGCGGCTTGTCAATAGTGCGCACCAGAATACCACCGATCTCCAGCGAAGCACCAGCACGAACCGCTATCTGATCTCTGCTGCGCTGAAGAATCTCCCATACACCGCTTCCGACATTGCCCAGACCGAGCAAGGCTATCTTTATCGGCTCCAAGATGACATCGCCTCCAGCAGACATAACTGATTAAAGATTATACCATGAGGGAACCTCGCGGTAAATCGACCACGCTGAACTCTGCCGCTTGGCCTCAGCCAAGCGTACCACATCGCTATTCACTTGGCTATCTACAGTGAAATGTCCTGGCGATGAACACCGCAATTTCGCCCGCGCAAAAGCCAGCAGTATCCCCGCTGGCTTTTTCCTTGGCTACAGATCCTACTAAGCTATTGAAGGGTATCTTTCAGAGGTTTCCCGGCCCGGAAAACAAGTACCCGACGCGCGGGAATCACGATCTCGGCCTCTGTCTGAGAATTTCGACCGAGGCGTTCCTGGCCGTTTCTCACTTCAAACGTGCCAAAACCTGTGAGCTGCACCCTATCGCCTGAACTCAGTGCCTCGCTAGCCGTGGATAGCGTCTCCCGTTACAGGCAGAAGTATGCTCACCATCCGATAAACAGCGATGAGCCGGGACAACACTCCCGACTCATCGCTGATACCTGGGGGGTTGTGGGCGGGAACCATCAGCATAGCCGTCAAGTGATAGCAGCTACAGGATGATGCAGATGAGTCCTCCACTGCCCTCATTCACAATCTTCGTCAGAGTATCTTGCAGCTTGGCCTGTGCATGATCAGGCATGCGAGTCAGTTTGCTCTGAATGCCCTCCTTGATGAGTTCTTGCAGCGACTTCCCCAGGAAATCGGAGTTCCAGACCTTCGCCGGCTCTTTCTCGAACTCTTCGGACAAGTAGCGTGCTAGCTCTTCTCCCTGTTTCTCCGTCCCCACGAATGGCGTGACTTCCGTCATAATGCTGGCCCTTACCATATGGATGGAGGGCGCACTGGCAGTGAGCTTAACCCCAAATTGGCCTCCTTTGCGGATGATCTCCGGCTCCTCAAAGGTGATGTCCTCAAGGCGGGGAGTTACGATACCATATCCGCGCTCCTCCACGTGGCTCAGGGCCTCAGCTACCTTGTCATAGGCGCGTTTAGCCACAGACAACTCGTTCATGAGACGAAGGAGCTGCTGATCTCCTGTGATCTCGAAGCCCGTCAGTTCCTGCAACACCTCATAGAAAAGGCCCGGGTCCAGATTGACCTGCAATGTGGCAGAGCCGGTTCCCAACTCCATACTGATCAGTTTCACGCCAGCCACGTGCTCGGCAGCCGACAAGGCATGCAGACTGGCATCCACATCACGCAAACGAAAGATCGGCTCGACGGCCTCAGACATCGTACCCAGCATAGCCTGCTGTAGCCAGTGGTCAGCCCCCAGCTCCTCCACCCAGGTCGGCAGCCTTACGCCGATCTCACGCACGGGAAACTCAAAGAGTACCTCATGAAGTAAGCCCAGGACATCCGCCTGTGTCATCTCCAGGCAGTTCAGTGGCAAGACGGCAACTCCGTACCGTCTTTCCAGACTGGCAGCCAAGTCCTGGGCAGAGCGGCTCTCGGGCCGCGTGGAATTGAGGACGACGAGAAATGGCTTACCAAGCTCCTTCAGTTCGGAGATAACCCTTTCTTCTGCCTGAATGTACCCCTCTCTGGGAATATCTGTGATGGAACCGTCAGTAATGATCACGAGACCAATCGTCGAGTGCTCCGCGATGACCTTGCGGGTACCGATCTCCGCTGCCTCTGAGAACGGAATAGGGTCATCAGACCAAGGGGTGCGCACCATTCGCGGCCCACTGTCATCAGAAAAGCCCTGAGCGCCCTCCACAGGATAGCCTACACAGTCCACCAGACGCACTCGAAAGACGACTCCGTCCTGAAGCGAAAGCGTGACGGGATCGTCGGGCACAAAGTGAGGCTGTGTCGTCATTATCTGCTTTCCGGCACCGCCTTGCGGTAGCTCATCTTGCGTGCGTTCTCTTTCGTGGTGACCCTTCATGTTGGGGAGAACCAGCAGATCCATAAAGCGTTTGATAAACGTGGACTTACCGGTGCGAACCGGCCCGACGACGCCGATATAGACGCTGCCTCCGGTTCGCTCGGTGATATCCTTAAAGATGTCAAACGTCTCCACCAAGCGTCCCTCCTCGATGCTAGAGCGTGCGTCTGTCCCCATTCCCCCAGGCAGAACGAGGCCATATCCAGAAGACAGCTCAAATAAGCCTTCTCCTAGACGCTACATCATATGGACGCTTGGATGCGTTTATGCTCTGTAAAAAACGAACTACTAGCACTACCGTCGCTTACGTGCTCGGACATTCATTACCAGAGGACTGCCCACGAAGCCAAACCTCTCACGCAGCCGATTCTCCAGATAGCGTCTATATGAGAAATGCAGGAGATCGGGCCGGTTTACGAACAGGATAATAGTCGGCGGTTTGACACTGATCTGGACCGCATAATAGACCCGCAGCTGAACCCCTTTGTCATGCGGAGGTTCTCTTAGCGCTACTGCCTCTTGCAGAGCCTCGTTCAGACGTCCCGTAGTTACACGCAAAGCAGCCTGCTGGGCCACATACTCGACTACGTCAAGCATGTCGCCTACGCGCTGCCCGGTACGTGCAGACACGTACATAATAGGTGCGTAATGAAGGAACTTGAGTTCGTCCCGAATACGAGCATCAAACTCGCTCATGGTGTCGGTGTCTTTTCTGACTAAGTCCCACTTGTTTACGACAAGCACGCTGGCGCGCCCAGCTTCATGAGCATAACCAGCCAAACGAGCATCTTGCTCAGTCACACCTTCTGTCGCGTCAATCAGAATAAGGGTCACATCACTGCGCTCAACTGCCCGTAACGCACGAACGACGCCATAGTACTCTACGGACGTTTCGACCCGGCCCTTGCGCCTGACACCTGCTGTATCGATGATCGTGAACCTGGTCTCCCCGCGCACAAATTCCGTGTCAATAGCATCTCGTGTTGTCCCCGGTTGATCACTGACAATCACACGTTCGCGGCCCAAAATCGAGTTGACCAAGGACGACTTACCCACATTGGGCCGCCCAATCACCGCCACGCGAATGCGATCGTCGTCAACTGGCTCTTCGGCGGGTTCAGGTAGCTGCGCCACTACGAGATCGAGTAGGTCGCCCACGCCCCTGCCATGCTCAGCCGATACTGGTATAGGATCGCCCATGCCAAGACTATAGAACTCATACATATGCGCTTCTAGATTGCGACTGTCAATCTTATTGGCTACCAAGATAAGCGGCTTGTCTGTCTGGCGCAGTAGCTCAGCTACTGCCTCATC
This sequence comes from Limnochordia bacterium, assembly GCA_050951545.1. Classification (GTDB taxonomy): domain Bacteria; phylum Bacillota; class Limnochordia; order DTU080; family DTU080; genus DTU080. The sequence goes on along the minus strand of JBMNJG010000012.1, from coordinate 42,472 downwards.
CGACGGTGACACACCCTGGCGCGCATCCACTACAAAGAGGATGACGTCGGCTTCCTCCATGGCCATTCTTGCCTGCTCCAAGGTAGCGGAGACAATCTCGCCTACAGGGCCCATCAGGATGCCCCCTGTATCAATCAGGGTGAAATGGCGTTTCAGCCAGGTGCAGTTGGCGTAGATGCGATCGCGGGTAATACCCGGCATGTCCTCCACAATAGCGATACGTTCGCCAGCAATCCGGTTGAAAAGGGCGGATTTGCCTACATTGGGTCGCCCCACAATGGCGACAACGGCTTTGCTCTCCACACAAGCGACTCCTTTTCAGGATCCTTCTATGCTGTTCTAACGACATGAGATGCCAACACCCATTACCTCAACAGATGGGTGACAAGATCGCGGGCTCCGCGCAAAACGACGACCGGAAGCTGCAGTGCTTCGCTTACCGTAGCGAGCGTGACATCGTCAAGAAACACGCCTTCGGAGCCGTCGGTGCGAACCATCTCCGAGGGCAGCAGCAGCTCATCACCAAGACTCTTCCCTCTGAGCTGTTCGATCAGATCACGCCCAGTCAATAGACCCGTGGCAGTGATCGTCTCGCCAAAAAACTGGTTCTTCAGAGCTTCAAGCTCAATCTTGACGTTCAGGCAGCGTAATGCAGCAACCGCTGGCTGAAGGACCTTCGCCCCCAACACGCCAGTAGCAGCTGTCACCGGGTACTCCAGACGCGGCAGACCCTCTACCTCCTGCATGGCTGCTGCGAAATCAGTATGGAACTGCCTCGCCAGTCCCACGCCGTTCTCCATCTGCGGTAATCCCTCGTAATGCGCGCGATCGGGAAGACGGAAACCATAGGCGAGAAAGAACTCGTCGGCCAACCACATGAAACGCGTCCCCATTTCCTTCAGGAAACGGCCCTGCAACCTATGCAACTGCTTGATCAGTGTATGCGTCTCATCACGAGTTATCAAGCGCAAGGAGGGCAGGCCCTCGCGATAGCGCGTCAAGCCCACTGGCACCACGGCCACAGATTGGACGCTAGGATAATAGTGCGCCAACTGCGTGACTGTGTATTCCAGCTGCTGGCCGTCGTTAAGACCGGGGCATAGGACAATCTGAGCATGTACCGTCACATGATGGTCGCGCAGGAAGTCCAAATGCTCTCGTATCTGACGCGCCTTGGGAGTGCCTAGTAGCTTCTCACGTAGCGCTGGATCCATGGCGTGCACAGACACGTACAGCGGTGACAGATGTAGACGGCCGATACGTTCCCATTCCTCTGGTGTCAAGTTCGTGAGGGTGACAAAGTTCCCTTGTAGACACGAGAGCCGGTAATCGTCATCGTACACATAGAGCGATGACCGCAGACCCGGAGGGTTCTGATCGACAAAACAGAACACACAGTGGTTGGCACACTCGCGCATAGCGCCAAAGGCGGCGGACTCAAACTCCAGTCCTAAGTCCTGGTCGTACTCCTTGTCAATCTCTACCTCCCACAGGTCACCATCAGCCTTGCACACATCCAACAACAAATGCTCGTCGCTGATAAGGTACTTGTAGTCGATCAGATCTGTGAGATACTGGTTATTGATGCGCAGAAGACGATCACCAGGCTCGATCTCAGCCTCTGCAGCAATGGAACCGGGTCGCACATCCGAAATCAGAGCTCCCGCAGGTCTGTTGTTTGCCAAAGCTGGCGCCTCCCTCAGTGCAGTTCGCTCCCCGAGAGGCTACTCCTGCTGTTTCCACAGCATAGAACGCTCACAAGGAAGACGACTCCGATGGAATTCCAGCCAACGCGCCTTTGTATACACTGTCGTACGTTGCTGCGGAGAGATCCTCACCACGAGAGCTAACAAAGCAGCGACACTCTCGATGCATCGAGGCCCTGCTTTTCGTCAGAGCGACCAGCTTGACCAGACTCGGAAAAGCCGTGCGGGTGCCATACAGCACCAGCGGTCGGCCCAAACTGACCCACCCCAAAGCACGCGAGAGAAACCCGCCAACTCGCATCCACAGGTTTACACACGAAAGAGTCTCCACAAACATGGTGCAAGCAGGCAGCCCCCCTGCAAGCGTACTGCCCGAGACAAGAGCTCGCTCAACGATTATACCTGAGGGTCCCCGCCCCAGTATGTAGACCTCGTGACCCTCAGCATCAGTCCCCATATAGATCAGGTAGCCCTGGCCGGCCCGGGTCACCCGGTCAAAAAGGGGGAGCGCCATCAGCTCTGCATTCGTTGGGCACCTGTCTGCACGCATTCTACCCAGGTGAAGGGCAGCCGCTACCGGAGTAGAGTGCGCTCCACCATAGTCGTCATACACGATCTTCATACCGACTGAGATCCCCTTAGCTAGTGCTTAACGATGATGAAGGTACCCTCACCCACGGCATGTACCATGCCGATGACAACCCTAGCTATAGCCGCTGCGATGGCCTCGAGTTCCCTCTGGTCACGAGCCAGGAATATGGGCGCACCCCCGCCGACTCGGTCGCTGTGAAGGGTTACCGTCGCTACGATGTCGCGTTTAAGATCAGTATCCACGTTCAACCACTCACCTCACTCAATCAGCAAGACGCCCGGCCTTTGCGCTCAGGGGACGCCGCGTTACTCCCTCAAGAACAGGCACATTGCCCACCGCCATCATCAAGGCCTCGACATTGCGCTCAGCCGGAATGATGACCAGAACCACCCTGCCTGAGACCGGGTCGCGACGGGCGAGCGGGGTATACTCCGGCTCACCCGTGTCCTTGAGTACCCCCAGTTGCCCAGCAGCGTCATGGACGATGGCCTGATGCTGCCCAGCATTGGCTAGAGTCGCTTTGGCATTCGCATCTCTGGGGATGATGGCGATCGCTACCCCCTGTTCGCGGTACTTCCTCTGCGCGTCAGGTAGCCCGATATTCATCATGTGTACGCCACCTGCCACTAGCAGGGGGCCAGCAAACTCAATCGGCACCTCGCTGATACGGGCAATGTCCTTGATGCGCGGTCCCTGCATCGCTCGACGAAGAAGTAAGGGCACAGATACGCCCACAACAGCGGCCACTACTAAGCGCCCGCTGGCACGTGCTGGCATCAGATGGGCCACCAGCGTCGTGAGGAGTGACGTGAGAAGAGCAAGGTAGTTGCGGGCTTCAAAGACACGAGCAATCCCCTCAATATAGGCCGTACCCCTGGGTACCAGTTCCGTGTCCTCCATGTTCTGTAGCGTTTCGCGCTCAAGAGCGCGCACTTCACGAAACTGCGTAGCAGCCAAAGCCAAGAAAGTAACTGCCTGGAAGTCTCTTGCCATCACAGCAGGAACGGCAACAGCCCCCAGCGAGGCGGCAATGGCCCCAAATGTCAGATGAATGAGATAACCCTGCGGATAACTCGGATACATGCGATAGTCGATGCGCAGCATGTACCATCGAGCCAGGGTGCCAACAGCCAGACTCAATGCAATCGTTAGCATCGGTTGCATGGTAGGTCACCATCGACGTCGCCCAAAAAGACGCGAGCGACGCTTACCATGCACGGTTCCGTCTTGCTCCTCTTGCTTATCGGGCTCACCTGCCCCCAAGACTCCCCCAGCCCGTACGCTACTGATGCTTCTCAGTAGACGACTGGCACCCTCCTTATTCAAGAAAACCCAGGCCACCCCGCCCACGATAGCGAGACCGAGAACCCACCAGAACGTCGTCAAAGCCGCTCTCCCGGTTTGGCTTGCTTCACCACTGGCAGTACCCGGAGCCATTCCCGCCGCTGCCGGAATCACACTGGCCATCAACTGGGCCGCTCGCTTCGCCTCCGCTAGAGTCGTCGTATGCGTACCGACCTCAAGCAGGATCATCCGAGGCCCCAGATCCTGGTTGTAGTTACCCTTGGCATGGAAAATGCCGTGAATGAGATTGGGGAACTTCTCATCGGCAATCGCCTTGATCCGCTTGGCATAGGCCAGATTGGTGTCTCGAAGATGGTTCTGCCTTCCCACGACTAAGCGAACTCTGCTCGTTGGCTGACCACTAACTTGGGTCCGGTACTCCTGAGGATCTGGTACCGCATCACGATGCACATCGATCATCGTCTGCGGGCGACTCTTGCTCAGCTCTGAGGCTGTGCGGCGCGAGCGCAGATAGGCCTGTCCGTCGTGCGGCACAAAAGTGTCCCAGGAGTGCTGAACCTCATAGCCTTCCTTCTCCAGTGCCTGAGCTAACGCAGCTCCGACCTCATAGATGTCTCCCCTCGGCGTCCGGGATTCGGTACCGCTGGTCGGTGTATAGCACTCATCACCGTGGGTGTGATAGATGCCTACCAGCTTGCGATTGACCCTCTCCCTACCCATTATCTGCGCCGCCCACTCGATGGCACCCGCCCACAGGCTTTGTTTGGCCTCGCGAATAACTGGCATACGCTCTTTACCATCGTGACGAGCCACAGCAGTGTCGCCATTGAAGTGATCGATCACATAACGCTGATTCTCTGCATCGATGTACAGATCTCCCTTGCCGAGCTCAAGAGCCGTTACCGTGAGGAACTTCCCCTCTAGGTCCACAACTCGATAATAGCCACCATCCGCTCGTTCTCCCCACTCCTCAGCTTGGGATATCAGAGCGAATACACCCAGAAACACTAGCGCGCACAGTGCCACAGTCGTCTTTCTCACAGATCCTCACCTCGGAAATCGTCTTCCGACACCCCTTCGTCCTGCCGCAATGCCAAGGGTCTATCGCCACCCAACTCAGGCCCCCCCTGGATGCGCTCCCTAGACTCACCGATAAGCTCGGCGAGAGTGACAGCGATGAGGCCAGCCAACACCGTAGTGTCAAAAACACCTGCCCCACCCATGGCCACCATCCCGGGTAACCGGCGTGTCCACAACTGCACCATGTGGGCCAGGTCCGCCAGAACCACACCGAAGGTTCCCGCTATGAATGCCGCTCTGCGCGACCTGCCGAGCAGGTAGGCAATCACGCCTCCAGCAAGGCTGTACAACCAGACCGAATCGATGAATACTGTTCTTCCCGCTTCGGGCCCGAAATCCGTCGCCAGGGCAATCGCCCAGATGGTAGCGGCGGTTCCTACCGCCGCCAAGAGTGCTCTGACCCACTCCCATGTCGTGTCTGCCTTGGAGAGCAAGTACAAGGAGAGCGCAATAGGCACAAGTGCCCCACCGACGTTTACCGATAGTCCAATCTGACCAACAGGAATGGGAATGGTCACAAAACCGCCAGCGATCATCGCTGCAATGAAGATCAGCGCTTGCACGTCCGTGAGTCGCATGCGGTCCAATATCCGATGCGCTAACCCGAAGTAGATGGCAGCGGCAAGTGCCAAAAGAAGAACCAGACCCAACGACACCTTTCGTCACGTCCCTTCCACCAGAAGCCATGGTTGTGCACGATCTTTGCCGTATCTTAGCTTTCCCGATCGCTGCGCCCCATAACCACACGGAACGTGTTTGAAGAAAAAAACGAGGCTCAAGCTCACAGCTCAAGCCCCGCCTACTCTGGCGATTAGGAATATGTCAGGACAAACGACTACTGCTCGTCGCCGTTTCCATCCTCTCCATCCTCGTCGTTTCCATCGTCAACGTCTCCATCGTCGTCGCCGCCATCGTCATTGAAGTAGCTCGAAAGGCCAGGGAAACGATCGCCAAGAGTGTTCCCCTCGCTCGTATCACCGAAACTAGCCTGCTCCCTGTAGCTTTCCTTGGGTTGGCGCACAGGGCGAGGCTGAGCCTCACGTATTGACAGACCGATCCGACGAGCTCTCTCGTCCAAGCTGACAATCTTCACACTGACTATGTCGCCCGAACTGACAATCTCGGATGGATTGGTGACGTGGTGATCAGCCATCTGGGAAATGTGGACCAGACCCTCGATGCCATCTTCTAGCTTGACGAAGGCACCGAAGTCGACGACCCGCGTCACTTCACCTTCGACAATGTCGCCCACGACATAGCGCTGGTTCACTGTTTCCCATGGATCTGGCAACGTCTCTTTGAGGGACAACGATATGCGTTCGTGTTCTCGGTCAACATTGAGAACCATCACGTTGATACAATCGTCTTCCTTGACGACATCGGCAGGGTGCTTCACGCGGCTCCATGCCATTTCGCTGACATGCAAGAGACCTTCAACACCAGACCCGATATCTACAAAGGCACCGAAATCCGTGATACGGCGGACAATGCCCTCCACGATCGTACCTTCCTTGAGTGTCAAGAAAGTCTCTTCCTTGGCCTTGAGATACTCCTCCTCCAAGACCAACTTGCGCGAGAGAACCACGTTGTTACGCTGACGATCAATCTCGACAATCTTGAGACGTAGCTCTTCGCCAACGTATTTGTCCAGGTTCTCCACATAGTTGCGGGCGACATGTGAAGCTGGCACAAAGCCGCGCACGCCCACATCTACCAACAGACCGCCCTTGACCCTCTCAGTGACCACAGCCTCGAGGATAGCGCCACTTTCGTGCATCTCCTCGAGCTTCTGCCATACCAAGCGGGTATCGGCCCGTCGTTTCGAAAGAAGGACGTTCCCCTCCGTGTCTTCTACCTTTAGAACCAACACATCGACATCGTCGCCCGCCTCAAGAACATCCGCTGGCTTCTGCCCGCTTCGCAGTCCGAGTTCATGCAGGGGAATTCGGCCCTCTGACTTGTACCCGACATCGACCATGACTTCGTCCTCGCCAACCTGAACAACACGGCCTGTGACTACCTTGCCCGGTTCAAGTGTGGCAAAAGTCTCGTCGTACTGCGTCCCGGAAGCCGGCTCGCTTGCGGCCTGTTCCGTTGGAGCGTCTTCCCCTTCGTCGCAAGCCTCCACAGCCTGCTCGCCAGTATCTTCCACGGCTGCCTCTGCCTGACCCTCTATCACAACTTCCGTGCTGGGCCCGCTTGCATCCGTGGACTGTGCCTGCTCGCTGGCAGTTGTGACTTCCGTTTCTTTTTCTCTTTCGTCGCGTACCTCAGTCATGACCCTTCATAACCCCCCAAGACTCCTGAAACTGACTTCACGCGGGCCCAACCCCTCTGGGACACCGCCCGGTGCCCTCGCCTAGTATTCGCAAGAGCGCGGAAATGATGCCATTCCCCAACCATATTCGTCTCTACTGCACGGACTCCTCCCTACTAGCCGAATTCCCAGGCAGGATAACGAAAAAACACGCGGTTCCGCATGGGTCAACTCACCCAATACGGCCTATGTGACGTTTTGTAACTCTCGTATCCTGCTCATAATGTACACGCTTGCCTCATCGACAGCTTTTCGATCCACAGTTTTGGGTTGTCCAAGATCGATCGGCTCGCCAAAACGAACCCCAACACGTACGGGCTTGGGGAAGTGCCAGGGGCCATCCACATCAGCTGTGCCCCATATGCCTGCAGGCAAAACAGGTACGCCCGCCTTAAGCGCTATGAGTGCCGCGCCCCCCTGTGGATTCAGCACCCGCCCTCGACGACTGCGAGTACCCTCAGGAAAGACGCCAAGAACGCCCCCATCCTCCAGGATATGCAATGCTCGTCGGATAGCATGCCTGTCTGCTGCCCCCCGATGGACGGGAAAAGCGCCCAGCTCGCGGATCAGAAAACCCAGTATGGGAATCTGGAAAAGCTCAGCTTTCGCCATGAATTGGATAGGACGAGGACAAGCTACGCCAAGAACAGGCGGATCGAGGTAGCTGACATGGTTGGCTGCCACAACAAATGGCCCCGAGCGGGGTACGTTCTCTTTACCCTCAACTCGTTGACGAAAGTACGTACACAGCACTGCTTTGCAGACGGCACGACCCAAGGGGTACAAACGCATCATTCACATCCTCCCTCGGCAGATGTGAATGACCTTGTCTACGACCTCTGCCACGGACACACCCGTTGTGTCGATGAGCACGGCATCAGGTGCCTTCTCAAGCGGAGCGATCGTCCTTTGGCAGTCTGCAGCGTCGCGAAGAGCTATTTCACGCATGAGCTGTGCCTGAGTAACACACAGGCCCTGCGACCGCATCTCCTCATAGCGACGAGCAGCCCGCGTGTGCAAGGACGCGGTAAGGTAGATCTTGACATCGGCATCGGGAAGGACAACCGTACCAATGTCTCTGCCGTCCATGACCACGCCACCCTGACTGGCGAGCCTACGCTGCGCATTACGCAGATGCTCACGCACAACAGGATTAGCAGCCACTAAGGCAACCGCGTCATTTACTGCTGGTGAGCGAATGCAGTTTGTTACGTTCTCGCGGTCGAGAAAAACTTGGCTCACGCCTTCTCGCGGATCTGTACCCAACTCGACTGTCAGTCTAGAAGCTATGGCGGCCACTTGAGTAACGTCACTCGGAGAAACACCCAATCGTACGACCTTTAGCGTCACAGCGCGGTACATGGCACCCGAATCGATATACAGATACTGTAGTCGTGCTGCTACCTCACGCGCAACAGTACTTTTGCCCGCACCTGCCGGACCGTCAATGGCGACGACGAGGGTTCGTCCCCCCAAGCGTCTTCTCCCCCTAACCCACGACAGCAAACCGTGTTAGCACATGTCTCCTGTACGGCAATCCACTTCGCTACACTCCCTACAGATACCTGCACGAAATGGCTAACAATCATGTACGCCGCCGCACTATGTAGCCGTTCTCCCGCAGTAACTCCACGGCCCGATTAGCGGCCTCATCGCTGTGCAGAGCCAGACGCATCGTGCCGCCTTCGCCTTCCCGTGCTCTCAGGATGCCAATATCAACGACATTCAGATCTGCCGCGGCGACAAGTCCGGTCACTGCATGGATGGCCCCTGGCCTGTCAACCAATGTGACCACCAACTCGTGCACTGCCGAGTGAGCAGGCATCGTCAGGCGCGCCGTTCTCGCTGTCTCCAGCAGTCTGCATAAGGCCTCGCCATGGGCCTGCTCAACTGCTTGCCGCATCTGGACCAGAGCGCCCTCAAAAGCATCTAGCATCTCGGAAATGGCAGGACCATTGGTTAGGCATATATCCCGCCATAATTCTGATGATCCGCTGGCAATTCTTGTCGTATCTCGGAAGCCTCCAGCTGCCAACCGTAGCATGGGCATATCACCAGTATCTGTAGCAGCCACACTGTTCACCAAAGCCGCCGCTACCAGGTGGGGAACGTGACTTATCCCCGCTACGATGAGATCGTGCACGTCTGGGGTCAATAACAGAGGTCTCGCGCCCGTAGCGCGTACCAGATCCTGCAAGAGCCTCATCGATGAATCTGAAGCCGCCATCCCTGCCGAAGGTGTGAGGCAGTAAATTGCGTTCTCGAAGAGGTACGGGTCAGCAGCCTCAACACCCGTGTGCTCCGAACCAGCCATGGGGTGCCCGCCCACAAAAGACAGGCTCCCAGGCAGAAAACTGGAGATCTCACGCATGATCCAGGCCTTAGTACTGCCCACGTCGGTGAGGAGCGTGCCGGGGCGAACATAAGCGACAATCGACCTGGCCAATGCCACAATATCTACAACTGGGGTACACAAGACCACGACATCCGCTGCCGCGACGCCTTGCGCCACATCCGTGGTTCCCTCGTCGATTGCCCCGCAGCTGAGAGCCACATCGAGATTTTGCCGTCTTCGTGTCACGCCGATAACCTTGGCCGCCCCTGCATTACGCCAGGCAAGGCCCAAAGAACCACCTATGAGCCCCACGCCAACAATGGCCACCGTCGGCCGCATTATAGATCACGACCCACAGCTGTAGCTACCGGGACCAACAAAGCCATCATCTGAGCAAACACGTCTGGCCGCAAGCTCTGCGGCCCGTCGGATAGTGCTTCCTCCGGACGGAAATGAACCTCGACCATAAGACCATCGGCCCCCGCAGCCACTGCGGCTAAGGCCATGGGGGTCACATACCGCCATTTTCCCGTACCATGTGACGGATCTACCACCACGGGTAGATGAGAGAGCTCATGGATAGCGACCACCGCGCTGATATCGAGCGTATTACGTGTCTGCGTCTCGTACGTGCGAATCCCTCGCTCACACAGCACGACATCGTCGTTGCCCGCTGAGATGATGTACTCGGCAGCCATCAGCCACTCTTCCACAGTCGCAGACAGGCCACGCTTAACCAACACTGGCCTCCCGGAGATACCTACCTCCTTGAGCAACGTGAAGTTTTGCATGTTACGGGCACCAATCTGCACCATGTCAGCGTACTGCACCACCCTCTCCACATCGCGAGGATTCACCACTTCCGTGACTACAGGCAAGCTAGTGCGGCGACGCGCCTCTGCCAGCAGTCGCAGGCCCTCTTCCTCCAAGCCCTGAAAGGTGTAGGGCGAAGTCCGGGGCTTGAAAGCGCCACCGCGCAACATGGACGCTCCAGCCTCTTTCACCCGGTCGGCGGTCCGTAGCAGCTGCTCCTCAGATTCCACAGCGCACGGGCCAGCAATCACAGGGATCGTGGTCCCCCCAAAGAGCACGTTGCCGACTCGCACCTGGCTCGTCTCCGGCTGAAACTCTCGCCCAGCCAGCTTGAAGGGCTGGAGAATGGGCACGATCTTCTCAACGGCAGGCATCGCCTCCAGCCTCTCTAACTTGTCCGCCGTCTTCTCCCCGATCGCCCCGATAATCGTACGTTCGACACCGTGCGAGATGTGTGTAACAAACCCAAAATCCTGCAGCCGCTGGATGACTGCGTCTAGTTCGTCTCTTGTCGCAGCTTTCTGCATTACCACAACCATGGGTGCGCCTCCTATTCTGCCATACTACCGTCCTTGCTAGCGCCCTCAGGTTTCTACGAGATAGCCTTTGTCTAGCTGGTTACCAGAGCCCGGCGCAAGGCCTTGACAAAGCGCTCATTCTCCTCTGACGTGCCGATTGTCACGCGCACGAAAGAGGGTCTGTCGAAAATGTCGCCAGTCCGCACAATTACTCCTTCTTGCAGAAGTCTCTCATACACAGGCCTGCAGGGCCTGCCGAGATCAACGAAAATGAAGTTGCTCTGACTCGGACAGTAGCGTAGGCCCATCTCGGTGAAAGCCGCGTAGAGTTCCGCTTTCCCCCTGCTATTCATCTCGCGGCTCCGCCTGACATGCTCTGTGTCGCCTAACGCAGCAAGAGCGGCAGCTTGGGCCAACGAGTTTACGTTAAAGGGCTCCTTGACTCGGTTGAGCAACGCCACGATTGGCCGCGGCGCGATGATGTAACCCACCCTCAAGCCCGCCAAACCATAAATCTTTGAGAAAGTACGCATGGTGGCCACGGGCTGGCCCTGGCGCATCAGATCAACGACATCCGGAAAATCTGAAGCATCAGCGTATTCGGCATACGCCTCATCCAACACCACTAAGACTCCCTCTGGAACCGAAGACAGGAATTCATCCAGAGCGTCAACACCTACGTAAGTGCCTGTCGGATTGTTGGGGTTACAGATATAGACAATTTTGGTCTGCTGCGAGATCCGGGCCGCCATCGCTCGCAGATCATGCGTCTCTGCGAGGACGGGTACCACAGCCTCTCGAGCACCCATCAGGCGTGTCGCATAGGCGTACTCCGAAAACGTTACGTCTGCGAACACCACTTCGTCGTCCGGCAGCAAGAGGGCCTCTGCCAGCAGTTTTATGATCTCATCAGAGCCGTTGCCTATGAAGACCTCGTCAGGCAAGACACCATACGCTTGAGCAATGGCACTACGTAGGGCCCGAGCAGCTCCGTCCGGATAGATATGTACGCTAGAAATGGCCTGCTCGAGGGCCTGTATGGCCTGCGGCGACGGACCCAAGGCGTTTTCGTTGGAGGCCAGCTTGATAATATCCTCCAAACCATACTCTTCCTGAACCTCGGTGATGGGCTTGCCCGGTACATACGGGCTGATGCGTTCAATTGCTGGGCGATGCGTTGGCACACGCACTACAGCAACCGCCTCCTCTCTTCAAGTGGTGATCTGCCTATTGTTCCTTGTGCGATGTCAAGTCGGGCCGAAGACTGCGGGCCTCGTGCAGATATACATGTCGTAGTTCGTGCAGAGGCCGCACAGTATGAACATGCATGAGGCAGCGAATACAGTGCGGCAAGCTACCGAGCACAGGAAGCTCCGTCGCACACATCAGGGGGACATGGGTCAATCCGAGGCGCCTTGCGCCTACCGCAGGGTAGGCGGCATTCAGATCCTGAGTCGAAGTGAAGATTATGCTGATGATCTCCTCATGATCAAGGCCGTTCTGCTCAAGAAGGGTCGTAAGTAGTTCCATCGTAGCCTCTATGATGAGCTTTTCATCATTGCGCTCGACGGTAGTAGCTCCACGTAAGGCTCTCGTGCACTCACCAGTAACCATGGCCAGACCCCCCGCTACACTGAATACGGCACCGCTCGATGCCCCAACCCAATGGCTACATCGTCTAGGTGCAGCAAACCGATACACAGGTAAATGGCCACTGCAATGTGCTCACCGTGTCGAGCGATGCCGATCTTGCCCCCCACGTTGAGCCCTAGCGCCTTACGCGATATCTGGGCTAAGGCTTCATGCGCTGCCCCTGCCACCGCACCCTCTTCAGCATGAATAGGTTTGATGACACCTTCACGTTTGGCAGCTACGACAGCCCGCTCCACGATGCGCTGAATGGCTGGCAGAAACTCTCCGCCGTAGTCAGCAGCCGCTGCCCGAACGTTTCGCGTCGCCAGCTCTTCCTGCAAACGGTTTTCCTCTTCGCGTTCACCCGTCAGTGCCATCAAGATGGCAGCACGGGCCACGTCTTTGCTTTGGGTCGAACGCATCGCTGATACCCCTCCGTATCCCACAGGATAGGCGCGGCGGCTTTGGATCAATATACCATAGCTGCCAGTCGGTAACAAGAAGCGCCTCGAGCTACTCAGAGACACCCTATTCCGGCAGAACGCCGCAAAGATCGAAGGTCGGCACCGCTCAGACGGCGCCATTCCCCCGGTCGCAAGGCCCCCAAGGCCAGAGGCCCAATCTTCTCTCGTCGAAGACGAACGACCGGGTGCCCAGCGGCTTCACACATGCGGCGGATCTGTCGGTTACGGCCCTCCCACAACTCAAACTCCAGCTCCGTACCATCTGTATCTGTTCTTCGTATTGACACTCGAGCCGGAGCAGTGCGTCCGTCGGACAGCTCGACTCCGGTCTCCAGCAACCGAATCGCCTTCGCTGAGGGCCTGACACTCACCCACACCCGATACAGCTTGCTGACCCCATAGCGTGGATGCATGAGACGAGCAGCTAACTCACCATCATTCGTAAGCAGCACCAAGCCTTCGGAATCCGCGTCCAAGCGTCCCACAGGGTAGACGCGCTCAGAGACTCCTGTGAGCAGATCGACAACTGTCTTTCGTCCTCGAGAATCCCGCGTGGAGCTAATGACGCCAACAGGCTTGTTTAGCGCAAAATAGACCAAGCGGCGTGGATCACCAACCGGAACACCATCTACACAAACCCGGTCCACCTCTGGATCCACCCGGAGGCCCATCTCCCTGACTACCACTCCGTTGATACGCACCCTTCCTTGGCGAATCATGTCTTCTGCACGGCGGCGAGAGGCTACACCACGAACAGCCAGGAACTTCTGCAGACGTTGCCGTTCCATCGCGTTTTTTCACCCTAGTGTAGGGTACGCCACACCAAGGTGGCGTACCTGCAGCCTAGAGCTCAATGTCCTGAATCTCAGTGGCCACCTTCGTTCGTCCGTTCTTGGCGCTTCGTAGTAACCCCTGAAATTGCTCGAACATACGAGGGGCCATGTCAAGAAGACGATCGATGGTGGCATTACCATCGACTGGCATCAAGCGAATCTGACCTTGGCCTACAACAAGAAAAGCGACGGGGTTCACGGAAATCCCGGCGCCTGTGCCGCCACCAAAAGGAAAGCCCTTCTGCTCCCTTTTCTCCTCAACCTCGTACTCCGTACCACCAGCAGCAAAACCTAGACTCACCCGGGAAACCGGGACAATGACACTGCCGTCTGGTGTTTCTACCGGATCACCGAGGATGGTGTTGACATCCACCATCTCTTTGATGCTCTCCATTGCGGTCTGCATCAGACCTTCGATTGGATGCTTACCCTCCATACACTCCAGCCCCTTTTCGTTGCCAACGCTGTGCGGCGTCGCATAGGGTTCGCCACATAATCTGACCGACGGAAAGGTGGAATATGCAAAGCAGCTCTGTAGCCAGTTCCGTTCCATTGAAATTGGGCGTGACGTGAGCGATGGGACGACTCGTCAAAACCAATCGCTGCTCCATGAGTGCCAAGATGCTCGACTTGAGTCCCCAGAGCATCCCCACCACCAGGGCGGTAACGCAAGCATCGCCCACGCCAATTCGCGTCTCCCACCGAAACTCAAGGCAGCGAAGATGGCGGCTCAGTATGCTGAAAGGGATGACGATCAGGTGAAGCCACGGACTGCCCAGCGCACGGTCTTTACCATCGGCAATCCCCAACAGCATCTGTACCACATCGATACCTGCCAGGACCTTGTGCAGTATGGACTCATCGACCTTGCTCTCCTCCGAGAGCATCTCCGGTGTGAGGGTCTCGGTCACTTGGGCCTCTTGCTGCCCCGGAGACACCTGGATGTGTGCCCGTAGGCCCAACCCCTCCCCGGTAGGCATAAGCCAAGCACGTGGAACGTTCACGCGCCACTTGAGGATGCCAGCTACGGAAAACTCTAGCCAGAGATTCGCGTGAGCCTCAGACAATCTGAGCCCAACCTCTAAGCGAATAGGTGTGATGATGACCAGCATGAAGAGCACGGCGATGAGGGCGAGCACGACCAAGCGAGACACCTCCCGAATGGTAGAATGCCCCAGTCGGCCATGCTCTACGAATCGGAGGGATGTGCAGTAGAGTCTGGGTCCTCGAGAGGAGGCAAGTCGCCTAAACTGCCTAACCCAAACTCCACAAGAAAACGTGTCGTGGTCTTGTACAGAATGGGCCGACCAGGAGCCTCTTTACGCCCAGCCTCCTGCACAAGATCCCTCTCCAAGAGCGAACTTAGCGCAGACTCAGCTCGCACACCACGTATGGCCTCTATGTCCAAGCGTGTGACTGGCTGTTTGTAGGCGACTATGGCCATGGTCTCAAGCGCAGCCTGCGACAAGCCAGTGCTACGCACGGGCCTCAGCAGCTCGGAAACGAGATGCCCATGGTCGGGCTTGCTGACCAGGCGCACACCTCCCGCTACTTCGTCGAGTGTGAAGCCCCTCTTGGGGTCTGAGTACTCGAGACGCAGGATCTCCAAAGCTCTCTCTACCGCGGGAACTTCCATGCCGAGCACCCGCGCTAACTCCTTGACGAGCACTGGCTCACTACTAGCAAAGAGCAATGCCTCTAAGCCAGCCAACACATGCGCTTCAGGCATGTCCTTCACCTTGTTTCCGAGAGATCTCTATGGGGCCGAAAATCTCAGATTGCTCCGCACTGAGCAACCCCCTGTGAATAAGCTCTAGAAGAGCCAAAAAGGTAACCACCACATCCTGACGCGTGGGCGTCGCGGGTAATAGATGTCGAAACGAGCAAAAAGGCTTGGCTTGAACGGCTTGCTCGATATCCCTAATGCATCCCTCAATGGTTACTACACGACGCGGAATAGCAACCGTCGGAGGCGGTGGCTGGTAGGCATTGAGCACTTCACGCATCGCTCGCTGCAAATCGTCTACTGTCGCTTCACCAACAGGGCGAGGAAAACGAGGCTGACTCCAGTCCGAGTACTGCGTCCGGCCCCGAGGATGCAAGAGGTCTCGGCCGACGGCGAGATCGGCAAGCGCGGCAGCCGCCTCACGGTACCGGCGATACTCGAGGAGACGACTGACGAGTTCGAGGCGCGGATCAACCCCCTCACACTCCTCTTCTGATTCCGAAAGGGGTGTAGGCAGGAGCAGGCGCGCCTTGATGGCCAGAAGTGTAGCTGCCATGACAAGATACTCACCCGCCGACTCGAGATCCAGCTCATCTATGGCTGCTAGATACTCCAGATACTGCTCGGTGATGCGAGCGACAGGAATATCCCAGATCTCCACCTCTTCCTGCTCGATGAG
Source organism: Limnochordia bacterium (assembly GCA_050951545.1). GTDB lineage: Bacteria > Bacillota > Limnochordia > DTU080 > DTU080 > DTU080. Next base: position 26,472 of record JBMNJG010000012.1, on the reverse strand, counting down.
GTGGAAGAGCAGGTCGAAGGGTCCCTCAAATACGGATATTCGTACCTGATAGCTCATGGCAGTTGGTCGCCTGGCGGCGTAGTCGGCGAGGAATGCAGTCTTGCCTAATCAGATCACAGAGAGTCTCGCGGCGTACGATGAGATCAGCCTCTCCGTCATAGACGAGAACCGCTGCTGGACGGGTTAGGCGATTGTAGTTGCTGGCCATGCTGTAGTTATACGCGCCAGTGGACAAAACCGCAAGAATATCACCTGGTTCGCTTGGAGGCAACTCAACATCCCATATAAGAATATCCCCTGATTCACAACACTTTCCAGCAATAGTGACCAGCTCACTTGGCAACTGCCGCGCCTTGTTGGCAACGATCGCTTCGTACTCGGCCTGGTAGAGAGCGACCCGAGGGTTGTCAGCCATCCCACCATCCACAAACACATACTTGCGTACACCAGGAATCTCTTTTGATCCGCCGATGGTGTATAAGGTGGTACCCGCCTCACCCACAATGGACCTACCTGGCTCCAAAAGCAGCCGCGGCAGGGGCAAACCTCTGCTGTGACATTCTGCGGAAAGCGTGGCAGCAAGCGCCTCCACGAGTGTCTCTATGGTAAAGGGAGCATCACCTTCGGAGTAACGAATACCCAGACCGCCTCCCAGGTTGAGCTCCTCGATACTTACCCCAAGACTACTGCGTAGGTGGCCGATGAAACTCACCATGATGCGCGTCGTCAGCCGATAGGACTCTACTTCAAAAATCTGCGAACCAATGTGAGCGTGAAGCCCTAACAGTCGCAAATGGGGGCTTTGCAGTATGACCTCGATCGCCTCTAGAGCTCGCCCATCTTCAAGGCCAAAGCCAAACTTCGAGTCGACCTGCCCCGTACGCAAATAGGAATGCGTATGCGCCTCGACGCCCGGCGCGATTCGCAACAGCACGTTGGCCGTCGTCTGCTCTCTTGCCGCCTCCGTTTCGAGCATCTCTAACTCATAGAGGTTGTCAACCACAAAGCGATGCACTCCCACTTTGATACCACAGGCTATCTCATCAAGGGACTTGTTATTGCCATGGAAGAAGATGCGTTCGGGAGGGAAGCCAGCCGAGAGCGCCGTAAAGAGCTCTCCCCCCGATACCACATCGAGACACAGGCCCTCCTCCTCGATGATCCGACATACCGCTTGGGTAAGAAAAGCCTTGCCAGCATAGATGATGCTACCATGAGGATAGTGACGGCGGAGCCCACCAATATAGGCGCGACAACGAGTGCGGATTTCCTGTTCGTCGAAGACATATAACGGGGTACCAAACTGACGAGCCAGATCGACGGTATCACATCCACCGATCTCAAGGTGCCCGCTGTCGTTAATACACATGCTTCCTCGCAGATGCAAGACGTTCCCCCCAAAGTAGGCAAGAGGCTGTGCTTCTCATCCTAGCACAGCGCTCGTTAGGGATCAATGCCTTGCATCATCTCACGTCTTTATCTTTCCCTCCGGCGAAGATCGGGCGATAGCGCACCTGAGGCACTGGGTAGCGGATGACGAGTCGCAAGAGAGGCCCGCTCGCAAGAGGCAGAAGGGGCCACATGTAAGGTACGCCCAGTGAGTTCGTTTGAGCGATGAAAACCAGGACAACGACAGACCCCACAAGCAACCCAGGAAGCCGGAAAAACGCAGCGGCCAGAAGTAGGAAATAGCGAAACAACCGTATGGCCAAGGAAAACTCGATGCTCGGTATGGCGAAGGAACAGATGGCCACCACAGCTGTGTACAAGATGGTTTCAGGTACGAATAACCCGACTTGTACTGCGAGGTCACCCAAAAGAATCGCTCCAACGATACCCAACGAAGTGGCGAGAGAGCCGGGTGTATGGATAAGAGCCATACGTATGAGATCCAGCCCCACCTCTAGGATGAGAAACTGCAAGGCCACAGGTACTGTCGAGCTCTGTCTTGGCCCGATAAAATGCAGGAACTGCGGCAAAGACTGCTTCTGCTGGAATAGGGCCAGCCACAGTGGAGTCAGAAAGAGCGCCAGGAATAGCGCCAGCGAACGCACCCAGCGCAAGTAAGTCCCGACTGCAGGTGCCTGGAGGTACTCCTCGGCGTGTTGCGTGAAATGAAAGAGTGTAACGGGGACTATCATGGCCATTGGTGTAGTGTCGGTGAGTATAATGATATGGCCCTCATAGAGATGAGCCGCCACCACGTCAGGTCTTTCGGTAAAGCGCACCTGGGGCAGTGGGTTGAGCGACCTGGGAAAAAGAAGCTCCTCAAGGCTCTTGGCTCCCATGACAAGAGCATCCACCTTAGTGGCTTGGATGCGTGCTTTCAGTAGACTGACACGCTGTGCATCTGCCAGGTCACTGATATATGCGATGACCACATCGGTCTTGGAGCGAGCTCCTACCTTCAGCATCTCAAACCGCAGCCCTGAATCGCGTACTCGACGGCGGATCAGTGCCGTGTTAAAGACCAGGGTCTCCACAAAGCCGTCCCGAGATCCTCGAGTGACCCGCTCCAGATCAGGCTCTTCAATGCTACGGCTTGGGTATGTACGAACGTCAATAACGACCGCAGTTGTCTCGCCATCAATCAGCAGACCTAGTTGTCCCGCTAACACCTGCTCGACAAGATCCTCGGTTGAGGCAACTACCTCTACTTCAATATGAGCGATCTGCTCTGCCACCAGTTTCCCCACGACTCTGGGCACGATCTCAGCTCGCTGCACTTGCTGCAGTCGCCTCATGATGTCCGCAGCTAGAGTGTCCTTAATGAAACCATCGAGAAACACCATCGCCGCATCCTTGCCGCCTATGCTGAACTCGCGAACAACGACATCAAAGGTAACGCCGACACCCAGCTGGGCCTGGAGGAAGTCCAGATTGTGGAGCAGTTTTCGACTGAGCTGCACGCACCTAACCTCCTGTTGTGCTAGCATCACTCCTTGCCAAGGCAAAACCCAGGCCCTCTCCAGGCCTGGGCTTGATGCCGAGCACTACCGCACAGTTGTCGGGACGAAGATGTCAATGATGCCTATCACGAAGGCTGCTAGAAGGGCTCCTAACACTCCCACCTGCATGTTTGGCACAACGAACTGCGTCGCCCAAATGACCACTGCTGAAACGAGAAATCCGATCACGCCTCTGCCATATGGCGACACACCTTTACCCATCGTCGCCTCGATCACCCACCCAACTGCGGCGATGACCAGGGCAGCCAGCAGTGCATTCCAGAAGCCCATGATCTGAAATCCCGGCACAATCAACCCGACAAACATGAGGACCAGGGCCGACACGACAAATCGCACAATCGCTCCTAGCCAGTCCACGGGTACTCACCTCCAGCCCAAGCTATCCGGAGCTTGATGCCCATATTGTACCCCCTCGCCTGGCCAGTATACCTAGCCCATCACCGCTCCACCTCAAACGCCAGATGCACGTCGGCCTTGTAGCATACAATATCGCCTTTGTCGTCCACCTGGCCCGTCCAGTTGAGCACCTCGACACCTCGGATGTTGCGGACTGTCTTCGCAGCCTCTTTGATCGCCTGTCGCACCGCATCATCCCACGAAGTCTGGGACTGCCCCACCAGTTCGATGACCTTGATAACAGACATGAGCAAACCCCCTAATAGACTCCTTCCGTTTACATTCAGGGGTAGTATGCCCTCTCATACTCATGTCTATCGATCTGGGACTCCTTGGGGAGCAGCGGGCAAAACTATGGCCAAGAGCTCTGTGAAGCTCCCACCCATAAGCTCTGCTGCCACTTCACTCCCGAATTCCTTCTCAAAAGCTTGGGCTAGCGCAGGCAAGGCTTCGACGCCCATAATGCCTTCAGGTAGCTGTCTGACGCCGTCGAAATCAGAGCCCAGACCTACGTGGCCCCGCCCCATCACAGAGAGCATATGCTCGGCATGTTCTAGGATATCGCTGATGCCTGCCTGACCAGTGGCCGTCAGGAATGGAGGGCAAAAGTTGATGCCGACCACGCCGCCACTAGCCGCCACCGCGCATAGTTGCGCGTCCGATAGGTTGCGTCGATGAGGACAGATGGCTCTGGCATTGGAGTGAGAGGCGATGAATGGCCCCCTGCATTCGGAGACGACATCCCAGAAACCACCCTCAGACAGATGAGAGACATCCACCAGCATCCCCAAGCGATTCATCTCTGCCACGACGCGTCGCCCAGCAACGGTAAGTCCACCGCCAGTAATGGCGTCGTCAACGCCGTCAGCCAAAGCATTGCGCCCGTTCCACGTCAGACCTAGCGCTCTCACTCCCAGGCGGAAGAAAAGCCGCAGCAGATCCACATCGCCCTGCAGCGGCTCAGCGCCCTCCATCGATAGCATTCCACGTACTGGAGCCGCTGTCTCTTGCATATCCTCGCGCCAAAGCACTGGACGTAACAGCCCTTGATCGACGGCCTGCCAGAAAACCTCAACCATGAGCAATGCATCGTGGAGCGAGTCTCGAGGCGACGCGGGATGCGAAAACACTGCAAACACCTGCAGATCTACCCCCGCCGCCTCCAGACGTTCCACATCTAGCTGCCCCTGAGGACGACTTCGGAGGTCACCTCCATGCCGCATAGTCTCAAACAGAGTGTCGCAATGGAAGTCGGCAACCCAGCGTGAACCTCTGTTCCTTTCCATGTTTATCCCCTGTCATGGGCATTATTGCGATATTTCAGCCGCCAATGAAAACGCACTTAGCGCGACTGAACGATAAACTTGATGGCCGTTCTTTCTTCCTCGCCAATCATCACATCGACGAACGCAGGAATGCACACAAGATCCACTCCGCCGGGAGCCATGAACCCCCTCGCAATCGCTATCGCCTTCACTGCCTGGTTAATGGCCCCGGCACCGATTGCCTGTAGCTCTACTGTGCTTCGCTCACGCAGCACTCCTGCCACGGCTCCTGCCACCGAATTCGGGTTCGACTTCGCTGATACCTTGAGAACCTCCATGCTGCAAGACCTCCTACTCCCGCACTTTGTGGCGATTCTTGTTGAAAACCAGTACGCGCCCAGCGTCACGAAAACCCATGAGTTCCCGCCAGGGACCGCTCACTCGTACATCCTCCAGGATGTCGTCGATCAGCTCCTCCTCCACCATCTGCTCGTCTAAGCGTAATGCTTCACTTGTCTCAACCACAAGCGCATCTCCGAAACAATCCCTGATCAATGAAATAAGTAACGAGAGCTCTTGGCGCGAAAAAGCTGACACCTCGCGGATCACTTCCACCACTGATAGCGCTCCATAGGTCTTGCACTGGACCGAAACAAAGCCTGTCTCGCTCGCACTGATCCTAGAAAACGCATCGAGATGGGCATAGACTGACCGCTCAAAAGTCGCTAAGCAGATATTACTCTTGGCCTGCCGAAGCAGAAACGTGAACGCGATGCGTCCATTTTCCGGTAGGAAACGAACCGAACCTATCTCAGGAAAACGTAAGAGGATGGAGATCAAGAGAGTCGCCTGCAGTGAGGGCCCTTCATGCGCGGACTCAGCTACGGCTCCGGTGCCTTTCATCGCATACCCACCCCATCCGGGATCCACGGCTGACGCTGTGCTATAGGAGCACAGCGTCTCGCCTCACATCTACACAATATCACTTGGCATACTCGACCGCGCGGGTCTCTCTGATTACAGTGACTTTGATCTGTCCCGGATACTCCAGCTCGGATTCAATGCGTTTTACCATGTCACGAGCCAGCTTAGTGGCTGTGGCGTCATCAATTCGTTCGGGTTTGACGATAATGCGTATCTCGCGTCCTGCCTGTATTGCGTACGATTTCTCCACTCCATCGAGTGAGTCAGCAATAGCCTCGAGTTTCTCCAATCGCCTTATATAGTTTTCCAGAGACTCGCGGCGTGCGCCAGGACGAGCGGCCGAAATGCTATCGGAAGCCGTCACAAGCACTGCCTCTACCGATGTTGGCTCGTAATCGCCATGGTGGCTTTCCATGGCATGAATCACTTCACGGGGCTCCTTGTAGCGGCGCAACAGCTCGCGCCCGATCTCCAAGTGGGTCCCCTCCATCTCGTGATCTACCGCCTTGCCAACATCATGCAACAGGCCTGCGCGCTTGGCAAGCTGAATGTCAGCTCCCAACTCAGCAGCCATGATGCCAGCCAGGTGACTCACCTCAATGCTGTGCCTGAGAACGTTCTGACCGTAGCTGGTGCGAAACCGAAGGCGTCCGAGCAATCTCACCAATTCCGCGTGTAGACCATTCACCCCGGCCTCAAAGGTGGCCTGCTCACCTGCTTCACGCATCGTTTGCTCGACTTCCCGTTGGGCCTTCTCCACCATCTCCTCGATACGGGCCGGGTGGATTCGACCATCGGCAACCAGTTTCTCAAGCGCAATGCGTGCAATCTCTCGTCGAACCGGGTCAAAGCCCGAAAGGATAACGGCCTCGGGCGTATCGTCGATGATCAAATCAATGCCCGTTAGCGTCTCCAGCGTACGAATATTACGCCCTTCACGACCGATGATGCGTCCCTTCATGTCGTCACTGGGCAAGTTGACCACGGACACAGTACTTTCGGCCACGTGGTCGGCTGCACATCGCTGAATGGCGAGCGACACGATGTTCCGCGCCTTTCGTTCGGCCTGTTCGCGAGCCTCAGTCTCGATCTCCTTGATCTTTATCGCCATCTCGTGACGCACTTCATCCTCAGTGCGTTTGAGCAAGTAAGTCCGCGCCTCATCGCTAGTCATACCAGCTAGCTGCTCAAGCTCATGATGCCATTGAGAGGCCATCGTCTGCACTTTCTCTTCCGCAGCTTCCACGCTTTGCTTCTGCCGATCGAGCGCCGTTTCCTTGGATTCGACTTGTTCGAATCTCTTGTCTAAGCTTTCCTCCTTGCTTAGAAGACGCCGTTCGAACTGATTTAGCTCGTTACGCCGATCTCGAAGCTCACGCTCGCCATCCATGCGCATCTTATGAATCTCTTCTTTAGCCTCAAGAAGGGCCTCGCGCTTCTTGGCTTCAGCCTGCTGAGCAGCACGTTCCACGATCCGCTTAGCCTCAGCTTCAGCAGACTCTAGCTTGGCTTCGGCTACTGTTCTTCGAACCAAGTAGCCACCAGCAAATGCAGCTGCTGCTACGAAAAAAAAGATCACTAATGTGAGTGCTATTCGTCACCCCCCCTTCCCCTTGCATCCACCGTGTTCAGTGTGAAAAAGTCGCGGCAGACAAGCCGGGAAGGGCCGCGGGTTGTAAAGAAGCCGAGACGAACTCGGCTTCACCTCAGACCGTTGGCATGCGCCGTTCTATCATCAACCCAGGCTCAAATGCCCGGGACCATGCTGCCGCATATGGGACTAGAAGCCCGTCATCAATTGTAGCTTTACTGCTGATCAATGTCAACCTCGGCCGCCACCTGTCGCAGGCACCACATGATAGTTCTCTCGCCAAATCCGCGTCTTTGCAGATAAGCCGCCAGACGACGGACTTCCGCCTTAGTGACTGGGGCGGAACGTCTGCGAGCCAAGGCCAAAGCCCGCTCGCGCTCGACATCCTCGCCTACTGGGCTTAGTGCAGCCCCGATGACAGAAGAACTGAAGCCCCTTTGCACTAGCGTCTGCCTTTGACGCCAGTAGCCCATATCACCTCGTTGATCGAGTTCGCGGGCGAGACGTTTTGCGAAAGCAAGATCATCGATATAGCCCAGCTCTCGGAGCCGTCCCACCGCCAAGGAGATAGCCGAAGCACTGAAACCTCTACGGTGAAGCCGTAGAGCCACTTCTTGCTCAGATCGCGGTGCTCTGGCCACGATAGTCAAGGCCCTTCGCACTGCGAGTACTTCCTCTGCTTCCACCAGAAGCCGTCCGAGCTGAGACTCATCCAGCTTCTTGCCCTTACGCAAATGCCATCGAACCAAAACATCATCCGGACACAGGAATGTCCTTCCGTTATCGAGACTTATCTCGTACACATCCCGCCGCTTGCGGTGAATAGCGCTCACAGAGTAGACTGGCCCAGTATGAGAAGAACTCGTCATTTCTGCTCGGCCGTAGAGTCCGTTGTCGCCTCTTCACTCTGGGAAATCCCGGGTAGGTCCAGTTTCTCACGGGTCAGAGCCTCAATCTCATTGGTCAGCGCCGGATTCTGTCGCAGAAACTCACGGACATTCTCTCGTCCTTGACCTAGACGCGTATCACCATAGGAGAACCAGGCTCCACTTTTTTGCACCACCTCTTGGTCAACAGCGACATCCAAGATGCTTCCCTCACGCGAGATACCTTGGCCGTAGATAATGTCGAACTCAGCCTCTCGAAACGGTGGCGCAACCTTGTTCTTCACTACCTTCACTCTTGTTCGGTTGCCTATGTTTTCATTGCCCTGCTTGAGCGTTTCTACACGGCGGACGTCGAGGCGTATCGACGCATAGAACTTCAGAGCTCTCCCTCCTGGAGTCGTTTCGGGCGAACCGAACATCACACCCACTTTTTCACGAATCTGATTCGTGAAGATCACAGCGGTCCGCGACTTGCTAATTGCACCAGTAAGCTTGCGCAAAGCTTGAGACATCAGACGCGCCTGCAGGCCGACATGGCTGTCGCCCATCTCACCCTCGATCTCGGCTCGTGGCACTAGAGCTGCCACCGAGTCGATGACCACACAGTCAATAGCACCACTGCGCACTAACGCCTCGGCAATCTCAAGAGCGCTCTCCGCGTTATCGGGCTGCGAGATAAGTAAGTTGTCAGTGTCTACACCCAGTCTCTGGGCATAGCTCGGATCGAGCGCATGCTCCACATCAATCATGGCCGCCATGCCGCCAGCCTTCTGGGCTTCAGCCATCACATGCAGCGTCAGCGTGGTCTTACCCGATGCCTCGGGCCCAAACACCTCGACGACGCGCCCTCTGGGAATGCCCCCAATACCCAGAGCTATATCAAGCGAGAGCGCCCCGGTGGATATGCACTCCACGGCAAGTCCAGCGGAGGCCTCTCCTAAGCGCATGATGGAACCCTTACCGTGTTGCTTCTCAATTTGTGCAAGTGCCATTTCTAGGGCCTTATGCCGTTCATCAGTCGACACTCTGCTTCCCTCTCTCCGCTTCTCCCACTCTCGGGACGCCGCCTAGCTTTATGCGGCCCAGCGCTGTGTACCTCGGTCCCCGCTGAGAAAGAACGCTCTGATAAATTACCATCGTGTCAGCAAGCCAGGGCTCATGAAGCTGTTCGCCAGCTGCCTGCAAGCGCTGGCATACTTCCTTTGAGCAACCAGAACGGCAACGTCCTAGGGTCACATGTGGCCTAAACGGCCGATCCGTCGGATCAAAGCCGACCCGTACGAGCTCGTGCTCCACCTGAGCGGCTAGCTGGTGGAGAGACGCCGTCATGCCAGACACCCCAGCCCACAGGACCGACGGCCTATGCCAACTGGGAAAGGCCCCTGTACCTCTGACAACGAGTCTGAGTGCTTCGGCATTGGCAGCTTGCGCGCAAGCGTCATAGACAGACGCTACATCCTCGACCGGGATATCACCAAGAAAACGGAGCGTCAGATGGAGATTGGATGATGATACCCAACGAACCTCGGATGATTGGTCACATGCTTGTCGCATCAGACAGACTAGGGCATGCGTAACTGAGTTTGAAAGGGGTAGAGCCACAAAGACACGCATCAGACGGCCGTTCTCACGTTTCGCCAGAATGGCTGGTTTTTCAGCACTTCGACGCAGAGAAGGACACCTCCTTCAACAGACCCTACGTTTCCAGCAAACGAAGGCGTAACAGATCGAGCCCTGCTGAGCTTGCCCGCGTCTTGAAATCCGTGCGGTCACCACGAAAACGACATTCAATGACTTGCGTTGGTTCCACCGGCCCCGCCAGGCCAATATAGACCAGGCCTACGGGTTTTTGTGCAGTGCCCCCCCCAGGACCTGCAATACCTGTAGTCGCCAGGGCGTAGGTGCTGGCAGCGGATTGACGTGCACCTATGGCCATGGCTTCTGCCACCTCAGCGCTAACTGCCCCATGGCAGGCCAGCATTTCACTGGGTACGGCCAACTCCGCCGTCTTCGCTTCGTTGCTATACGTCACCCAACCGCGTAGGAAGTAGCGAGAGCTACCAGGCACATTGGTTAACCGATGCGCCAGCTGGCCTCCTGTACAGGATTCTGCAGTAGCTAAGGTAGCAGCTCTGGCCACTAGCAGCTCACCCACTACCTGCTCCAGACTGCTCTCGTCAGTTCCATAGAGGAGATAGCCAGCTCGCTTACGAATCTCCTGCTCCAAAGGCTCTATCATCGCCTGCGCCTCGGAGATCGTTGCGGCATGAGCAGTGAGTCGCAGACGAGCCTCACCGACACTGGCATAGGGAGCAATGGTCGGGTTGGTTTGCTCTCGGATGAGATCCTCCACCATTTCCTCGAGGCTCGACTCGCCAATACCCCAGAATCGTAGCACACGCGAATGGGTAATGTGAGTACCTTCACGCCCAACTAGCCTAGGTAGAACAAAGCTCTCTGTCATAGCCGTTAGTTCAGAAGGTACGCCCGGAAGTGCGATAAGCAGTTTGGTTCCCATCTCAAGCCATATTCCCATCGCCGTGCCTCGCGCATTTGGAATAGGCGTCGCCCCCTGAGGTAACCACGCCTGACGCAAAACACGATTAGGCATTGGGCGTTCGATGTGCTGGAAATGCTGGCGAACATGCAGCTCTGCCTCCGCGCAGTGCAGCAGTGGTCGCCCAACCACGCCCGCCACGACCTCTCGCGTAAGGTCATCCTCGGTCGGTCCCAGGCCACCACTGACGATTACCACGTCTGAACGAGATAGGGCCTGAGTCAGCACCAATGCCAGTCGAGTCCGATTGTCACCTACCGTGCTTTTGAAGTAGAGGTGGACGCCGATCTCGGCCAGCTTTGCAGCTAACCACTGAGCGTTGGTGTCTAGCACCTCACCCAGGAGTAGTTCTGTCCCCACCATCACCAGTTCAGCCTGCATGATCGACTCCAATCCCTACAAGAGAATCCGTGACCCTGTGGCAGCCACCGAGTACAGCAGTTGGTCTAGACCAAAGAAGCGTAAGAGAATGTAAATGATCACAAAACCCCATGGTTCGACGCTTTCGAGGACCTGTCCCCAACGCACTGGTAACAGAGCGTTGGCCACCTTGGCCCCATCGAGAGGCGGAACAGGAATCAGATTGAACGCGGCAAGCAACACGTTGAGACGAACCCCCAGGTACAACATGGCGAAAATGGATCTTCCCACCGGACTCATCGGCAGCAACGGCTCGACTACACGCGTCAGGATAGCGAAGGCCACGGCCAGCATGAGGTTGGCGACGGGTCCGGCCACACTGATCCAGAGCATATCTTGCCTTGGATTCCTGAGATTGCGCGCATTGACTTCCACTGGCTTCGCCCAACCTATGCCAGCAATGATCAGCATAAGTGCCCCCAACCACGAGAAATGCGAATGAAAGCTCAGAGTAAGCCTCCCCTGGTAGCGCGGCGTGGGATCGCCCAAACGCACTGCCACTAGGGCATGAGCGTACTCATGGATCGAGATCGCCAGCAAAAACACAGGGATGGTTAGAACAATCTCACGCAGGTCTGTCATTGGAATCCTCCCGTTGCTGGTCTTGCTCGGCCTTTGAGACGGTGGGAGGCGGATGTAGATACCCATCCACCCAGTATTTGGCGGCCCCGACAAACAAAGTGATGAAGACGAGATTGGCTCCCGATCCCGTGACGCTCAAGCCAAGGATGCTATTGAAGGATGGGCTCAACACGCTAAGAGCAGCAAGCAGCACAATTAGCCACCAACCTCCAAAGTAGGCCGTCGAAATCGGATGGACAAGAGCATTCATTCTATCCGCAAAGAACAGAATGACGCACAGCATGACATAGTAACTGCCACTGATAAAAAGCAACCCAAACAGCTCGCCCCAGGGCCCCGGTCGCAGTACGACCCGCTCGATCCATCCAAACCAGGGCAAAAGACCGTGCCAGACCAGAATCGCCAGCCAAGCAAGAGCAAATGAAGCCATTGCCTCGCCGGTCAAGCTGCGGTTTCTTGCCACATGGACACCTCCCTCGACGACCTTCTACGCCACGGTATCAATGTGAGGACTCTTCATTCGAATGCTCGCAAGGCTCGGACGGCTGTACCAGCCGATACCCGTCGTCCTCGTCATCTCTGACAGCCTTGAACAAGGAAATGCCAGCTTCTCGAAGCATCGAGCTGGAGTGCACATCAGGGTACTCGGAAAGATAGATGATTCGCTCTATCCCGGCTTGAACGAGGGCTTTCGCACACCACATACAAGGGAAATCAGTGCAATACAGGGTTGAACCGGCACTCGATACCCCGTTAAGTGCGCAATGCAGGATAGCGTTGAGTTCTGCGTGCACGGTACGGATACATGAGTCGCGGCCATCCTGTTTCGCAATCAGACATCCCACATCATCACAATGAGGTGCACCGCGAACGGAACCGTTATACCCCGTCGCCAACACACGATGATCGCGTACGAGCACGGCACCCACCCTGCGCCGTGGGCATGTAGCCCTGCTCGCCGTCAAACGAGCCATCTCGATAAAGTACGTATCCCAGCTAGGTCGCCTGCATATGCTCAACAGCCAGCACACTCCCACTACTGCGACTCGACCAACCTCACCGCAAAGCCGAGCACCAAAGGCCCCCTCGTCCAGCACTCCTGCGCGGCAAAGGCCACCAGTTCTATTTCGCTGCCATGAAGTGCGATGTACTCAACCACCTCATAGGCTTGCCCCGGGGGCACCCCACCGAAGGTTCCATCATCTTGCGGCATCATGCCCCTGTTGCGGGCCGTCTCCCGTACTTCACTCTGTATCCACAGGACGAGCTCCTCAAAAATCACGCTCGGTCTCTTGCTTCCATCAAAGACACGCCGAGCGACAACCTCCCCACGAGCAAAGACACTCAGATTCCTGATGAGATTAAAATCAGCCTGAACGATCTCCCCTGGAGCAGTGTTGGTAATCGCCACTAGCTGCACAATGACACTCTCTGTACCCGGATCTTCTTTGATCGCCTTCGCTGCCAGATCGATAACGGTCTCAGCGCTCACTGGCGTATAGAGGTCACCCTCCTCTACGATGACCCGGTCAATTCGTACCCCCACACCGCTATCGCCCTGACCAAAACTCCGGCGAAGAACCTTAGCGTTGGCCTCATCTACAAGTTCTTGCAGCTGCTGACGCAAGACGGCCTCCGACTCGCTAGCATCGACCGTCCGAGAACTCAGAACGTCGAGCGCGTGGTGAACGAAGTTTGCCTGGCGCAAGCTAAAGTTGGCCTGTTGCAGGCGACTAGCCTGATCGAAGTAGTATTCACCCGCTGTGCGCAGGTTTCCCAACTGGCTGACCAGAAAGACGCGCTCCGTCTCGAGCTTATCGCGTTCTGCTATCAAATGCTGTGTTTGCTCTGTCAGAGCGTCCCTCTGCTGCTTCAGTTCATCGTTACGCGTCTGTAGGCTCGTATTTTCCTGAGACAGACGAGAGATCGCCCCAGAAAGCTCTGTTCGTTGCTTTTCCAGCACAGAGAGTTCGATGTTTCTGTCGCTCAAGTCTGTCGACAAAGCCTCTACAGATGCTCGTAGCTGCTCCATACCAAAAAGAGCTTGCCGTACGTTCTCGCTCAAAAGAATAAGGCTCACGAGCGTAAACATCACGATTATCACGCCAGTGATAATCGTGATGATTCGCGAGGTATAGCGGGGGCGCAAGCCAAGAATGCTGAGGCGACGCCTGCCCGCAAACCTGCCAACCTTGTCACCTTGATAGGCGGCAAAGCCGCCTACGATCATCAGGAGGACCATCAAGCCAAGGCCAAAACCCATCCTGATCCTTCCTCTCGCAGACCACCTTAGGACTCGATTCGCTGAACGACGGCGAGTTCCCTCTCATGCCAACAGATGGTCAAATGAAGAAGGCGTTGCCTACATCTCCTCCGGCACCTGCACACCCAGCAGGTAGAGCCCATTGCGGATTACCGTTCGTGTAGCATCCAGGAGCGCCAACCGCTCTGCCATCAGATCGCTGCCTATGATGCGGTGTGCGTGGTAGAAGCCATTAAAGACGCGGCACAATTCCAAAAGATACCTGGCGACTACCGACGGCTCCCGGCCAGCTTCCGCTGAAGCAACCACCGCTCCGAAACGCCCGAGCTCCTTCAGCAGGGCCATTTCCTCAGGCTCCACCAACGCCTCCGTGTCTAGCTCCGTCGCTGACAAGATGGCGGTGTCCGCTCGACGAAGTACGCTGCTTGCACGTGCGTATGTGTATTGCACATACGGACCTGAATCCCCTTCGCAGTTGAGAGCCGCATCCCAGTCAAACGCTATATCTTTCATCCGGCTAAACATCAGGAAGTGAAAGATCACGGCACCGATACCGACAGCTTCAGCCACTTCCTCCTTGTCCGCCAGGCCAGGGTTTCGTTCGTCCGTGATCGCCTGGGCACGCGCACTAGCCTCATCGAGGACATCCTCGAGAAAGACCACATTGCCCTTGCGCGTAGACATGGCCTCGTCTCCAAGACGTATGGTGCCAAAAGGAACGTGTTCATAGCCAGCCACCCAATCCAAACCCAATCGACGTAGCACCGCGAAAACCTGCTGGAAATGAAGCTGTTGCGGGGCTCCCACGACATAGAGTACTAGAGCCGGACGATAGTGCTGCCAACGGTACAGGGCCGCGGCAAGATCCCGCGTGGCATAAAGGGTACTCCCGTCGCTCTTCTTGATAAGACAAGGCGGCAGATCTTCTAACTCGACAATAGTCGCCCCTTCGCTCTCCTCCAGCAGGCCCCTCTCCGCTAACATGTCTACCACAGCAGGCATCTTGTCCTCGTAGAAGGCCTCACCAGCGAAGGAATCGAACTCAATTCCCATTCGAGCATACACCCGTTTGAATTCCTCTATGGAAAGCTCACGAAAGCGCCACCACAGATCATGCAGCTCGGGGTCGCCCTGTTCAAGACGACGGAAAGCCTCTCGGGCACGGTCATCAAGTTCAGGTTGCGTCTCAGCCTCTTGGTGGAAGCGAACATAAAGCTGAAACAGCTCCTTGATAGGATGGACCTTGAGCCGCTCCTCATCTCCCCATAGCTCGTAAGCCACAATCCACTTGCCGCATTGAGTTCCCCAGTCACCCAAGTGGTTGACCCGCTCCACTCGATACCCCTGGAAACCGAAGATACGAGAGAGGGCGTGCCCAAGAACCGTAGTACGTATCAAACCCACGGCCACAGGTTTGGCGATATTTGGAGAAGAGAAGTCAATCACCACTGTCCGGCCTTGCCCCTCGTGAGAAGAGCCATACTCAGCCCCCTCATCTTGGATGCGTGTGAGAACCTCGCGAGCCATAAATCCTCTATCAATAAAGAAGTTGAGGTAGCCCCCCACCACTTCTAGGCGCTCGAGCCATGGGGGTAGCTGAAGGCGACTCGACAAACCCGTAGCTATTCGCGGCGGTGCTTGTTTGAGTACTCTTGCCAAAGCAAAGGTAGGAAAGGCATAATCCCCTAAGGTAGGATCAGGAGGCACCTCTACCATCGTCCCAATGTCTAGATGACGAGCAGGGCCTTCGGGCAGGGCCTCCCGCACCAGTGCAACGATTCGCTCTCGAAACATTATCGGACCTTCCTTCCTCATTCACAACGGGTGCGGTCTAGAACATGGTACCACTGCCACCATCATTTGCATACCCAGAGCCCCTCAGATCTGCCAGTTGATCCACTGCCTCCCACAGGATATCACCTGCCTTCCCCCGTAGCACCAGGGTTGCGTGTGAATCGGCCAAGGTCGGCGTATGATTGATGACTACCAAAGAAGCGCTGGGAGGAACAAACCGAATCAGCGAATTAACTGGCGAGACCATCAACGAAGTGCCTACTACTAAGAGCACATCTGTACTGCCCATACGTTCAACTGCTTGTTCGAAAAGGCCAGGCGGCAGGGGATCACCAAACAACACGACGGCAGGCTCGAGTAGCGCACTACACTCCCGACACACAGGTAACGAATGATCTGGAGTGGCAATGACGGCTAGCGGGTAATCACGCCTGCAGCGAGTGCAAGCCACCGTGCGTAGGTGGCCATGGAGCTCAAGCACCAGCGAAGATCCTGCCCTCTGATGCAAACCATCGATATTCTGCGTGATCACTGCTACATCATAGTCGAGAGCTTCGAGTCTGGCAATCGCCCGATGGCCACGGTTTGGCTGAGCATGCTGCCAGGGCAGAAAGCTGTTGCGGAAAAACGCGTAGAACTCGTGCGGCCGGTCTTCGAGGGCCGGCCGACTCAATAGATACATTGGGTCCTCCTGTTGCCATAGACCCTTATCGCTACGAAAGTCAGGCAGACCCGACTCCGTCGACATGCCCGCGCCAGTGAGAAATGTCACACGGTGCGCCTGCTGAAGCAGAGTGGTGACACATGCCATTGCGCTTCACATCCCTGGTGAGCGATGGCTGGTATTTGCTCCGCGCCTTGTTTACTAGACAGCCCCAGCCAGCGTGGCAGAGATCTCGTCTGACATGCTTCGCGGAAGCGGCTGGGTCGGCCCTATTATACTGCGGAACTCTCCACCGCCAATATGCTCTTCGGCAAACAGGTACTGGGCCACCTCCTGCAGCTTCTCTTTGCAGGCCACAATCTGCATACGTACATACTCTTCTTGAGCACCAATCAGCTTTCGAGTCTCTTCATGGACCATCTGTGTCGGAGCGCTATTGACATCAATGATTCCTAGCCCTGAGAGGCCAGCGCTGATCAGCTTCCCTGCCAAGTTGACCGCCTTCTCGAAATCACCGATCGCCCCCGTGCTCCGACTTCCTAGAGCGATCTCCTCGGCTACTGCGCCGCCTAGGCAGACAGCTATTTGGTCCAAAAGATCCTGCTTGGTATACAGATAACGATCGTTTTCCGGGCTCTGACGCATATATCCCATAGCCGCACCCCGAGGGGTTACAGTGACGGATGACACAGAACCAGGACGTACCATCTCGCTAATGAGAGCGTGACCCGTCTCGTGATAAGCCACCCGCGTTTTCTCATCGACACTTGGCCTGCGATCTAGGCGCTCCCCCATAAGCACCTTGTCGATGGCCTCCCTCAAATCGGCTTCCTCGATGCTCTGCCGACCAGCCCGCATCGCTAATATGGCGCCTTCGTTGATCAGAGCCTCCAGATGAGCGCCAGAGAAACCATAGGTATCTCTCGCAAGTTGCTGCAGATCAACACCCAGAGCCAAAGGCCTGTTGCGAGAGTGAATCTTGAGGATGTGAAGACGTCCTTCCTTGTCCGGTAAGTCCACCTTCACTGTACGATCGAAACGTCCCGGTCGCAGAAGAGCCCCATCGAGAAGATCAGGCCGGTTCGTGGCACCTAGAACAAGCAAGCGCTTTGATCTGTTCTCACTGTCTATGCCATCCATCTGTACTAGCAACTCATTGAGTGTCTGATCGTACTCTAGATGGCTGGCATGCTGACCGCGCCGACCTCCCAGTACTTCTATCTCGTCAATGAAAACGATGGCAGATTGGCGACCCATTCTCTCAGCCTGAAGGCTGGCCTCTTTGAAGAGTTTGCGCACTCGCTGGGCTCCAACCCCTGCATACATCTCGACAAACTCACTGCCCGAAACCGCTATGAAAGCAGAGTCCGTATAACTAGCTGCTGCCTTGGCGAGAAGGGTCTTTCCTGTTCCCGGCGGCCCAGCCAGCAGAATGCCCTTAAGCGGCCTGATGCCTAGGCACTTGGCCTTCTCAGGACTTTTTACCAGCTCAAGCGCCTCTACGAGCTCCCGTTTGGCTACCTCCTGACCGCCAATGTCTGCAAAGGTGACGCAAGGCACAAGGCTGGAAGACGATCCGCCCCCCAAAGTCTCAAATTGGCGCCCAAGGTTCCGTCCGTCGAGCATCAGACGAATGACAGCCACTACGCCACCCACTACGATGACTGGGGTCACGTCGATCCCCTGCAGAGCTGCAAAGACCACCAGGGCTGCACCTGCGCCAACAAGAATCTCCCTAATCATCCCAACACCGCCCTTGACTGGGATGGACGGCAGATAACTTCGTACAGATGATGGTTCCCATGACTGAGATGGATGTAAATGCTATCCTCGCCTACGAACACCTGCTGTTGAGTGAGGTTGTCTTCACGAGCTATGGCAGAAACGCCATCGGCCATAGCCGTGAACTGACCCGTGGCAATACCTTGCTGCACGTGAAAATGCATCCGATAGAAACTGTCTATCAATGTCTGGTCACGATTGTCGAGGACTGTGATGCCCGAGAACGCGTTACCTAGACTGTTAGCCGCCATGTCCCTGGCAGCGCGATAGGCGCTTCTAAAATCGGATCCGGGCTCCAGTTCAATAGCAATGCCACGCCGATTTCCCATATCAGTGATCTGTGCACTAGCGACGCCAGAGATGGTTTCTACACGGCGTAGAAGTGGATCTGCCACCCGATGCCGGTACAAGACTCGCTGTGCCCCGAGCGTCAGTAAGAGAGTGACAAGAAATGTCACGGAAATGATACGCAAATTGGCCGCTTTCAAATACTGTCGCCCCCTTCGGCTCACGCTATCAGGCCGTTCAGTGTGCCTGGGCTCCATTATAGCATATTCCCAGCTCAGGGGCGCATTATATGGGGTCTAGCAATAACAGGCAAGCGTCTCAAAATGACGGATGGCAGTAGGCCAAGAACAATCTTCCTGCCAGCAGTGGCATAAGCGAGTTAGCCGATGTGAATCTTAGGCATGGGAGGTATCCATCCATGAAAGCAACCGGAATCGTCCGGCGCATCGATGACTTAGGCAGAATAGTGATACCGAAAGAGATCCGGCGCACCATGCGCATTCGAGAACGCGACGCCCTGGAGATATTCACAGACCGCGACGGAGAGGTAATCCTTAAGAAATACTCACCGATTGCCAACCTAGAGGACTTTGCCCAGGAGTACGCAGAGTCTCTCTTTGAAGCTACGGGACACGTCACGCTGATTCTTGACCGTGACACATACATAGCAGCAGCTGGTACAAGCAAGAAACCTTTCCTGGGAAAACCTGTTGACGATGAAATCACGGATATTCTTGAACAACGCCAACCTTGGAGCGCATCGACGGAAAGCAGCAGCAAGCTGTCCATCCCGGGTTTTGAGGACACCAGCCAGATGATGGTACCCATTATCCATGAGGGTGATGTGGTGGGAGCCGTGATTCTGGTCTCCCGCGACAAGTCGCTTGGTGAGCTTGAACAGACACTGTGTCAGACAGCAGCCGATTTTCTCGCAAAACAGCTAGGATGAGAATCACCTCTCAGCAGAAGTGCGACCCCGGGCGACATGGATGCATCCCCTTCGGTCGCCTTTTGCTTGCTAGAGGGTCTCCTGAAACCGAACCTGCACCCGATTCCCCATAGCCGCAATGAAAATATCGGCAGAGGATGTAGCGGTTTCGTAGTTGGCCGTCCGATAACCGTCTTGCGAGGGTATGAAGCCTGCCTCGCGCAAATTGTGAGAAGAGAAGAGGCTGTCAGTCTTAACCCGTACACCCACTGTGTTAGGGACCACCAACGTTACGTCAGCAAACGTAGCGTTGATGAACACATCTGTACGTCGCCGGGTCTCACCGAGTCGCATCTCTAGCCATGCCACGCCCGCAGACAGATCCAAAGTACGTAACTGAAGATCCGTGCAGTTGACTTCAAGACTCACCACGGCAGCCGACACTTCCACGTCAATGGGAATGGCCCGTGTCAACCGCATGTCCCAACGTTCCGACAGGCCACGCACCCACTTGGGGGCCCGCCTGTCTTCCTGCCGCAACTCCACCATCGTAGACTGGTCCTGAGGCATCTGAACTTGACTCGGTTCATCGCCATAGACCTTGAAGTCGGCTTCGTACAGCCCAGCACCACCAGGAGCCAGTCGGATCAAGCCTGTCCCCATATCAAGTCGTAGACGGGCGTCTTTTATCCCACTGTCGAGCGGTATGCGCGCACTCAATGTGCGCGGTTGCCAGTCTGCCCTATTGACCCCCCCAATGCTGACTGCGAAAACCACCACCAGCAGGGCAAAAAGGGTTGGCAAAAACCAGTAGCGTGTGCGGTGTAACACCAGATGAAGCCCAAATGCTACAAGAAATGCTGGCCACCACTGCCATAGGTTCCACCACAACGCCCAGTCCAGAAATCCCCAGTTCATCATTAAGAGCAGCAGCCCCACAACTACAAGAGCAGCGCCCAGGTTAATCCGCCCTGCGTGCACCGCTTCGGCCCCCTCTATTCCGACAGTCCTCTCAGTATGAGCAGAAGGCCCAAACCGATGATAAACGCTGGCCACATGTCTGAGAAGTTAATCCACGGGAAGAGGTTACGCAAGACGAAAAGCACACCAACCCCCACAAGCACAAGCCCGCCTATGCGCTGGCGTCGCGCCTCTTCCTCTTCGGCCGAAGTATCAGGGGGACCGCCTACGACCTCCTCTTCAATGTCCGGCTCGTGCAGCTCATCAGGTTCGGCGAGCTCCTGATGCTTATCGAGGTCGTCATCGGCTAGCTCCATGGCCTCCTCCTTTCGGCCCTGTAATCTGGCCTCTACCTGCTTAGCACTGCGCACCATTTTCCGACGGAGGGCTTCGCTCTTAGAGAATATGGATGAGTCCTTGTCTTCATCATCCCCGGGCTCAACTGGAATGATCACCCATGCCATGATGTAAAGAAGAGCCCCTGCTCCACCAGCGAACACTACAAGCAGCATAACCAACCGTACCAACGTGGCATCAACGCTGAAAAACTCGCCCAAACCGCCAGCGACACCAGCGATGATGTGGTCGCTGCGCGATCTATAGAGTTTTCTCTGCATCACCACCCACCCCTTCTCGCCAGTCAGACACCAACCCCGTGCTCCTGCCCACTACCCTCCTATCTACAATAGGCCATCTCAGGGCGAAATTCAACGCATCTGCACACTTCGTGCAAAGACCGCATCGAACCATCTGGGACAGATCTCGAAGCGTTGTCCACTTGATGAAGTTATGCATAAAGAGCCTGCTTCTCGAACATATAGTTACATGGAGGGTAGAAGCCAACCCGGAGTGTGTATGTGGAAAGGAGCACCGATTGTGAATGGCAAACAGCGCTATTACGCACACCTAGAGAAGCAGAGGGCCGCCGAAGATTCCCTGAGCGCCCCCGCTCATCGTAGTTACGATTCCATCGAGGAGGTGTACATCGATGTAGGGCTGCGTGCTTTCGCAGCGTTCCAGAACTGCTTGGATTGGGTGGGCAGTCTTGGTCGCACCAGCGCTGGCTATCAGCCTCCTCAAGAGAGGCAAGCCTTGAGTGTAGCAACTACGCCAGAGATCACAGACCTGCTTACAGGAATACGAGAGCAACTGGACCGACTCGAAGCTGCCGTGGGAAACCTCGATTCCGGAATGAGACGGATTGATAAGTATACGCTGGATGCCTTTCGCCAGTTGACAGAATTGGACCAGGCTGGTGCTGGGCATCGTGCATCAGAGAGCATCCCTCATCGCCGTCTAGCCAAAGAGGACGCCATACGAATGGCCATGACAGCGGCCAAACGCATGGCAGAAGGAGGCCTGCCACTCTCTCTGGCGGCTGTCGCTCGAGAGGCGGGCCTGAAATACGGACAAATTGTCTACGCTTTCGGGAATAAGGACAACTTCCTCTCGCATCTGAAGAGCCTGGACGGCGGCGAGAAAGAGAATGCAGATACCGAAGTGGCGGCCTCCGGGGAGCAAACAATGGCCCTGCGTTAGCGTAGCCAGCTGGCGCTCAACATGAGCGCCAGCTGGGGTGATCTTGACTATACATTGAAACGGAAGTCGATGATGTCACCATCTTCGACCACGTATTCTCGCCCTTCCAAACGGCGCAAGCCATTCTCTCTGAGATGCTTACCCTGATGCTCTTTGAAGGCAGCGTAGGAGACTACGTCGGCTCTGATGAACCCACGAGCGATATCCGAGTGGATCTTGCCGGCTGCCTGCTGTGCCGTGCTGTTCTTACGAATAGTCCAAGCCTTTACCTCATCCTCACCCACGGTGAAAAACGAAAAAAGCCCGAGTTTCTCATAGGCTACTCTCGCCAAGCGCGTGAGACCAGTCTCTGCAATTCCGAGGTCCTGCAAGAAAAGGGCCCTATCCGCTTGATTCAGCTCGCTGATCTCCATCTCCAATTGGGCACAGACCTCCAGAAGAGGTGCATCATGCTCATTACACCACTGGGTAAGCCTAGCCTTGCCTGGGTAATCACCAGAACGCATCTGGCGTTCGTCGGTATTGACCACCACAATAAGTGGCTTGTCGCTGTAGAAAGCCATGCCCTGAAGCGCTTCACAGTCTTCCTCAGTCAGTGCTTGCTCACGCAACGGCTTACCGTCCGCTAAGGTTTCAGCCACTCGCTCCAACGCAGCGACTACCGATGCCGATTGCGGGTTCCGCGAACCCTTTTTCAGCCTTTCCAGGCGTGTGTCAAGTAGAGCCCAATCATTGACGACCAGTTCCGCGTCTACAGCCTGTACATCAGCAAGTGGGTCGCAACCATCGGCGTGTGCCGTAGGCACTGTAGCCGCTTCGAATGCTCGCACTACCACTACGAGCGCATCGGTCCCCTTCAGTGCAGCCAGCAGTTCAGCACTATGCCCTGTTTGCAGTCCCGGAGTGTCGGTTACGTTGATATGCGCGTACGTAGTCTTGCGCGGCGCGAATATGGACGACAGGAAGTCAATCCTCGCGTCTGGGACCATGGCCACGCCGATGTTTGCTCGTCTTTTCGCGGCGTCGGCATCCAGGTTTGTGAGCAATCGAAAAAGGGTCGTCTTGCCGACCTGTGGCACCCCTACAATCCCAATGTTCAATCGGATTTGCCCCCTCTGGTATGAAAAAAAGGATGGCGCGAAATAGCTCATGCTACTTCACACGATCCTATGGATTAGTGAAGATACGGCTGTGCCTTAAGGAAGTAGTCGATGCCGGATCCAACAGTAAGCAGAACTGCCACCCAAAGCAGATAGTCGGCCCCCGGCAACTGTATGAGCATCGCCGTAATAGCGACAACTTGGCTTACCGTCTTCAGTTTGCCCCAGCGACTGGCCGGGATGATCACGCCTTCCACTGCTACAAGCAACCTCAGGCCAGACACCGCAAACTCCCGCCCCAATATTAGCACTGCCACCCAGGCAGAGACCTGCCCCAGCTCAACCAAGGCAATGATCGCGGAGGAAACCAGAAGCTTATCGGCCACCGGATCCATGAGCTGACCGAACTTCGAGACCTCCTGCCTGGCGCGTGCAGCATACCCATCCAGCCCATCGGTAATGGCAGCGATAATAAAGACAACAGTAGCCCAGTACGCACCGTAGGGCACGTTCTCTAGCAGCAAGGTCAAGAAGACCGGCACAAGAAATATGCGGGTTAGCGTAAGCGCTGACGCTAACGTCACTTTGCTACTTCCCCTCGTCTGCATATCATGGCGACTTTACACTACCTCCACCGCGAGGTCGTAGTCACTGGCAGCGACCACCCGAGTCCGTACCATCTCACCAGGATGAGGCGACCTCCCCCGGATGCGGGAAACACCATCGACCTCAGGGGCTTGGCAAGCCGTCCTGCCGACCCCTGGGCGATCAACAAGGACGTCAACAGCCTCTCCTACTAGTTCCGCGTTCTTCTCGCGAGATATTACCCGCTGCAGCTCCATGGCTAGCCGGCGACGTTCTTCTTTGACCTCCTCCGGTATCTGACCAGGCAAAGCTGCAGCTGGGCTTCCCTCTTCGCGCGAGTAAGAAAAGACGCCGACGTGTTCCAACCTCTTTTCGTTCAGAAATCGACATAGCTCATCAAAGTCATGTTGTGTTTCGCCGGGAAAACCAACAATCATGGAGGTACGCACAACGACCCCGGGAACCAACTCGCGCACGCGATCAACGAGACGACTGAGAGTAGCATAGTCCCCCCTGCGACGCATGCCCCGTAACACGGAGGGGCTCACATGCTGGAGGGGAAGGTCGACGTACTTGCATATGTTAGACCTGTTTGCCATGGCTCGCAATACATCATCCGTCAGATGATCGGGGTAGCTGTATAAGAGCCTCAACCAGTGCAGCTGCTCGATATCCGCAAGACGCTCTAGCAATTCGGCCAAGCGCACTCGGCCATAGCGATCGCGACCGTAAAGCGTAGTATCCTGTGCGATGAGGATGATCTCTTTGGCCCCGCCCGCGACGAGTTGCTTCGTCTCAGCTACTGTCGATGAGAGCGATCTACTGCGATAGGCGCCCCTCACTTGCGGGATGACGCAGTAGCTACACCGATGGTTGCACCCCTCAGCGATCTTGACGAATGCGGTGTGCGTTGGGGTGGCCAACACACGTGGCCAAGTATCATCATAGATGAAAGTAGGCGTGCCCACGGCAGCAAAGCGCTCACCCGACAGAGCTCTCTCCATCACGGCAACGATCTTTGGAACTTCGCCACTACCAATGACCGCATCCACCTCTGGGAACTCATCGAGCAACTGACCTGCATACCGAGTCCCCATGCACCCTGCCACCACTAGGGAACGGCAACGACCGCATTTCTTGTATCGAGCCATCTCAAGAATGGATTCGATCGCTTCGCTAGTAGCCGCTTCAATGAACGTGCAGGTGTTGATCACAATGACATCCGCCTCTGCTGGATCGGTTGTCAGAGTGTAACCCTGGTCGCGCATAAGGCCCAGCATGACCTCCGAGTCTACCAGGTTCTTTGCGCAACCCAAAGAGACCATGCCCACCTTGATCATCTCTCGCTGCACGCTGTAATACCTCTCCTTGACCAGGGTGATTTCCCTGGATATGTCCACAAAACAGAGGCGAGTATCACTCGCCCCTCCCTGACCCAGCTGTCCAAACAGACTGCCCTACCCTAGGTGCCGCGGTTCGCAACCTCCGCAACGTCGGCACGCTCACCACCAGAAATCCGCAGCAGCTCATCCGCACTGATGGCAAAAGCAGTATGGGGCGTACCTGCAGCCGCATACACCACCGGATAATCCCACAGATGCTCGTCTAGCACGACGCGCAACGGGTGCACGTGACCTAACGGAGCCACCCCACCAATGACGAAACCTGTCACAGAGCGTACTTCGCCAGCACTTGCCTGACGAACAGAACTCCCAGTAAGCTTCTCTAGACACTTGGTGTTGACCCGGTAGCGCCCTGATGCCACCACGAGCACTGGGTCGCCGCCAGCCATGAAGAGCAGGCTCTTAGCGATCTGCCCCTCGTCTACCCCGATAGAGGCCGCTGCCTCAGAGACAGTGCGCGTCCCCGTAGGGAATTCCAGTACCTTTGCAGAGGATCCGAGAGTACACAGCAACGTCTGGACACGCGCTGCGGCCTCAGGCAATGACATAAACGGCACCTCCGAACCTGTCCATCATCGGTCTCAGTCTATCGGACTTCTACAGGAGCTGTCAATCAGCTACATGAGGGCCAACCCTGGGATCAAGCTCGAACTCATCCAGCAACCCTGGTCAGGGTACAACGAAAGGAAGCTAGCGAGCAGATGGCTCGTCACACCCAGGCGACGCTCGACGCACAATAGTATGACACCGCGAATCTGTGCACGTAGGCTAGAGCCTCACGCGTTGCGTGAGGCTCTAGCCTTAGGCCACTATCAGGAACACGAAGTCTCTATCTGGGCCCGCTCATTATGCCCCTGGGAGACAAAGGGCCTCGGAAACCACGTCCATACTGCAGATTAGCTCGCTGTCGTCTATCGGAAACACCCATCCTGTTTCTCATGAGACCCAGACCCACCCGACCTTGCTGGCCAAGGACTCGACGGGCCCGGACGCCTAGTTGTGGACGAGCCGCGATCCCCATTCTCTCCCGGTAGGCTGCTCCCGCTTCGATCCGCGCGAGCAAACGTTTGGCTTGCTCTTTTGTGAGCAGACCTGCCTCTGTCTCAGCCTCGACCATCTTCTTGCGCAGCTCCACCTGCTTCTTATGAAGATCGTTCAGCACCTGCTTCTGTTGTGGAGCCAGGGCCTTTTCCTGCCATGCATCGATGCGATCAATCATCCTATCCGCTTGGTCGTCAGTGATGGTACCTGCCTCGAGTTGGAGGCCAATCATCTCTTTACGTAACTCAACCATCTTCCCCCGAATGGCATCAAGCTCCTGAAGCTGCTCGCTGCTGGGAGCAGCCAATGCCCCCGCAGAAACGACTAGTAATGCAAAGAGAATCAAACCCACCGTGGTCAGACGCCTCAATAGCCTCAACCTCCTATCTGTCTTTGCGGTACCTCCAGGATACCAACCGATTATGAAAAAGCCATGACAAAGATGTGAAAGATGATCTCTTGGAGGACCATCATAGCAGCAACAAACGCTGAAGCCCTACCACTTGGTAGGGCTTCTAACTGGTGCTTTGTGGT
>JBMNJG010000011.1:0-395837 GCA_050951545.1 Limnochordia bacterium | reverse complement strand
GTTGCTACACCGTGGAAATATGCCCATAAGTGGCCCATGTTGACTTCTTTTTACTAGGCGGCTAAGATGATAACGACGTATAAGTTGGCTCGTTGTTTGTATATCACATCAGGGGGTTTGAGCATTGATCAGGCAGTCAGGTAGTATGGTCCGCAGGGTGTTGATCGTAGTGTCACTGGCCCTCGTCTTGAGTCAAAGCTTTCTGCTAGGTGCTGGCGCCAAGGCAACACTTACGGTTATGGACTGGCGTATCAACTCGACGAAGACGATGCAGGCCTATTTTGCCCGTCTTAAGGAGCTGTACGAAGCCGAGCACCCGGACGTGGAAGTCAACTATATTGAAGTGAGCATGAATATGCTTCTGGACAAACTGCTTACAGGTGTTGTCACGGGCACTGCCCCTGATGTAACGACTCTCTCCATGCTGTGGGCTCGGGACCTCTTTGAAGAGGGCGTCATTCTTGATCTGACAGACTTGGTTCAAAGAACCCCCACGCATACGCCAGATAAATTCATCCCGGCCACCCAGCTATACAATCAACTAAACGGGCGCATTTTCGGAGCCACGATCGCCATGGATGAGGCTGTACTGTATTTCAATCTCGACCACTTCGAGGAGACAGGACTCAACACAGATCCCTATGGCATTACCTCGTGGGATGAGTTCACCGTTGCCGCCAAGAAGCTCGTGCGCAAAGGCGCAGACGGCCGAGTCAGCCGCTACGGCTACATCCATAACGCCAAAATTGAGTCGTTCAACTCGTGGCTGGCTGCTAATGGCGGCGGCTTCTACGCTGATCGTGAACTGAATACAGCTGGCTTTAACACCGATGCTGGTCGACAGACCGCGCAGTTTCTCAGCGATCTGTTACTGGTACACGAGGTCGTAGGTGGAAACTTCGCCAGCCAGACAACTGCCATGAGCTATAACAACAACGCCACCCCACGTATCTTCATGCAGACCTCACCAGACATGCGATTCATGGCTACCAGCTTCCCCAAAGGCCCTTCGGGTAAAGGACGGGGGACCACAGTGTGGGGCAACATGATGTCCATTCCTGCCTCCTGCAAGCAGGTTCCTTTGGCCTGGGACTACATTAAGTTGGTGAGCAGTCTGCAGGGCAGCATAGAAATGTTTGAGATCCTGGACTATGTGGGGTCCCCACGGCTGGATTTCTACAAGACACCTGCATGGCGGAGTGGCTACACGAGGTACGACTGGATGCGGATGATCCCGGAGATCGCCTACATTGGGAGCGTCTATCCGTTCCGTCGATCTACTGATCTCACTCCGATATGGAAAGAACAGATCGAGGAAGCTGTTATGGGACGAAAGGGTATAGCTGCTGCACTAGCAGAAGCAGAGCGTCTCTACAATATCGTACTCAGCAAGTAGCCGTACTGCTTCTTGTGTGACGCGAAGAGGCGCTGCGCCAGTCTGGCGTAGCGCCTTCTCTTTTCCCTTGGACTGACTCTACGGACGGCGCCTAGACTCCGCCCTGGTACGGCGTGCCCCGTGACCCGCGGTCTACGACCCAGTCTCTGCGGCCACGTCCTCCCGCATGGCGGGCACCGACCTCTTGAACATCCGCACTCTGAAGCTTGATAAGAGCAACCACGATGAGACCGCCGCCAGCCAACTGCAGGGGCGTTAGCGTCTCACCTAAGAGCACATAGGCCAAGGTCGAGGCGACCACTGGCTCGGAAGCAGCAAGAATCCCAGCGGTAGAGGGCAACAGCAACCGGATGCCATTCAGATACAGCCCGGAAGGGATTAGCGTGCAGAACACGGCCAGGTACAGGACTGAAACTAGAAAGGTGGGCTCCGCCGCCAATGCCTTTCCCATCTGCCACGGCGATAACCATATCCACCAGCCTATGGAGGCGAATCCGCTACCCCAGAAAAGAAGCGTCCACTGAGAGTATCGGTCCAGAAAAGGCTTAGCTCTTATCGCGTAGAAGGCCCAACACACAGCAGAGGCTAAGCCAGTGACCAAGCCCAAGGGGCTCACCGCACCTCCCCACCCGCCCTGACCGACAGCGACTATCGTCCCTCCAAGAAGGGCCAACAGAAGCACCCCCAGCTTGGCCGGGCGAAAGGGCTCCGCCCGTCTGAGAAGAGAGTACAGATAGATGAATGCAGGCGACAGCGACTGGAGAAGAACAGCTATACCCACGTCCGTTTGGGTCATAGTAAACAGATAAGTGAACTGGGTCAACCCGATGCCAATGATCCCAAACAAGGCCAGATGGGGAAGATCCCTCACCTGCACGCGCAGCAAGGGGCGCGACATGACAAGCAGATAACCCCCAAGCATAGCCCAGGTTACGTTGATCCGGGCCGCGGTGAGCAACAGCGGACTCACATCCACGGCGTAGGCTACTCTAGCCGCTATACCAGTTGTCGCCCATAGGGAGGCGGCTAGCAGCACGGAGATAGTGCCTATCCAACGTTGATCGTGGGCCTTACACGGATTCGCGTGCCTGGTAGTCGTAGCCTTGATTGGCATGTCTGTCCCTCTCCCGTCTCTGTGACAAGAGCTTGCTACCGATGGTGTACCTTACGCCATCACCTATCCTAGGTCAGAGCGCCTTTTCTGTCAATGTCTGCCAACAGAGACAGAGCAGCCTCTCCAAACGGATGCGAGAAGTGTTTGACACGCGTGGAGGACTACTCGTTTGTGGCCAGAATATATCAATAAAGGGTCGATATGTTGCCCACGATACTAAAAAAGGGAGGTTGCTGGAAATGACCTCGGTCCATCGCACTTGGGTAATGTGCATCGTTCTGCTACTTGCTGCCGTCTTGGGTGTCTCCGCTCAGAAGACAAAGGTCGTGTACTTCCACCGAGCTGATTTCACAGAGACTGAATGGGCAAATGACATTATCTCTCTTTTCAATAAGCAATCCCCCAAGATAGAGGTGGAGTCACTATCGAGTGGCACTGGCGGTGGTCCCGACTATGCGGAGAAGCTGACAGTGCTTCGGGCTTCAGGAAATGCACCCGATGTCTTCTACGGATGCGCAGATAAGCTTGGGTACGTACTCAAGGAATGGACACTTGATCTCACACCCTATATCAACAGAGACAAGACAGCAGTTAGCAGCAACACTTTCTTTCCCGGCGTCTTTGAGACTTTCACCCGCGACGGCAAGACGTACGGCATTCCCCTCACTGTCACCCCCCAGGTCGTCTTCTACAACAGGGACCTGTTTGAGAAGGAAGGCTTGCAGCCCTTGCCAGCCAGTTGGGATGATCGCACCTGGACCTGGAATGCTTTGATGGAGTATAGTAAGAAACTCACACACATTGGTTCCGATGGTGTGCCCACCCAGTTGGCCTTAACCCAAGCTACAGAGAGTCACTTGCCCGACATCTGCTGGATGCATGGAGGCGATTGGTTTGATGAGGAAGCCTATCGCACGGGTCGGGCCACCCATTCTACCATGGTGCGCAACGAAAACATCCAGGCCTTTGAGGCCCTGTGTGAGTTGTATGAGCAATACACCGTTGTCGGTCCGCCCAAAGGATTCGGTGCCACGTTTACGAGCGGTGGCGTGGCCATGGATTGGATCGGCGCCTGGAAGATTAACAGCTACGTTGAAGGCTCACGCTCCGGAACTATGAAGTTCACCTGGGGGCTCGCGCCCGTACCCCTCGTCAGGAATCGTCAGAACACGCGCTGGACAGACCCGCTGTTTATCTCATCCACCACCGCTGTCCCTAACGAATCCTGGGAATTTGTCAAGTTTGCGACAAGCGATGAAGGTCAGAACCTCTGGATTCAGAAGACGCGCAAGATTCCTGCCCGCCGTACAGCGCTCGGCACCTTCGTCCGTGGTGTGGCTGAGATCTCAGGTCTGAACGAGAATGAGATCGCGACCGCTGTAGGTGGAGCTCTCACTTCGGGGCGGCGCGCACTGGAAGAGTCTATTGCCGACGTGCACATCGAGATTGCCAATCGGCAAGCCCAATGGATCCTGCCGATGCTCTACGGGCTCACGCCAGTTAAGAGTGGACTCAGCGCCATGGAGACGGCACTCAACTCCATTCTGCAGGAGCTCAGCCAGAAGCGATAGGCTCCTCTCTTCATTCTTGGCATACCCCTGATGACGCTCAAGGACACAGGAGGGGGCAAAACGCCCCCTCACCCGATAACCGAGTTACGCTGTGCGAGCATGTCTAGTGGCGCAAACCCTGGAACCTGACTTCGCCGAGATGAATCTCTTCATGGGCTGGAGATTCCCGCAAGATCTCCAGTGGATTTACGTACATACTCCACAAACACACTTGCAGCCTTTCTCGTCTGCCCATCGGCATTCGCACTGAGCACAATCACCGCCTGCGCCTGCCCATCACGAACGATTGCCAGACCAGACGCCTCGGCTATCTCTGCGGCAACCACTCGCCCCAGTGTCGACTGAAACCCCATCACAAGTCAGAACAGCGAGCAACCTCGCTAGCTACTTCATGAATCAGCCCCTCCCTCCAAGATCCCTCATCTGCCTAGTCTTTAGGTCCGGCACGAGCATTCGCAAGACCCACTATTTCTGCTTAAGGTCCAACAACAGCAAAAAACCCCGTCGTAACGGGGTTTTCCTTGGTGGAGCCGATGGGGGTCGAACCCACGACCTCTTGAATGCCATTCAAGCGCTCTCCCAATTGAGCTACGGCCCCACAAACGTGGCATCTGCGCTTGCACAACCCATCATGCCACAAAAGAGGCCCTGTCGTCAACCCCCAAAACGTGATAGTCGGAGAAAGCCATCTCGCTAACGGCGAGAGACAACGGGAAACGGAACAGTGCTACCAGTTTCGGCGGCCAGGATACCAGCCTCCAAAATCTCTTGGGCATTGCGCGAAACCACAGGGTCGCAGAGACCCTCTGGTGCCCGCTGCTGCTCTAGACAAGCAAGGAAATGTGCAGCTGCGTTGCGCTTGTCTTCTGATAACGGCCGTACCTCGACACTCTGTGGACCCTCATCACTGTTGTGAGCAATCTGCACACTGCGGCCATCAGAGCGCACAGTCCCCTTCGAGCCGTTGATCATCAGCTCATAGCCCAAGCCATATGTCGTCCAGGATGCCTCACAGATCGCCAAACCCTTGTTATACTTAGCCAAGATGACCGCGTTATCTTCAACCGTGATGTACTCCCTAACCATTCTCCCAGCGACAGCCGTTGCCGCGTTAGGACGCCCCAGCAAACACGCGGCGTAAGCAGCCCCATAGCAGCAGTAGTCGATAAGCGCCCCGCCACCATTGCGCCCTTTGTCGAAAAGCCACTCGCAGAAGTACGGTGTGCATCCATACTCCTGCGGACCCTCGTGGCCTGCCCGATAGCGCACCTTAAAGACTTCGCCCAGCTCACCAGTGGTGGCCATGTCTACGGCAGTGGCAAAGTTGGGGTTCCACGCCGTCGGCCAGTTGACCATCAGCGTGATCCCGGCCCGCCTGGCAGCAATTAGCATGCGATCTGCTTGCTCTAAGGTTGCAGCCATCGGTTTCTCCACCATGACGTGGATTCGCCTAGCTGCCGCCGCCTCAACGACCTCTGCAGCCATCGAGTTCTCTCCATAGACGATGATCGCGTCCAGCTGGGTCTTCTCCAGCATCTCATTCCAGCACTCAAAAACCTGCTGGACATTCCATTTCTCTTTGGCCTGAGCCAAGAGCGGCGGATTCACGTCTGCCACAGCAACGATTTCTGATCGCACATCAGCAAGAAAACCCGGAACCACGTCCCACACATGATCATGTACTAGTCCAACGACACCTATCTGGTAACGGCTCACACGTGCGCCCCCTATCTGTCACTTACCCGTTCATTCTCCCTCCTGCCCCATGACTCCTTGGCGTGTGAATGGCTGCTTCACACCAGCGCGCGAGCCGACGGCGAAGCCACATGACCCCGCCGTCGGCAACACTCGTTGCGGGTACGCAACGAGACAGGCCGGGTGCCGTATGAACGGTTGGCAGTCTTCTCGGCATCTTCGCCCTGACTAAGGGGACATCAGCTAGCGAAATGCGCTGCCTTCACCCGGCACCCATAGCATGAACCGTGCGTGTTCATCCTATACCTATTCTTTTTCTGGATATGGTGTTCTGGCGACCATGAAGATAGGTATGTGGACCTGTCGTAGCGAATGTCAATTGTAAGACACTGGACCAGCCGTCTGGTCAGCCTATGGGTGGCCGCCGACATACCCGTACAGCATCACACCATTTTCTGGGGAGGCAACAGACTGTGAGCAGTCCTATTCGTATCGGAATCGTTGGGGCAGGAGGCAACTCTGGAGGCCACTTGGAGGCCTGCGTGACCACTGGTGCCGCCAAGCCTATCGCTATATGTGACATCATCAAGGAACGAGCCGAGAACCGTCAGTCGCAGTACCAGATTGAGCGTGCATACGTTGATTACCGTGAAATGCTGGAAAAAGAAGACATTGATGCCGTGGTAGTATCCGTACCTAACTACATACACCACGAGATATCAATCGCTGCCCTAAAGGCAGGAAAACACGTTCTCTGCGAAAAGCCCATGTCCATCAAGCGGGAGTGGGCCGAGGAGATGGTGCGTACAGCCCAAGAGACTGGGAAGCTCCTGCAAGTCGGCATGTGTGCCCGCTTCCGACCGACGATCCAGTGGTTGCGAAAGCACATCGAAGACGGTCATCTGGGGCGAGTCTACATGGCACGGGCCCAATACGTGCGACGCAGTGGTATCCCCGGTTGGGGCGGCTGGTTTACCCGGAAAGAGATGTCGGGGGGCGGTCCGCTAATCGACATCGGGGTACACGTCCTCGACTCTGCCTGGTACCTCATGGGCTGCCCAAATCCAGTCAGTGTTTGTGGCGCCACCTTTAGCGAGCTTGGTCATCGGAAGATGGGTCTGGGCAGCTGGGGCCGTGCCGAATGGGATGGTTTCTTTGACGTCGAGGACTTCGCTACGGCCCTCATTCGGATGGACAACGGGGCTGTGATCTCCCTGGAGGCTGGCTGGGCAGGGTATACAGCTGCTACTCACACGATCAACCTGATGGGGAGCGAACAGGGAGCAAGCCTTGAAGACAACAAGGTAGCCCTCATGAGTCAGAAGGACGACCACGATATTGATACGATGGTCAATATGCCAGACCGAGGAAGGGTCTCTGTTTTCGCCCGCCAGATGGAAGCCTTTGCCAAGGCCGTCCGCGGCGAGGGTCCCTGCATGACCCCTGGGGAGCACGGCCTCACCGTCACCAAAATGCTGGTAGGCATCTACGAGTCCGCGGCTAAGGGGGCCGAGGTCCGGATCTAACTTCTCACACCAGAGGCTGCCGAGAGCGATCGGCAGCCTCTGTCACCGTCAGTCACAACGCACGTCATACGATGCAGGCGCCATCGTTCCTAAAGAGAACCCATGACTGTAACAATCGACCTCGGAGGTGTGCCAACTATGAGCACCGAGATCTACATCGGGACGATATTGCTAGAACGCAATCGCTGGGCGCGCGGCAAAGAACCAACCTACCTGATAAGCGAGTGGCTGTCACGTTTTTCACGCGCTGGCTTCGACGGTATGGAGCTGTGGGAGAACCACGCCGCCCTAGCTTCATCTGCTGAACTGGCTGCACTCCAAGAGAGCGCCTTTCCTGTGGCCGTCTTCAACTCCTACACCGCTTTTGGGGCAACGGACAACATTAGTCGGCAAGAGGCTGCCCGCTTGGCTACCCTACTGAATGCTCGCGGGGTCAAGTTCAACCTGGGAAGAGAAGCCGCTCACAAGGACCTCTATGTGCAGAATGCACTGGCATGGAGAGAACAGCTTCCTCCAGGTACACGCCTGCTGTGTGAGTGCCATGGCGGCACGATCATGGAAGACCCGCAGGTAGCCAAAGAGGTCTTCGCAGCATGGGAAGACGATGCATTCCAGGCCATCGTCCACCCCTTTACCACCGATACCGAGACCTTACGTGTATGGTTTGCACACCTGGGACCTCGCATCACCCACGCCCATGTGCAGCTGCGGGACGCATCTGGCGTAATGCAACGTCTTGATCGCCAGCCTAAGGTAGTAAAAGAGAGACTGCATCTCATGAGGGAAGAAGGCTTCTCCGGGTCCTTCGCTCTGGAGTTCACGGAGGGAACAGGTTCGCCCACTGAGTCGACCGAGACTCTCTTCTCCTCAGCAATAGCAGACCTCAACTACCTACGTGAGCACCTGACGTGGTAATCCGGCTCGAGTAGCCGCCTGTTGCTTTGCGCTACTCGAGTCGGCTACCTCTGCGCACGCTATGGCTAGGAGCAGCCTCAAGTCCGCTCGCATCAGCCTGTGCCTTCCCTTGTAGGTAGATGTCTATGGCTTTGGCGGCTCGCTTTCCAGCCCCCATAGCTGCAATGACTGTGGCTGCTCCGGTGACAATGTCTCCACCAGCGTAGAAGCCGGGAACGTTAGTAGCGCCCGTCTCCTCAACAACCTCGATGTAGCCCCTACGGTTAAGCTTCACGGCACCAATGTTCCTGATCAGGACTTGGTTGGGGCCTTGACCAATCGCAACCACCACTGTGTCGGCGGACAGGGTGAACTCAGAGTCGGGAATCGGAACCGGAGTGCGTCGGCCAGATGCGTCGGGCTCGCCTAGTGCCATTCGCTGACACACAAGGCTTGTTACTTCGCCCTTCTCACTAGCCAGAACCCGCACGGGACTAGCCAGGCACTCGAAGATGACGCCCTCTTCCGCGGCATTCTCCACCTCTTCTGCCCGGGCAGGCATCTCGTCCATGGAACGGCGGTAGACGATGGATACCCGATCAGCGCCCAAACGAAGAGCGGTACGGGCCGCATCCATGGCCACATTTCCACCGCCAACCACGCAGAAATCACTGCCTACCCTGACTGGCGTATCGTACTCAGGGAACCTGTAAGCCTTCATGAGGTTCACGCGGGTGAGAAACTCATTGGCGGAGTACACCCCGGCTGAGTTCTCGCCCGGGATGCCTAGGAAGTAGGGCAGACCAGCGCCAGTACCCGCAAAGATAGCCTGATACCCCTCATCCCAAAGCTGATCGAGCGTGATGGTCTGTCCGACGGCCACATTCATCTCGAATTGCACGCCCAGCGACTTGATGTACTCTACCTCATCGTCCACTACCGACTTAGGCAACCGGAATTCGGGAATGCCATAGCGGAGCACTCCCCCCGGCTCATGCAAGCACTCAAACACCGTTACGTCATACCCACGTAGGCCTAAGTCTGCGGCAGCTGTCAACCCAGCAGGCCCCGAGCCGATCACGGCTACCTTGATGCCCATGGATGAAACTCTGGGCGGGGTCGCCTTGCGTTTGTCAGCATGATCGGCCACAAAACGCTCCAACAGCCCGATAGCAATGGGCTGACCTTTCTTCCCTAACACGCACAGACCCTCGCATTGGTGCTCCTGCGGGCAGACCCGTCCGCATACTCCCGGCAGACTATTTTTCTCCTTGATGATCTTCAAAGCATTGTCAATTTGGCCTTCCCGAAGAGCGCCAACAAACCGCGTGATCGGCACCTCAACAGGACAGCCCTTCATACACGCCGGCCTCTTGCACTGCAGGCAGCGTTCGGCCTCGCTAAGCGCCTGCTCCATAGTAAGTCCTTGGTTGACTTCGTCGAAGTTGGTTACTCGAATGTGAGGTTCTTGTTTCGAGGCTTCTGCGCGTGTGCTCATTCTGTGCCTCCGAGTCTGCAGATGTGATCACCCATCGATTTCCGCTCCTGCTCGCAGTAGAAGCGCTGGCGTGTGATGAGCTCGTCGAAATCCACCTGATGGCCGTCAAACGATGGCCCATCGATACATGAGAACTTGGTCTCACCATTCACAGTAACCCGGCAACCACCGCACATTCCGGTACCGTCAACCATTATGGCGTTCAAGCTCACAGTAGTGGGAACGTTGAACTCCTTAGTGACATTACAAACGGATCTCATCATAGGCACAGGGCCTACTGCGATCGCTTTGTCTATCGCCTTGCCGTTCTCCAGATACTTACGCAAGATGTCGGTCACGAAGCCATGGTGTCCGTACGATCCGTCATCCGTTGCGTAGTGCATCTCGCTGCTCACCGCAGCAAGCTCTTCAGCAAGGATGAACCTCTCAGCGGTCTGTGCACCGATGAAGGTAACGATCTCGTTGCCAGCCGCATGCAGAGCCTTCGCCTTGGGATAGATGGGAGCAGCACCCAATCCACCGCATACACAGGCGACGCGCCCATAGTGCTTGATCTGTATACCCGTGCCGCACGGCCCGAGCAGATCCAGGACATCATCCCCGGGCTCATAGTGACCAAGCTCCAAGGTCGTCTTCCCGACCTCCTGCACCACAATCGTTATGACGCCTCGCTCGCGGTCGAAGTCCGCTATTGTGAGGGGAATTCGCTCGCCCCGTTCCGACAAACGTATGATGACGAACTGCCCGGGCTTGGCATTACGGGCAATTCTGGGGGCGCTGATCTCATAGAGCGTGATTTTAGGCGCCAATCGCCTTTTCGTGACTATCTCTGCCAAGGCGAACCCTCCCTTTACTAGCCATTCAGCAGAAAAACAACCCGGCTATAATACGGGCTGCACTCAGTTTATCATTATGTGGGCCCTTTGTGTTGAACAACTGGTTCGTCGGGGTTGGCACAGGGGCATCGTGAAGTCCTTCCACAGTGGTGATCTCACTTCCCACTGCTTCAGCGGCCAACATCATGCACGACTTCACGGGCCGCCGTCGACAAGCACAGTACAAGCTCTAGAGTCGCCATCTGGGCAACCTAGTTTGGCCCCCGTCAAACCCAACTCATGGCGTGAGGCGTACAGCAACGTATCCGACGTCTATGCAGGCAGGGCACCGTCCGACTAGTGTCCGGTTCCTACCGGTTGCATCGTGTCTATAGCGCGTCGCGTTGGTGCTCCCATCAGCATCGGTGGTACGAGCGTCGGGTCCTAATGTGGCCGGATGAACAGTGCACGAACTGCTTCGGCCTCAACCTCCGCGCCTTGAACGTCGTGCAGACGCCCTTGAATAGCCGTGAGCGTGGCCCGATCTGGCAAAATCCCGGATAGCACGTAGCGGTTGTTCATGGGGTCACCGACAATATCTAGCCCGCCAAGCCAACGCTGGGTCTGGTCGTTTGACAGAAGAACCTCATAGGCCACGGACTCCATGAATTGTTGTCGGCCAAGGGTTCCTAGCCACCCCAACACTCCGGTATGGCAGAAAGCCCATAGAGCGTAGATCGGGATAGCGAAGATGATCATGAAAGGCCAAGCCAGTATGTCATAAAAGAAGGCAGCATCGATCGATCCCATGCCCGCCCACACCAAGAAGCTGAAGACCAACGGCATTACAGACTCGTCGAGCCGAAGTGCGAAGACCCAGCGAGAGCAAATCCTGTCTCAATAGCCCGGGGCCAGCGGGCGCGTATCTTTTGTCTCAGCAATCCTGCTGCAAACCCAAATACCGTGTAGATCAGCAAAGCAGACGCCTTGGCCATCAGAGACCAATCTGCCAGTTGCACGAAGCGCCGTAGGATTTATGCATGCAAGACAAGTGTCGTAACCAGACCTGCCGCTGCCCCACTCCAAGCAATTGAACGGCTATCGCAATATCTGAGGCGCAAAGCCGGGGATAACGCCACGTACATTTGCTTTCGTCTTTCCCGACCACCGCGGTTCTTCTGCCATGCGTCATGAAAACAGCTAGTACCGCTTGTCCCCATATCCCATGCAATGAGCCCTGCCAGACCCCTGGAGTTACAGCCATGAATGCCACCAAATAGACGATGTCCCGCGTCATCGCGGGGGGGTATCGTTCTTCCCGAGTCCACGCGAAAGCATGAGCAAACACCTTATACCACAGGACAGTGACAATGAGTAACACGGGGCCATAAAGGATGCTCAAATAAGGGCCAGTCAACCATCTATAGGCACCTTGCCCCAACACCGTTAACGGTACGGGTTGGCTCCGAGCTGATCGAGCACCCTCAAAGCTGCACGGGTGGCTCTGAAAGCATCCTCTCCTGTTGCAAGGGATCCTTTGTCCTGCCCTTGAATGGCTCGGAAAAACGCCTCATAAACCGCCACGAAATCCTTGCCGCCGCGCGCTGGCAGAATTGTCGTTTCTTCAGCAGTATACATCCTGGTCTTCGCCGATTCGTTATCGTAGCTAATGACCCCGTGCTCACCAATCAGGTCGAAGCGCCGATGGAAGGCACGATCCTTAGTATTGTGAGTGTAGGTCCATCCGACTTCCACGAGTCCTATCACCCCGCCTGACAGCGTGAGATTAGAAATAACATGGGTCGGGGCACCCACATCGGGAAGGAAGCTGCCTACGGCTTGAATACCAGTGATCTCCTCCCCGGTAAGCCATTCGCAGAGATCGAAGAAGTGGACCGCGCTATCAACCACTGGCCCGCCGTTGGCAAAGAACTGGGTCATTCGCTCCTTGTTCTGCCACTGATGCGCATGCCAGACATAGACTTCCCGGATGATATTGATACGCCCAATATCCTTTTTCCAGGCGTAGGCCTGTCCCTCCACATCGGAAAACCTTAGGTTGAAATTGATCCCCAAGAAACGATTTGCATCCCGCATTGCCTTAATCATGCGTTCCCCGTCTTCAACGGTGTGAGCAAGGGGTTTTTCACAGAGGACGTGAAGACCCGCTCGCGCCGCATCACAAACAATGTCGGCGTGGGTATGTAGCGGAGTGGCCACGGCCACGGCATCAAGCCCCTTGAGGGCCAATAACTCACTGTAGTCAGCAAACGCGTGAGGCACCTGGTATTTCTGCTTAAGTCCTTCCAGACGCTCTACGTTGACATCTGAAAGAGCGATAAGTTCAACGCCGGGCATGTTGGCCAAGGTTGGAATGTGACCGTACTGAGAGACTGTACCACAACCGATAATGCCGACCTTCATATCATAGGCCTCCTGTTTGGCTTCATCCTTGCCACTCGTTCCGCGCCCTGGCTCCGTTCTCCTTCACACCATCTATCGGTCACTAAGGGTTTTGCCGGCAGCGAGCTACTCTCCCGCACCTTCAGCTGGCCTTTGCTTCGCAAAGGCTCAGCTGTGGCACCGGTTGCCCAGGGGCAACCCTGTGAGCTGCAGCAAAAGCAAACGTCCCGCACTTGGCGGGACGTCTAAGGGTTTTGCCGGCAGCGAGCTACTCTCCCACAGGGTTACCCCTGCAGTACCATCACCGCTGGAGGGCTTAACTGCCGTGTTCGGGATGGGAACGGGTGGGTCCCCTCCGCCATTGCCACCGACAAAGTCTCCAGGTGCTGTGCACCCTCACAACTGCACAGAAGATAAGATGACGATTGCTGCCTGAGAGCTTACTACTTTTAGGTCAAGCCCTCGACCTATTAGTACCCATCAGCTCCACGTCTTGCAACGCTTCCACTTTGGGCCTATCAACCTGGTCTTCTTCCAGGGGTCTTACCCTCTCTATGGAGGCGGGAGATCTCATCTTGGGGGGGGCTTCACGCTTAGATGCTTTCAGCGTTTATCCCTGCCGCACATAGCTATCCGGCCATGCCCCTGGCGGGACAACCGGTGCACCAGCGGTGCGTCCGTCCCGGTCCTCTCGTACTAGGGACGGCTCCCCTGCAAATCTCCTGCGCCCGTGGCAGATAGGGACCGAACTGTCTCACGACGTTCTGAACCCAGCTCGCGTACCGCTTTAATGGGCGAACAGCCCAACCCTTGGGACCGACTACAGCCCCAGGATGCGACGAGCCGACATCGAGGTGCCAAACCTCCCCGTCGATGTGAACTCTTGGGGGAGATGAGCCTGTTATCCCCAGGGTAGCTTTTATCCGTTGAGCGATGG
The DNA here is from genome assembly GCA_050951545.1 of Limnochordia bacterium. Taxonomy (GTDB): domain Bacteria; phylum Bacillota; class Limnochordia; order DTU080; family DTU080; genus DTU080. The sequence goes on along the minus strand of JBMNJG010000011.1, from coordinate 381,988 downwards.
CCCTTCCACGCGGAACCACCGGATCACTAAGCCCGACTTTCGTCCCTGCTCGACTTGTTGGTCTCGCAGTCAAGCTCCCTTCTGCCTTTACACTCTGTACGCGCGATTTCCGACCGCGCTGAGGGAACCTTTGGGCACCTCCGTTACCTTTTAGGAGGCGACCGCCCCAGTCAAACTGCCCGCCTGAGACTGTGTCCCGACCGGATCACGGCCGTAGGTTAGAATTTCAGCATCCGAAGAGTGGTATTCCACCAACGGCTCCAACGAGACTGGCGTCCCGTCTTCGTAGCCTCCCACCTATCCTATACATCGCATACCAAAATCCAATCTCAGGGTACAGTAAAGCTCCATGGGGTCTTTCCGTCTTGCCACGGGTAACCAGTATCTTCACTGGTACTACAATTTCGCCGAGTCCCCTGTTGAGACAGCGCCCAAGTCGTTACGCCATTCGTGCAGGTCGGAACTTACCCGACAAGGAATTTCGCTACCTTAGGACCGTTATAGTTACGGCCGCCATTGACCGGGGCTTCGGTTCAGAGCTTTGGTTGCCCTAACCCTTCCCCTTAACCTTCCGGCATTGGGCAGGCGTCAGCCCCTATACGTCGGCTTGCGCCTTAGCAGAGGCCTGTGTTTTTGGTAAACAGTCGCTTGGGCCCGTTCGCTGCGGCCAGCAAAAGCTCCCGCCGCTTGGATGTTCACCTTCGCTGGCACTCCTTTTCCCTAAGTTACGGAGTTGGATTGCCGAGTTCCTTAACAGGGGTTCTCTCGCGCGCCTGAGGATTCTCTCCCCGCCTACCTGTGTCGGTTTGCGGTACGGGCACCAGTGGACTCGCTAGAGGCTTTTCTCGGCAGCATGGGATCGACCCGTTCGGTACTTATTGTTCCCTCCCCATCACGGCTCGGGATCCGTGTGTGGCGGATTTGCCTGCCACACTCCCTACCCGCTTGGACCGGCACTTCCATCCGCCGGCGGTATCTACCCTTCTGCGTCCCCCCGTCACTCAAATGTCCACACGGTGGTACAGGAATCTCAACCTGTTGTCCATCGCCTACGCCCTTCGGCCTCGGCTTAGGCCCCGACTTACCCTGAGTGGACGAACCTTGCTCAGGAAACCTTAGGCTTTCGGCGGACAGGATTCTCACCTGTCTTTTCGCTACTCATACCGGCATTCTCTCTTCCCTGCGCTCCACCGCGCCTTTCGGTACGGCTTCCATGCACAAGGAACGCTCCCCTACCACACGTACACACCAAGGCGTGTACGTATCCGAAGCTTCGGTGGTGGACTTAGCCCCGCTACATTGTCGGCGCAGGATCACTCGACCAGTGAGCTATTACGCACTCTTTAAATGACTGGCTGCTTCTAAGCCAACATCCTGGTTGTCTGTGCAATCCCACATCCTTTTCCACTGAGTCCACACTTTGGGACCTTAGCTGTCGGTCTGGGCTGTTTCCCTTTCGACTACGAAGCTTAGCCCCCGTAGTCTGACTCTTGCTTCCCTCCATAGGCATTCGGAGTTTGAACGGGTTCGGTAACCTTGTAGGGCCCCTAGCCCGATCAGTGCTCTACCTCCTATGGTCTTTAAGCAAGGCTCGCCCTAAAGCGATTTCGGGGAGAACCAGCTATCTCCGGGTTCGATTGGCTTTTCACCCCTATCCACAGCTCATCCCAAGCCTTTTCAACGGCTACGTGGTTCGGGCCTCCACCAAGGCTTATCTTGGCTTCACCCTGGCCATGGATAGATCACCCGGTTTCGGGTCTACCGCATGCAACTATGGCGCCCTATTCAGACTCGGTTTCCCTACGGCTCCGGGCCTTTTGACCCTTAACCTTGCTGCATACGATAACTCGCCGGTCCGTTCTACAAAAAGTACGCCATCACCCACATCTGGGGCTCTGACTGTTTGTCAGCACACGGTTTCAGGTTCTATTTCACTCCCCTCCCGGGGTGCTTTTCACCTTTCCCTCACGGTACTAGTTCACTATCGGTCGCCAGGAGTATTTAGCCTTGGAGCGTGGTCGCCCCAGCTTCTTACGAGGTTTCTCGTGCCTCGTAGTACTCTGGATAAGCCCAGCCTACATCTTCTTTTCGCCTACGGGGCTTTCACCCTCTGTGACTGCCCTTTCCAGAGCATTCAGCTAAGAAGATCTCGGCTGTAGTGAGCTGCAACTCACATTGGCTTTCCACAACCCCGACCCTGCAACGCTTGCAGGCTTGGCACAAGGCCGGTTTGGGCTCATCCCTGTTCGCTCGCCGCTACTAAGGGAATCTCTGTGATTTCTTTTCCTCGGGATACTTAGATGTTTCAGTTCCCCCGGTGCCCCTCCTACGGCTATGGATTCACCGTAGGATACCATCCGTTGGGATGGTGGGTTTCCCCATTCGGATATCCCCGGATCAAAGCCTGCTTGCGGCTCCCCGAGGCATTTCGTAGCTTGCCACGTCCTTCTTCGGCTCCTGGCGCCTAGGCATCCGCCGTGCGCCTCATTTCGCTTGACCGATTAAGCCCGCGTGTGCTCTTTTGAGCCACGCTAGGTTTGTAAGTCTCCTCAGGCAACTAGGAGTCGCCATGATGGTCGAGGGACCATCAAACGATCTCCATACACACCTCACCGCGTCGATGTCAGTCGCGGCAGGTGTGTGTATCGTCACCTTTTCTCCTCTGTGCAGTTGTCAAGGTGCAAAGACTGCTCCAGTCCCTGGCAACTAAACAGCGTACATCAGCAAGGGCCGACCTAGGAGTAGCCAAGACTGACCGCCTTGGCGCTTCTCCTTAGAAAGGAGGTGATCCAGCCGCACCTTCCGATACGGCTACCTTGTTACGACTTCACCCCAATCATCTGCCCCACCTTCGGCAGCTCCCTCCCTTGCGGGTTAGGCCACTGACTTCGGGTGTTTCAGACTTTCGTGGTGTGACGGGCGGTGTGTACAAGGCCCGGGAACGTATTCACCGCAGTGTGCTGACCTGCGATTACTAGCGATTCCGGCTTCATGCAGGCGAGTTGCAGCCTGCAATCCGAACTGAGACCGGTTTTATCGGATCCGCTCCCCCTCGCGGGTTTGCTTCCGTCTGTACCGGCCATTGTAGCACGTGTGTAGCCCAGGACATAAGGGGCATGATGATTTGACGTCATCCCCACCTTCCTCCGGTTTGTCACCGGCAGTCCTCTGTGAGTCCCCACCTTGACGTGCTGGTAACACAGAGTAGGGGTTGCGCTCGTTGCGGGACTTAACCCAACATCTCACGACACGAGCTGACGACAACCATGCACCACCTGTCTCCCTGCTCCGAAGAGACGACGTGTTTCCACGCCCTTCAGGGGATGTCAAGCCCTGGTAAGGTTCTTCGCGTTGCGTCGAATTAAACCACATGCTCCACCGCTTGTGCGGGCCCCCGTCAATTCCTTTGAGTTTCAGCCTTGCGGCCGTACTCCCCAGGCGGAGCGCTTATTGCGTTAACTGCGGCACTGCAGGGGTCGATACCCGCAACACCTAGCGCTCATCGTTTATGGCTGGGACTACCAGGGTATCTAATCCTGTTTGCTCCCCCAGCTTTCGTGCCTCAGCGTCAGTTACCGTCCAGGTCGCCGCCTTCGCCACTGGTGTTCCTCCCGATATCTACGCATTTCACCGCTACACCGGGAATTCCGCGACCCTCTCCGGCACTCAAGCGCCCCAGTTTCCCGTGGCATGTATCGGTTGAGCCGACACTTTTCACACGAGACTTAAGGCACCGCCTACGCACCCTTTACGCCCAGTAATTCCGGACAACGCTCGCCACCTACGTATTACCGCGGCTGCTGGCACGTAGTTAGCCGTGGCTTCCTCTTCCGGTACCGTCATTATCGTCCCGGAAGACAGAGGTTTACGATCCGAAGACCTTCGTCCCTCACGCGGCGTCGCTCCATCAGGCTTTCGCCCATTGTGGAAGATCCCCGACTGCTGCCTCCCGTAGGAGTCTGGGCCGTGTCTCAGTCCCAGTGTGGCCGGTCACCCTCTCAGGCCGGCTACCCATCGTCGCCTTGGTGAGCCATTACCTCACCAACTAGCTAATGGGACGCGGGCCCATCCCTCAGCGCCTGAACTTTCGTATATAGACCATGCGATCCATATACAGCATCCGGTATTAGCCATCGTTTCCGACAGTTATCCCAGGCTGAGGGGCAGGTTGCCCACGCGTTACTCACCCGTCCGCCGCTAAGTGCAACCGAAGTCGCACTTCGCTCGACTTGCATGTCTTAGGCACGCCGCCAGCGTTCGTCCTGAGCCAGGATCAAACTCTCCAAGCTGGTATCATTACGGTGCTAGGCACCGGAATAATCTTGGATGCTTACCTGGCTTCTTCGAAATTACTCGTAGAAGCTCGCACCTCTCAGAGTTGCTACTCCGAGAAGTGTTCATAGGTTTCTCAAGCTCGCTACCAATCCATTACGATCGGCGCTCGCTTTCCCTTGCTTCTTTTTGCACGCTGTTTAGTTGTCAAGGACCAGAGTGTGCCGCTTCGCCTGCCAGAGGTCTGGCCGCAGCAGCGACTTTTACATCCTAACACCACATCAGTATGGCGTCAACACCCAATGTCGCCTTCTATCCATCCACTTCGTGGAAAATCCCCGAGTTATCTCTCCTCAGACGCCTCTAGCAACCCTGTGCTCCTTTTATCGCCTCACATGACCTGCGCCGCGTAAAAAACACGTTCCGTATCGCTGTCTGCCGCCTCGAGACTGAAAGCCGCTAGCGGCCCGACAACCCGTTCAAAGCCAGATACACGCAGTGCGTCTACCACTTCGGCAGGGCTAAAGGCATGCTGACTATGTACTTCAGTATTCCTGGCCCACAGCCAACGGGTGCCCATCTGCCGACTGCTACACGTGAACACGTCGATCCGAAAATGCCACAGACGTTTTCGTGGCTGCCATACCTTGTCCCACGCCAGCACATAATCCGGGCCTTCTTCCACACAAGGGTTGAGGCCATAGGCTGAAGCTAGTTTCCTCTCCGTAGTGATATCAAAAACCAATACGCCTCCGGCGACCAAACAAGACGCTATGTTGTCGAGCGTGGTTGTCAACTCAGACACCGACCGCAGATAATTGAAGCTACCGCACAGGCCAAGCGCAAGCTGAAAGCGCTCCTGTCCCATGTCAAGTTGTCGCATGTCTTGGCAGATAAGCATCGGTGTAGGTTCTATGCAAGACAACCGCTCTGCGGCAATGGCAAGCATCTCGGCAGAGATATCGACCCCACTGACGCGATGGCCCCGTGCTACCAGCGCTGCCATGCCCCGCCCCGTGCCACACCCAATATCAAGAACCTTAAGACCACTACCCAGATCGCCAGTTAACAGCTCGTACAGCTCTAATACTGCGTCAATCCATCGCTCGTAGTCATGTCCGGCCGTGATCAGATCGTAGATGGGCGCCAAAGCAGCGTACGGTGTCCGATGTGACCTCACTCCGTCATCAGCTCTCCAGTGCTCCGCTGTGGAGCATCGCCCCATAGTCGCTCCAGCTCGTAATACTCTCTTTGCTCATCCAGAAAGATGTGAACCACTACGCTACCATAGTCCAGCAACACCCACCCCGTGTCATCCCAACCCTCGCGACGGATATACCTTATGTCCTCCTGCGCTAGGTTATTGACAACCGCTTGAGTCACAGCTCGTACCTGCACAGTAGTCTCAGCACTAGCAATCACGAAATAATCAGTTATTGCCGTCAAGCCGCGAAGATCTAAGATCAGCACATCCTTGGCCTGGCTCTCATCGGCGACCGTAGCTATCCTCTCGGCAAGACGCTCACCTGCGGATTTCAGTGTGCCTACCCCCTTTTTCGTGCTCGCTTTCAGCGAAAACCGATGCACTGTCGCGACCGACGACAACTGCAACGTCTGCATCGCTCACACGCGTATCGTTGCGCTTCTTCGCTGTCTTGACACCCAAAGCCTTGGCCACAACTCCTGCCGCTGTCACATCACCGGAGAGTGCCACCACATGTGTTCGTTCGTGGTCGAAACGCTCTGCATTTCCGACAAAAACAACATCATAACCCTCTTGACGTAGCTTCTCCGCGGCTTCACCCGCCGCACCACCCACACCTGAACCATTGAGCACTGCAATGCGCACTGGACGCATCTCCCCGGCAGAAACCATCTCATCTACCGCTTGTTGCGCCTTCTCCATATCCGGTACCCAGTAGCTGACACCTCGCAGCGTTTGACCAACCCCCGGAAGAATGTACGTGTGAAACGAGTTGGCTCTCACACGTCGCGCCGCCAGAGTCAGAGAGACCATCCGGCCCACGGGGATATCAGTGTCAATGGCTGTGAACGCGTGGCGAAGCAGCTGTGGAATGCGGAACAGGGACATCGGTCTCATAGCTTGTCGAGCCAAAGCTCGTACAAACTGCAGCTGTCGCTCCACACGACCATCGCACTGACCACTAGCTGCGTCTACCAGCGAAATGTCGCCCATCGCATCATGCCGAAAACGAACATACCCCAAGGCCCGGCGTCCGTCTAGACGCTGCAACCCCGGGCGCAGGTCGATAATCAGCCCCTGGGCCCTATCCACATAGTACATGCGCTTTGGAACATCGACCATGACACCACCAAGAGTGTCCACGATCTTCTCAAATGTAGCAAAATCCAAAACCACAAAATAGTCTATCCGCACATCCAGTGCTTCAGCCACCGTCTGTTTCGCTAGCTCCGCCCCTCCGATGGCGAAAGCGGCGTTCACCTTGTCGTATCCGCGCCGCCCTGGAATATGGACCCGAGTATCGCGAGGGATAGACATGACCCCAACAGATCCCGAAAGAGGATCAAAACTAACCAGCATCAACGTGTCGCTGCGCCCAGTATCCTCTTCACGCGTATCGGCACCGACAAGAAGCACGTTGACACGTCGTCGCTCGGGCACCAAGTGGATCAGACTGTCGAGAAACTCCTCATTGTGCTTGAGACCCTGGCGAATCTGCACATACGCCACACCGACACCAAGCGAAATCGCCGCCAAAACGACCACAACAAAGACCAAGATGCGGTGGCGTCGCACCGCCCTCCCCGCCCTTGCGGCGGCCAACCGCTGGTGCTCCTCTTCAAGCTGTTCAGGGGGTAGCATCATTCACGGCCTTCCCTCTTGATGCGCTGCAGAATAAGGTCATTACGAGCCTCAAGCGTGTTCGGGTGCAGCAACTGGGCTCGCTCCAACACATGAGCTATTGTCTGGTCTAGCGCCAAGAGCACGGCAGTATCTAGGTCAAGCAAAGCGACCTCCCGTACGCGGTCTGCGCCACGAAACCTACGCTCGGGCTCAATATAATCAGCGATAAAGACCACTTTCTCCAAGAGCGACATGCCCGCTCGGCCCGTGGTATGGTAGCGAATCGCATCTAGGACCGATTCACAATGCACACCACACTCTCGTCGAGCCAGCTCCGCTCCGAGCGGAGCATGCAACAACGCAGGGTTGTGACGTTCCACATCAGCAATAACTATACCAAAGGCCCCTGCCTGCCTCAACTGGGCTTGTTTGGGCATATCCCTGGCACAATCATGCAGCCACGCAGCGGCTTGCGTCTTTCTCAGTTCTGCTCCAAAGACACTCGCCAACCCGCATGCAGTTGCAGCTACCCGCACGGTATGCGCGTACCGTGCGGGAGACAATCGGGCTTGCACCCAGCGTTGCAAGGATATCTCGTCATGAAGCACAGCATGTCACCCGCTTATGGTGGCGCGGCCACGGTATAGCCCCTCCTGTTGGATATACTGCACAACACGGTCCGCCACCAAGTACCGTACCGAGCGCCCAACTTGCAGGCGCTGCCGGATCTCAGTGGACGAGACGGCAACACCCGGAACCCTCAGTACGTGCACTTGCGAGCGATAGCGCTCAACCAAAAGGCTCAGACGACCGTCCAGGCGCTCCAGATTCCAGCCGGGGCGAGTGACCGCCACAAAATGGTATGACCGCAGGATCTCCTCGGGTTCTTTCCATGCGGGGAGATCCAGAAACATATCAGCTCCTGTGACGAAATACAACTCACTATCTGGCATCTGTTCCTGAAGGAGGCGCAGCGTATCCACCGTATAGCTGGTACCCGGACGATCGAGCTCAACCCTGGAGACCGCAAAAGCCGGGTTATCCTCGGTAGCCAGTACCGTCATTTTCCAGCGGTGCTCACCGCCCGCCATTTCGTGAGAGCGTTTGTGAGGGGGCTGCCCACTTGGTACAAAGATGACCTTTGCCAACTCCAAGACTTCGCGCGCCTCTTCCGCTGCTGCGAGGTGACCATAGTGAATAGGGTCAAACGTACCCCCCAGAACGCCGACCCGCTGCCTGTCCATACAGTTCAACATCCCCGACCCCCGGACTCTACCCTCTGACCTGTCCGTCGCCAAGCACAACGTACTTTCCTGTGGTCAGTTCGGGCAAGCCCATGGGCCCCCGAGCATGCAGTTTCTGCGTGCTTATGCCAATTTCAGCTCCAAATCCCCACTCAAAACCATCCGTAAAGCGCGTAGAGGCATTCACGTAAACAGCTGCCGAATCCACCTCATCAGCGAAACGGCGCGCTGAGTTGTAGTTCTGAGTGACGATCGCATCGGAATGGTGCGAACCATACCGCTCAATGTGATCAATGGCCTCATCCAGACTATCCACCACGCGCACAGCCAGAATGAGATCCAAGTACTCGCTCGCCCAGTCCTCTTCCGTCGCCTCAATGGCACCGTCTACCAGGGCTCGTGTCGTGGCACAGCCCCTCAACTCCACCCCTGCGTCCCGCATGGCTGCACATAGTGAAGGTAGAAGCTTCTCCGCTGCGGCAGCATGTACTAGCAGAGTCTCCATGGCATTGCATACCCCAGGGCGCTGTAGTTTCGCATTGAGGGCTATCTCCGTAGCTTGGGCGAGATCCGCAGTAGCGTCAACATAGACATGGCAGTTGCCGATTCCGGTCTCGATCACGGGCACGGTCGCGTGTTCTACCGCAGCCCGAATAAGCCCAGCACCCCCTCGCGGTATAAGCACATCGACTAGACCCGTCATCCGCATCAGCTCACGTGCCGATTCGCGAGACACTGAGTGGATAAGCTGAATGGCACCACGTGGACTCCCAGCGGCCTCTCCAGCATGAGTCAGAGCCTCAACCAGGGCCTTATTCGATTCAATCGCATCCGAACTGCCTCTGAGCACCGTAGCGTTACCTGACTTGATGCACAGGCCAGCGACATCAACTGTCACATTAGGGCGACCTTCGTAGATCACCGCGACGACGCCCAGCGGCACACGCACCTGAGCAATATCAAGGCCATTCGGCAGCCTCCACTTGCGCAAGGCTACCCCCAGGGGATCAGGAAGGTCGGCCACCTGAGCAAGACCTGCAGCCATATCATGTACGCGCTGCTCCGAGAGCGTGAGGCGGTCGATAAAGGCTGCCGTAGCCCCTTTTTCCTTAGCCCGGGCAACGTCGCGGGCATTGGCCGCCAAGATCTGCTCCTGCGCGGTCAGCAGAGCATCCGCTTGAGCCATCAGAATATCATTTCGCTTCTTGGCTGAGAGGCGAGCGACCGCTCTGCTTGCTTTCTTAGCCAGTTCAGCCTTCGCTCGCACCTCGCCTAGTGATTGATCGTCAAGAGCCACCAATGCTCACCTCTCCTCAACAGGCACCTCCGGAACACAGGGACCACTGGTCCCCATTCGACCCAGGAGGAATCCGTTTCCCTCCCGAGATAACCAGGTTATCACGATGGACTACTTCATCGTAATACTTCTCACCCAAGATCGTGGCTATGCGGCTGGTTGGCAGACCTTTGACACGCTCCACATCGCCCGAAGCGTAGTTTGTCAGGCCTCGAGCCACCTCTCTACCCTCAGAGTCAACCATCCTGACCAAATCGCCCTCTTCAAAGAAGCCTCTGATGCCCACAATCCCGATTGGCAAGAGACTCTTACCGTCTTCTATTAGAGCCTTCGCTGCCCCAGCATCGATGATGAGATCGCCCTGAGCCTGTTGGTAGAAAGCGATCCATCGCTTCCTACTACCCAGGCTTTGACTCGATGGAAGAAAAAGCGTACCAACGTCGCCACCATCCAAAATGCGACGAATAACATCCTCGTGGGCACCATTGGCTACGACCATCGCCACGCCCGAAAGGGTGGCTATGCGCGCCGCCTGGATCTTGGTGGCCATACCGCCACTACCTAGCGGGGAGCCTGGGCCTCCCCCCAATTCCTGGATTTCGGGAGTGATCTCGGCTATTACCGGAATGCGCCGTGCATCGGGTACCCGATGAGGATCGGCGGAATGTAAACCATCGACATCAGAGAGCAGTATCAGCAAATCCGCCCCGACTAAGGCAGCGACAAGGCTGGAGAGAGTATCATTCTCACCAAACTTGATCTCATCGACCGCGACCGTATCGTTTTCATTGACGATAGGGATAACACCGAAACTGAGAAGCTGTGTCAGAGTATGACGGGCGTTGAGATGGCGCACCCGCTCCGTTACGTCCTCCCGGGTGAGAAGGACTTGCGCCACAACCTGAGCATACTCACGAAACAGCCTTTCGTAGCTTTCCATCAGCAATCCCTGGCCAACAGCTGCCACAGCCTGTTTCTCTGGAATCGTCTTAGGACGTTCCAGCAAACCGAGTCGGCTCATGCCTACCCCAATAGCTCCAGAAGTGACTACAATAACCTCCCGGCCATCCCTAGCGGCCTCAGCCATCTGGCCCACGAGTTTCTCCAGGCGGTGCATATCCAGCTCGCCGTTTGGGTGAGCAATGGTGCTTGTTCCAAGTTTCACTACAATCCGCTTGGCATCACGGAGGCAGTCGCTATGCGTCGCCATGAGACATAAACTCCCTCCCCAAACTCCGTTCTACGCTGCCCGCGTCTACATAATGAGCGCGCTCTTCCCCTTGCCGCGCGAGACATCGAGCCGTGCAGATGCCCTCTTGCGCAAACGCTAAGACGGTAACTCGATGCTCGGCTCGCATGAGCGTCGATAAAGAAGAAAGTTGTGCCCAACTGACTGTACCAGTTCTGCTCCAAGAGCCTCAGCCACTTGATTGGCGATCTCTTCAGGCGTCTCTGGGCATGTCTTTAGGACACGGACTTTGATCAGTTCACGCGCCTCTATCGCGTCCTCCGCCTGTTTGACGAGAGTGTCGCTCAGACTCCCCTTGCCTACCTGTAGCACTACAGGAGCTTGATTACCTAGGCCTCGTAGAAAGGCCCTCTGTTTGCCGGTTAGCACAGTCTGCGCCGCCCCATTCCTGGCTAGTCATTCGTTGCGGCTCCCCAAGTTCCCTGCAACCGCCATAGCCTACTCCACAAACTCAAACTCCAAATCCTCGACACGCACCGTATCGCCGTCTCGTACTCCCTGCTTCGCGCAGCGCCTCGTGAATGCCGATGTCGCCAAACAACCTCTGCAAATAGCGCATCGTAGCTGGATTCGAGAAGTCAAGCCGAGCCATGAATCTCCGTAGTCCTGCACCCTCTACCACGAATCGCTCCGCTTCACGACGCACGGTAAACTTGCGCAACAAGAGAGGCTCGTCCTTCTTTGTAGCCTCGAAGATGCGCTCCTCCTTCTTTTCCGTCTCCCGTTCAGCTTCATCCGCTCGCACTGCTTGGAGAATCTCGAACGCTACATGCAACGGCTGGCGTAGAGCCTCGCCTGTTGCCGCGCTCACGGCAAACAACTGCCGTCCATCGGCTCTAACCCGTTCAGCCAGACGACGTAGATGCTCAGCGGCCTGTGGCAAATCCATCTTATTAGCCAGTACGAGCTGCGGACGGGTAGCCAGCTCCGGATTGTAGAGCTTTAGCTCGCGATTCGTGGCCTCATAGTCTGCCACGGGATCCCGGCCATCCACACCTGCCGCATCGATGACATGCATCAGTAGACGGGTCCGTTCGATGTGTCGAAGGAAATCGTGGCCCAAGCCAGCACCGCCATGAGCTCCTTCGATGAGACCGGGGATGTCAGCCATGACAAAGCTTTTTCCAGGCTCCAGGGACACAACACCCAAGTTCGGCACCAATGTCGTAAAGGGGTAATCCGCGATTTTCGGGCGGGCCGCCGAGACCGCAGCGATGACTGTCGACTTGCCTGCATTAGGATAGCCTACGAGAGCGACATCCGCCAGAAGTTTGAGCTCCAGTAGGAGCTCCCTCTCCTCACCCTTCTCCCCCAACTCGGCAAACCGCGGCGCTTGACGAGTAGCCCTAGCGAAGTGCACGTTTCCTCGTCCACCGCGTCCACCTCTAGCTGCCACGAGACGCTGGTCAGGTCTGACGAGGTCCGCAAGCAACTCACGCGTTTGGGCTTCCCGCACTTGCGTTCCTGGAGGGAGGGAGATGATGAGATCATCTCCGGCCCTGCCATGTTTGCGAGATCCCTGTCCATGTTGGCCCCGACCTGCGTTGTAGTGCCTACGATAATGAAGGTCAATGAGGGTGGACATACTCGGGTCGACGACCAGAAGAACACTACCTCCATCGCCCCCATCTCCGCCATCGGGACCTCCTGCCGGTATGTACTTCTCTCGCCGAAAGCTGACCACGCCATGGCCACCATCACCACCCCGCGCAAGAATGCGCGCTCGATCATAAAACTCTGCCCCCATGCGCTGCCTCCTCTCCGAAGACACCTCGCACACGTGCTTTATCGTAATACTATCTTGCCCATGGCAAGCAGGGCCCGATGATGCATATCATCGGGCCCTGCGATACACCTCTTAGGAGTCATGAAAGCTAGCGGATGGCCTGCAGCGGGTAGACGCTGACTCTTTTGCTCTTCTTGCCGACTCGTTCAAAAGAGACCGTACCATCAGTCTTGGCAAACAAGGTGTCGTCTTTTCCGAGTCCTACGTTGATGCCCGGGTTGATGCTTGTCCCTCGCTGCCGTACCAAGATGCTGCCGGCACTGACGAGCTTACCATCAGGTGCCTTAACTCCTAGCATTTTGGCATTGCTATCGCGACCGTTGCGAGAGCTGCCTACACCCTTCTTCTTCGCCACGTTATTCGCCTCCCTCAGAGCCTATAGCTCTATCCGCTACGCCTCAATGCGCTCAATATGCAAACGTGTGTATGGCTGCCTGTGGCCCCAGCGCTTTCTCTGGTTCTTCTTAGATTTATACTTGAAGCCAACAATCTTGGGGCCCTTTATCTGACCGACCACCTTGGCGACAACCTTGGCTCCCTCCACATACGGCTTGCCCGTCTGTAGATGGCCATCATCGGATACAAGAAGCACACGATCTAACGTGACCTCCTCATCCGACGCACAGTCCAACTTCTCCACATTTACGATGTCGCCGACAGCCACTTTTAGCTGCTTACCGCCAGTTTCGACAATCGCGTACACTGCGGCACCTCCCGCTTAGGCTCGCCGGAAAGGGCAGGCACGTAGCCTTTTACTGAACCGTTCCCGTGCGGCTTCGGCGCCAGACACCTTACCCGCCTGGCACTTACGTCTAGGATAATAACACGGGCCATAGAGCCTGTCAAACACATACCTAGAGCGACTGTCCGGCCACCACCCGCCCTTTCGCGTATGTGCGATAGACCTTCGTCACTTCGACCTTCAAGCGCTGTCCGACCTGATTCCCGGCACCATCTATGTCGATCACGTACCCCTCCAGGCGGCCAATGCCGTCACGTGGGTTGCTTACGTGAGGTTCGTCCACAGTCACTTCCAGAACCTGCCCCTTCCTAACTGGAAGGGCCAAGGCGCCTACATCCTCTCTGCTGCCCATCGCAGCAAAGAGAATCTCCTCGAGGTGCAGCTCTTGACGTCCCCGCACGTAGAGTGTTTTCCCAGATGTCTCCTCTAACTGACGCAGATTCGCCCCACCAGCCCCAATCAGTAACCCAGCAACAGAAGGGTGGACCTCAATCAAGAAGGCCTCAGCAGAGTTGGTACGACATACACGCAGAATCTCTCGCTGAGCCCGCAGAGCCACGGTGGACTCTGAGAGCACGCGCCCGGTACCTTCGCAGTACGGGCAATCGCGATGCAAGAAGTCCCCAATGTCCTGTCTGACTTTCTTGCGTGTCATTTCCACAAGGCCCAGGTTGGTAAAGCCCAAGACATGCGTCTTCGTCTTGTCACGCCGTATCTCCGCTTCAAGGCGCTCAAGAACACGGCGTTCGTCTTCTTTGGTGTCCATGTCGATGAAATCCAGGATGATGATCCCACCGATGTCACGCAGCCGCAACTGACGGGCTATCTCACTGGCCGCCTCCAGATTAGTGCGTAACACGGTATCGGCCAAGTTCGTCGTACCCACATACCGGCCCGTATTCACATCGATGCTCGTCAGGGCCTCTGTCCCATCGATGACTAGGTAACCTCCAGACTCCAGCCATACCTTACGCTGCAGCGCAGGCTCAATCTGGGATTCTGCGCCATAGGACTCAAACAGAGGCATGCTACCATGGTACAGGAACACCCGCGACTTCAAGTGAGGCGAGATCGTGGCCAGCAACTCGAGGGTTCTGAGATACTCTGCCTTGTCGTCAATCACGAACTTGTCGACGTCGGAGCCAAACAGGTCCCGTACCAAGCGGTGAATAAGGTCGTAGTCTTTGTATAGCAGCGCTGGTGATGAGACCTTCTTGGCCTTCTGCTGTACCGTAGACCAGACACCCTCCAAAAAGCGACAGTCGTCAGCCAGCTCCTGCTCGTCTTTTCCTTCGGCGACGGTTCGCACAATCAGACCCATATCCTTCGGGCGAACTTTCTTTGCCAGGGCTTTGAGGCGAGCACGCTCCTGTTCGTCGACAATGCGTCGCGAGATGCCAATGTAGTCCACCGTAGGCATAAAAACCAGATAGCGGCCCGGAATGCTCGCATGGGTCACGACCCTAGCGCCTTTGGTGCCCATGGGCTCTTTGGTGACCTGCACCATTACCTGTTGACCGGGCCTTAGCAGATCCTTGATTGTGCGAAAGCGAGGCTTCTCCAAAGGCTCATCAATATCACGCTCGACATTGCGATAGGCGGTAGCGTCATCGACATACAAGAATGCATTGCGCTCCAAGCCAATGTCCACAAACGCTGCCTGCATGCCGGGCAGAACATTCTCCACTCTTCCCTTATAGATGTTGCCGACAATGCGCTCGGAGCTGTCACGCTCTACATAGAGCTCTACGAGACGCTCATCCTCCAGCACAGCAGCACGTGTTTCACCCAAACTGACATTGACAACGATCTCCTTCCTCATAAAATGGTCACTCCCAATCTCTTGCGCCCCCTAGGCTTCCCTATCTGTGCACCTCATCAACGCCCTTGAGGCATAAAAAGAAGCGAAGAAGATCCTAAGGCTCCGCCAGCCGCATACGCAGGAGCCTCCTCGACCGCCTTCGCCATGATGACTGTATGGAGAAAACACAGAAAAGCAGAACACTTGTATAGACTTAATTTACCACAGGGTCGTGGAGGTGTCAACGCATCAGGTGTCGCTTCCCACTGCTGACCCCGTATCACAGCTGCATCCCCTTGCTGAGGGCGTCGAGCACAAGCCGAACAGGTGTATCTGATCCCTGCTCAAATAGCGTGTTGATAATGTCCAGCTCAGTGACGAGACCCTCTATGCGCCCCTGCTCGTCAACGACCCAGATGAGATGGTAGCGTTGGGGGACAAAAAGCTTCACAACATCCGCCACCTTCGTATGAGACGCAGCCACCAACTGCTCAGAAGCAAGACAGCCACTTCTCAGGAGCTCATCCTGCTTGCGGGCTAGATACCTTAGCAAGACGAACATCGCTCTCCTCTGCTCCCGTGCAGCTGCCGTGAACAGAAAGAAAGCCAGTACTGGCAGGGTGACATTAACGTAACCGAAGTAAATTCCCGCCAGGCCTGTGATGCCAAGAACAAGAGCAAACAACTTTCCCAACCGAGCCGCTCTCTCAGTTGCCTTCCTGAAGCCAAGACGAGGCACGAGATGAGCCCGATACACACGACCCCCATCTAGAGGCAAAGCTGGCAAGGCGTTGAAGACAGCCAACGCTGCATTTGTCTGAACGAAAAAATCCAACCACCGCTCCGGATACAGTGCATAGGCTTTGGCGACGAGCCCCAGGCCCAGCAAGAGCAGATTAGTGATGGGGCCAGCCATGGCCACTCGCTTTTCCACGTAAGGATCGACTTCGACGAGACCATCAATACGGGCGACGCCCCCGAAAGGCAACAGCTCCAGCTCGACGACGCGGAGTCCGTAGCTTCTGGCCACCATGACATGAACACATTCATGCGCCACGACAATGCCAAAGACGATCAGAGCCTCTGGGAGAAGTCCAATCAGCGCGAGCAGGAACAGCAGCAACAAGAAGACCCAGTTTAACGTGATGCGCACACCCAGAAGCCGATCGGTGCACATGACAGACCTATGGTCTGGGGACGACGCGTGGTAGCCGCTCGTTCCAATGGCGTATCTGCTGAGACAAGATCCCTAAAGCTCCGCTCTTCACCCCCAGAGGAGCTGGCAGTCCGAAATCGTGCTTCAGGGCAAACTTGACATTGTCGTATACGGCCACCGCAGACGGAACACGGATAGCGCTAAGGGCAACCGTGATCATGAGCAGCAACAGGGCCATGACCACATTTTTCCTTACGGCTCGCAATGACCAAACCTCCCTCCCACAGCTAAGCACCTCACTGCTAGACTATATGGAGGGAAGTCGAGTGGTATGATGCAAGCCATTGCTGGACCAGCAATGATCAAGTGGGCCGCCTGAACTCACGGGCCCATCTTCTCTATCTGCGGCTGTCACCTCAGTGGGCAGGCCGCGCGGCAGGTGACGACTTCAGACGCCGAATCGGAATGTTGGCCACTAAAGCCATCGCGTCGCTTTCTTTCTCCAAGCTAACCTCAAGCGCGCTCTCATCAATCTCGACATACTTCGAGAGCACCTCAATAAGATCGACTCGCAGCATGTCCAACAGGTGAGGCGAGATGCTGGCGCGATCATGAACAAGCACCAGACGCAGCCGCTCCTTGGCTTGTTTACCACTCGGCTCGTCCCTGCCAAACAGTCTTGCAAGGAAATCCAGCATTTTGCTCCCTCCGTCTGCGTCCGACTGCGCTAGTTTGCCTTTCTGTTTGGAATCCAACGGCGCAGCCGCTCCAAGAGACCCTCTTGCTGCAAGTTCATCAGCGGTACGTCCTCACCCAGAATCCGCCGCACAATATTGTCGTAAGCCATGCCAGCTCGCGACCGATGGTCGAGAACCACGGGTTCGCCTTTGTTAGCCGCCACGATAATGGAAGGATCATCCGGAATGACACCGAGCAACTCGATAGCTAGAATCTCAATGACATCCTTCATGTCCATCATATCTCCCCGCCGTACCATCTCCGGTCGTACACGGTTGATGATCAGCCTGGGACCGTAAAGCTCATGCGCCTCTAACATGCCTGTGATACGATCCGCGTCGCGCACAGCAGAGACCTCTGGAGTGGTGACCACGATCGCCTCGTCTGCACCAGCTATGGCATTGCGAAAGCCCTGCTCAATCCCTGCCGGAGAGTCCACGACCACAAAGTCGAAATCCTTGGCCAACTGCAGACAGACCTCTCTGAACTGCTCAGGATCTATCGCATCTTTGTCGCGAGTCTGTGCAGCAGGCAGAAGATACAGGTTTTCAATTCGCTTATCCTTGATCAACGCGCTGCGCAGCTTGCATGTACCCTCTATGACCTCCACGACGTCATAGACGATTCTGTTCTCTAACCCAATGATCACATCCAGGTTGCGCAGGCCCACATCGGCATCCAACATACACACCCGTTTGCCAGCACGAGCGAGACCAGTACCAATGTTCGCGGTAGCAGTAGTCTTGCCGACCCCGCCCTTACCGCTAGTGATGACAATCACACGCCCAGATGCGCCGTGTCCCCTTTCGGGAACATCACTCATAACCATATCAGCGGTAGCTCTCGTCTTACTTGCACAGCCTTCTCCGCTGTTGCTGTCGGTCACACGCCCAGACACGCTTCGAACCTCCCCCGCGAAGCTGTGGTACCCCAACGCGAAATCTATGAGGAAAAGGCCTCAATAATAATGGATTCATCCCTGACAAGCGCCACCTCCGGTACCGAAGGGTGCCCTTCATCATCATCAGGTGCCCTGGATATGATGTGAGCTATGCGCAGTTGAGTTGGCTCGAGCCTGAACGCAGCGACGATCGCACGCACATTGCCCTGCGCCCCAGCATGCGCCATACCTCGCAGGGTACCAAAGACCACGATATCCCCAGTGCATACAATGACCGCGCCTGGGTTCACATCACCGAATACCACGACATTACCGTCATAGTCGATTCGCTGTCCAGAACGCAGTGTCCGCTTATGCAGCAGCGTGTGACTATCTTCCTGCTGCTCCGCAGCCGCCTTGGCTGCTACGACTCCGCGCATGGAGGGCCGTTCAGGTTCCTCCGTATCGTCAATGCGTATGCCGAACTCGTGCAAGGTAGCCTCCAGTATCTGACGCTCTTCGGGCGCCAGAGCCGTGCTACCCGGATCTACACGCACCGGTGCATTGCCAAAAAAGCTGCGCGCAGGACCCAACTTCCGACGCAGCTCCGCAATGACAGTGGCAAAATCCGCTCCATCCCTGATAACTATGGACACACCGTAGCGCCCCCCCTTGAGCACTACGCTCTCGCGAGCAATCACCGTGTCACCGTCCACTTCCCCAACGATCTGCTATACCTGTTTCTCCAGGGAGAGCACGTTCCCTTTAATGAAGTTATGGGCACAGCGTTGCTCAAGATGCTTTCGCTGTTCTTTCGGACTTCATCCTAAAGTACGCATCCATCACCTGCCTGGCAATCGGAGCTGCAGCTGACGAGCCCCCCTCCGCAAACTCGGCAAAGACTACCACCACGATTTCGGGAGCACTCGCTGGAGCAAAACCTGCGAACCAGGCATGTGCTGGCTGTCCAATTGTTGTTTGAGCTGAGCCTGTCTTGCCAGCCGGATCATACTTCGCGCTGCGAAAAGAACCAGCTGCCGTGCCATTTGGCCACTGAGCCACCGCTTTCAGACCTTCTATGACCGCTGCCCAATTGGCCGCGTCCGTCTTGACCCGCCGAGCTAGCTGTGGTGCGGCATCTACCACCACCTGCCCTTCTGGCGTCATCACCCGTTTGACGAGGTAGGGACGGTAGATTTCACCACTATTGGCTATGCCCATGTAGGCCACCGCCAGTTGCAGGGGGGTCACTTTGACGAACCCCTGACCAATGGCCACGTCCATCGTCTCTGCCTCATACCACGGCTGACGGTAGGTCTTGCCCTTCCACTCTTTGTCAGGGATCAGACCACTACGTTCTGTCGGTGAGATTCTCAGGCCTGTAGGCTGGCCAAAACCAAAAGACCGAGCCATACGGGCTATGGCATCGACCCCCCCCGTACCCGAGCGAAGAGCAATATTCCAGAAGAAATCGTTCGCCGAACGAGCGAGCGCTCCCACGATAGTCACTCTACCCGCAGGTCTTTGCGGAGGTCTCGAACGCAATGTCCAATCGCGCTTGCCATACTTGCCGTAGCCCGTAGCGTTGTACACTTCATTGGGCCCTAAAGAACCCGCATCCAGAGCCGTCAATCCTGTAAAGGGTTTGAACGCGGAACCGGGAGGATAGTCCAACAAGGCCCTATTCAGAAGAGGCTTATGCGGATTCGCAAGAATCTTCCTGTAGTAGTTACTGCGATCCTCGCTCAGGAACATATTGGGGTCGTAACCGGGCTGGCTTACCAGAGCCAGTATCTCTCCACTTCGCGGATCCAGAGCCACCACAGCACCCGCTCCGGCCCGCCGGGCACTGCTTTTCGCAAGCTTGGCCAGATGGGTGCGCATTGCCTTCTCAGCAGCTTCTTGCAGACCGAGATCAAGGGTCAGATGCAGATCGTAGCCGGGTACGGGGTCGATGGTGGACAGCTCCCGCAAAGGCCGACTCAAAGCGTTGACCTCCACGCGACGCTGGCCGTCCTCCCCACGCAGAAACTCTTCATAGGTCTTCTCCAGCCCTGTCTTCCCGATCAGGTCAGTGGGTTTGTAGCCTTTCTTCAAATCTTCTCGATCTACTGCGCCGAGATAGCCCAAAGTCTGGCTGGCTAGATCCTTGTGAACATACTCTCGAGTCCACTCCTCTTCAACGAGAACACCAGGCAGATCCATCCGTTGCTCCTCCAGAGCAATAACTGTCGCTGGACTCACATCACGCTTAAGCCGCACTGGCTCATAAGGGTATGGACCACTCTCTTCATCAAGGATGCGTTCGATCTCCTCCACTGGCATCTTTATGATACGGGCCAGCAGTTCCAAGACCCGGGGTCTGGCTTCGGCTGGGAGACCGAGGGGCACCACGGAAACGGTGTAGGAAAAGCGATTGTTTACGATGGCCCTCTCCTGGCGGTCGAAGATGCCCCCACGGGGAGCCCGGATAGGCACTACCCGAATGCGGTTGCCATCCGCGAGAGCCGCATACTGTTCGCCTCTAACCACCTGCAGATACCAAAGGCGGGTGGCCAACAGAGCGAACAAGACGACAAGAATCGCCCCCATGGTCTTGAGACGAACACCAAGGTCACGGTCGGACACTGCTGAGCCCCCTTACCGCCCGCGACTCACTCGCTGCTAGTCAGGTGGTTACTCGCTTTGTGTACCAGCATGAAGCACAGGGCGGTCAACACACCATTATACCATAAGGAAGGCAACACAAAGTGTGCCAGACTCTTCCCGAAGGGAATAACCACCCCAAAAGCTTTCGCGCCCAGTAGGTAAAATGTCTGCTCCAGGCATGTGAGTAGCGCTCCCGCTCCAAAGGGTACCAACAGATTCTCGCTAAAGAGCCGTCTCCCCAGAAGACCGCTGAGCAGGCCGACGACGGCATGGGTCAACATCCCCAGACCCACAAGACGACCAGTGAGCATGTCTCCGAGCAGCCCCCCAACAAGGCCTGCCACGCCTCCGGCAAGAGGGCCAGCGACGAGGCCAAACGCAGTGGCCATGGCCGTGACCAGATCTAGCCGAAATCGAGGAGCCCAGGCAGCAAGAACCGTGGACTGCATCAGCACTCCCAACAGCATTGCCCCGATGATAACGCACAGCACTCTAACCGCTGGCACAGTACACTCTCCTATTGAAGTCCGGGTCACCGCGAAAGCACAGCCACCCACTCCAGACGCCCGAAATCGACGGCTGGCTTGAGTACCCCGTAGCGCGTGAGCCCATACTGACCTTCAAGAGTCTGCTCGATGACACCGACAGTAAGACCTTTTGGGTAGATCTCGGACAGTCCCGAGGTGATAACGAGATCACCTTTGCGGATGTCAGTTTCGCGCGACAATGGCTTTACCAGAGCCCGTCCTTCACCGGAGCCGCCCAACCCTTCCACCAACGCTACCTCACTAGTCCGGTGTATGCGAGCCCCCAACGCTGACCTCTGATCAAGGATCAGAAGTACCTCGGCGGTATGACTTGTCGCGGAACGGATATGCCCTACCACCCCTTCCGGGGTCACAACAGCCATACCTTTCCTGAGACCATGCACTGTCCCCTTTCCAACGGTCAAGGTGTTAAACCAGTTATTTGGTGTGCGAGCAATAACTTCAGCTACCACTACCTGAGAACGTGTGTCACGAGCAAGCTGCAGCACATGTCGCAGCCCTTCGTTTTCGCGCTGTGCTTCGAGTAACTCCATGCGTTCCGCACGCAGTTGCTCCACTTCCTGGCGCAGACTCTCGTTCTCCTGTGCAAGACCGGTCAGCCCGAAAAGACCTTCCACGCCGTTCGCTACCATTCTGTAAGCACGGCTAACCCCGCTTTGCAGCGGGGCCAGTGCCTCACGTAGGGCCCATTCCGGCCAGCTAAGCGAGTCTCGCTGGCCAACCGTCAGAAAAATGACGCCCGCGATAATCAGAAAAAGAGGGACCAAGGCAGCCCAGCGCCATCGTTTGGGGCCCACCTGCCACACCTCATACAACTACCGGCTCTGCCGACGAGGATTGAGTAAAACTCGCTGCATGACGTCATAGTGCTCAAGCGCAATACCTGTGCCCAAAGCCACAGAACTGACTGGATCCTCAGCGATATGCACTGGCATCCCCGTCTCTTCCCCTAGCAGTCGATCGATACCCCGCAGCAAAGCTCCACCCCCTGCCAGAACAATACCGCGATCCATGATATCTGCGGCGAGTTCCGGCGGAGTGCGCTCCAGGGTCATCCGTACAGCCTCGATAATCGCTGTCACGGGCTCAGCCAAGGCGTCGCGCACCTCGTCATCTGTGACCGTGACTGTCTTCGGCAGTCCCGTTACCAGATCGCGACCGCGCACCTCCATGGTACGCCCTTCTGTCTGACCGTTGGCCGCCCCAATAACGGTCTTGATCTCTTCTGCGGTACGTTCACCAATCAGAAGATTGTAGGCCCGACGCACGTGCTGCACAATAGCTTCGTCCATCTCATCACCGGCCACCCGAATCGAACGGTGCGAGACGATACCCCCCAACGAAATCACAGCCACCTCAGTCGTGCCGCCGCCGATATCCACGATCATGTTGCCAGTAGGCTCTTGCACTGGCAGGCCAGCACCGATCGCTGCGGCCATCGGCTCTTCGATTAGCCGCGCGTCCTTGGCACCCGCAGAGAGCGTCGCATCAATAACTGCCCGCTTCTCCACTTCGGTGACTCCTGAAGGCACGCCCACGAGCACCCGCGGACGGATAAAGCCCCTGCGCTTGACAGCTCTATTCATGAAGTGGCGCAACATGCGCTCTGTGACATCAAAATCTGCTATGACCCCATCTTTTAAGGGGCGTACCGCTATGATGTTTCCCGGAGTCCGCCCCACCATCCTTTTGGCCTCTTCGCCAACCGCAAGCACTTCATTACTTTGGCTAGCCATGGCCACTACCGAGGGCTCGCAGACAACCACGCCTCGCCCTTTCACATAGACAAGGGTGTTAGCAGTACCGAGGTCGATACCCATGTCGCGCGAGAACCGCTCGAGCATTCCGCTGATTGCACCCTTTCGCCACATCATAGCTCTTCGCACAGGCCCCGTTCTCGCAAACTCACATACCTATTATCGCCTATAACGACGTGGTCCAACACAGTAATCCCCAACAGCTTTCCTGCCTGTTGCAGGCGATGGGTCAGACGCACATCCTCATTGCTGGGCTCCGGATCTCCACTGGGATGGTTATGAGCCAAGATCATAGCTGCAGCACTACGACGGACACCTTCACGAAACAGCTCCCTAGGATGTACTAAGGAGGCGCTAAGATGCCCTACAGATATAGTCTTCGCCTCAATCACCCGATGCTTGGTATCCAACAAGAACGCCACAAACTCCTCCCGTGGAAGATCACGCATTTTGGCCAGGCTCAGGGCAGCGACATCTGCGGCGCAGCGAATCTGGGGGCGCTGCTCCCCCGTCTGCAATAGCAGCCGCCTGCCTAGCTCCAGGGCTGCCAGTAGCCTTACTGCTTTGGCGGGACCCACACCCCGAATTTGGGCGATCTCTTCAACACTAGCATCGGCAAGCTTACGCAGATCTCGCCAACGAACCAGCATCTCATCCGCCAAATCCAAGCTGGAGCGTTCTGCGATACCAGTGTTCAAAACCAGCGCCAAGAGCTCTCGACTACTTAGGGCCTGTGGCCCATGCGCCAAGAGACGTTCCCTCGGTCTTTCCACTCTGGGCATACATCCGATGGTGGTCCCCATGGACACAGCTCACCTTCCGTATACCCTCACGGACACGTACCCTTGTTAGGATAGCACATCTATCCCACACACCGCCAGCATCACAGACAGCTTCGCCAGCGGCAGACCAACCACATTGAAGTAGCAGCCCTCGATACGCGTCACAAACAGGCTTGCCAATCCCTGAATGCCATAGGCCCCTGCCTTGTCTGCTGGCTCGCCGCTTGCCACATAGGCCTCTATCTCGGAGCTGCGCAGAGTACGAAATTGAACCACGGTCACTTCGTGATCCACCAAGAGTCTGTGTGAATCCCTTCCTATGGCAATTGCCACCCCGGTAATCACATGATGGCGATGGCCGCTCAGGGCAGCTAGCATACGTCGGGCATGCTCAGGATCGCGGGGTTTGCCTAGTACAACCCCCTGATGCACCACCAAAGTGTCGGCGGCTATGACAATAGCTTCTGGCACCAGCCGAGACACCGCATCCGCCTTAGCTTGAGCCAGTTTCCGCGCCATATCAACCGGATCACCACACGCATACTGCGCTTCGGAAACTTGCGGGACAATCACTCGAAAGGACAACCCGATGGACATTAGTAGCTCTCGACGACGCGGTGACCCAGAGGCCAACACGATGTCTGTGGATGAAGAACCTGCCAACAGCTACCTCCTGCCGTCCACATGCCAGTCTCGCCATCTATTCGCATCAAGTGTATCACCCGCCTGAGAGCGACGCAAGGTTCTTGTTCGCGGGGGTCGGGTGCGCGACGCGCTGCTTGGCAATGCGATATCAACGCCCACACGGACGTAACGCTCAGATTCCCGTATCAGCCGATACGCCCTTACTACAGCATCACTCCAGCGCAAGCTCACAATCACATGAACGACATGGCAGTAGAGTGACTGGCGGATATCGGTTGTCGACGGTACAGCAGCGCCCCTCGGATGGGAGTGGTAGACACCTACGAACTCCCATTTTTTGTCATCCATGAGGCGAAAGGCCTGCCTTTGGGCCACGCTGTCCACAACATAGTGGTGTTCAGGATCAACCGCTGCATTGGGCATGGGCATGACCACCGTTACTCGTGTCCCCTTGCCTGCTAGCAGCCCACAGGCTTCGTGGGGTAGCTCCCTCCGGCAGTGTGTCACCATCTCGTTCAGCAGCGTGCGAGAGATCATGAGGTTAGACAAGGAGCACATATCCCCCCTATCACCCTACCCATCGGCCGCCATTAGTACCGCGGCTACTTCCGGTCTGGTGATCTCAGGCGGTGGTGCCTGATTGGCCTGGAGCATGGCTCGTACTTTGCTGCCGCTGAGGCTGACGTGATGATCAGTGGAATGCGGGCAAGTCTTGAGGCTACCCATCTGGTTGCAGAGGTGGCAGAAGAACGCATGCTCAAACATCAATGGCTGAATGCCCAACTCTGCTGGTTGGAACTGGGAGAAGATCTGTTGAGCGGCATAGGTACCATAGTAGCTGCCCACGCCCGCGTGATCCCTGCCTACAATGAAGTGAGTGCATCCATAGTTGCGTCTGCACATGGCATGAAAGATAGCCTCACGAGGACCTGCATAGCGCATCGCTGCTGGAAAAGCGGCCAGTATGACCCTGTGAACGGGATAGTAATCGGCCAGCATCACCTCATAGCTTCGAAAGCGAACGGCTGGGCTAATGTCATCGGGTTTCGTCTCGCCAACGAGTGGATGCAGCAACAACCCATCTACCATCTCCAGAGCACATTTCTGGATGTACTCGTGCGCCCGATGAATCGGGTTGCGGGTCTGGAAACCGACAACGCTCTGCCAACCCCGCAGCTCGAACTCGTTCCTCAGCTCCTTCGGCGTCTTCTCATAGACCGCAAACGGCGAGTGTGGCCGCCGAAAAAGCGTTACAGGTCCTCCAACAAGCATGTCAGGCTGTCGCAACAGACGAGCGACACCCGGATGAGCCACATCCTGAGTTCCGAAAACCGCAAGTGCTTCGCGCCGCTTGTCATAGGAGTAGATGTCTTCAATGCGCATGAGCCCGAGAGCAGTACCAGCACTCACGAGCGCAACTTCCTCACCAAGGCGTAGTCCTTCCGCCTCATTCTGGCGTATGGGTAGCGTCACAGGTAGCCCCAACAGTTCACTACTGGGAAGGCGCATGCTCTCGACCACTGCTTCGTACTGCAGGCGATCCATGAAACCACACAGTGGGCTCAACACCCCGGTGGCCATCATCAGCAGATCAGAGACAGCGCAAGAGCCAAGCTCTACCTCCCGCAACCCCTGTGCCTTTTCCGCCGCCTGTAACGCCGCCTCTCCCTTGAGCTCGCAGTCAACCAAGACCCCGCCATTTGGAACAGCCAAAGCCATTGGTTCCACCCTTCCCCTTCTTGGCCTCTCGAGCATCCTACGACAAGGCGGCAGTAGCGGTACGTTGTCCAAGCGCTTGCACCCTCCCCCCCAACACGATATATTGGATTATCGATGATGCAGCGTAGAAAACGTCCGTAGGAGTACGCGTGTCGGCGGCCAACCACACGTGGTAATCGAGGCGCTGCAGCAGGTGTTCGCCGTAACGTACACATCGGTAGGAAGCTCTTGTCATAAGTGGCGAATACTGAGAGCAGCCGGCGACATGCCCGCACAACGTCACATTATGCTATAGAGAGGTGCCGCATTGTCCCAAGTGATTATCTTAGGCTCGGGCCCCGCTGGTCTCACAGCCGCATTGTACACCGCTCGAGCTAACCTGGAGCCAATTGTCCTCGAAGGTCATCAGCCCGGGGGACAGCTTACCCTCACGACCACCATAGAGAACTTTCCAGGCTTTCCCGAGGGTGTTGACGCCTGGGATCTGATGGCTGCTATGAAGCAGCAGGCTATTCGTTTTGGCGCTACGTGCCTGCCCGAGAGTGCGATAGGCATCGACCTCAAAAAGCGCCCCTATGAAATCACTACAGAACGGAATCGCTACCAGTCCCAGGCAGTCATCATCGCCACAGGTGCTTCGGCCAGACTGCTTGGCCTCGAAAGTGAGCGGGCCCTGCTCGGCAGAGGAGTGTCGACCTGTGCTACGTGCGACGGAGCCTTCTTTCGGGACAAGCCGATCGTCGTAGTGGGCGGTGGCGATTCTGCTTTGGAGGAAGCGCTCTTCTTGACCCGCTTCGCCTCAAGCGTAACCATCATCCATCGCCGCAGCCAGCTGCGCGCGAGCAAGGTCCTGCAGGATCGGGCTATGCGCAACGAAAAGATCCATTTTGCCTGGAACAGCGTGGTCCAAGAGATTCTTGACCCAGACAAAGGCCACGTGACCGGAGTCATGCTGAGAGATCTAGAGTCCCAGAAGCTGCGCCATCTTGCTTGCGAGGGCGTCTTCCTGGCGATTGGCCATACCCCCAACACAAAGCTCTTTGAAGGTCAGCTCGATCTGGTAAACGGCTACATAGCTGTCACCGACCGAACCCGTACCAGTGTGCCTGGAGTGTTTGCAGCGGGAGACGTGCAAGACACGATCTACCGGCAGGCGATCACCGCCGCAGGCTCCGGATGCATGGCCGCCCTAGACTGTGAGAAGTGGCTGGATCAAACCACCACCGGATGAAAAATGCCAAGGCAGCAGACGACCCGAATTAGGCCGTGTCGTCTGCTGCCTCACCGACAAGTGCATCCTTCACTTCTGAGCAACAGCTACACCTAGCATTCGCTGCACACGCTCTGCCAAGGCTGTGTAGCTTTTTTGCATCAGCGAGCCCGCCACCAACGCGGCTGGTGCGCCTTCATCACCCAACACTCGCGCTTCTAGGGTAAGCGGTATCTGTCCCAGAAGCTCAACTCCCAGCTCTTGAGCTAGTGCACGGCCTCCGCCCTCACCGAAAATGGCGCTCTGCTCTCCGCAATGAGGGCACACAAAGCCAGACATGTTCTCGACCACTCCCAGAAGCCGCTGGTTCGTCTTGTGAGCCATCTGACCTGCCCTACTGGCTACACCAGCCGCCACTGCCTGTGGCGTCGTGACGAGAATCAGACTGCTTTTCGGCAAGAGCCGCACCACGTCCAAAGCGACGTCACCAGTTCCCGGCGGGAGATCGAGAAGAAGAAAGTCTAGCTCTCCCCAGGCTACGTCTGTGAGAAACTGCTCGAGAACCTTCCCCAGCATGGGGCCGCGCCATATCACAGGCGTATTGCCTTGGACGAAGTTGCCCATGGAGATAACCTTCATACCATGCGCTTCGATGGGGATGATCTTTTCATCCCGCATTACAGGCGTAGCCTTCTCGATGCCCAGCATTCGCGGAATGCTGAAACCGTACACGTCGCAATCAAGAATGCCGACCCTGTGACCAGCGCTATGTAGGGCGACCGCCAGGTTTACCGTGACCGTTGACTTACCTACTCCGCCTTTACCGCTGGCGATGGCCAGGATCTGTGTTGTGATCTCTTCGTCGGTGATCGCCGTTGTTTTGGCGGAGCCGAACAAGCGCTTGTGTTGTTCCGGACTCATCTCACCGAACTGCACACGTGCCTTATTCCGATCCACGAACTAACCTCCCTAATACCACGCAGTAAGCTCCACTCCAGAATAGTAATGCTCCAGAATGCTGCGAAAGTCGGCACCCTGGCGGGCATAGGCATTCGCTCCATACTGTGACATCCCTACCCCGTGGCCGTTGCCTCGCTGCACAAAGTGCACTTCCGAACCCTTCTCGGATACTTCAAACCAGGCCGAGCGAAGCTGCAGTGCCTCACGCAAGTCACGCCCCGAGACATACTTATCGCCCACCCGAACCACCTTGACTCGACCCGACGGATACCGCTCAATAACCTCTATCGTACCACTGCTTCCCTTCGCCTTTGCCGTCGCTGCTACTGCAGCGGAGACTGCTGGAAGTGCCCTGGCCTTCGCCAACAGTTCGCTTCGCGATACTACATGCTTCACGTCCCGATGGGGTGACGCTACTGTGACAGGATCTACTACGCTGCGCAAGTAAGGAACCCTCTGCGACCAGCAGTTCTCAGAATCCTCGGTGACCCCTCCACTGTCAGAGTGAAATACGGCTAGAATGGGGTCGCCAGCATAGGTCAGTATCATCCCCCGTGTATCATCTACAGCACTGCATATCCGCCGCCAGCGCCAATAGAACTCCAAAAAACCCCATTGGCGTCTCAAGGCATCCTCTGATAGCCAGGCCTGATCCACGCGATGGTCGGTGCTGAGCACAGCGCCCGGGCGACCGGGCACGCTCGATCTACTGGCTATGGTATAGATGGCATACGTGCGAGCTGCAACCGCTTGTGCCTTCAGCGCCTCAAGGTGAAAGCCGGCTGGCATTTCGGCGGCCACGACACCACGAAGATACTCCTCTATTTCCATAACCTGGATTCTCTTAGCGTCCTCCCGCCACACTGCCACATGCATGCCCGATGAAGGCGGATTCGAGGAACCGCTGAACCAACCAGCAAAAAAGTACAGCGCCGTCATGGCCAACACAGCGTGCAGTACACAGCGCAGACGGCGAAGACGCAGCCGCGGCCAAGCACCAGGGGCTCTCCAGGTCCACGCATCTGCGGCCCACATGCGCCACTGACGGCCCCAGACAGCCAAGCGTATGGCAATGACTGGCCTAACACCGAAAAACCCGCCCTGCCGGAGCACGAATAGCTAGCCCCCTCCTTGCATGGTCATGGCGAGATACTCTACATCCTATTCGCCCATGGCCCGCTGCAAGAACCAAACCACCCGGTCGTCAGCGTTCCGCACTCTTGGGGGCGATCATCTCGGGAGCCAGACCACGCTGCGCCAGCGAATCGGCCAGGGCCTCAGCCCGCTCCCGTTCTACAAAGGCACCTGCCTGTAAACGATAGACTCCATCACGGACCACAAAAGCTTCGGGCGCGAAATCGCGTACCTTCTGCAGGGCCGTTTCTGCCTCCTCACGCACAGCAAAGCTCCCCACACGCACCCGCCACAGATCAGGCTCAGCGTTAGTCGAGTTATCCTGAGGTGCCGCTGGCGCGTCGGCCGCAGGCTGTGGCGCTGACTTGGGAGGCTCAACCACACGACCCACGTCCGAAGATGCGGCTGGCTTCCTAGCGTCACGATTTTCTGTCGCTGCGGGCTCTGCCGACTTGTCCGGCACCTTCTCATCTGTCACATGAGGCTTGGTTAGTTCGCGAATCGTCACCTGCCCTATTCTGTACCCGAGAAACGTCATTGAAACGGCGACAGCACAAACGACAAGCACTGTCATCAAGGGGGTGATGGTCTTCTTCTTGTGCCGCCCCCGTCGTTTTTTAGCCAAGTGGATCAGCCTCCAGTGGTTGTTGTGCGGGCATGTCGGCGGGCCACGCCTACTCCCCATTGGCTTTCAATGGAGATTACCACGCGCGCCAAGCGTACTCCTCTAGAGCGTTGCGGCGTTTGCTCTCTCCCAAGCCCCTCGTACTTCCCCTACGAGGTAGAGTGAACCACATACGCAGACCACATCGTCTGATCCTGATTCACCGAGAGCCTGCTGCACAGCTGACCACGCATCATCTCGCGCACTGACCAACCTGTTCTTCAGGCCCAGCTCCTCAGCCGCCCGCTTGACGCGCTGGGCCAAGTGTGCAGGCAGCAGAGGGGCTGTTCGGCTAGAGGCTGGCGCTGTGCAGTACACCGCAGAGGCTTCCGGCAACAGAGCCGAAAGAACCTCATCCACCTGTTTTTCGGCCATCATGCCCAAGACCAAGACTCTCCGCCGATCTGCAAACAGCTGCCCAAGAGCCTTGGCCAAAGCTCGGGCGCCTTGGGCATTGTGCGCCCCATCGAGCAGTAGACAGGGAGACTCCTGCAAAAGCTCAAGCCGACCCGGCCAGCGAACTGAGTTGGCAGCTGTTCGCACATGTTCTTCACAGACAGGGAAACCCAGCTGCTGCAAGCGTTGACAGGCCACCGCGGCCAAAGCAGCGTTGGCCATCTGGTGATACCCCAACATACCGACTCGCACATTCATCCACCGCTGCCCATAGCTGTCGAGATTGAAGCGGCCGCCCGTGAGATCCCAGGCGATAGGCGTAAAACGACTATCGCACAGAGCGTTCGGCGCCCCCGCGTCCTCGCATACCCAGGTCACTGCAGATTGCTGAGCTCGCGCACTGGCGACTATCACCTGTGCAGCTTCGTCGTCTTGGGCGGCTACCACCACTGGACGACCGGGCTTAATGACTCCAGCCTTCTGCGCGGCAATCTCGGCAAGAGTGCTACCCAATCTATCCATATGGTCCATCGCTACAGGAGTGATCACACTCAGGCACGGATCAACGACGTTCGTTGAGTCCCATGTCCCCCCCATACCCACCTCAATGACGGCCACATCCACCGCGCGCCGGGCAAAGTACGAGAAAGCCATGACAGTAGTGATCTCAAACTCTGTCGGATGTCCGACTGTACGGGCAGTCTCCTCCGCTAGAGGACGCACTTCGTCTACCAAAGACAGCAGCTCGTCATCTGAGATGGGAACTCCCTGGATCATCAGTCGCTCGTTGTAGCGCATGAGATGAGGCGAGGTAAACAGCCCCGTCTGAAGCCCGGATTCCTGAAGAGCCCCAGCGATGAAGCGCGCCGTTGATCCTTTGCCATTGGTACCTGCAACGTGTACCACAGGGTACCGAGCATGAGGACTATCCAAAGCTGCCAGCATCACGCGCATGCGCTCGAGCGTCGGACGAATTCCGAATTTTGCCAATCCCGCCAAGTACGCCAATGCTTCGCTAACGGCTGCTGCCTGGCTCATCACAGATCACCCCTCATCCCGCACATATTCGCGGATCACTGCAGATCGGCAAGCGTTGCAGCCAGTTTCGCTCTTCGCTCCTCCAAGTCGCTTAGCTGGCGGCGTGCACCCTCCACCACCTGCGCAGGGGCCTTGTTCACAAAGCCCGGATTGCTGAGACGAGCGCGAGTACGCGCCAGATGCTCATCAACCTCTGCTAGCTCCTTCTGTAGCCGAGCTAACTCCTCGTCAATGTCAACCAAGCCCGCTAGAGGTAAGAATACCTCAACTCCCGCGGCCACCGCCGCCAATGCTTGGTCCGGCTTAGCATGATCCACTCCCTCAAGCGCCAACTCCGACAGATGCGCCAAATGCATTACTGTCTCCCGGTTTTCGGACAAGATAGCGGTCTTCCCCGCATCGGCATGGAGAATGGCCTGAATGGCCTTCT
This sequence comes from Limnochordia bacterium, assembly GCA_050951545.1. Classification (GTDB taxonomy): domain Bacteria; phylum Bacillota; class Limnochordia; order DTU080; family DTU080; genus DTU080. Next base: position 350,064 of record JBMNJG010000011.1, on the reverse strand, counting down.
CGGGAGACACCGTCTTCTCAGAGCGCATGTTGCGGATGGCTCGCACTACGTCCATCACCACCCCCATCTGCTCCACCGCGTCGCCATCTTCCCACTCTGGAACCTCGACAGGCCACGATGCTAGCATGATCGATTCGCCTTCATGAGGAAGGTGTTGCCATATCTCTTCCGTGATAAACGGCATGAAGGGGTGTAGTAGCTCCAAAGTGCGCAAAAGCACCTGCCAAAGCACGCTCTGAGCTGTCCGGCGACTCTCCGCACCGTACTGCCCGTACAGCCTCGGTTTCACAGCTTCGATATACCAGTCGCATACTTCGCTCCACATGAAGTCGTACAGAGCCCGTGCACCCTCACCGAAATCGTAGCGTGACAGATGGCGGCTCACTTCGCGTACTGTCGAATTCAGGCGAGCCAGAATCCAGCGATCAGGAAGCTCGAGCGATAGCTCGGTCAAGGCTTGCTCTGTTGGTTGAAAATCCTGCATATTCATCAGAGCAAAGCGAGAGGCATTCCAGATCTTGTTGGCATAGTTCCGATTGGCTTCGGTACGCTCTGGATGATAGCGCGTGTCGTTACCCGGAGCCACACCCGTAAGCAGTGTGAAGCGCAACGCGTCCGCGCCGTTCTCGTCGATCACCTCGAGCGGATCTACGCCATTGCCCAGCGACTTACTCATTTTTCGGCCCAATGCGTCACGCACAAGCCCATGCACCAGCACCTCGTGGAAGGGCTTTTGCCCTGTGTGCTCCAGACCCGAAAAGATCATGCGAGCCACCCAGAAAGTGATGATGTCATACGCCGTAACCAAGACCGAAGTAGGATAAAAATCGGCAAGGTCTTCCGTCTGGTCCGGCCACCCCAATGTTGAGAAAGGCCAGAGAGCAGAGCTAAACCAGGTATCGAGCACATCCGGGTCTTGTTCTAGTCGCGCTTCGGCACATACGGGGCACTTCTCCGGGTCGTGTTTCGAAGCAAACTGCTCTCCACAAGCCTGACAGGTCCAAACTGGAATGCGATGACCCCACCACAACTGGCGCGAGATACACCAGTCTCGGGTGTTCTCCATCCAGTGCAGGTACTGCTTCGCAAAGCGCTCAGGGATAAAACGGATGTCGCCCCGCTGCACCGCCTCGATAGCAGGACCTGCCAAGGGCTTCATACGGACAAACCACTGCTTAGAGATCAGGGGTTCTACCACCGTGCCACAGCGATAGCAGTGACCCACTGCGTGCAGATGATCCTCCACCTTGACCAGAAAGCCTTGCTTCTCCAGGTCAGCAACAACGCTATCCCGACACGCATAGCGCTCCAGACCAGCATAGGCCCCGGCTTCAGAGTTCATACAACCATCTTCGTCAATCACCTGAATGCGGGCCAGTCCGTGGCGTTCGCCCATCTCGCAGTCATTCGGATCATGGGCTGGCGTCACCTTGACCATGCCGGTACCGAACGCCGGATCTACGAAACTATCTGCGATGAGCGGTATCTCGCGATTCATCAGGGGCAAGACAACGCTCTGCCCCACCTGAGCGGCATAGCGTTCATCATCAGGATGCACGGCTATGGCCGTATCGCCGAGCATGGTCTCAGGACGAGTTGTGGCAACCATCGCATACCCCTCACCTGAAGCCATAGGATAGCGAATGTACCACAGGTGACCCTCTACTTCCTCATGCTCCACTTCCACGTCAGAGAGTGTTGTATGGCAGTGCGGACACCAGTTCACGATGTAGCTACCCTGGTAGATGAGGCCCCTCTCATAGAGCCGAACGAAGACCTCACGTACCGCCTTGGAGCATCCCTCATCCATTGTAAAGCGCTCTCGCTGCCAGTCCACCGCACAACCCAGTGTCTTCAGCTGGCCCACAATGTTTGCGTGATATCGCTCTTTCCAGGCCCAGACGCGCTCCAGGAAGCGCTCACGCCCCACATCGTGACGGGTGAGACCCTCTTCTTTGCGCAGGTGCTCCTCCACTTTGATCTGTGTGGCAATTCCAGCGTGATCCGTGCCCGGAACCCAAAGGGCGTCATGGCCCATCATCCGGTGCCAACGCAGTAAGACATCCTGCAACGTGTTGTTGAGTGCATGTCCCATGTGCAATGAACCCGTCACATTGGGTGGCGGAATGACCATGCTGAACTTGGGTCGTCCGGGACGAGCCTGGGCATGGAAGTAGCCCCGCTCCTCCCACCTCTTGTACCATTTGCTCTCCACTGCCTTTGGATCATACACCTTGGGTAGCTCCACAGCTGCAGTAGATGAAAAGACGCGTTGCGCCATGCGGCGCTCCCTCCTCTTCGGTTAATCCGCAAACTGCTAAAAACAAAAACGCGTCCTCCATAAGGACGCGTAGACTCGCGCGGTACCACCTTAGTTCCTTTGACACCACATAAGGGGGCACCAAAGGCGCTTGCTACACGCGATAACGGGCGCACCCGGCCTATTTTGGGATAAGCTGCTCCAGGGCGACATTCACGGTCCGTCCGGGCTACCTCCCAGCCAAGGGCAGCCTCTCTTTTTTCGGGGCTGAACCGTTACTCCTCCCCTTCATCACCGTGCAATAAGCCAGTTTTCCACATCATACAGTTCAACCTCCCGGCTGTCAAGCACAAGCAAGCAGCTGGGTGCACACGTGAAATCGCGGCGAACACCCGTTACTAATCATGCTGCCCCTGGCCTCTCCCAGAAATCGTCCCACTGTTCACCGTGGGAGTATGCTGCAACGTTTGGCATCTGCTGTGCCCTAAGTTGGCTCCAACGCATTCCAGATTGCTTGTGGCGCCTAACAACAACCTGCTTACAGGCGCTTTCTACGCATCCGCTGCCAATGGGGTAGCCAGCGGCCTCCAGCCTCGGATAAAGGGTTCATCTCCTCCTGCGATGTGAGCCCTGACGAAACGAACAAGGTGACCCAAGGTGACTACTCGTCTTGCTTTCTCTCAGATTGGCTGGCGGTTCCCCAGCCGCGCTCATCTATTCTTTGCTGGTATTCACCGCATCTACACTCGAGATAGTTGATGAGCTTCCGGTTGAAGTCCTGACCGCGCCGGAATGGCAGCCGCCTGTCAATCTTGCGCTTGATGATCTTGCAGGACAGCTCGTGAGCCTGAATCACGATCAGCTTGATCTTCTTCTTAGCGCAGATCTGCTGTTTGGTCTGGTCACGGCATTGCTGCTTATGGACCTGCTCAGCCGAATTCCGCTCCGTGACGCGGTAGTGTTGCGCCCCATTGAACTCCATGGCCGTATTGTGCAAGTAATAGAAGAGATCGACCTCCAGACGCTTGCCAGTTGCTGGGTTCCTCATGAAACCTGGGCGCATTCCGTCGTCGAAGTCAAGGCAATCGACAAGCGCCAAGAAGATAGCCTGCATGAGAGCCTCTCCGAGGTGCGTAGCGCGGTGGAGCTCATCCTGCACGTCTAGTATTTCTTTTACATTTCGCTTATCAACCGGGTTGTGGAGAGTGAAGCGAATCGGTGCCCGCTTGTGCGCCTGCTCCATCTCCAGCCAACCATGCTTGGCCAACTGACGAGCCGCGTGTTTGATGGTTTGGGGGCTCAGACTCATCCGGCCGGCTAACTCAGCGTATGTGAACTGCCTTTTGCGAGGTGGGTCCGTAGGTTTGGACAGCAGTAGGGCATAAACCAATTTGGCCTGTGCATGGATTTCAGTAGCCATGACTAACTCCACAGGTACGGAGACCCTATCCGGGGATGGCTTCTGTGCCGCGGTCTGGCTAGGTCCCCGCCTAGCCGGTGGAGCAAACCAGCCCTCGGTGGTTAACTTGGCTGTCGCCCTGCGAACGGTAGGCCGGGACATACCCGTGCGCCGCCCCAGGCGGCTGGGCGAGAAAAGGAAACTTTCCTCCAGCTGATCATCCATCGTTAAGGCCATCCAAACGATCTTCTCGCTGGCTTTTAGCTCGCGAGTCAGTAGCAGTGAGAGCGGCACGTTCACCTCATCTACATAGAGAGAGTACAAGGGCCTCACCTCACATAACGACCATGTGTTCGATTGATTCAATGCTGAATTCTATGTTCGGCTCCAGAATCCTTCCACAGACAATAGTTCTTCGCTGACTGCGCGCGCATTGCCAGCTAAGACCCAGTGGCCACCGGGAGTCGACAGCATTTCCCCCTCGGATCATCGACTGAGTGGGAAAAAGGTACCACCACCGTCGGGTTATGTACCGTCCGGCAGCTCCAGAAGAGGCATCAAGGCCGGAAAGCGTGCTCTTTGCGGGGAAAAGAGCCCTTCGGGCGATCAAAATGAGCAAAAAGGGCTTCGCGAAGGCCGCATCGCTGCACTTTTACCACGTACATTGCGCCCAGGGGTTGATGGGGCGGCTATTTTGCCATCACGGTCGGATTCTTGGCCCCGACTCACGTACCAATCCGGGTGCATCTGTCCGACTACCGAGCCAGTCTCGCGAGCGTGTCCATTGATCCGTCCATTCTCTTCCAAATGCACCGACCGGGTTAACACTGAAGGGTCGGTTCGCAGAGGGACCCGAGCGAGCCGCTGTGATCGCGCACTGGGGAGCTGACCCCATCGACTGAGTGGAAAAAGGCAGTCACTACCGTTCGGTTATGTGCTGCGTGGTAGCCCCAGAAGGGCCGCCAGGGCGGGAAAGCGCGCTCTTTTTGGGGGGAAAGAGCCCTTCAGGCCGTCCAAACCAACCAAAAGGGCTTCGCGAAGGCCGCATCGCTGCACTTTTACCACGTACATTGGCCCCGGGGGTTAATGAGGCGGCTCTTTTGCCATCACGGTCGGATTCTTGACCCCGACTCACGTACCAATGCGGGTGCATCTGTCCGACTACCGAGCGAGTCTCGCGAGGGTGTGCATGGTGTCCGTCCACCCTTTTCGAAACACACCCACCGGGTTAACACCGAAGGGTCGGTTCGCAGAGGGACCCGAGCGAGCCCGCTGTGATCGCGCACTGGGGAGCTGACCCCATCGACTGAGTGGAAAAAGGCGATCGACACTGTTCGGTTATGTACTGCCCGGTAGCTCCAGAAGGGCCATGAGACGGGAAAGCGTGCTCTTGGCGGGGAAAAGAGCCCTTCGGGCGATCAAAATGAGCAAAAAGGGCTTCGCGAAGGCCGCATCGCTGCACTTTTACCACGTACATTGCGCCCAGGGGTTGATGGGGCGGCTATTTTGCCATCACGGTCGGATTCTTGGCCCCGACTCACGTACCAATCCGGGTGCATCTGTCCGACTACCGAGCCAGTCTCGCGAGCGTGTCCAACTAGATAACAGCCAGAAACAACGAATAAATGAATCAATGGATGTCTTTGGTCGGGGCTGTGGAGTCTGTGGGCAACTCATGGAGGAGTTGTCCATCAGAATCCATGGCCCGCAGCTTGGGGCCTGGATCGATGGCAGGTTTTTGGTGAGCGCGCTGTTTTACCGGCCTAGCTTACCGTGAGCTTTCTAGGCCATTTTGGTAGGGCCGAAGTGAAGCGTATCCACGGTAGCCCCAGAAGCGAAATCAAGGCGGGAAAGTGTGCCCTTAGGCGGTGAAAAAAGCCCTTCGGGCGACCAAAATGAGCAAAAAGGGCTTCGCGAAGACCGCATCGCTAGGTTCTTACCACCAACCCAAGCGACCGCAGGAAGATTGCCGCAGTTTCTTGCGTGGCCCCCAAGCAGCTGGGCTGGCATCTACATCGGCGTCCGACCTAGCAAGCCGACCAAAAGCAGATAAAAGCCTAGCCAAGTGGCGGCAAGCACTGCGCGCTGACGCGCGGGCAGCCTCCGCTTGCGGGGTCGCCGCGCCTGCGTCATCTCACCTGCCGCCGCACTCTCCAGTAACCCGCTGTGGTGAAAGGTGAGCATCTGCCCGAACACCAACGCCCCAACAAGAAACACCGCGCCCACAAGCGTCGACAAAGCGTGCGGCAAGAACTCTTCATAGAGGATCCAGGCCCATAGACTACTCAGCATCCGAGCCAGAGCATCCACGGCCACAATCTGGCAGAAGCGTCGCCCTTCGGGCAGACGACGTCGCGACGCCATGATGTACCAACACCCAGCGTATTCGATGGTGAAAAAGAGCAGTACCGGTGGCGACCAGTAGATAGGGCCTAGATGCACGGCGCCTTTCGCCGGCTGCCACTCCACGGCTCCTAGCGACCCAATGATCAGCCCGGCGGCTAGACCCGGAGCCAATATATCTAGCAGCTCCCAGAAACGCAGCCCACGACGCTTCGCGTAGAAACGAGTGTAGCCAACAGCCACCACAAACGCGGTAACATAGCTCAGCCCACCGGCCGACACCCTGAAAAACTCACTCGGATGGGTTAGGTAAAAACCCAAGTCTGGGAGGATGTAGCCCACTCTACCGCTAATCAGGCCCAACACCATCAGATGCACCACTAGCTCAACGATGACTGTCGTGTCCAGCCTGCGGCGCCGAGCCTCCGACATCGCCAAACATGCGCCAACCAGAAAAGCCGCGGCCAACGCGGTCCCATACTTATAGAGGGCAATGGGCCCTATCCGCAGTAGCTCGCCATACATTCCCCAGCTCCTAATCCACGCCCAGTCGGTCCCGCAACGACTGATTGACCAATTTTGGATTGGCCTGACCACGGGTCGCCTTCATCACCTGACCCACGAGAAAGCCGATAGCCGTTACCTTCCCGCCCTTGATCTCAGTTACCACCTCAGGATGCTTGTCGATGACCTCTGCGACTAAGCGATCTAGCTTATCGGTGTCGCTAATCTGTTCTAGGCCACGTTCATGCACAATGTCCTCAGCCGTACGACCAGTGCGGTACATGACCTCTAAGACCTCTTTACCGCTGTTGGCGTTAATGCGCCCCTCCTTGACCATGAGCAGCAACTGCGCCAAGCCTGCAGCGGTGATGGGGGCCGAGAGAAGAGCATGCTCCGAGTCGTCTTCCGCCTCCTTGAGCAACCGAAGCAACTCGCCCATGATCCAGTTACTGACCATCTTGCTGTCATGACACTGCTCGACCACTGCCTCAAAGAAGTCAGCGATGGGACGAGAGGCTGTAAGCACTGCAGCATCATATGCGGGAAGGTCATACTCACTTATGAAACGAGCTTCGCGCGCTGCAGGCAGCTCGGGCAGCTGCCTGCGCCACGCCTCTACCTGCCCTTCGCGCACTACGACCGGTAGAATATCAGGGTCAGGGAAGTAACGGTAATCGTCGGCGTGTTCTTTCTCACGCTGCACATAGGTGCGACTCTCGATATCATTCCACCCCGCCGTCACCTTCCCAGATGGCATGCCGGGGTGCCACGAACCATCAAGGTACTCATGGTACTGACGCTGCGCCTCGTAGTCAATCGCTCGCTCCAAGGCTCTTAAGGAGTTCAGATTCTTGATCTCCACAATAGGGGTACGAATCGGTTGCTCTCCGGAGAGGATCTTCAGGTTGACATTGGCATCGCAACGCAGAGATCCTTCCTGCATCCTGCAATCTGACACCTCGATATAGCGCAGCAGAGTGTGCAGGCGCTCCATAAAGAGCCTGGCTTCGTCACCCGAATGCATGTCGGGGTGGGTGACGATCTCAATGAGTGCTAGTCCACCACGATTGTAGTCGATAAGCGAGTACTGCGAGTCGCGCAAGCTATCGCTGGAGTGGACAGACTTACCAGCCTCTTCTTCCATATGCACCCGCATGATCCTGACTACATGCAGCTCACCGCCAAGCATGAACTCCACGCGTCCGTCTGTACACAGGGGACGATCAAACTGCGAGACCTGGTAAGCCTTGGGAAGGTCCGGATAGAAATACTGCTTACGATCGAACCGGCTGACCAAGGAAATGGCACACCCCAGAGCCAGACCTGCTTTCGCGGCATACTCAACGGCCTTTTCGTTGAGCACTGGTAACGTACCTGGCAGGCCCAAGCAAACAGGGCATACCTGCGTATTTGGCGTGGCTCCAAAGGCCGTCGAACAACCGCAGAATATCTTTGACTCTGTAAGCAGTTCTGCGTGAACTTCGAGACCCACGATCACCTCAAACGGTGTATCATCCACGAGAAGACCTCCCTTCCGGGTACAGAGGCGCTATTCCGGCCGTCTGCTCAAAGGCGTAGGCAGCAGCGAACAGGCGCTCTTCGTGCAGACGTGGACCGACCAACTGAAGCCCCACTGGCAAGCCCTCTACTACACCGCACGGAAGGCTGATTGCTGGCAATCCGGCCAGGGTGGCTGCCAGCGTGCAAGAGTGTGGTCGATGCATGTGGTACAGATCATCCGTCGCTCTGTTTTCCCTACAGGCAACTGTCGGTGAAGTCGGCGTGAGAAGCAAGTCGCAATGATTGAAAGCTGCGGTGAATGCCCTCATGATCAGTGTGCGAACCTGGGCCGCCTTGAGGTAGTAGCTCTCATACTGCCCAGCTGACAAGACATAGGTACCCATAAGGATAGCCTGCTTTACCCCCGGCCCAAAGGCCTCTGCGCGGGTGTTACTAAACATACTGAAGCTGTCGGGCGCCTTTGGGCTACGGTGTCCATAGCGAACCCCATCAAAGCGCGCCAGACTTGAGCTGAACTCGGCGGCAAGAATCACTCCGTAGGCGGCTAGGGCTTCCTCGGGCGCTGGCAGCGTGACCTCTTCTAGACGAGCACCACAGTTCTCAAGCTGCCTCGCTGCCTGAAGAACCAGCGCCGCGACTTGCGAATCGACACCCTCACCGAAGTACTCCCGTGGCAACCCGACCACCAACCCCCGAACGCCAGCCTCCAGAGCACGCGCAAAATCGGGTACATCCTCGCCTTGCGACGTGGGATCCAAGGGGTCTGCCCCAGCCAACACGTTCAGCATCAAAGCACAGTCTCGCACATCACGAGTGATGGGCCCTACCTGGTCAAGAGAGGAAGCGGTGGCCACTAACCCATAGCGCGAAACACGCCCATAGGTGGGCCTAAGCCCTACCACCCCGCATAGTGCAGCTGGCTGGCGTAACGATCCGCCTGTATCACTCGCCAGAGCGAGCACCGCCTCACCACTCGCCACGGCGGCCGCTGCGCCGCCGTGTGCTCCACCAGGGAGACACGACTTGTCCCACGGATGTCGCGTGGGTCCCCAAGTCGATCCCTCTGTAGAGCAGCCCCAACCAAACTCATCCATGTTGGTCTTGCCCAAAACTGGCAACCCGGCCTGCCGCAAACGGTGTACGACTGTCGCATCATACGGTGGCACAAATCCCTTCAACATGCGTGAAGCACATGTTGTTGCCAGCTCCCTTGTGCATATGTTGTCGGCGATGGCCACCGGAATACCCGCCAGCATGGAGAGCTCTTCGCCAGCCAGCCGCCGTCGATCGATCTCTCTCGCAGAGGCTAGTGCCCGATCCTGATCAACCGCGAGGTAACAGTGTAGCGCCTCCTCATCGGATGCCATACGCGAAAAGACCGACTGCGTTACCTCAGCCGCGCTTACCTCTCGCCGCGCTAGCAACGCCTGCAACACATGGGCGGGCCTATCACAGAGTTCCACACCGCATTCCCCCATCTCTAATCCTCCAACATGCGCGGCACGCGGAAGAAGTCCTCATATCGGTCAGGCGCGTGCTTCAAGACCAGCTCTTGGGGCATAGACGACTGGCATTGGTCTGCCCTCATCTCATTCTCGCCAGACACTGCATAAAACGTTGGCGCCACGTCCTGCGTTTCGCATGTGGCCAGCTTGTCCCTAAACACCAGAACACTCGCCAACTTCGCCGCATACTCCTCGGCCTCAGCCTTCGTCAGACCAAGGCGCGCCAGCCGTGCGACATGCTCTATGTCCTTGGATGTAATCGCCTGCATTTTGGTAGCCCTCCACAAGAACCCTGTTGTTCGTCGGTCTACACGGTGCGGGCCTATTGGTTCCCACCGTGCACCATACTCAGAAACTGCTCCTCATTCAGTATTCGAAGCCCGAGCTCCTGAGCCCGAGCGAGCTTGGAACCGGGCGATTCACCCACCACCACGAAATCCACGTTCCTACTTACGCTAGACGCTACAGTCCCGCCATGCTGCCGTATAAGCTCCTCAGCCTGTTTGCGGGAGAGGCTGGTCAGTGTCCCCGTCACCACCACGCGTTTCTCCGTTAGTGAAGCACCCCGAACTTGCTCAGCGGAAGCTTGCATCATGACGCCGTGTGCAGCGAGTCTGCGTACCATCTCCTGATTCTCTGGGCGTGCGAAAAACTCGACAATGCTCTGAGCCGTCCTTGGACCGATGTCAGGCACTTCCTGCAGACCCTCCACAGTAGCACCCAGCAGAGCATCCATGTGCCCCAGGTGCGCCGCCAGATCACGGGCAGTTCCCTCACCGACGTGCCGAATCCCTAAGCCATACAGCAATCGTCCCAAACCTCGCTGGCGACTTTCGTCCACCGCCCTCACCAGGTTCTGCGCTGACTTTGGCCCCATCCGCTCTAACTGGGCGAGCTGTTCCCATGTCAACAGGTAAAGGTCAGCAGGCCCACGGGCTAGCCCAATCGTCACCAGCTGCTCTGCCAAAGCAGGACCTAAGCCCTCAATGTCCATGGCATTACGAGAAGAAAAGTGTACCAGACCCTCCACGGCCTGGGCGGGGCAGTGGCGATTGATGCAGCGCAAGGCGACTTCCTCGTCGAGATGCACAAGCTCAGAACCACAATCAGGACAGTGGGTAGGCATACGGTAAGGTTCACTATCTGCCGAGCGCAGATCCATCTGCACAGAGACGATTTCCGGTATTATGTCGCCTGCCTTCTGAACCACCACGGTATCGCCGAGACGGACGTCTTTCTCGCGCAAGAGCGCCTCATTGTGTAGCGAGGCCCGCGAAACACTCGTCCCCGCCAGCTGTACTGGTTCAAAGATGGCCAAGGGAGTTACCACTCCCGTGCGTCCTACGTTGACCTCGATCTTACGCACCACGCTCGTAGCCTGCTGCGCAGGGAACTTGAAGGCCGTGGCCCAGCGCGGACTGCGGGCTGTGCTCCCCAACCGAGCGTAATGGGCCAGGTCATTGACCTTTACCACGACACCATCGATCTCAAAGGGAAGGCTCGAGCGCCCCTTCTGCCATCTATCACAGTAGTCCAAGACCGTCTCTACGTCAGGACACACCTGCCAATGAGCCGTAGTAGGCAAACCCAACGCATGTAAAAACTCCATCACCTGAGCATGCGTTATCGGGGCTGCCAACTCGGCAGGCAATGTACCTTCGTCGAGAGAACCCATCTGATACAACAGAATGTCGAGGGGGCGCCCTGCAGTCACACGCGGATCCAGTTGGCGCAACGCTCCAGCTGAGGCGTTTCTTGGGTTGGCAAAGACCGCTTCCCCTGCCTCCTCTCGACGAACGTTAAGCGCCGCGAAATCTGCTTTGCCCATGAATACTTCGCCTCGTACCTCACAGCTAACCTGCGCCTGCAGGCGTAGAGGCACACTGCGCACTGTGCGAAGGTTCCCCGTGACATCCTCGCCTATCTCACCATCGCCTCGAGTGGCGCCTCGTGTCAGGACGCCCCGTTCATAGGTGAGCGAGACACCCAGGCCATCAATCTTAGGCTCCGCGACATACTCGACGACAGGTAGATCTAGCAGACGCCGGACGCGTGTATCAAAGGCCCTAACCTCTTCAGCACTGAAGGCGTTGCTCAACGAAAGCATCGGGCTGCGGTGTCGAACAGTCGCAAACCCCTCGGCAGGCGCACCACCCACGCGCTGCGTCGGGGATGCTGGGGTGACTAGGTCAGGAAACGCCCGCTCCAACTCCTGCAGACGCCTCATCAGCTCATCGTAGGCGGCATCCGTGATCTCTGGCCGATTCAACACATAGTACAAGCGATCATGCCGTTCAATGGCACGACGCAGCTGCTCAATCTCCACTCGCGCTTCGGCTTCGTTCATGTCAGGCCTCCTACGCCAGCACAAACCCGTGTTTGGATTCCACACCTTGCCACCATATCCTGCCCCCGGGCTACCCCCGAGTATCATGTAGCAGATCCATAGCATGACGCCCACGTGCCTCTGCATAGATCTGGTATTGACTCTCTCTCGCGAAAGAGGTCTCCGCGCATGCCTCCTGCCCTGCGTCGTCTTTTTCTTATGATAACCGCCCTTTGCCTATGCGGTATGCTGGTACAGGACGCATCGCGCGAACCGGCCAGTATGGTCTGGGTTCCTATCGTTCCGAGTTTGGGAGTGGCCTACGTGCCCTCAGCCCATAGTGGCCCCCCCACCAGTGCTTGGGCGGCCATCGTCTATGAGAACACCACCAAGACCGTACTCTACGCAAAGAACGAGCATACGACTAGAGCACCTGCCAGCCTCACCAAGATCATGACCGCCCTGCTAGCGCTGGAAAACGGACGGATGGATGACACGGTCACAGTGTCGCGTCTTGCAGCTGGGATGTGGGGCTCTTCGGCCCACCTGCGCTCTGGGCAACAGATCAAGCTCAGGGATCTGCTCTATGGCATGCTTCTTCCTTCGGGCAACGACGCAGCAGTTGCTGTAGCCGAGCACATCGGTGGTTCATTACCAGCCTTTGTGGAGATGATGAACCTGCGCGCAGTGGAGTTGGGGGCCAGACACACTCGCTTCGCCAATCCGCATGGGCTAGACCACCCAGAGCATTACTCCACAGCATTTGACCTGGCCATGCTGTCTAGAGTGGCATTGCTGTACCCAAACTTTGCAGATGCGGTGCAGACGCGCACCTACACCGCGAGCGAGAGCAGTAGCACATGGAGTAACACAAACAAACTCCTGTGGAGCTTTGAGGGAGCAGAGGGCATCAAAACGGGTACCACCGGCCAAGCAGGAAACTGCCTCGCCGCCGCAGCGTCACGCCAGGGTATGCAGTTGATTGTAGTAGTCCTAAGCAGCGCCAACAGATGGAAAGAAGCATCTCGCCTCTTCACCTATGCCTTTGATAACTACGCAGTTATCACCATGGCCGAAAAAGGAGTTCCTCTGGCCCAAGTCCGCTTGAAGCGTGGGTCACAACCGCTTGTGCTAACCCCCGCCCATGATATTTGCGTACTCGTGCCGCAGCAGAAGACCGATGCACCCCTCAGCACGCACCTGTCGCTAGACAAGGTAACCCTACCCATCCGGGCTGGAAGCAGGATAGGTGTCTTCGAGGTATTCGCGGGCCAAACGAGACTCGCTGCCATGCCGCTCGTGGCCCAAGGCGATGTAGAGCGCTTGAGCCTGTGGCGTACAATTCGCGAGCGACTGCGCTAGACCTTCTGCAGCTGCGCCATACTGGCCATGAGCTTCTTCACGCCTGCACCTTCAAAAGCCACTGTGACGACCACATCATTGCTGCTCGCTTCGACCTGAACCACGGTGCCTTGACCGAAATGCTTGTGCAGCACATGCTCACCCAGAGCAAACAGCGACGGGGAGACACCTGGAGAGACACTTGCCCGCTTCTCCCGCCTAGACCGAGCTGGCACAGGTTGCGCCAATCCCGCACGACGCAACCGCTCGTGCGCGGCAGCCAACTCTCGGTCTGGGCGCTTGCTGAGATCGCGAATTAGCTCGACAGGAATCTCCTTTACGAAAGGGGACACTAGCATGGGCTTGGTCTGACCATATAGCATACGTTCATTGGCATGGGTGAGATAGAGACGTTCCTGCGCTCGTGTCATGCCGACATACGCCAGACGGCGCTCCTCTTCCATCTCCCCCGATTCCGTCAGCGCACGGCTATGAGGAAAAACACCCTCCTCCATGCCTACCATAAAGACAACTGGAAACTCCAGACCCTTTGCCGCGTGCAACGTCATCATGGTGACCGCGTCACTCGCCGCCTCGTAAGCGTCCACATCGGAGATAAGGGCCACTTTCTCCAAGAAACCAAGGAGGATGTCATGCTCTGAGGCATCCTCGTGCAACGAGGACTGCTCTTCCTCAGCCTGCTTCGTCACTGACAGAAACTCCTGCAGGTTCTCTAGCCGACCCTGAGACTCGAGGGTACGCTCAGCCTGTAGCTGCTGTATGTAGCCGCTCTCCCACAGAATAGACGTCGTCAGTTCGGTGAGGCTTTGCTCCTCGCGAAGAAGAAGGAGTCTGTCCAGTAGCCGACGCAAATCAAGCACCTTGTTCAGCGTGGCCGCACCGATTCGCTCTATCTCTTGTGCCCGTCCAAGGGCCTCATAGAGCGATACCCCCTCCCTCGCCGCGAAATCATCCAGGCGCGCCTGCGTGATGTCACCTAGGCCTCGCTTCGGAACGTTGAGAATCCGCCGAAGGCTGAGATTGTCGCCAGGATTAGCCATCACCCTCAGATAGGCCAGGATATCCTTGATCTCCCTACGTTCGTAAAAGCGGACACCCGAAACGATATGGTAGGGCATGTTCCTCTTCACGAATTCCTCTTCGAAACCACGGGATTGCGCATGTGTGCGGTACAAGATCGCTACCGTGTTTAGGCTCCGACCACTGCGCTGCCATCGAGCAATCTCATCAGCAACAAAGGCCGCCTCATCGCGCCCGTCCCCAACCTGATGCACGAAGACGGGGTCGCCCTCCGGATTATCGGTATAGAGGTTCTTCTCTGGCCTATCCAGGTTGTTGCTGATCAGATGGTTAGCGGCATCAAGAATATTCCGAGTGGAACGGTAGTTCTTCTCGAGCTTCACCATCTTGGCTGTGGGGTAATCGGTCGAGAAAGAGAGGATGTTGCGAATATCGGCCCCGCGAAAACGGTAAATTGACTGATCCGCATCGCCCACCACGCACAGATTGCCGTTCTCACCAGCCAAGAGTCTCACCAGACGATACTGAGCATGGTTGGTGTCTTGGTACTCATCCACGAGAATGTAGTGCAGCCGCTCCCTATAGAGCTCAAGTACGTCTGGCTGACACTCAAACAAACTCACCGTGTGCATGATCAGATCGTCAAAATCCATGCTGTCGCTGCTTTCCAGCTTCTGCTGGTACACTGGATAGACGCGAGCGACGTTCTGTTCCCAAAAGTCATGCGCTCGATCGGCATAATCCTCCGCATCGAGTAGCTCATTCTTAGCAGCACTGATCGCGCTAAGCACCGCGCGAGGGTCGAACTTCTTGGCATCCATATCCAGCTCTTTCAGCGTCTGGCGTACAGCTGCTATTTGGTCAGAGGTGTCGGATATGCTAAACCGATTCGAGTAACCAATCATCTCCGCATGACGACGCAAAATCTGCACGCAAGCAGAGTGGAAAGTACCCGCCCACACCTGATGAGCAACAGGCCCTACCAATTGCAGCAGTCGCTCCTTCATCTCAGCGGCAGCCTTATTTGTGAAGGTCACAGCCAAGATGTGCGAAGGGGCGACTCCCTTCTCACGCAGCAGATAGGCAATGCGGTAGGTGAGCACCCTCGTTTTCCCGGTTCCAGCTCCGGCGATTACCAGTAAAGGGCCGTCACCATATGTGACGGCCCGCTTCTGCGCTTCATTCAAATCCTGAAGCCACTGCACAGGCTACACTCCCTCTAGGAGGCTACTACGCCTCGCGCTGGGTGAGTCCCTGCTTCAGGTAGCTTGCCAGCCTCGAGAGTTGGCGTGGCCTTTACTCGCGTGATGCGTAATCCCTCGACCGCCGCCACCTTCAGCTGGTGACCGTCAACCGTAACCACATCACCTACCTCAGGGCGCTCACCCAGCAAGCTAAAGACAAGCCCGCCGACGGTATCCACGCCCTCAAACTCAACATGACCTTCCACCCCAAGCACCTCAAAGGCCTCTTCCACCAACATGCCAGCGTCTAGCTCGAGGCCATCCTCCATGGCCAAAACCGTCTCGGGCTCGACATGATCGAACTCATCACGGAACTCCCCAAAGACCTCTTCGACAAGATCCTCGAAAGTGACTATCCCTGAAAAAGCCCCGTACTCATCCAAGACCACGGCCATCTGGGTTCCGGACAACTGAAATCGTTGCTGCACCTGATTGAGGGGGAGCGTCTCCGGAATGATCAGGGGCTCGCGGGCGATCTCCTCCAGTTCCTTCTCTTGCTTGGCTAGGTGCGCAGCGAACATGTCGCGCATATGGATTACCCCTATCACGTGGTCGCGCTCGTCACGACACAACGGATAGCGAGCATAGCCCTCTCTCAGGATAATGTCTATCGCCTCATCCAGGCTTTGGTCGGTGAATAGCACGCGGACATCGTTGCGCGGCGTCATGATCTCACGCGCCACACGATCCGTGTAGTCGAGGATGTTCTCGACCAGTTCCACCTCGTGCTCTTCTAGGATTCCCTGTTCTTGGCTTGAGGAGACAATCATCCGGATTTCCTCTTCGGAGTGGGCCACAGTGGCCAACTCACTGGGCGGACGCAAACCCAGAGTCCCAAGCAAGCACTCAGCCGATCGGTTTAACAGCCAGCTGAAAGGAGCACTGACCTGACAGAAGGCGTTGAGGGGGATAGCACACCAAAGCGCCACCGCCTCTGCCCTCTGAACGGAGATCGCCTTCGGAGCTAGCTCACCGAGCACGGTGTGCAAGAAGCTTACCGTCAGAAAACCTATGATGCCTGACAGAATGCGTACCAGGAACAAGCCTCCGCCTAGAAAGGAGAATGGAGCAGCGAGAATTCGAGCCAGTGCTGGCACACCGATCCAGCCTAAGGCAATGGAAGATACTGTGATGCCGAGCTGAGTAGTGGGTATGGTGGTTCCAAGACGCTCCGTGATATGCAACGCAACTGCGGCCCGGCGGTTGCCCGAGCTAGCAAGCTCACGCAACCTCGCGGGTTGCACTTTCACCATGGCGTACTCCGAAGCAACGAAGAACGCGTTCACAACGACAAACCCTGCAGCAGCCATTAGCTGCCACGTACTGCTGGCCTCGTCCATCTCAACTTCCCTTCTGTCAATTCACTGGCTTGATTCTTCTCTGCGACTCCGCCTTCTCCTTCTTAACCACCTGCGCTCACGCAAGAGGGCTTCCCTGACTCCATGTGTCGGTCGCCTGGCGTTCAGGCCTCATGGCACTATCAGCTGTTGCCCGACCTTGATGAGATTGGCATTCCCCCTTAAGCTGGAGTTGAGTTTGAGAAGAACATCCACGGTGGTGCCAAAACGTGCCGCGATCCCCGAGAGCGTTTCGCCCCTTTGCACAACATAGAAGGTCTCGGACTTTCTCGCAGCAGTCATCAGTTCATTGAAATGATCGAAACCGTAGTCCATCAGCACGACAGCGTCGTTCCAGCGCGCTTCGCTGCTGGGACAACCCATAACGACACCGATCAGCCTGTGCTTGCCTTGCTGAGCAGCTACAGACACACAGTACCCAGCTGAACTCGTGTATCCTGTCTTGAGCCCCACGGCCCCGCTGTAGCGCCATAGGAACGAGTTGATGTTAGATAGCTCCCGCTGCCCTCCCTGCCACGAGAGATTTACTCTCTGCAGCGAAGCCAGACGAGCGATCTCGGGCACTCGCAGTGCCCAGCCCGAGAGAACCGCCATATCGTAGGCAGTGCTATAGTGCTTGGACGAATCTAGACCATGGGCGTTAGCAAAACTGCTGTTGCGAGCTCCTAGCTTGCGGGCCATGGTGGTCATAGTCCGAGCGAATGCAGCTTCCGATCCACCCACGTGCTCCGCGATAGCCGTGGCTGCGTCATTGCTGCTGCCCATCAGGGCCGCCGCAAGCAGGTCCGACAGACGGATGCGATCACCTGCGCGCAAGCCCAGCTTCGTCGGCGGTTTGCTTGCTGCATGGGCAGTGACTGCCACCGTGGAGTTCAGATCACCCTTGTCTATGGCAACCAATCCGGTGACAATCTTGGTCAGACTCGCAGGTGCGCGGCGCACATGCGGGTTGAGGGCATAGAGAACAGAGCCAGTTTCCGCCTCCATCAGCACGGCCGCCGCAGCTGACAGCTGCGGTGAAGGAGGAGGGCCTGCCGAGGAGCGACCTGACGCAGGTGCTGCCATGGCCACTCCAGAGTTCTCTGCACTAGCCCCCTGCGAAGGGCTCGAAGAAGGGTTGGGCTTCGGGAGCGGCGGAGGTGCTACGCGGGTCAACGAAGCACTGTGGCCCACCTGTGCGCAAAGAAGAAAGACCAATGAAACCACCATTAGTGCCCAGCGACGATGACACATGACTACTAGCGCCCTACTCTTCCTGTGGATGACGGCTCGTCTTGCGCGGGCTGCTCAGCATATACGATGTCCGGGTCGAAAGAGGGTGGAGATGTTTCGTCTAGCCGTATCTGTACCGCCTGCTCCACGAGCTCCACTGCATAGTGAAAGCATGAGGCAAACCCCTCGTGACACGCACCAGCACCTTTTTGCCGTACCCGTACGAGAAGTGTATCCTGGTCACAATCAGTGTGTATGCGCTCGATCTCCTGCACATGGCCCGATTGCTCACCCTTGTGCCACAGACGGCCTCTGCTGCGACTGAAAAACCAGGTCTCCTTGCTTTGCAGGCTGCGCTGCAAAGCCTCGCGATTCATATAGGCAAGCATCAAGACTTGGCCTGATGCGGCGTCTTGAACAATGGCCGGGATGAGACCATGAGCATCCCATCTGAGATTGCCAATACTGACGTCCATGCCTATGACCTCTCTATCTTCTCAATTGCTTCTGATAAGTCTATGTGGCCACTATACAAAGCCTTGCCCACAATTGCCCCCTTCACACCCTCAATTGTCTTAATCGCCAGTAGATCATCAAGGGAGGCCACGCCGCCAGCGGCTATGACCGATAGCCCCGGTACTGCTGCCACACGGGCGAGGCTCTCTAGGTTCGGCCCCAGGAGCGTACCATCACGTGCAATGTCTGTGAAGATGACCTCCATGACACCATCATCGCGCACCTGCTTAGCCAATTCAACCGCATCGAGCTGCGTTCCCTCAACCCAGCCACGCACGGCCACTTGGCCATCCTGAGCATCGATGCCTACCACAATGCGCTCACCGAATAGCTCGACAGCCTGTCGAACCAGTGACGGCTTCTCTACGGCGACTGTCCCCAGAATGACCCGCTGCACCCCGACCTCAAGCACGGCGCGCAATCCGTCCAAACTGCGCATGCCTCCGCCCATCTGCACGGGGATTGACAAAGCACGGACAATCTCGGCCACAACAGCTAAATTACGCGGTTTGCCCTCAAAAGCTCCATCTAGATCAATCACGTGCAGAAGACGCGCTCCTGCTTCCTGCCAACGCAGGGCGGTCTCCACAGGATCGTCAGCTACCACGCTCAGCTGCTCTGCCCGTCCCTGAACGAGACGCACACATTCACCATCCTTGAGATCAATGGCTGGTATCACTATCATTTTGGCTGCCTCCTAGAGCACTCCCTTGGTCGAGGGGACCTCGTTAAGCTCGGGATCACGACGACACGCTTCATTTAGCGCCCGAGCAAAGGCTTTGAAGGTGGCTTCAATAATGTGGTGAGAGTTCTCGCCGCAACGGCATGTGAAATGCGCGGTCATCCCAGCATTCGCCGTCAGGGCACGGAAGAACTCCTTACTCAGGCTGACGTCGAAATTGCCAACCATTGCCTGAGGTAGGTTGAAGGAGTGCCAGCCAAGGCCAGCCCGTCCGCTGAAATCGAGAGCGACTTCTACCAGAGCTTCGTCCATAGGCACTACGGCCAAGCCAAAGCGGCTAATCCCTCTCTTGTCGCCGCAGGCTTGCGCCAGGGCTTGCCCAAGACAGATCCCTATATCTTCTACGCTGTGATGCCCGTCCACATGCAGGTCGCCTTGACAGTTCACCTGCAGATTGCACAAGCTGTGCTTGGCCAACGCCTCGAGACAATGGTCGAGAAAACCGATTCCAGTGGAGACCGTTGCTTCACCAGTGCCGTCTAAGGTCAGCTCCAGGCTAATCCGCGTCTCGCGAGTCGTACGTTCAACACAGGCTTGACGTAAGGGTAGACTTTTTCGCTCTTTCATGCGGCTATCCCTCGCTTTCCTGACCGCACTTCGCTCACGGAAGTCGACGACGCACTGCGGCACCATGCGCCCCTAACCCCTCGACGTCGGCTAGACGTACCGCCGCTGGCCCCAACTGAGCCAGTGCCGCCTCCGTATAAGCGATGATGTTGCTGCGCCGCACGAAATCATCTACACCCAGTGCCGATGCGAAACGCGCAGTACCGTTCGTCGGCAGAATGTGATTTGGTCCGGCGACATAGTCACCAATAGGTTCTGCGGAGGCCAACCCCAAGAAGACCGCCCCAGCATTGCGCACTTGAGACAGCAAGGCCCATGGATCAGCTACAGCCAGCTCCACGTGTTCGGGCGCCACCACATTGACCAACTTGCAGGCCTCTGTCAGATCGCGGCATAGCACTGCACGGCCCCACCGAGCCAGTGACTCTCGCGCCGTCTCCTGGCGAGCCAAGGTGGGCACTTGGCTCTCAAGTTCCTGAAGCACTGCTTGCAGTAGCTTCTCAGAGGGGGTGACCAAGATCGCAGCTGCCGCCGGGTCATGTTCGGCTTGAGAAAGCAGATCAGCCGCCACGAACTCCGCTGGAGCGCTATCATCTGCCACTACCATGATCTCACTCGGCCCAGCCAGAGAGTCAATTCCGACGCGGCCAAAAACCCGCCGCTTGGCCAGTGTCACAAAGAGGTTGCCTGGACCCACGATCTTGTCAACCCGAGGAATAGTGGCAGTACCATGGGCCAATGCAGCTACTGCTTGTGCGCCTCCCACCCGTAGCACGCGATGGGCACCAGCCTCCTGCAAAGCAACAAGGACATGACAGTCCACTTGGCCTTGTCGATTTGGTGGTGTGGCTGCAATGATCTCCCGGACGCCAGCCACCCGTGCTGGTATGACAGACATCAACGCTGATGAGACCAGCGGAGCGCGCCCACCCGGAACATAGCATCCGACACTATCTATGGGCAGAATGCGCTGGCCGAGCACTGCCCCCCCGGGACCAGTCATAAACGAGGACTGCCGCAGTTGCATCTTGTGAAATGCCTCGATTTGCACCGCAGCTGTGCGCATCGCGTCGACCACGGCTGGGTCAGCCTCTCGTTGAGCCCTCGCAAACTCCTCTTCGCTTACGAAGAGCGTCTCAGGTTGCAGCTGAACTGCATCAATACGCCGAGTGTAATCCAAAACGGCGGCATCGCCCTGTGTGGCCACGTCCTCAACGATCTCAGCCACCGCTTCTGCAGCACTCAAAGGGCGTCCAAAAATCTCTTGAAGACGAGCTGCTACCGTAGGCTCGAGTGTCACTTCATCAATCTCAGGCCGCCGCAACGCTTGGTGCAGTTCAGTACGCTCAAGCGTCCGCGTATCTAACACTTTCAAAGCCGCACCCCCCCTAGCTGATCGTGTTACGCTGTGCATCTACTGATCGACACAAAGCCTACGCTCGTCGAGCAACGCGGCCTTGGCCTTCGTGCCTAACCATCCTAGCAGCGCCTGGAGAAACGGACCGTTGTCGAACTCGGTGTCTTCGTGGCACAAGGGGTCGAGCGTACCAGCACAGACAGCCAGCTGTCCTTTGCCCACCGCCTCCAAGCTGCCCACCCCTACGTGCCCGGCCACCTCCAAGAGCACAGTGACAGAACCGTCAATGCCAGTCAGCCCAACTGCCTCCGTAAGCTGTATGGGGACCAGGTCCTCCCGCCATTGCGGAGTCGGAACGCGCGCCGAAACAACAGAAAGATCATCACCTAAGCGCACTCTCGCCCCCAGGATTTCTAGCAGGCGGTTGGCCTCCGCTTTTCCTCTTGTCGAAGCCGCTACAAGAAGACTGCCGCCACGACGAAGATACTCCCCCCACATATTGATCTCCTGCGCATGCAGCGGGGGAGTATGTGCATGAATCTCCAGCCACAGCACGTCGACCCCCGCTAGAAGCTCGTCGAGTTGCATACCAGCCACGAAGCGATACCCTGCATCGAAAGGTCCACAGGCCTCATCGGGAGGAAACAAGATTGCCCCGCCGTAAGCCGCCTGCATCCCCACGGTGATATGCTCGGGACAGAAGACCTCCAGATCTATCCCACAGGCACGCACAGGCGACAGACAAACGAGCCAGAGAGCTATCGCCAGCCATCCAACGCGCCAGGCCAACAGCGGCACCTACTCCCACTCTATTGTAGCGGGCGGCTTCGAGCTGACGTCGTATACTACGCGGTTGACATGATCTACTTCGTGCATGATCCGTGACGCCATCCGATCTAAGAGATCATAGGGCAATCGACCCCACTCAGCAGTCATCGCATCTTGAGAGGTGACCGCCCGAATGGCGACCGCGTAGCCATAAGTGCGCGTATCTTCGGCCACACCGACGCTGCGCGTATCCGTCACGACAGCGAAATATTGCCAGATCTCGCGCCCTAGGCCTGCCTGATCAATCTCCTCGCACACAATCGCATCGGCCTGGCGCACGATGGCGAGGCGCTCCCTGTCTATGGCCCCACAGATGCGAATGGCCAGGCCCGGGCCGGGAAACGGCTGCCGCCAGACGATAGAGGACGGTAGTCCCAGTACTAAGCCTAGTTCGCGCACCTCATCCTTGAAAAGCTGACGTAACGGCTCAATGAGATCCAAATGCATGCACTCCGGGAGGCCGCCCACGTTATGGTGACTCTTGATCACCTTCGCCCCTGCACTCATGCTCTCGATGACATCAGGATAGAGGGTACCCTGCACAAGATAGCGTACCTCTCCCAACCCCCGGGCCTCTTCTTCAAAGACGCGAATGAATTCCTCTCCAATGATCTTGCGTTTGGTCTCCGGATCTGCCACGCCCTCAAGCTTGCTCAGAAAGCGCTCTGATGCATCTACACTGCGAAAGCCGCTACCCATGCGCGCAGAGAAGACCTCACCAACCTGTTCAGGTTCTCCTCGCCGCATGAACCCGTTATTGACGAAAACGCAGGTCAGTTGATCGCCAACAGCCCGCTCCACCAGCGCCGCTGCTACGGCCGAATCAACCCCTCCGGACAAGGCAGCGAGCACCTTCTGTTTGCCGACCTGTGCACGAATCTCCTCGACCGCCGATTCCACAAAACTTTCCATCGTCCACGTAGGACGGCAGCCGCATGTATCCACGACGAAGTTGCGCAGGACCTCCCTGCCCTGGGGCGTCTCTTCTACCTCGGGATGAAACTGAATACCGAAAAACCGCCGATCAACATGCCGCATCGCCGCTACAGCAACGTTATCTGTGTGAGCAATCACATCGAAGCTAGGCGGAACCACCTCAACTCGATCCCCATAGCGCATCCAGGCTACCATGCCCCCACCAGCTTCGTCATCAATCCCTGCCAAAAGGTCACCTCGGTCAAGCAGGTGCACGCGGGCCCGCCCAAACTCAGAACTGCTCCCGGGTACTACCTTGCCGCCCAGAGCTTGCGCCATCACATGCATGCCATAGCAAATGCCTAGAACCGGTATGCCTGCCTGAAAGAACTCTGTGTGACAGTGTGGAGCGGCCTCGTCAAAAACACTCGAGGTGCCTCCCGAGAGGATAATGCCCTTCGGCCGCCTTTCCAGAATCTCGGCTACGGAAGTGGTGTGAGGCCATATCTCGCAATACACGTGACACTCGCGCACTTTGCGGGCCACGAGATGACTGAAATTCCCGCCACAATCAATCAACGGCAACCCAATCGTGAAGCGGTATGGATGTCGTGCTTTCCGACATGTGCGTCCCCCCCAACAAAAGGATCAGGCCTTGTAGACCTCTGGTTTGAGCACGCCAACGTAGGGCAGGTTGCGGTACTTCTCTGCATAGTCCAGCCCGTAACCGACTACAAAATGATCGGGTATCACAAAGCCCCTGTAGTCAACGGGCACCTCGACCTCGCGCCGCTCCATCTTATCCAGAAGGACACAGATACGCAGCGAAGCCGGGTGACGCGAGCTCAGGTTGGCCAACAGATAGGAGAGTGTCAGGCCACTGTCCACGATATCCTCCACAATGATTACATCCTTGTTCTCGATCGAACGGTCAAGATCCTTGGCGATACGCACAACCCCAGAACTGCTTGTCCCAGCACCATAGCTAGATATGGCCATGAAATCGAGAGCTACTGGCAGATCGATGCGCCGGCACAGATCCGCCATAAAGATAGACGCCCCCTTCAAAATACAGATGAGAAAGGGCTGCCTTCCTGCATAGTCGCTGGTGATCTGCGTACCTAGCTCCTTGACCCTCTTGGCAATAGTCTCCTGATCGAAGAGAATCTGTTCCACGTCATGGCGCATAGCCACTTTCTTCACCCCACTTCACTAAAGCATCTCTCATCTGAGCGGGCCACATCCCAAGCCAACGATAAGCGAAGGCGGGACACCCCAAGGGCTCCCGCCTGCCCAACATCCAGACTGCACCGCCACAATGGCTCGCTGCAGTCGATTACATACCCATGCCACCCATGCCGCCCATACCGCCCATACCGCCGCCGCCACCACCAGGAGGCAAAGGCTCCTCTTCCTCAGGATCATCTGCCACGAGGCACTCTGTGGTGAGAATCATGCCAGCGATGCTAGCCGCATGCTGCAGTGCTGAACGCGTCACCTTCGTCGGATCCGTGATGCCAGCCTTTACCATGTCGCGATACTCGCCAGCCACGGCGTCGAAACCGACGCCACGCTCAGCTTGTAGCACTCGATTCGCCACCACAGCGCCCTCAAGGCCAGCATTATCTGCGATGACCCGTACGGGTTCAGCAAGAGCTCGGCGTACGATCCGTACACCAGTGGCTACGTCGCCCTCCACATCGAGAGTATCGAGCACTGCCTGTGCTTCGATCAATACTGTGCCGCCGCCAGCCACAATGCCTTCCTCGACTGCAGCCCGCGTGGCAGAGAGAGCGTCCTCGACACGATGCTTCTTGTCTTTCAGCTCAGTTTCCGTAGCAGCACCGACGCGGACAACAGCGACGCCGCCAGCCAATTTGGCCAACCGCTCCTGCAGTTTCTCTCGATCGTACTCAGAATCCGTCTGCTCGATCTCCAAGCGAATCTGAGCGACCCGGGCGTCAATAGCCTCCCGAGACCCGCGCCCTTCCACAATAGTCGTGTCGTCTTTTGTCATGCGAACTTGTCCCGCCTGACCGAGCATAGCCAAGGTCACATTCTCGAGCTTCGTGCCAGTCTCTTCGGAGATCACCTGCCCGCCAGTGAGCACGGCCATGTCCGAGAGCATGGCCTTACGGCGA
The DNA here is from genome assembly GCA_050951545.1 of Limnochordia bacterium. Taxonomy (GTDB): domain Bacteria; phylum Bacillota; class Limnochordia; order DTU080; family DTU080; genus DTU080. The sequence goes on along the minus strand of JBMNJG010000011.1, from coordinate 324,944 downwards.
TCACCAAAGCCAGGTGCCTTAGCTGCAGCCACCGTAATCGTCTTCCGGATATTGTTCACTACCAGCGTAGCTAGCGCTTCGCCCTCAATATCCTCAGCGATGATGACAAGCGGTCTCTGTTGCTGCATTACCTTCTCCAGAACGGGAACGAGGTCAGCTACCGCACTGATCTTCCGATCTGTAAGGAGAATATACGGCTCCTCCAGAGTGGCCTCCATGCGTTCCGAATCGGTGACGAAGTAAGGAGATAGGTAGCCACGGTCAAACTGCATACCCTCGACTACATCGAGCTCCATACCTGTAGTCTTCGACTCTTCTACGGTGATGACGCCCTCTTTGCCCACTTTCTTCATGGCCTCAGCAATCAGACTGCCGATAGCTGAGTCTCCGGCAGCAATAGATGCCACTTGAGCAATAGACTCGCTGGTCTCAATGGACTGACTCGATTCTCTAAGGTACTCAACCACAGCAGCGACGGCCTTATCGATACCGCGCCGCAGAATAACCGGGTTGGCACCGGCAGCCACGTTCTTAAGCCCTTCGCCGATGAGAGCCTGCGCCAGTACCGTAGCAGTGGTAGTGCCATCGCCAGCGACATCATTGGTCTTGGTAGCTACCTCCCGTACCAGCTGTGCCCCCATATTCTCAAACGGCTCTTCCAGCTCAACTTCGCGGGCGATGCTCACGCCATCGTTGGTAATCGTGGGCGAGCCCCACTTTTTCTCCAGAACCACGTTGCGCCCCTTCGGGCCAAGGGTCACCTTGACTGCATCCGCTAGACGATTGACGCCACGCTCAAGTGATCTGCGGGCTGTCTCGTCGAATTGAAGGATCTTGCTCATAGACTCGTGCACCTTCCCCTCCTATGTAATGCCAGAAGACTACTCGGCAATGACAGCCAGTAGCTCGCTTTCGTTCATGATCATGTACTTCTTGCCCGAGAGCTTCACTTCTGAACCAGCATACCGGGCAAACAAGACGACATCGCCAACCTGTACTGGTATCGGCACCCGTTCACCATTGCTGGCCAGCTTGCCACTGCCCACAGCCATCACACGACCCTGTTGAGGCTTTTCCTTCGCAGTATCGGGAATGAGGATACCGCTACCAGTCATCTCCTCTGCCTCAATGGGTTCGACAACCACTCGATCCGCAAGCGGTTTCAGGTTCACGTCTTTCCCTCCTTGCATCATCAACGAGCCTTGGTACGTACTATTCATGGATTCTGTTAGCACTCATATGCAGCGAGTGCCAAACCCATCCCTATCATAGATAACCTGTCTGGCATTTGCAAGAGGAAATGGGCCCGTTTGCTGTCTTAGCCGAAGAGGCCTCGACGCTCACGCGCCCCATTTCCTCTGCGAATTCCCTAGCGCAGTACCAAGCGCCTGTCACGCAGCTGCGGAACCGAGTCGCTACGAGACAGCTGTGCGCAGTACGCAAGGTCGGCACCAAAACCGAGTTTGAGGAGGCCAGCTCCGTGGGAGCTCTCATGCAGCACTAGGTGCGGATTGCGCTCAGCAGCAATCCACAGTTGTTCTGCAGCTACCGCCCCGTCCGTACACTGTAGCGAACCCGGTAGCTGCTGCCGCAACCGCTCTACCACGAGACCTGCGCAGCAGGCGTCTTCACGGGAGAACCGGCGCATGGTGCCTGCACAAGCCAGAATCAGCTTCCGACCTGCCTTAAGCTGAGCCCCAGCCCACGCAACTGCAGCATCCGCGTTGATGAAGGCTGCGACGGCCACTGCCGCCGCGCTTTCCGAGCGATGCAGAGTGTAGGTGCCATTCGTAGTCGTGAGGATCACCGTCCGGCCCGCCACTTTCTCACGAGTGTACTCTAGTGGCGAATTCCCTAACTGGAAGCCAGGGAGAGCAATACCTCCCCTCTCCCCTCCCAGAACAGCACCCTCACCCAGCGCTTCAGCTAGAGTGCGAGCCTCCGCGGCATCCGCTACAGCTACCACACTGCCAGCGCCCGCGTCAAGGGCAGTCACTATCGTCGATGTGGCTCGTAACACATCGATCACGATTACGGCGCAATCCGCCAATGGTTGATGCTCGCCTATCTCTGCTGGAACAAGGGTAACGTCGATAAACAAGCGCTTTCCTCCGATAGCCCAGCTCAGTCGCTATATTTTTCGATCCGCACCGTAACCCCTGAACGTACCGAAGAGAAAACGGTGGCGTCACCATCAATTCTCCCAAGGACATTGACAGCACTGGCTGGACGAATCTCGCTGCCCCTACTCGCTGGGGTCGGCCCCCAGAAAATGCAGAACGCATTTCCTGGTGGCCAGTACGCCAGATCACCTACCTCGACAACTTCCTGACCATCTTCCGAGCCCAATCGCACTGGGATACCGAAATAGATCTCGTCTCCCCAGCGATTCGCCCGAGCCTCTAGGGGGAGTGCTTCCCATATCGCATCAGCGGTTTTACTGGCGTTTAGCACCGCACCAACTGATACAGCCCCCGCGGTGATGGTCACCCTGCGCCTATCAGACACACTAACTCCTCCCCGACCGTTAACGTGCTCAGACACCAAGTCGCGATGTGAGAAAGTCGAGGTCCCGACCGCGTGCTTGTGCCAAATGGCGTACAGCCTGGTCAATAGAGGCGTAGTCGTGAACCAGCATGGCAATCGCTTCGACAACGGCCAGCGGATCGTCCTTCCCACTGTAGAGCACATTGCGTCCTACCATGACACCGCGAACGTTGGCTCCTTCTCCCATACCCTCTTCAAAGGCTCTGATGGTGCGTAACGGATTCTCACGTGAGGCCCCACCCAACATAAGGATTGGTAGAGTCGTCGCTTTCACCACTCTGTGGTAATCCGGTACGTAGGGGACCTTAATCCACATGTCTCGTGAGGAGCCACCCAGTGATGAGGCTATCCCGATGACCTGGATAATCGCGTCGGCTTCCATAACAACCTTGTAGCCTTCCTCTGTCGACACGACTGGCAAGGGCTCTACAAAGGTAGGCAAGCCCGCCTCGCGGCACTCTGCGACGGCTTTGGCACAATAATCCATCGTAGCGATAGAGTAGCGAGAGAACTTCGCTGCATCAATGCGCAGCAGCATCTTGCCGCCGTCACAACCCATATCGAGCAACTGTTGGGCAGTCATCGCTGTCATGCGGTCGTCCATCTCGTACTCGACTCCGCTTAGGCCTGCCCGGTTCATTGAGCCAATCAACACTTTGTTATCCAGAATGCTGGCCGCCCCCTGCTCTTTGAGCAGGTGGTCAACCAACAGAACCTCCTCGATAATGTCGGGTGTAGCCATCAGACCGTCGACGCCCTTGCCTAGCATGGTCCGCATGATGCGGCCCAGATAGTCCATGCGATCGCCCATAGCCGTTGGATTACTGCCAACTGACGTCACTCGACGCCCCGGATGGTCAGCTGCCACGATCACTAGACGACCATCGGGCGCAATACAATCTCGTCTCTTACGCGCCTGCACTGCATCCGTGATCGCCTGTGGCTTGCCCATGCGTACTTCATTGATGCGGTCAAAAAGTGTCTCGGTGAGAAAACGCCGGGTCTGGAAGTAGAATGAACCCAAAGCGTAGTTGACATCGATTCTGCTGCGTACGATGTCGAAGAAGGCTTTCGTGCTCTGTACCACCATGCTTGAGGTCTCATCGCCGTAGGGCATGACCTCAAAGCCGATTCCACCTTCATAGCCAATCTCTACAAGAGCCTTTGCGAATTCGGCCAGCAGATCCTCGTCAACAGCGCTGCCCGCATAGTCAAATCGTGGATGCGAGTCACCATAGAGCGGATCCTCCGCATTGGTTACGCAACTGCCGATATGCACGTGATGGAGAAATGGCGCCAACTCGTGCAGCACGGCGGGGGTCTCCGCGGCAAACGAATTCCCTCGCAGCAGCGGCATATGGCTGAGATCGTAGAGCAGACCGAAGTTCGACCGACGATAGTTATCCCGTAGGCGCCGGGCCAACTCCGCAGCCTCGTCCGAAGGACCGACCAGCTGATTCTTGTGATTGGGTTCCGAAGACCGGTCGAAGATCTCCAACGTGATGCGCATGGGATCCAGACCTTGTTTCTCAGCCCACCGATCGCTGTATTCACACAGCTCGTCCAGCGAACGCGTCAACTGGCGCATCGCAGTTTCGCGCTGTTTCAGGCCGGATGCCGCGCCTGGATCACGCCCACTGACCAGACCAAACTCGGAAGCCCCCAACTCATAGGCCTGACGAACACAGCCCTCCAGCCTTTCCACTGCCTGACGTCTGCCTACTTCATCGATGCAAGAGATGTCCTCCCAAGGAATGAGGGCGTCTTCATTCTGCAGCTGTATCGGTTGGGCGGAGAACACAACCCGCTTCCCTGATTCCTTGAGAAGGGCAGCGACCTCAGCACGCACTCGCTTATCCTTGATCCAGGTGATCTCGATACCTTGAAAGTACGGGTCGTCAAGGACTTCCTTTAGCGAACGCAACAGATACTCGCGCACCGCCTCGCCCCGGGACACTGAACGGGTATTGCCGGGCCCAGGGTAGGCCATGAAATGCACAAGACTGATGGGATTCTTCTCCAAAGCCATAGGGGTTAGGCCTCCTCGATAAATGCTTGTGCTACTACCGAAATGATCATCTGCCATATTGAAGTCGCCTGTCGCGGCTCAACCTTCCACCACCGATCGAATTCGCCGTAGGCCCTCCTCGATATGCTCACGCGAGGTGGCATAGGAGAGACGGACATACTCCTGGGTTTCGCCGACATTGCGCATACCGAATGAGCTGCGGGGCAGCACAGCGACGTTTCCTTCGTGCAATAGCTTCTGCTGAAACTCGTTTGACGTGCGCAAGCCCAACTTGTGACAAGCACCCGTGACATTCGGATACACGTAGAAAGCACCGCCCGGCAAACGGCAGGAGATGCCTTCAATAGAGTTGAGGCCGTCGACAATAAGATTGCGGCGTGCCTTGAACTCAGCTACCATTCGATGCACAGCATCTTGGGGGCCAGTGAGAGCTTCGATGCCAGCCAGCTGCACAAAGGTGGCCGTACACGACTCAACGTTTGTGACCAAACGAGTCACATCCACTGCCAACGACTTGGGCATAACACCATATCCCAGACGCCAACCAGTCATAGAATAGGTTTTCGAGAAACCGTCAAGAATAATGGTGCGATGCTTCATGTCGGGAAGGGATGAGATGCTATACACTTCACCGTCAAAGACGATGCGCGAGTATATCTCGTCAGAGAGCACCCAGCAATCATAGCGCAACGCCATCTCAGCAACGGCTTCGAGGTCGCTCTGTCGGAAAATACCCCCGGTCGGATTGTGCGGCGAGTTGAGAATGATCATTGCCGTCTTCGGACCGACCTTAGCCCGTAGCTCATCGGCATCAAACGAAAAGCCTCGCTCTTCGTCTAGCGATAGCGGAACAGGCTTGGCACCGATGAAGCGAATCACTGATTCGTAGATGGGATAGCCCGGGTTAGGATAGATCACTTCGTCGCCTGGATTTACCGTGGCCAAGATGCTGTGGAACATGATGGGTTTGCCCCCTGGGGTGACCACCACTTCTTCGGGATCGACCCTTGTGCGGCGCGTCTGCCCCACATGGTTAGCAATCGCCTCCCGAAGAGGCATCAGGCCGGCGGAGGGACTGTAATGGGTCTGATTGTTGCGGATAGCTTCGATACCCATCTCTTTGATATTCTCGGGGGTATCAAAATCAGGCTCGCCTATGGCAAAGCTCACGATCTCGCGTCCTTGCGCTTCGAGCTTCTGAACCTCCGCAAGCACCTCAAAGGCGGTTTCAGTTCCCAACAGCCCCATGCTGTCGGCACGGGATGGCATAGTCGCTTTCCTCCTCCTGCGGATCATGCACTAGCACTAACAGTGAAAAGTTCCACGCGTAGACCCAAAGCCCTTCTTAGGCTTGTCAACTAAGGCGCAGCCCCGGCTCAACATTGAGGGATAGCGGGTCGCTTGCTCCTCGCTGCCAGCGAAAGAATCCTGCACTAGCCACCATCGCCGCGTTATCGGTACAGAGCTCAGCTGGCGGATAGAAAAAACGATAGCCTTCTGCAGTGGCACTCTGCCCTAGACGCTGGCGAAGTCGGCTGTTTGCTGCGACGCCGCCCGAAATGATGATCGTTGGCACATCAGTCTGGTGCGCGGCACGCATGGTCTTGTCTACCAACACATCCACAATCGCCTCCTGCAAGCTGGCCGCGAAATCCGCACGGACTATTTCTTCGCCCCTCTGCTCTGCGTTGTGCAAAGCATTGATCGCTGCGGTCTTCAGTCCGCTGAAACTGAAATCAAGGCCCTCGGTCAGTCCCCGCGGCAAGGCAACAGCAGCAGGATTGCCATGCAGCGCCAGCGCATCAATCTCCGGACCCGCCGGGTACAGAAGACCCATCACCCGCCCCACCTTGTCAAAGGCCTCGCCAGCGGCATCATCCCGCGTACGTCCCAAGATAGTGTAGGCACCGGGTTCAGGAATGTAGAGCAAGTCGGTATGTCCACCGGAGACCGTGAGGCAAACCAGTGGCGGCTGCAGTTCGGGATGAGCGATGAAGTTGGCATAGATATGGGCCTCAACATGGTTGACACCCACCAAGGGCTTGCCAGAGACAAGAGCCAGTGCCTTAGCCGCAGATAGACCCACCAGCAAGCTGCCCACCAACCCTGGTCCGTACGTGACCGCGATGGCTGCCACCTGCGCCATATCCACGTCAGCTTCCTGCAATGCCGTGTCGATCACTGGCAAAATGAGCTCCACATGGCGGCGGCTGGCGATCTCGGGGACTACGCCACCATACCGCTGGTGGAGACTCACCTGAGAGGCCACGGTATTTGACAAAATGCGTCTGCCTCCGGCCACCACACTCGCCGCAGTCTCGTCACAACTCGACTCTATTCCCAAGACCAGCTCTTTCACTGGCTCTCCTCCGGACCTAGACTAAGATCATACCAGAGTTCCTTCCACATGATCAAGGCATCCTCGTTGTTGTCGCGATAGTAGCCGCGCCGATATCCCGCTCCCACATAACCTAACTGGCGATACAGTCCCTGGGCAACGGCGTTTGACCTACGCACCTCAAGCGTCATCCGTTGGGCTCGGCGTTCCTTGGCTAGCTGCTCAATGGCCAGCATAAGCTGACGTCCGATCCCTCGCTGACGGAAACCCGGATGTACGGCTACGTTTGTGATATGCCCCTCGCCCGCTACCAACCACACCCCCACATAACCAACAGCTTGCTCCCCTATCCTGGCCACAAGGTAGAACGCGCGATCGTTCTCCAGCAGCTCCGACAGGAACGCGTTCTTAGACCAAGGTGTAGTAAACGAGAGCTTCTCAATCCTGAGAATATCGGGTAGATCCCGCAGGCGCATCGGTTCAATAGCTATGGGCGGTGCGCTTTTTCCCACTTTCTCTCCGCCTCCGCTTTCCTCAGGTAAGTCGGCAATAGCGAGAAGGGACTCACGCGTACACCTTGCTCAAAGTAGAGACTCCCTAGAGAAGCCACACTCGCTGGCCGAAGTGTCTCTGCCACACTGGGCAAGCGTAACCAGCGCTCACCGAGAGAGGCTTCTATCATTTCCGAGAAGACTGCCCGTCCGTCTCCAACAACGGCTACGGACTCCTTGACATCCGCTAGTTCATCCAGCAACCGACTCATCGGGAGGTTATCTGGGGGATGCACCACAACTGGGGGCGAGCTAGCTCCCGCCGTCACCCGATACACAGCCGCATAGGCTGTACCCCGTCGGGCGTTGAGCGCTGCAACCACTAGGCCAGTCAGCCCAGCGACCTGCCAGGCCAACGCTTCAAGAGTGTTCACTGGCACTATAGGCTTCTTCCATCCGTAGGCTAAGACTTTGGCGGTGGTCACTCCCACACGCAGACCAGTAAAGGACCCCGGGCCTACTGTCACAGCAATGACATCAAGCTCGTCGCCCGTAGTGTTGGCATCGCGCATCACATGCTCGATAGTTGGCAACAGACGCTCGGAATGCACAGCACCCATGTTAAACGAGCACTCGCTGCGAGCCACGCCGTCAACCAGCAGAGCAGCTCCTCCACTCGACGTGGAAGTATCCAGACCCAGTGTTCTCACGCCGAGCCCCCTTCTTCCTTTGGCGCCCTGTGCTTCACACGCTCAAGCACACGACGGGCCTCCGGTCCCTCAGCTGACAACCGGATACAGCGTTGGCTAGGTTCCTCAGGAACCGTGGAAAAACTCACCCACAGCGCTTGTTCAGGCATCATATCCGCAAACTTGTCTCCCCATTCCACAGCCGATACCCCTTCGCCGTCGAACAGGTACTCATCGAAGCCTAACCTCAGAAGCTCATCGCTACTATCCAAACGGTACAAGTCGAAATGGTAAAGAGGGAGCCGACCCGGGTATGTGTGCAATAGAGTAAAGGTTGGACTGTGCACCTGCGAACTGTCAGCCCCCAACCCCTGAGCCATGCCCTGCACAAACACCGTCTTCCCAGACCCCAGAGGACCGCTGAGCACCACCACATCGCCCGGCCCCACAGCTTGGCCAAGGAGTTCACCCAGACGCACCGTGTGCAGCTTCGAGCCTACGCGAAGTTCAAGTTCATGGCTCACGTCTTACCGCCTCCGTTAGCGCCTTCTTCAGTTCTTCCATGGCGAAAGGTTTGGACAGATGGCACATAGCCCCCGCCTCCTTAGCCGCTGTTTCCAGCTCAGGCCATGGGAAACTCGAAAAGACAACCACAACCGAAGGACTACCGAACTCCTGCTTGATGCGCCGGGTCGCCCCGATTCCATCAAGAAAAGGCATGCGTACATCCATAAGGATCACATCAGGCTGCAGCTGTACAGCCATTTCAACCGCCTGTAGACCATCACAGGCCTCTCCCACCACATGGAACTCCTCACAGCACAGCGGCAGCAGTTCGCGAAGCACCTCACGCACAGCAGGATCATCATCTGCCAGCAAAACCGTAGCCACGTACATACCTCCCCGAGAACCGTGTTACGCTGTGCGGGCATGTCGGCGGCCAACCACGCGTACTCCCCGGAAGACAGGCGCTAGACTGCATCTTGTCGAAGGGAAAGCAGATCGCTAGCCAATGATTCCGGCACTATCGCCTCGATACTTCCCACCACCATACCTGCAGTGTTGCGTACCACTGGCCGATGCAGATCAGCCAGCGACCGAGCCTCTTCTTCAGTGAGGACGCCTAGGCGGGTCAGAATGTCTACACCTAGGGGTGGCAGAGCTCGTGCCCCCCCATCTTCCACTTTCACGGCTAGGCCGAGACCAAGCTCGGGAAGACCTATGGCCAGTACCCCCTCGGCTCCGCCTTTGCAGAACAAGCGCCCTGCAGTAGCGGCCATCAGGGACGTGTCAAAGCGACCGCTGCCAGCCACCATATGAGGGTACCTGCGCATAGCCTGCGTAACCCGTAGAGCAGCCTTTCCCAAGTCCGGAGGCAATGATGACGGATCAGCGAGACGGGCAAAAGCCGTGGCGATGGCGCGAATTGTCACTGCTGCAGTAGGCAAGCCGCAACCGTCGATACCCACAGGCATCACCGCCGCTGGCACCCCTGTCAGTGCCTCAATGGTCGCCATAACGGTCTGTCCCACCGGATGCTCCAGCTCCAAGTAGCCTTCCACTGGCCAACCATGCAGGCGGGCAAGTGCCAACAGACCCGCATGCTTGCCAGAGCAGTTGCAGTGAACCGCGCGAGGCAACTCCCTCGCCCGCGCAAGCTCTGCCGCAGCAGCCTTTGACAAAGGGGGATGGGCACCACAGCGCAGATGCTCTTCGCTCAGACCGATGCGCGCCAGAATGGACTGCACGGCCTGTACATGCACCTCGTCGCCTGAGTGAGAGCCAGTCATTACTGCGAGTTCATCTTCCTGCAGACCGAAGTGCTCCATACCACCGCCCACCACCAGCGGCAGCGCCTGAAGCGGCTTGGCCGCAGAACGCCAGAAGGCTATGCGATCCGGATTCCCTGCAAATGCCCTCACATGACCAGAGGTATCACTCAACACGACGCTCGCCGCGTGCCTGCTCTCGACAACAGATCCTCGGGTCACATGAATCAGGACCTCGCTCATTCTGGTGCCACCTCCTACTTCATCTTAGAGCACCCCGCACAGGTCGCCTCATTCGCTAGCTTTACCTGCGAGCCCTGCCTGGATGAATGCATCAAATAGGCGCTGTTGCAGGGGATGACGGCTAAGCATGCCTTCGGGATGCCACTGCACACCCACGGCAAACACTGAGCCCTCACCTTCGATGGCCTCTACGACTCCATCAGAAGCCTGAGCCACCGCCCGCATACCCCGACCACAGCTCCGAATGGCTTGATGGTGGAAGCTGTTTACACGCAGCCGCGTGTCGCCCAGTATCCCAGCCAGCAGACTTCCAGGAACTACCTGCAGCTCATGGGAGGCATGCCAGCGTGGCGCTTGCTGTCGGTGCTGCAGCAGCTGCCCGCGTTCCCACTGGGTGGGCAGATCTTGAAACAGACTCCCCCCAGCCGCCACGTTTAGGACTTGGCACCCACGACAGATACCGAGAACAGGCTTGCCGTGCCGCAAGGCATAGCATGCCAGATACATGTCGACCGCATCAACCTCCGGTTCAACACGACCATTGGCTAGACGAGGCTCTTCCCCGAAGTTTGCCGGATCGATATCGTTGCCACCAGGCAAGAGAATGCTATCGGCCAGCCCGCAGAGAACGGACAGAGTCTCCTCGCAAAGCCGCGAAGGTGCCACCATCACACTCCCCCCAGCTCCCTCCACTGCTTCCACGTAGCTTAGGTTGCCCTCGAATTTCGCTCCACCGGGGTCGATTCCGCAAGACATCAGCACCAAAGGACGCATATCCCACGCCTCCTGACACACCCAGGCACACTTTGCCGAGGATCCACAAAAGAGACTCGCCAACTTGCGAGTCTCGTTACCTCGTACGTTCAGAAGCGACCTATGACCTACAGCTGCGTCAGCCCCAGGCTAATCATCAGACCTTCGTTCACGCGGTTCATACTTTCTTCGTCAAGATGAGCCAGCTTTTCCTTGAGTCGTCGCTTGTCGATGGTGCGCAACTGCTCGAGCAGAATCACTGAGTCACGCTCCAGGCCATAGTCGTCAGCGCAGATCTCAACATGAGTGGGCAGCTTGGCCTTCTTAATGCGAGACGTGATGGCAGCAACAATCGTGGTCGGACTATGGCGATTTCCGATGTCATTTTGAAGCACCAGAACTGGACGCGTGCCGCCCTGCTCAGAGCCAATCACCGGATTAAGGTTGGCGTAGACAATGTCCCCCCGCCGGACCTCCAAATCACCTATTCTCCCTCCGACAGCGCCTGCTCGTACTCGCCCAAGGCGGAGTCGGTCTCCGCTTCCCCAGCGAGTTCCAGGTTCAAAGCTGCCATTTCCTGGTATCCCGCAACAAGCTGGCGGCGTACAGTCCGCCTTTTGCGCTCTGCCATATAATACTCAACGCTCTCACAGATGAACTCATTTCGGCCCATTTTCGCGCCTTGAATCTCTTGTTTCAGCTGCTGAAGCAGTGTTTCGGGCAAGGATACAACTATGTGTCGGGACCTGGCCACCTGCCTGTCTCCCCTTCACGTACTTCAACGTTTTCGGACAAGCATCTATCCTGATTCTACCTTTGGCCACCAAGACCTGTCAATCACGCCTGCATTCTGCCCACGGATGCTGGACACAGCCACATATCCTACCGCTTCTTGAGCTCCTCCTTTAGGAAGTCAATGGCCTGAATTGGAGTCGGATCGACCCCATAGAGAAGCGCCAGATACGTGGTTACGAAGTCTCCAGGATAGACCAACGAAAACAGGCGTGCCACCGACGAATCACCTTCAGCCCAAAACTCCGTGATCCCCTCTGCCTTCCTGCCCATGATCTGTGTGGCTACGTCAATGCGACAAGTGCTGCGCTCACTATCGCGAGTGTCGCGCAACAGCACCACATGCAGCCGTTGCAGCACCTCATCTGCCTTTTCCCATCCCACCGTCTCATTGTGGGTGAGCTCTGGGAAAACGTTCCAGAAAGCAGGTGCCTTGCTGTTCTCGTTGAACTGACACTTCCATCGATACGCAGCCACGCCGCTGCAGCCTTCTGAACCGAGCACCACTGGTGCATAGCCCACTAGTGCCGCTGCCAGAGCCTTCGCTGGATTCTGTGAGGATGGGCTCTGGCGTCCATAGAGGGCGCGTTGTTTCTCTAGGACCTCGAACATCTCTGCCAGGGCCTCGCCCTGGGCAGGCAAGAGGCCAAGCCGCTCACACAACACAAGCAAGGGCACGAACGAGTAACCGATGGCAGCCCGTGGTGGTAGACCTCCGGGTATTCGAACAATGGGACAGTCATCGTTCGCTGCCAGCGCTGCAAGCTCACCACCAGTGGTAATAGCCATAAGACGTGCCTGCCGTCGTTTGGCTTCCGCGTAGGCAGCGAGAGTCTCCTCCGTGTTGCCTGAGTAGCTAGCTGCCACAACCAAGCATTGCCTTCCCACCCAGCGAGGGAGTGTGTCACTGCGATGCACACTCACGGGCACGCTGCATTGCTCGTTCGCCAATGCCCGCACGAAGTCTCCACCAATGGCCGAACCGCCCATCCCCACCACCAAAATGTGTTGGACACCGTTCCAGTGCGGCAAAGGCATACTGCGAGCTATGCGCTCCGCTTCGCGACACTGTTGGGGCAGTACCTCCACTAGACCAAGCATATCGCTCAGATCAATCTGTCTCAGCCAACCCTGATCATCAAGCCTTCTGGCATCAGACATCGTATTCCCTCCCTGATGGCTAGCCATTCGCTACCTACGCGAGATCAAACAATGCCATAGCTGCAGCACCCAACACCCCGGCCCTGTTGCCGAGCATGGCGGGAAGAACCTCCACAGCCGCTGCGTTGGGACCCATCGATCTGTCATCTATTGTCTCCCGCAAAGGCCCAAGTATCATCTCGCCAGCTTGGGCTACCCCTCCGCCCACGATGATCTTCTGTGGGTTGAGCACGTTCACCAGATTGGCCATGGCGGTGCCCACACAACGTCCGGTGTCCGCGAGAACTCGATGGGAAAGGTGGCATCCCGCCATAGCAGCGCGGTAGAGTGCTGCGGGGGTAATCCGCGAAGTATCGCCATCGATCTCCTGCATCAAAATAGGGGCCTCTTCTTTCTCCAGCGCCTGTTGCGCACGACGGACAATGCCCTTATTACCAGCTAGAGCCTCTACGCAACCATAGTTGCCGCAGCCGCACAGAGGACCATGTTCCACAATCGTCTGATGCCCTACCTCTCCGGCATATCCGTTTGGACCTCGATAGAGCTTGCCATCAATGAAGATGCCCGAACCAATACCAGTCCCCAAGGTAATGAAGATGAAGTTTTCGCAATTGGCAGCCGCGCCGAAGTACCTCTCACCGACAGCCGCTACACGTACATCGCCGTCCATGTAGAACTCTGTATCTATAGCACCGCAGACCAGATCGCGAACGGGCACGCCCTCCCACTTCAGGTTAGGAGAGGTGATCACCACCCCCTGCTCCCGATCATGCAACCCAGGGATACCCATTCCGATACCAGCCAAGGCCGATGGCGCTAACGCCGCCTCCTTCAGAAGACGTCTGATAGACTCCGTGATCCGGCCTATCACAACCTCTGCTCCCTGGGCGGCCAAGGTCTCCCCTTCGTCTGAACGCAAGATCCTGCCTTGCGCTGATACCAAGGCTACACTGAACGTCGTGCCACCTACATCGACACCAATCGCTATCGGTTGCTCGGTCATCTACGACAATCCCCCTGGTCGAAAATGAGCACAGACACTGTTAAGTGAGAGAAAGAGCCGGGAAGATCCCGGCTCTTTCTCTCACTTAGAGCCCTTTCGGACGTTCTAATTTATAGTCTGCTCTGTATCCTTGTCGAAGAGGTGAATCTTCTTCATGTTAAAGGTCATGGGATGCTCCTCGCCATCGGTGGCCTCGCTCTGCGGATCCACTCGAGCGATGAACTGCGCCTCACCTTTGGATAGATAGACAAGAATCTCAGCACCCATGAGCTCGGTTACATCGACCATCGCCACAACCGAATTCGAGCCAGCTCCGGGCTCAAGCTTGCCATCGCTGATGTCCTCAGGCCGGATACCAAGGACAACGTCCTTGTCTACGTAGGCCGCTAGGTTCCGAATCTCACGGCTTCTTTCAGGGTCTAAGGCTAGCTTGAATACACCCGTATCAAAGAGGAAATCCTCCCCACTTCTCTTGAGCACTCCCTCAATGAAGTTCATTGGCGGGCTGCCAATAAAACCAGCCACAAACATGTTGGCAGGATGGTTATAGATCTCTAGAGGCGCACCAACCTGCTGAATCACTCCGTCTTTGAGGACACAGATCCGGTCGCCCATGGTCATAGCTTCGGTCTGGTCGTGGGTGACGTAGATGGCTGTGGTCTGCAAACGGGCGTGCAGCTTCGAAAGCTCAGCGCGCATCTGCACGCGCAGCTTGGCGTCAAGGTTAGAAAGGGGCTCGTCCATAAGGAAGACCTTGGGTTCACGCACGATAGCCCGGCCAACCGCTACACGCTGCCGCTGACCTCCTGAGAGAGCCTTGGGCTTGCGGTCAAGCAAGTTCTCGATACCCAGCATACGGGCGCCTTCTTTGACACGGCGGTCAATCTCGGCCTTGGGAACCTTACGCAGCTTAAGGCCGAACGCCATGTTGTTGTAGACGTCCATGTGTGGGTACAGAGCGTAGTTCTGGAAGACCATGGCGATGTCACGGTCCTTGGGGGGGATATCATTGACCAGCGTCTCGCCGATGTAGATATTGCCCTCGGTGAGATCCTCCAAACCCGCGACCATTCGCAGAGTCGTCGACTTTCCACACCCGGACGGCCCTACCAGTACCATAAACTCCTTGTCGCGAACCTCGAGGGTCGCATCGTTAACCGCTACTACGTTTCCGAAACGCTTAGTGACATGCTGCAGAATCACCTGTGCCACTGTGTGGCCTCCTTTTTGCGGCCGCTGAGGGCCGGACTCATAGCTGGTGCCCCCGGATATGAGCCCTACCGGGGCACTACTACCAGGCGGCTACGGGTAGCCCGCGGGTAGCTCGCCGTGGGCTGATAAGACCTACCCACACCTTTCTGTGAAGTATTCGCCAACACTGCCTAGGCTCCTGCCATATGCGTACGGTTTACAGGACGATCTTTAGCTGCAGAAGATGCATTACTTCTTCGACATGAGCCCCGCTATACTCCTGCGCCATAAGCACTCCTGCCGCCAAGGTAAGCTTCACACGTTCTGCCAACTCGCGCTCCCAGCTCGGCCGCCAAGCCCAGTAGGTAGCCCGGGGTGATTCATAGGCGGTGAGGTTGTGCTTCACCTCCTCGGCATACATGAGCTCCGCCAGGAAGCGCCGCCCTGGCCCTCCCTCCCGAATCCAGAGCGCTTCGCACTTGAGCGCGCTATGGGACTGCATAGTCAGAGCTTTCCCTTCACCAAAGAGCGGATAGGACCAGTTCAGACGCCCGTTTTTGGCCTCGGCCACGCAGATGCGCACTCCAAGGCCACCCGCAACTCCTAGGGGCCACAGGGTCTCCACGCTACCTTGCCAACGCTGCACCGCTCGATCGGGCCACAGCCAAGGGTAGTCTGCAGGTAGCGAGCAACCCACCTCTCCTACCTTCCATTGCAGATGCACCCGCCAGGCCGGGCTCTTCACACGCTTCACTTGGTACTGAGTGTAAAGCGCCCCCAGCCTGGTAACTGACATTCCCGCGCGCCCTCCCACGCTCAAGACCCACGTTCGGCTAGCTGCCGCATCATCGGCCCAATCGCTACGGCAAGAGACTTTCGCCCCCAATCGACCGTTGGCACGCGTCACGCTCCACTGAGCCATACCTTTAGCGGGGGCATCGCTCTTCGCGTACCCAGCCTCCCGATAGGCCTGTTTGAGCTCCACCCGCCAACCAGGGGAGGCGTAGCGCGCCTCAACTCCCTGCGCGAGGCACAGCCCCCCGTCAGCCTCCTCCTCCACTGCCCCAGCCAGCGCGCCCTGCAAGCGCCACGCGCCCCCCTGGTATGTACCATACAGCACTCCGCGCTCAACACTGCGGGCGCTTTCGGCTGCGGGAGCATCCACCTCTCCACCAGTGCCCCCCTCGTCATCCGCGGCATCGCCCCAATCTGACTCGTTATCCTCCGGCTCAGAGGGCGGCTGCCCAGCCACCACGAGCACCCCGGCCTTGACCTCCCCTCCCGAGGAGATCCCCCCGACGCGTTCCCAGCGCACACCAGTCCGCTCTCTGCTATGATCAAACCCCCAGGTACCATGCTCCACCCGGAGGCGAGGTCCCTCATGCTCTGTCCCCACTAGGGCCACCAAGCCCTGCCCATCAGCCCAACGCGGCTGGCGGTATTCCCTGCCCCAGACAGAAACCTCGATGCCCTCCATGCCGATGCTCGCAAGATAGGGCCCCGGCTTAGCCCCCTCCCCGTCCCACAAGGCCTGCATCTCCACAGACTTGTCGGCGGTCCGAGCCCGCCACACGACTTCCGGCTGTACGTCCAACACGAGCGGGCCTCGCCTCCGGGCCACCTCTAGGGTTACCGCCCCACGGACCTCCATGGCTTCAGGCAAGGGCACTTGCACGGCTGCCCCAGCCTGTTTGGCGCAGAAGATTCCAACGAGAAGCATCACCAATGGAAGGCAACCCAGCCGCAACTGGCCCTTGTGGTTTTCCCTACTATACGCCACGGGCCTCACCTCTCCCCGTCAGTCACTCTAACCTTCGCCGCCGAAGAGCACTCTCCTGCAGGGGTAGGGGTATAGGCATCAGTAAGCGGAAAAGAGCCCGGCTACAGCCGGACTCTTCTCCACATCTACCTCGTATAGCGAAGTGCTATACCAGATATCGCTTGACCTACATGTTGATCTGGAACTGGGCGTACAGCGAGTTGGCAGCCTTCGTTGCGCTCGAGTTCTTGACAGTGGAGATACCACTTGTCAGCTTTACCTTACCAGCACTGTAGATCAGCTCTGCCTTGAGCGTATTGCTGGTGCCGGTGCTGGTACCATCGTTCGCCGACTGGTTCTGGAAATGCCCGAGCAAGAACCAGCTGTTCAGACCCACATCAGCGAGGTTGTAACGCACACGACCATCGATATCGGTGCGGCTCTCTTTGCCAGTCACACCGGAGACCGCTGTCACACCGTCTGTGTCCTTGGTCACCTTCACCTGTCCGACCACCCAGAAGTTGTTCGGTAGGATACGGGTGCCAGCGCGAGCAGCGACAATGGTCTGCGGATTGGGTGTGGCATCCTTCGTCCGCTGCACGATCGCCTGGAACGCTGGGCCCTTCAGACCAGCAGCACTCTCGGCGGTAGCATTGATGGCTGTGAGAGGATTCGCACCCTTGTTGGCCTCGCCAAGCCACGTCCCGGTAAGCCGTAGGAGGCTACCCTCGGCAGTAGCACTGCCAGCCGCGATATTCTTGAACCGCTCATTGCCGTTCTGGAAACCTGCATCCTGAGCGTCGGGCTCGTAGAAGTTCTTCTGTCTGTTCACAAAATCGCCGGAAAGGACAAACTGCCCATCCTGCAGCTTGGTCTCAGCGTTAACGCCAAAGGCGAGGTTGTCGCCACTGACAGAGTCACCAAAACGCACACCGGCGGAAGCGCCAACCTGGACGCCAGACAGATCAGTCTTCACAAAGCCTACCAGGCCAGTGGTATTCTTCTTCGGATCTGCGTCGAAAGCAGTACGGAGCACACCGCCCACGGTAGCTGCGTCGAGTTTGTAGTCACCGTAAGCCTCAACGTTGGTACGAGCCGTAGCAAGCTGGTGCACATCAGTGGTGATGTTCACATCAGCTACATTGAAGCTGGTGCGGATCTTCATCTGACCAGCAGAAACAGCGTTCGCCATACCGCCCCAAACGAGCGGACGCGTACCCAGGCTACCCATGACGATCAGCTCAGCCGGGTCAGCCTTAGCACCGCCAAGGTTGTAGCCACCGCCCCAAAGGTCCCACGTGCGTGGCGGGGTGACGATCTGCGCCCGAAACGACGGACGGTTCCAGGAAAACCCACCTTTCGCAGCTGTGGCAGCCCCATCAAGGTGCAGAAGCCACTTGCCGGAATCGGCAGCGCGGAAGCGCAGAGCATGAGTTTCTGTTGCCAGAGTAAGCGGTAGGAGCTTATCAGTGGCTGCACTCTGCACCCTGAGGGTGGTGCTAACGTCTACGCCCATAGTGGCCGCAAACGCGCCCGTGCAGGCCACCAGGACCAGAGCCAAAGCGAGCACTGTGGACCTGCGTACCAAAGACGACTTCATCTGACACTCCTCCTGTCTTTCTTGCGTTCGTGATTCTATAACGAACACCATCGATACCCAACAGTTCTTCTCTAAACTCGGAAGGCCTGTGTTCTAGCGACTCTGCTGCTAGTGTATCCGTACAGGAGAAGTCTCCTTTGTTACCTTCGCCCGATCGGAATACGATAAACAGAGCCTTTTCCCCATGCCTTCCGTACATAACCCGGTGTTTAGCGGATCGACGTCTAACTGTGGGTGACACCTCCTTCCTCCGACGTAGATCCTACCGAGCGTATGCCGTTGTGTGATTGGTTCCTTATCTACTAGCTATGCACCATGCACGGCCGTAGCCCTAGTAATATTACTCCTGTCCTCGCCATTACCTTCCCAAACCGCGGGACATTTTCTCTGTAATAGCGCAGGATACCTCTCTTACTAGGTTGGTGAAGCTCATATTCACCGTCTATCAAGGGGAATCCTTCTCCGCAACTGGAAAAGACCGTGGGTAAAAATGCCCGTACTGAAGAGAACGCCGCAGTCCGCCTTTCCGGCGCCGACTGCCAGAGAGGCGACAGAGCACCCTCCAACAGGTGCTCTGTCGCCTCTCATGCCTTATCTGCACGGGCAGAAGGGCCTAGAACGCTACCTCAAAGCCTACTCCCAGTCTACTATCATTCCCCTTCCTCTTCAGGTAGTCCTGCGCGTACTCCGCTGTCAGTCTGCCTGAGGGAGCTACCTGGTAACCTGCCTTGGCACCCAGCTTGAGGTAATCACCTGCAGTACCTGCGGTTACATACAACATGCCTGGCTCTAGGCTCAGCTTCTGTGTAGCCTGGACATAGCCGTCGGCCTGAAATGTTGTGTGCCGTGCGGTACCTGCCAAAGCAACAGTTCCAGTCTCTGCCAAGTTGCTGACTTGAGCGTTCAGATCAGCATCCTTGTCTGCGACATGGATCAGACTGCCGTTTACCCACATGCGACCAGCGACGACTGGCATAGTACCCTTTACAGTCAGCTCATGGGTGGGCTGGCTGTTGTCGCGCGTCTGCTTTACTCGGACCTGGAAGGCGGGAGCGACGTTCTCAAAGTACTGGTCGCTCTCGAACTGATCGTCCCAGTCCGGGTTTCCTTCACGAGACCGCCAGTCCCCGACAGCTTCGATGACCTCGTCGTCGAATTGCCTATCATCGGCCTGTACCGCTCTGGCATACGAACCATTGATCCGCACCAGAGCGCTTTCATGTTCAGCTTCTATCTTCAGTTCGTCGCGGTTTCTGCCGTTGACGAAGTTCCTCGGTTGGCTGGTGTAGATCACGGCGCCAGTCACACCCGGAACGATGGGAGCCTGAGCCCTCACACCGTAACCGATGTTCTCATCCGTCACGCCTTCCTTCACCGTCATACCCAAGGCACCAGTTACATCCAAGCCAGCTGCCTGAGTCTTGCCGTAGCCGACAGCGGTGACACCGTTACGCAAGGGCAGCTGATTCTGTGCGGCTACGCCAAGGGTATGCTCGCCAATGGCCTGTTCTGCAAAGAGATGGAAGTTGCTGGCATCGTCCAGGTCGACGGTTAGCGGACCGACGTCTGCCCGTACCTTGAAATCACCATCATGCTTCTTTACTGATTTCACGAACTCGAACGGATCCGCTTGGTCAGAGGTTTCGTGACCCTTACCCCACGCCGTGATGCGGAACAACGGGTCGTGAAACTCCACCCGGTACTCCCCTAGCAAAGGAGTTGCCGTTAGATTCTCCAACTTGGCTTGAGCCGACCAGCCGCCTTCTTCACTGGCCGCCAACTGAACCTCTGCATTTGATTCAGCCTTCAGCGTGCCAGTATCACCGTTGAGCACGGTGAATCCAGCAGACAACTTGCCGTCTTGAATGCTTACTTCAGTCGCCAAGACTGGAACCGTTACCGCAACGGCCAGCGCCGAGACCAACACCATCGCGATTCTCTTCATAGTGTATTGCATCCCCCTTTGGTACTTGCTGCGACTAGGCTACGTCTACTTGCTCGTGATCCTACTGCAACCTACGGCAAATCCTTGATCATTGCTGGCCGATGCGACGCCAGAGTGAGCCCTGCTAACTGACTACGTTAGTCATCTTTTGCCGCTACAAAAAGTGGCCGCAGAGCTCGTGCATCTGGCCCATCACGCTCACATGTTAATTCCCGCTCTTTTCAGTGACTTCCTGCCGTTTCCTAACGTTTAGATTCTTCCAGTGCTGCCAAGCCCTTCCTTGCTCCGTTTTTCACGGCGTGCGTCATCGCTTCCACATGCTCACCAAAGGAAGAGCGACCATCAATGTTGCTCAGAGCTTGGGCTGCCAAGACCATACTCGCAAAGGGGGCCTGCATGCACATCATCACCATTGGGTCACACTACGAGAGGAACAACGCATATCAGGAGGTGCACATCATGCTCCTAGCCCAGGTCGCCCTCTACCCTATCGAAGCGGAAAACGCCGACCAAGTGATCAACGCTTCCCTGGGGGAGCTCAACGACAACAACGCAGTGAACTTCGCGGTGGGTCCAGTGAATACCGAGATGCAGGGAGAGGCAGAAGAGATCTTCTCGGCTTTGCAGCGCCTATTTGAGCGAGCATGCCGCGACGGAACTGGCGAGGTGTCCATGGTGGCTACTATCACCAACGCCAGGCGCTAGCCGCATACGGTCACGATGTAAGAATAAACCGCGAGATCGCCTCCGCTACTCCCCCTTGCTGACTGCTGGCCACAACGTAGTCAACCTGTTCCTGGATCGCGGGATCGGCGTTACCCATGGCCACGCTGATCCCCGCGAAAGCGAGCATAGACAGATCGTTGAAGCTATCACCGACAGCCATTACATTGCCGGGTTCGATTCGTAATGAAGCAGCCAGCTCCGCCAAGGCCACGCCCTTGGAGACTCCTGGTGCCATGATCTCCACAAAGCGAGGCTTAGATGTGGTAACCGACAGACGCTCGCCAAAGTGACAGGTCAAACGGGCTCGCCATGCATCAGCGAGCGGAGGGTCATCCACAATCAGTGCCTTGGTGGGAGCATCCGTGAGAATACGGCAGAGATCAGGCTCAACGTGTGCAGGCACACCTGAGATCGTATGGTAGTACTCCGCCCGTTCATCCATGCAGGAGACGTACAACTCGTCATCTATGTAGAAATTCAGGCACAGCCCATGTTCCGCAGCGAGAAGAGCCAACTCCTGGGCCTCTGCCATCGGTACTGGATGATGCGATAGCGTCCGCCCATCCAGCGCACGCACTAGCGCCCCGTTGTAGGTTATGAGGGGCCCGTCCACCTCAGCCGTACGAGCATAGGGCAACGCTGACCGAAACATGCGCCCCGTGGCCACAACCACCTGTACGCCCTTGTCACGGGCCGCGGCGATTGCAGAGACTACTGAGCGAGGGATGCTCAACTCCTCGGTAAGCAACGTGTCATCGAGATCAAGAGCAAGCAAACGCACTGGAGCAAAAGCACGCATTACCGATCCGTCACCACCATGCTGATGATGCCGCTGATCAGGCTTAGTAGAAGACTACCTATCACCGCTGCCCAGAAGCCCTGAACCACGAAGCCATCCACGACCTTGGCCACAAGCAGTAACATGAAGCCGTTGATCACAAACGTGAGCAACCCTAGAGTGAGGATGTTAAAGGGTAACGTCAGCAAAACCAAGACAGGCCGAATAAACGCATTTACAATACCCAACACCCCTGCGGCTATCAGAGCACCCCACACGCCTCGGACCTCAATGCCTTTGATCAGACTCGCTGTCGCCAATAGGGCTGCGGTGTTAATGAGCCAACGAACCACAATCCCTCGCATCGCTGCCTACCTCCTCCAAAGATACATCCTCAGATTAATCGCACCACGACCTTCACTTCGGCTGTCTCCGCGCGGACCAGGCAGAAAGGCCCCAGGCGCCGAAGATCCTCGAGAGCGCGCTCCATCACCACCAACCAGCGACCCCGTTTTCCGGCTTCTTCTTCGGGCCACGCACTAAGAGCACTCCCTCTCCCGTCTGACAGGAAGTTCACCAGCAGCGAGCTTTGCTCCTGCAGCAACCACCGCTGTCGGCGCAACGCATCGCCGCCAGCCCGCAGCACGCACCACCCCCTGTCTCCCGTGGCGCCTCCTATGAGCCAGAGGATGGTTTTTAGCGCCCGAAGAAGTTCCTGAAGGAGCGGTAACGAGATAGGCAGCAAAAGGGGGAAGCGCCACTGCTTTCTCTTCACATACACTACTACGAAGCTGTTCTTGAGTGTCAGACGCAATAGCCCTCGCCTCCTATCGAACCCTATGGAAACTTCTCCACGTTGCATCTTCGACAATAGCAGTTGAGGGTCCCCGTGCCATCAGAGGACCCTCACCCGCCGAGATCTGTGACTGGCACAGCACATCAGCCTACGAAGATCTCTACGGTAGTGCTACCATCTTGTACCTCCACCAGCTTGCCTTCTGCCCCAGCCTCGATCTCTCGCACAAAAGCATTTAGATCAAGTTCTGGATTCTCTGCAAGAATCTTGCTGGGGATAAAGCGGAAGGCCACCCTCGCCAGGGAGATAGGGATGTTCACATTCACCTTGGTATCCTGGCCGTCAACTACACGCACCCGCAGAAACTTCCTGCGCGCCGGGCTCGGTACCTGACTCTGCTCTACGGTAGACAGCAGCTGTTCGGCCTCTTCTGCCTTAATCTTGCCTTCCTCCAACATCCGAA
This sequence comes from Limnochordia bacterium, assembly GCA_050951545.1. Classification (GTDB taxonomy): domain Bacteria; phylum Bacillota; class Limnochordia; order DTU080; family DTU080; genus DTU080. The sequence goes on along the minus strand of JBMNJG010000011.1, from coordinate 301,871 downwards.
GGATCTGCATGCGCTCCTGGGTCATACCTGGCCAACCCCTTTCACCAGTGCTAAGCGACTACCCACTTCCATCAGTCCCCGTCGTCTCCCTCAACTGCTTGATAGCCTCCTGCGGCGATAACTCGCCTTTGTCCAAGGCCTCGAGTACCTGCCGTCTCTTCTGCTCTTCCGCCTCAGCATCGCGGTCCTGGCTCGCCTCATGCCCCAATGCCTCAATCACTCCGTCCAGGCGACTGCGCACCGTGGGGTAGGAGACACCCAATACGCGCTCCATCTCACGAATGTTGCCTCGGCTGAGCAAGAAGGCCTCCACAAACCCCTGCTGTTCGGGAGAGAGCTGGCAGAAGCGGCACACGGAGAACGTGCCTTCCAAGGCGCTGCCACAAGAGTCGCAAGCCAGTCGGGTGACATGCATTGGTCTTCCGCAGACGGGGCATCTACCTGGTGCTTGCCGCTGGCGCATCGCGCCTACCTCCCAGAAAAACCGTGTTGTGCGGTGCGGGCATGCTACTCCCACCGCATGACTGATCGATCGATCCATGCAGCATCATTATCCCTGGCATGGTCATCATTGTCAATAGGTAAATGAACATATCATAGGTTGCATATCAATTTCTTTAAGGTCCAGGCCTCAAACGTTCATTACGCCCCAGCTGCTCATAGATACGCTGAGCCACAACCTGTGGAAGCCCCGGAACCGCCTGCAACTCCGCCAAACTAGCCTCCCGAACACCCTTGACTGAGCCAAAATGCTTGATCAGCGCCCTCTTTCGGGCGGGGCCGACGCCCTCAATCGCATCCAACGAAGATGCCTGCGTTCGTCTATCACGCAACTGCCGGTGATACCCCAGAGCAAACCGATGGGCCTCGTCTCGGGCACGTTGCAGTAGATGAATGCCCGGAGAGTCTTCGCGAAGACGAAGTGGGTCTGGCTGATCTTGCATGTAGATCTCCTCTAGCCGCTCGGCTAGTCCCACAACCGGAAGATCACCGAGTCCGAGCTCACGGAGAACGCTGACCGCGGCATTGAGCTGACCTCGGCCGCCATCGATCAGCACCAGGTCAGGCAGGTGCGCGAACTTGGCTTTCGCTCGAGCATCCTCGCGTACAGCAGGCTCCAACTCCGCAAGCTCCTGCTGCTCACGCAGGGCCCGCTGAAAGCGGCGCTGAACGACCTCGCGCATAGCTGCAAAGTCGTCGGGCCCCTGCACGCCCCGGATACGAAAGCGCCGATAATCCGCGGGAACGGGTTCGCCATCTTGGAGTACGACCATGGAGGCTACTGTGTCGCTGCCCTGGAAGTTAGAGACGTCATAGGCTTCAATGCGCTGAGGTTGGTCAACTAACCTTAGGACCTCTTTCAACTGCCGCAGACCCGCTTCGTTGTGGCGTTGGCGCGCGCTGGCGCGTTCCTGCCGTGCGGCCAGCACCAAGCGAGCGTTCTCGCTTACCATCTCTACGAGTCGCCGCTTCTCACCCCGCTGTGGCCTACGCAAGTGAACGCGGCCGCCTCGTTTTCGGCTCAACCAGGCCTCGACCACGTCACCTGACTCAATGACTAGCGGCAGCAACACCTCCTGAGGGACGAATCGAGTCTGATTGTAGTATTGTTGTACAAAGGAGCGCAAGATCTCACTTTGGTCTTCTTCCTCGCCCACGTCGAGGAAGAAGTGCTCACTGCCCACTACCTTGCCGCCGCGCACGAAAAAGACCTGCACACAAGCAAGCGCGTCGGCAAGAGCTAGCCCCAGTACATCCTGGTCCACATTGGCACTGGTTACAATCTTCTGGCGCTCGATTACCTTTTCCATCGCTTGAATCTGATCACGCAGCCGAGCCGCTCGCTCAAACTCAAGGCGCGCCGCCGCTTCGTTCATCTTCTTCTCCAAACTAGGCAGCAGACGATCGTGCCGCCCCTCCAGGAACAGCTCTACCTCAGTGATGAGCTCCGCGTACTCCTTCTCAGACTGCAGACCAGCACAAGGAGCACCACAGCGCCCGATATGGTACAGAAGACAAGGTCGATGCTTGCGTTCGCCGGATAGATCGATGTTACACGTGCGCAACGGGAAGAGTTTGCGCAGAAACTGCAGAGTCTGGCGGACCGCTCGCGAATCTGTGTAGGGCCCAAACACCCGATCTTGCCTATCTGGACGGCGCACTACCAAGACCCGCGGAAAAGGCTCCTCGGTGATCTTGAGGTAAGGATAACTCTTGTCGTCCTTGAGCCGAATATTGTACCACGGTTCTTCTTCTTTGATCAGGTTGGCCTCGAGAATCAGGGCCTCGATCTCAGAGTCAGTGACGATGTAGCCGAAGTCGGCGACATGTCTGACCATGGCCTCTACTTTTGGTCCGGCATCGCGACTCTCCTGAAAGTAGGAGCGCACTCGATGGCGCAGCGACACAGCCTTGCCAACGTAGATGACATCACCTGCATCGTTGCGCATCAGATAGACGCCTGGCCTGTCCGGCACATACTTTAGCTTTTCAGCAATATGAAGGGAGCGCCCACCATCCTCGGGAGGCGTCTTCGACATTATGGATCACCCAGTCATAGGCCCCCATTCAAGGCTTCAGGCAAGCCAACGGGCACCAGTCCCAAGACAGGAGCAAGAAACTGACCCGTGTAAGAAGTACCACAGGCAGCTACCTCTTCAGGTGTTCCTGCAGCCACCACTTGGCCGCCTTCATCACCGCCTTCGGGACCCAAATCGATGATGTAATCTGCGGTCTTAACCACGTCAAGATTATGCTCGATGACTAGCACTGTATCTCCAGCCTCGACCAAACGGTCCAGTACGTCAAGTAGCTTCTCTACATCGGCGATATGGAGACCTGTCGTCGGCTCATCGAGAATGTACAGCGTCTTGCCATTACTTCGTCGCGAGAGCTCCGTGGCAAGCTTTACCCTCTGGGCCTCTCCGCCCGACAAGGTCGTGGCGGGCTGCCCCAGATCGATATACCCGAGCCCCACATCCACGAGCGTCTGCAGCTTGCGCGCCAGCCGGGGAATGTTGCGGAAGAAATCGCAAGCCTCCTCAACCGTCATGGCCAGTACGTCAGCAATGGATTTGCCCTTGTAGCGCACCGCTAGGGTCTCCCGGTTGTAGCGCTTGCCGCCGCATACCTCACAGGGAACGTAAACATCAGGAAGAAAATGCATCTCAATCTTGATGATCCCGTCACCACGACAGGCCTCACACCGTCCGCCCTTCACGTTAAAGCTGAAACGTCCAGGAGCATAGCCCCGCATCTTCGCGTCAGGCGTGGCGGCGTACAGCTCGCGTACCAGATCGAAAGAGCCCGTGTAGGTGGCTGGGTTAGAGCGCGGTGTACGGCCAATGGGGGATTGGTCGATGTTGATCACTTTCTGCAGATGCTCTAGCCCCTCCACCGCCTCATGCGCCCCTGGCTTCACATTCGCTCCGTTCAACTCCCGAGCAAGACGCTTATAGAGAATCTCATTGACCAGAGTGCTCTTGCCTGAGCCTGAGACTCCGGTCACACAGACGAACGTGCCTAGGGGGATCTCTACGTCAATGTGCTGCAGGTTATGCTCTCGCGCTCCCAGCACCCGTAGCCACTTCCCGTTAGGTGTGCGGCGCGTCTGCGGCACACGAATTGCCCGTTGCGCGCTTAAATACTGCCCCGTAACGGATTTCGGATTGGCCATGATCTCCTCCACGGTGCCCGCCGCCACGAGTTCTCCGCCGTGAATCCCTGCCCCCGGGCCGATATCCACGACGTGATCTGCCTCGCGAATCGTCTCTTCATCGTGCTCGACCACAATGACCGTATTGCCCAGATCACGCAAGGCCTTCAGCGTATCGAGCAGGCGTCGGTTATCACGCTGATGTAGTCCGATACTGGGCTCGTCCAGAATGTAGAGCACACCAACAAGGCTCGAGCCAATCTGTGTCGCTAGTCGAATGCGCTGCGCTTCGCCGCCCGAGAGCGTAGCAGCAGCCCGATCCAGTGTGAGATAACCCAGACCCACACTGGTGAGAAATGCCAGCCGCGCCCGGACCTCCTTCAGAATCTGGTGGGCGATGAGGCCCTCCCTTTCAGTCAGCACGAGTTTGGCAAGGAATCTCTCCGTACGGTTGACAGACATGGAGGTCAGCTCAATAATGTTGAGATCTCCCACGCGCACAGCCAAGCTTTCAGGTCGCAGACGCCTGCCCCGGCAATCAGGGCACCGCCGCGAACTCATGTACTGCTCGATCTCGCGCCTGATGTACTCGCTCTGCGTCTCCCGATAGCGCCTCTCCAGATGCGGAAGGATGCCCTCATACTCGGTGGTGAATCTACGCTGTCGGCCTTGCCGATTCACGTAGTCAAAGCTGACCTGTTCACCCTGAGTTCCATTTAGGAGCACCTGTGTCTGCTCAGGTGAGAGCGATGCTAAAGGAGCATTCTCGTCGATCTCGTACCTCTCGCAGACGCCAGCGAGCACACCGGAAAGCCACTTGCTGCTGCTTTGGCGCCAGGGGATGATGGCTCCCTGTGCCAGCGAGTAGCGCGGGTCGAGCAAGAGATCCGGATCGATCTCCGTTTTCTCTCCCAACCCACCGCATGTCTGGCAGGCTCCGTAGGGGCTGTTAAACGAGAACATGCGGGGAGCGAGCTCCTCAAAGCTAACCCCACAGTCCACACAGGCAAAGCTCTCTGAGAAGACCAACTCGGGGCCATCCATCACGTCAATCACTACAATACCTGCTCCCCGCTGGAGCGCTGTCTCAATGGAGTCCGTAAGCCGTCCGCGCACATCTTCGCGCACCACAATACGGTCCACTACCACCGAGATGTCATGTGCCTTGTTCTTGTCGAGGTCTATCTGTTCACTGATCTCGTGCATCTCACCATCCACGCGGACGCGCACGAAACCGTCTCGCCGGATGTCTTCCAGTAGTTTCTTGTGCTCACCCTTGCGGCCGCGTACCACTGGTGCCAGCACCTGGATGCGCGTGCGCTCGCCCAGATCCATCACCTGATTGACTATCTGCTCTGCGCTCTGCTGCTCAATGGGCTTGCCACACTTCGTGCAGTGCGGCTTACCGATGCGCGCGTACAATAGACGGAGGTAATCATAGATTTCCGTGACGGTACCCACAGTAGAGCGCGGATTGCGGCTCGACGATTTCTGGTCAATCGAGATGGCTGGAGACAAGCCCTCAATGAAATCGACGTCCGGCTTATCCATCTGCCCCAAAAACTGGCGCGCGTAGGCAGACAGTGATTCCACGTAACGGCGCTGACCTTCCGCGTATATCGTATCGAAAGCTAATGAAGATTTCCCTGACCCGGATAGCCCCGTAAAGACCACGAGCCTATCCCGTGGGATATCGACATTAATGTTCTTGAGATTGTGTTGGCGCGCTCCTCGAATACGAATGAACTCTTTGCTCATAGGCTCAATCCCATCTAACCTGTAGACTCCAAAAGGATCTCCCGCATCTCCGCGATCTCATCGCGCAACTCCGCTGCCCGCTCGAACTCCAACCGCCTAGCAGCCTCAATCATCTCTGCCTCGAGTTTCTTGATGTGCCCTGCGAGGTGCTTGCTGTCCAGCGAGGCCAGCATCTGCCGAGCAGAGGTGACTGCTTCAGGCGCTGCCTCTTCCTCGGGGCGCTCAGCCCTAATGGTCTCATGGATCGCCTTGCGCACCGTTTCGGGTGTGATACCGTGAGCCTCGTTATGTGCTCTTTGCACCGCCCGGCGACGATTGGTTTCGTCAATGGCTCGTCGCATAGATTCGGTAACTGTGTCAGCGTACATAATGGCTTTCCCGTTAATATTGCGTGCCGCTCGCCCGATGGTCTGGATCAACGCTGTATCAGAGCGCAAGAAGCCCTCCCGGTCCGCGTCCAAAATGGCAACCAGCGAGACCTCCGGTAAGTCAAGTCCCTCCCGCAGCAAGTTGATGCCGACAAGAACGTCAAACTCGCCTAGACGCAGGTCGCGCAGGATCTCTACGCGCTCGAGACTCTGGATTTCGGAGTGTAGATAGCGCACTTTGATGCCAGTATCGGCGAGGTAGTCCGTAAGGTCCTCGGCCATTTTCTTGGTCAGCGTCGTAACCAATACCCGCTCGCCCCGGGCCACAACCTGTTCGATCTCATCAATCAGATCATCAATCTGCCCATCAACTGGGCGAACCTCCACTTCCGGATCCAAGAGCCCTGTGGGACGAATGATCTGCTCAATCACTGCCTCACTCTTCTGACGCTCGTAGGGGCCGGGTGTGGCGGACGTGAAAACAGCCTGAACCATATGACGCTCAAACTCATCCCATGTGAGGGGACGGTTATCTAAGGCAGAGGGCAAGCGAAAACCATACTCTACCAAGGTCTCCTTGCGTGAACGGTCGCCAAAATACATGCCCCGTACCTGAGGCAAGGTCTGATGTGACTCGTCGACAATCATGAGAAAGTCACCAGGGAAGTAGTCGAGCAAGGTCGGGGGAGGCTGACCGGGTTCTCGCCCATCGAGATGCCGGGAATAGTTCTCCACCCCCTGACAATAGCCCACCTCACGAAGCATTTCCAGATCATAGCGCGTACGCTGCTCAGTTCTCTGAGCCTCCAAGAGCTTGCCTTCTCGCTTGAGGAAGCTTACGCGCTCGTCCAACTCCTGCTCGATAGAGTCTAGCGCTCCCTTGAGCTTCTCCTCGGGAGTGACGTAGTGTGTCGCCGGATAGATGCTGATCTTATCCAGCCGAGCGACGATTTCGCCAGTAAGTGGATCAAGCTCCAGAATGCGCTCTACCTCGTCGCCGAAGAGTTCGATACGGATGACGTTCTCGTTATAGACCGGGACGATTTCGATGACATCGCCCCGTACCCGAAAAGTGCCCCGCTTGAACCCGATATCGTTGCGGATGTACTGTATACCCACCAGCTTCCGCAAGATCTTGTCGCGGTCACGAAAATCCCCGTTCTGCAAAGACAACGTCATAGCTACATAGTCGTCCGGGGAGCCTAGACCGTAGATACAAGAGACACTGGCTACGATCAACACATCCCGCCGCTCAAACAGAGCACTGGTGGCAGCGTGACGCAAGCGATCGATCTCATCGTTGATGGATGAGTCTTTCTCGATGTAGGTGTCTGTCTGAGGTACATAAGCCTCAGGCTGGAAGTAGTCATAGTAACTGATGAAGTAGTGTACAGCGTTATGGGGAAAGAAGGAGCGAAACTCACTGCAAAGCTGAGCGGCCAGGGTCTTGTTATGAGCGATCACCAGCGTCGGTTTCTGCACGCGCTCAATGACCTTGGCCATGGTATAGGTCTTTCCTGTGCCAGTAGCACCCAACAACGTCATGTACCGCCGTCCGGCGTTGATGGATTCGGCCAATTGCTCGATAGCCAGCGGTTGATCCCCCGCTGGTGTGTACTCCGAAACGACCTGAAAAGGCCGACTGCTCGGCTTTTCCCGAGCTTGCATCACTATGCCTCCTCACACATGACCACGACACTGGCGAACAAGTGCTCTACTCTTCATCCACGTTTCGCTCTACATCCGCGATCTCCTGCGACTCTTCCTCACTCAGCTCTTCCTTTTTCTCTGGCTCTACGCTCTCCTCAGGGATAGGGGGGTCTCGGTCCTCTGCCACAAGGGAACCTTGGGCCTCGCTCTCGATGAGTTCTGTCTCCGGTGCAGGTTCCGACTGCTGCACACTGCGTGATGCCCAAGGGTAGGCACCAGCCACTGTCGTCCGCTCAAACAGCTCGGATACGCGCACCAAGCGCACACCCATGCGTCGGATCTTGGGCAGTGCACCCAGAAGGGCCTTGACCGTAGCTGGACGCACGTGCCCGATCGCCACAGCAAAGCCGTCTCTTTGCGCTGCGTGAGCCGCAGATAGCAGGCGTTCCTCTATATACGGCACGTTGGCACGTCCGTCGATGAACAACCTGTTTTCTACTGTGGCCAGCCCCATTTCGTGAGCTACCTGGTGACCACGAGAGCCAGACGTGGTGCGACTATCGACAAAAATCAGCCCGGCATCGCGTACCGCACCCAACACAGACTGCATAACCCGGGCGTCAGCAGTCGCTTTCGACCCCATGTGAGTGTTAACACCCACGGCTCCGGGAACCGCAGCAATGGCCGCCTCAACTTCAGAGCGTATCTGAGTATCGCTCATCTTCGTGGTAATCATACCCGCCGCATCCACTCGATAGCTCCCTAGCGGCTCCAACGGAAGATGCACAAAGACATCGAAACCGGCTTCAGCGGCTCGACGAGCGTACTCCTGCGACTGAGGTAGATGGGGCAGAATCGCCGCCGTCAGCGAAGCAGGAACCTGCAGGAAAGCCTCTGCAGCATCCCAATTGTACCCCCAGTCATCAATCACCAGTGCCAGGCACGGGGCCGATGCGTACGGCACCACCTCTGGACCGCGTGTGTAGGCAACAGAAGGTGGGGGAAGACTCTTCTCCTTACGCTGAGGTTGAGAAACGACCTCTCGCTTCTGTTCGCTAGCCGATGGCGCCGGAGGTCTCTCTGCGGAATAGGTCTGCTCTGTTGGCCGGGATGGCAACTTGGCCAGCAGCAAGAGCAGCGCGACGGCAACGATACCAGTAATAGCCGCCCGCCGTGACCGCTGCGGCTCGGGAGATGGCGCTCCTATGCTCAAAAGCTGCGACCTCCAGCCCAGCGCTGACGTCGCTCGCGCCACCAGCGACTTATCGCGCCTGGTTCACGCAGATCCACAATGCATGGCTCATCGGGACCTGGAGCCAAGATCGCACCCAAAGGAGGCACCTTGCCCTCACAGACCAGCGTCTGGGTTCGACCCGTGAAAAGGTTCCTCACCTCAACCTGAGCAGCGATGGCCCAAGGATACATCGCTGCTGCGAGTTCGCTCTTGCTCCTGACGCATTCGTCGTTGAATCGCACAATCACGTCACCCTCCACAAGCCCCATCTTGGCGGCCGGGCTCTGTGGCAGTACCCCCAGGACCATCACCCCTCGATGGGCCACATAAAGGGGTTCGCCACGGATTCCACGCTGCCTACCCCAGTAGACTACCGCCTCATGGCCCAATGGAGCGAAGACAATTGCGACTAAGGTCCACCCTTCATGGTGCTGAGCACACGCGCTCAACGCCAGCAAGAGCAGGCCATAGACCACCAGTAATGAAGCAGTATGTCGTGCTTTTTCCCGCGGTCTGCAAGTGATTGCCAGCTCACTGTAACCCAGTGCGGCAAAGACTGGTAGCAACGAGTAGATCAAGCGCTCGTCCAACACGCTTACATAAGCCTCCGACCGAATAAGCGGCCACCAGGGAAGTACAGGCATAAGCGCTGGGCCCAGCCCGCCGGCCACCAATGCCAGAAAAGGAATGGGCCAGGCCCTTTGCAGCAAGAAGGCTCCTACCGCATGGCCCTGATGCGAACGTACATAGACAGGTGTTGCGCCCTCGGCCCCATTGACAGCGACTAAGAAGGCCTCCACCAAATGCAGTGCGCCTATCAGCGCCAGCACCGCTGGCACGTGCAGGTTACGAGGTACGCCCCACACAAGGTGAGCCAAAGAAACTAGACTTCCGGCATACGAGAAGCAGAAGAAGCGAGGGCTGAAGAGCGCCAGAACCAAGGCCACCATCCAGATATACCAGATACCGATGCCAGAAAGAGGAATGCCCACACACACGAACAGGAATGTGGCCAATAGGCCACCTGCCAGCCCGGCAACCAAGGCTTGCGCGAGCTGAAAGCGCGGATTGTCCAACGCCAGGCCATAGAGAACTGACTCCGTGCGACCGATACGCAGATACTGCCAGTAGATGAGATAGAGCACCACCACCGCCAGCAACAGCAGATCGAGGCGGCACAACTGGGTAACCAGCGAATCTGCCATTAGATCTGCCATGGCGAAAACCTACCTTACCGCCGCCACCTTCTCGACCCCTGACCGTGGCAGGCGGCCAGAGATTCTCCTCATCCGGCCCTTCTCAACTCACTACTCTGAATGCCGCTCTTGTCTCGCAATATCTCGAGAGCCTTGCGCAACTGGGGGTCATCTGGGCTGAGCGTCGATGATCCCTCGTCGGCTTCCTGTGTGTGCTGATCGAGTTTCACCTCGACGTCTGGTTCGATACCCTTCTCATGAATGAAACGGCCACCAGCAGTCTGGTAACGAGCAGAGGTAAGTGACAGAGCCGAACCATCACGCATGGGAATGACGACCTGCACCAGTCCTTTGCCAAACGTACGCTCACCCACTACTGTGGCGACGCCCCTATCTTGCAGAGCACCTGCGACAATCTCGGAAGCGCTGGCGCTGAAGCCGTTGACCAAGACCACAAGTGCCAGGTCACTGTGGGTCGCACGGGGAAAGGCTGCCAGTGTTTTCTTCTCATGGTCGCGTCCCACAATATGCACCACGGGACCACCATCGAGAAACTTCCCAGAAACTTCTACAGCGGCTGTCAGCAGGCCGCCCGGATTGTTGCGCAGATCGAGAATCAGACTCTTGACCTGTTTGGCGGCCATCGACTGCAGAGCTTCTTCAAGTTCCTGGCTGCTCCGCTCACTGAACTGCGTGAGGCGAATATAACCTACTGGTTCCGTCACAGGCCAAGCGTCACCCTGCAACACGACAGCATCAGCCACACTCGGTACCTCAATGGCAGCTCGGATAATCGTCACGTCGAACCTCTCGAACGGAGGAGTCTTCCCTCGCTCAATGGTCAGTGTGATCTTGGTTCCCTCTTTGCCTCGCATAAGACTTACTGCTTCGTCAAGAGACATGAACTCCGAGGAGCGGGAGTTAATGGCGCAAATCCGGTCGCCCCCTCGGAGGCCCGCCCGATGTGCCGGGGTGTTTTCAATAGGAGCAATGACAGTGATCTTTTCGTCCTTGAGACCCACCATGATGCCGATGCCAGCAAAATGCCCCGTCGTATCGATCTGCATCTGGCTAAAGGCCTGCACATCCAGATGACGCGTGTACGGATCTTCTAGGACGGCGGCCAACATGCCATTAATCGAACCCGTATCAATGTACGCTCGCAGCAGTTCAGTGGCCTCAACAGGATCTACGTACTGCGTCTTGACCAGTGCGATAACCTCAAGCACGGTGCGCAGCTCCTCGCGCGGCTTGCCTTCGTCGTCAGCGACGATCTGGCGGGCTACCGCTAGAGAACCGCCAACTACGAGGGTTACCAACAGCATGGCGAGAAACACCCTGCGCCGTCCTGTCATGCGTCCCACCCGGCCTCTCATTGCTTCACGATCGATACTATGGCACCCCGAACTGCGTTATGCTCGGGCAATGTGTCCCCTTATTATAACGGAAAAACGGCGTTGCTTCAAATCGGGAAACCTCTCGCACACACGCAGGACAACAATAGACGTACCACGAACCTCAAAGAGCCGTGCCCTACCACTCTAAAGACAGGAGCTGCAGCAAATGGTACGACACGTGATCTGCGATATAGACGGCTGTCTCATTCCGCCACGAGGCGCGATGTGGGATTTCACCAATCTGGAGAAAGTTGCCGCATTCAACCGCGATGGCCAAGTTCGGGTCGCTCTCTGCTCTGGTCGGCCTCCGGCCTTCCAAGAAGCTTTGGCCCGCCAGTTGCTTGTCGCGGCCTACTGCATCTGTGAGAACGGAGCGCTGCTCATGCACCCTCTCACCAAGGACCTTATCCTGCATCCGAACGTTCCCCAGGAATTCATGCGCAAACGGCCCGAGATCGTCACCGAACTGCACGAACTCGTAGAGGGCACGGATGTCGTCGTGGAGTTTGGGAAAGAGGTGCTTATCAGCGTCAACCCACCCGATAAGGAAGACCTACCAGACCTAGTCTCCGCTGTCGCCAAAGCACTGCGGGGGCTGCCCATAGAGCTGTTCAACTCCGGCCGCTCAGTCGAGGTTGTGCCTCACGGGGTAACCAAAGACGCGGGCTTGGCCCTGTGGGCTGAGATCGAGAACGTACCTATCGACGAGATCACCTCAATAGGAGACGCCGATAATGACCTTGCGGTACTCGAGGCCGCTGGTCAGGCAGCTGCTCCGGCCAACTGCACTCCCGCAGTGCGGGCCATCGTAGACTACGTATCGGAGTACCCCATGGTGGCTGGTGTGGTTGATATACTGTCAGGCGTGGTACAAGGTGCTCTCTAGGCTCCAGATCAAGAGCATGAGTGCCCCGCAGCCCGCCACAGGCCACGCCCATATGAGGCGCTCATGTCGATGATGCAATGTAGAAGGTTTCTCAAGGGGGAGCAAAACATGCGAGTTTCCGATATCGAGACACCTGCTGTCATCATTGATCAGGACGTCGTGGAGCGCAATCTTCAGACCTGGCAGAAGTACTGCAATCGGCACGGTATCGCGAATCGCCCACACATCAAGACACACAAACTGCTCGAGTTAGCACGGTTACAGCTGAGATTAGGTGCTGTCGGTATCACGTGTCAGAAACTGGGCGAGGCAGAGGTCATGGCCCAAGTGGCCGACGACATCCTGGTCACGTACAACGTTGTCGGCCAAGCCAAGCTGCAGCGCCTGGTTGACTTGGCTCGCCAGATCAGGCTCTCGGTCACTGCAGACCACCCCGCGGTAGTACACGGGCTCTCGGAGGCCATGCAGAAAGAGAGTCGCCCGCTCCCTGTTCTCGTGGAGTGCGATACCGGGCTTGGTCGCTGCGGAGTTCAGACCCCAGTAGAAGCCCTTGATCTAGCCAAGCAGATTGCTGACTCGCAGGGGCTGCAATTTGGCGGCCTGATGACCTATCCGACCTCCATCCCAAAAGGCACCGATTTCATGAATGAAGTGGTCCGCCTCATCACACAGGCTGGCCTCTCCGTGCCCGTAGTGAGCGGCGGCGGCACTCCCCAGATGTGGGACGCTCACGAGGCAGAGGTCTTCAGCGAGCACCGGGCTGGTACCTATATCTATCACGATCGGTACACAGTGGAGAAGGGAGCGGCCCGCCTCGATGATTGTGCTTTGCGCGTCGTGGCCACGGTTGTCAGTAGGCCTACAGCTCATCGGGCGATCCTCGACGCTGGTAGCAAGGCGCTTTCTTCCGACCTCCTTGGGCTCAGCGGCCACGGAGTCATTGTTGGCTTTCCTCAGGCGTCTATCGTACGCATGTCCGAGGAGCATGGCGTGGTAGAATCACCCGGTGCTCCCCTGACTTGGGAGATAGGCCAACGGCTGCAGATCATCCCCAACCACGTCTGTGTGGTGAGCAACCTTTTCGATCAGGTGCATGCCATCCGCCAGAATCGAGTGGAAGAGATCTGGAATGTAGCAGCCCGCGGGCGGCTGCAGTAACCCTGATCACAGGCCGCTACGGCTTGCCAGACCATCTGTGCCATAGCACGGTCATCGCAAAGCGGGGCAAGGCCGTCATGCGCAGCAGCCGGCGCGGCTGCCGCATCAGGCGATAGGCCCATTCCAGACCGATCTCCCTCATCCAACCAGGAGCCCGAGAGGAGCGTCCTGCCCAGACATCCAAGCTGCCGCCAACACCCACGGCCACGGGAACCCTGAGTTCAGCGCGGTGGCGAGCGATCCAATACTCCTGACGAGGTGCCCCCATGGCGACCAGCAGCAAATCTGGAGAGGCTAGGGTAATCATCTCCAGCACGGCTGCTTCTTCAGTGGCATCAAAGTAGCCATGATGCACGCCAGCGATCTGAAGTCCAGGAAAGCGCTGCTTCAGCGCGCTAACCGCCTCTTCAGCCACCCCTGGAGCTGCCCCGAGAAAGAAGGGACGCCAGCCACGGTTGGCACACACAGCGAGTACTTCATCCATAAGATCGATACCAGCCACGCGTTCGGGCAGACGATCGCCTAAGAGTCGTGCTGCCCAGACCACGCCAATCCCATCTGGCACGACAAGCGCCGCTCGCGCAAGGATCTCCGCGAAATCAGACTGCTCTTTGGCCATCATGATGATCTCACTGTTGGCAGTCACCACATGAGCCGTCTCGTATCCCTGCTGCTCACGGCCTTCCCTCATTATCAGAGAACCGACTCTCGATATAGCTCCGCGCATCGACAAGCGATCTACAGCGACGCCTAGCACGCTTGCCGTATCACGTTCGGTCACACCTTGTCCCACTCTGCCCCGCCCTCTCCTTCGGCCGATCCGGGATCACCCCGAGTGCACCTAATGCCGCCACAAGGCCTTGACTGGCAGCTTTTCGCTGCTCTCCAGCATGCCTCTTTAACTGGCAAGTGACCTCTTGACTCGCTCGCCAAGCCGCGACGATCATCTGGCGCAGCTGACAGGCCCCTGATGACGCCTTAAGGGCACCCAACGCGATCCAAGGCAAGCCAACTTCCGAGGCAAAAGCCTCCACCTTGGGGTCATAGCTGATCGCCACACTCGGTACCACACTGGCCACCGCCAGCATGAGCGCGTGCAAGCGCATGGCTAGTACCATGTCAGCGCATGCAAGTAGCTGACGCGCCCCGTGAAAAGAACATGCCTCTGCCACGTCAACTGGCACGCCGTACACATTGCGGATCTGCTGGGCCATCTTCTCGGACAGGATAGCGTCTGTTCTCTGATGCATAGGCAAAAAAACAAGTGAGGCTTCGGCTTCTGTCGCTGCCTTGCCGAGAGCTGTCACCAGATTGGGTAACCAACCCGCTTCGTCCCCCCAAGGACGCACGGCGATCACCCAGACGGGGCGCTGTCCATCAGCCGGGCCTAGCGCATCTGCCTCGCCACTGGAGACTGGCGGCAGCAAGAAGGCAGGGTCGCCCACAACTGATAGCTGCACTGGCCTCGCTCCAAGCTCCCTAACCAGCGTTAATGACGCTCTGTCACGCACCCAGACTCCGCGGCTCCCCTGCAACACGAGACGCGTCGCCCATTGAGCTGCAGACCTCCCGATAGGACCTATCCCTTGACCATAGAGACAGTAAGGACGGCGTAGAAGCTGCGCCAGGGCCATTACCGACAAATAGTAGTAGATGCTACGCCTACTCGTCACATCCTGGAGAAGACTTCCGCCGCCACTCAACAGCCCTTGTGAGTTGTGCAATGCACGCCAGACCAGTGAGAGGCTACTACGATTCACCGCCTCCACACCGTGTACGGCAGTGGTCGCAGTCGGATCCGCACTCAAGACCACTGGCGACACCTCTGGGGCCGCCTCGCGCATGCCTGTCAGCAGTCCGGCCAACAACGCCTCATCACCGATGTTGCCAAACCCGTAGTAGCCCGAAACAACGATCCGAGGACCGCCTGGCACCTCAGGCACCTATCTCGCTCCGTCTTCCCTCGCCTACTCTGGCCACGAACCAGGCTACCACAGGCCTTACCACACCCCAGCCCAAAGCAAACCCGAGCACAAGGCCCAACAGGGTGCGCCACATGCTCACCAGCAACGGGGTGTGGATGTGCGAGAAGGTATTCAAGATAGAGAGTTGGCCTATCACAGCGCCGACCATCAGCCACGCTCCCACTCTACGCCGCCCCAACCCTTTCTGATGCAAGGCCGCGACCAGCAACGGGTGTCCAAAGAACAACTCCTTACTCCGCGGTCTCACGACCAGCCACCCTTCCAGCAGTCGCCTCACGGCCTGCTCGAGCGTAAGGACGGGCAAAAGGTCGTTGCCAGTACGCATGACATATACCAAGCCCACTAGCCCAATCAGTGCCACACCGCCCAGGATTCTGACGGGCACCTGCGTCGCGGCCAGATTGCGCAGCTTCTGCCAGCCATCGCCACCCCGCCCCAGGGCAAGCGGCAACGGCCCAAGCAAAATGCCCAACACAATAAGAGCTGGCGGAGCCACATGCGCCAGCTTGACGCCGACAAACTGGTCTACTTTCAGCATGAAGCGTACGTCACTGAGCATGGCCACCACATGCAGCGCACCAAGCAAGGAGACTGCGCTCGCCAGCCAGTATCCTTTCAGGACTCCGTGGCGGGCGCCGGCCACATCACTGGCCCACTTTATCCCTAGAGTAGGAAAGATCACCGCGGCTACCAGAGCCAAGACCTTACACAGCAACGAGCCGTAGCCCAAAAGGTAACCGACGGCGAAAACAACTGCCACGCCAGCCGCCAACCAAGGGCCATACCCCTCTGGCAGGTACACGGCGCGAGCCAACAGCAACCAACTCCCCAGAGCAATCCCTGCTGCCGCAAAACATAGCAGCAGCCACGGATAGACCAACGGACGGAATGGTGCTGGTCTTCCTATGCCAAAACCATCCCTGCGAACTGCCTGAGCGATCTGCTGCACATACTCCAGATTCCTTTGCATCAAGATCACTTCCGGCGGTATGGACTCGTCGACACTACGTTTCACAAAGGGGTTCTGGGCTGGTAGCGGCCGCACGTACAATAGACGCACATCGCGTTCCCTTACCGCCCGCCGCCATCTCTCTACAGCAACTTGCGGATCGATCTTGAGCAACTCCAGAGCGTTGATAGTGTGCAATCTGATGCCCTGGTACCCCAGAGCCCTCGCCAGCTCCTTGTCACCGGGTTGCGGCGCAAACTCAATCAAGCCCAGCGGTAGACGCCTCGTCTGAAGACCTGAGATCCACTCCGGCAACAGGTCGGGTGAGCCAGGAATTCTCTGACCAGCGAAGACGACCGGCACCCCGTCGTAGAGGGGCGAATCGACCTGCCTCAGCCGCCATCGCACCTGCTGCTCGTTCAGCGTGGGATCATGTCGGAATCGAGGTATCACTTGCAGCCCGGCCTGCCGAATAAGGCGCACGGCTGTCTCTGACAATCCTAGACCCAGGTTACCCACCGTTGCTGCGACTACTGGCCGGTTGGCCTGACCTTCTCCCGGATCGCCTGCAGGGATCTCCCAGACAAGCAGCCCCCGGCCATTTGCAGTCTCCTGCGCCCAGGGCCATAGATGCATCCTCAGGGCATGAGCAAACCACTGTGGCGTCGTAGCTGGCCACCAGACGACATAAGCGCTGGACTCCCGCACAGGCAGTACGCCTAAGCCCATGGCCTGCAACGCTGGCCCAGCTTCCAGCCCGTCAAAGAGCATTAACAGGCCTTCGCGTGCCGCTCGGTCCACCGTCAATTCCTCAAGCCCAACTCCCCAGGCCCCTGCCTCTTTGAGCGCCTGAAGTGTCTCAGAAAGCGACCTGCTAGTCTGGGCGCTTAGATCACGCGTCGCATAGTAGTCCACCATGATCCCGACAGTGTTGTTCGCCCGCTCTACCGACAAGCGGGAAACCGCGATCCCGGCCGCAGATAGCACCGAAAGAAGCATGATGACTGCATAGACGCGTCTCAGCGGATTCGCCATCGCCACTCATCTCCCTACATTTACAGCGTCTCCCTGTGCACCTGCATGAGGAAGATCAGCTGGACGCCGACCATAGATGAACAAACGCTCCCGCCCCACTCTCACATCGCTGATCTCCAGGGGCACGGCTGACTGAGCCAGATCAATCTGGACAGACCAGCGCTTAGCCAGGCTTTCCATCAGAAAGCGTGGCAGGCTCATCTTCTCCACCTTCACCTCATCTACGACGAAGCTAACCTGTGTGGGCTGTACTACCTCGAAATGTCCGTTCACAGTGAGACCGATGCTGTGGCCGAGAAAGCTCACACTCCCCCGTAGCCGCGCCACATCGGGTTCCAACTCAATACTGAACGCCCGCGACGGATCGAGCTTGGACCAGAAAAAGGCGTTAAGATCCTCTTCTGCGATCACTGCACTCACACGCAATGAGTCAGCCGCCCGCACTTGGACTCCTTCTCCACGCCGAAGCTTCTGGGCGTCGATCACTAGATTCTGGGCATCAACGAGAAACGCCTCCACCTTCAACCCATCAAGTTCAACCTGACGCACATCCACCGTCAAGCGCTGCAGCCGGCCAGCCAGAAGCTGAAGAGCAGGAAAAGCCATCACCTGCACGCTCACGCGTTCCGCAGGACCCATTGACTTGCCGATGCCAATCGCGAGGCGCTGCTCTACCATACGCGGCAGAAAAGCCTGGCTACCCCCAAACGCTACCATCAGCGCTACCAGCAAGGCGATCGCGCTGCGCATCGGCCAGCCTCCCCCCCAGGGAATCTTCTTTTCCTGCATCATGGCCTTGAGCGCCCCTCATTCACTATGATGTGACCTGCCCTCGCCCACGGGCCTTCCACTGCAGATAAGCTTCGATGAAGGGGCTGATCTCTCCGTCCATCACAGCTTCCACGTTTCCGACTTCCATATCCGTCCGGTGATCCTTCACCATGGTGTAAGGACAGAACACGTACGAACGGATCTGACTACCCCAAGCAATCTCTCGTTGCTCGCCACGAATCTCTGCCAGTTTGGCCTCCTGATCCTGGATTTTGCGCTCCAGTAGTTTGGCCCGCAACACGCGCATGGCCGCTTCACGATTGGAGTGCTGCGAACGCTCGCTTTGGCACGAGACCACAATTCCGGTTGGAATGTGCGTCAACCGTATGGCTGACTCTGTCTTGTTGACATGCTGTCCACCCGCACCACTGGAACGGAAAGTGTCAATCTTCAGATCGCCGAGGTCAATCTCAATCTCACCAAGATCGTCGACCTCGGGCATGACGTCCACCGACGCGAACGAGGTATGTCTGCGGCCGGATGCGTCGAAAGGCGAAATGCGCACCAGCCGATGCACTCCCTTCTCTGCCTGCAGATAACCGAAGGCATTGAGCCCCTTGATATGCAGGGTCACGCTCTTAATCCCTGCTTCATCGCCGGGGAGGTAATCCAATGTCTCAACCTGATACTCCTGTTCTTCGGCCCATCGGCTGTACATGCGAAGCAGCATCTGAGCCCAGTCCTGCGACTCGGTGCCCCCGGCCCCGGGATGGATGGATAGCAGTGCGTTAGCCCCATCGTACTTCCCGTTGAGCAGACTAGACAGCTCGAGGTGATCAATCCCTGCGGTGAGCTTCTCGAGTGCTTCGGCAACCTCTTGCCATGCCTGATCGTCGTCTTCTTCCTCCGCCAGTTCCAGAAGGATCTCTACATCCTCCTGTTCAACGCGGACAGCACTCCAGCTCTCAATGCGCTGCTTCAGCAGGCTAGCCTCGCGAACCACCTTCTGTGCCTCGTCCTGATTGCTCCAGAACTCAGGAGATCCCATTACCTCTTCGAGCCGCTCCAGACTCTGTTGCGCAGCTGCTACGTCAAAGATACACCTTCATTTCAGCCAGACGCTGCCGCTGGCTCTGCAGACTCTCCCTTAGCTGCGATACGTCATACACCGCTTGCGTCACCCTTTCCACAAGATCCGTCACAAAGTGTAGCATCTACTAAGCTCCACAGCATCGCTTATACTTCTTGCCGGAACCACACGGACACGGATCGTTACGGCCCACCTTGGCGCCTACCCGCCTAGGCCGTGCGGCATCGTCACCATCGCGGTTGGTCTGAACCGAGAGCAGTCTTTGCGCAGCCTTCTGACGCTCTTCCTGCTCGCGCTGGGCATCTCGGCCCGCCACCTGTACACGAAACAGGTACCGTAACACGTCGTCTTGTACCGCATGCATCATCGCCTGAAACATTTGGAAGCTCTCAAACTGGTACTCGAGCAGCGGATCTTGCTGCGCGTAAGCCCGCAAACCGATGCCCTGTCGCAAGTCTTCCATGTTTCGCAGATGATCCATCCACTTGGTGTCGACCACATGTAGGAGGATCATGCGCTCTAGCTCACGCAATTGCTCAGCGCCTATCGTCGTTTGCCGAGCGGCGTAGGCAGCTTCGGCCTTCTCGAGCAGGATCTCCTCGATGCCGTCTCGGTCGGATATACGCAGATCATCCACCGAGATTCCTGGATCTCCAGCGACTAGATCATTCAGACGCTCGAGCAGTCCATCGCGGTCCCATTCCTCATGATGCACCTTCTCGCTGCACGTTTCCGCAACCATAGTGCCTATCGCTTGATGCATCATGCCTTGAATTCGCTCGCGCATGTCTTCACCGTTGAGCACGTGACGGCGCATCTCGTAGATCACTTCGCGCTGCTTGTTCAGTACGTCGTCATACTTTAGCACTTGCTCGCGGATATCGAAGTGGTAAGCTTCCACCTTACGCTGAGCGTTCTCAATGGTCCGAGTGATCTGGCCATGCTCAATGGGCTGATCGTCTTCCCATCCTAGACGGTCCATGATAGAGGAGACCCGTTCTGACCCGAACAGGCGCATCAAGTCGTCTTCTAGTGAGACGTAAAAGCGCGAGGATCCTGGGTCGCCCTGTCGGCCTGAGCGCCCCCGAAGCTGGTTGTCAATGCGGCGACTCTCATGGCGTTCTGAGCCAATGATGTGCAAGCCACCTCGCTGGATCACTTGCTCTTTCTCGAGATCGGTCTCACCTTTGCACTCTTCGAGGAGCTTCTGGAACATATCCCGCGCCGCCAGTACCTCCGGCTCGTCACCCGCTGTAGGCTCGCCTATCTGGGCCTCAATCTCGGGCGCGATGCCCGCTTGTCGCAAACGCTGCTTGGCTAAGAATTCTGGGTTGCCCCCCAGCAGAATGTCAGTGCCCCGTCCCGCCATATTCGTGGCAATGGTGACTGCTCCGAGCCGCCCCGCCTGAGCGATGATCTCTGCCTCTTTCTCGTGATGCTTGGCATTGAGAACTTGATGCTTGATGCCTCGCCGAGAGAGCATGTCACTCAGCTTCTCTGATTTCTCAATGGAGATAGTACCGACCAAGACTGGCCTACCCTCTTGGTGCCACTGAGCAATCTCATCCACGATCGCTTCGAACTTGGCCATCTCCGTCTTATAGACTAGATCAGCGTGGTCTTGGCGAATCAGCGGCATGTTGGTGGGAATAACCACCACATCCATGCCATAGATCTTGCGAAACTCGGCCTCTTCCGTCTCCGCCGTACCAGTCATGCCGGCGAGTTTCTCATACATGCGGAAGTAGTTCTGGAACGTGATAGAAGCTAGCGTCTGCGACTCATGTTCGATACGCACGCCCTCTTTGGCTTCGATGGCCTGATGCAGACCATCGCTATAGCGGCGCCCCAGCATTAGACGCCCGGTGAACTCATCGACAATAGTCACTTTCCCGTCTTTGACGACGTAGTCTCGGTCTTTCTGATAGAGAGTGTGTGCCCGCAATGCCTGTTGCATATAGTGCGTGAGCTCAAAGTGAGCCTCGTCAAACATGTTCACTCCCAGCCACTGCTCGAGTTTCTCCACACCCTCTTCGCTGATCGCGACCTGACGCGTCTTCTCTTCGACCGTGTAGTCCACATCGCGCTTCAGACGAGGGACGAGCTGCGCGAAGCGATAGTAATGATCCGTAGATTCCTCGGCCTGACCCGAAATGATAAGTGGCGTACGCGCTTCGTCGATCAGGATGTTGTCTACCTCGTCCACAATCGCGTAGTGCAGCTGTCTCTGTACTCTTTGCTCAGGATGCATGACCATGTTGTCACGCAAGTAGTCAAAACCAAACTCATTGTTTGTGCCATAGGTTACGTCGCAGCTATAGGCCTGTCGACGCATAGCGAAGTCAAGTCCATGCACAATACAGCCTACGGATAGGCCCAGGGAGCGGTAGATGCGTCCCATCCATTCCGCGTCTCGACGAGCGAGGTAATCGTTAACTGTGATCACATGCACTCCACGACCAACAAGAGCATTGAGATAGACCGGCAAGGTCGCCACCAGGGTTTTGCCTTCGCCAGTCTTCATCTCCGCAATGCGGCCCTCATGCAACACAATGCCGCCCATCAGCTGCACATCATAGTGACGCTGCCCGATGGCACGCCAGGCTGCCTCCCTCACCACAGCGAAAGCTTCGGGCAAGAGATCGTCCAGATCAGCGCCATTATCCAAGCGCGAGCGGAACTCATCTTTCCTTGCCCGTAGATCGGAATCAGTCAGTGCCTTTGTTTCTGACTCTATAGCATTAATGGCCAGAGTCCGCTCCTGCAGTCTCCGTACCTCTTTGGCGTTCGTGTCGAACATTCTGCGTATGAGCCCGAGCATATACTACCCCTTTGCAGATCGTCTCTAGGCGATCACCAGCATTCGCCAATGCTGCACAATAGATAAGCCACCGGGACACCTACTGTACCCAGCCTGCTTCCGGTCGGGCGCCTGTGCGCGTACTCTTCATTTGTCGCCAATAGTATAGCATGGCAGCATCCGCCCAACAAGGAGACGCCACGGCCAGAAGCTGCCAAAGGCGCCATCCGGCATCGTCGGGCGAGGGAAAAAAAGGTAAATGCGCTTCAACGTCATATAGTCTTACTGATATCGCGATCCTGCGATGGGTTTATCTTATCAATTACCTTACACAAGGGGGCACTCTGTTATGGTTCGGAACATGCAAAGCTCAGTAGTACTCTGTCTTACGCTGTTGATAGCGGCAATGCTCCAAAGCGCAGCTCTCGCCTCCGAATTCAGCGTACTTGTCGAAGCCGAAGACATGACCCTAGCCTCAGATATGGTAGTAGCTGCCGACGGAGAAGCGTTTGGCGGCAGATACATCCATGTGCCAGTAGGCCAAGATACCCGGTCTCCTGTGGCACTGGCCGAGATCGAAGTATCAGTTCCTGCGGATGATACCTACCAGTTGTGGGCGCGTCTTTTCGGTCCAGATGGTAATTCCGATGCAGCCTATGTCACCGTGGGTAATGCACCATGGAGCAGAAAATGGCCCTCCACAACAGGCGTCTACGAGTGGGTGAAAATCGCATCCTATGATCTGAAGAAGGGCACACACCAGTTGAAGGCCTCTCACGGCGAGATCAAAGCTCGTTTCGACGCTTTCTTTCTTACCGATGATCCGAATGGCGTCCCTCCTGAAAGCAAACCGCAATAGTAACTCATAATCTGCTGCCAACTACATAGTGAAGACCCGGCCCTGCAGGGCCGGGTCACGAAGAACCGTCAATCAATCACGACTTACTGAGGCTCAATCAAGCCGTAGTTGCCGTCGCGCCGCCGGTACACCACATTAATGCTCTCATTGGAGCTGTGGGTAAAGACAAAGAAGTCGTGCCCGAGCAACTCCATCTGCATAATCGCCTCTTCGACGTCCATCGGCTTCATCGCAAACCGTTTGGTTCGCACCACCACCGGCGGAACCTCTTCGCTTTCCTCGGACCCTGCCACATGGATATCAGGTGTGAGATCCTTGCGCGGACTCTCTTGCAGCCGTCGCTGAATGCGCGTCTTATACTTGCGCAACTGCTGTTCCACGCGATCCACAGCCTCGTCGATACTGGCATACATGTCGAAAGTGCGACTCTCTGCACGCAACAGAAGCCCGTTCAGATGCACCGTGAGTTCCGCAATGTGCGCCTCGCGCTGTACACTAAGCAGCATCTCAGCGCCCACCTCACCGCCGCGAAAGAACTTAATGAGTTTGCGCACCTTCTTCTCAGAGTACTCACGCAGTGCTTGTGTGATCTCAAGATTCTTTCCCGTGACTGCGATGCGCATGGTTCCTGTCTCTGCCATAGCTGTCATCCCCTTCGCTTGGCGCTCGCACAACGCACGGCGGCACTAGTATATTTCTGGACGCGCAACATAACTCCTGGAAAAACCGCCTAGCCAGAAAGAAGAATAGCCCGCTTTTGTGCAAAGCGGGCCGCCCTTACCGCGCCTTGGATCCCCGATGATCTAGCTGTTCCTCGCCTGAAAACAGTCGCGGCAGTAGACGGGCCGGTCGCCCCTAGGCTGGAAAGGCACCTGGGTCTCCGCACCGCACTCTGCGCAAATCACTGCGTAAAGCTGTCTTGTCTGGCCGTTGCCGCGAAAGCTCCCGGTATTACGTTCACGTTTGCGCGCGCCGCGACAGTCGCGACAACGCGTCGGCTCATTCTGAAACCCTTTTTCCTCGTAAAAAGCCTGCTCACCGGCAGTAAAAACAAATTCCTGGTCGCAATCCTTGCATTTCAGTGTTTTGTCGACAAATGGCACTGGTCCGATCCCTCGCTTCCGCTGGCCCCATGCAGACCTCCAGCAACATGCCGTCACCGTACAGCTGACCTGGTCTTTGCCCCCACATCCGCCTGTCGCTACCGGTACTCGTGGTACGCACGACGCAAACAACAGGTCTTACTCTAAGCCGCACCATGCTCGGCAACACGCGTTTTTTAGGTTGCCTTACGTGGGTCGTTTCGCCTACGGCTGGCCTCGACTTTCAACCACAGACCTGGACGAGTGACGGCGAATCCATTATACTTCCCTAGTTACGCCACCGCAAGACAAACGAGAGGAAACAGGATGCAACAGCGACCTTTACCAGAGAAGTCAAACGGCTTGTGGTTGCCGCGGCGACCACAAGCCGTTACCATGAGAACTCTTGATTCGATGCCAAGCTAGTGTCGGGCAAGGCTTTGCTTTGGATCGAGCGCCCCTGAGCCAGCCTGTCGTGTTTCTTCCTGAATCTCCTTATACACCTCTTCCCGATGCACGGGCACGTGTCTAGGAGCATCTATGCCAATTTTTACTTGATCGCCGCGAACGTCAACAACCGTGATTTTGATATTGTCACCGATGAAGATGCTCTCATCGCGCTTGCGCGTGAGCACGAGCATGTAGGTCCCTCCTTGGGCGAGACTACAGCAGCCGATGGGGCTGAAGCGATCCGTCACTGCCGGATCCACTTCGGTACTATTCGCCGTTTTCCTCTTATTGATCACCCGCCCAGTCTAGCACATCCGTCATAGCTACTGCAACCGCGACTGTGGCAAAGCGTACCTCTGCGGCACCTACCCGCATCAACGCCGCAGCCGCTGCAGAGATCGTAGCTCCAGTAGTATACACATCATCAATCAGAAGAAAGCGTCTGTGTGCCACCTGCCCCGGTAGGGGAGCCACAAAAGCCCCTTCCATATTTCTCCAACGTTCTGTAGCGGAGAGCGTACTCTGTGTCGCCGTGGCCCTACTACGCTCAAGAGCGCCCGTCCACATAGGACGGCCAAGCACGCGAGCTACACCTGCAGCCAACAGCTCTGCCTGATTGAACCCTCGCTCAATGAGGCGCTCGCTGTGAAGTGGTATTGGCACAATGACTAGTGAGCGCCAATCCTTCACCACTTCAGAGGCAGCGACGCCAGTGAGATAGCCCAACGGCTCGGCCACCTCCCGCACTCCTCTGAACTTGAGATCTGCCAGTAGTCGCTTGATGACACCGGTGTAGACAGCTAGGCTCCGCCCCTTCAGCCGTCTCGCCCTCCTGCGACACAGTCGGCATAGCCCGGCCTGTGACCCCGGCCGGCCACATTCGTCACACCGGGGCGGCACAACCCAGGGAATGCAGGCATGGCACTTCTCGCAAAACAGTGCACGTACATCACCCACGAGAGACGCCCACGGCAAGATGGGGGGCGGTAGCGCACAACCACACAGATAGCAGGGCCTAGGGGTTGCGAAGAGCAGATACGTTGCCTCCATGGCGAGGGTCCGCAACAGACGCATAGGAAGACCTCCGTTACCCTACAGCATGGCCCGTGCCTTTTCATCATAAGCCCCTAGGGGCATGAGTGGCAAGCTGTCAGCAGTCCCCGCTCCTCAGCCATAATGTTTAGCTCCTCAATCGCCTGGCAGGCATCTCGCATCTGTCGGCTTGGTCTGGTGCACAGAAACCAGACCCGGCCCATGGGTCTTTGGGCGGTGCGGCCAACCCTGCCAGCCATCTGTATCAAGGTTGCAGCATCGAACACCTCTTCGGCATCAGCGAAAAGAACAGCGACATTGGCTGTTGGAAAAGTCAGTCCTCGTTCGAAGACTGTTGTAGAGACGGCTACATCCAGGGCACCCGCTGCTAAGGCCTCTCGCACCGCATCACGCCTATGTGAGCGCGAGTGTACACCCATGACTCGCCGATAACCGACACTCTTTATCGCACTGACTACGGGCTCTACCAACGCTCGGCGGGGCACGAAAATCAGAAGTTGCGCCCCATCTTCCTCTGTCTGCACAAGTGCTTCGCCCAGACATGCTGGTACCTGCCGCCCAGGCCACTGCTTAAGCCGTGAGTCCTCGCAGACAACGGGTACTGGTAGAGGATACCCATGGTAGCGAGCCGGGATATGGATCAGGCGGGAGCCAGGCAAGCGAGCTTGACGCATCTGTCGCTGCGTTGGGGTCGCCGTCATCTGCACAAAACAGCCAGCCCGCGCCGCCAGACGAGCGATTGCTCTCTGTAGCAACGGGCTGTCAGTGTAGGGAAAAGCATCGCACTCATCAAATACCAGAAGCTGAAACTGTCCTGCGAAACGTACGGCTTGGTGGGTGGTGGCTACCAGCACAGGTGCATCAGGATACTTCTGCGTCACTCCACCATAGAGACCTGCGACCACCTCAGCACCAAAGGCAGACTGAAGTCGCTCGCAGAGCTCTGCAGCCACATCCCGCCGTGGGGTCGCTATAAGCACGCGACCTCGGCGGGCCAATGCTTCCGCGATAGCTTCAAAGACTACTTCCGTCTTGCCAGCCCCGCAAGCCGCCCACACCAACACATGGCGTACCCCCTCATGCATCGCCTGTTGGATCTCATCCGCCGCACTCTCCTGCGCTGGCGACAGTGCAAAAGGCAGATGGTAGGTCGGAGCAGAGCAACTCGTGGACCGAGCTCTCGCATCGGTCCATGCCAACACATCGGAGGCAGTCGTCAACAGTGCAGAACAGCCGCGCGACACCCCTAGCGAAAGGCAGTCGCGGCACTCTGGACATTCGCCCCCACACACCGCGCACTGCACTATGGCAACAGATTCGTGGCTCCCGCAGCGCCGACACTCAAAGCGACCAAAAGAGCCTAGGCCAACAGCTGCCTTGCGCACCACGAGACCTGCTAGCAGCAGCTGCTGCACATCAGAGGCGGAAGGAGCATGGGGGCCCAGGGCCCGCGCTCGCCAAGCGGCGACCAGTTCATGCTCAAGGAGCTGCCGATTTGCCAGAATGCCAAGAATGGCCGTAGCTCTCTCCGGAACGAGGAGCTCCCCCTGAGCTGGAACATGCGCATAGGAAAGAAGATCCAACTGGCGCCACGCACTTTGGCGGCCCCAGACCGCTAGTAGCCGGCGGACTCTTCTTCTCGCCAACCATACTCGCCAGCCGCCCCCGCATCCGCCTGCACCACTTGCGTATCGGGAAGCAATCTCGGCCAACCACAGTGGCAAAAAAGGCGTCACGAATCGTAGTGTGCTGCCACGTGAGAGCAGGGCTCTCTCCACATGGGGGTCACAGGAGATCCCCCAGTGAGCATTATAGGAATGAAGAGGAGGAAGCGTGGGTGCAGGTTCCAAAGATCCTGTCGACACCCACACGCAGTAGCGAATCACGCTTCCCTCTCCCCTAGCGAATCATGTTACTCTGTGCGGGCATGTCGGCGGCCCCCCGAACTCGCATGCGCTGACTGTCTCGAAAAAGCCTCTGTCCGCACAATCTCGCCCTCAGGGGGATGTTCAAAGACGACATGAATGATGTAGCGTTTTCGATCGTCGTACACAAACGGAAGTAAGAGGCTGTCGATAGTCACTCTCTTCAGTGTCGCTAGCTCCGTTAGGGGTACCCAGCGCAGCAAGCCCTCCTGACACTCAGTCAACTGTCCTGCGGCATCTTCGCTGCGAAAGACGAAGAGCAACCAGTTGTACAGGGGGTCCGGCGATCTCTCGGACACCACGAGCTGCAGATTAGCAGAGCGCAGGTGAAGACCTGTTTCTTCTTGTATCTCGCGCCTGATGGCTTGTCTCGGATCTTCTCCGGGTTCGAGCTTGCCGCCCGGTGCGGTCCAATACCCGGAGAAAGGCTGTTTGCGTCTTTGCAGCATCAGGACTTGATCGCCGCGCTGTACATAACATAAGGCACTGAGTCGCTGGCGAATAGGGTCTACCCACAGCATATGCCAGGGAACCTCAATCCCCTCTTGCAGCAAGAACCTCTGGAGAACCTCTTGTGACCTTTGCTTATCGCCGGGGAGCAATCTCTTGCACCTGCCGCAGCTTGACTATGCTCCGGGGAGGAATGTACCCTCGCACGACCAGATTCGCGTATACTGAGCTATCACGCCCGATGAGGCTGCCGGGGCTTGTGACGCAGTTGCAGCCCAACGCCACGCGGTCTCCGACAATGGCCCCGAACTTACGCAATCCCGTGGACCACTTTTTCTCCCCTACGATCACCTGGATGATCCCGCCGTCGTTTTTGAAGTTGGACAGCTTCACGCCTGCACCCAGATTCACACCATGGCCCAACACGCTGTCGCCCACATAGTTGAAATGAGCGGCCTGGCTGCCATCCAACATGATACTGCCCTTGATTTCGCTGGCGTGACCCACCACGCAACCATCACCGATCAAGCAGTACTCCCGCAGATAAGCACCGTGCCTGATCACTGTACCTGAGCCAATGATCGCTGGTCCTTTGACCATCGCCCCCGGCTCAACCGTGGAGCCAGCCCCCAGATACACCCGCGGCCCAACCCACGCACCCTCCATCACCGTACCGCAAAGAGCTGGTTGCAGGCAAGACTCAATGTACGCAGGGAGTTTGGGCAACACCTCCCAGACATGCAGACAATCAGCAAAGAGCTTCCTGTGAGTGTATCCCACCAGATCAAAATAGCACGCCGCTCCAGTAGGCATCTCCATGGTCATCCCCCTACCGTCGTTCGTCTTCCCCCTCGATCTCATCAAGCAGCTGCTCCGGACTCTTGGCAGGCTCAGTCTCAGAGCCTGAGTATCCGCGTTCCGCTGCATACTGAAACTCGCGCGCCCGCCGCTCCACATCACTCATGAACCATCCCTTGCGGAGCCGACGCGTTACACCAGATCTCTCTTTTGCCACTTCCCAACACCTCGCTCAAGGCTGCCCTGCTATAGCATGATACGTGCCTACCCCCTTGCATCCCTGCCAGTTGCGAAAAAGGGATACGTGACGACGCGAGCGAAGAATCTAGGCATGAGGCCGATTCATCTCGGGTCTTCGCGTACGTACCTATAGAAGCGGGTGGCAGAATTGCTCACCATTCGTATCATTCCCTGGTTACCTTGGGACCATGGCGCCCAGAAAAGTCGCATGAAGCTGGCCTATACATGGGCCAAACGCCTAGACGCTCTATTGAAGGCCCTGGAGGAGACAGAAGTGCGAGGGCCCCTACATATCGATGGCACTGGCGATCTCACTGATATCTACCTTCAGATGCATCCGCAAGCTGCCAAACAGGTACGAGCCTGTGTAGACTCCAATCAGATCTGGCTTGGACCCTGGTACGCCGCTCCGGCATCTTCCCTCGCCTCGGGCGAATGCCTTGTGCGTAATCTGCTCCTGGGTGCAGCTCGGGCAAAGGCATTCGGGTGTCATCCCACAGTATGCATTCTGCTGCCATCTCCCCTCTACAGCAGTCAGCTGCCCCAGATTCTACGTGGATTTGGCATTCATACCGCATGTGTGCCCACATCCACGTTTCAAGCGCAACGTTGGCATGGTGTGGACGGTAGCGAACTGCTTTTCGTGCAGCTGCCTGAAATAACCAGCATCTCACAGGCATCGCAATACGCTGGCCGTGTGCCCTGTCTTCTTCTGAACGCCATGGCCGCAGACGTTCCGAACGTTCTGGAGAGGTCAGCCCAGTCCCACGTGATGGTCCGTGGCTCATTAGTTGAAGAGATCCTGCCGGAAGTAAGCAAAGACCTCCAGGTGGGAGAACTGAGCGTCTTCACTGACCACGAAGATGCTAGTCGCCGCTCCCATGTAGCCTGCGGACATACCACCGTGTGGCCGGATCTGCGGCTGATCTCTTGGAGCGCCACACTGCTTCTGGAGCGCTGGGCGGAGCCTTGGGCCACTGCTGCGTGGTTACAGGGGGCTACCTACCCTGCACCCTACCTAGAAAAGGCATGGGTGTATCTTCTGCAGAACCAGACGCGCGATGCAGGGGGTGGGTGCCAGGGAGATTCAACCTATCGTCACATGCGGGTACGGGCCGAATGCAGCAAGGATCTGGCAGAGATCA
Source organism: Limnochordia bacterium (assembly GCA_050951545.1). Classification (GTDB taxonomy): domain Bacteria; phylum Bacillota; class Limnochordia; order DTU080; family DTU080; genus DTU080. The sequence goes on along the minus strand of JBMNJG010000011.1, from coordinate 271,937 downwards.
TTGCCCGTGATCACCTCGCCGCGATCGCTGGTACCCCTGCTCATGAGGCGACGACCGTCTGTAACCCTGGTAACGACGAGTCCACATCACTGTGGGTAGTAAACCCACTCAACTGGCCCCGAAGCGAGGTCATTACCGTGCAGGTGAGGATGCCAACCCAGAGCCCTTACCTGCAGCTGCGTTCCGATACGGGGGAGACTGTGCCCTATCAGCTCCATCGCGTAGAGCCTACGCCCACGCGCAACTCGCGCCAGTTTACCATCTCCTTTGCAGCCCCAGAACTGCCGCCGATGGGGTTCCGCCGTTTCGAGGTCTTACCCTCTACTACCCGCCCGTACTTTGTGGGCGAATCACTGGCCGCTGGCAACACATTGGAGAATCGCTTTCTGCGCGTCAGTGTGAAAGCTAACGGAGCGCTGCGCATCGAAGACAAACGGACTGGAATCACCTACGACAACTGCAATGTCTTCGAGGATAGCGGCGATGCTGGCTCGCTACATCAGTATGCGCCGCCGGAGCAAGACCGCATCATCACGACCTATGCCGCCCCCGCCCAGGTCTCCATCATAGAAAACGGAGTTTTCTCCAGTACAGTACAGGTGCAACACAACCTGGATCTGCCCGCCGACCTGCATGCCTTTAAGGACCCCCGCTCCGATACCCGCACCATGAGCGAAGTCACGTCCTACGTTACACTGCGCCGCGATGTAGCGCGCATCGACATCCGCACCCGTGTGGTCAACCGCTCGAGAGATCACCGGCTGCGCGTCCTGTTCTCATCAAACATCGCCGCTGGCCGATGCTGGGTGGCCCAACCCTTTGACGTGGTGGAACGTCTGAGCGAAGCACACTCGCGCCATACGCCACATCACGGACGAAGGAGCATGCCTAAAGGCGAGTTCGTGGATATCAGTGGCAAGAGCCATGGGCTCATGGTGGCTAGCCGTGGACTGCATGAGTACGAGATCAAACCTACGCCAGCTGGAACAATCGCCTTGACGCTTCTGCGGGCGGTGAGAGCCGACGCCGCTGTCTTACAGGCACCGCAAGTTCTCGAGTTTGACTACGCGCTGATCCCCCATTCGGGCACGTGGCAGAAAGCATTCCGCACGGCATGGGAGTTCTGCGCGAGCCCTGGCGCCTTGTCGGCTCAAGAACTTGGTGATCATCGCGGCGGACTCACTGCCTTCAGCATCGCTGGGCTGGAGCCTGCTCCGCTACTTCTTAGCGCTGTCAAACGCAGCGAGGACCAGCAAGCGGTTATTATACGCGCCTATAACCCCACGAGCGAGGCCATCAATGGCAAGCTGACCACAGGCTGGCCTGTGGCAAGCGCGCACGTGGCCAGCCTCGATGAAACCCCCCTGAAGGCCTTGGAGTGTCACGACCCTCAGCACTTAACCGTGAGGTTTGGGCCCCACGCCATCGTTACCTTGCGCCTTCTGCCAAGGCGCCAAACACACTGATGAGCCCTGGATACATCCTAGCGAAGGCGGCCTGCGCCCGACTATACACCTCAGCAAGCTCTGAGTCGGGGATCACTACCCGCTCCTCGAGCTGCACAGCCTCTAAGGCCGCCTGTACATCACGGTGTAGCTCTGCGGCCACGCCCCCCAAGATCGCAGCACCTAGCGTAGTCGCCTCATCGGTGAGAGGCACATGTAAGGGGCGTTGTGCTACATCAGCCTTGGCCTGCATCCAGAGACCGTTGCGGGTACCGCCGCCGATGACAACGACGGCATCGCCCTTCATCCCACTTAGGTGCTCCATGCGCGACACGTTCAGGAACGACTCGTGGGCCAAGCCCTCTACCGCAGAGCGTAGCAAATGCGCCCGGCGATGGCGTGACTGTAACCCTACCCACGCACCGCGGGCCGCCTCATTGGTTGGACAGACCGAACCCAAAAGATGCGGTAGGAAAAGCAGACCCTCACTGCCTGCAGGAGACTTGGCAGCCTCCTGCATCAAGAGCCCATACAGCTTCCCCTTGTCACCTGCAGCACGCAGGGCCTCTGTCTCACCTAGGCTCTCACAGAGCCACTCCACCGTGCCACCAGCAGACTGCATCGCTGCAATAAGGTAGTAGCGGTCAGGGGCTGTATGGCATCCGAGGGCGAACCCCGACTCCATGAGCTCGGGGCTCAGCACTGGGCGATCCAAAGTGAGGAGAATGGCCTCTGCCGTTCCCAGCGAGTCGAGACACTGTCCGGGCTCACAGACTCCCACCGCGAGGGCTCCGCATATGTGATCGTGCCCCCCTGTTGCTACCACAGTACGCGCAGATAGTCCAGTCTCTTCCTGCGCCCGCTTGTGGACCGTTGCCAGTCTAGTTCCCGAAGAAGCCAGTTCTGGCATCAAGCCGACTGGGATGCCGGCAAGAGAGAGAAGACTCTCCGACCAGCAGCGCTGACGGATATCAAAAGCCATAGTACGCGAAGCGAGCGAATAATCCATCACTGCCTCGCCGCATAGTCGAAAGGCGACATAATCTGCGATACACAGCCAACGCCGCGCTTTCGCATAGACGTCGGGCTGTGCCTCTTTGATCCACATCATCTTATTCAGGCTGGCTATGTACTGCGGCGGAAAGCCTGTCACCTCATAGACCGTCTGGCTTCCTACCTGGTCTGTCCAGAAGCGATTGATCTCCTGTGTTCGCGGATCAAACCAGGCGATGGCCGGACACAGCGCCTGCCCAGCACCATCGAGAAATAGACCGCTCTCGCCCACGCTAGTTACTGCCACTGAAGCGATGGCCTCAGGCGATTCGTTTCGCGCTGCCAACTGCGCGACAACCTCACGGATACCAGCACACACAGCGTCCCAGATCGCATCGGGTTCGTAAACCGCCCAGCCGCCTGACTGACGTTCCGTGCGTGCTGGGCACGACCAGCGCGCTACAGCCACCCCGTCTGGCGCGTATGCCACGACCTTCCAGTTCGTAGTTCCGATATCAATACCGAGCATGTACATCATGTATTCCTCCACCCCTTGTGCGCAGGCGACGGTCGCCGCGAAAGGCGAGCGGCAGCAGCATAACCCTCCCGCAAGGCAGGATAAAGAGCCCTATAGAGGCCGAACATATCGTCGTAGCGCCCCTTGTTTGCCGGATTTGGCTCTAGCACGTCTCCAACACGTACGGTCGACTCCGCTGCTTCGGCGACACTGGCGAACAGGTCAGCTCCTACGCCTGCGAGCAGAGCTGCCCCATATGCAGGTCCCTCATCAACCTGCAACCTCTCCACCGTAGTCTGGAACACATCTGCCTGCATCTGCACCCACAGCGGTGAACGTGCCCCGCCACCGAGTACCCTTAGCCGGTCAAAAGAAAGCCCCATGTCCCGCATAATCTCCACCGAGTCACGCAGCCCAAAGGTCACACCCTCCATGATGGCCCGAATGACATCCCCCCGAGTGTGAGCACTAGACAGACCAAAGAGCACCCCCCGGGCGTCTGCATCAGCATGCGGTGTCCGCTCACCATTGAGATAGGGCAGGAACACCAACCCCCGACTTCCTGGGGGACTCTTGGCTGCCTGCAGCCCCAAGAGGTCGTAGGCGTCTAGGCCTATCTCCTGTTCGATCCGCTTTTCCATTGGGCCCATCTCGTCACGGAACCAGCGCAGGCTCAACCCAGCCGCCAGCATGACCCCCATCAGATACCAACGCCCAGGAACCGCATGGTTAAAGGTATGTACCCGAGCAGAAGGATCCAAGCGCGGCGTTTCGGTATGGGCGAGTATCACCCCAGAAGAGCCGATGCTCGAAAGAAAACGGCCCTCCCGGACAATGCCCGCACCCACTGCGCCACAAGCGTTGTCTGCACCTCCGCCCACGACTTTGGTACCGACTGCCAATCCGGTGGCCTGAGCACCAGCCTCGCTGACGAGACCCCGAACCTCTACCGATTCCATCACCCGAGGCAAGATCGCTGGGTCAATATCCAGAGCACGCAGGACTTCCTGGGACCAGCTGCGATGCGCCACATCAAACAGAAGGGTTCCCGCCGCGTCGGAGACTTCAGTAGCAAGTTCGCCCGTCAGTCGGTAACATACATAATCTTTGGGCAGCAACACATGTGCCAGCTTGGCGTAGTTGACGGGCTCGTGGTTGCGCAACCAAAGCAGCTTAGGGGCCGTGAACCCTTCCAAAGCCGGGTTAGAGGTGGACTCGATCAGCTGCCGTTCTCCCACCACAGACGTAATCTCGCGGCATTCGGCCGCAGTCCGCACATCACACCACAGCAGCGGTGGACGGATGACGTGGCCCTCCTTATCTAGAAAGACGGAGCCATGCATCTGACCTGAGAAGCCCACCGCAACCACGTCATGCGGGCTTGTTCCGGTCTCTTCAAGAAGCTGTCGAATGGTGCTGCACGTGGCCTGCCACCAGTCCTCAGCAGACTGCTCAGCCCACCCAAGTTGAGGCTGGTGTAGACGATAGCCAGCGGATCTGCTGGCGTAGACACGGCCTTCAGCATCGATAAGCAAGCTTTTTGTGCCAGAAGTACCGACATCCACACCGATCAAGTACGCCATGTGCCCTCCCACTCCCTAAGAATCAAGTGACAGCCCTTTTGCGGACACCCCGTCTCAATTCAACAGATCACGCATCACGCGCGCAAACGCAGGCAACGCGACCTCCGGCTCCTCCAGCTCCGGGTGCCACCGCTTCTCCCACTCGAAACTCAACCATCCCTGGTAGGCACCGGATCGAAGCAACTCAATCACTTTCCTCAGGGGCACATCGCCTTCGCCGGGCAGGCAATAGCGAATGCCATCCGCCGTCGTGACAGAGTCCTTGAGATGTACGTGAAATACGTACTTCCCCAGCTGCGCGAAAGTGTCAGCCAGTGCCTCGCCACAGAAGCGATAGGGATGATGCGCGTCCCACAGCACACCGACGTACGGGTTATCGACGCGCTCTAAGACATCCAGAAGATCCTGGGAACGTGAGAAATCACCGTGGGTCTCGATGAGTATGCGCACTCCCTGAGGAGCAGCATACTCGCCCAACTCACGCAAGGACGCGGCCACCCGCTGCAGCGTCTGCTCCTTTTTGGCGGGGTCTGGTATCTTGTCACCAAACACCCGTACGTAGCGTACACGCAACCGCACCGCTAGGTCCACATACGCCTTGGCCTCTTTCACGTTCTCATCCACGTTGGGCCCGTGGAAATGACTCGAGGCGCCCAAACAAGCGATACTCAGCCCCCGCTTGGCCAAATCCGCCATCGTGTTACCGATGTTGTGAGGAAGGAACGGCTCCGCCTTAGGCAAATGCATCTCACCTTGAATACCGCGGATCTCCAAACCATCGTAGCCCATGCGCGGAGCTGCCTCTACCACACGGCTCCAAGACCAATCAGGGCAACCGAGGGTCGAGAAACAGAGCTTCATCCATGAGCACCTCCGCTCTCAACAATTCTGTTGTCGCCATCAACATGCACCACTCGCATGCTGTGCAACCGGGTCTCCTCAGGGCCCATAAGTGCGTAGGAGATGATGATCACTACATCGCCTACCTGCACCAACCGAGCAGCGGCGCCATTCAGGCAAATGTCACCTCGCCCCGCGGGCCCGGCGATGACATAGGTCTCGAAACGTGCACCATTCGTGACGTTGACCACTTGCACCCTCTCTTGAGGCAGGATATCGGCCGCGGCCAGTAGACTCTCATCGATCGTGATGCTGCCCGTATAGTTGAGGTTGGCATCCGTCACCGTGGCTCGGTGGATCTTCGATTTACACATCATCCGCAACACAGTCATCTCACCTCTTGGGCGAATGAGAAGGGCATGTTATCAATCAGGCGCGTGCCTGCGAAGTAAGCAGCCACGACCAAGAGAACATCATGCCCAATCACGCCTGTCACCGCATGCATAGTGTCAGGGTCGACAACATCAGCATAGTCCAACTCGGCCCGAGGCTCCGCTTCAATGCCCGCCCGCAGATATGAGCGAATGACCTCGGCCTCTCGTTCACCGTCCTGCAGCAGCGACATAGCCCCCCGCAGCGTGCGATGCAAGACCAGTGCAGCCCGGCGGTCGTCCGGGGACAGATAGCGGTTGCGCGAACTCGTCGCCAGGCCATCAGGCTCGCGAAACGTAGGCACTATGGCAATCTTCAGCGGGAAATTGAGGTCGCTCACCATACGCTTCAGCACGGCTGCCTGTTGTGCATCCTTCTGACCGAAGTAGGCCACATCAGGTAAGACAATGTGAAACAGCTTGGTGACCACTGTGGCGACTCCACGGAAATGTCCCGGTCGCGAAGCGCCGCAAAGCGTGTCGGTAATCTTGTCAACTGTCACGAAAGTCAATGACGGAGAGGGATACATCTCCCGTACCTCTGGTGCAAATACCAGATCCGCCCCTCTCTTCTCGCAGTAGGCAGCATCCTCGCCAAGTGTACGCGGGTACTTTGCATAGTCCTCGGCAGGCCCGAACTGAAGTGGGTTCACAAATACGCTCGCCACTACATACCCACATTGAGCTCGAGCGGCCTCGATCAAGCTGCCGTGCCCATCGTGCAAGGCACCCATGGTGGGAACCAGGCCTATCTTGAGCCCTTGGCCCCGGGCTTCGGCCACTGCATTGCGAACGTCCTCGATCGTGTGTACGATCCGCACGACTACTTCCCCTCCGTCCTCTTCTGCGAAGAACCGTAGGAATGCTCAGCGTCGGGGAACGTGCCATCGCGCACCTCACTGCAGTAGGTCGCTACGGCGCGCCGAATCTCATTGCCCAGATTAGCGAACCGTTTGACGAATCTGGGCTTGAAGTCATCAAACATCCCTAGCGCATCGTAGCAGACCAGCACCTGCCCATCACACGTCACACCCGCCCCGATGCCTATTGTCGGGATGCGTAGTCTCTGCGTTACCGCAGCCGCGACGTCTACGGGAACGCTCTCCAGGACTATGCAAAAGGCACCCGCCTCCTCTAGTGCCAAAGCATCTGCCATCAGCGCTTTCGCAGCGTCCTCAGTCTTCGCCTGCACCTTAAACCCACCAAACTGATGAACCGACTGGGGAGTGAGCCCCAAGTGACCAACCACAGGAATACCTATCTGCACCATATGGCGAACAGCAGGCAGAACTGCCTGCCCACCCTCGAGCTTCACCGCATCGGCCCCTCCCTCTTGCAGAAAGCGGCCAGCATTTCTTACAGCCTCCAGCGGATCAACCTGAAAGGAAAGAAAGGGCATGTCAGCAATGACCAGAGCCCGCTGAACACCTCGACTCACGGCGCGAGTGTGATGCAGCATGTCTTCCATAGTTACTGGCAAAGTGGTCGAGTAACCCAGCTGCACGTTCCCCACTGAATCGCCGACCAGGATCGAATCAACCCCACCCGCATCGAGAAGGCGCGCCATAGTGTAATCATATGCGGTTAACATAGTGATCCGCTCGCCGCGAGCCTTCATCGCCACGAAATCCGGAACCCGAACCTTGCGTGTTGCTGCATCCATTCCGATCACCCGTCCTTCAAAGATTGGTTTCGCGCCCAAGCAGAGCGGCTATCGCGGCCAGATCCTCCTGACTTGCACTCCCCTTCTGCGTGGCAAGCTGTACCAGCCTTCCCCCCAGTAGCGAGTAGATCTCCCGCAATTCGCCGTGCTCACCTAACACATGCAAATGCCGAGCTACCGTTGTCGCATCACCGCGCTCAATAGGCCCAGTGAGAGCCGCGGGTATCCCCTGATTAAGAATGTTCGCCAACGTCCCGCTGGCCAAAGGTAACAGCGCGGCCGAGGCTTCCGTACGCGGCAGGCCAGCCTGAACAAGCAAGTCACAACCCATATCCATCAGCGCCACAAGGTAGTTGCTCACCATGACCGCAGCCGCATGATAGGCCGCTTTGCCTCCTGGCGCAATACGCAAAGCGCGCCCGCCCAACGCATGGACGAGCATCTCACCTACAGCGAGCCCTCGCTGGCAACCCTCCACTCCAAAAAAGGAGCCGACCATGCTTGCCGCTCCGGATATTGGATCGGCGACGCTTTGCATAGGGTGCAGCGAGAGCACCGCCGCCCCTTGATCCGCCGCCGCCTGCAGCACGCCTAGACTTAGCGCCCCACTACAATGCACAACAGTATGCTCGCCCCGCCACATGCCGCGAGCTGCGAGATCCATGCAGACCCTTTCGATGGCGCTATCAGGAACCGTAAGAAAAACGATGTCGGCTGCGGCAGCGTCACCTAACTCAGTAGATGCGCCGCCCCCGCCGACCGCCAAGGCCGCCTCTTCTGCCCGCGCTAGCGTTCGGCAGACAAGCGCACCGATCTTGAAACCCCGTGTACGCAGCGACCGGGCCAAGCTCGAGCCGACCCGGCCTGCCCCTACAAAACTGACGCTCGTGCCCACCTGAGCACCTCCACGACAAGAACAAGGCACACTCAGGCTGATTATACCACACGAGCGCTATCGACGGCCCTATCGCGCAAACGCCGACCGCAACGGTCGGCGTTTCCTCGCATTCTTAGTCGACCAAGCCAGTACGCTCGATGGACTCCACAAAGTGACGCTGGAAGAACAGATACAGGATTAGCGGCGGAATCACTACCAGTAAACACGCCGCCATGATGAGTGGTTCATTGAAGAACTCACCCGCCTGACCACCCGTAACCTCATTCAGGGAAGACTGCAGAATTGATAGGCGCAGCGGCACCGTGAAGTTCTGCGGCTTCATCAAATACATCATAGGCTCGTAGAAGTCATTCCAGTGCCAAACCAATGAGAACAGAAACGTCACCACAAGCGCTGGCTTCGACAACGGAAGCATGATCTTGAAGAAGGTCCGTATCGGACCGCAACCGTCAACGCGAGCTGCATCCTCCAACTCCCAGGGCTGCCGCCGGAAGAACTGTCGGAAGATGACCACAAACAACGGCCCCCGCAGACCTGCCGCAAAGAACGTGGGCACCGTAAAGGGGTAGTAGGTGTCAATCCATCCCAACTTACGGTACAAAATGAACAACGGCACAATAATCGTCTGTGGCGGTACGATGAAGGTGAAGATCACAAGCATGAACAGAAACTCCCGGCCCGGGAACTGGATCCGCCCGAAACCGTAGCCAGCCATCGAACATGACACCAACTGTCCGAATGCCGCTACGAGGGCAATGATCAAGCTGTTCTTTAGGGCAATCTCATATCGCATACCTAGATAGGCCAGCTTGAAATTGTCCCAGTTGACCGTTCTCGGAATCCAGTAGACCGCCGGGTCCACAAAATCCTCGATGGTCATCATGCTTGTTGAGACCATGTACAAAACCGGGTACAGAAAGGTAAACGCGATGTTGATCAAGATCAAGTACATCAACAGCCGGAAGAACAAACTCTCCGTACGCCGCCGGTAGATCAAAAACCAGGGAGCGTCAACCGTCCTGCCCCTCAGGTCCTCCAGTATTTTCGCCATTACATGTGCCCTCCTCAGTCGGACTGCGGCACTACGCCATTCTATAACCTAGTCTCGCTCGCCAGCGTAGAACACCCAACGCCTAGATGAGAGAACAACCACCAGGATGATGAGAAAGATCACCAGGAAGTAGACCCATCCCGCGGCTGCAGCGTAGCCCAATCGAAACTGGCCCGTGAAGGCGTAGTTCTTGATCAAGTCAAGCATCGGATTGAACCGGTCGGTAAACGAGTCGACAATCGAGAAAATGACATTCACCAACAGGATCGGGGAGAGCATCGGCAAGGTGATCTTCCAGAATAGCTCCCAGTCCGTAGCACCATCGCAGCGAGCCGCTTCATAGAGGCTGCCCGAAATGCCCTGTAGGCCTGCAAGATACAGCAAGATCTGGATCCCGGACGACCACAGCACCAGTACAATCCGGTTGAGCAGGTCATTCACGATCTGAGCCGCAGGCCCTAGATACATGTAGATGAGCCCCGGCACGTCAATCATGGCCATAGTCTGTGACTGCCCTGCGATACGTCCCGCGCCTTGAGCAAACAGCTGCTGAACGACCAGTCCGGAAGCGATAACCACTGGAAGGAAGAACACGCCCCGGAAGAATGCTCGCCCGATAAGCTCCTGGTTAGTCAGGAAAGCAGTGAACAAGGCAAACACCAAGATCACAGGAACGTTGACACACATGTCGCGGACTGCTCGAATCAACGTAGGCACAAAACGTTCATCGATCGTGAACGCCTCAACGTAGTTCTGGAAACCCACCCACTTCAGCGAAAAGCCCGCCATCATGTCGACCGTGTTAAAGCTGATCCAGAACGAGTCGATGAATGGCTTAGCCATGAAGAGCAGGAAACCGACAAACCACGGAGCGATAAACACAAAGCCTGTCAACGCTCGACGCTGGTTCAGAGTAATCTTCACGAGCTACGCCCTCCCTTGATAATGAGATAGTCGAGCGCAGGAACCGTCACTGAGTCCGACACATACGGGTAATCGTTATAGTTGACGATGACGTTGGTGCCATCCTCATACCCCGTCTCAAACACGTTCGGCGCGATCTGGCCGTGGGCTACGATAGACAAGCGCTGCAACATTCCCATGCCTACGTTGACTGCCTCGAACTCCTCCTTCACCGTGTCAACCCATGTGTCAAACTGCGAGCTGAACAGCATGGCATACGAGGTATCACGTAGTAGAGCGGAGTCTTCGTAGGTCAGCTCAAACATTGGCAACATGCCATACTCCACCATACGCAAGTACTCCTTGCGAGGGTCATTTCGCAGGTTACTGGGGTAGCCATAGACCGGAACAAGGCCATGCACCACGATTTGATAGAACGGAATGGAGTGATCGACAAACACGTGGGTGCTCTCGTCGATTGGAGCATTAGTCACCTTGTCTGCAACCGCCAAGAAGAAGGCGTTACCGCCTTGTACGGACACCCGGCCCATCAGTTTCCTGGCCAGTGCCGCGATGTTCAGCCAAGCCGCCGCTGTATCAGCTCGCTCGGCCCGAGCCGTGTCGTTGCGATCGTAGATGAGCAATTCGCCCAATTTCTTAAGGTCCAAACCTGCGACCCCGAGATCGGCCATCTTCGGGATGTATTCCCGCCCAAACTTAGTATACGCCACGACTGGCGAGATCAAGAAGCGTCGTCCCGAGTGAACAGGAGTTTTCGCTGCTGTACGCACGACATCATTGCGCGGAGAGAACCCCCCGTTGTTTTGGTTGGCATCCAGGAAGTTGTCCTCCAAGAAGACGTCGACACCTCGCTCAGTAGCCCAGTGAGCGAAGTCACTCAGGGCAGTTGCCCCGCCCAAAGCTCTTTCAGGAGGCCAGTGGCGCGGAACGATGCCGTCTACACCTTTCTGTGTCCACCCTACCAAGGTCACGTCCATGTTGTTGACCCCAGAGGCCTGGAGACTCTCAACAATCGTGCGCGCCTGATCGAAAGTGGTCATCTTGATCAGTTCGTCAAGAATCAGACCACCCTTTAACACAGCGTTCGTCAAACGAATGTGGATTGGCGCTACATCGTCTTTCAATCCCAGACGCCCAACCACATTGTACTTCTCCTTGAGGTAGTCGCGGTAGGTGTTGGCCATACCCACGTAGTTGGCGTCCTCGTCCGTCAACAGATACCAGCGCACTGCGCGATCCGTGCCAATGCGCCTACTCTCTGTGGTTTGCACCTGGCGCGTACGGGCTAGAAAGGCTGAGTACTCCTTACGCACCTGAAACTCGGCGCTAGCTCGGTAGAAATCGACTATATACCCGCTAGGCGCGGCGTTGATCTTAACGTCGAAGTCACCCTCGGTCACCAGTCCGAGAAAGGCCTGCGAACCGTTAACCAACCCGAAGTAGGGCCCAAACACCTGCCGTCGCGCTTGGTTAAAGGCGATGAAGAAGTCGCGCATACCGTAGAAGCGCACTTCGTCAGGCCCGTAGGCGAACTCCTGGAATTGCCGCGCATAACGCGGGTGCTCCTTCTTGAAGTACGTGACAGCACCTGAGCTATCCGGGATAACCATATACCCGGTATCGTCGTCAGTAGCTGCTCCGAAGAACGGAACCAGTTCTATGGTTACCAGCGCATACGTGGACGTCTCCAGCAAGAGATCGTCGGGGATACGCGCCTCCATGTAGTTCTCACCCAGACGGTACTCAACAGGGATCTGAAAACCCAAGGCTTGCATATGGAAGACCACACGCACACCACGCGGGATAGGCTCGTAGGTCACGATAGCCTGCTGGTCTACGTTGTTCGTTGTCTTCTTGTTGCGCTTCTTGTCATCCGTGTACTGAATGATGACCTGTGAGCGCAAGTGTTTCTCCCATAGCTGTCCAACCGACATCTTCGTCTTTTCAAGATCCGGGTTCGTGCGCCATATGGCCTCTGTCCGCTTATCCCGGACCAGCAGCTGTCCCTCGTCTGCATCCAGAAATAGCTCTAGATTGCGATTCTCAGCCACCAAGCTGAAACCCAGAGGAATACCGTCAGCAGCAACCGTGGGCTCTTCCTCTTCCTCTTCTTCAGCCCCGAAAAAACCCCCAAACAAGTTGCCAAATCCAAATCCCTGTGCACCCACCAAGGGCGCCAAGGCAAGGAATACGATTATCACCAACCCACATGCTACAAGCCACCTACTGTGTCTCATAAACACGGCCTCCTCAGCGCAAGTCGACAACAAAAGTCACGGCCTCCATGCCTACGCTCGGATGGCAATTTCAACCACCATCTCCTGAATAAACGTCACCAACTGATCGGTTAGCACCCACATCAGCCCTAGCACACCTACGATGATGAACATCCCAAAAACGGATAGCGCAGTCGTCGTTACCGTGACTCTGAAGTTGAAGTTGTGCACGTGCCTTACCGACAGAATCACGAGGGCCAGGCTCCAGTACACAATGATGTTGAAGAAGAAGTCGATGTAGCCTTTCTCCGCTCGGGTCAACACATGGGAGAACAGAGTCAACGGCCACGTGAACAGGAGGTACGGACCCATGCTATAGGCTGCAGCGGTCATCACATCACGGAAGAAACCTTCACCCTCAAAGATCGCGCCTACTCCGTAGTTGGCGACACCCCAAACGATCCAGACACCGAAGATACGCGCTATCTCCAAGAACAGGCTGACATCCTTTGGGTCGACGCTGGCGATCTGATAGCTCTTGCATTGAATGTCAAAGACACGCACTGCAAACATCAATATCATCAACACTGCCCCAACAAGCGGGTTTCCTTTTTTTCCTACCTTCAGATCCCAGAAACCCTCTGCCGGGCGGAACATGACCTTAAGCAATGTCTGCACCGTACGTACCACAATGCCGCTCTCTTCCCAGGGCTGTCGGTAGATCCACTGCAGCCCCTTGATCGCCCCAGCAATAGCGAAGATCAGAGCGATAATCAGCGTCACGTTCAGTCCGAAATTGCTCCGTACCCAGGCATGCCGAAGCTCAGCGAACGCCTCGGAATACCCCTCGCGGTCTCGTGCATAGTGGTAGGCTTGCAGGGCCTTGTCGTACTCCTCCAACTTCATAAAGGCTTTACCAATGCCTGACCATGCCAGCGAGTAATTCGTGTTATACTTGATGACCTCTCGCCACGGTCCGGCTGCCTCTTCGTAACGACCGTCTACATAGAGCTCACTTGCTCCATGAACCAATCCTGCAAACTGGGTCGGCCGAAACACCTGAATGTTGTTCCGATCCTTGTCCAGAATGTAGAGATACCCTTCGTCATCTCCAACAATGCTGGTGGGGTAACCGAAATACCCCTTTTCCTCGCCCTTACCACCGAACATCAACAGCAAGTTTCGGTCTTGGTCATACTGATAGATCCAGCCGTTCTGAGAGTCTAGCGCAGACATGATACCCTTCTCGTTCACGGTGAGGTCCACGAAGTTCGGCTGGACGTACTGACTGCCGCGGCGGAACGTGTATCCATAGACGTAGTCCGAACTGTTGAGAACGTCCTTACCTACGCTGTTGAGCTTCTTGATCTGATTCTTGCGGTCGTAGACTGTCGACGAGTAGATGTACCCGTACTGGTCGATGATCATGTTGGAGTGCGGTGTGGGCAACGTCTTCGACAGCTTCTCTTTCTGCGCCTCAGTGGCAAACATGTTGATGATGATCCTGCGCATGCTAAAGGGCACGCGGTTCGGGGCAAAGAAGCCGCGGAACGCTCCGTTCGTGTCAAGCAGGATCAACCCTCGATAGTCGTTGGAGTTGGCCACGTACAAATATCCGCGCCGGTCCTGAATGACCTTGGTCGGCTGATAGTGGAAGTCCTCTCCCAGCAAGACGGAGTCCGGCTGGGGGATGATCTTCTGCATTGTACCATCAGGGTTGTAGATGACGATGCGCTTATTGTCCGTGTCAGCGACGATCACTTCGTCAAACTCATTGACGAACACGCCCTGTGGCTTCTTCAGCCGATGCTCCATCTCCAAGTCCGGGCCTTTGCCAAACTCAGCCAGCAGCTCCCCAAACATATCGACCTTCAGGATGCGGTTGTTTCCGGTGTCCACAAGATACAGCGTCTTATCGTGCGACAAGAACATGTCTTGTGGCCCATCCATCTCGAGTTCCAGCCCGAAGTCACGATGGTACACATATCCCAGTTGGGAAGGGAAGATCCCTATTCCTTGCTGGAAGTAAAGGCCGATGCGGCGGGCCTCAGCTCCCGGCATGATACATGTCGCGGCAGCAACAGCCACTGCAAGCACCGTAGCTACCCACAGCCATCTCTTTACCACGGTTGACACACCCTTTCAGAAGCACATGAAGACATGGCATTCCACCCACTGATCCCGTTACTTGATACCCGCGTGAGCCATCGTAGAAATGACACGCTTCTGCAGTAACAGGAACAAAATGATCGTGGGGGCCGTCTGCAGCAACCCAGCCGCAGCGCTTGCTCCTGCGCGGGCGATTGCGTTCGATCCGGAAAACATGGTGTGGATCGCCAGCGGTAGAGTCTTCATCGCTTCCGACCTTGTGAACACTAGCGGACCCCACTCATCATTCCAGCTGCTAATCCAGGCGAAGATCGTCAAGGTCGCCCAAGCTGGCCGAGACATGGGCATGATCAACCGCCAGAACATCACCCATTCGCTCGCCCCGTCAATTCGGGCTGCTTCCATCAGCTCATTTGGCACTTGTTCCAGAAACTGCTTCATCAAGAACGTGCCGAAAGACCCAGCGATACCCGGCAAGATCAGTGCCCAGTAGGTGTCGATGATGCCCAGGCGGTTGATGATGAGGTATCGCGGAATGTTCGTCACCGTAGGCGAGAACATCAGCGAGGCAACCACCAGGTTGAACATCACTGTAACCCCAGGTGCCTTTGATTTGGCCAGCGGGTAAGCGCACATGCAAGCGATAAGCACGTGCAGCGTAACGACCGTAATCGTGATGAACAAGCTGTTAAACAGATACCGAGAAAAGGGCACCCACGCCGCACCAGTCGCGATCAAGAGATCGGTAAAGTTGTTCAACGTGGGATTCATCACGTAATAGCGCGGCGGAAAGAGGAAGAGCTCTTCCAGCGGCTTGAACGCGTTAATGGTCATCAGGTACATCGGCATGATCATGACCAGAGCCATCAGTGTCAGTACCACATAGACACCAATAGGCTCTCCTTTCAGTCTCCGCCTTCTCAGACGCGGCATTGCAGCAGCCATCGGCGCAAACCTCCCTTTGTCAACTAGTACTCGCCCTTCGTCGAAAGCACACGCATAAAGAAGCGAGACAGACCGAACATCATCAAGAAGAGCACCACCGAAATGGCTGATGCATAGCCCATCTCAAAGCGAATGAACGCGTAGTCCTGCAAGTGCGTCATGATAGTATGCGTGGCATACAGCGGGCTGGGAAGGCCCGTCAAAGCAACCGCAACGCCCGACACCTCAAGTGAACGGACTACAGCCATGACGGCGCCGAACAGCAGCTGTGGTTTCATCAACGGCAAAGTAATGTACCAGACTTCCTGGAATCTGTTGCGCACCCCGTCCACCTTCCCGGCCTCGTAAAGCTCTTCGTTCATATTCTGCAGCCCAGCCAGGAAGGATAGAAAGCCTGAACCCATACTCATCCACAACGACACGAGAATCACAATCGGTAGCATCGTGTTCACGTTCTGCAGCCACACATAGGGTTCGCTCAGAACCCCCAGCCGGATAAGGATGTAGTTTAGGTAACCGTAGTAGTCACCGGAGAACAACACCTGCCAGATTGCGCCCATAGCCAACCCACTTGTGATGGAAGGCGCGTAAAAGGCGAGGGTGTAGGCGATCCTGTACTTCAGCGAGTTAATCAGCCACGCGAGGAAAAACTGCATGAAGAAACTCACAGGCCCTGTGATCACCGAGAAAAGCAGGGTGTTCTTCAGCGCCAAGATGAAGATGTCATCTTCAAGGAAGAGCAAGTTAAAGTTGGACCACCCTATCCAGCGCGGAGGCTCCAGAACGTTGAAGTACGTAAAGCTCAGGTAGATGGATGATATAACCGGTACTATGGTGAAGATGGTGAACAGGATCATGAACGGCGCCATGAAGAAATAGTGGACACGCCATCTTCGCGCATCAGACAATGCGCGCTTGAACCGAACCTCCAAAGACGGTTTTTTTGGTAGACCCGCTCTCACTTCTGTGACCTGGGCCATCTACAGCTCACTCCTTTTGGCACATGCGGCTGGGTTTCGAGCCCTCGGCAACGTGCTTGGGGCGAAGGCTCGAAACTCAGCTCAGGACCTACTCGAGGCCCAACGTCTGTCTATAGACTGAGAATCCCGGCTTCAACTCACCGTACTCCGCGACGAACTCACGTCGCGTCGGAATCGTTGTGCCGAATTCCTCTTGCTTCTTCGCTAGCTCCCTATCGATGTCTTTCACAGCGAGTTCGAGAGCCTCACGCGGGTTAGTTCCCTGGAGGACTACACGGTTCCAGGCATTCTGAATGTGCCTGCCTGTGAAGTATCCGCCCAGCACCACTGGTTGCTCCTTGAACCAATTCCACTGCTCACGAATAGCGAGAATGTCCTTCTTCGGCCAGGGCATGTTCATCAGGGCTTCAACGTTAGCAGTGTTCCAGCGAGCCTCTACTCCGAGGACCGCCTCTACCTCTTCACCAAAGCGAGCCTGAATGGGAGTGCTAGTCCACCATTTCATGAGCTCCCAGGCATCCGCTTTGTACCTTGAGGCCGTGTAGATCACTGCCGTCGAAGAACCGCCGGCCGCGGTACGGTCTACCACGCCATCCGGCCTTCGTACTCCGGGCATCGGAACCATTTCCCACCAACCCGTGAGTTCGGGGGCAGCTGTGGATAGGAGGACGTAAGTCTGGTAATCGGCAATCCCGATAGGCATCTCCCCGGTTCGAATCCGGTTATAGAAGTTTGACGCAACGGGAATCCTGTAGTTGGCATACAGGTCAGTCCAACCCTTGAAGGCTGCGAGAGCCTGCGGGCTATCCAGAGCCGAGTACCAGCCATCTGCGTAGTAGTACTCGCCACCATGCTGATACAGGAATGGGGTGAACCCACCAGCGTAGTGAAAGTTCATGCCGTACTGCTGTAGGGTAGGTAGCATCTTGATCACATCGTCCCAAGTGTCCGGCACTGGGAGTTTGAACTGATGCAAGATATCCTTACGGTAGAACATCATCGAGAAACTCTGCGTTTCTGGTAACGCATAGTCCCCACCCCGATACTTGAACGGGATGAGAGCGCCAGGCCGGAAGCGCTTGATGACTTCATTGTAGTCAGCGAACTGATTGAGGTTTAGCACTCCGCCACGAATAGCAAACTCCACTGGTGTACCAGCTGGTGTGCCAAACGATACGTCAGGCGCTTGCCCTGCAGCCAAGGACAACAGCAAGACGCTCTGACCCGTACCCAAGGCCCCGGAGGGGATGACGTTGACGTTTACCTTAATGCCAGTATCGGGGGTGAAGTCTTCGTCGATCATCTCTTTGATAATCGCTGTCCACTCACGTCCCCAGCCGACCCAGAGCGTAAGAACCTTTTCACCGCTCTCGTCGACACCCTCCTGCGCCGTGTACACATCCCCTATAGAAGTGTAGTCCTTCGTAAAGGATAGCAGGAAGCTTCTCAAGCCTGCGACAAAACGTTGCCACGGCGTGGGCTTCACACTTGGGAAGGTGTAGTCAGGGGGAGCAACGACAAAGTAGTCTATTTCGAGGGCTCCGTACTGCAAGTCGAGTACCCACTGCGAGAGACGCATCTCCTGGTCGGAGAACTCCTTCAGCCTGTTGGTGATCGTATCGGGGCGACGAATCATCGAGGCCATAATTGCTGTGCTCAAGTCCAAGGAGTCGGCCAACCGAGTCTTGGGCGAAAACTCTCTAAGCCATTTGCCCTCTTGGGCGAAGGCCTCTTCGAGAGCCTTCATGCGGGGCAACAGCTCTGGAATCTTCTTGTGGATTTCCCAGTCAAAGTTGGGGTCAGGGTTGGGACCCGTAATCATCACGATTGCTCGCGACAGCTTCGCGAACTCGAGGCTGGCCGCGTTCGCCATGCGAATGGTGCGAGCAACCGGACCGACAGCAGCGGTCATGCGCAGCACATGTTCGCCCTTGGTGAAGTAGAAGTAGTACGGCTCGCCGTTCGGGTCGCCCAAAGGCACGATATTGTAGTCACGGTCATACGGGAAAAGAAACTCCTCGAGCTCCTTGAAGGGCACTTCCCCGTCGATCTCGATCTTACGAGTCACGGGCAGTCGCTCCCCATGCTGCTGAAGGATCTTCATCCCGATCTTATAGAGGCCGTCTTCAGGGACGCTGAACTTCCATTCGGCCCACTGCTGACCCTTGCGCCAGCGACTTCCGCCGAACACGTTCAGTATCATGTTGCCCCCGGCTGGGGGAATGGAAGACGGATCATAGCTGTACTCCGAACGAATGGTAGGGTCAGACTTCAAGGTGGGGAACTCGGTCTGAACGCGAATAACCTCTCCCTCAACTGGTCTGTATCCCTTCTGCTCATAGAGCTGCTTCATCTCTGCATAGGTTGGCAGGGCCTTGGGTGAGGTGATCTTTATGGCCCCCAACGCCATGGGTTCGCGGATGGCGTTCATGGTCAGACGGTGCTTACCCGCGGAAAGATAGAAGCGAAAAGGCTCCCGGTACATTCCCTGTGGATCCTCAAAATAGCGCTCCTGCCAGATCCTCACTTCCTCTTGCCTTGGCCTCACATCGTTGCCCTGGTTGTCTCTCCTCGGGCGGTATGCGTCACGCCAGCTGCGCGGAAAGATGAGACGCCGTGCTTCGTTGAAGGGATAGGCACCATCAATCTTTAGGTCACGCTGAATGCTAGCGCGCTTACCCTCAAGAGGGATATATTCAAAAGAAATGTTATAGAAGCCACTCCTAGGGATGTTGACTTCCCACTCGATGATGGTTTCTTCATCGAGCCACAACAGCGCAGACCCACTACGTCCCTCATAGTTTCGAACCGCTTGCACCCGTGCGGGACTGCCTACTTCAGAGGCATACTTGCGAGCATAACGAGTAGGGTCAATGGTGATCGAGACACCTGTAGTGTCCTTGTGGCCTGCCTCGCGCCATCCCTGCCAGACCGCCGCGTACAAGGGGTCCAGAAACTCCGCTTCGTCGAACACGTCGATATCTTCATCCAGCGTGCGCTTTCGAGGAGCCGGAGCAGCCTCTTCCGCTTCCGCCTGCGTTTGGTCAGCAGCGGGTGTTTCTGCCTCTTGTGCATACAGCAGCAACCCGCCCGAATCCACCATGATAGCAGCCATAACAAACAGTACCAGCCCAAAGAACCATGGGCGGCGCCAATATGGCACCTTTGACTTGCGACAGGCAAGATCGGCCATATTCGAGACCTCCGGATAATCAGTTTTGGATCTAACCGGTTGAACACCTGTCCGTTCGACGCGAACCGGAACGAGACTACCGTATAATACCCGGCCTCTGCGACGTCTCCTTCCACCTCTGCAATCTATACTCATCAGACAGGCTCGTTACAACAGGCCACACGAGCCTAGGCTCCGAACCAGCTGTACGAGTGACAACCTCCAACCATTTCTGCAAGACACGCGTATTTCCTGCCCAGCTACCTCGCGACTTCCAGCCCTTTCGAGCAGCTTCCAAAGACATTCTCTGTTCTGCCCGATGGTTCCTCCAGACACCGTGGAAACCCCTGATGGGAATCCACCCATTGTCAGCTCCTGACCCACTACACGATGACTTGTTGCTGCGTTCGTCCAATGTGTTTGGCAGTAGTGATTTTTCACATTCGTTACTGTAGTCTATGGTGCCGGCAGCCTTTTCCATCGGCTGCCAACACCATAGACTATGAGTGCTGGCAAAGGTCCTTCGCCGTCTGGGACCTTAGTCCTTCCAGACCTCGGGGTTTACTATTGCAGGGGGCTTGCGACCCTCGAGAGCGGCGATGACGTTCTCAGCAGCGATGCGCGCCATCGCTCCACGAGTCTCTTTGGTAGCACTGGCGATGTGTGGAGCAATGACCACATTGTCCAACTCCGCCAGGCCAGGCGCTAACTGAGGCTCTTCCTCGAATACATCCAGTCCGGCTCCAGAAATGCGGTTGGCCTTTAGTGCCCTTACCAGAGCCGCCTCGTCAACCACAGGACCACGAGCGCTATTGATCAGATAAGCGCTGGGCTTCATAAGCTCAAGAGCGCGTTCATCAATGAGGTGA
Source organism: Limnochordia bacterium (assembly GCA_050951545.1). GTDB lineage: Bacteria > Bacillota > Limnochordia > DTU080 > DTU080 > DTU080. The sequence continues at coordinate 251,301 of JBMNJG010000011.1, read as the reverse complement.
CGCGTCTGCTCATTAAGATCGACGTGCAACGAGACAAAGTCTGACTCGCGCAAGAGGTCATCGATCTCTCGGTACTCAGCGTTGAACTGACGAGCCACTTCTGGCATCTGGTTTACGTCATGGTAGAGAATCTTCATCCCAAATCCCGACGCTCGCTTAGCCATGGCCTGACCGATGCGACCAAACCCGATAATCCCAATCGTCTTGTGGTGTACGTCTTGTCCTAGCAGGAGCATCGGGGCCCAGCCCACAAAACGCCCTGCTCGGGTGAACTTGTCACCCTCGACAACTCGCCTGGCCACAGCCATCAGCAATGTCCAAGCGAAATCCGCCGTGGTGTCGGTAAGTACTCCCGGCGTATTGGAGACTGGAACACCGCGCTTTGTCGCTTCCTCTATATTGATGTTATTGAAACCCACGGCGTAGTTGGCCACGATCTTCAGGTTTGGATTGGCATCGAATACCTCAGCGTCGATGGTCTCCGTGAGGAGGCAAAGCAGAGCGTCTTTGCCTTTCACATTCTGCAGCAGCTCCTCACGCGTAACGACGCGATCATGCGGATTGACGTGAACTTCACACTTCTCATATAGCAGTTTCATCCCATCGTCGGGGATCTGCCTGGTTACGTACACTTTAGGCTTGGCCATCAGTTGGTGCCTCCCTTGAAAAGCTTTCTACGCTGGATCATCTCAAACCCTTACTACAGCTCAAGTTGAGCCCACGCCGCGGTCAGTGTTCGTTTCGCACCTGCCAACACTGCCTCAGAACTCTCACCAGGCATAGGCTGTACTTCAAAGCTGAGTATGGGCCTCTCTTTGCGACCCTCTCCTAGATACCCGACGCGAAATAGCCAGCGCAAGTACTCAGCAAACTCTGCCACATCATTTTCCCCGCCCTCAATACCAAAACGAGGGTGCAGGTCTCCGTAGGCTGGGTGCGACGGATCACGCACTACGCAGTTGCCAGCGTGCGCATGCACTAGGAATTCACTTGCTGCGCTCAGAGAGACCTCAGCTGACTCATCCAGCAAAGGAAGATGACTCAAGTCGACCATCAGACCGAAGTTAGCGCATTTCTGCCGCACGTTCCGAGCAATCTCTGCTGCGAAGGCAGTTGGACCAACAAAGGCCTTCTTGTCGATATCTCGGTCAAAAACCTCAAGAACAACTGGCAGGTTGTCCCGCTCCGCCGCATACTGACAGAGCTCGATGAGCAGAGCTTCGAAGCCTTCTTGCGCTTTTTCGCGATCTGCCTCGTCCGGGTCGGGACCCGAAAGGAAAGCAAAGCCCTTCGCCCCCAACTCGACCGCCTCATCAACAGCTAGCTTGAGCCGCGCTAGAACGCGCTTGCGCTCATTGGCATCCAGGGAGTTCGGGTTCAGTTTCCCCCCGAGTACAATAGGCTGTGCTCCGTAGGTTGCGGTGAGGTGAGCGGATTCGCACAGTGATCTGATCCGCGGACGTAGCGCAGGATCGCTGACGCCCTTTAGCTCAATGACCTCAAAATCGGCGTCTGCTGCCACTGCGGCTATGGTTGGTAGCATGCGACTTTCGTCTTTACCTACTTCGGGATAGGCCATGAAATGGACCACACCCAACCGGAAGTATTTCGACCATGGTGACTGCAAAAGACTCCCTCCTCAACGGTGTTGAACTTCCTTGGCAACATGGTACGCCCTTCCCGCTAGATCTCAGCGGCGGCTGCAATTCTCACATTCCCGTAATGGGTAACATGCAGGCATGCGCGTTAGTCACTAGTGCTTCAAACGTAGTACTTCCCTGCCTCTCTATTTCTTTCCTGCGTGGCAATAGTCGGATATCGACGCCGCTACGGATCTGCCGGATCCCGCGAGCTACGGATCTCCTTGTCTGCACTTTGAAGCCGCTCAGCAAGCTGTCCATAGCGATGCATGGCTTTGTCATTGAAAACATAGAGGGCAACAGTGCTTCTCTGGCCCACCAACACCACGAAGCGCTGTGCTCGCGTCACTGCTGTATACAGGAGATTTCGCGTCATAAGAGCGGGCATGACACGGGGCATGGCCAGCACAACAATCGGAAACTCACTGCCTTGGCTCTTATGAACCGACATCGCGTAGGCCAAGCTCAGCTCATCCAGCTCATCCCCTGCGTAGACAACGTCTGCCCCTTCATCTCTATCCGAAAAAGCGACGAGCACAGTTCCACTGTCACGATCGACCGTCTTAACCAGGCCTATGTCTCCGTTGAACACCATCTTATCGTAGTTGTTGCGCACCTGCATGACCCGATCTCCAGGGAACAGATCACCCATACCTGCATCGGGCACCGAACGAACCAAAGGGTTAAGCGCACTTTGCAGCACAGTGTTCAGATGCTCAACCCCAGCAGCCCCCCGACGTACAGGAGACAATACCTGAATGTCAGCATAGGGATCACAGCTCAGATAGCGCGGTAAGCGCTCCGTCACCAATTCGCGGAGACGCTCACTGATGGCCGTGGGCTCCGCCTCCTCCACGAGAAAGAAGTCACTGCCTGGGTGGTTACAGATAGGCTGCTCCCCTCGATTGATGCGATGGGCGTTGGTAACGATCATGCTCTCCTCAGCTTGCCGAAATATCGTAGTCAGCCTCACAACTGGCACGCAGCCAGAGCGAATGACATCACGCAATACCGTACCGGGTCCTACCGACGGCAGTTGATCAGCGTCTCCCACCAAGACGAGCGTCGTCCCGGGTTTGATCGCCCGCAGCAAGTGGCAAGCCAGTGGTGCATCCAGCATCGATGCCTCATCAATGACAAGCATGTCCGTCTGAAGCGGGTTGTCTGCATTCCTCTGGAAACCGGGCCTCCCATCAGCTGTACTGAGACCATACTCGAGAAGCCGATGGATAGTCGCCGCCCGCATCCCGGTTGCCTCCTGCAACCTCTTGGCCGCCCGCCCCGTCGGAGCTGCCAAGAGCACACCCAACCCAGCCGCTATAGCCCCACTGAGTACCTCGCGCACGACAGTGGTTTTGCCAGTACCTGGGCCGCCAGTGATAACCACGACACCACCCAGAAGAGCTGCTTTGACGGCTCGCCATTGTTCTGTGGTCAGGTGCGTGCCCTGTGCGCGTTGCTCTCCATCAACCTCATCTAGCGGTAGCTCCACGAGACGCGGAGCCTGCGCTAGACCAAAGAGCAGGTCGGCCACCTGCCGCTCGGCCCAATGCAGGCGCGACAGATAGACCAGGTGGTCCGCAGTCTCTGCTTCTACTACCAGCCTTCCGCTGGCGGCCAGATGCCCCACAGCTTCCCGAATCTGGTCTTGGTGTACCGAAAGCTCTTTCTCTCCTTCGGCCATGAGTTCCGCAAACGGAAGGCACATGTGCCCTTGGTCTGCTGCCCTGTCGAGCAGATGCAGTACAGCTGCTTGCGCCCGCTCCACAGAATGAGCCCCAACCCCTATTTCACGAGCAATGCGGTCTGCAGTATGAAAACCGATGCCATATACCTCATTGGCCAGGCGGTAGGGATCACGGCGCAACACATCTGCAGCCTGAGTGCCGTAATGCCTGTAGATCCTCGCCGCCAATGCTGGCCCCGCTCCCAAGCCCTGCAGGAAAACCATGATATCCTGCACAGCTCGGTGAGCTGCTACTGCGTCTGTGAGGCTCTTGCGCCGTTGCGCCCCCAGGCCTGGCACCTCAGCGAGAAGCTCGGGGGTCTCACTGATCACCTTCAGAGTATCCAGACCAAACCTAGCGACCAGTCGCTTGGCCAATGCAGGACCAATACCTTTGATGAGATGAGAGCTGAGATAACGCTCCAATCCTTGTAGAGTAGCCGGAGCGAGTTGGCGATGGCTATGAACGTGAAACTGCTTGCCATATTGGGGATGGACGCGCCATTCGCCCGTCAGCAGAAGCTGCTCGCCCGGGCCAACGGCAGGGAAAGTCCCAACAGCAGTCACTTCACCATCGGACGTATCGAGACGAAGAACCGTGTAGTGATTTCGCTCATTACTGTAAGTGATGCGACTGACCATTCCCGTGAGTTCTGTGCGCTTTTCCTCCAAGAACCTGTCCTCCGTGCGGTTGCCTTAAGGCCCCAAAACACTGCAATAATGGTTCCTTCGACAAGCCGGGTCCAGGCTCCTCCATGGCCGCCAGGCCCTGCTTGAGCACAGGGCCTGGCCCTACGGGCGGATCGCTCCCACACCATGACCCTACGCTTTGTCTAGGTGGTCGAGAGACACGATTCCCAGGCGTAACGCTACAAGGGCGACCTGGGTGCGGTCATCGATCCCCAGCTTGCGGTAGATGTTGCTGACGTGATTCTTCACGGTGTGAGGGCTGATAAATAACTTGGTAGCGATCTCATCATTAGCAAGACCAAGCGCAATTAGCTTCAGGACGTCTCTTTCGCGCTGCGAAAGGTCCGCCAAACGCTCCCTGCCTTTCTGCAGTTTCTTGTCCATTGACAACCCCCGCAGCCAGAATGGATTCGCATCTCACGCCCATGCTATTCGCTGCGAGGTAAGCCGTGCTAGGACCGAAGAAGGATTCGTCCCGTCATGCACTATTAGCTAGTGTGGAGTTCAAGGGCGATAGGCGTTGACCAAGCCAGCCCTCATTTGGCGAGCCAAAGTGAGCCAAGGTGAGCCGCGGCCTGTGTGTCGTGGTATCCCTTGCACTCTATCGAGCAAGGCCTGCAGAGCCCGTCCGGAAGACGTGCGCCTACCATCCATCACGACAGGTCTGCCGTTCATCGCAGCTACGCCCATGGCTGCCACGTCCTCCGGAATCTGCATGTCTACGGGCAACCCCAGATGGCCAGCGATCACTTCGTGGGAGATGGGTGATCTCGGTGTCACGCGGTTGAGTATGACTGCGATCTCGCTGACATTAAGGTCTAGAGCTCGCCATGTCTGCAGAAACTGGCCAGCGTTGCGCGCAGCAGCCAAGTCCGGTGTGATCACTAACAGGCATTCGGGTTGGTGGTCCAACACCGCCAAGACCAGCGCTCCCAAACAGGCCGGTGCATCCACGATGACCCACGTATAAAGACTGGCGAGGGCCGAAAGGATCTCATCCACAAGCTGAGGAGTAACCATCCCAGCCTCTTCGGGAAGTGTGGGGCTCGCCAAGATATCCAAGCCGCTGGTGTGCCTCTGCAAAGTGGCCTGCAGAGCCTCCGGGCTGCAACCTTCACCTCCCCCTAAATGAGCCAGGGTCCGATGCGGCAGGATACCAAGAGCCATCACCGCACTACCAAGCTGTCCATTAAGATCTATCAGGCATGTCGACTCATCTCGCATGGCCAAACCCACAGCGAGATTGGTGGCTACAGTGGTCCGGCCAACGCCACCTTTAGGTCCGGCCACGAGAAGCAAACGACTGACGGTGGGGGAAACCTCTGGATTGCCCCGGCGCAATGTCGCTACAGCGCGGCGAATAGAGCGAGCCAGCTCCTCTGCGCCGAAGGGCTTGAGAAGATAATCGCGGGCACCTGCGCCCATCGCTTGGCGTAGAAACTCCTGCTCACTGAGGACAGACATCATCACAATGGCAATCTGCGGCGCGTGCAGTGACAGCTGCTCTGCAGCGGCGATACCACCCATGACTGGCATGTTCACATCAAGCAGTACACAGTCCGGCTGCAGTTGTAGAGCCCTCTTCACCGCAACTTGCCCATCTGGCACTTCATCGACAACCTCAAAGCCACCCACAAGCTGCAGCAATCGCCGCACATTGGCCCTGGTCTCGGCCGTATCATCGGCTATCAGCACACGAATAGTCTGCATGAAGGCATCCCCCTAACGACCCTAGGGCTCCAATGATACACACGCGTACTACCCTAACCCATGGTAGGTTAGTCTGGGCAGAAAAAGGCGGAAGAGATCGCAAGGAGCGGGGGCTGATTACTGATCTCTTCCGCGAGGCAACATTGGTGTTGCGACGAGTTTATTGTATACCGAACAAGGTCACATGCGGAATCAGTCGATAGACTCATTTTCGTGTGCACCCCAAGTCCCACCCCAACCAACTCTAGCGGGACTTGCCTGGGACCTGTTCGCACGGCATGGACGAGGTGTCCCATCCTAATACATACACTCGGCTCCCAGACTGTCACTCCGCCCGCACCAACCCATGACGCAGGGCATAGACGGCGGCCTGTGTTCTGTCCGAGAGACCCAGTTTTCTTAGGATATTGGTAACGTGATTCTTCACGGTCTTCTCACTGATAAACAGTGAAGCAGCTATCTCCTTATTGGTCTCTCCGTACACAATGTGCTGTAGCACTTCCAGTTCGCGGGCGGTAAGCCTCTCATCCTGAACACCAGGATGGTCAGTGGGTGCGTCCGAGATCGCCCTCTGGTAAGCGGAGATGCGCTGAAACTCGCGAAACACCTTGACCATCAGATCACTGGGGATAAACGACTCGCCCTCATGGACCCTGTGAATGGCCTCCACAACCGTGGCTGGTTCCACGTCTTTCAGTACATAACCCTTGGCTCCGGCGTTAACCATTTCCACCACATACTCATCGCCATCGTGAATGGTGAGTACGATAATGTCCGCAGAAGGCACATGCTCGCGAATCGCCCGTGTAGCCTCGAGTCCCCCCATGCCTGGCATGTGGATATCCATCAAGATCACATTCGGCAAGAGCTCTTTCGCCTTCTGCAAGGCTTCCTCTCCATCGCTGGCCTCGCCTACAACCTCAAGGTCTGGTTCAAGCTCCAATATACGCCTTAAGCCCTCGCGCAAGAGAGCGTGATCATCGGCAATCAGCACACGAATCGGCGGCACTTGCAGTCCCTCCATTGGTGGGTAGCGCGGAGCTGTTACTCTTCCTTGGGTGCTGGTAGGCAAATCCTCACAGTGGTTCCGACGCCGAGCTGACTCTCCACCGACAGCTCACCAGCGAGCAATGCTGCCCGCTCACGCATACCGATCAAGCCAAAAGACTGATGGTGGATACGGCCTTCCTCCACAAGGTGGACGTCAAAACCAACTCCGTCGTCAGTGACCGAGGCGCTCACATAGCCATCAGAGAACCCCAGCTGTACTCGAATCTGAGTCGCTTGAGCGTGCTTGCGAGCATTGCTAACCGCTTCCTGGATCATCCGAAACAAGGCTACCTCCATGGTTGCAGGTAGGCTCCGTATCTGTCCTGTCACCCGAAAGTGGATAGCCTCCCCTTCTCGTTCCTGCAGATTGTCAAAGTAGCGCTGCATACTTGGCACAAGACCCAAGGTGTCGAGCGACATAGGATGCAAATCAAAGATGATCTGCCGTACTTCGCGCAAAGACTCTTTGACCAGCATCTTCAGTTGACTCAGCTCTTGCATGACCTCAGGCCGTTTCGCTGCCAACAAGCGCTCACAGATCTCTACGCGCATCACTAGATTGGCCATTGATTGCGCTGGACCGTCGTGCATCTCTCTCGCCAGGTGGCGCCGTTCGTCTTCCTGTGCTTGGATGATCCGGTCACCGACACAGCCACGCGCCCTACAAAGAACGTCGTTAACGAGAAATGCTGACGTCGCGATATCCTCCTCCAACGCCGTGGCCACCTCAAGCACTTGGACCAGACTGTCCTGACTAACCTCTTCTATCTGTGATGACAAGGAAACGGTCTGCAGCGCATCGTGCAACTCAGTCGCCTGGCGGCATGCACTCGTGATAACCGCCAGGCCCTGCTTCAGTGTGTCTGCGACAGCATCTGCCGCGATGGGCCTACGGCCTGTCAAACTACCACCTTCCTCGAAGCAGCATGGATGTTGCATCGCCGCCGTGTCGTGGCGCTGCTAGGCACGGTCAGCGGCATCTAGCCAGTACAGCGTCGAACGGTTCTCGTCAGAGACATCAGGTCAAGCTCCCAACTACTCACCAGGAGCCGCTGACCCGCCCAACTGAGCCAATCCCTTCATGTCTACTACGACGAGTCGGCGCCCGTCAGTCAGCAACAACCCCTCCTCTTGGAGACTGGCCAAGACTCGGCTGACAGTCTCTCTGGCAGCACCCACCATGTGGGCCAATTCCTGGTGAGTAAGCTTCAGCGCAATCGATATGCCGCCAGACGAGGGAAGCCCATGCCTGGAAGCCAAGTCGATCAAAGCAATAGCCACTCTTTGCCGGGTATCACAGAAGATGGACTCCATCAGCTGAGCGTTCGTTTGGCGCAAGCGCTGACTGAGAACTGTGATGACTTCCATGGCAATATCTGGACGCTCCAAGAGTAATCGGGTGAAGTCGGCACGCAATATCACAAGCGTACGCGTCTCCTCCAATGCCTCAGCGATCGCCGAACGACGTCCCCCGTCGAGTAGGGCCATCTCTCCAAAAAACTCGCCCTCCTCTAAGAAGGTGAGGGTCTTTTCCCGCCCGTCATCAGCCACCCTGTAAATGCGCACCATACCCTGGAGCACAATGTACAGGGCGTCGCCAGGGTCCTCCTCAAAGAAAATAGTAGCGCCACGAGGAAATCGCTGTGACGAGGCCAGACGATACATCATCTGCAGATCTTTCTCATGGAGATCGGCGAACAGGGGGATGCGCCGCAGCATCTCTGGTGAACTCATCATGCCATTTCCCCCCGTTTTCAGGCGTTTCTGCGCCAAGGCAGTTCCGACGTTACTGGTGACAACCAACAGTATCCTCTTCGCCTTCCGACGGGTCGGCTCCTGCCTCGATCAACGCTGCCTTTTCAGGCTCATTTGTGACGCTTGCCAGGCCCATTCCCCCTGCCTATTGCCAGGCCCTTCTGTTCCTCCCTGGTCGAGTTCCCTCTCGACTCTTTATGGGTCCAATCGAGGCCGCGGGCCACCCCAGGATGCCCGCCACTGTCTCTCGCAGGCGGCGCCAGCCTCACATGAGATCTCGGCTTCGGCGTCGCACCATAATTTGGCCGGCGTATAGACCCAGCAGGTGGCTGTTTCCCTGACCCAGGATCCTTGGGTTCGGGTTCGGTCTCTGGTTCCTGTTCGGGCTCGGGTTGGACTTCAGGTTGTCGTTCCGCCCTGGGCTTCAGGTCTCGCCCTGGTTGTGGATCGGGTACACGTGCGCTCTCGGGTTCCTCTTGGCCTGGCGACTCCAGGCTCTGCTGCGGCTGGCTATGGTCTTCGCCTGTCTGCTCTTTCTCCCAGAGGCTCTGCGTCTTCAGCCAATCCTGACGTGGTGCCCACAGCTGCTTGATGCTCACTGGCTCTTTGCGCACCTCAGCCTTGGCGCTAACGTCCACCACTGCCTCTTCACCCGCAGATACAAGCACTGCTTCCGTGCTGGCACGAGCCATTACCTCCACGACACCCTCCCAGACAGAGATCGCGGTGTGCTCAGGCGTAACACGCACGTCAAAGATGGTGCCTCGCACCCCTGCCACTGCAGTAGGCGTTTCCACGGCGAAGTGCCTGCCGCGCATGAGATCGCGAAGCACATGCACCAGCACGGTGCCGGAACTCACCCGCAACGCTGGTTCCCCAGAATCGCCCTCCCCCATGCTCCGTACGATCACCGCACTTTGGGGACCCAAACGTACCCGTGCGCCGCTCCCCAGCTCAAGCTCCACCGCTGCCTCTAACCCAGTTACAACGTGAGCATTTGGAGAGAGCCGATCATGTTCGGCTAACGAACGCCAACGCCGCGGCAGAAAAGAAGCAGTGCGAGCCCGCACGTCGCCACTGATGGCGACCACGCGTACCCTTGCCTCCGAAGGAACTGAACGGGCCCGGCCCATCGCCGCGCCTATCACTAACAGTGCCAATGCCAGTAGACATCCTGCTATCGCCAGGACGAAAAACACGGATCTTTGATGGTCGCTATCTAACCTCGCCAGCATATCCGTCCTCCACCTGCCAGTCTTCTAGGGCGAACCAGAACATGCGCCTACGTGGCACGTGGCTCACCCGTACCATTGCCTGCAGGCCCTACTGCTAGCCGATACACCTTGAGCGGCGCGCTCTTTCCTCTCACATCCACACAACCCACCTCTCGGGTGGCCTTGCGAAGCCAACTGTCCTCCGACAATCCATCAGTGACCGCTTCCGTGAACACAACCGAGCCCAGATCAGCTAGTTCCTCCAGCCTGGAAGCCACGTTCACAACGTCACCAAGGGCAGTATACTCGAGGCGCTCTGCTCCACCAATAGTCCCCAGCACGGCTTCTCCGAAATGTACGCCGACACCGATACCTGAGAAAGCAGGCAAGCCTGGAGGCGGCTGCAGCTGAGCTACCGCAGCGTGCATGCATACGGCGCACTCCACAGCGGCTTCAGCGGGATGAGCCAACGCCAAGGGTGCACCAAAGACTGCCATGAGCCCATCTCCGAGGTACTTGTCCACCATACCACCGTGTTCACGCACCGTACGGGCTAACGTCTCCAGGTACAAGTTGACCAACTCCATCAGCTCTACAGGCGTCAGCTGCTCGGCCAAAGCCGTGAAACCCCGAATATCAGCAAAGACTACGGCCACCTGGCGCTCTACGCCAGCCAGGCCCAACTCATCCTTGCGAGCCAGAAGCTCTGGCAAAGCAGCAGGAGAGAGATACCGGGCAAACAAACGGCGTAGATGTCGTCTTTCTTGTTCGTGCAGCAGTCCTCGCTCCAAACCTGCCCAGCCTGTCAGGGCGCTTGAGGTCAGTACGGGCCCGATCCAGGGCAACCATAGAGCCCATCGCCCCCACAGCAGCAGGGTCACTGCACCGTAGGCGGTCACTACTGGTAGCACCTGCGCCAACCACCCATAGACACGTAGTCCCGTCGGTTCAGCACCCCCTAGTCCCAGAGCTGCGCCAGTCGTTAACCCCACAATCACTATGACGAGAGCTGACAACAACACCCCTGAACGAAGCGGGTGACGATTGGCCAGCTCAGCGCGGGCGAGGGCTGCTTGGACATACACTCCAGGAATAGGACCCATATAGCGCAAGGGAGTGATATGAGCATCAAGCCCGACTGTGCCAGCCGCTGCCAACCCAATGAACACCAGCTTCCCCGCCAATAGACCTTCTGGAACACTCCCGTCCATGACATCGGCTGCAGACACAGTTGGCGTGAGCGCCGCCAGGTGGAGCCTTCTAGACGCTTCACGCAGCCTCACGTCAAGCCACAAAGGTTGCCCCGGCGGACCGAGATACCCTGACTTCCCACTCCACCGACGAGCAGCGACCACACCGAAGGGCAGAGTGCCACCGCGCTCAAGAGGCACAGAGCGCGCCACCGCATCAGCATCCACATACATTTCCACATGTCCCGCTTGGGCCACGGCGGCCAGAGGAGGCACAGGGCGCGCCTGTCGGTCGCCCTCACCGTAGACTGCCAGTACACTAGGGCCAAGCGATAGGGCTTCTGCCAGCTGAGTATCGCCAGTGCTAGGCTCCGAAAACAGCAAATCCACAGCTACCACCGCTGCCCCTTCAGCAAACACACGCTGCACAAGCGAGGCCAGGGTTGCCCGTCGCCATGGCCAACGGCCGGACTGAGCTAACGCCTGCTCGTCGATGGCCACCACAGCTATGGGCAACTCCCCCCGGTCGGGGAAGAAACGACCGCAGAAAGCTGTGCGTGCATCTAGGGTACGTCTTTCGCAGCCCTCAAACAGACCAGCAAAGGATAGGATACCAACTAGAACACCGACAGCAACCCCTCTGACCGTCCAACCCACAAACCGGCTCATGGGTACCGCCTGCGTCCCCGCGCCCACAACGCTCGCCCTAGCGCGATGACCACCTGGGCGGCTATTGCCCCAACAGCGTCTGCCAGAAAGTCAAGTGCGGAACAGTCACGTCTTGGCACAAAGGCTTGATGGAGCTCATCGATCAGCCCATACAGGAGACAAACAGCGATAGCGAAGTAAGCTGAGCGCCGAGCAGACTGCTCCAGGCCGTAGAAGAAAGAGCCAAACAGGAGGAACGACAATGCAAAGTACTCCACAGCGTGAAGAGACTTGTCCCACACTCGAATAGGTAGAGAGAGACTCTGTTGCGCCGACAGGTAGAAGATGACTCCCATGTAGAGCAAGGGAAGGACTAGAGCAATCCTTGCTCGCCATGACTGCCAAAATGAACGTGGCATACACTCACACCCCATCGCGCACTGACAGCTCCAAGCTTGAGCACTGCCTAACTCTCTGCACAGCAACACGCCGAGCGCTCGAATGGAATGGACTCGATGAGCCTTAGTAGCACATTTCTCAGCTTCTCGTTATTTTGCGAGAAGACACGCAACACCTCTTCGTGGCTTACCGGTTTTACGGTTGGATCGTCCTCCAGGCCGGCATCGTAGTCGGTTATCAGAGCGATATTCACATAGCAGATTTCGAGCTCACGCGCGAGATGCCCCTCCGGATACTGTGTCATATTCACGACTTCCCAGCCGTGACTCTGAAACTCCCGGCTTTCAGCCCGAGTAGAAAAGCGCGGGCCTTGTATCACTACCACCGTACCTTTCTCATGGACCGTTATGCCCTCCGCTTGGCAAGCAGCCCTGGCTAGACGACGCAACTCAGGACAGTAAGGATCTGCAGCACTGATGTGCTTGGTAATGGGCCCTTCAAAAAACGTATCTTGCCTGCCCCACGTGCGGTTAACAAACTGATCCACGACCACAAAATCACCAGGTGCTATCTGCTTCTGCAAACTCCCTGCAGCACAGGGTCCGATGATGCGCGTCACTCCGAGCGAATGCATCGCCCACAGGTTAGCCCGGTAGTTGATCTTGCTTGGGGGGAAGCGGTGGTCTTTGCCATGACGCGGCAGAAACGCCACCCGACGACCAGCTATCGTGGTAAGAGCGATTCGATCACTGGGAGCCCCGTAAGGCGTCTCTACCCACAACTCATCTACATCCGTGCCGAGCTCATAGAAGCCTGAGCCTCCAAAGACCCCTATCTCCGCTTGTCGCTGCATGAGTATCTCCTCTCATATGAGCACACGGCCGTGAATGGCCGTGCAGATCTCCAGAGCACGCAGACCGTCATGGCCATCGACGGAAGGCACAGCTCGCCTTCTTACACAATCGACGAAGTGGCGCAGTTCGGCGTCCAGGGGAAAGGCTTTCTGCACTTCGATGGGTTGCAGATCACCATCCCGCTCCGATACGTGAAGCGTCTGGTTCATGAAGTCTAGGTCAACTCGCAGTCGTGGATGCTCTATACGCAAACTACGCCGTTTGGCGTCAGCCACTCGGCTGGCCAAAATCTGAGCCTTTACCTTGGGCCCGCTTCGGCCTCGAAAGTCCGCGTCTAGCTGAGCGAGAGCTACGTCGGTCTGGGATGTGATAACCCGCATCCCAAGAGCACTACGCAACTCAAGTTGGGCACCGGGCAGCAACCCACTGATAGCGTCGACATCGTGGATCATGAGATCATGCTCGACACCTACGTCCTGGATTCGCCCGTCAAAGGGCCCCATGCGGAAAGCCTGGATCACCACGTTGCCAGTAAGGGCCTGGATACCCCCACGCGCCTGCAATAACTCCTGTAAACACAGGTAAGCAGGGTTGAAACGCTCGATATGTCCCACCATCAATAGGGCACCCGATCGCTTTGCCGTGTCGATAAGCTCCCTTGCCTCATCGAGGGTCGCGGCTATAGGCTTTTCTACCAACACGTGCACGCCACGCTCTAAGAAGAAGGTGGCGACCTCAGCGTGCAGTACAGTAGGCACGCTTACTACGACTGCATCCACTTGCTCATCCAGTTCGCGATAGTCTGCTACAGCTGCTACTCCGAACTCGACACTTGCAGCAGCCCGTTTATCTGCACTCCGGGTGGCGACCGCCGAGAGCTTCCCCACTTGAAGGCGAGCAAGCGTTTCGAGGTGGCGACGTCCCATCGAACCCAGGCCTACTACACCTAACCGTATCTGAGACAAAACCATACACCCCGCTCTAAGAGTTGGTTATCACTGCATGGAATTCCCCAGTATCTCGCTAACCCCTTTGCCTGACAACAAACAGTACGTGCTAGCGTAGGGCAAAATGGATGCCCGGACGGACCTGGCCTCCGCCACAACGTAGTTCCAACGAACCCCATAGGGCCTGGGAATCCCATACCCCCAACCGCCGCTCGAAGGCTGCCCAACACTCTTTCTTTCGCTCAACCTTGTGGTGGGTAACCAAATAAGGCCACGTGCCTCCGATAGCAACGGCTGTTCTCTCGTTCAGTAGGCGCCGTAGGCTACCACCGGCCGCTGCGTAGCTTGCCCAAGCCTCCTCAGAGCCCAAACTGCTGTATGAACACTGCAGTTGCAGACTCGCTTGCCAGGGAACCCCCAGCCTCACCACCTCGCCGCTCCAGGCAGCATCGGCTTCCCACAGCAGGGTTCCCTCAGGTTGCGCAGCCTTGCTCCGCAGGACCGCACTCAGCAGACTCCCTACCCCAAGTGACTTGGTATAGCACAACTGCAGTTGCTGGACCATGCGCGGCAGTGCGTAGACGCCGCGCCATGTCGCAGTCCAGCGACGACCCTCAGTCGCTACATCCACTTGAATACCCGGGTCGTGTTCCTGAGGCAGTGTCCGTAGCCCTACATCCACCCGCCGCCACTTGAGTCGAGCGCGGGGAGCCACCCCCCCTTGATGAGTTATACCACCTACGCTAGCTTGCACCGCAGATCCTAGACTCATCACCTGATCGAACTCAGCCCTAGCCTTGCCGCTGCGCGTATCCACATGCAGACCTAGCTGTGGACGAATCACCGTGCTATTCATATAGCTCAGCGTCAGTGATCCACCATCCACGCCGAATCTCTCATCGTATGCTTCATCTTCGGGCAAGCATGAACCCGCTTCCAGCAACGTCACTCTCTGATTGAGGCACCACTGCCAGTCACCTCTGCGTTGACCCACCTGCATCACGAGACTTGCTTGACCCCCGTCGCCTACCGACGGCTCCGCCCACCGGGTCAGCTGAAGGCCTAGTCTGCCCATCACAGCCGTGGATAGCTTTCGACTCAGCGTCACCTGTTGCCTCCGCTGCAAGCTTCGTCGTTCGTGCTGAGTGCTCACCAACCAGGCACCTCTTTGCTGTTGCTGCTCAACTCGCGCATAGGGGGGCCATACTGACTCGGAATCTGCCATAGGTAGCGGCTGCAACCTCGGCGAATCGAATGCCTCGATCAACTCACCTACAGGATCCCCGCCCGGAGAGGCGAGACTCCCTCCTTCCCAGTAGAAGCGGCAATCTGGTAGTCGGCGCTCCCAACTCACCCGCCATAGAGGATGTCGCCCCTCCGCAGAGGGATCAGGCAACTTCCAGTTCAGCCCAAACTCCTCCACAAGCTCAGAGCCCGGCCCTTCACATCGCGGTCTGCCGCGGGCGACGATCCCCAGAATCGGCACCCCAAGCACTTCACCCTGTGCGTCGCCTGGGACATAATCCGCCGCAATCAGCACTGGCCCCTCCAGCTTGTACCCCACCAAAGCTTGTGGAGGCCGAGCTAGCCAGAGCTGTCCCCCAGGACCCCAGGTGTACTCAGCCTCGCCCAATTTCACCACCTGTGTTCCGTGTGTGATCTTCACATCGTGAACTGCGTGGACTGGCACACCAATCTGGTATGGCCCTGTGCCCTCAGCAGGCCACTCCTTGCGAAACACCGCAGGCTGTCGGCCCAGAGCGCTAGAGAAAGACAGGCGGTCGGAACGCCCACCGGGTGCGGGCTCTCCACCAATACTATAGCTCCAGGCCAGCAGTGGACGAGAGATCGAAGCATCTACCAACCAGCGTTGCTCCGACAAACCTTGATCTTGGTCGCCATGGCGAACCACTTCCACACGTGTGGGCAAAGACCATCTCCACGACCAATCCTCCTGGGCAACAACTAGATCGCCTGCTCCCTGCCACGACGGGCCGCCTTGCCAATGATTCCAGCCGAATACCGCCTGACTAGCCTGACCATCCGCCAGGCTAATCATCCCATCGGAAGCCAGAGCAAGCTGAAACACCAGCACCTCACCTGAGCGCACCGTGGCCGCTAGTACCGGATGCTCTGAAGCTCCCTCTGCGTCCCGAGGCTGGTAGACAGCTACAGGCCCTGGTACAACCCTCTGGACAAGCCATCCGTCTTGATCTGTAGTAGTAGGTAACTCTTTGCCTACGCGTAGACGCACACCTGCTGCGGGGGCCTCCTGTGGCGAGAATCTGCCATTGCCGTCGCTATCCCAAAACGCAAAGAAGGCCAAGAAACCGCCAGGCGTCGACTCGTCACTGCGAACAGAAACAGGAAGGCAGCGAGGCGGCGATTGCACTAACTCGAGATCGTCATTGGTGCCCCTCACGGCCCAAGCCTGGGCCTGCACCACGATTGTCTGGATGTCTGTGGAAGCACCTGTAGCAGCCCAGCCACAGACTGCGGCGAAACGCAGGCTAACGCTCTGACCGGGTGCCAGCTCAGGTATGCGAAGCAGGCTAACTGAAACCCCATCTCCGGACAAGGGCTGCAGGGAACCTGGCCAGTGCGTCTTTACCACGACATTCCGCAAGTGCCGCGTGCCGCTGTTGTATACGTGACCCCGCACCTGCACCACTTCGCCTGGAACCAACCTGTGGGGGTCCTGTGCTGTGGGCTCCGTTTCGCCGCGTAGTGCATGGGCCGAAGCCACGACGAAAAGAGCGTTGTTAGCTTCCAGATAGACGGCCTCTTGATGACGAGGTTTGGTAGTATCCAGCCTAAACAACTCTCCAGTCCATGGCAAGTAACCTGGATAACTGACTTCGAGGACATAGGTTCCCGCCTCTAGACCATCGAAGACGAACTCGCCAGCGCTGTCAGTGACCGTGCTGCCTATCAGCCGACGAGCCCCAGTGAGTAACATGACTGTAGCACCTGCCACTTGCTGCCCATCGGCCCATACTTCGCCGCTGACTTCACCGTGAATTCCTGTGGCCAGGGAGTCGACGACCTGCAGTAACCCCTGCGCCAAAGGCGTCCCGCGCTCGTCAACCACGGCGTAGGCATAGCTCCCGGGTGCAACCGCTCGCCCATCACTCGCCTGGCCTGACCATTCGGTAGAGACCCAAGTTTCCGGCGTAGCGCTACCTTTGATTTCCGCCACCAGCAATCCTTGAGCGTCCCTGATCAACAGGCAGGTTGGAAATGAAGGGGTTCCTGCCACCCCTCCCGCCCAATAGGTAATGCGAAGGGCCCCGTCTCCAACCACATAGGGCTGAGGCCACACATAGGCTGGCACCAGTTCGATGCCTGCCACTAGGCTAACTTGTATGGTGGTGGAGAAGGGCCCACCCAAGGGATCATCCCACGAGCCACAGAAGCGATACCCTAGAGCTAGTTGCCGCCCCTCACTTCCAGTCGGCAGCTTGTCGGCCAGCACCTGCTGCTCTTGCAGCTTTAGAGGATGCCATGCACTCCAGGTGCCCGCATCGTCAGCGAGTGACCAGGACAAGCGGTCCGCTGGAATGCAGCGTCCCTCCCTATCACTAAGATCCGCCTCGGCCCGCACTGACAGATGCCAGGGCGTGTCGGCAAAGACGCTCAGTTGCGAGGATCCCGGCCAGATAACTGGGTGCCCCGGTACTACCTGACCGAGGTCGAGAGCCACCCGCCCACCCTCCATACCTATACCAGCACCATAGGCTGCCATACCTACAGCCAACAGTAACCCTGTCATGGCCCAGCAAGTGATCCAATGCCAGGCGCGAGTAACATCAACCCTACAACCTGTGTTCATTTCCCTTACCGAGCCGCCAGGGCCGCCGGATCTAGCCGAAGAGAGAGCGTCTCTTCGGCCACTTGCCGACCATTGTGCCACAGTAACGCCGTAACCAAACACCCACCTGGCCGTGACATTGTCAAAGGAATCTCGCCGCCTACTGCCCGACCGACTCCAGGGGCCACAATGCCCAGTTGCCAGTCGCGGTGACCCACCTCCTGGCCAGCTTCATCCGTCACTTCAACCACGAGACGCGCCTGTCCAGCGATATTGCCCCGATTGCCTACCAAAGCCTTCATGGCCAGGTTTGGACCTGATGTTCGTCTCACTGAGAACTGCTCCAAGCACGGCTTCGCAGACGCCACCTCGTAGGGCCTTAACACGCTGAAAGATACGGAAGCCGTTGTCCATGCGGTCTCGGAAACTTCATAGGGATAATGAGGAATCAGGCACGCATTGTACTGGCCCGGCGGAAGCGAGTCGGGCCGCCACTCCCCGCGTACGCGACGGGCAGCACCCGGAAGCACGGTTACTGGCTTTAGCAGGAGTTCATCCACAGTGTCAGGTCCTTCAATCGCCACCCGCGCTCCAGCGCGCACATGGACCTCGCCTTCGTTTCGGACGATCCCCTCGAGAAGCACAGGGCCCCCTACACGCTCCTGCCTGATTTCCAGCTCCGACGCTCTTACTACCGTGTTCCCTGGTGTGCTTGTCAGCAGTACTGGCACCGCCACCCGAGCCATGGTAACGACACCAGCAGGCCGAGTCCCAGTTGGCTGGATCTCAGCCATGACCACCGGATACAAACCTCTGCCCTGCTCAGGAATCGCGCGTATCTTGATAGGCACCGACTCCTGCGGGCCCAAGAACACCTCGGTCCTTTCCAGGAAGACACTCCCTGCCCAGCGCTCTCTACCCGCTGGACTCTCATCGAACACAGGTACCCCCTCAAGATCGTGCCCTCCATCGACTAGGGATAGGCTTACCATCACTGATTCCGAACCTGTGTTGAGGATGCGCAACCCCGGAGTGCTGCCCTCGGGGCCCACCACAGCTTCCAGCCGAGCTGGGGCGATGATCACTCCAGCTTCACCACGTAGGCTGCATGTCGTCAGTGCCACCATCATCAGCAGAAAGACACGAAACCGATTGCTCTGGCGCATGGCATAACCTCCTTCGCACGCTCTGCGATGCGCTCTCGACATGAGCACGCTCTACCCAGCCCTCGACGCCTAGAAGACAGTCACCCGCAGGAAGGGCACCCCTACGAGTGGCTGCCCCCTAGTCCCCAGACCTCAGTAACCCACGGTCGCGGTATATGTCAACACGGTACGGTACACATGACCCTCGGTGAGGCGAATGTCGTTGAACCCGGGACAGTAGCGCAGAAAAAAGGTGATCGCCTTCCCGGATTCACCTGTTGGCGGCTGGTTAGTAGCTATGTTCACTCCAGTCCCCTGCAGCACGCCCCACTCTCCGCTAGGCGTTGAGCCCCACTCGACTGCATTCTGGCTTATCTTCCCGTCTGTCACATACGCGCTGGTACCAGGGTCGAATTCCTGCAGCTTACCCGTAGGCTCATCGGATTTCACCTCGATGCCCCATTCGCTGTTACACTTGACCGTGAAACGCAGCGGACCAGAAACCACTTCCTCCCCGGGCACAGCCGAGCTGTCCAGGTTCAGAGAAGCATCAGGCCAGCTCACCACCTCGATGGCCTCGCCAATGTTGAGTGTCAATGATGTGGAGTTCGTCTGGGTGGTTGCGGCCCACACCGTCCAACTGCCTCCCACCACAAGTGCCATGGCCAACCAGATGACGGAAATAGCCCTATGCTGCCTACCCCGCTCGACCACCCCTGCGCCTTGCCTTACGCTCTCCATACTAGACCCCCGCCTCCCTGTGATATCGACGATAACGCCTGACGTTATCTATAGGCACGGTAGTTCTTCTATCCCCCAGCTTTCATTCCTTCTTTCTGTCAGGCAGGGCCGTACCAGCCTGTGCCGCTCTGGCCTATAGGCAGCTGGTTGTAGCCTTTTCAACTCTCATGCGGCCAGGATTCGGCGATATGCATACTATCCCACGGCGTGAGAAAAAGAGCAGCCCAGAAACACCAGGCTGCCCGCATCATGACCAATGGCTCATTTAGCGCTTCCTCGCCTCAGTATAGGCAGCTGCTGAACGCAGCGCATCGGCCACGTCAAGTCTTTCCCAAGGCAGGTCGAGATCCGGACGACCAAAGTGACCGTAGGCCGCCGTCTGCTGGTAGATAGGCCGACGCAGCTGAAATCTGTCAATGATCGCTGCCGGGCGCATATCAAAGTGGACTTTCACCAGCTTGGCGATCTCCTCATCGGCCAAAGTGCCAGTTCCAAAGGTATCGACCATCAATGACACGGGACGCGAACTGCCAATAACATAGGCGATTTGCAGCTCACAACGCGAGGCGAGGCCTGCAGCCACGACGTTTTTGGCAGCATGCCTGGCTGCATAGGCTCCGGATCGATCCACCTTCGTGGGATCCTTACCCGACAAAGCACCTCCACCATGCCTGCCACTTCCACCGTACGTGTCGACAATGATCTTCCGCCCCGTCACACCAGCATCGCCCATGGGACCCCCAACGACAAAACGACCGGTAGGATTGACCAAAAAGCGGGTCTGCTTGTCCAACAGATGCTCCGGCACGACTGGTCGGATCACCCTGTCCACCACATCTCTAGCAATGGTGACCTGGTCGACATCAGGATCATGCTGGGTCGAAACCACGATAGCGCTCACTCGCACAGGGGTGTAATCAAGGTATTCTACCGTAACCTGGGTCTTTCCATCTGGCCGCAGATAGCTCAGTTCGCCGCTTTTGCGTACCTGAGCGAGGCGACGGGCTAGACCATGAGCCAGAGATATGGGCAGAGGCATCAACTCCGGCGTCTCCCGAGTAGCGTAGCCAAAGACCAAACCCTGATCTCCAGCGCCCACTTGCTCATACCGATCGGTGCCTGCTCCATCACGCACCTCGAGAGAACGGTCAACACCCATGGCGATATCTGGCGACTGCTCGTTTAGGGCAACCATCACACCGCATGTTGCGGCATCAAAACCATAGTGAGCATCGGTGTAGCCAATGTCAGCGATCCTCTGGCGCACCACATGCGCTACATCCACATGCGCCGTAGTGGTGATCTCCCCCATAACCAGCACCAGTCCTGTGGTGACCGCTGTCTCACAGGCCACACGCGCTTGAGGGTCTCGGGCTAAAATGCTGTCAAGCACACTGTCCGAGATCTGATCGCAGATCTTGTCGGGGTGTCCCTCGGTTACCGACTCAGAGGTAAACAGAAACCGCCTCATGCCCATGGGAACTTCTCTCCTCCTGATGGTGTACGCCAAACACCTGTGAAACGAAAAAAATCTCCCCGCTGGAAGAGATTGAGATCCACTCTCTTATCTTCCAGGACGGCATCGCCACTCCTGAAGGAATTGGCACCTGGCCAACAGGCTGGTTGCCGGGTTTCATCGGGCCTGTCCCTCCACCTCTCTCGATAAGAGCCAAATGGCATACATTTGCGATTACGGGGCATGACAGCGCAGGCCCCTTATGGAAGCCGTTTCTATCCTAACACCCTCGTCTCAACGTGTCAACGCTTCACGGCTTCAGCAAATGCCAGCAGATGCACGTACCTGAGCCCTGTCTTGCCACATATTCTGATGCGTGTTAGCGTACACATCATCTAGTATGGGCAGAGAGGAGCACAACTGTGTCGCCTATTCGCTTCATCGCCCTCAGGGCCGACAGACTGATCTTATGGATTGCTCTCTTTATCCTAGCCCTGGCAGCCATAGGATACGCCATCCTCTTGCGGACGGCGGTATTCACATCCACGCCGATGCCTCGGACTGTCCTATGGCACAGTCTTCCCGCGTCCACCGAGCCAGAGCCGGGTTCCACTTCTTTTGCCGTGGGAGCACCAGCTCCTGACATCACATTGCTTGACACGCAACAAGAGAGTCGTACTCTGTCTTCTTACCGAGGTCATCCGGTGCTTCTCTACTTCTGGGCTAGTTGGTGCACGTTCTGCCGTGACGACATGCCCCAGCTGGAAGAGCTGCATCAAGCCCACAGCGAGAACCAACTTGTCATCTTAGCCATTAACTTGCTGGAAAAACCTGAGCTCGTCAAGACTATTACACAGCAACAGCGTCTCAGTTTTCCCGTCCTCTTAGATCAAGAAGGGACAGTGAGCGCAGCCTACCTTGTCAAGGCGACGCCCACTTATGTATTCATCGACAGAGATGGAGTAGTGCAGGCCCACTTGGTCGGCCGCCCGCGGCCGCAAGTGCTTCAGCGCAACCTGCAACGTATCACGCAGACCGCGCAGAAATCTCCTGCCCATGAGCAGGCGTGACGCAGGGTTTGCACCTCAAAGTAGCGAAAAAGCTAGGCAATAGTCGTAACCACGGCTTATGCTTTGGCTTTGCCAGGCTACTACGGAGGTGCTGTGAGGATGCATATGCGATGGCTCGTTCGCTGCCTCACGTCTGTTCTGATTGTGTCGTTGATAACATGCACAGCAGTAGCTGCTGAGTATAGTGCCCGTGCCTACAGCATGGGGGGAGCCTACAATGCCCTTTCTTCAGACGTCAGTGGTCTCGCCTACAACCCTGGTGGCCTCGGGCAAAAATGGTTTGATGCTGCCTGGACCATGGGATCCACTGACAGCGAAACCCTAAGCAAGTTGCGCTCGGCCCTGAAGAACCCAACTGATCTGGGCCAAGATTACAACATGTCCGGCCTGGCCGCAATCGGCCTTGGTCCGGTGGCATTGGGGCTTCTGATCGACGGCAAGTACGAAGTCGACACTGAAGGTGTCAACAAGATCATCGACACCGAGTTCCAGCAGCGAATGGCTATCGGTGCTGGCTTCACCGTCGTCTCCGTCCCGCTGAACGCTGGCAAATTACGGATGGGCTTCCAAGTTCAGCGTAGAGACGCTGAGCGCAGACGATTCGAAGTGAACACTGATACTTCAGCCGTCACAGAAACCGCCTGGGACGGTGTTGGCTACTCGCTTGGCGTTGGTGTTCTCGCCAACATCACCGAACTAGTTACCCTAGGCGTCTCTGCTCGCGATCTGGCAGCGCAGACACACTGGACGGGGACGACCACTTCTGGAGGAGTGACGACTGCGGAGCCGTCCTACACGGAGCGGCTGACTTCGGTCACCAGCGGCAGCGTCGCAGTCAGGCTACCTTTCCCCAAGATCACTCTGGCCATCGACGGCGATACCGTCGGCACGGTGCATTTCGGAGCCGAGGCCAACTTTCTCTTCAACGCCATCAGTCTTCGCGCTGGTCAAACACGCCCGAAAGACGGCACCCCGATTACAACGGCGGGACTGGGTGCCAACCTTGGGCCGATAAGCGTCGGAGTCGGTGCGGGCACCAAGAACGGATTCACAGCTCTCGACACTACATTCGCAGATGTGTCGATCCGCTTCTGACAGCCGCCTCAGCCTGGCCAAGCGTCGCTGATTAATGACACCCAGTGGCGCTTGGCGTTTTTTCCATCGGCAAGTATACACAGCGATGGTAGCTCTCTGCCAAAGGGTTTCCGCCATCCGGCACGAATAGCACGCCAGGTGTTCAAGGGAACCTATCGTCTGGGCGCCGCCTGCCCACCTCAAGCCATAGCATGAGGAGCGCTCCTGTCGATGATGTAGCATGGAACGATTCTTCAAAGGGGAAATGTCGCAATGAACCTTTCAACGCGGGCGTCGAGTATGCAGCCTTCAGCAACCCTGGCCATGGATACACTGACGAACCAGATGGTGCGCCAGGGAACAGACATCGTTAATCTCACAGTAGGCCAACCTGATTTCGATACCCCAGCCAATATCAGAGCAGCGGCTATCGAAGCCATCCAATCGGGATTCACGAAGTACACGCCTGCCAGCGGTATCCCCGAGCTGAAAGAGGCCATAAGTCGCCGCTTTGCCCGTGACTGCGCACTGGATTATGCTCCCCACGAAATCGTCGTCTGCGTAGGTGCCAAGCACGCCCTTTACAACATTTTCCAGGTTCTGCTGAATGAAGGCGACGAAGTCATTGTGCCAGCTCCCTATTGGGTCTCATATCTGGAGCAGGTGCGTCTGGCCGGAGGGGTACCCGTTGTCATTGAGGGCCCAGAGAAACAAGGCTTCAAGGTAGGCGCCGAGCAGATCCGTCAGGCAATCAGCCCGCGCACCAAGGCGCTGATACTCAACAGCCCTGCCAACCCAACCGGTGCCGTCTACACCCGTAGCGAGTTGGAGGCGATCGCTGCGGTGGCCGTGGACGGACAGATCGTGGTCATCTCCGACGAGATCTATGAACCCTTCAACTATACCGGGGAGCCCCACGTCAGCATTGCTCAAATCGGCCCAGCCATGAAGGCACTTACCCTTCTAGTTCACGGCGTCTCGAAAAGCCACGCCATGACTGGCTGGCGCATCGGATATGTTCTCGGCAATGCCGATGTCATCAGAGCCATAGGTAGCCTTCAGAGCCACAGCACGTCAAATGCCACCTCCATCGCTCAGAAGGCGGCTCTCGAAGCCCTAGAAGGGTCGCAGGACTCTGTGGATAGAATGGTTGTCGAGTTTGCTCGCCGGCGCGAGTACCTCGTCACACAGCTCAACACGATGCCAGGCATCCGCTGTCGTCTTCCGGAAGGCGCCTTCTACGCCTTCCCCAACGTGGCTTCCATGTTTGGCAAGCACTACAAAGGACGCCTGATAGACGGCTCCTCGCAACTCGCCCAGCTATTGCTTACTGAGGCGCGCGTAGCTTTGGTTCCCGGAAGCGCCTTCGGCGCTGAGGGATATGTGCGCATCTCCTACGCCACCTCCATGGCTCGCATAAAGACGGGGCTGGAACGCATTGAGGCCTTCTTTCGGCAGATCAGCTAGCTCAACCAAAACAAACAGCGGGCCTGCGCTTGGGAGGCCCGCTGCTTACAGGGGAAAGCCCATATCCCGCTCAACTAGCGCTAGAGCTACTTGCCGCCGTGGAGCTAGCCTTGTCGGCCTGCGCCTTCTGCTTGTAAGCATCGCTCCGATAATCGGTGATATGAAACCCAGAACCCTTGAACAAGAGGTTCACATTGCGGCTTATCAGCCGCTGTACTGCACGGCCGCAGGTAGGGCACGCCGAAAGCGGGTCTGCCTTGATTGACTGGTACACCTCAAACTGGCCGCATTTCTCGCATCGGTAATCATAGTGTGGCATGTACCTGACCTCCCACAAAGACGTTGCTACGTTGTCTAGCGATACGGGCCTTCCTCCAAGAAACCGTGTTGTGCTGTGCAGGCATGTCGCCAGCCAAACTATGCACAATGTTACCCATCTCGCCATGATGGTGTCAAGCCCCCTGAGCACCTCGATTCGCCAACTCTTTACGCGGTAGGCTTGTTATGAACCACCTGCGGGGTTACACTAGAACGAGTAGACAGCCGCAACCTATGCTGACCACAACCCGGAAAGGTACTTCGGCTATTCAGGCGAAGCTCTTGTCTGAGTGCGAGACCCTTGCTCGCCCCTCTGGCCGTGTGCATATCACACACGCCAGAGCCCCCGCAAATCTCTAGAAGATTCGCGCGCGGATCCCTTCTGCTATCCAGACGCGAGCGGCGCCTATCGACGCAGACCGGAGGCAGTCTCGTCTGATTCTGGTCCTGGCTTTGCACTTAAGGAGGACGTTACTGTGGTGAACAGTGAGAATTACACGTTGGAAGAGACTCCACTTGTAGAAGCACATGAATTAGTGATGGATTACCGCATCAACCCGACGGAGTATGTGCGGGCACTGGACGGGCTATCTCTGAGCATCTGGCGCGGAGAGTTTGTCGCCATCTTGGGACCCGAAGGTTCTGGGAAGAGCACACTGATCCAACTGCTCGGCTGCCTTGATCGCCCCACCTCAGGAAGAATACGCATCGCCGACGAGGACGTAACGGAGCTGCCGACCAATCGTCTAGCTGGTGTGCGGGGCGAAAAAATGGGCTTCTTGTTTCAGGAACACCACCTTGTTCCGACCCTTACGGCGATTGAAAACGTCATGCTTCCGCTGCGCTATCGTAAGATGCCTCATAAAAAGGCGGAGCAATGTGCTGGCGAATGGCTCGTGCGCGTGGGGCTGCATGATCGCATGTACCACAGACCGTCGGAGCTATCAAGCGGCGATCAGCAACGAGTCGCACTTGCCCGCGCCCTAGTAAACGATCCGCTTCTCCTCCTCTGTGATGAGCCCACAGGCGAGCTAAGCGTTGATGCTGCCCAGGAGCTGGTAGAGCTCATGCGCGGGCTTAACTACGAGTTCGGCCAGACCTACGTGCTCGCGACCGAATCTGGCGAAATCGCTGCCATGTGCGACCGGATCGTAAACATCAGCGAAGGCAACGTAAGTTCCGACACTGCCTTTCCTACCCCCACGGACGATGAGGTGCCCGACGAACGCCACGGTGACTGAAGGCCCAATGAATCTATACGCGAAACAAGGTACGTACCTCTTGGACCACGTCCTGAGGTACGTACAGGTTCACCGCCCGCCTGGGGCGCACTGCTACCGCTCGTATGGCTGGCGAGAGGTGGCTGATCTCTCTAGGGCGACCAGTCTCATCCAGGCTAAGAATAGGTGACCCAGCCGATTCCTCGTCAGCATCGTATGTATCGTAGGCCACATCGCTCGTTCGATCTAGCATCACGTAGTACTCCGGGTCCCAGCCCCGTCTTGAGACAAGCTCGCGTACCACCCCAAATTGAGGGCTCACCTCCCCTGCGTAGGGAACCTTGAAAACGGGCTTTAGTAGCCGCCGCTCAAGGAAACGGCCCGCAAGATCTGCCAAGATCGGATCCTGATGCCCTCGCCAAGCTTTCAGTGAAGCCACATAGTCATGGTCATCCAAGGCCAGATATGCCTGCGACGTTATTGGATCGCCGCGCAGAAATGGCCGTAGCGACGGTGCTGTCTCATCGGCCGTCAGGTACCCCTGCTGCCACTGATTCACGGCTCGACGCCATACCCCCTGCAGCAACAGCTCCTGACTGCGCGTCGCTTTATGGAAGTAAACCTGCCAGTACATGAGGTAGCGAGCGAGGACATACTCCTCGACAGCCACGACTCCTTTAGCCTGCACCACCACCTGCTCGTCGACCAACTGCAGCGTATGAATCACTCTGTGCAAATCGAAGTGGCCGTAGGTAACTCCAGCATACAGTGCATCCCGAATCAGGTAATCCATGCGATCTACGTCGAGTTGGCTGGCGACTAGCTCCACCACGAAGCGAGGTCCGTCGTACTCGCCACGCAACACAGCCGCCACTAGAACTGGTAGCAGCGAGTCTGCATCGGCCAGACAGCGGTGGACATGGGTATCATCAAGCACGAGACGCGCCGACCACTCCTCGTGCGCCACACTGGGGACAAGACACCTCTCCAAGACGTGTGAGAACGGGCCATGCCCGAGATCATGCAGCAGAGCGCTACACAGGGCGACGACTCTGACTTCCTCGTCTATGTAGTAACCCATGTGTTGAAGACGTTCCAGAACTGCGTGCATGACCCACATGGCTCCGAGACTGTGCCCAAAGCGACTGTGTTCTGCGCCGTGGTAGGTCCCCGAGGTCGCCCCGAGCTGACGTATGCGACGCAGACGCTGAAACTCAGGCGTATCGATGAGACGTATCAGCAGCTCATCTGTCAGTGTGATGAACCCATGCACTGGATCCCGGTAAGCTTGCTCACGCACAACAGCTCACTTCCTCCGCAGATCCTTCTCACACCATTGACACACGCGACCTATACGACACAAGCGCCGTTAGGGCTTATCACCTGTCCGGAAATATAGGCTGCCTCCGGTGATGCAAGAAACGCCGTAGCTGCTGCGATATCCTCAGGGGTGCCCAAACGTCCCATAGGCACGGCATCAGCAAATGCGTTGAGCTCCTCGCCGCTATATGTAGCCAGCATCTCGGTCGCCACTGCACCAGGAGCTACGACGTTGACCGTAATCCCCGCTCGAGCAACTTCCTTGGCTAGCGCTTTAGCAAAGCCAATCTGCCCGGCTTTGGCCGCCGAGTAAGCCGCCTCATTGGCTGCCCCTACCATTCCCCAGATCGAGGCGATGGCAATGATGCGCCCCCAGCCCTGACGAATCATCGCTGGCAATACGGCCTGACTCAAAAGAAAAAAGGCGCGGAGATGGACGTTCATGAGGGCATCCCACTCGCCAACACGCGTGTCCAAGACCAAACGAGCCAGCGAGATCCCAGCGTTGTTGACAAGGACATCCGGTGCGCCTAAGCTGGCCGTTGTCTTCTCAACCAACCGTCTACAGCCGTCTGCATCAGCAAGATCGGCCCCGATGGCCACGGCCCTGCCTCCCGCACCTACAATACGGGCCACTACCTCAGCCGCATCCGCCTGCCGCTTTCTGTAACCAATGGCGACGGCTGTCCCCTGCTGGGCAAGGCGAAGCGCTATTGCCTTGCCGATCCCGCGACTCGCTCCTGTCACCAGAGCTACCCTACCCGCCAACGTGGTCGGCTTCATGAAAAGAACACCCCAATGAATCATAACTGGCGCAGGTGAAAACCTCCGTCGATGTTGATCACTTCGCCTGTCGAGAAAGGCAGCGTGCCGGATGCAAGGGCCACAACCGCCCGACTGACATCATCCGGGGTACCCCAACGACGGATGGGAGTCAAGCCGCCCTCGATCAAAGCGTCGTACCTCTCCTTGACCGCAGAGGTCATGTCTGTGGCGATGATACCCCCTCGAATCTCGTATACCAGAATACCGTGCTCTGCCAAACGGGCTGCAAACAACTTTGTTACCATACTTAACCCGGCTTTGCTGATACAGTACTCTCCACGATTGGTCGACGCAGCGTACGCAGACACCGAACCAATGTTGATGATCTTCGGCCGCACCTGGGGATCTCGCTTCATCAGGTCGATCATCTGCCGTGCCACCTGCTGCGTCAAGAAGAAGGGAGCCTTGAGGTTGATGCGCATCAGTCTGTCGAAACTATCCTCTTGTGCCGTCAAGAGATCATCTCGACTCAAGGGGGCCACCCCGGCATTGTTCACCAAAATGTCAATACGCCCGAACTCCCTCAGAACAGCTTCCACCAGGGCCCCCCGCTGCTCGCTGTCACCGACATCCGCTCCGAAAGCCGCGGCTGGCACATGCTTCGCCTGAGCCAGCTCCACCACTTCCTGGGCTGCCTCACTACTACGAGCATACCCTACAGCCACGCCGAAACCTGCTCCGGCAAGCCCCAGAGTGACCGCGCGCCCAATACCCCGGCTACCTCCAGTCACCAAAGCAATCTGCTTAGACACCTTTATACCTCCCACCCACCAGTGACCGAAATCACCGCTCCGTTCACATAGCTTGCCTGCGGCGAAACCAAGAACATCACCGCATCTACGACATCTTCGCTGGTCCCTGGCCTCCCTACAGGAGCCATGGGATCCGTCATCGTCTGTGCCTCCGCTCTGGACAGGTCTCGGTCCTTGATGATTCCTGGGCAGACGACATTGAAGGTAATGCCGAAAGACGCCTCCTCAACTGCTAGGGTCCGGGCAAGCGCTACTACACCAGCCTTTCCGGCCATGTGAGGCCCACAATTCTTCCGAGATCCTGCCCGTTCAGCACCAGCGGCGCCCAAGTTGACGATGCGCCCCCAGCCCGTCTGCCGCATATGGTCTAGGGCTGCCATCGAGCAAGTGAAAGTAGCCCCCACCGTGCTGGCAATGATGCGATCGAACTCCTCCGGGGTGTGATCCCGACAACGCTTGTAGGCAAACTCACCTGCGTTATTGATCAGAATATCAATAGACCCCAGTTGCTCCACTGTCTCGCGCACGAGATACAGGCAGTCAGCTCGTCGGGTCACATCGGCGTGCAGTACGAGAGCTCGCCGCCCACAGCACCTGATGCGAGAAGCGACCTGTTCGGCGCCATCTGGATTGGTCCGATAATTCACCGCCACATCTGCCCCCGCCCTAGCCAGAGCCACTGCGATATGGGCACCTATGCCGCCTGAGCTGCCAGTCACCAGAGCACGTCTGCCCTGCAGCAGCTGTCCTTCCATAGGAGTCACAACCTTTCTCAGCGCAGCCTCAGCAGTATCCGAGCCAGCCTGTCCCCCAAAAAAAGACCCAGGATCCCCACAACTCCAGCCAGTCTATCGGGAGCAGGAAGCGGCAAACCCATGGCTGCGAAGACCACTCCGACTGCAGTACCAACGACAAGTGAGACCACAAGGTCGCGCACGCGCCTTCACCTCTTAGCGAAACTGAGCAGTGATCTCGTCCATTCCAGTCTTACCGAGGCTCAGCACCGCGAGCATCGCCTCATGTAAGTGACCATTCGAGGCCACAATCTGGGGTTGCCCCAAACTCCACGCCTCTCCCCGAAGCGTGCTGAGCCTGCCGCCTGCTTCTTCCACCAATAGCGCCCCAGCGGCCATATCCCATGGATGCAGGGATGTTTCCCAGTAACCATCAAATGCTCCCTGCGCCACACGGGCCAAGTCCAGTGCCGCCGATCCCTGGCGCCGGACTGCCTGGGTACGCAACTGGAAATTGACGAAATGGTCGAGGTTGCTTATCCCGTCCTCACGCACGGAGTATGGGAAACCAGTCACCATCAGACTGTGCCCCAAGACATCCATTGAACTGACACGAATCGGAGCGCCATTGCGATACGCTCCACCGCCGCGCTCTGCCACAAACAGCTCATCAGTCGCGGGAACATAGATCACACCCACCTGTATCTCACCTGAGCGAGCCATGGCGAGCGACACGGCATACAGCGGCAGTCCATGGGCGTAATTAGTGGTGCCATCGAGTGGATCGATATGCCAACAGCACTCATTCGTCCCATCGTCGCCGCTCTCCTCCGCTGCAACGGCGTGATCGGGATAGGCCGCCCGAATGCCCTCGATAATTGCCCGCTCAGCGGCCCGATCTGCATCAGTCACCAGATCAATTGGGCCTTTGAACTCAATATGCACACGGCCCTGCATCTCTCGCAGGATCGACCCCGCGCGCATAGCCGCTCTAATCGCCACGCCTGTCTGCGCATGTCGCACTCTTCCACTACCTTCCATCGGCTATATCCAGATTGCCCAGCTTCTCTAGCGCTTTGACGAGTGCTTGTGTTCCCTCATCGCTTCCACCATCAGCGGCAACAGCGCGAAACAGCTGTTGTACCAAGGCAGTGCCTGGCAAAGGTAGGTCCAACTGAGCAGCCGCTTCTAGGGCCAGCCGCAAGTCCTTGATCTGCCATTTCACCGTGAACCCCGGTGCATAGTCGCCAGCAGCCATCTTGGGGCCTAGATTCTCTAGCATCCAAGAGCCAGCGGCACCCTGCGTGATGACACTTAGCACAATGCGGGGATCGACGCCCGCCTTAGCCGCCAAGCACAGGCCCTCTGCCGCAGCAAGGATGTTTAGCCCGCAGACAACCTGGTTGCATAGCTTCACTGTCTGCCCCATGCCATGAGATCCCACGTAGGTGATCGTCTTGCCCAGTACCTCAAGAAGAGGACGGCATCTCTCGAACAGCTCGGGCTCGCCGCCTACCATAATCGAAAGCGTCGCTTCGAGGGCCCCCTTCTCTCCCCCACTTACGGGAGCATCGAGCATATGCACTCCCAGCTCGCCACATCTCGCCGCAATCCCTCGCGTCACTTCCGGTGAGATGGTAGTCATATCAATGATCACCAGCCCCGGGCGTGCACCCGCCAACACACCTCCTGGCCCCAGGATCACCTGCTCCACGTCTGATGAGTCACCAACCATCGTGAAGACTATGTCCGAGCCACGTGCTACATCAGCTGGCCCAGATGCTGCTTGCGCCCCCTCTTGGACCAACGCATCGACAGCGGCGCTGCTGCGGTTCCACACGGTAAGTGGGTATCCCGCCTTCAGCAGATGACCTGCCATGGGGCGGCCCATGATACCCAGTCCGATGAAGCCTACCCTTTTGTGCATTGCCCATCCTCCCTTTGAAAATCCATCAACATTCCCTGTTCGTGCATCATGTTCATTGTGAAAGCGATTTCCCCTGCTTGCACTGCTGAGTGACACGTGCTATGCTAATTCAGCACCACCTGTTCCCGCGAGAGGTACGGCGCGGGTTTTTCGCGCCCTAGGTGGTGGGAAATTGGTCAACCCCAAGAGACTACCAGAACTGTCCGCTTACGTATTCTGCGCAGTAGTGACTGTTGCGACCACGCTCCAATCGTGGGCCGCACCCTGTGGTCCCTTTTGGCAAAGCAGCTGGGAGGAACTCAGGTGGGAAGGCATTGCACGTCAAACGACGGCCCAAAACTGTGGTCCAGCGGCGTTGTCCACGGCTCTGCGTCTAGCCTTTTCTGACGTTGTACATCCCGAGCAGCTTTCCAATGCTAATCAGTCTACCTCGCTGATTATCCTGCGCGACATTGCGCTCGCACGCGGCTACATTGCTGTTGGCATGCGCATGACTCTGGACAACCTTCAGCGTTACCTATCCGAACAAAGGCGACCAGTGCTGGTCCGCATAATCGCACCCACACCGCATTTCACCACGGTGTCCGGGGCTCTTCCAGGACGAATTCTTACCCGGGATCCCGCTTTGGGCCGAGTAAGCTGGGAAAACCGCGACTGGTTGCGCATCTGGGGTGGTCTGGCGCTCTTGATACAGGAGCCATGTTTATCAGAATCGGTTGCGCTCCCTGACGAGGCTGCGTGTCTGAATGTCTTGGCCCTGCTCATGCGACAAAAAAACTGGAGACTGCCCCTGGCAGTCTCGCAGAACGGAGAGTGGTAGGCTTGCCCAAACCATCGCAATTTACAGCTCTCCTTCTGATCGGGTTATCCAGTCTGGTCTCCCGTACCGCCCTTGCCGATTCACCTGCTTGGCTCAGCCTCGTCCGGCCCCAACAGGGCTTCGTCACGTACACGGCAGGCATTGGCGTGGCTCACACGGAGCACTCCTACACTGAGATATGGAGCCGCACGGAGTCTCGCTGTGTCGAGTACTCCTATGGCGTACAGCTTTATCTTTGTCCTGTCGGCACTCCGCACCAAGCACTTGCTTTTGACACCAGTGTTACGCAAGCCGTAGAGCGCAGCGTCTTGCACACCTGGACACCCCAGGGCCCCTCGTCAGCCGTCATCTCCCGTGACACGGGGCTCAGACCGCAGCTACATGTGGGCTGGCAGTACGAAACACTCTCGCCGCTATGGCGGCGCGGACTCGAGCTTGGTTACGCAGTCTATTCCGCCAAGAACAGCGAGGGTCGCCCCGATGCTTCAGTCTGGCTGGCTCGTGCCTATGAACCAGTGGTCCTTTCTATGGCCGTGACATATGCCCTCCACGAAGCGACCGCGGCGAAAGTCGGCGCAGAGGTCGCCCTAACCCATCGCCTGGCTTTGGCTACAGATGTCCTGTGGCAGTGGTCTTCTGGCAGCGAGCGACATTACCAGCCTCGTGTCAGCATGGAACTCGCCGCCACCCTCCGTCAGGAGGATCACACTGGGTGGAATATGGCCATCAGACTGAGACCAGAGGCCCACAGTGTGACCGTGGAACGGAGTCTCCCGCTACACTAGTCTAGAAGCGAAGACCTGTACTAACAGACACACTGGCCTCCTTGCCCTGTCCCAGGAGGCCTACTAAGTTGGGGCTACCAACATCGAGTGTAAGTGGACCCAAGTGGATACCAAGGCCGCCAGAGAAGCTTAGGCTTTCCTCATAGGTGGAGAACTTGGCCCCCAGACGCAAAGGCAGCACCTCCAGTTGGGTCAGTTGTGTGGCCAAGACGATCTCCTGATGCCCTGCCTGTTGTCCAACCAGGCTTTTGGCATACTGCAGTGACCAGCGGACACCTGGAGCAGGTTCCAAGCTGATCCCTGCTCTGAGTGCCATGGGCATATTCCAGTAGGGCTGTCCAGCAACCGCCCGCGTCTCGCTCTGCTCGTAGGCACCCTTTCCGGTTTGCGGATCTACAAGAAACTCAAAGTGTGTCTCCTGTATATCCCGCCACCAGACGCGACCCACATCGGTGACGCTGACATCAATGGCTAATCCGGGCGTCAGCCTCAGCAAGAGACCCAAATTGGTAGACATCCCGAAGCCCGATTCGGAGTGTGTAGCGACGATTCGCCCGTCCCCCAGCTTCCGATATGTGTCGCCGTCTTGAGCAATCTCTATGGTCGGCCCGATAACCTCAGCTTTTGCATAGCCCAGGCCATGAATGTAACAGAGCGTACCGCCCATATGGAAACCAGTGATGTGTAGCACTTCCGCTAGCCAGGGGTCGGAGTAGACGCTGCCCATGTGGCCCTCTCCGAAAACAGCCCCTTCGGCATGTGTCCCTTCGAGCAGGTAGCTTCTCCCAGGCTCACCGCCCATCAGTACCAAACGTGTTCCGTCAGCACTGGCCGCGCCTTCCAGATGGCCACGCAAAGTGGCCCCGAACGCATTAGTGCCCCAGGCTACATGCGCTCCCCCGCCCACGCCAATGGTCCAATTCAGGCCTTCCTCTTGCACATCCTCTACAGCCGCGGGCAGCTTCTCAGGACCTAGTGAACCAGCCAAAAGCCGCGCCACAGTCTCGGTCGACCAGCGATCCGTGAAGATCCGTACCGAAATGGGGGTCACCCGGAACTGTATTCGATGGCTCGTTTCGCCAAGAGCCGCCGGATTCCAGCTCATGTCGTCAACGTTTCCAGTGTTAGGACTACCTACGCCCCCAAGTCCAGCTAACGCTCCCGACGTAATCGGAGACGCAAGGACGGGCAAATGCCAGCCAGCCAAGGCATGTACGATCAACATGAGCGCCATTAGCCTAGCTGTCCACAAGCGTGCCTACTCTCCCCACTACCGACGTGATGAGCACTCTCACATGCCCAGCCATTCCATGGTACCATTGAAGACAGCGAGTAGCGTACGCGCCAGACGCTCGGGAGCCGCCGGTGGCTGGACAGTCGCGGCCATCTGCGTTTGGACCTCCTTATTGTCCCTTTCCGCTATCTCACAGTAACGTGCAACAATGGGATCGGGGTCCATGCCCAGGCCACGGGCGTATGTACGAATGAAAGCGCGCCTGTAGGCCTCCTCTGGGAGAAGCTCAAATCGACCTTCTTCCATGGCTTCGATGTAGCGCTGGCTAATCTTCGTCGCCTTCTCCAGCCGGGAGCATGTGAATCCCCTCGCTTCGCGTTCGCGACGCATCCATTCACCGAGTTCCTTCATCGCACGGACACCCCCCTCGTGATGCAGCAGTGTGCTCACAGAGGGTTTTCTCGTTAAGAGGGGACGCTTCCTCCACATCATCGCCGAAACCCGACGAAATCCTCCAAAGGTCCTAGCCACCGACCCATCGCATAGCCTTGGCAATCTCTTCCGCATAGTCCCGTTCTTGCTTGACCGGTGTCTCAATGACCACCCCAATCCCCGGGAAGATATCCGCTCTGAGAAAACGCTGGAGATCGTCCGGACCAATCTCTCCTTTACCCAAGAGCTGATGGCGATCCTTTCTAGCTCCGAAGGGTACCATGCTATCATTGAGATGAACCAAACCCACCTTGCTGCGGAACTCATCCCTGCCCAGTTCGGCACGCACTTCGGCCCAGCGTTCGAAGTCCAAGGCACCTGCAGCGAAAGCATGGCACGTATCAAAGCAGAATCCGACGCGCTCGGGAAAAGAGACTCGCTCATGAATAGCGAGCAGCTCGTCGGTCGTACGACCGAGTTCACTTCCCTGCCCCGCCGTGTTCTCCAACAGAACCCGTGTCGTGCCGTCATAGCGTTGCATGATCTCATTCAGCGCGTCAGCCATCAGCTCGACGCCTCGCTGCTCACCTTGGCCCACATGCTTTCCACAGTGTACAACCAGTCCGGGTGAATGATAGGCTTCAGCAATCTCCAGATCGTTTGCGATGGAAGAGATGCTTGTCTCTCGCAGCTCACGATCACTAGTCGAGAGATTGGTTACATAGGGCGAATGAGCAACAGTCTCGATGCCTAGTTCCTTCGTTTCCTCGTATGCCTCCTGTAACAGGGAGGGCTCGAAAAGCTTGAGCCTAAAGCTCCTCGGGTTCTTGGGGAAATACTGCACGATATCGGCGCCCAGCTCCTCAGCTAGGCGGAGCATCGCTACGAAACCCTTGCTTATGCTTAGGTGACAACCGATGCGCACGAGGCACCTCTCTCCTAGAAATCAACGCAGGTACAGCGGCCACGCAAGAGAATAACCTCCAACAGAACCGAGAAGAAGGACAGCGTGTCTTTTCTGGCCCAAGGAGGTAGGTCCGTGATCCTTTCCTGGCTGGGTTTTCTATTGACGCTCTTGGTGCTCTACAAGCTGATCTCCTTTTGTGTGAGAAAGCTTGTATACGCTTTCTACGAGGTCGAGACGAGCATGACGGGTAGACAACTCGTGCACCGCGTCAGCGACCCCGAGGTCAATCAGGTAATGAGCGACGGCCTTGCTGCGTTTTCGCCAGGCCAGTGGCATCTTGTTGCGGGCGCATTGGCTAGCGGGATTACCATACTGGCTGTGCCGTTCCTCCACTTGCTGTACTCCCTGTGGGTGCGCTTCGTCATGATCTTCACCGATTCACCAGTCTATGGTGCGGAGATCTTCGGCACCAGCTTACAGCAAATTCGCAGCTACATGCCCCGAGTTGGCATAAACCTCGTCGCATTGGTGCTTGTCGGCATCTTCTACGCCCGAAGAAGACGTCACTACCTAAGTGAAGGGAAGACACGACGCATCCTATGGTGGAGGGTCTCTGCCGTGGAGGTCTTCGCCACCGTCATGGGCTGGTCGCTATATCTGGTGGCAGCAGTATTGCCCCGCCTCACCGATGAAGGCTGGACTAATTTCGCTGGTCTGCTCACCCTGGGCGGGGGTTGGGTGTGGGCTTTCTCGGGGTTCTTAGTCAGCATGTACCTTCGGGCCGCGCAGAACGCGGTGCTCTGGGTGGTCTTCCGCTACCGATGGCCAGATGCCATCGCCTCCATCATCCGCATGATGGCCATGCGCCGCCTGTCCATGCCGCAGACTGTTGTCGAAGACATCGAGCTGGACGAGGCCGAGGGTCGAGCAACGATCCAAGCCCATGTGGACCCTATCGATGCTGAGCGCCTCCACGATTCACTTCTAGCCATACCTGGCCTGCGTGATCCACGAGTCACTGCCTTAGGCGCGCCCCCTGACATGCCCGGACGCATTCCCGTCGAGTTGCCCCCGCGCATGCGCCCACTCCCTCCACGGTCCTTCAGACGTCCTCAGGGTCCTCCGAAGGGATACGGCGCAGAATTCGACCTGCTCCAGCCAAAAGACCATGACCCTGAGCATGATCCCGAAGAGGATTCGCCCACACAAAGGTGACAGGGACCCTCCACAACTCTACGAGCTACGTAGCGTAAGGCAGACGATTTCGGGTGGACAGAACAGCCGTATCGGTAGCTTAGCGTAGCCTACACCAGTGCTCACATGGATGTGCAGCTTGCCCTGGCGGATGAGGCCCGATGCGTAACGCCTGCCCAAACGATCGTTGGTATAAAGCGCTCCCCAGTACGGCAGGCACACTTGGCCGCCGTGAGTGTGCCCACAAAGCAACAGATCCACGCCCGCAGCCTCCGCTTCTGCGAACACCTCGGCGGAGTGTGATAGTAGAACACAAGGAGACGAGCGGGTTGTGGCAAGAGCACCAGCCAGATCACTCGAAGGAAAACGCGGGTCATCGATGCCCGCCACATAGAGCGTCGCTCCCTCTCGATGGAAGGGAATGCTCTCATTGCGCAACACCGTGATACCAGCTTCTTCAAGCGTACGCTGAATAGGGGCTGGCTCCTCCAGGTCATTATCTCCAAGCACGGCGACCACCTGATGCGTAGCTGTCAGAGCAGTGGCCATCTCGCGAAGAGAAAAGAGCCTCTTTGGGTGGTCTACATAATCGCCCGTGAGAAGAATTAGGTCAGGTCTGGCCTCTGCAACCAAGGAAAGAAGCTTCTCCTCGTACTTTTCGTCCGCCCGTAGGTGCAGATCAGTGAGATGCAGCAGACGCATGCCGTCCAGTTCGAGCGGCAAATCGGCAATCGACACCTCTTTGTGATGCAAAGACAAGCTGTACGGTTCTACGAAAAAGCCCCTGGCAAGCACATAAATCCCTGCAAGTGCCAGGGGGTAGATGAGGCTCATGGAAAGATCCTCCCTGGAAAAAGGGGTTGCGCTGTGCAGCATGTTGCCTGCCGATACACGTACTCCCGCAAGGGCAACGAGAAAAGCCTAGAGCTCGTCAGGAAAGCCGCGCGCCGCACGGTAGGCGATGGCATACAACCTCTCAGCGTAACGGGCTGATATGTCTTCCCACCTCATCTTGCATCCGTTCCACTGCTCCAACAGTGCGCGCTCCTCATCCAGACGCCGCTTGACTGCAGGTGCAAGAGTCGCACTAAAGTGCAACGCATGGCCCACACTGGTCATGACACCGTTGAGAGGCACCAGGCGGGCCAGAAGCACATCGCCTCTTCGCAGCGAATCGACAGGCAGAGGCCAGACTACCGTCATGCGTCCCTCAGCTCCCAGCATGCGAAGTCTGATCTCCACGAGAGCTTCTTGGTTTTCCGAGGGAAACGGTGGCACAGCCTCCACGATATAGTACGCCGGGTGACAATCGCGCCACCCTGCCAAGTGCTCTGCATCAGGGGCGGCTAGGTTTCCCTCCTCCAGTGCCTGCTCCAACACCGTGCGCCCACCTCGGACCGGGATCGCCCAATCAAAATGAAACCAATCGACGAAGCAATCATGCCAGAAAGTATCATCGGGCGAACAGCCAACCTGCTGAAAGAACTGCTCGTGGGCCCTGCGAGAGAGCTGCTCCATTCCCTGAGCATAGGTGATCACCACATTACGCAACGCAACCAGACGCTGGGTCAGCTCTGTCTGTTCAGTCAGGACCCCAGCACCAAACAGCTCCTCTGCCTGTGCTGACATGTCCTGTTCTGCGATGGTGCCCAGGCGCTTAAGAAGGCCATCAACTGGATGCTCAACGCAGTAGCGATCATCGAACTTCTGTACACCGAGTGCGGCGGCAATGAGCGCTGCATTCCGGCTGACGGAAGTGGGGTTCGCTCCGTATAGCCTAGCCAAAGCCGAGACGCGCAGCCGCCAGCCTTCGACCCGACCGAGTGAGGCGTGAACTGCTGCCGCCCAAGCGGGAGCCTTCCTGATACGTGGGTGCTCGACGCGACAGAAATCGGACCAGAGCCACAGCGCGCTATCCAGATGGGCATCGCTTGCCCCTGTCTGCATCAGCGTCTTGCAGAAACGGTTGGCCACCTGGCGCTGCCCCTCACTGTAGCAGTCTGGCGTACTCGCGGCAGCCGGGATGGGAGGGTCTGCGGAGCACAGCTTCTGCTGTCTTGGGCCGGACTCCCCATCAGCGTTCGTTACAGCATCGGCACCAGCAGATGCATCACACGTTGCCGCCGTCTCTGAGCACGTATGCGCAGCTCGCCAAGCCAATGGAACCCTTTGGCCTGGCGACTCTCGCGAAGACTGCCCAACAAGACCTGGTCGCAACAGTGGGGCAGGCCTGGCCTCGGAATCGCTGTACCGCTCGATAGCATCCAGACGATGGGACACGGCACCACCCAACCTGGACGCCACGATTTGTTTGGCTATGTCCATCTCCTCTGGCGAAAAGCACGTAAGCTCCAGCCGGTCATTACACAAGCGGAGGCTCCCGGGCATGTCAGGCCAAGTCACCGCCTCCGATGCTCCCTCTAGCTCCCTGAGCTGTCGGCAAGGGAGCGCGCCGCCGACCGCATCACACATGCCTTTCACGCATACGTTCATATCCACCACGTCAAAGAAAGCGCGCACACGGAAGCGAGTCTGCCTACCACCCGTAGCCATCTCATCATCGAGGTTCTCGATCAGGTCATTGAACACAAACCCTTGCTCTTGCAGAAATTCGCCCCAATCGCCACCTCTGCTTCTTTTGTAGCGACGATACTCGCCACGCAAGATCTGCAAGAAACGTTCGCGATAGGATGAAGGAAACACAGCTACGCCATATGGCATCTCCCATAGCTCACCTACACGAAGCAAACGCCCCACAAGCAAACGCCCTGTCACCGGGATTCCCTGCACGTTGGCAGGTGCAGGCAGAAGGATGGAGTACTCACCACCCAACACCAGATCACGCGCCTCGGCCACGCCTCGCGCCATGGTCTCGATCTCAAATAATGTCATTCTGGATTTCTGCCAGGCCTCCAGCAAATGACGCTTACGACAAGGCAGCTCCGTGGCAAACTCCATGCCGAAAAGCTCGATCAGCCGGTGACCATGGCTTAGGCG
Organism: Limnochordia bacterium; assembly: GCA_050951545.1. GTDB lineage: Bacteria > Bacillota > Limnochordia > DTU080 > DTU080 > DTU080. Next base: position 211,249 of record JBMNJG010000011.1, on the reverse strand, counting down.
GTAATCATGGACAAACCACTCCATGAAACGGCCAAAGGCTGCCGGCTCCAGCTCATCTTGCATCTCGTCAGGGCCTTCCCCAAAGAAGAACACAAACGCTTCCTCAAACTCATCGTTGAACCGGGGCTTGGCCGCATAGCGAGAGAGCTTTGTGCGCAGATCCTGTGCGGCCTCATGCCAAGACTGCTGCTTGCCGCATTTCACTCGCACATCGCCTCCTCTCATGTCATGGGCTTCTACGTTTCGTCATCGACATGAGCGCCCTTCATCTTCGTAGTGCGTGGCCGGACGGGCGCCCAGGTGCGGTCGGCGGGAAGGTATTTCGGCGCCTGGCCCTGGACATCCTTTTTTCCCACCAGTGCCAGTGCACGAGGGCAAGCACTGAGAGACGACGCCTGCATCAGTTTGTGCAATCCAAGCGCAATCGGTTACAATATCTGAAACAGGTTTCCTATGGGAGCGTCGTCTTGGCAGAACCGCGCTATCGCACCAACAAGGTGAAACGCATGCACAGCATCATTGAGGGGCTCTTGCCAGTCCTCGAGGCCATGGCTGAGCACCCGGCTATAGCCCAGATCAACCCGGGACGCATTAGTGCGAACCGTCGTGCTGGTGATCGCAACATCACTGTGCAATACTTCACCACTAGCGGGCTGAAACTCCTGGCGCGCAGCCCATCCAGTATTCAGGAAGTCTTCGTGGTCACCTCCGAACCCGAAACCGTCAAGAGCTGGCTGCTACAGCGCGGACTCACACAGGAGATGGGCAGCAAACCAGCCGTACCAAAGCCTGCCGTTGATATCCAGGAGTCGCCCCTACGCGCCGCTCGGACTCGCCGAGATAGGCGGCGACGCCGCAAGCCCCGACAGCAACCAGCCACCCCATCGCCCGAACGCCTTACAGATACGAACGCGACCGCAACTGTCTCTGATCATCTCTCTCCAGACATACTGGACAAGCTGCGCCAGCTGCCGCGCCCCAATGGCTCCATCAACCCTTCGCCTAAGCGTAACGGCGCCATCAGGCCCAAGGTGTCTGCTCCACGCAAAAGCAAATGCCAGGCCATGCCAGAGAATAACCCTCTGGAGGCCTGGCTTGATCAGGTGAGTGACGATGACATCCGTCGCTTGGCAAGGAAGCTCAAGGGAAATGATCCCTAATGCACCATCTCCCTAAGTCCGCAGACCACTCTCTTGGGCGGTCGCCAAAGCACCATATGCGGTGGGATCCGAATAGTAGGATTCCAGGGAACCGTCTCTCCGTTCCTGCTCCGTACAGTAGGCGATGAGTATGACTTCACGACGCCGTTTCTGTGTAAGCCTCGACTCAAGCTTCCGTACCTCTTCGAGATCAGATTGGTCTAAGTCGGCGAAAGGGTAGGTATCCACACGTAAGGCTCCTTCCTTAAGTTCGTCCGCTTCACTCGTGGTCTGTGGGTGGCTCACCATGGTGAGCCACCCACAGACCAGGACTCCCAGGTATTCCACCTCTAGTCTGTCCCATCTCTAGCAGGAGAACACCTCCGCGTGTCAAACCTGTGAGAGTCACTTGCATGCCGAATGCAGTCAGTTAAGTTTATTAACTAATCAAGGGGAACACACAGCACGAGCTACCGAAAGGAGAGTACCGCACTTGTCTAATCGCCGACTTGGCGTAGCGCTTATTGGCTGCGGCCGTGTCGCACCTAACCATGTCTCAGCTCTCGCCGACCATCACCGCGACCTACGTCTTGTTTCTACGTGTGACATCAACCAAGATAAGGCCGAGGCCCTGCGTCACCGATACCTGCAGAAACTATCGCAGAGCGCCACTGACGTGGCACCAGAGCCTGTCGGGGTGGTTCAAGACTACCGTCGCCTGCTCGACAACCCCTCTATCGATATTGTGGCCATCGCAACGGATAGCGGGTCACACGCCAGAATCGCCTTAGATGCACTCGAGGCTGGTAAGCATGTTCTGGTGGAAAAGCCGATGGCCCTAGACACAAGGGATGCGCGGCGTATGAAGGCAGTCGCCGAGGCCCGCAATCTGAGGCTGGGCCTATGCCACCAGAATCGCTTCAACCCTCCCGTACAGCTGTTGCGTCGCAGGCTGGAAGCAGGCGAAATGGGCCGACTGCTGTATGGCACTATCAACGTTCGCTGGAGCCGCGATGATAGCTACTACCGTGCGGACGACTGGCGAGGTACCTACGCGCAAGACGGAGGCTGCCTCATGAACCAGTCCATTCACGGTATTGACCTTCTGCTGTGGATGCTCGGCGATGCGGAGCGGGTCTATGCAGAGACAGACACCTTCCTCCGCTCCATAGAGGCTGAGGACACGGCTCTGGCAGTCGTCCGCTTTCGTGACGGTGCCATGGGTATCATCGAAGGCACCACATGCATCTATCCTACAAACCTCGAAGAGACACTGAACATCTTTGGCTCAACGGGCACCTGTTGCCTGGGCGGCGTTGCAGTGAACAAGGTGGAGAAGCTGGTCACTGCCCAGAGCAACTCTTGTACAGAGACAGATGGAGCCTCGCAAAAGGTCGATTCGGTGTATGGCAAGGGCCACTCCCCTCTCTACAAGGATTTCGCCGACGCGGTACGTACGGGAGGCAAGCCCTATGTAGATGCTGAAGCGGGATTCAGGGCGGTTGAGATGATCCTAGCCATCTACAAATCAGCTGCCTTAGGCGAACCTGTCACCTTCCCCTTGGGCGACTACTCCACACTGGAGGCGAAAGACGACTACCTGCGGTGTAGACGGTGAGCGCCTTGCGAGCCGGGAGGTGAGCGCAATGATTGATGCCGAACGGCGTCGTCTATTCGAGCTGCATGCTGAAATATGTAAAGCCTTATCCAACTCCAAGCGTCTCGAGATCGTCTACCACCTGCGGGACGGAGAGAAGTCGGTAGACGAGCTGTCTCAGCTTATGGAGATGGCCAAATCTAACTTGTCTCAGCACTTAGGTGTTCTGCGTCAGAGGCGCTTGGTGCAGACGCGCCGAGAAGGACCTAGTGTGTATTACCGCCTCAGTAGCCCAAAAGTGCTAGACGCATGCGAGATACTTGGGGAAGTGCTGCTTGATAGCCTCAAGCGGGATCAAGAGTTCGTCTCTATACTGAAGAAAGTGGAGGTTCGACCCGAGCGTCGCAAGTGAGCCCCAGAAAGCAGGCGTGGCGGTGACCGCTTACACGGTCACCGCCACGTGGTGCCAGTTTACACTGGCGACCTGTACCAAGCTTCCCTTACTGCCTCAACAGTCGCGGTAGCCACGGATCGGTCGGCTTGACGCAGAACCTCCCGATTAGCCAGCTCGTACAGAACCAGAATAGACTTACACGCAGTCGCTGGCCAAGACTCGTGAAAGGCCTTTTTCTTCCGCTAACTATGTTGAACGTTACTGTCATCGATGTCGCCCACAGATAGGGGAAAAATGCCTCGGAACCTAGGAACTCTCTTGCACTCATCAGTGATCGTTCCAGTGGCGGATAATCTGAGACACTGCCCCCTTAAGCGCACCGATATTGGCTCCGGTAAAGCAAGCCACAGCAGTATCAGCCGCTGTGGCCGCTAGGCTAGCACCAGTAGCGACCGCCTTTACCGTAGTGAACGCCCCGGTCACTGCCCCCCACGCAGCCCCTTCGGCCACGGCCGTTGCCAGGCCTGAGAGACTGTGTTCTTCCGCACCAGTAGCGTAGGAAAACGCCCCCGTTACTGCACCCGCAACAGCGCCGCCGAAAATGAGGCTCCACTCGCCGTCTGCCTCGGCTAACTCGTCTTCAGATAACGGCGTGCCATAACACCCCAGATAACCAGGCATAGCATACGCAGGACTTAACGTGGCCAAAGCCATGAGTACTGCCAGCAGGTACACCATATACGACTTGTGCATCTATGGTTTCCTCCTTGTTCCCTCAAGGCTGGCTGCACCACCACAACCCTAGCAGTCTTCCCCCGTCAAGGCAAGAGCTCCCTACAGCGGTCGGCAGGTCTCTGAAGCGGTGTGGAAGGGAGATCTCTGTGCCAGGGCTCGCTTATTCGCCGAATTGCCAGCTCTCATGACCCGATCCAAGCTCGTCGCTGGTACCAAGAGGGAAAGTGCACCCTGTACGCAGGAAATACCTTGCTCATCCAGAAATTCCATTTCATGATCACTTCAGGACTTCGGAGGGAATAGCGTGCGCCCATCTAAACAAACGGCATTGCTTATTGGGTTCCTGCTGCTTGTCGCGGTTCTCGCCCCGTCGCCCATCGCTGGAGCAAAGGAGCAGACGACCACCGATCAGGCCGACGTAAGTGTCCCCCGGCTCTCTCTTGAACAGACACTAGAGATGGCACTACAGGCCAACCCTAGCATCATCGTTAGCGATCTAGCAGTAGAGGAAGCCGAACTCAATCTGAGATCGGCGCAAGTCAATCTGCGAATCACCGTGACTCCTCAGCAGCTTGAGGATGCGCAAGCAGCGCTAGATGCTGCTCGAGCCGAAGCACAGCTTACTCGGCAAGCGCAGATGCAAATCGCTCGCGAACGCTACATAAGCGTCCTCAAAGCTCAACACACCTTGCTCTTGGCGCACGCCGCCGTTGAGCAAGCAGAGCGTCAGCTTGCCCTGGTGCGCGAGAGGCTCTCGGCTGGGCTCGCCACGGACACCGATCTTTACCTCGCCGAAAACAGCCTGCGCCATGCCCAGATCACTCAGCGTCAAAGCGAAGCCAGTCTCGAGTCCGAGCGCATCAGCTTCAATCTGCTGCTCTCGCGTGATTTGCGAGCAGAGTTCGAGCTGATCGACAGTGTGAACAGCGAAATCCCCTCCTCGGATCTAGAGTCAGACACAGCGACCGCTCTAGCAAGTCGCCTCGATGTCCAGGTACTCAAACGGGCCCTCGAGCTTGCGCAGCGCAACCGGGTTGCCGCAGACCCAAGCTATACCTCAAAAGCACAGATTCAGCGTTTGGAGATGGCTGCAGAGAAGGCCCAGATCGCTCTCGATCAGGTAAGTGCGCGGGTAGTCCTCGAGGCACGCGATGCCATCTTGAAGCTGGAGATGGCCCGTATCCACGCTGACCTCGCTGCTGAGGCCTTCGAGCACCAGCAGAAACTCCTTCAGGTTGCCGTGCTGCGCCATGATAGCGGTCTTATCACGGCTGCGGAGTTGATGGACGCCCAGACAGCAGCCAACGTAGCTGAGGTCCAAGCAGTGCAAGCACTGTATGATCAGGCTTTGGCAGTCACGCGCTACCTAAACACCATAGGGGCCAATACACTGCCCACGCCAGAAAAGTAGAGGTCTCCCATGTTCTGGTTGGGTAAACGTCGCTTTTTCCCACAGGTGGTTGTCATGAGTATCGGATTCGCGCTGGTATTCAGTAGCTGTTGTGCGGGAGCCGAGGCCAACACGCGACTAGCAGGAAACAGCAGACTCGATCAAGTCTCGGTGCCCCTGGCACTGCTTGAGGTAATAAACAAGACCCTGTCTGGACCTCAACACGAGAAGGCAGCCATTGTCTACGCTGGCGCAGCATCAACTTGCAGGGCGGCCTTGGCAGCTCTGCAGCCCCAAATTCGAGCCTCTATCCACAGCAGAGCTGCCTCGCCTTTTGGCGACAAAATCGACGCGGGCGTCATGGCGGGTCCCAGCATCACCTGGTCGATCCCCACTGGACAAGGCCACACCGACATCAGTCTCGGAGCCGCCGTCCGCACAGGCTATGCGCAACCTGTGGGGGCCCAAGCCTCCCTTTCCGTTCAAGTCCCTTTGCTATCTGGTCCGGATGGTCGCCACAAGATAGCGACACAGGGGCTCAGCGAAGCCCAAGATGCCTATCTAGCGGACCAGCGTAAGCTTATCATCCGGGCCATGCAGGTCTACGACCAACTGATTCAGGCAGAACAGGGGCTTCTCTTGGCCTCACGCCTGCTGCAGCTCACAGAGGAGCAGTACTCCGTGGCTCTCGAGCGAGAGCAGCGCGGAACCGTCTCTGCTGCGGAGCTCTACCAACTGCGTTCATCACTAGCCGCCAGCCTGGATGCCGAAGCTGAGGCACGAAGGCGGGTGGCAGAGAGCCGCGACGCTCTTCGGGAGCTGACTGGCCAAGATACCCTTGGCCTTAACTCCGACTCTACTGAGCAGGTCTTGCTGCACGCTGACCTGCCTGAGGTCGCCGCCACCCCAGAGGCCTGGGTGGCCATCGCCTTGTCGCAAAGAAGCGACATGCATAGCGCTCATCGGGCGGTATCCCTGGCCAAGGAAGCATTAGTTAGAGCGCAATTGCAGGCAAAAAGAGAGATCTCCTTCACCGCTGGTGCGACCTGGCCTCATAAGGTGACGGAGACCAGCACTGACCTCCGTACACAGATACAGGCTGGCGTCCAAGCCACATTCTTCCTTTCGGATGGCGTTCGTGCAGAGGAGGTCGTTTCTGCACAGCTTAGTCTCGAACAAGCCAACAGAGCCCTCAGGGAGCTCGAATGCGCTATAGACCGCGCAGTTCACGGAGTCCTCTACGATATCGCAGAAAGCGAGCGATCCCTGCGCCAAGCCTATGAGCAGCTGGAACAAGATACGCTACTGCTCACCGTAGTTCAGGAACGTCTTGAACGCGGACTGGGCCTTCAGCACGACGTGGCAGCGAAGGAGCTAGCTGTGGCCCAGCAGACCAACCGGATACGCGCCCTCGAAGCGCGTCTCACTAGACAGTGCGTGACTCTGTGGCATACTGTGGGATCTGATCCCCTAGAGCTTTCACTTAGCGCCCCTTGGGTCGCTGAAGATCATTGTCCTGCGTGCCGAAACACCAGGATGTAAAGTCGGTGAGTAACCTGTGAGAAGGCTCATCCCATTTCTGTTGCTTCTTTTTGTTTTCGCTGCACCAGGTGCATCTGCCGCGCTCATGGAGGCGCAATCACTGGTCAGCGTAGGGTCTGGATTTGTTGTTTGCACAGCGGATATGGCAGTCATTTCTTTGGCCATAGAGAGCTCTGCCAAGGAAGGAGGGGCAGCGCAGCAGCAAAACCAGATGATACTTGAGCGGATTACAGACGCGCTCGCCGCAGAGGACTTGCCTGGGCTCAGCTTTGAGGTGCGCCAGGCCTCTTTCTGGGAGACCACTGGCCTAGGCAGCCGAGAGAAGAGTTACAAAGTGAGTTCTGGTCTGGATGTCCGTATTCATGATCTGGATCGCGTCGGTCAAGTGGTGGATGTGGGACTACGACATGGTGCCTCCTCGGTACAAGGTGTGCGCTTTGAACTCTCTAACCTCGAAGCCGTGGCTCGAACAGCCCTAAAATTGGCCGTAGAGGATGCCATCGCGAAAGCCGACCTAATCAGCAGCACCGCGGGGCTCCGCGTCACCATGGTGCGTGAGATGCGTGACGCCAACACCATCCGAGTGCATAACCCAAGTCTGCCAACGGCGGCCTCTGTCAGCGAAGCGTCGCTTCCCCCGCTGGCTAGTCCAATATACCGAGGACAGATCCTTGTGCACGCTGAGGTCACCATGGTCTTTGATGTCGCTCTTGACAGGGCGAGATAGGCGCAAGGCAACTCTTGCCCATCGCACGAAGCAGGAGTTGGCTCGTTCGCCCTCGAAACACAAGTACCATGAGTTACGTACCCACCAACCCACTTATAGTACAGAGCGACCGCAGCCTGTTGCTTGAGGTGAACAGCCCTCTCTACAACGAAGCGCGCGACTGCGTCGCGCGTTTTGCTGAGCTCGAAAAAAGCCCGGAGCACATCCACACCTACCGAATCACCCCTCTTTCACTGTGGAATGCAGCTGCCTCAGGCCTGCATGCGGAAGCTATCATTGCGGGACTCGCCCGCTTCAGCAAATTCGATCTTCCTGCTAGCCTTCAGATAGAGATCAAAGAGCACATCAGTCGCTATGGCCGAATCAAGCTTATCCGCGAGAGCCACGACTACTACTTGGTCAGTGACGACTTGCCACTTCTCACTGAAGTCGCCAACCTCAAGGAGATAAGGCCCTTTCTCCAGGACAGCATGCAGATCAACACAGCGGATGTGTCCCCCCTAAGCAGTAAGGATGGCCTCAGCGGCTGGCTCGTACATGTCAAGATACACCCGTCCGAACGAGGACGAATCAAGCAGGTGCTGATTCATCTAGGGTTTCCCGTGGAGGACCTCGCGGGATACGTTGAGGGAGCTGCCCTTCAGTTAGCGCTGCGGGAGGTCACGGCGTCTGGTTATCCCTTCGCCCTGCGCGATTACCAGCGCGAAGCCGCAGAGATCTTTTACGCTGGAGGGGGTTCCACAGGCGGTAGCGGAGTGATCGTTCTTCCTTGCGGCTCTGGAAAAACCGTTGTCGGACTAGCAGCGATGGCGCAGGCTGCCACCGCTACGCTCATTTTGACTACCTCAGTCACCGCAGCTCGACAATGGATTGATGAGATCATCGACAAGACCTTTCTACCGCCCGACAAAGTAGGCGAATACACAGGAGAGCGAAAACAGGTGCGACCCGTCACCGTCACCACCTACCAAACCCTCACCTACCGCCCAACCCAAAGTGACCAGTTCCCCCATCTGCGGCTTTTTGACTCGTATGACTGGGGCCTCATCATCTACGATGAAGTGCACCTATTGCCAGCGCCCGTCTTTCGCGCCACCGCTGATATCCAGGCGCGCAGACGCCTCGGCCTCACAGCCACGCTGGTGCGCGAGGACGGCTCTAGAGACCGATGTGTTTAGCTTGGTTGGCCCCAAGCGTTACGACGTGCCGTGGAAGGATCTGGAACAGGCGGGCTGGATCGCCCAGGCCATATGCCATGAGGTTCGGGTAGACATGGAGCAAGGCGAGCGAATGCTCTACGCCACCGCTCCGGCCCGTCAGAAGTTCCGGATCGCCTCCGAATCAGGAGCCAAGCTGCCCGTCATCCGAGCCATCTTGCGCCGCCATCGTGAGGCCCACGTACTGATCATCGGTCAGTACGTCGACCAGCTCGAGAGTCTTGCCCAGGTTCTGGATGCCCCAGTGATCACTGGCAAGACGAGTAATCTTGAGCGGCGTAAGCTCTACGATGCTTTCCGTCTTGGCGAAGAGCCTATTCTGGTGGTCTCCAAGGTAGCGAATTTCGCCATTGACCTGCCTGAGGCTTCAGTCGCCATCCAGGTCTCTGGCACCTTCGGTTCGAGACAAGAGGAGGCACAGAGGCTGGGACGCCTTCTGCGTCCCAAACAGGATGACACTACCGCTCATTTTTACTCCATCGTGTCCCGAGATACCAATGAGCAGGAATTTGCTGGCCACCGCCAGCTGTTCCTGACAGAGCAAGGCTATCGATACTGGATCCATGACGCCCAAGAGCTGATGGATGCATACCGACCGCCTGATTGCCCACAGGGAGGCGACACGTAACGGTTGCTACGCATCGACCAGGCTCTGCAACATCTTGAGGCGCACGAGTTGCTTGTGCTGGCGACCAATCTCCGCCTATTGGCTGAGCCACCGAAAAACCCAAGCGAACCACTCGTCGAGTTGCTAACCTCCTATCTACGCGCGGGCGTTCAGTGGGACCGCACAGGCGATTCCATGCCTTCGGAGGCCCACTCATTACTGCTGGCACTGACCATCTGGGCTTCCGCTATCGCGCCGCAGTCGGAGGGGCTCCTCCACGTTGCCTCGATTCTCCACCAACAGCAGCATGGGGCAAAAGTCAAGCGTGACAGGCTGTACTCTCTTCTCTTAGATCTGCGTAATCTTGGTCTCGTTTCCTGGATTCCCTGGACCAGAAGGCTCAAAGAACAGCGACCAACCTTTGCTACCGATGTTGATACGGGGCCCGCGACGATCTATCAACTCGCCTTCTATGAACGAACATGGTCCCAAGACGGGTGGGCTATCTGCTTTGAGGTAGCCGCTTCACTGTTTCGACACTATGCGCCACACCTGGCCGAAACGATCATCGTCAACGCTGAGCCTGCGGCGATCCGTTCGGACGGCCTTTCGGTGCTATACGATGTCATGCAGTTGATGCATACGTGTGAAGTGCCCGGGCTGCGTCTGACTCAGAAAGCTGTCCTCTACAAGCGTGATCAGGCAAGGCTCAACCAGCGTCTCCTCATTCAGGACCCTCTGCGTGCACATCTCCAGGCTCGTCAGACACCCGATGACACGACGCCCCTACACATTCAATGGCTGTTGACTTGGTCGTACCACTCGCGGCTCATTCAAGTCGACAAGGGGAGTCTGCGTCCTGGCCCCCAGACCCAACAGTGGCTGGATCTTGATCCAGTGCAGCAAATGGCCAATGGTCTTCAACTCTGGCTTAACCTAGTCGCTCAGTGCAAGCCGGGAATCATGCTGGTCATGGCCGCGCTGCTGTGGGCTCCGTCGAACAGCTGGGTCAACCTATCGAACGTCATGCGGCAGCTTTCGGCGTGGCAACGAGGCACTGCGCGGGAAGCAAGGCTGTTCTTCTCACATTACGCTCAAGGCCTGGAGGAAATGGGAAGCGCTCTAGCCCCCCTTGTGTATATGGGCCTAATGGACATAGGATCTGAAGAGGGCAATGCTGACGACACTCCGGCGGTCGCACTACTGAGTCTTGGAGACCCCAGGGCTGGCCACGTCTGCCTCGCCCGCCTAACACCAGCGGGAAGGCAGCTGCTGCAGGGGCAGGCAGCCACGCTTCCGCTTCTTCCCGACAAGACACCGCCGTTTGTGGTACAATCCAACTTCGAGGTGCTCGTGCAGCCGCTTGCCGCTCCCCGCAAGCACTGGTTTCTATCTCAGATTGCTGAATTGACCAGAGCCGACCACGCCTGTATCTACACCATCACCCGACAATCTGTTCTCAGGGGATTGCGCGCAGGGTGGACAGGTGATCAGATTTTGGCCTTTTTGAGCACAGGTGACGAAACGGCCACTGCGGTGGGAAGCGAGCTTCCCCAGAACGTGGCCTTTAGCATCGGCGATTGGAGCAGCGGTCACGGCAGATGCACAGTGATGCGCATAGCTGTGGTTCAGTGCGAAAGCGCTGCCCTGGCAGACCGCATCTTGGCCGAGGGCCTACTGGGGAACATGGCCATCGGCCGAGTGGGGCCAACAGCCCTGTTGGTGCGAGATGACGCGCTCGAACGTGTGATCAGCCTCTTGGAGAAAGCTGGTCTGCCACCTCCTGAGAGACCAGTCTATGTTACCGACTCCTCACGGGCTAGCCAGTACGGAATGGGTCTGTCGCCTACGCCCTCGCCAAGAGAGCCGACCCCAAAGCAGCAACGGCAGCAACCAGGACCACTGTCGCAACCATCATGACACGTCGTAGATACCGCCTCTCTTCGATGAAAATATGACGCATCGCCTTGCGCCTACGATCCACCGACCAGCCTACATATGCAAACAAACCAAGGGAAGCAGCAAACAAGGCGACCAAAATGACAGACAACGTACCCAAGACTTATCGCTCCTGTGACGCGCCCCCGCCCCCCGAAGCGAACTCCGATTGGTCCCTTTGACACGCGAAGCCTATCTCCTCCCGAACCTGAACCACCGCAGACGTCTAGATGCTTCCATCTTCTTCCTACTTAGGGCCCTGGCAAGCTTGAGGGCCTGCCCACGGCTTTTTCCTGAGATGGGCACTGTTGGCGGCGCCACTACCGGTTCGCCGCGCACGATCCGCTCTGGAGTGCCCTTTACAAGTGAGAGCGCTCGCTCTTCCCCAACTATCGCCGCCACGCGCGAGACATAGCGAGCGAGGACGGGGGGACGCCGCGTTGCCGAATGCGCATCCGAAGCCAAGACATGTGCCAAGTTGTGCGTAAGGAAAAGCACGGCTAGAGTACGGGTCTCCACAGAGACACGGCTCGACAAACTGGCTGCCGTGAGCTGCACCAAAGCACCAGCCTCTACCAGGGAAACCAATGCCTCTGGCCGCTCCGCAAAGCCCGCATTCCGTTCGGGATGGGCGATGATCGGTGTAATGCCGTGCACTTGCAGCTCAAACAGCAGCTGATTGGTATAGAGTGGCACCTCACTGGCCGGGAACTCCAAGAGCAGATAGCGGCCCCCATCAGCAAGGGTGAGCGCTTCCTTACGCTCCAGGCGCGCCACCAGATCCGGGCTCGCCCGCACCTCGCCGCCAGGCAGCAGCGTCACTGCCATCCCACTCTCTTGTGCCCGCCGCTGCAGCTCTTCTGTGGACCTCGTAAGTTCAGCATCGGTATTGTGGTAACCGTCCAGGCCCTCCTGATGCGAGGTCGCTACTAGCGTCTTTACACCATCCTCCTGGGCGATGCGGAGCATCTCCAGGGCCTCCTGCCAGGTACTGGGCCCGTCATCCACGCCAGGCAGCAGATGAGCGTGCAGATCGATCACTCGCTGTGCCTCATCTCAGCGATCTCAGAAGATGGTTCTCCCTCGCCATCCCTGGTGAGGACCGCTAACCAGGCTAGCAGGGCCCAGAAGGCGCCACCAATCTCAAGCCCAAATAGGGTGTTGTCGACCTGCTCGCGTACAATCAACCCCACCAGCGTCCACCACACGGCCCAAACCAACGCTCGCGAGGCAGGAGCGGCACCACTGGTGCGCGCCCACTTCCAGATCGAGCAGATCGCCGCACCCAAGACAAGCAAGAAAGCGACGGTTCCCAGAATCCCTACCTCCGTAAGCAACCCCAAGAAAAGATTATGGGCAAAGGAGACAGGTTGAGTGAACCCTCCTTCAATCGCCACCAGTGGACGGTAGCTTTCGAACTCATGGACAAAAGTGCCCGGTCCGATGCCAACCAACGGATGGTCGCGCCACATAGCCACGGCACCTTGCCAAATCCACAAACGGTCGGCATATTCACTGGGGCTGAGAATGCTGAGAACCCGCCTGAGCAGCCTCGGGTTTCCTCGCACACCAAGCGCACTAGCGGCGCCAGTGGCCACCACTGCCAGCACGCCGCGCAAAGAGCGCATGTTGTAAAGGGCAAAGCCCACTGCAAAGCCGCCCCAGGCCCCTCGCCCCTCGGCCACAATGAAACTCCACAGCATGACTAGCCAACACACCAGACGACACAGTCTCAACCAACGCGGCTGACGCAGACCATGTGCCGTTAGACCCCACCAGGTAATCAGCAGGGTGAGCATCATGACGCTAGCAAACCCGTTCGACCCCGTGAAGACTCCACCTGGTCGCCACATGTGGAGAGCGTAGACCCGATACAAGACAACTGCGCCGGAGATCAGCCCGCCTAGGCTGAGCCAAAGCGTGCCCCTTCGCAGAAGCCAATCCGCTGAGGGCATGTGCCAGAGTAACCCCACCAAAAGCGGCGACAGGGCTATCATGCCATAGCCACAAGCCCCAAGAAGCGCCAGAGTTCTATGGGCTGAGAAAACGGCGGAGGCAAATAGGGTGAAAACAAAGAACAACGTGGCCTGCATGAGGCGATTGGTGCCCACGGCCCTGACCAGAGCTCGTCTGCTGGCCGGGCTCCTCGCAGTGGCCATCAGCGCCAACCAGAAGACGAGGATAGAGAGCGTGGTGTTTCCGAGCGGCATCAGAATGCAAAACAAGCCCCATCCTACCGCCGCAATGTCTTTTGCCCCATGATCGATCTCGTTTTTCGCGTCTATAGTCATTGGCATAGTGATCGAATCTCTTCTGGTATCCTGTCCTTCTGCAGAAGCCGCAGCACCGTCAGGACGAGAATCCGCATATCGGTTCCCAACGACCGCTCTTCCACGTATTTGAGCTGTAAACGAATCTTGGTCGGCCTGATCAGCTCCAGATAGGCTTGGTCTGGGTCTTCGGCACCCGCCAGGATGGCTCCTTCATCAGAGTTCCACAGAGACGCCCAATCGGTGATGCCCGGCCGTATGGTGAGTATCACGCGCTCCTCCGGCGTATACATCGCCACAAACCTCGCGACTTCAGGTCTAGGGCCCACCATGCTCATATCCCCCAGCAACACATTGATCAGCTGAGGGAGTTCATCAAGCTTACACTTGCGCATGAAGCGACCGATGGGGGTAATGCGCGGGTCGTCATCGCCGCTCGATGAGCCGCCAAGTTTCTCCGCGTCCACCACCATCGAGCGGAATTTGAAGATGCGAAAGGGCTGGCCGTATCTACCGATTCGCTCACCCCTATAAAACACAGGTCCCGGCGAGCTGACCTTTATAGCTACTGCCAGCAGTAGAAGCAGTGGAGACAAGAGGACAAGGCCTATCGATGCGACAGCGATGTCACACGCGCGCTTGATCACAATCGGGATCCCCCTGTAGAGTATCGGCGCCTGGATCTGATGTGCTTGCCGGGCCCCGCGAGGCGCCGTTGTGCGCTCGTCGCCCTGGCATAGTGCGTCGTACCGCCGCCACGATATCGCCCGAGGTAGGATAGTACGCCTCTTCGAGAGATCGACTGCAAGGCGCAGGAGCATCCGGAAGGGTCACTCGCTGAACAGGAGCCTTCAGACTGTCAAAAGCCAACTCCGCCACGCGCGCCGCAATCTCCGCGGCAGCCCCCCCTGTCCTCCACGCGGCCTCAGCTACCACCAGCCGCCCGGTCTTGTGCACGGAGGTGCATATGAGATCATCATCCAGCGGTTTGAGCGAACGTACGTCAATCACCTCGGCCTGAATGCCCTGCTCGGCTAGAAGCTGGGCCGCTTCTAAGGCCAACTTCACCATGTAAGAGACAGCCACAATCGTCACATCGCAGCCCTGTAGCAACAGCGCCGCCTTACCGATCGGAACCCGGTACCGATGCTCTGGCACCTCGCCGACCTGACCGTAAAGCCACCGATCATCAATGTAGACCACAGGGTTCTCGTCCTCCACAGCGGCGATGAGGAGCCCTTTGGCATCGTAGGGAGTGGCTGGCATCACTACCTTGAGGCCTGGCACATGCATGAAAAGCGCTTGCAGCGCTTGCGAGTGCTGAGCGCCTTGTTCGCCTCCCCTGTTGATAATCCCCCGCACCACCAGCGGGCATGGGACCTGGCCCGCAAAGACGTACGACCAGTTAGCAGCCTGATTGACCAGTTGCTCCAGACCAGTAAGCAGAAAGTCTAGACGCGGATGAAGGACAATCGGACGCATACCCGTCAGTGCAGCCCCAATAACCACGCCATTCAGGCCATTCTCCGAGATCGGCGGGTCGATGACCCGGTCCTTACCAAAACGCGCATACAAGCCGTTGGCCGTGGTACCGACGTACCAGGGGTTATTAACGCCTTGACCCAACACGAAGACGCGCTCATCGTGTTGCATCACTTGATGGAAAGCCTCATTAATTGCCTCGGCATACGAGATACGGCGCATGGCCCCACTCACTCCTGACCCACAAAAACATGCTCTAACAAGGTGTCAGCGGATGGGTACGAACTGCGCCTTGCGAAATCCACGGCTGTGTCGACCTCTCGAACTACCTCAGCCTTCAGCGCCTCCAGGGCATCGGGGGTCAACACGCCCGTGTTTTTCAGACTGGCCTCCAAACTTCTTATGGGGCAGTGAGCCATCCACGAGGCCAGCTCTTCTTCGTCCCTTATACCCACATCAAGGTCCCATCGCGGACCGACATGGCCCCGCCAGCGGTACGTCATGCACTCTAACAGCGTCGGCCCCTCACCTCTGCGCGCTCTCTCGACCGCCTGTGAAGCCGCGTCATACACAGTCTGTACATCGTTGCCATCCACCCGTAGACCTGGAATACCATAGGGAAGCGCATGCAGATGCAGCTCACCGACTGCCCGACGGGCAGACAATGGTAAGTGGCTCGAGTAACCGTTGTTCTCACACACGAAAACGACTGGCAGTTTGTTCAGGGTAGCGAAATTGAGGGCTTCGTGGATCACGCCCTCTTCCGTGGCACCATCGCCAAAGAAGCTCACCGCAACGTGCTCGTGCCCCTGCATCTTCGCGCTGAGGGCTGCTCCCACGGCGATGGGTACAGTGGCCCCCACCATCGGCACAGTGCCCAAGATGCCTACCTCAGTAGCCACGACATGCATCGAACCTCCCCGCCCTCCCGCGCACCCGTCTAGGCGACAGAAGATCTCGGCCATCAAGGCAGACATGTCGCCACCTTTGGCCAGATAGTGGCCATGAGAGCGATGATTCCCCCAAACGGTGTCGTGGCGACGCAGACTGGCACACACCCCCACCGCCACGCCCTCCTGCCCTATGCATAAGTGAACAGGCGTACGGATCTCCTTCGCCTCTATCAGATCGGCTACCCGTTCCTCGAAGAGCCGGATGCGAAGCATGGACACATACATAGATTGCAGAAGACCCACAACCACATCATCCACCTCATAATGTCGATTCAGCCGACGACAGGGACCTCTGCCAACCGCTGAAGCGCTTGCTTGACAGCCCGCAGGGTCTCCCACTGCTTGCAGAAACAGAATCGGACCTGCTTCATGCCCTGGCGCGGATCAGAATAGAAGGACGAACCGGGTACCGTGGCCACACCCGTCAACTCAATCAAGCGCCGACTGAAGGTCATGTCGTCCGCAACCTTCAGTCCCTTCATCAAGTCTTCTACGCCAACGAACGTGTAGTAGGCACCGCGCGGCAGTGACGGCGCGAATCCGGTGTCTTCCAAGGCACTGATAAGGAAATCCCGTGCAGCCGCGTAATGGGATTGTAGCCCTGCGTAATACTCCTGCGGAAAGCCTAAGGCGACTACCGCCGCGTGCTGAAAGGGAGTCGGTGCTCCGACGGTGAGAAAATCATGCACTTTCCGGATGCGTTCCGTGATGTGAGGGGCAGCAATGGCCCATCCCACTCGCCAACCTGTCACAGAGTACGACTTTGAGATGGAGTTGATGGTCACGGTGCGCTCTGCCATGCCCGGAAGACTAGCGATAGAGATGTGCTCCGCATCGTCATAGAGGATGTGCTCATAGATCTCATCAGTTACCGCCAGAGCACCCCACTTCATGCATAGAGTGGCTATCTGGGTCAGCTCCTCGCGAGTGAAGACCTTGCCGGTCGGGTTATTGGGTGTGTTGATAACGATCGCCTTCGTCCGGTCGTTAAAGGCCGCGGCCAGCTCCTCCATAGAAAGGTGCCAGTCTGGGGCGTGCAAGGTCACATAACGCGGAGTAGCCCCTGAGAGAATCCCATCGGGGCCGTAGTTCTCATAAAAAGGCTCAAAGACAATGATCTCGTCACCTGGGTTGATGATCGCCTTGAGAGTGGCAATCATGGCCTCGGTTGCCCCACAGGTCACCGTGATCTCG
The DNA here is from genome assembly GCA_050951545.1 of Limnochordia bacterium. GTDB lineage: Bacteria > Bacillota > Limnochordia > DTU080 > DTU080 > DTU080. The sequence goes on along the minus strand of JBMNJG010000011.1, from coordinate 194,064 downwards.
GTATCCGGATTGACAACCAATCCATTGTAGCTGAGTGCTTTCTTACTGATGGCCTGACGCAACTCGGGTTCTCCGAAAGTCACCGGGTACTGGTTCCACTCTGCCCGAATAGCCGCGATGGCTGCCTCCTTGAGCACTGCCGGAGCGGGGAAATCAGGAAAACCCTGAGCCAGATTGTGACCACCCGCTGCATCACATATACGTGTCATCTCCCGGATAACCGATTCCGTAAAACTCTCTGTGACAATCGCCAGCGGCTTCACACGTCTGACCCCCATGTCTTTGCTCCTACTTGTCATAGAAACTGCGCACTGCCTTGATGACGTGTGCAATCTCCTCATCGAGCAACTCCACACACATTGGCAACGAGCAAACTTCGCGACTGAGAACCTCTGTCTCGGGGAATCCGCGATCGACCAGATTCAGTGCCTCATGCCTATAATACGGCTTTCGAAACTGGACGAGCACCTCCACGCCCTGGGCTCTGAGGTGATCGGAAAAGGCATCCCCCTGCGGCGATCGCACCACATAGTTCTGATAGACATGGTCGAACCCTGGCCGATCGTAGTGCGGTAGACTCAGCTCAGGAACGTCGCGAAATGCCTCGCAGTACTGCTGCGCAATGTGTTTGCGCCTCTCAATCCAAGCAGGCAGATAGCGCAGTTTCACATCAAGAAAGGCCGCCTGAATGTTGTCTAGTAGACATGTGTAGCCATGACCATGATACTCGCCTGTCTCCCGATCTTCACCGTTGAAGCGCATACGGCGAGCGAACTGAGCCACCTCAGGATCATCGGTGGTAATAGCCCCTCCATCGCCATACCCTCCAAGGATCTTGAAGGGATAAAAGCTCCAGCAGCCAGTAAGGCCCCAGGCACCAGCCCTTTTCCCATCAATGCTCGCACCAAGACTCTGACAAGCATCCTCTACCACTACAAGCTGATAGCGCTCTGCAATCTTCATGATTGCTGGCATGTCTGCCATATAGCCATTGAGGTGCACCGGAATGATCGCCTTGGTCCTGTCGGTGATGGCCTCCTCTATCTTCTCCACATAAATGTTGAAGTCGGGCCCCACATCCACCAAGACTGGTGTAGCCCCAGCGTTAACGACTGCAGAAGCTGTAGCCACGAACGTGTGCGCAGGGACTACCACCTCATCGCCATGCCCGACGCCAGCTGCCCGCAGGGACATGAACAACGCGTCGTAGCCACTGTTGAGGCCAACAGCATACTTCGTACCGACAAAGTCGGCCAAATGCTCCTCAAACGACCTCAACTGCCCGCGATCGATAAGGTCGCCTCGCTCCATCACCTCACGATAAGCCTGATCAAGCTCCGTCTGGATCATCCGATACAGCCTAGCAGGGTTCACAAAGCGGACTCTAAAGCTCAATACACACCCATCCCTCTTAGAGCTATTCGGCAACCGAGGCCGCGCGTCTAAAAATCATTCGAGCATACGTACACATATACCTGCCGCGACTAAATGGCCAGCTAGCGCCAGTCGCGCCAGACCCTCAGCCGGAGACCTTCAGTTCCTCGAGTGCATCGCACATACCGAGGTAGACCTTCTGCGCGTCAAAACGTTCGTGAAACAGGCGCAGGGCGTTCTCGCCTAAGGCTTCACGACGCCGCGGTTGCTGCATCAGCTCCCGCAGCGTATGTGCCAATGCGTCAGGATTCCCGTTGGGGTAGGTGATGCCACACTGGTTTTCTGCCAGCAGCTCCTTTAGAGTGCCTTTCAGACTAGAAATTACCGGCAATCCAGCCGACATATACTCAATGGCTTTGTTTGGAATGCTACAGACAAAACTGGGGCTGCTCCGATAAGGGGCTAGGCCCACACTGCTCATCCGCATCAGCGCCCAGATCTCAGCTGCGCCAATCCAGCCCGGAAAAACCACATTCGCTGTCCCTGCGGCCAACGCCTTGTAGTTTTGCAGATCGCCACCGCTGCCACAGAGTACGAATTTCACTGGCAGATCACCCTGCAGCTGCTTGGCCGCGGCGAACACCGTTCTCATCTCCATAGACTGCTCGCTCATCGCTCCAAAGAAACAGGCTATGAAATCATCGTTCTCTGATCGCAGTCCCAAATCGGCCCAAAAGTGGATCGCCTGGGCCTGTTCTTCTGCTGACGGCGGTCTGCCGTCGTACCCCAGGGGAAAATCCTGGTCTTTGGCGGTGCGTGCGCGACCAGCATATGCCAGAGCCCAGTCCACATAGCCCGGAGTGATGCCCCACAAGGCCGTGGCATCTCGACAGGCCTGCCGGACTGCCGAAAACATCGGCGCGAGAACTGCCCTGCCCAGGTTTCTACCCCAAAGGGGCAGTACCTCCAGGAAGATATCGGGCCACTGATCGCGGGCGTCGATCACCACGGGGACCCCGTGCTTCTTACCGTAGGCCGTAGCAGCCACAGAAAGCTCAATCGTTGGCAACGAACAGTGGATCACGTCAGGCACGGGCTCCTGAACGGCCTGAGTGGCGAATTTACGGGCCAGCTCCCAGTGATCGATGAGACGCCTCACGGAGATCGTACGCTGATAGCCCACCGACCGCAGAAAGCGCAGCCGGTACCCCTCACTGATACTCATCGTGGTATCCGCAGAGAACCGCTGTTTCCGGCGAAAATGATCGAAACTAGAGGTCCACCAGAGCACCTCGTGGCCACGGGCCACTAGTGCTTCAGCTAGCATACCCACCCGATGCAGACGATCCCGCCTACCGTCATCAAGGGGCACAGGCTCTCCGACCGTCACCAACCATACACGCAATGCTTTCCCTCCAACCAGACGTTAAGGCCGATTCTGCCACGCCACCAGATCTGGCTCGTTGAAAAGATAATCAAGAGCACTAAGGCCCCCAATGAAATCGCCGAATCGCTGCGTGTAGGGGAAAGGAGTGAAGCTGTGATAGTGCACTTCAATCCCCTGCTTACGAAAGACTTCCTCGTCCAGATAGCGCCGGCCACTCGGCCCAGAAAGGTAGGTGCTGCCCCCGGCCTCCCTGACAAGGTCACACAGCAACTGCGATCCTGATCCGGAGACGTTAAGCTCACTGGCCTTGACAAGTCGAGTACCGATACCGAGCATCTGGGCGATCCAGACGATTCCCGGTTCAGTGAAGCTGGTGAGTTTCTGGTATTGGTGGCGATAGAGCTCCTCCAACACGGGCATCATCGTCTCGTAGGCTGCAGTCTTCGCATAGTAGGCCTGAAAACTTCGCATGTGATCGCGCTGCCAATGCGAGCTACTGTTCAGCTCCACATCAAGAGTGGACTGCCCCAGTCGCTTGGCGGTGATCACAGGTACCGTAAGCCAGAGCGCCCCATTGGTCCCCTTAAGCTGCACCCGGTTCTGAAATCCCCCCTTGGTGAAAGGCACTGTGTCCAGCAGTATGAACAGATCGCTAGCAGCCATCTTATCAAAGAAACCCAGCCAGGGCCACAGATTCGGTTGATGGATAGAGACGATCATAATCTCACCCTCACGACCTCAAACGCCTCGGCATAGGCCGCCTTCACCTGGATGCCCCTGACCTTAGCCAGCCCCTCAATGAACTCCTTAGTGAAATACGGCCGCTGAAGCTCAAACTGCGATTCGTAGGCCTGCAACGCCAGCCACTTACGATCCACGTGATGTCGTTCGACCACGACGAAAGCTTGAGCCGAAAAGTCGATATGATTCCAAGGTAACTCATAGCCGAGAGTCGACATGTCCTTAAAGGCGCGTGTCCCTTCCATGTATAGCACCTGGTGATCCTGATGCACGTCACTTCCTGAGGGCAATAAGACCAAATCGGGTTGTATGCTACGCCTCAGTTGGATCAGGCTATCAAGCACCTCTTGCCGGTAGTACGAGAGACGACGAACTGGGTAATCGAATACCCTCATATGCGTCGAGGGGATGCCCAGAAGCACCATCGCCCTCGTGAACTCCTGCTTGAGGATATCTTCAGGCGATCCCGCTGGCACAGATTCCTGGGCAGTCGAGAAAGCAGCAACGAACACCTCGACCCCCTCCTCCAGCATACGGGCCATCGTGGCCCCGCATCCCAATTCGGCGTCGTCGGTATGGGCAGCCAGAACTAGAATCCTAGAAAACCTCATGTCAACACCTCGGGATTCTCTGAGGTACCTATCAGACCACTGTAGAGCCCAAGCAGCTTTTCCGCTTCTATGGTCCAGTTAAACCGCTCCAACACTGCGTGGCGCCCCCTGTCACCCATCTTCTGCGCTTCGTCTGGATGAGTAAGTAACCAGGCGATGGCCTCTGCCACCTCTTCCGGTTGATGGGGATCTACCATAAGACCGCACCCAGCTTCCCCGATGATCTCCTGCCACAGGGGAAAGTTTGAGGCCACCACAGGCAGCCCTGCGAGCATATACTCAAACATCTTCGTGGAGTAGCCATCAATGTAGTTAGGAATCGGATGATCCACGACAATGCCTACTTGAGCAGTAGCCAAAAGCTGCATCACTTCGTCGCGCTGTTGCCATCCAAGAAACTCAACCCGTCGCCAGCCCGACATACCCTCCACCTGTGCTCGCAGCTCAGGCGTGTCAAACTCGCCAGCCATCACTAAGCGTGCGTCCAATGATTCCGGTAGCAGCTCCATGGCTCTTACCAGCTCCAGAAGCCCTTGGTCCACACTCAGTCCACCTGGATAGGCAATAATGGGTGCGCGGCGCTTGTAAGGCTGAACCGAGCGCGGCAACTCCTCCAAAACAGGGAAGTTCTGCACCAAGACTGTCTTGACCTGCGGGAATCTACTACCAATGGTTGGTGTAGCCGCCACCACAGCGTCGAAGATGCGGCCCGCGCCATGCTCCATCACCGCCGCTCCCCAACTGACGCACTTACGCAAGGGTGCGGGAATCCACAATTTGAAAAGTATCTGCTGTGGCAAGTTCTCATGTACGTCATACACGACTCGCTTGCCACGCATTTTGAGCAGCATGCCCACAGCAATCAGGTCAGGATCGTGAAAGTGGTAGACCTGTCCATCTTCCTGCAAGGCCAGACGGTACACCTCAGCTACTGTGGAGGTGAAGCGGGCAAAACGCCCCGATGACTGCTTGAGAGCCCGGATTTGCACGCCATCCCGTAGCTCGTCTCCCTGGTGTTTTCCCACCACGGCCACCTTATAGCCCGCAGCGGCCAGGGCGCGGCACTCTTTGTGAAATATGCGCACATCACAGGCGGGATGAGCCGAGGTCAGGTGCACAATCTCAGGCTGCCATTGTACTCTTGCAGGTGATTCCTGCGGCAATGCTCTCCTTCTTCCTGTATGAAGCCCTAACGCAATAAAAGTGAAGAGCATCCGATTATCATTGACGTCGCCGCTCACCAAGGCGTTGAGTAGAAAGAATAGTAGCAGCGGGAGCAGCGCTCTTGCCTCGAATGCATGGCTCATTGTATAGACACGTCTCAGTGAAAGCAAGATAAGAATGACAAAGGCAGCACCGGCCAGCCAACCACCCTCCAACAGCACCTCAAGCACCACATTGTGGGGGTACTGGCGATCTAGGCCTTCCCAAAGGTTCACATAACGTGCAAACCCCCCCCACCCCAACCCAAGGGGATGGTTTTTCACAAAGGCCCACGACTGCTCGTAGGCAGACAGACGCTCCAATTCTGAACCAGTCAGCCTGCCCTGCAAGAGCTGACCAACCCTTCTCAACGCAGAATCATCCACATAACCCCGGGCCACGAGAAACAGTAGGCCGAGAAGAACGAACAAAGCTCCGATCCGTATCATCTCACCTGGCTTCTCCCGCACACGCAACCAAGCAACCAACCCCGTGCTTACCGCCGCAGCCAGTATCGGTCCCTTAGCGGCTGTACCGAGAAGCACCATCATAAGCAAAGCACCTGTTACGCAAAAGAGCGCCCAATGGCCCCTCCCATCCAGTCGTTGCGACAACAACCAGAGCATCGCCATCCCTGCTGCTCGACCCAAGGCCGTCGTATCGACCCCAGAAGCCACAATCCGCGAACCCGAGCCACGGCCAGTGAAGTAGGCGAATGCCGATGACAAAGCCATGGCCAGTGCCACGAGCCAAAGGGCATGAAGCAGCCGATACACATCCTCGTCTGAGCGAAAGAGCACAAAGGGAGCAACGCCAGCTAACAGGGTCAGGGTAAACAACCGACTGACCTTCCACACGGAGTACGGCGTCCAGCTTGTCCAGAGTACAGCCGGAACGAAAAGAGCAAACAAACCCAACATCCACCAGAGCTCGCGAGAAGGCTTGCAGGGGCCAGCATCAGACTCACACCGCCTCTCCCGCCACAGAAGCAGTACACTGGCACCTGCGCACAACAGGGTCAGATCAACAGGTAACCAGGCCAACAAAGGATCTGCCTTGACGCTCCCCGAAAGGAGAAACAACGCAAACACCAGTCCCTTGGGATCCACGGACTTGCTTGCCTTGAGCCTCTGCGGACCCCGACGAACTCCCACACCCGTCATGGCTAACCCTCCACCACGTGCCTATAAAGCTCCCTTTCGCGCCGTTGCATAAGTCGGGCGTTATGCCAAAGAAGCGTAAACTCACCCTCGAAGCGCTTGCAGGCCCGCTTGAGCAGCAAGGCCTGCTCGAGAGCTTCTTCACAGTCAAGACCCATGTACCCCAGCAACGTAGCCTCCATGACGATCAGAGGACGCTCCCGCAACTGCAATCTCTGACGCGTGTGGACATTGAAGACGGGGAATTCGTAACAGGTACCGCAGCGGAAACCCACCTGATCAGCAAAGCCTACGCTACTGTCATAGGCCAACCCAGCATCCTCCCAAGCCTGCCACGTCACAGAAGCATCCCATTGCAGGTAGTGGTGACGCCCACCCCACCTCTCCTGAGAGATACCCAAGGCCTCGCTTGTCTGTCGCAACCGTCCAAACTCCTGCGCCAGCAACTGGGCATCGCGAAATGTACCTAGATCAGGGTGAAAGCCCAGCTCATGCCCACGTTCGTGGATACGGCGCATCAGGCGAGAGACCCACGGATCACTAAGACAGTAGCAACTCTGGCACGCACTCATAAAGTAGAATGCGCTCGCCACCCCCTGCTCCTCACTGAGGTCCATGATGAAATCGAAGGTATTGCAGAGATCTGCATCGCCATCCCCTCGCCGCACCCGATAGCACGACAGCAGTCGATTGCCCGCAAGCTGGGAGTCTTTGCGCAAGACAAGGTCGGCAAGCGTGCTGCGAGCTACAGCCAGCAGACTCTTGCCCCTCACCACGTACGCCTCATCGACGTCGTGGGTCAGACGCAGTTGAAAACGGCGTGCCTGACGCCGCAGAGAGGGCCATAAGTGCTCCAGTGCCGCCCAGAGTATCTCCACGTATTCGTTGATCAGAGGACGGTGCAAAAAACCAACCTGATACGCAAGTGACTCCGTGGCCGGAAAGCGACCATAGCTGTCTCTGACTGAACTGACCAACTCTTCATAACAGGTAAGCATAAAAAAGGAGCTGCCAAATATATCAATGCCTAGATGCACATGTGTGTCGCCGAACACACAGAACGCCCCGCTACTGAGTTGGCGTCCGTAAAGCACTGGAACCGATGATTCCAAAAGGCGTTCACGCAACCCATCGGGAACGGCATTCCATACCCTTATTGGGCGGGGCGGTAGGGCGAGAGGCGTCAGCCACTGCTCTTGCGGGGTCTGGAACAGCTGATCGCTCATCGTAAGCACACGACCATCAGCGCAGCCCTCCCTCGTGATGGATACCTCCAGACAGTCGGCGACCCTTGTGCGATACTCCAGCCCCAGAAACTCGCCCAGAATCACCGACAAAACGTAGTCTCGCTCGGGAATATATGTGGGTGGATGCGTAACGATAAGCACAGCAGACTCCTCTACCGATCCCCAGACACGCTCCAGCGAGCATATGCATAGAGGTTATAAGCCAAAAGGCCGACACTACCTGTCTTCCCTGCCTTGATCATCTGTGAACGGTAGGTGACAGACGGGGCTGCGCAGGAGAAATACGTCACTTCAGTCCCCAGAACCTCCAGTATATTCTGGAGCCGTCCCCCGCCCCTCGCCTTTACCACTGCATTTCCTAGTTCGCACCTAAGATGGGCATCAGACGCCACGTAGGTTGGCTTACCGAGACGCTTGGCTAGAGCCAGTGCTTTGTGGTTCTGTTCTGGTGTCGCTCGGGAATTGGCTACCTCGATCAGGTCTGCAGCCACAGCCAGTCTCTCGGGATCATCATGTGAAACATAGGGATGGGGCAGTAGTAGTAGGCCCCCCTGCGCCTTTACGTTGGCCACAAAACCAGCCAAGCGCATCTCTACGATCTCTTCCTCGATGAAGGCAGCGATCATGTCCCCACACTCAGTCCGGTACTCAGCAGCGATAGGTATATCGATGTGGGGGGCCCTCTTGCGGGCCAGCTCCCGCAGAGCCTGAGAACCGCGAATCGTGTTGTGATCGGTGAGTATGACGAAATCCCAGCCTGCCTCCTGAGCAGTGATCAGAATACGGCTGGGCGACAGAAGGGAGTCATAGGAGTATCTAGAGTGCAGATGAATCACACCACGGCGCTCGTGTTCCATGGACTCACCCCACAAACAGCTTCTTGAGCAACCGCAAGCTCTTGTAGACATCGGCAGGTACCGACTGTCCCACATTGGTCGCTGCTTCTGGCGATCGATACTCCCTTACTTTGTGCCACTGCCTCGTCTGCGCAAGATGCAGCAGGTCATCATCAAGTGGCCAATAGAAATGTAGATCGCGGTCATAGGCCTCCGTGTACTCCAGCTTCTCGCCTCCAAAGAGTCGGACTAGGTCTACGGCAAAATCAGCATCCGCACACAGCGCCAGCTCTATCGAGCCCCACATCTTTGGGTTGATCTCCATGAGCACATACTGCTCCCGCTCCTCACAATACCGAAACTCGACCATCGCCACCCCATGGTAGGTGAGCGCATTCAGAAGCCGTAGACCCATCTGTTTGAGGGTCTCGGCATAGAAAGCACGCGCTGCAGTACTGCCCCCTCCCGAGGGCGGGTACTCCCGGATCCGCTGGTGCATGAAAACCCGCCTGCAACTACCTTGATCATATAGAGCGAAAAAACCGCAGCCCCAGCCTTTGATGTATTCCTGCAGCAGTACACCATACTGCGATTCTCCGCTCATCTTGTCGAACAGCAGATCCACGTACCTCTGACACTCCCGCACATTACGAGCGTAATAGACTCCCTTGGCTTCAGTCTCACACGCTGGTTTGACCACACATGGATAGCTCGAGCATTCATCTACTATTTCATGCCGACTCTTCACAAGGCGTGTAGCAGGTATGGGTATGCCCAAACCCTGGGCTAAGGCCAAAGTCTCAGCCTTGTTCCAACAGCGCTCCAGAACAGCAGGACTTGGCAACACAGCGCACTGAGGACACCTCTTCGATACTGTGCGGACCGCCCGGGCACTCACAGGAATAACCATGTCAAATGCTTCTCCAGCTAGAGCATCCTCAAGGGCCACACCCGTAATCATCCTATCTAGGCAACCATAGAAGCGAGCCAATGAGTGACGGCTCTCATCGTGCCCTATGAGCCATATGTCTGACAACCTCGCCCTGAGACGACGTTGGATGGCGATGGAATGCTTGGCACCCACATCGGTGATCAGCACGCGCAACCTACTCATTCACATCCACCGCTTTTCGCGCAGTTGCCAGTGAGATAACCACTGACCGCCTCCACAATCGACGCTGGCTCCAATACAGACATAGGCAGGATGCTGCATAGCCCCTCATATTCGCCCGCCATGCCTGCTAGCTTCATACGATAATAAGGGTCAAGCTCAACCGCCACGCAGGGCACGCCTGAACTCACTGCGAAGACAAACGCATGATGTCGAGTGACAACAGCGCACTGTGCTCGCGAAAACAGGTACTTCAGCTGTTCAGGCTGGAGTGTTGTTGCTGCTGCATGAAAGCGGTCGGCATGCCGAGCGGTCGCCTGCACACCCTTCATGACCGCCAAGTCGCGTGACCCAACCTCACCGAAAGTCATCGGCACCATGAGCACATGAACATCATGCCGTTCAACTACCTGGTCCAAGGCCTCTGCCATAGCTGCGCTCAGAGAGTGAAGATCCTTAGTACTTAGCAGCCACCGGTGCATCTGGAAAGCCACGTACGAGCCTAGTTCCGCTGTAAGCCCCTCCAGCTCAGGTTGACCGAGAGTCGATACTCCTAGCATGATAGCATCATCGGAGCTAAAGTGATGAATGGCCGGATCCCAAATCCCCATCTGCCGTAGGGCCTCTGGCGACTCATCTCTGTCTCGCAGGCCAATCAGTTCGAACTGACCCAGAATCCGACCTACTGCGCGCAAATCATAGCGGTTGAAGGGCCCCAGATTCAGCCCGGAGGCAAAGACTGGTCTACCCAACCGCAACGCGATTTGGGCAGTCGCCAGCGTAATGTAGGCCCGGGCCTTCACGTGCCAGCTGTTGAGGTAACCTCCCCCCAGTAGCAGCACCACGTCACATGCCGCAACCCTGCGCACATGCTCCGAAAGCAAGGATGCATCTCCCCGCAGACGGCCACACGTCGAGTCGCGGGTAAGTCGGTCAAGCCTCTTGTCAAGCAGGGCCAGCACGCCACGCAATAGCCATTCGTCACACACAATCGGATCAAGCTGGAAGACTGCTCCGGCCAGGCGGGTGAGAGTAGCCTCCAATGCATCTGCGCCGTTCAGCACCCATGATAGCAGGCTGCGTCGGTTGTAAAGCCATCTGTGAAGCGTTGGCGCAGACTGAGTGCCCAAGTAGGCATCCGTGACCTCTGGGCGGTTGGAGAACACCGTGAACACAGCGCCCGGCATTCTGCCTGCTATCTCACCCATCAGCGAACGTAGCATGGCCTCGTCGCCCACATCGTGAGCACCCAGGGCACCTATGATACCGATATGGCACTCTTCTTCTGCTGCTTTGCCAGTGGACTCCTGAATTCGGTCAGTAAGCAATCGCATCCACTGGTCCCGAGGGTTGCAATAGCCCATGCACAGACTCCTCAATCAGTGAACTCTCGCGACGGCCTCTATGCGCTGTTGCACAGCCAACAGCCAGAGCAAAGCGATCGCCATGTAAGCGATAACCATGCATAGTGAGTAGACGCCAATCGCCTGATGTGGGCCCAAGCCCAACCTATGAGACAGGAAAAGACCTCCCACCGTGAGTATACTGCGCCCGACGTTCCATAGTAAGAACAGATCCTGACGCTCCAACACATTCAGACTGGCGATTGGTGAGATAACCAACCCAAAGAAAACCCACACTGCGAGAAGACGCGCGTAGCTACCCGCAGCAAGCCACTGCAGGCCGAAAATCCTGGAAAACAACCACGGACCCCAAGCCATGATAACCAGCATAGGGGCTGCAGCGATCAGCGCCATGCGCCCCCCCGTTCGGAAGAAGAGCCGTCGCAGAGCAACTGGATCAGTTCCGACCAGTCGCGCTGCCTCGCTCAGGTATACCTGCCCGATCGAGTTGCCGATAAGGTCGGCTGGTGCTCCTAACACCCTCTGACCCAAGATAAACCAGCCTGTTACATCGGCCCCGTAGAAAGCCGTGAGCAAGAGCGTGGGGACCTGGGTGGTGGCGCTGTTGAAGAGGGATGCAGAAGCACTAAAGACGGGGAAGCGCCAGTACCGCTTGGCCATAGCCCGCATCTGCTCCCAACTGATGCTCTGGCCGAGTGTTGGCCAGCTGCGCATTACTAGGCGAGCCAGACTACTGCTGCCCCCCACCTGACCCACGACGTGACCAGCAATGAGTCCCAGGGGACCCGGGACACCCAAACCCGCCAACAGCTGTGTGCCTACAGATCCCGTACTCTGCGCGAGTTTGGTCCTGGCAATGACCGCGAAAGCCTGTCGCCGTACTGCCCAGTAGTTTAGAGCCTGATAGGCCCCCGCTCCAAGCAATCCCACTGGCAGTAGCCACAGATATGGTCTCAGCGCGGGCGCCTTCATCCACACAACCAGCCGCTGCCCAAACACCCCGATTCCCAGTGCGAGCAAGGCGGTCATGACCACCACCGTACCCAAGGCCAGAATCAGCAGGTTGAACGCTTCTTGCTCGCTCTTCGGCAGAGGAATAGCAAACTCATAGCGCCAAGATGCCAGTGGCACCGCTAGGCCCAGAACAGCCACATAAGCCCCCAAGAGGCCGAAATCCTCAGGCTTGTACAGTCGGGTCAAAAACGGCGAGACGGCTACTGTGATGACCTGCGCCAGGGCAGTACCTCCAGCTAAGACGGTGACACTGCGCACAAAACTTCCCTTGGAGAGCAGCTTTCTGAGCATGGTCATCCTGATTTCCCTTCGCAGAGTATGTACGCCATACCTAGTGCGGTACCTATCTTACCTCCTCCGGCGATAGCACCAGCTGTTCGGCAGGCACCTCCCGTACTACACGTGCTGGCACACCCATCACGATCTGGCCCGCCGGAACGTCCCTGGTAACCACAGCACCAGCGGCCACCAGGGCCTCTACGCCGACGGTCACCCCAGGCAAAAGCACCGCTCCGCCACCCACCCGGCCATAGCGCTTGACAGTGACACCCTTGCGCTCCCGGAAGCGAGCCTCCGTACGGCCCACGTAGTTGTCATTGGTCGTCGTGACCATCGGGGCAATAAAGACATGATCTTCGAGAACCGATGTCGCCGTGAGATACGCCCCACTTTGCAGTTTGGTGGCCTCACCGATCAGGCAGTCATTCTCCACGGTGACGCTGCGTCCGATGATCACATGCTCTCCGATACGACACCGCTCACGCACTTGCGCGCCATCGGCGACGAGGCAACCTGCACCGAGCGAACTCCCCGCGTAAAGCACAGCGCCCACGCCAACCATGCACTCGGAGCCCAGCTCAAGAGGAGGCAGCACCTCCCCGCTCTGAAGTGTGCTGGTCTTGGCTTTCATTGGAGCTCTGCCCAGAACGCTGTGATCGCCAACTTGGCAGTTATCGCCCACACGGGTGCCCCGATGCACCACCACATAGTGCCCCAAAACGCAACCTGCCCCGATTTGCACACCGTCTTCCAGGACCACGCCATAGCCCAACTCGACATCCTCGCCCACCACAGCGTGTGGCGAAATCCGGCCTACCTGTGCCTCATCTCTTGCCAACTTCAAGCCCCCTCGAAAAGGCATGTCGACGGCCTCCAATTGCCATCCAGCGAGGTGTTCAGCGCCTGCTTTCAGTGTTCGCCCTATGGGGCAATCGTGATCAAGCCTGACCCTTTCACTGGTGCGCTCACCGTTAGAGCAGGCTCCAACCCCTTGGGTTCATAGAAACGCTCCTCAAGAAGTCTATGCAAACTGTCGACACCGTCCTGATGCACCAAGACCATGATGCAGCCGCCCAGACCGGCTCCAGAAAGCTGCGCCCCTACCACACTGGGAACCTGCAAAGAGAGATCGACCATTTCATCGATCTCGGGTGTCGAACAGGCATAGCCACCCGGCTGCCGGTAGAGCTGGGCGCGGATAACACGTTCTACATCCTCACTCCGTAAGTCGGCCATCAGGGACTTGAGATAGCCAGTCCCAGCCATGTAGTCATAGGGATGTGCCTGCCAGCGTCCACCTTCATCTGTGTAGCGCACTACCCTGTCACCGTCATGGCTGATCTGCATCAGCCGCCCCAAAGCGTGTACATCGCCTTCTTCTAGTAGCTGACGGCACATCTCAGCCCGCACACACTCCGCTACTCCATACAACACCACAGAGCGAATCAGGTAGTGTTCCGGTGCACCATGGCTTTGCATAATTCGATCCAGTTCCGCCGCGTGTGTGTCCCCCAAGCGCTCCCGAACCTCAGCAGGAGACAGGGTCTCGGGCAGAGCCATGATCATCTCATAGATGGCACTGGGACGCACCTGCAGCGTAGTAGGATTCACGTCACGCAAGCGTTTCATCTTAGCCGCATGAAGAGGGAACAGCTTCTTAAGTAGCATCAAGCCGAACTCATAAGCCGCCACCCGCTGGTTAAACGTATCTCGAGCATTCGTCGTCTTTTGTGCTTTGACGTGCGAATTCGCCACGATCAGCTGGTACTCCGCAGGGAACGAGACGCTTCCTTTAACCTGGAAAGGAAAGAAGCCAATCTGGGTCAGCTGTCCGCGCTGGCCGAATTTCATCGCCGCGTGATCTCCCGCCCCACCCCGGGTACCCACATACCACTCGCCCTCACCGCACAGATCCACAAAATCCTGAGGCGCCAGATCCAAGTCGTTCAAAGCCGCGGCCGCCTCCGCTGAGGCCACCACCACCGCTGACGAGCTAGACAGACCAGCCGCCACGGGGATGTTGCCACTGAAGACAGCGTCCATTCCCGTGATCCGCCGGTCACGACACTGAAACTGCAGACGCAAGAAAGCAGCCTTGACGTAGTTCACCCAGTGCCCGTGCGAGTCACGCACCAGTTGCTGGACGCGCTCCTGGCTCAGATAGCTCAGCCAGTCATCCCACGGCATGTCAGCGATCTCAAGGCCAATACGAAATTCCTGGGCAGGAAACGCCTCGTCGGCAGTATTGGCGACGCGCACAGTGTCGTCCGCTCTGGGCGCAGCCACCAAGATGACCTCTTTGTTGATGGCCATCACGTTGACACTGCCACCACGATGCTCAATATGACGCCCCATCATGTTGACCCGGCCGGGCGCTCGCACCAGGACAACCTTCTTGTCAAAACCATACAGCTTGCCAAAATGCTCCAAGACGTGACGGTAGGTCTGGACTCGCTCCTGAATCAGCTCGCTGTCGTTTCCATAGATGTCCGCCAAAGCCGCCTGAAGCGCATGGCCGCCGCGATCGAAAAGGTTCAACCACCCCTCTACACTGCGGAAGGAGCCAGCTGCCAAGCGCTCGGGGCTGCGCTGGCTGTGCCGGCGGCGAAACTGCTCTTCGACCAGAAGGAGTTCCTCGGGATTGTTGTAGGTCAACACATCATCTGCGTTGAGGACATGATAGCCTACTTGGCCTGCATCCGTGGCATTGGCCAGGTAGTTGACCGCATCGGTGAGATACTCCTCTTTTTGGGCGTTGTCAGCGCTGATCCAGCGCAGGCTTTCATAAAGCGCCGGGGCCTGAAAAAGATACAGTGCTGCGTTCTGGTACTTGGCCTCAGCGGCTTGTGCGGGCGCAAAGCGAGTCCGCCCCACACTGACAAAGCGCACGTTGGGCTCCAACCCTTGCATGATCTCTTCTACGGCGGCCATATCCCGCATGTCCAAGGCATCAGCGAGGGGCCCCAAGGCCAGCTTGCGCTTAGTGTCATCAGGAATGGTTGCCTCAGCGGTCTGGGCCAATTCCTCAAGGGCTGCCGCAGTTTGCTCGGCTCCGCTATGCATTAGCATATAGGCCTTCTCCAAGATCGAGGCCTTCTGGATATCTCGCGTTTCCACGATGCCAGCCAGTTGACCCTCCGAGCGCAGAAGGATCCGTCCGCCCTCACTACCGGGCTGCCGGGGCACCACGCCCACCATGGCCAGCTGGTCCGAACCACCAAAAGCGGTCAGGAACTCACGGATGGCCTCTGCTTCTACGAGTTTGTCGCCCATGGTCACAAAGATGGGCCCCTCGTAGCCGATATCACGCAGTGGAGTAATCCCTACTCGGGTAGCATGACCCGTACCCCGCTGTTCGGGCTGGTATACAAAGCTCGCCTCAGGATACTCTTGCCCCACTACTTCCACAATTTGACCAGCCATCGCCCCCACCACAACGACAAACCGACTGATCCCCGCCGCCTGATAGGCATCCATCGCTCGCAGAATCGCTGGCCTACCCGCAATCGGAAAGCAAACCTTGTGCGTCTGCTTAGACCGCATGCGTGTGCCTCTACCGGCCGCCAGAATCACACAAACTGGTGCCACGTATTCGCTCAGTCCTGGACTCATCTGTAGACCTCCTGGCTCTGCTTGGCATGTTCCCGATTGCCTGACGTTTGTCTGCCTACTTCGCCATAGCCAATAAGACTGCCTGCTGTGAGTATGCGCTAGCAGCGATAATCCTGTCGATCTGGGCATACTTCGATACAGAGACTGGAGGGCCGCGCCATGCCTCAGACAACCGTGCAGCGGAAGCAGAACCGTCTTGTCCATGAAAGCAGTCCTTATCTCCAACAGCACGCCAGTAACCCCGTGGATTGGTATCCGTGGGGAGCAGACGCCCTCGAAAAAGCCAAACGGGAGCAAAAGCTGGTCTTCCTCAGTATTGGCTACTCTGCCTGTCATTGGTGTCACGTCATGCGGCGCGAATCCTTCGAGAACGAGGAGATCGCCAACCATCTCAACGAGCACTTCGTCAGCATCAAGGTCGACCGCGAGGAACGGCCGGATCTTGACTTCGTTTACCAAAACGCAGCGCAACTGCTTGGCGGACACGGTGGCTGGCCACTCTCTGTCTTCTTGACACCAGACCTGTACCCGTTCTATGCGGGCACCTACTACCCACCTCACGATCGTTACGGTTACCCAGGATTCCTCCGGGTGCTTGAGTCCGTGCAAACAGCTTTTGCCTCCCAGCCCGAAGCCCTGATCGAAAGGGCTACGCAGACCGTTGCCGGCCTGACGCTGACAGAGCCTACTACCCTCGCCGATACTGCGGTCCCCAACCGCCGCACTGTCGTACGAGCAGTGCAGACTGTTGCTCGTCACGTGGACCTGGAGTTCGGCGGCTTTGGTGACCACCCGAAATTCCCTCACGCACAGGCACTCGAGCTGCTCCTGCGCCAGCACGGTTCGGAGGCAGGACGTCGATACGTCGACATGGGTCTTCTCAGCTTGCAGCGCATGGCCCAGGGAGGTCTCTACGACCACCTAGGGGGTGGTTTCCATCGTTACTCCACGGACCGCAAATGGCTGATTCCGCACTTTGAGAAGATGCTCTACGACAACGCCCTGATGCCTCCCCTCTACTTGTCGGCGTTCCAGATCACTGGCCAGGAAAGCTTCGCGACTGTGGCCAGAGAGACGCTAGACTACGTGCTGCAAGAGATGACGCATCCTCAAGGGGCCTTTTTTTCGACCCAAGACGCAGATAGCGACGGTGAAGAAGGGAAATTCTACGTCTGGCGCCTTGACGAACTGCAGAAGATCCTGGGCAGAGACAACGCTGAGGTGGTGGCGACGTTCTATGGTGTGACAGAGCAAGGCAACTTCAACGGCGGCACCAACGTCCTGCATCAGGCCTACGATCTCGAGGACCTGGCACGGCGAATGGGGCGAGACGTCAGTGAACTCCAACAGCAACTGCAGTCTTCCCGAGCAAGGCTCTATGAAGCCCGACGCGAACGCAGCGCTCCCCACCGCGATGAGAAAGTGTTGACCGGATGGAATGGTCTGATGATCTCAGCCATGTCTCAGGCCGCTGGCATATTGAACGAACCGCGCTTCCTCGACAGAGCAGAACAGGCCCTATCCTTCGTGTGGGAGCACCTGCGCCTAAGAGATGGGCGACTACTACGCAGTTGGACGAACGGACCAGGCCAAACAGCCGCCTTCCTCGAGGACTACGTTTTCCTGAGTCAAGCCCTTCTCGACGTCTATCAGCTGAATTTCCGACAAGACTATCTGGACCGAGCGCAGGAAATGATGGCACTGGCTATCGACCTGTTCTGGGATGACGCTCAAGGTGGGTTCTTCCTAGCCACGGCGAGCCCCGACTTGATCCACCGCCCCAAGAGCGCCCATGATCTTTCTCTTCCTTCAGCTAACGCCATGGCTGCCAACGTCCTCTTGCGCCTGCACGCCTATCTTGGCGAGACGGACTGCATGCAAAGAGCAGAGAGGATGCTGGCGCTGTTTGGATCCGATCTTCAGCATGATCCCTGGGGGACAGCCGGATTGGTTGGCATCTTGGACAACTACGCCGCGGGACCGCTGGAGGTGGTCGTTGTATGCCCCGCTGGATGTGCCAAGAATCACACCGAAGCGATGCTTCGGGCAGCATGGGCTGCCTACCACCCGCATCGCGTTATCTACGCGGTGAATGAGGAGATGGAGGTCAAACCAAACATCTGTGAGGGGAAAACTGCCCACCAGGGTTTTGTGACCGCCTACGTCTGTCACGGGTTCTCTTGTTCACCACCCATTGTCGCCCCGGAGACCCTGCGCACAGAGCTAGAAACAGCCTGGCAACCAGCCATCAGGTAGCAGACTCCTTACTGCCAATCAGCTCTGCTCTCTTGCGTTAGAAGAAAGAGGGGATCTTGGCCCATGATCTCCAGACCCACCTGATATGCATCGGCAGCGCGAAATAACCTGAGTTCACTATCGCCAACCCTGGTCTGACGAACCATCTGACGTTCCTCCAGTGCCCGCCCCAGGGGTACGAAATCGTTTCGAGCTCCGGGCCGGCGCGTGTACTCCCAGGCAGAGCCATGCTCATCGCGCACGCCATCGACAATAACCGTCGCCTTTCTCTCCTCCAAGTACCGATAGGGCACCTCGACCTTCGCCTCTAGTAGATGGAAAAACGTACAGCTGTTGTAGCCCACCCCCATCAGGAGGATAAAGGCACCGAGCTCGACAAGCGTGAAAAACGGGCTGTCGGGTCCAAAACCTGTCTTGTGAGGCCGCCGACAGATGAGCGGGGCATGCAGACCAATCGCGGCCAGGGGATGCGCAGCATGATTACTACGCAATGCCCCAGGCCACGTACGCACCGTTTCGGAGATCACCCCCATGCGTGACGGGGTGTGTTCTCTATCCCACACTTTCTCATCGCCCTGAAGATAGTAAGAAAATGTAGGCGCAATCAGGGTTCCCCCCTCCTTTAGCACCTGTAGCAGTGCCTCCACCACAGCCGACGCCGACCCTTCCACCCAACCAAAGGAAGACAGACTGCTATGCACTAGGACTGTGTCACCGCCCTTGAGTCCCAAACGCAGCAGCCCCTGCCTAATATCCTGTTGTGTCACCCACGGCATGCGCGGACTCCTTTCTTTGCTCGCTAATCAGGTGCCCTCTTCTTCTCCATGACGAGGCAGTCCCCTTGCACGATCTGGACTGCTCGTTTGCGTATGCTACACCACAACTCCTCATACATATGGGATCTGGGGGGGAAGACGGTGATCTTGTGCGTAGTCCGCTTGCGTGCGGTACTGGTCGTGCTGATGGTCTGCCTCGTGCTTGGCATAGCCTGGGGGTGCCTAGACCGACCTCGCGTGATGACCACGATGACGGCCCCGGAAGACGATCCCCCGCCCATCACTTCAGCCATCAACACCATCCTACATCTGAGATCGCTAGCCATCCTCAACAGTCAGACTGAGGGCTTGCACAGGCTGTATGATCTGAGCGTCGCTACTGGCAGGTGGGCACTCGAACGCGAGACACGACGCGTCAAGTATGTAGGCGCCTGGGCCGAGAAGCGCGGCCTGAAGATTGTGGAAGTCTCTGCTGACGGGCGCATCGTGCGTATGGAGAAACGGGAGAATTCCATCTGGGCCTATGTGATCCAGAGTGCGGGCTTCGGCTACGTCTACCTTGACGATCCAGAAGATAAGGTACATCGCTTTGGCGTGGGCACCCGACACGTGATGGAGCTCGCCTTGCACGGCAACAGTTGGGTGCTCAAGCGTGATTGGTACACAGATCCCCTCGACGAGGATACGGTCATTCCCGACGTAACGCCGGCCGCGACAGAACACTTGATAGGTACTGTTCTGGCTTCCGAACTACCCTACGTGGCTCGGCGCCAGAAGTATCAGCGCGCTGCAGCCGTGCAATACGCTAACACTTACTGTGGTGCCGCGTGGGGTTGCGGCAACGAAGGTCGCTACAATCAAGACTACAGAGACTACACTGGTTTGGGGGGAGACTGCACCAACTTTGCCTCCCAGGTCTTGGGCGATCCCGACGCTGGTGCACTGCCAGGCACCAGCGTCTGGCACTACGCCAAACAAGGCTGGAGAGGAGCCGGGAGTACTGCTTGGGTGAAGGCCGATGCCTTCGGACGTTACCTATCGCATTCTGGCACCGCACATCTCGTGGGGCGAGGCACGTACCGTCACATTGTCGAGCCCGCATCGAACGAAGCGATGAGCCTCATCGCGCGATTAGAACCCGGCGACCTGATCGCCTACGAAGAGAAAAGGAGAATCGTGCATTTCGCGGTGGTTACCAACAAAGACAGTAAGGGCGTGCTTCTGGTCAACAGCCATACGGTAGACCGTTACCAAGTGCCTTGGGACCTGGGATGGGACCAAAAGACGGTCTTCTGGCTCTTCCATGTCCATGACTAGTTGCCCTCGCTCACCATCACGCTCCGCTACCCGCAGGCTGTCACACCTTGGCTTCCTTCCAGCCCCCATGGCGAAAACGCCAGTACAACAAGGAACCTCGGATGATGAGGTCAATGGACATAGCGATCCAGGCCCCTACAAGACCATAACCTAAGTAGACCAGCAAAGAGGCCAAGGCCAGGCGAACACCACAGATACCCACCAGGCTCACCAGCATGACAGTGCGCGTATCGCCTGCACCCCGCAGCCCTCCCGCCAGCACCATGTGGGTGGCCATGAACGGCTGCGACACTGCGACGATGCGAATCACCACTGCACTGTGGGCGATAACTGCCTCATCCGAAGTGAACACGCTTACCAAAGCCCGAGGGAACACCAGAAACAACAGGCCCATGAGCCCCATGCCACAGGCTGCGATACGGGCTGCCTCCAATCCCACATGCTCCGCCTCTTGCGGATCGCCAGCCCCGAGCGCTTGCCCCACAAGAGAGGTGGCTGCGAGAGCAAAACCAAATCCTGGCATGAACGAGAGTGATTCGGCTTGCATGGCAATGCGATGGGCAGCATAGGCCACAGTGCCCAGGGACGACAGAATCATTGTGAAAGCCAGCTGGCCCACGCGCATCACGCCTTGCTCCATACCAGCAGGGATGCCCACGTTGAGTATCCGCTTCAGAATCGCTATATCGAGATGGAAATCGTCATGAAAATTTAGGGAAACCACGCTCTTACCACTAAAAAGAACCCGAATGGCGAGACAGGCCCCAACGCAGTGCGCGATGGCCGTGGCGGCAGCGGCCCCCTGTACCCCCAAACGCGGAAAGGCGCCCACCCCAAAGATCAGCAGGTAATTACCAATGGCATTGACTACGTTCGCCGTGGCAGTAACCCGCATGGGCGTCTTAGTATCGCCAGCGCCCCGCAATACGCTGTTGGTCACGATGAGCAAAAACTGCGGAATAAGCCCCAGACCTACAATACGCACATACGCAGCGGCATCCGTGAGCACTTGCTCCTCCGCCCGGGAAAAAAGAGCCCCCACAATCCGACCCGCAAAAGTAACAATGAGAAGGCTTGTGATGGAGGCCAAACAGACACCCATGATCAGTGACTGACGGGCCGTCCTGCAAGCCTCTTCGGATTCGGAAGCACCGATGAATCTGGCAACGAGGGCCGTCGTTCCGGTAGTTACCGAGGAGAAAATGGCAGTGGCCATCATCATGACCTGCGCGCCCAGACCTACGGCAGCTAGGGCTGAAGCCCCCAGACGTCCCACCATCGCCGTATCGACCATGTTTACTGCCATCGTCAAAAACTGATCGACAATCGCTGGCCAAGCGAGTGCCAGCACCTTCACACGAACGGACTGTCTTGACGCAACAGCCGCGATGCGCGGAACACTCACTGGCAGTCCCCCTCATTGCACACGAGGAGCAAACCTCATTGTAGTTCGCCCTCCTCATCCTTCCAGCTACATCAGCCTTTCCCTGCTGACAGAAGCACAAGATAAGGCCGAGATCTCTCTCGGCCTTATCGGCTGTCAGGAAGCTTCGCCACGCAATCATCACCCTAGACCGCGAATGCCGCCGCGACCTTGCGAATGGCCTCCACAACATCACTTACCTCCTGCTCACCCCAGCTTTCGCTTACAGGCAGAAGGAATTGTGACGCCACTGCCTGCAAAGCGTTCGGGCACGCAAACTCACGAGGAGCGTTTCCGCGATAGAGAGTACTACTCCAAGGAAGCTCGCTTGTGCCAAACACCTGGCGCTCGCGGAACCATTGCGCCCGATGTGGGAAAGCCGCATACTCCGGGTTATTGCTGATCCCCTCCGCGGCCAGAGCTGAACAGAACTCCCGCTTGGTACAACTCAGATACTCTTCGTTGACCTGCAGGCGCAAGAACCAATAGGAGGGCTCTGCTCCAGGCACCTGCTCCGGCCCTGAAACGGCCGCTATGTCACCAATGCCAGCTATGATCGCCCTCGCATTCTCCTGGCGCTTGGCGACGATGCGCGGGAGTTTCCTCAGCTGCACACGCCCAATCGCGGATCCGAGATCACCGAGATTGAAGTTCAATGTAGCCATGGTATTGGTACTGCCTGCAGGCATCCCAAACGGCTTGCCCCGATCGGATGCCTGACGAATCTTCACATAAAGAGCCTCGTCCTTTGTAAAGACCAAGCCGCCCTGCGAACCCGTGGCGTGATGCTTACCGTACATTGTGGAAAAAGCACTTACCTGAGAGAAAGTGCCTAGATAGTTGCCATTGAGCTTGGCACCATGGGCTTGCGCGCAGTCCTCAACCACGGGGATGTCATGGCGACGGGCGACGGCCATAATGCCTTCCATGTCAGCGGGCTCACCCATGATGTGCGCCACTACAATAGCACTCGTCAGAGATGTGATGGCGGCTTCGATCTGCTCCGGACCCGCATTGAAGCAACCGGGAGCAGCATCCGCTACGACAGGAATGCAGTTGAGCAGTGGAACAGGCATCACACCTCCTTGATCTGTGATGGGGCTGACGATGATCTCGGTGTAGGGTTCCGGGTTCAGTGCCCGCAAAGCTACGTAAACAGCGTTGGTACCGCTGTTCACTGCGTCCACGTAGCCGCCACCCAAGAACGTAGCAAACTCCTCACAGTACGCCCTCTCCGTGGGACCCTCATAGCCGAAAGCGTTGCCAGAAGCAATCGCTTGATCGAACAACTCCCCTACCGCGTTTTTCTCATCTTCGCCAAACAGAGCCCGCGGTGGCCACGGCCGCTTTCGCACAGGTGGGCCACCATTGATCGCCAGCTGAGATCGAGGCATGAGCTCTACCTACCTTTCGTCGCCCGACAATGCTTCGAGCGCATGAAATCTGGCAAAAGGACCTCTCTTGTTCGCGAAGCGTTCGAGAGAGGTCCCGTGTAGATCGAGGATTAGACTAGGCAACAGCTACTGTCCAAAGACATCCCTGAAACGCGTCTCCATCACGAGCTGCACGTCATTCAGAGCCTGCTGTGGTGTCTTCGTTCCAGCTACGACAGCATTCATGGCCGGATTAAGCTGGTTCACGTAATACTCGATCCACAGAGGCGTCCGAGGACGGGCTTCTGGGAACTGATCGAGCAGCGGACCCCACTCCTTTGGCAACTGCCGCCCAACAGCAAGCAGTGCCTGCCAGTTAGCGGGCAGTACATCCGGAGCGAAGCCAAATCGCTCAGTCTGCACCTTGGCCTCACCGAAGAAGCGCACCAGTTTCAGCGAAAGCTCCGGATTCGGCACGTTCACAGGCACCCCGATGGCTGTGCCGCCACCCCAGGTTCCGTTCTGCCCACCTGGAGGGCTGGGCACCCGACCTGTGGCAAATGGCACATCGGCAGCAAGCAACCGTCCGACAACACTGGTCGATCCTACGTCCAGAGCCACTGTGCCGTCCCGAAAGCCGCTCCAACCCGCCGCGATGGGTGACCTTGTGCCGTAAAACTGCGCCCAGCTCGCAATCCACTCAAAAGCATCAACGTTCTTGCTGAAAGTTGCAGTGGGAGTCACCTTGGTTCCCTGTTTATCAATGAGTTTGCCACCAAAAGTCCATATCCATGCGGGAGCACCCCAGTTGCCAACCCAGGGAACCAGCCCTGCCTGAGCATATGTGCCATCAGGATTCCGCTTGGTCAGCTTCTTGTTCCACGCGTAGAGTTCCTCCATCGTCTCGGGGTCCACATAAGGATTGAGCCCCGCCTGTTCTAACAAGTCGATTCGCTTGAACAGACCTCGCGCCGCAGTATGATAGGGAACCGCCCACATGCGACCACCGAGAGTCATCTCTTGTGTGTCAGCTGGCGCAAAGCGGATGCCGTCTACTGCACGAGTCACTTCCAGGAGAAGACCCTGAGCAGCAAATTCTAGCACTGCAGAACCCTCTAGCCACGAAGCATCAGGGGGAGCACCAGCAGCAATGGCCAGGGCGAGCTTCTCCATAATCTGCCCTTGACCACCGGCCTGGCCTTGGACATCCACTGTGATACCAGGATTCTCTTTTTCGAACAGGTCGCAGACGAACTGGTACTCGTTTAGTCGTGGTTGGCCATCTCCGACCCAGACAGTAAGGCGCTGAGCTGCAATCGCTCCCCAGCTACTGAGAGCCAGAATCACGCATGCCGCGGTAAGTACTGTAGTGAGAGCAACGGATCCTCTAACGGAAGCACCTCTGTTATTCATGTGCGGTCCTCCTAAAATCCGAGTGTTCTTACCATCGTTTCAATTATATGGAGGTACATCAGTTCGGTCAACCCCTACGCCCAGTGCCAGGTCAGCCCATCAGGTGCAAGCCGGGAGTGTACGGCTCAAACAAAGTGTTGTATAGGTCCATTGCGTAACGATCGGTCATGCCAGCAATATGGTCTGCGATCACACGCGCCTTGTCGCCTGATGCCCGTAGACGTTCGGCTGTCGCCTGCGGTAGCAATTCCGGCTTCTCGTAGAATACTCCGAAAAGACGTTCGATGACCATCTGACCCTTGTGGGCCATGCGTAGCGTACGAGGGTCTTTGTAGACGCGCTCGTAGAGGTAATCCTTAAGCGCCTCCAGGTGATGGTGAGTTGTTTCAGAAAAACACACAACTGGTGCGTCTGCCCGCCGTACGTCATCCGCGTGATGCACTTTGAGCTCCTCCAAGCGAGCCTGGGAGCTAGCGACAACATCCCGAATAAGCAACTCAATCATGTTCCGAATCGTAAAATGCACCCGAATGCTTGCCGCGATATGCGACATAGGAGACAAGCGATGCACATCACCGCATCGGTATTCCCGCCCTCGTTGCCAGAGCAGCACATCTGCCAAATCCTCCTGGCGGATCAGGCGCATTTTCAGAGCGTCCTCGAGATCATGCGTACAGTATGCGATGACATCTGCAGCACTAGCGATCTGGCATTCGAGCCCCCCTTGTACATACTCGCAGAACATCTCGGGCGGCTGCGGTGAATCAAAGAAGGTGCTATGCCGAGCGATGCCCTCCCGCGTCTCCCAGGTCAAGTTGAGCCCAGGATGCTCAGGATAGCGCTCTTCCAGCTCGTCCACAATCCGTAAGGCTTGTCCGTTGTGCTCAAAGCTCATGCCATGCTGGGCAAGAATGGCACCCAGTGCCTCTTCGCCCGCATGTCCGAAGGGCGGGTGCCCCACATCGTGGGCGAGAGCGATAGCCTCCGCGAGCTCCTCATTCGCGCCGAGCATACCTGCCAAGGTCTGGGAAATCTGGGCAACCTCGAGCGAATGCGTCAGTCGCGTCTTGAAGAAGTCACCTTCGTGAAAGACAAACACCTGCGTCTTGTAGTGCAGACGCCGGAACGCAGTCGAGTGCAGAATGCGGTCGCGATCTCGCCGAAACGCGGATCGCGCATCCTTGCCTGGCAGGCTCGCGTACAGGCGACCCCGAGAATCAACGGCTGCACCTGGGTGCAGACGCATCGGCTTGTTGCATCCG
The DNA here is from genome assembly GCA_050951545.1 of Limnochordia bacterium. Lineage (GTDB taxonomy): Bacteria > Bacillota > Limnochordia > DTU080 > DTU080 > DTU080. Next base: position 168,305 of record JBMNJG010000011.1, on the reverse strand, counting down.
ACCGCCTCTGGCATGCCTTTCCCCTTTCGCTGTTGTGCAAGGGTTCTCCCCGGCCGTCTAGACCTCTCTACTGCGTATCATGGGTAAAAACAGGAAGCCAGTCAGTCGCCTTCATCTGTAGAGTGGCAAACTCCTCCGTCGAGAGCGGTTGGAAATCCTCAGCAACCTCTAGAGCCCACGGAAAGAAGCATTGCTCGCCTGGTGGCAGTGCTGCGGTGACGTCCTGAGAGAGCGTGTAGCGCAGGGCCAGCTTCGCCTCCTCCGGATCGTCGGCTGGCTCGTACCAACACTTCGCGTAACGGCGCCCTACACCTGGCGCATAGCGCTGCCTGGCCATCGCTTTTAGAATAAGCCGCCCCACGCCTTTCTCAGCTGCGCGCTGAAGTATCTGAGGACCGAACTTCCCTTTTGTCGCAGCCAACCAGTTGAGAGGAAACAAGACGCTGTCGAAATCGAACGCATCGAGAAGACGCAAGGCGGCATCCACTGCGTGAGTGGAAAAACCCACATAACGGACGAGCCCTTTTTCGCGAGCCGCCAGCAAAGTCTCTGCAACGCCTCCGGGTCCGAGAGCTGTCTCAATATCGTCATCCGTATTCATGGCATGTAACTGGTACAGATCAATGTGATCGGTACGCAAGCGCTGCAGCGACCTCTCCAACTCAGCCTGCGCCTTGTCTCGGGTGCGCTCAAGGGTCTTGCAGGCCAGGAAAATCCGGTCTCGATAGGGTTCGATGGCTGGGCCGAGCATCTCCTCAGCATTGCCGTAACTGGGTGCTACATCGAAGTAGTTGACCCCCCGCTCAAAAGCCATCGACACTAGGGACGCTGCCTCATCGGGCGTCGTGCCTGAGACCATGATCCCTCCGAAGCCTACAATCGAGAGCATTTCGCCAGTCTTACCTAGTTCACGTCTAGGAATCATCCGAGGCATCGCCTCCTTCGTCTACTTCCATTGGGCCTCTAGCGTTAGGTCTCTGCAAAGAACAGCTCCTGCCATCCCCTACTGCTCGATCTCCACAATGCGGTTCTCATGTGCACTGGCATATATCGCTTCACCGATCTGAAGTGATCTGTAGCTATCCCAGAGGTCAGGACCACCCTCAACCAATCCGAGGCAGCGGCGCGCAAAATGTGCGACTTCCAGTTCATACCCGAGCATTCTTCGGCCAGCTCCGGCAGTGCTTGCAGTAGGTCTAAACGTATGCACATATCGTCCCGTATATGGAATCGCTTGAGCAAAATCCTCGCGATCCTGCCACTTCAAGTAGAGCATGTCTTCACACATGACATGGGTACCCAGCCCCACCAACTGAAGGATTTCTATGATGTCACGGAATCCCTGCTGGCACTCCAGGCCGTTCAGATCGAGCTGCCCCACAGCTCCAGACTCGAATCTCATGTTGACCAAGTAGGCAAACTGCGTTGGTGTCACCCCATGGAATAGAGCCTGGACGGTCTTTACGTCACCGCCAAAAAACCGGATCAGGTCGAAAACATGGCACAGTTGGCCCACGAGCATTGATCGGTGAGGAGAGTCCATGCCCCAGATCTGCGGGTACGGCCCTTGGGCGAACTTCGCCTTCACCATATGCAAAGGACCAAACGTCTCTCTGCTGACGATCTCCTTGGCCATCGTGTAGACGCCAGCAAAACGTTTCATGAAGCCGACCTGGCCCCAGACCCCATGAGCATCGGCCAACTCAGCTAGTTCCTTGGCCTCTGCTGCCGTGTTGGCTGAGGGTTTCTCTACGTAGACAGGAATGCCGCGCCGTATCACATGTGGGGCTAACCGGTACTGCTGCGGAGCCGGACCGATGACGAAGACGCCGTCCAGCTTCTCTTTGTCGAGCATCTCCTCCAAATCCGTGTACACACTGCGCGCCCCAAAATTCCGTGCATTGCGTTCCGCCTTGCTGCGATCAATGTCACATACAGCAGCCAGATCGATCTCTGGAATCCGATGAAGATTGGGAAATATGGAAGCAGTCGCGAACCCACCACATCCGATGAAAGCTAACCTTGCCTTGCGCATCTCGGACATCTCACAAAAACCTCCTTCGGAAATCCTTCTACGCTGCGGCATCGACATGGGCGCCCCTCATTCTCACAACTCGTGGCGGGCCGCCGCCCGTAGGGTCGGGCGCCCATGCGCGGGCGGCTCCCTAGAAAATCCTCATGCTCCATCAGAGGTAAGTGCCCTTAGTCCTAACTCAGCTGACCGACTTCCCCACACCAGCATCAGCTTGACCTATCGCACCTGCAGCCGCAAACATCGCGCGAGCAGCTGGCTCCAAGGCAGCGAAATCACCCGCATCTTCGGCATCAATGATCATGCGCCAGACACCGGCCTCTGTGCGCGATCCACGCACGAATACGAAAGCGTCTCTGTCTACTGCCTGTAGGTAGACCCGCCAAGCACCGCTCTCATCACCGGTGCGCTCTGGTACCATGTGCAAACCCTCGAAATTCTGAAATTCATAGCTATCGAAGTGTGACTCCAGAACAGGCCAGGCCATCTTCACGAAGCATGCTTCTAGACCTCGTTTGAACTCCCCTTGCGGCAACGCAGGCGCCGTGAGCTTGAGGGCCACGTTGTGGTTTACCGGGATCGAAGCCAGAAGAGCAGGTAACACCGAACCAGGCTGGGTGGGTACGGAGGGCGTGTCGTCTGCGATATGCCTGCGAGCCGTTAGCCATTCAGTCACGATGTCAGGTACAGACTCTGCTTGCGCCGCAGATAAGGCAACCTGGAGTCCATCGCGACACGTGGCACTTTCGAAGATGGTACCACCATTGGCTCCCTCTACACCCACTGGGACATCGTAGCCCGCTTCGCGCAGCGCATACATCTTGGACACGACGTTGATCTCACCAGTCTCGACCACAAAGACCTCAGCCCCAAAGGCTCTAGCCACCCGATGCGTGGCCAGCGATGTAGCGTCGGAGGCGACAATCGCCAACGGGCCCCTTGCACAGCCCTGCTTCTTCTCGAGACTGCGTCGAGACAACACGAGAGCCACATTGAAGGCCGCGACGCGTTGCGGTTCTATGATGGCACCTTCGTCGTATCCTGGTAGCACCAGATTGCCCCGATCCGCATCGTAATCAAACGCCACACCGAAATGGCAGCCCTGCCGAGCCGCCGCCCGACTGACCCGCAACAGCATGTGACGTCCACTTGCTGGATCGATGCCGTCCGTATCGATACCATGCTCAGGGTACCCAACTTCAGCGTTAACTTCAATTGCCCGCACCCCGAAGTGCTCGAGGACGCGGGCGCCGATACCACAGCCAGCCCCGCCGTTGGGGTCCACCAGCACTGGTCCGAGGGTCAGCGGTTTGAGGCAGTGAGGGGCCAGACCCCAATCTGCACCCATCATGTCTAGATAGGCTCGTTCCACCTTGACCCGCGCGGTCTCATTGTTGACGACCTTGAGACTAGCTTCGACAGCCTGGACGCTCGCCTGTTCCATGTGCTCTTGCCACAGCTGGCCATCCCCACGGGCTAACTCGCGCACAGCGTCGATCACACGACTCATGCCAGAGGCAGATAGCAGCGCCCCAGGTGGCGCGGAGCCATTGATTGAGGGACCACAGCCCGTGAGAAACTTGAAACCGTTATCAGCGATCGGATTGTGGCTAGCCGTGATGATCACCCCTCCGTCAACAGCGAGTGCTCGCACAGCTGTCTCGGCGAGAGGCGTGGTGATGATACCCAGATCAATCAACGTAAGCCGATAGCCTGCCTTCCTGGCACCTGCCACAAATCCACAGCTCAGCGCTCGAGCCACGCTCTCTCCTGTCGGACGGGGATCGCGGCCCAGCAACAGGGTGATCTCCCCGTTATGAGGAAGATGCGCAGCGTAACAGTAAGCATAGGCTCCGCTTAGCGCCGTCAACTCGGGTGAGATGTCTGGCCCCAGGCCAAAGACGGTGCGCACACCCGAGAAAGACTGCACGAGCCGACTGTCCTCCAGTGCTTCCCTAAGCAAACGAATCATCAAACAAGAGGCCTCCCGATCGGGAATATGCGAAGCAGTACGTCTCTGTCTTATCTCTTTCGTCGTGAAATACCTGCTGCCTAAGGTCGATATGTCACCTGGATCTGATGCTCCCCTGTCACGTCGAAGACAATCGCCTCGTAGCACCCATCGTACTGAAAGACTGACACCGTCTGCACTGGCTGACCATCCACAGTTGCCTGGGCGACGTGGTGATCACCAGCCGCCGCACTGACCAACAGAGAGTATCCCTGCAGGGGCAAGGGATTTGTGACATCGCCAGCAGATAGGTTGAGCGTCAAGACCTGACCGTCCCAATCCGAGGTGATGCGTAGCCCAGAGCGACCTCTATACCAACGGGCTACATCAATCGGCCGAGCAAACCAAGCTTCTGGGATACCAGGGCCACTGCGATCCTTGGTGTAGCTCACGTAAAAGTCAATCATCTCTATGCCATGCAGAGCGTCATGGCGGTGTGAGGGGTGCCCATTCCATGATGCGTGCCCATGCACACGAGCCACAGCGTCGACGTATGCCGCAAACCGCTGCTTGGCTGTGGGCAGGTCGCTCGTGCCTAGGTAGTACGCACGATTATTGGCCATCATGACGCCATCTTCATTCCGACTAGGTAGCTCAAGCACAGGCAGTATCTGCCGACCGTACTTCACGAAGAAGGGGCGAGATGTGCCTGTGAAAAAGATCTGCTTCCAGTCCATGTCATACCAGCTGCTATCATACTCGAATCCCAAGCGGTTCCACCACAGGGCGGCATCTTTGTAGAAACGCAGGTAATGATGAGCCACACCTTTGATGTCTTCTCTGGGCACCTGTGTGGTGCGGACCAGCGTCTCTATATCCGCTGTCATCTTGCTCTCAAAGTCCCTTTCTGCAGGGTCCTTATCTGTATGCAAAGCGATCTCCCAACCGCCCTGCCACCAGCGGTTGATCTCTGCTGGCGAGGGCCGATCTGGTAACAGCACATAGAGAGCAGAGCGCACGCCTCGCGCCTGTTCCCACTCCCGAAATTCGACGGCGTCGGCGAGCTTGCCACCGTCCCAGTCGTGCTGGATAGAAGCCGCGTAGTCTTTGAGGTACGGCCAGTACCACGACCACGCCACGGGTAGCGATCGCTGTTCATAGCACCAGAGCAGAGTCCGCAGAAGGAGGTTGCCATACTCATCACCCCAAATGAGGTTGGGCATCTTCTCCGTCACGAAAGCCGCCTTGATGGAACGTGCCGTCTCCCAGTTAAAGGCCTTGTGGAACTCTTTCGGTGCAGTGGGGAACGCATAGTGCTGCTCATCGGGATCGGTAGCCATGCCCATTCCATAGCCTGCAGTGGCAAACGGGTTCATCCCGAAGGTGACAAACCACCCCTGACCATGCCGACGCAAAACGATCGCCTCGCCGATTTGTGCACCCATCTCGACTGAACCAAGACCAAGCGCATCGTCGGTGGCGTTGATCACTGCATACCCCTGTGTACCTGGTGGTATCAGAACGGGCAATCCTGTCTCGCGTATCCCCTTCACGATAGCATGTTCGCCTTGATGCACGAAACGCCCAGCAACCTCGGGAACCCGCATCGAGCTGCTAGTGGAAACCTGCACCCCCGCTTCAGGCGGAGATCCGTTGCCACCCCCACAGATGAAGACGCCTCCGTCGGCCACAAAAGCAGTGACCGCATGATGAGCTAGTATGGGCAGGTCATGCCCTGGGAAAAGCACGATGTCGTAGGGCGCCAGGTAGGCCTCAGAAGCAAGACTGCTCGTGGGCTCCACAGAAAAGGGTACGCCCAGTTGCGTCATCATCTGTAAGGCCCCATAGCCTGCGTAATCGCTTGCCGTAACCAGAGAACCCTCACTGTCCAGATCAACCACCACCGCTACTGAGGCGTCCACCATCTGAGGTGCCCCAGCAGCACACAGCGCCAACGCCAACATCAACACAGTGGTTAGCACAGTGGCACACCCTCCTTGACGCAGTGCCTACAACATGCACTACGGCGAACACCTGCCGCAGCTGCCTCTACTCCTGCGCATCGTTGGCCTCCGACACGCCTACTCCAGTACCAACACATCGTACTCAGCCACAGAAGGTATCTCGTAGCTCCAAGCACCTGATCCAGCGGGGCTGGCTTGAATGTCGACCCCACTCCTTAGTAGATGAGCCCGGCGGGCCTTCTCCCCTCTCACCACCACAGAGACACCTGTGACAGGAACCAAGAAGGTCATGGGTCGCTGCGTGTCTCCCGTGTGATTGACAAGATGGACAAGCAAGCGTCCATCCTGCCTACGCACTTCGGTCTGCAACGTGGGTGGGCCTGCTACTTCAACTAACGGCTGCTTCTCAAAGGCCCATCGCACGGCGGCCGCCATCCATTGCTCATGCTCCGCTATTCGGTAACGGTAGTAATTGTCCCCGAGTGCGTGGGGAAAGAAGACTACGCGCCCGTGCGCTGTCTCACCCCGCACCTCAGCAGCAAAGGGAGAGAGCTCCTTGATGGCTGCGTAGGTCTTGCCAGTAGGCTCCAGGAAACGCACGGGAATCTCCCGGCCATCCTCTGCCCTGACCTGCAATGCATAGAGCGGACGCGGCAGCAACCGTCCCGGTGAGTAGGGCGCCGTGTCGGCAGCCGAAACCACCTGCACATACTCCTCTGACACGGAAGGTGCGAAGGCTCCCTGTACGGGCTCAATGCCCAACAGATGGTCAAGGCTCCCCCCCGGACGCGCTACACCCCGCTCATCGTAGCGGCCAGTCTCAAACGTGGCGACCAGGCGTCCGCCTGACGCTACATAGGCCTCTACAGCCTCGATTTGGGCAGCGCTCAGGCAAGCGGCATTCGGAAGCACCACCACCTGGTAGCGACTGAGCACCTCTGCTGTGAAGATACTATCCAACAACACATCAAACGGGATATGCTGGCGACTTAGTGCAACGCACCAGCCAGCGAACTCGTTGCCATAGAGGGCATCAGACATTTGCTTGCGTTGCTTCCAGTCCACGACCGTGCGCCCAGTACCTACATCAGCCACCAGATGCTGTTCACGGCCTGTGCCCCGATCTTGGTACAGATCCTCAACATTCGAAGCGTAGAAGGTGGCAGACTGCCTGGAGTAGAAAACGGCCACTTCGGCAGCGGACTCCGTAGCCGTATAGTACGGTTCGTTGTCAGAGAGGAATCCCATGATCTCGTTCATGGGTGCCACAGCCTCTGCCCGACTGTGGTCGAGGGCGTAGTCGAAGACAGCAAACCATGGATTCGCACCACAGGCCACCGTTTCGGCCACTGCCATCTTAGCCTCGAGCGGCGGCAAGGGAATGTAATGCCACGGACCCAACGTATGGTGGCTGAAAACCACGGCTGGCTTACCGCCTGCCATCAGGTGCTTGGCCGTGATCGCCCATGGAATCGGTGCGTTGGCCCCAGGCCCCGGGTGAAAGAAGAGCTCTGCTCCATTGAACTCCTGGAACTCACCCAGCCTTTCGATGTTCCTGGCCACACGCCAACTGCCGCTGTGCCAGCTTCCTGCGTTGAGGAAAATGACACCATCAGGGTTGATGCTCCGCAAGTGCTCTCGCGCATCACGCAGGAAATCGGCCATAGAGTCCTCGCGGAAATCGATGAACGTCTTCCACAGCTCTGAGCTCCAGTCTTCGACCGTAGGTGGCTCCTCACCATAGCGCTCCTGGAACAGCGCGCGGCATCTCTGGCAGTAGCAGCACCGCGGATAGATCACGGGCCCATCCAAGAAGATGCCGTCAAGCCCTGTCTTGGCTATCTCTTCAATAAGCGCAAAGGCCCAGTCGCGCCAACCACTGTTCACGCAGAAGGTTGTGCCTGAGCCATAGAGTGGATGCACCTCTCCATAGGGACGCCCATCAGCCATGAGCTGCTCCCAGTCACGATGCGCACGGCCGAAGTCATGCGAGAACCAGTGCATGTTCGTGTAGGCGAGGACATGAATGCCTTCGCGTTTGGCATGCGGCAGGTAACTGCGGATCAGATCCCAGCCGTCCAGGCCAGGGTAGTGCTCAAAATGTGGTGTTTCAAACGTCACAAGGTGACCCAATCCGGGCGCGATACCCGGCGTCGCAATGACCCATTCGCAGTTGATATGCCATTCATGTTTCTTGCTGTGCGCCAGTGCGGCCAGATCCGCTTCCTTCATACGCTGCAGATCTGGACCGTAGTCTAGCCGCATCATCCGTACGGGCCGCTGCCACCACGCCAGAACAGGCTTCGAAACCATTCTGACTCCACTCCTCCGCTTGTTGTGCCCTTTGGAACACTCGCTCTAGCCAAGAGTACCGCGCAAGGCGGATCATTCCTGCTCACTCAGCGACTTACGGCGCAAGGCCAACGATATAGTACGGCAACGGGCACGAGTGACGTTGACCGTCAGGATGTTGTCGCCAACGTATTCGACGCTCTCTCCGCGACACACGCTCTGCACCTGGTAGTACAGCGCCTATCGTTCCTTCTCCTGCCACTTCTCCCGACAACCCACAAGAGGAGACTCGCTCTGCTGCACGAAGGAAGGCAACATCAAATGGCTGGAGGCGTGGGCTATGAAATGGGAAGGTCACATGAAATCCGCGGCGGTGCTTGGTGTCCTGCTTGCAGTAGGCATTCTCTTAGGCGGCATACAGATGAAGCAGGCAGTGGCGGTCTGGAAGCGAGCGGATCGTGTGGTCAGCGTAAAAGGCCTTGCTGAACGCGACGTGAAGGTCGACCTGGTACTCTGGCCGCTGAGTTACAGCGTCAGTGCCAACAGCCTAGACAGCCTGCATGCGCTGATGAGCCGATCGGAGGGTAAGATTCGGGCCTTCTTGGTACGCCATGGCTTTGACGAGAAGGACATCAGCAGCGCTACCCCAAAGGTCAGCGATCTTTGGGCTTACGGTGGAGAAAGCAAGCCCAAAGAACGCTACCGAGCCGAAGCCGTCGTTCTGTTACGCACCTCACTTATTGACCAGGTGAAAGCTGTCATGCCCAAGACTGACGAACTCGTCAAAGAGGGCGTCTTGCTGTCGCACAGCTACGAGCATCGCCCGCAGTTTATCTTTACTCGCCTCAACGAGATCAAGCCCGACATGATCGCCAAAGCGACCCAGAACGCTCGAGCTGCAGCCGTACAGTTTGCCAAAGACTCCGGCAGTAGGGTTGGCAAAATCCGCTCAGCCCAGCAAGGGTACTTTTCTGTTGAAGACTTGGATAGCTACACCCCCGATGTCAAGCGAGTTCGGGTGGTGACCACGATCGAATACCTGCTACTAGACTAGTCTTCTAACCGACCCGCCCACTTGAGACAGCCAGTGATATGGGCAAGGAACCAGGCTTCACGCCAGAGGTCATCAGGATGCCCTAGCGCCGTGTAGATCACTCTTCCTTGCCCATAATCGTGACACCAGGCTAGCGCGTAATCATGGTCGGCCCGAGTGCCTTTAGAAAGGTCCACTGAGTCATTATCCAGACGCAGCAGAACCCGTGTTCTGCTGCGATCCCAATCGCGGAATGTGTAGATCTCATCGTAAACTCGAAAGCTTGTGCCCAACATGCGCGTCGCAGGGTGGTCAGTCTCCTCTACCAGCACGTTAACCTCTTGAGTCCAGGGGTGACCAGAAAAGTAACCGCCGAGCATCGCCCCGTACTCAGGCCATTGGTAACCGCCAGCGGTAGCATTGTGAATCCCAAAGAAACCCTTGCCCCCAGCTACGAAACTGATCACTGCTTCTCGTTGCTCAGTACCAAACGAAAGGTCTCCTGCCGTGGCAAAGACCAAGACGTCGAGTTTAGACAACCTATCTGCAGTGATAGACTCCACACGACACGTCGTTGTGACCTTCCACCCGTGCTGTTTCCCTAACTGCTTAAGTGCTACCTCAGCATCTGGCAGATAGCTGTGCTCGTATCCTGCCGAGTGCCGTAACATAAGAACCTTCATAGACATCGGCCCCTTTGAGAGGAATGCCTTTCACATCTTCCGGAAGTCCTTTTCATTTCCTGCGCCAGTCTACTTCAGAGATGCTTCTTATTGCCAGGATGTACCGATAGTCACAGCGAACCAGTTTGTATGATGGCCAATAGGTGGAGGCTGGGTACTCAATGATCTGAATACTCATGACCAGATGTCTATGCCGCTACGAACTGGGTGGCTGCTCAGGTAGCTGCATTTTGTAGCAAGCCTGTAGGGTATAGGTACACAGCTCTTGTGATCTCGGACACTGTATGTACAGGTGCGCATGACTAGGATTATGATGAGGTAGTGTCTGAGTATCGCGCTCAAAGCGAAAGGAGCATAAGGAGATGAAAGGACACAGTCGATCGCTACTCGTGTTGTCGAGCACTCTCCTAATTGTAGCACTGAGTTGGATACCAGTTTGCGCTGCCATCTCACTCAGTTTCTCGGTCACTTCCCCGGAGACCAACCTGGCCGAGACTCTGCTTATTGGGGCGGCTGCGCTATACTTCGGACTTGACACCAGAATCAGCGCTCAGTACCGAACAGATCTAGGCTCCTCCGCAGCAGCAGTCTCCGTGCTTTGTCTGGCCGGGGAATCCCAAACTGCACCGGAAGCGATCATCCTGGATCGAAAGAAGGGCCGCGGCTGGGGTGCACTAGCTAAGGGGAAGATGCCGCCGGGCTTAGTCAACAAATGGAAGGGCGGGGCGGACCCCTTCTCCTACCGCGATGACGACTTTGAGACCGGGGTCAGTATTCAGTTTCTGTCGACCTACTACGCCACACCAGCAGACACCATCATCCTCTGGGTGAAAAGGGGGTTAAGCGTCGCTGACGTGGCTGTCTGCCTTAATCTAGCCTCGCAAGCCAAAGCCAAACCCCATGTGGTTGTCGACGCTAAGCTCAAGGGTAAGAGCTGGAAACAGCTAGCGGCCCAGTACAAGATCAGCATTGAGCAGCTACAGCAACCCGTACCACCAAAACGGAAGTACGGCAAAACTGTGCCTCCGGGTCAAGCCAAGAAGAAGTGACGATGCCCGGGTTGCAGGCCATGCGTGTGATCCCCTTGCCGTTGACATCACTATGTCAGTCAGGTATGATCACCAGGATAGCGAACGTTGCTTATTCTCTACTTGGCAAGGGGGCACCGTGGTGCTGATCGGCGTTTTCGGAGACGTTCACGGCAATCTTGCAGCTCTCGAAGCCGTGATCGCAGACGGCAGCAATCAGGGTGTTGCCACCTGGATCTGTCTGGGTGATGTTGCTTTCCGAGGGCCACAGCCCGCTGAATGTGTGGAGGCAGTTGCCTGCCTGCCTGGAATCCAGGTGGTAGGCAATACTGATCAATGGCTCTTCCAGGGTTTTCCGAAGGGTTTTGCTCCCTCGGCAGAACGCATGCAGCAACTCATTCGTTTCCGCGAGTGGGGCATGCAACGGCTGCAAGATACGCATCTCCAGAGACTTGGCAACGCTCCTTTTAGCCATTCCCTACTTCTTGGTCAGCAAGAGGTCCTTTTTTTCCACTCTTCCCCCTCCAGCACAGAAGCTTGGCTGCCCTCGTCTCTCTCTGAGGATGAACTAGTGCCTCTAGTGACTAACCATACTGCCGACATGGTCATTTATGGGCATATCCACAGCCCCTATGTCCGTCAGGTGGGGGGCCGCATTGTCGTCAATGCTGGCAGTGTCGGGCATCCCACAGACGGCGACAACCGAGCAGCCTATCTTCTTCTCAGAGTGAGCTGTGGCGTCACCTCACTGGAGCTGCGACGCGTCCCCTACCGCTGGCAAGACGCGGTAGCCCACGCCCGATCCGCTGATATGCCAGCGGTTGATGAGTATGCCAGAGCTCTAGAAAACGCCACCTCAATGTAGCGTGATCCTGCGCAACCCAGATATACCCTGTAGGGGGACTAACTGCTGAGAAGCTCCGGGCAGGAAACGCCCGGGACCGTCATGTATACTAGGTGAGGGCTGCACATCTGCTGGTACATTGAGGTGAAACTGCTTGGCGAAAAGAACACGGCTTAGGATTCGACTCAGGCACGTTCTTCTCATTTCTCTTGTGGTCGCCTATTTATACGGTTATTATGCTGCCCCACATACTACCTTTGCCTACACAGTGATGGTCACCCGATCGCTACTCAATCTGCTCTTTGTCATGCTGATGGCAATCATGCAGTTCGTGGCCATCTTCTGGTTCATGGGCCGAGCCCGCGTATACTGGCTTAAGGCTGGTGAGACCCAAGTCACCTTTGCGGACTATAAGGGGAACGACCAGGTCTTAGAGGCTTCAGCACGGATCGTGACGCTGCTCAAAGGCCAGAAGAAGTTTAAGGACATGGGCGGCGAGGTATCCAAAGGTCTTCTGTTGGTCGGCCCGCCCGGCACAGGGAAATCGTATCTGGCTATGGCCATCGCTACAGAGGCTGATTTGCCTTTCGCCTACGCCTCTGCGCCCTCTTTTCAGAACATGTTTTTCGGTGTAGGCAATCTGCGCATAATGATGCTCTACAAGAAGGCTCGCAAACTGGCTCTAGAGCATGGAGCCGCAATCATATTCATTGATGAACTCGACGCCATAGGTGTCCGCCGCAGTGGCACGATGGGCAGCAGCACCATGGGCATGTTTGGCGCTGGCCTGGGACTCCTCAATGAACTGCTCCTCCAAATGGATCCTCCAAATCTGGAGTACCGCCTGTGGGCCAAGATTCTGCGACGCTTCGGAATGCGACCCAAACCCGGCCCACAGCCGGTCGTGCTAACTATTGGGGCCACCAACCTGCCAGAAGCACTCGACTCAGCTCTACTGCGACCTGGGCGCTTTGACCGCCAGGTGATCGTCGAAGTACCTGACTACGATGGGCGCAAGGAAGTGATCGAGTACTACCTAGACAAGGTGCGCCACAGCCCATCCATCAGCCTGGATCGCCTGGCGAGCGATATGATCGGCTATACGCCCGTGAAGATCAAACACGTCATCAACGAGGCTGTGATTCGCGCACACTTCGAAAACCGCGGATCCGTGACCTATGATGACATCACCTATGCGCGCGAAGTACATGAATGGGGGCTCAAGCAACCCATCAAATCGATGACCACGGAAGAGCGCCGACGTCTTTCCTACCACGAGGCGGGTCATGCCGTGGCGCAGCTTCGGCTCAAGCCAAATGACCGTGTAGTCAAAACGACCATTATCCGCCACGGGCGAGCTTTAGGTCTTTCGGCGACCAAACCAGTGGTGGAAACACACACCCAAACGGCTGCGGAGATTCTTGCAGACATCCAGGTGGCTCTGGCTGCGCGGGCTGCAGAAGAGATGTTCCTCAACACCAAGACCAGCGGGGCCTCCATGGATCTCAAGCAGGCAACAGAGCTAGCCTCAGCCTACATCGGGCTCTATGGCATGGGCGGCACTTTGTACTCCTACACCGCCCTTGCAGAGAGGAGCCCCAGCCCCGATCTGCGTAGACGTATCAATTGTCTCCTGGAGCACCAAAAAGAGCAGGTTGCCAGGCTGCTGGCTGATCACGCTGACTTGGTCCATGTGATTGCTGAACAGCTCTTAGCCTGTGATGAGTTGACCGGTGACGAATTGCTGAGGCTTGCTGAGCATTACCCGCCTCTCTCCGGCAATGCGGAGCCGCCACCCATTGAGGAAAGCATCTACCCCGAGCGTGACCAAGTGGCAGTTAGCACTGACGAGGAAGAGCTTGACGACATGGTACCCGTGGAATTACCGCCGACGCCGAGCTCCGAACCGGATGAGAGCGTGTACGGTTACCTTGCGTAACGTTCCACAACAGCAAAAAGCGAGGACAGCGAACATCGACCCTTCGCTCCTCGCTTTTTCCTATGCTCAGAAAGCACCCGGCCTTAGCTGTGAATGTAGACAACCTTCTCCACATAGTCAGCACCCAATGGCCAGGTGTGCGGCAGACCATACTTCACGCACACAGTCTCCCACCAGTCCGCTTTCTTCTCAGCAAGCTCCTTAGCCAAGGTCAGGGTGATGTGACTCATCCGGACAGCTTCATAGAGGATAGCGATCTCACGGAGCGCAGCCGCCTCGATATCGTCGAGTGTGGCTACAACCGTGCCCCGTACCGGCTTCTCCGCTTCCACATTATCCCGAATACGCATCATGGCCATCAGCACTCACCCCGTGTAGTCGTCATTTCATTATATCACGAAAGGAGCTCTATGGACTCCCAACTCCAGTTACTGCTCTCTCGCACTCTGTCCCTACGGCATGTTATAATTGATGAAAAGGGCTAACCAGGTAGGTGCGAAGTTGATGGATGAGCCAAGTGAAAAACTAGCACGGCACATCGGAAAGCGAGTACGTCGCGCGCGAATGGAAGCTGGGCTGACCGGAGTTGAACTTGCCCGGGAGGTGGGGAAATCACAGGCGTTCATCAGTGATGTGGAACGCGGCAGGAAACTTCCGTCGCTGATTACGCTGCTTGTGATGGGTAAGCGCTTGAACCGCTCACCGGAGTTCTTTATCCCAGCCTCATTCCTGGCAGGATGCACTTGCGACACGAGTTACGATGACGGCGTTCGTGACCGCCGCCTGTAGGGGTCGCGCCCACGCCGAGCGTCCCGAACAAGGATGGCCAAAAGCTGAGCAACCCAAAAGCTAAAACTCGTGGCTCGTTGGGTGCGAGCATTCCATTTTCGTGGCCACAGGTCTCTACGATGCGTCTCAACGATCGAAGCTATCCAGTCGTTTTCATCGGCGCCCGACAGATTCGAGGTAGATGGGCCAGCCTGGCTCTAGGCGTGGATTTGCATGGCCAAAAACACATTCTTGGCGGCCGTGATGATGCGGATTTGGTCACGCTTTTGCTTGACGTTGCCCGGCGAGATCTGTCTGCAAGAAATGGCCTGCTTGTGGTGACAGAGGGAAACCCTCGCCTCGATGAGGCGACGCAACAGATCTGGAAAGGGCAAGCGTATCTTCAGCATTGCTTAGTGCAGCTTCGCTCGGATCTCCAGGATCACACACCTGCTGAACTGCATCCCCTGATCAAGGACAGCATCGACGCGGTGCAAAAAGAACCCGCTCCGCATGCGAAAGAAGCTCTGCGGCGACTTCTCAATCGTTTTGAGGTCAACCATCCCGGGGCGGCTTCGCGGCTGCACCGAAGCTTCCAGCCAGCTCTTAATGTGGCCTATATGCGTGTCGAACCTACCTTGCGACGGCAGCTACAGACCATCGGCCCATTGCGCGTGGTATGGGAGCAAGCAAACCAAATGGGTAACAGATCCGCGTCCGGCTTGGAAGCGATTATCCCCGGTATAGGACCATGGCTAGAGCGTTCGCATCGGCTCCGTGGCCATAGGGCGCTACCAGATTTGGTGGAGCTGTTACTGAAAAACGGCGCAGGATACGCGCCGCTCCAATGCGAAGAAGGTACCGATTAGACAAAAGAACAGAAGGACCGCACACAACCCCAATTGTAATACGATCCTCCTGGAGGTCTTACAATGTCAGTATATCAGGATGCATCGCAGAATGGAAGCACTACGCGTGGCGAACATCGCCGTATGAAGCGGGAAGCTGCCAAAATGAGCTTTAGTGAGCTAAAGTCGCAGACCAGCGACGCCATGGCTAAACTGTCAGTGGAGCTTGTTTTAGAACACATCGAAGAAGAGATGGATCTTGAGGCCGATCGACTGGCCGGAGCGGCTAAAGGTAAGCACTGCAAGAACCGCACTGGAAAGCGCCACGGCTACACCAGTGGGTACGTCGTTATGCATGGCCGTAAAATCGAAATCGAT
The DNA here is from genome assembly GCA_050951545.1 of Limnochordia bacterium. GTDB lineage: Bacteria > Bacillota > Limnochordia > DTU080 > DTU080 > DTU080. The sequence continues at coordinate 152,545 of JBMNJG010000011.1, read as the reverse complement.
CGCCCCCGAGTACGTAGCCTGGACAACAAAACGGAGTTCGAGTTAGCCAGTTATCGATGGGCGCGAGAGCACACCGCTTTGGATATGACGGCCCTGCTTTTGCTGCACGAAGGGATATCCACTCGAGCCTACAAGTCCACCGTAGACACTGTCGCATCCATACCAGATTACATACGTACCTCGGGTATGTCACGCAGTGCTGTCAGCCGCCGGTTTGTGAAAAAAGCCAGCCAGGTCGTTGATGAGATTATGAGTCGTCCGCTCAACGATACCCGCTACTTAGCCGTTTTTGCGACCGCCCGCTCTACGCGGCCCTACGCCTCCTCTTGGATCAACGTTTCTTGAAGTGCTCAATGTCTACCTTACTGATGACCGTCACCCCTGGTCCTATCTAGAGGATCACGCTGATTTGTCAGTCTCCACCATCGATCATATCATGCAGGGCTTTGTCCCTCCGAGACCGATTATCTGCCGTATTGCTGAAGCACTGGGCGTGGACCCCAAGTATCTGCTGATCTCAGCCGGGTTGGCCGAAGAGCGGATGACGACCGAAGAGCAACCGAAACTTCGGTCCTGAAACTCAGAGAACACCCCGTGGCAGATAAGACAGCCCCTCAGCAAACCATGAGGGGCTTACATGCTTGCCTGAAGACATGCGCACACGCGTCCTTAAGAGACCTTACCCGCTCTCCGCACGTCTCGTTCTTCGGCCATCTGCTGCAGCGCGCCCTCCACGAGTTCCTGCAAGTGCTGCAACCTGTCTACCAGACGCCGACGTTCGTTTGGCGCCAGGTAGCGCGGTGAGATTCGCCCGAGCTCCAGCAACGTGGTTGTGGAACGCTCCAGTGCATACCTCCATCTGTCGAGATTGCGCTCTACTGCTAAACGCCCGTCTCCCAAGTCATCGCTCAGCCGGCTTATCTCAGAGGGTCGACGCACCACCAGCACAGCCTCGTCGACACTTAGATCCATGCTCTCCCGTACTAGGGCGCAGACCTCACGCGTCTCAGCCTTGCTTAGCCTGTAGTCGAGTACAGCGTCAAGCACGATTGTGCAAAGACCAGGGCTACGCAAACGACTCGCCAAACCTTTCGCTTCCGAGACATGCGAGACCGTGAGCGCAGAGTCGCCACCGCGAAAATTCTCGACGAGAGCCTTCTGGTAACGCTCGGGAACCTCGAGAACATTTAGCCACTCAGTAAGTGTCGTGCGTGGTACCCCCAATCGCTCCGCTGCGGCCACCTTGGTCAGTTTTTCTGCCATCATGAACTGGTTGATGGCCAACGCCCGCTCTACCGGATCAAGATCCTCGCGCTGCAGATTCTCAACCAGTTGCACCTGCCGCACTGGCACGCCAGGTTCTAGCACGATGGCTGGTACAGACTCATACCCTAACCTAGACGCGGCCCTCAACCGTCTCTGACCCGCCACAAGCTGATAGCCGTGGGCTACCTTCCTTACCAAAATGGGGTGAAGAAGGCCAACATCATTCATTGATTTCGCTAAGTTCTCGATCCCCTTCGGGTCAGAACTGAGCCGAACATGCTGTGGGTCTTCCTGCACCAAGCTGAGAGGTATCTGGATGATCTGCATTTCCGTCACTCCCAAAAGGACTCATCAAAGTGCTCCAAAGACCGCTGTCAGGCTGACTCTGCTCTCCTGCGCGTACTTCCGCGAAAAGCCGGGACCGCAACCATCGCTGCGACCCCGGCCAGTCAGGACCCATCACTCACTGCAATGGAAGCAACGACAGTGCCCTAACCGTCACAGCATCCTTGACCTCGACAGTCAGCTCAGTGCCTACAGGAATGCTCTGGGCCTTCCCCTGCACAAGATAGCCAGCCGCAAGCCCAAGCGGACCGAGAAGCACCATACCGCCCAAGCTGGCACCAGCAGCGAGCTCACCCTGGCCTACCCCGCTTGCTGACCTTGGCTGGAACGTCATGGGAATAAGAGTGCCATCAATAGCTCTAAGGGAACCAAAATCAATACCAACCTGACCCTCCTGTCCGAAAGGCCCGGCCTTCTTTACCTTCTGAACGACGCCCGTACCGCATGCACCCGTCGGAATAACCAGCTTGTTGTCTTGGCTGACATCAGACAAGACCTGATAATGGACGAGGTCACCTTCCTTACTAGTGGTGGAGCTGAGCTCCGTCAGCAACTTGATTTTGACTGTGGTGCCTGGCAACAGCCGTGCCTCACCTGTGTTGAGCACACCACCTGGCCATACCAACGACACCAGGTCGTTAATCCTCTCCTCCACGCCGATCCCCTGACTAGGGTCTCCGTATACGTCTTTTTCGATCTTCTCAAGCCTATCGAAAAGCGGAATGGCCATGGTCTGATCCTGGAAGATCATCCATTCCGCCGCGTTGAGCTTCATGATGAGAGAAGCGCCTGAAGCGCCGCTACCTGTCACCAACCTGGCCAGCTTCTCAATACGGACAACGATAGGATCCTGACTTCCAACGGGTTTTCCAAAAAGCGTGGCCTCCGCATGATTGAGACGCTGTAAAAGCGCGCCAGCCTGCGGAGCTCCAAACAAGCTCACCTCGACCTCCGCCAGTCTCTCGAGCGGTGTCGCGGCCCACGCCTGCGGTGTGATTGACAGCACCAGAGACATCAGTAAGGCTACCACTGTTATCTTTCGCAACATCACAGCACCCCTCCGAAGATCTTTCTTTGGTTCATCCTCGCCACACAAACACTCTCTCAACGAACTCTGGCACTCGAATGCTTACTCTACTCATGCGCCAATCTAGAAGCGGATGGTAAACTCTGCCGTGGCAATGTTGTCACGGGCGTCCTGATGTGGCTCTAGATGCGATCCTGCAAAGTCCACCAAACGGTAACCCAACGTGACCGACGTGCCTTGCTGGTTGAACCGCAGACCGAAATCTGTTGTGGTGGTATTGCCCACAGCATCCGCCGAGTAGGAGACGTCGGCACTGGCACGGCTCTCTGGAGTCACCACATACTCCAACCCAGCGCTGGCAGTGCGCTTAGCCCCCCCGATGGGGTTTAGCGTAGGAGCAGCACCCTGAGCACTGTAACCCAGCTTGATCTGTACGTTCTGCATCCGCACATTCAGCCCCAACTCGGTAGTGCTATCAAGTTGCCCCTCATAAGTGCTCGTTGACTGCCCGACGGTGAACAAGACATCACCCAGATCAAGCGATAGCCCCAAGCCTACCTGCGGGACATCTGAGGCACTTTCGCCTCGTGTACGCAGGCGCAACACGCCTGTACCAGCCATCCCCAGCTCTAACAACTGCCGTTCCTCATCCGTAGAGCTCAACGTAGTGGCGATCATCTGAGAGGTACCCTGTATGTAGCCCATATCTCTAAGCTCTGGACGCAAAAAAGCCAGAAGGTCCGTGAGAGCCTGTGCTTCATCTGTGGTCAGAGCCTTCCCTGGATGCTTCGCATTGTAACCAGCTATCTGCGCTGACACATCATCGACGACTCTTGGCTCGCCACTGTTTAGCACATCCAACGCCTGGGACAGCCAAAGCGCCATCTCGTAGCGAGACACAACATAGTCGCCGCGTTGGAGAAAACCGATGCCAACATCAACTAGACCACTTGCCGACAGGCGCGACAGCGCGGCGTAAGTCCAATGGCCTGTGGGCAGCGGAGCAAACGGACTCGCCTCTGCGCCGCAGGCAAGCAAAGCATAGCCTAACAGCAGAAGGAACCCCATATATAGCATGGATCTTCGCATGCAGCCACCTGCTCTTTGGAGCGCTCCCATGAGACTCACGACCCTTCCGGCATCTTCCCTCATGCCGTGTAGAAAGATTCTCCATTCTGCCTGCCAGTACCTGCTTCTTTTCCACGGTTGGCTACGGATCTCTTAGCGTACCCCCTTGCCGCAGATAGCGAAGGACGAGAACCTCAGCCACATGATCGTCATACGGTTCGCTGGGCCACTGCAACCCTAATGGCACAAAAAGCCGCCAGCCTTTTCGATGTGCCCGCAGGTAGCGACGCCGCCCTTCCTCACTAGACAGGTGCTCTGATACCATATGAATCTCGATGGGGTAATCAAGCGCATGGGTCAGCTGCTCCAAGCGTCTGCGAAACTCGTCCGCTGCCGTACGATCACCTAGCACCGCTACTGCGGGGTGATACTCCCGTACCAGTTGGGAGAATACCGGCTCGAAGTCGTCCACATGGACGACACACCGAGCGACGCAAACCCCGGCCATGGTCACCACTGCCATACCGCACTTGTGGCTACCCGGATCGACACCGATGGCATAGACTTTCTCCATATCCGCCATCTGCCCCTTCTGTCATTAATGCGTACAAACGTCGGGTACACGCATTCCCCAATGCCTACAAGGGGTTTTGGCCGTGCACGCAGAACTACGTAGACACATACACCGTATTAGCCGCTCTCGCCAGATGTCTTGGGGAGACGCGCCTGAGGCCCACCTGTACGGAACATATCGAAGAAAAGGAGCCCGTACCATGTCTCGCATCTCCATCTCATGGAACCCGTTGGGCATTAAGGAACTGGGGCTTCGGGGCTTTCGTCTTTTCCCGATCTCGCCACGCCAACAGCTTGCAGCAGGGCTATCATGTATTCTTCTTGTCGTAGTGGGGTCCCTGGCTGCCTCGGTGTTACCCATCCCAAACCTCAATCTGGCGATCTTTGGCCTGATCGGGTATTTTGGAGCGGCCCGTGTCCACCCACACCCTCTTATCGGTCCCGCTTTCGTCGCTATCTGTCTCATTGGCGTCTGCTGGTCGGGGATCATGCTCTTTCCAGACCCGTTTTTTGAGGTGCCTGCGCTGCTACTGGTAGGTCTAGCTGCAAACATGTTTGCAGCCATGAGTACCGGTGCTATCTTAGCTACAATCCTGCCACTAAAGATCTAGGCCGCTTACCGGAGCGGTTTGACCGAACAAGGTTAGGCGCAGGCAGGCAATGCCTGAGACTTCCACCTTGCGGTTTCGAAACGAGGGCAACAAGCATTGCACATGTCGACGCGCCAGCTCCTCCGCCTGATGTTTGCCACAACGGTCTGGGGAGCAAACACGGTACTGATCAAGGCCCTGTTTTCCCATTTTCCACCTCTCGAGTTACAGGCCTTTCGTATGGCTATGGCGGCTCTCATCCTCATACCCGTTGCTGCCCGCCATAGAAGAAGGAAGATTGTGCCTGAAGCCAGACGCCTGGCGTTGCGGGCCGCATTCTGTGCCGTTTTTCTACACCAAGTCTGTCTAGCGCGCGGCATGCCTTTGGCCAAGGCTGGCCTTAGCTCACTTATCTTAAGTCTTAACCCTCTGGCCACCGCCGTAATCGCCCACTTCGTACTTGATGAGCCTCTGACAAGAAGGCGTCTAACAGGGGTTTTGATCGGTTTCGGCGGGGTGGTAGCAGCTGTCGCCAATGAATGGCACCTGATGGGTACAAAGATCGGCGTGGCGGAGCTGCTGATCTTTGGGGCCATGCTTACCTACGTCATGGGTGGCATCTTTGTCAAGAAAGCTCGCGACCTCATTCCTCCCCTGCAACTGACGGCAATGATACAGATATATGGCGCGCTGATGCTTCTTCTTCCTGCGACCATGAACGTGATGCGCCACGGAATACCTCAGAAGCTGCCTGGCCCCATTTTCTGGATCGCTGCCATCGCCTCCGCCACTATTGCCACTGGGTACTGCAACTATCTATGGAACCGCTCCATCCAAGAGATCGGAGCCAGCACCACCAGCATGTTCGCCAACGTCATGCCGTTCGTCTCCCTAATCACGGCCTCCATCTTCCTGCATGAAAGCATCACAGCACTACAGATTGTGGGACTAGGAGCCGTGATCCTTGGAATATTCCTGGGCGCCACACCCGGCTTAGGCAAACAGCAGACACGAGCCGATCTTACCCACTCAGAGTAGCGCCTTCCGCAGCGTTGCTTTGCCACCAGTCCCTAATCAGTGTCCTCTGGGCTGTAGACAAGCCAAACAACCTGGTCACAGCCCTGTTTACGGCTAGATCCGCCTCTTCGTCTGTCTCATGTGAAAGCAACCGTGCCCCTCCCTCGAGCGTCACTAATGCCTCGGGACAGGTCGCAGTATCGGGTACAGGCAGAGCAAGCAGATTGGCCAGCGTCACGTTGGTGGTCAAGACTGCACCATCGTTGAAGCGGTACTCGTAGTAGAAACTGAGCGCCGAGCTATTGATCAACCCGGCGAGTGAGAAAAGACTCCACGGTGCCAGGCGCGGCCGCAGTATGTAGACACCCTGGGTCACGAATGCATCGCTGATGTCTACTGCAGCGGCAAGAGAAGGCGATATTTTCGGTAGCAGTATCTTGGGCTGCTCGAACAGTGCTGACGTCTTATAGGAGACTCCTCGCACCGCAGGATCTAGCCAGTAGGGCGCCTCTAGTCGGTAGCGCCGCACATGACGTCCCACGTAGACTGCCGCGGTATGCGTACTGTCGCGAGTACGGCTCACCAGACGGTAGTGCACAGCCTGAGTAGCCACTTCTGCTCCGCACAGGCTACATGGCTTCGCAGAACGTTTCTTTTTCGGGAGAGAGTTATAGGCCCCACATTCAGGGCAGCGAACGAGAGCGCCATCTTGCCCGTATTCGAGGCCCCGCCCCCACGCAACCCAGTTCCGCAGACGCCAAGCCCCAGCTGCGCGATCCATGTCATCAAGCACCTCGAGAACGCGCTGATCTGCAGTGAGAGGAATGACACTGCGCGGCGTCTTGCGAACGGTCATCTGATCAAGGGCCCGCAGCACGCGTTCCTGCGACTCCGCTACGGAGGCAATACGTACCTTGCCTGGTCTCTCCCCTACCTGTTGGCGTCTAGCCACTACGACCACTGCTTCCTGCGTAACCCCCGGAAAGGCTCGGCCAGCATCGCCTATCCACTCCACGCATGTGCGGGTAAGTAATTCGCGTCGAAGAAGTTCATAGTCATTGCCCTTGCAGAAATTGCGCGGAAGCACAAACCCAAGCCGACCACCAGGGGCCAGGCTATCCAGGCAGCGGATCAAGAAGAAGCCGAAGGTGTTGGCATTGGTGGCTGGCATCCCTAGGGCCCGAGCGGCCCGACGTGCGCCTACAGCACCCCAAGGCGGGTTCCCAATGCAGACGTCAACATCAGTGGGGATAACATCACCAGCGAGCGTAACGTCGGCTACTTGTAGATGAGGGCACGCCTCGCTGACTTCACCTGCAGCATGGAGCAAGACAGCTCTTGTCGCAGCCACTGCCTGCTCGTGGATATCGATACCGCGAAGGCAATTGAGGGCCCGACGATTCGCCAGGGCTTCGAGTGCTGACAATGATACCTCACTGCCCTCGAGACGCGCCATGTGCAGTGCCAACCGTAGGTGCAGGCAACGTAAGGAACGAAAAGCTACCAAAAGGAAGCGGCCACAACCACAGGCTGGATCTAAGACCTGCAGATGCGCGGCCTCTTGATGGAGCAAACACAAATGTGCTCGGCTCTCCTGCTGAGCAACCCGCCTCGCCCGCCGATAGATATCTATGAGAACTGGCTGAAGCGTGTAGCGCACGAGAAAACGCACGAGGTGATACGGAGTGTAAAAAGCACCTGTAGGGCCCCTCCGCCTCTTGCTCCAATGCGTATCATCAGTATTGGTTGGCCCCAGCAGTGCCTGCTCGGCCCGTCGCTCCATGTCTAAAGCCTGTCGGTAACGCAAGCCCCAGGATGTGCTCTTTGGCAAGAACCCTTCACTCTCCTTGACCAGCCATTGCATCTGCTAGCTATTTGGCCGTGGGAAGGTGGTCATCCTGCTTTTGAGAACACATGGCGAAGAGGCAGTGGAGCAATCCACTGCCTCCTCGCCCGATCCTGGATCTGCCCTTCCTTGGCTCTCCTGTGACGCTTCATCGACTGTTCATCCATGAACTTAGCCATCAACTGCGCCTTCAGGCCAGGATCACGCCACACCCGCAGTTTCAGTCTACCACTGCAGAGCCCGTCTGCCCAAGACCTCTGTGGCAGATGACCTCGTGTAGTACCGCGGTTTCAGCCGTTGACCGGAACCAATCGTAACCATCACCCATTTTCAACCATCTACTTAGCGTTGCGCTAGCTCCCTGCACCGTGGAACATGGCTCCACAAATGTCGATGTAATCCTAAGCAGAGCCTGCTCACAGCGTGTCGCCTGCGTTGCCTATCAGATTGGACGGCAGAGCTCATACACCGAGCGAAGCACTTCTTGGGAAGGTCTCGTCGGCTTGAACTCCAGTCCAACATAGCCGTCGTAGCCCGCGTCGCTAAGCATCCTGCATATGTTCCCATAGTTGAGCTCGCCCGTCCCGGGCTCATGACGACCAGGCACATCGGCCACATGGACATGACCAATTAGATCCAAATTGGCTAGCATGTTCGCCGTCACATTCCCTTCAGTTACCTGCTGGTGATAGACATCAAAGAGCAAGCGCACCGCTGGACTATCAACCTGGCGGATGATGTCGAAACCTTCGGGCGATGTGCTCAGGTAGTAACCCTGATGATCGACCAGAAGGTTAAGCGGCTCCAACACGAGAACCATTCCGGCCTGTTCTGCCAAAGGAGCTACCTTCTTAAGGCCAGCCACGACACTGTCATGCTGCTGAGCGCGAGGCATATCTGGCAGTTCGTTTCCGGTGGTCACGATGAGTGTTGTGCAGCTCAACCGCTTAGCGACTTCAATGGTTGATTTTACTTCCTCCACGAGCCTATCTCGTAGGCTAGGATCGACCAGTTTGCCTGACGTCGCCACCATCCCAGCGACCGTCACATTCGATGCCATGGCTGCTGCCGCAATAGCGTCGATGTCTTTGTTCGCCCAGCTCCAGAACTCAATAGCGTTGTACCCGGCCTCAGCGGCCAGCGCTATGCGCTCCAGAAACGGCACTTCTTTGCCTATCATCTCAATGCAGACCGATAGCTTCACCGCTAGCACCTCCACCGCCATTTTCGGTCCTTGGCGGTGGGTTCCTTCTGGCCATCAAAGCGACAGGCTCTACCGATTGTCACCCTGACGGACTCGTTCGTCACCGCTGAAGCGATAGAAGCTAAAGGCATACAGACCAGAGAGCCCAACAAGCACATAGATGACCCTGGAGGCCATGCTAGGTGAATAGGTGGAGGTCCCTCCAAAGATTGACTGCACGAGATCGAAGTCAAATAGGCCGACTAGGCCCCAATTCAGAGCGCCCACAATGATGATAGTGAGAGCGATAGCCCGCAATGTATCCACGCAAATGTCTCCTTTCTTGCTTTCCAATCTGAGGGTATTCTTCTCCTTTTTGCAGTTCCTATGCATGGGTACTCATACTGCGTTCCCTATCAGGGCAAAATCGAGGTCAGGAGGGATACACATGACCGACCTGGTGCGCTGGAACCCCTACAGCGAGCTGTCGAGAATGCGAGAGAGCATCGACCGTGTTTTCGCCCCGTTTTGGGGCCCATCAGTGGATGTGGCAGAAACAAACGGCCATATCTCAGTACACGCGGAAATCCCAGGAGTAGACCCAGACGACCTCGAGTTGATGATCAGCGAAGACGGTCTCACCATCAGTGGCGAAGTCAAGCAAGACAGCGGCATTGATCGCCAGGGATACCGTCGTATCGAGAGACGGTACGGTAGTTTCCAAAGGAGCATCTCGTTCCCTGTGTCAGTGAAATACGATGAGGCAGTGGCCGAGTACAAGAACGGCATTCTGAGAATTCAGGTGCCGAAGACGACACCAGCGAAGAGCAAAACCATTAAGCTTCAGGTGAATGATCGCCCTGCCCAACTCGATTGACCAACGCACATTAGCAAGGAAAGCCAGCAAGCAGGCCCTCTGAGCCACAGTCGGATGGCCTGCTTCGCGCTTCATACGTCTCAGCAGGAGCCGCTGGTAGCGAAGCGAAGTATCGCTTTTGGGTCAACACATTAGGAGGCGGTAGTAGTGCGATTTGGTGTCATTGGTTGTGGTACAGTAGCTGGATACGGGCACATCCCCGCGTTAGCCGAGCATCCTGAGATCTCTCTGGTAGCTCTATCGGATCTCAACGGCCCGCGCCTGAAAGAGCTAGGTGCTAAGCACGGTGTCAGCCGTCTGTACACGGATTATCGGGAGTTGCTGGCTCAGGAAGATATCGACGCGGTCACCATAGCCACTCCAGTCACCAGCCATTTCGCCATAGCTATGGACGCAGTGGCCGCTGGTAAGCACGTGTTCTGCGAGAAACCGATTACTGACACTGTCGAACGCGGCTGGCAGCTGGTTAAGGCCGCAGAGGACGCCAACCGTCTGCTGGCAGTAAACTTCGAACTGCGAGCTGATGCTGCCCACCGCCTGATTAAGAAGGCTATTGATGCAGGTGAAATCGGAAATGTCCGCTTTCTTCGTCTCGTCTACAACTGGTCAGGCCCCCGGTGGGCTGGTATTGAGCGCCATCGCTTGCTTATGACCGAGGGAAAGGGACCCATCTTTGACTGTGGGGTTCACTTCTTCGACCTGGCTCGTTGGTTCTCTCAGAGCGAGTACTCCCAGGTGATGGCAAATGGCCTTTTTATGGAGGAGTACCCCTACCCCGACCATGTCGTAGCGACATGCCGGATGGCAAACGGAGCAGTAGCCGTCATCGACGAGAGCTGGGTATTCGGACATACAGTCACATCGTCAGAGCGCTACCACATCAACCGCATCGACATCGAGGGAGATAACGGCACCGCTTTTCTAGAGCATCTTCCTGGCGGCAAGCTCCGTCTTGTCGTACAATCGCCCAAGGGCGTGCGTCGAGAGGACATAGGCTACCGAAAAGCCTTCGCTGAGATGTACAACCTTTTTGTCGCCTCGATCGCCAAAGGCCATCTGATCGATCTGGCCAGCGGCCGGGACGGTGTGCGGGCTATCGAAGCGGCCAACGCAGCTCTAACGTCTGTGGCTGAAGGTGGTGCCCGCCAGAATATTGACGGGTGAGCAAAGCACCAAGGAGTACGCGTGTCGGCGGCCAACCACGCGCAGCCGCCGACATGCCCGCACAGCGTAACACGACTTTCCGGGGAGGAACTACAGCGTGCACCCAGAAAAACCCATCGCCCTCGTCTGCTCTGAGAGCAACGACCTCTATCGTGTCCTCGTGGATTGTGGCTACTCCTGCCTGCGCTTTTGTGCTCTGCCCGAAGCCCTATCTGAGGTGCCTACAGGCACTGCCCTACTGCTACTGGCTGATACCTACCCGCGCCCGTCCCACGAGATCTGCAGCGACCTGCTGGCCAAGGCAGCGGCCAAACGGCTGAGACTCTACATCGAGTATCCTGCCACACTGGTCGACCAACCCATCAAGTCACCTCAAGCAACTGCATGGGAGCGCGTCGTGGTCTCTTCCGATTTCTTTGCCCCTGCACTGCCCAAGCTCACTATCCTGGCGCAACACGGATGCTGGTTTTTACCCATCAAAGCTCAAGAGCCATTGCTCGCAGTAGCCCGAGTGGCAGGTTACCATACCGCTATCTATGGACTACCCGAAGAGACTGCACCCATCCTTTTCGGAATGGGTGAGAACGTTCTGGTGGCGACCACAAAGCTAAGTCAGTTCGTTACTGGCCGCTATGGACCTCAAGTCGCCTGGAAAGCAATTTGGGAAAAGCTGCTAGGCTGGCTGACAAAGTCAGACACAGTACCTGCGCTCAAGTGGGTCTCCGACTGCTGGACCTACTTTTGGTCCCGATGAGCCATTGCCACCAAATCTGGAGCGGAAGGCTTTGGACCGCTCTATCGAGTGGTTCCGTGACCAGGTAGTCTGGAGCACGGGGACGAAAAAAGGGGCTATTGAGGGGTTCGAATCTGGTATCGATCACGAGGGTCGTCAAATGCGCCGCGTTTGGGCCCGCGGCGACTGCATAGCCGAGTCAGCTATGGTCATGGCCTATGCCGGAGCGATGAAGGGCGATCCTTACTACCAGCGGTTGGCTGGCCAAATGCTCGATCTGGTATGGTCTGCCCCGGATTTCCTGCATACAGACCCCAACAGCCCCGCTTACGGTCAGGTCAACTGGTATGAACGCGGACGCCCACTTCTACGGCGACGACACTGCGCGTGTCCTTCTATCCACACTGACGGCCGCCCGGCTTCTCGATGAAAACCGCTGGGATGAACACGCGCTGCGGTGCCTGCTTGCTAACCTGCGAACAACTGGAACACTAGGCTTCCGCCGCAACCGCATCGATCTGAGGAACTTCCCCGCAGACAGCGATGGATGGCGGCAGTTCTACAACGAGGAATGGGTCTCGTATGCGCCCCACTACCAAGCCTATCTTTGGGCTGCTTATCTATGGGCCTACGCCCTCACTGGGTTCGAAGGCTTTCTGACCCGCACGAAAAATGCTCTCGCCATGACCATGGACGTCTATCCGAAGTGGCGTTGGACAAATGGTATCACCCAGGAGATGGCCAGAATGCTGCTTCCCCTGGCCTTCCTAGTGCGCATTGAGGACACAGCGGAGCATCGTGGCTGGTTGCAGCGCATCGCAGATGATCTTCTGGCGTGCATGCAGCCGTGCGGAGCAATTCGCGAGCAAATGGGGCCCAAAGAGACGGGTGTCTATCCCTCGCCTAGCTCGAACGAGGCGTATGGCACTAACGAAGCCTCTGTGATCCAAGAGAATGGTGACCCTGCGTGCGACCTGCTATATGCAACAAACTACGCTTTCCTAGGTCTGCACGAGGCAGCTGCAGCCACCAAGAGTCCTGCTCTCCAAGAGGCTGCGGACAAGCTTACACAGTTCCTCTTGCGCATACAGGTACGCTCAATGGCCCATCCCTATCTCGACGGAGCCTGGATGCGTAGTTTTGACTACGAGCTATGGGAGTACTGGGGAAGCTCCGCGGATCAGGGTTGGGGGGCCTGGTGCGTAGAGTCTGGCTGGACAAACGCGTGGATTGCAGCAGTTTTGGCCATGCGCGCTCGCGGCGAAACACTCTTCTCCCTCGAAAAGGCCGAGCGACTGCAAGCCCTCTGTCCCCGTTTGATTAGCGAGATGATGGTCTAGAAATCGGCGTGGCAGAGGGAGGTAACACCTGGCCTCTGCCACCCTCAGCGGGCGACAACAAATCGGTAGCGATGGGCATCCGGTGCGGCTAGTGGGGTCAGCTCGTGGCCGCCAACGTACTCCACAAGCTGCAGTCCCGCGGCCCGGAGCTCCCTTTCCATCTCCTGTCGTGTGTGAAGATGGAAAAATAGTGGTGTGTCTAGCTCTGCTGCCGAGGGTTGCCACACCCAGATGTCTCCCTCTTCCCAGCCCGCCTCCTCCGCCAAGGATATGAGGGCATCGTCCACGCTTTCCTCGCTATCATACAGATCCACCGCGGCTTGGCGATCCGTCACCGAAGCGACAAGCAAGCCGCCTGGTGCCAGGACGCGCCGCACTTCCGCAAGCAAGGCGATACGTGCCTTTGCCCCCGGAATGTGAGAAAGCAGCTGAGCCAGTGCGATTACGCAGTCAAAGGTAGCATCAGACAGTGGCAGGCGTAACGGATTTGGCATCCAGACACAGGGCAGTTCAGCCTGTTGTTCGTCCGCGAACTGTCGAGCCACACGCAGCATGGCTCGAGAGATATCCAGGGCAACCACGTGATACCCCTGGCGCCACAGAGCCAAAGCCTCTCTGCCTGCACCGCAGCCTATGTTGGCGATGCGACAAGGCCCGGGGAGAGTTCGGGTCAACAGCGCTGCCTCTTCCGGTGTCAGTCCCTGCGCTACCTGATCGGCATAGGCCCGCACCTCCTCGGGATGCTCGTAACGCTCTCGTAGCCTACGCAGTAACCAGGCTCGTTTGATCTGTGCTTGTCCCATGAACCACAACTACCTCCCGAACCTAGGCCAGCACCCGACTTCTCCAGCGCTTGAGCCGCAGCGCGTTGGATACCACGGATACTGAACTGAAGGCCATCGCCGCTCCGGCGATCACCGGACTGAGCAGACCCGCCGCAGCCAGGGGAATCCCGGCAGTATTGTAAGCGAAAGCCCAAAACAGATTCTGTTTGATATTGCGCATAGTAGCCTTGCTCAGCTCAATGCTAGCGACTACACCGCGCAGGTCGCCTTTGATCAGGGTAACATCAGCCGATTCCATGGCCACGTCAGTTCCCGTGCCGATGGCGAAACCCACGTCTGCTGAGGCTAATGCAGGGGCGTCATTGATACCGTCGCCCACCATGCCCACCACGAAGCCTCGTTCCTTCAGTTCGTTCACTTTCATCGCCTTCTCTTCAGGCAGCACTTCTGCCAACACATGGTCGATACCGACTTGGGTGGCGATACTTCGGGCGGTGCGTTCGTTATCCCCGGTTATCATGTAGATCCGCAAACCCATCTTGCGCATAGCGAGGATTGCGGTCTGTGAGTGCTCCTTGACCGTATCTGCAACCGCTGCGATGCCTACCAAAGAGCCGTCCACAGCGATCAGCATCACCGTCTTCCCCGCACCCTCAAGCTCGGCCATAGTGCCTTCAAGAGCCCCCATACCCACCTCGTTCTCAGACATGAGTCGACGTGTGCCGACCAGCACTGGGCGCCCTTCCACCTGGCCCTGAACACCTAGGCCGGGTATCGCCGCGAAGTCAGTTGCCTGGGGTATCAACAATCCTTGGCTCTCCGCGTGACGCACGATGGCTTTGCCCAGAGGGTGCTCCGATCCTCTTTCGACGCCCGCAGCCAGACGGAGTATCTCCGACTCGAGCAGGTCAGCCAAGGGGAGCATGTCGGTCACCTCAGGCTCACCCTTGGTGATCGTCCCTGTTTTGTCAAGGACGATGGCAGTCAAGCGATGGGCCTTTTCGAGGTGCTCTCCGCCCTTGATGAGAATACCGTTCTCGGCTCCTTTGCCCGTGCCAACCATGATCGAGGTTGGCGTGGCCAAGCCCAGCGCGCACGGACAGGCGATGACTAGAACAGCAGTGAAGTTGAGAAGAGCGCGGGTGAGGTTACCAGCGTCTAAAAGGGAGTACCATAGCACGAAGGTAAGCACAGCAATGACGACAACCGCTGGAACAAAACGGGCAGCAATGAAATCTGCCAGGCGTTGAACCGGGGCTTTGGATGCCTGTGCCTCTTCCACAATCCGGATGATCTGTGCCAAGGCGGTCTCCCTGCCCACCTTGGTCGCCCGAAACCCGAAACTCCCGTGCATATTGGTCGTAGCTCCGATGACCTCGTCGCCAACACTCTTGTCGACAGGCACGCTCTCCCCAGTGAGCATGGACTCATCGACCGATGAGAATCCCTCGACCACAATGCCGTCTACAGGAATCTTCTCACCGGGGCGCACCACGACTACATCGTCCACCTCCACCTCCTCGATAGCCACCTCGATTTCCTGCCCTTCTCGAACAACGCAAGCGGTTTTGGCCTGCAGCCCCATTAGTTTCCTAATGGCCTCCGAAGTGCGCCCTTTGGCACGAGCTTCCAAGAGCCTGCCTAAGATAATGAGCGTGATGACAATGGCCCCTGTCTCAAAGTAGACATGACTGACGTCAAGTCTATCTCCAAAGAAAGTGACAGCCACGCTATACAGGTAAGCTGCGGAGGTGCCCAAGACCACGAGAACCGACATGTTTGGGCTACCGGCTCTCAGGGCGTAGTAACTGTCAACGTAGAACTGCCAACCTGCGACGAACTGGACAGGAGTCGCCATTAGTAGCTGAAAGCGAGCATTGAACAGCAGAGGCCACAGGTGCATGAGTCCCGACATCTCAAGAACCATAGCTAGTAGCAGAGGAAACGAGAGGAACGCCGACATGACGAACATGCGCTTCTGATGCGCTATCTCTCGTTCACGGTCTTCCCGTTCCCTGTCCTGAGCTGAAGCATCAGCCTCATTGTAGGCTTCGTAGCCTAACGACTCCACCTCGTCGATCAGCTCTGCAGAAGTTGTCGCTGAGGGATCAAACTCCACGACCGCCTTTTCGGTGGCCAGGTTCACCGTGGCTGTGGCCACACCAGGCATGGAACGTAACCTATCTTCTACTCGAGCCGCGCACGCGGCGCAAGTCATACCACCGATTCCCAGTGAGATCTTGCCCAATCGGCCTTGACCGCAGAGGCAATTGTCGTCATTCATCTGCCTGACCTCCAAAGCACGCGTTTTTACCCACGCCATGTGTAGGAAAGGTACCAGTACTGTACCACAACCCATTACGCAATAGTAGACATGTCTCGACAGGAGCCCAGCACAGCTCATGTGGAAGGATTTGTTTTGGAGCGGTAGAAGAGCGTAGGGTGATCGTGACCACGACAACAGCCAAAACCTATCTTCTGGAGGGTGAGTAGTTTTGACCGAAGAGATCCGCATTGGGATTATCGGTACTGGCGGCATCGCTGGATCGCACATCGATCAGTACAAAAAAATCCCGGGGGTGCGCATTGTCGGAGGAGCCGACATTATCCCGGGCAAGGCAGAGGCGTTCTTTCAGCGCTGGGGAGTCCCTGATGCCAAAGCATTCGAAGACTACCGTGAGCTACTTCAAGAAGATATCGATGCGGTGAGCATCTGCACCTACAACGTCGCCCACTACCAGCCGACCATGGATAGCCTGGCAGCAGGCAAGGATGTTCTTCTCGAAAAACCGATGTCGGTGACGTTGGATGAGTCTATCGACATGGTGCGTGCGGCTCGCAAGTCGGGTAAGATCTTGAGTATCGGATTTCAGTCGCGCTTTGATCCTGGCATCATGAAGGCTCGAGAGATCGCTCAATCAGGTCAACTGGGTCAGATCTACTATGTTGAAACTGGAGGCGGCCGACGACGCGGCATCCCGGGCCGCACGTTCGTCTTTAGGTCCACCGCTGGCGGTGGAGCCATGCTAGACATAGGCTGCTATTCTATCGACACTGCCATGTATGTCCTCGGGCATCCCAAACCCCTTACGGTTTCTGCCTACCTCTCCAACTACTTCGGAACCTCGCCCATCTACTCGAAGCGCGCCTCTTGGGGCGGCGTTGATCCGGAGAAGTTTGACGTCGACGATTTCGGGGCGGCGATGGTCCGACTTGAAGGTGGCATTTGCTTCCTGCTAAAAATGAGCTGGGCGATGCACATGGACACCTTAGGTCCCATCATGTGGCTAGGAACTGAAGGTGGCCTCAAACTTGAAAACGGCCTGAAGCTGTACCACGATCAAGCAGAACTTGAAGCCCAGACAGAACTACAGCTACCCAAAGGCCGCGACAGGTGGAACCAGAAAGTCAGTAGCTTCGTCGAGGCTGTAAGGGAAGGAAAGCCAGCCCCCATTCCGGCTGACGAGGTGCTCTTCTCTCAAGCCATCCTGGATGGCATCTATCGCTCGGCTGAGCTGGGCAAGGAAGTGACCATCGAGATACCTGACGATCTGCAGTAGGGGTTGAACAAGAGGCGGTCAGCGCTATCCAAACGGACAGCGTCAACCGCCTCTCCTTTTCACGAGCAACAACTCAATCGTTACGTGTGATCGTCAGCTTTCCCTTCCTCAGACACCCTGTGCACGAGATAAGAGATAATCCGACCGATACCCACAGCCAACGGGATTAAGCCGCCGAGCAGCCAGGGACCATAGCCGAGACTCCCCAGGCCAACCAGAAGAGCCAGTCCGATCAGTGATGTGACCACGCCTGAGTGCAAAGGACGCTCTGGTGCTAGCACCGACATCGCTGCCGTCTCTTTCATCTCGGCGGGTAGCAAGCCTTTCTCGATCATGGCCATGCGTTCCACATGCTCGAGCCTCTGCTTCTGGTAGGCAAACAACAGCGCCAGCGCGACGATCAGTACCGGTGCACCAATAGCGATCACAGGAATCAGCCACTCCATCTTTCCACCCTCCTCCAACCTTTATCTGTCTCGGATGCGAATAGTGCCCATGTTTGCGGACAGGGTGAGACTGCCTTGCGGTATGCCCTGACCTAACACGCCCTGCAGGTCATTCTTTGACGAGACACCCGTAAAGAGTAGGCTGTTCTGCAGCTTGCCCATCTGTACTCGAGCGTCGAGTTCAAGCGCTGGGTGATTAGGCCCTAGCACCACCGTGATACTGCCCATGTCGGCCCGAATGGCATTTGTCTTCCCCAACTCACCACTGAAACTCACAGAACCCATATTGGCCTGTACATCCAGCATTTGGTCTATGCTCATCTGCTCCAGCTTGACACTACCCATGTGAGCGGTAGCAGTCAGATCTCCCGCAAACCGGATCGCTCTTACCTGCCCCATTTTGGCATCAGCGTGGACACTCCCTCGTAGATCGCGGATGTCAATAGATCCCATCGCAGCAACTACACGCGCCACACCGTTGTGCGGCATCGTCACCTCGAGATCAATCCGCGACTCTCGATCCACCCACCCTCGCGGTCGATGAGCTTCGATACGAAACTCGGTGGCTGAGTGCTCTACACGTAGGTTCAGCGACTCCAAGTCTGTCGCCATATCATCTTTAGCGGTGCCTAGACCCCTGACAATAGCGCGCACGCCGAAATCCGTATCGCCTCCGCGCAAAACCACCGAGCCAGCCTCGTTGCTAATGAATAGCTGACGGTCCTGATCTGTCAGGGGGAAGAACCTCTCATGTATCACTCTTCTACCTCCTTCTAGCCTCCAGAAACCATGCCGACCCACAGAAAACGAGCCCAGACCAGAAGAAACTACGACAATACCGACTAGAACCACCAGTTCAACAGCAACGAGCACAGCGACAAGCAGCATCCGCCTCCTGCGTTCCGTCACCGCATATCCCTCCTCCGCCCCAGTTGAAGAATCCCCCTGCTTTTGGTGCCCGAATTAGGTATAATCGAAGATGAATCCGCCATTACTTACGAGAGGACGGTCACGCATGCTTAAACGCGGTTTCCCCATCTTCGCATTCTGCCTTGTCGCCTTCACTCTCTTGTCAAGCAGTACGGAAGCAGTAGCTAATCTAGAACCACCGCCCGTTGTCCTACAGATTCCTAGGCTGGAGGGTGCAGTGACTCTTGATGGAAGTATTGGGGAGGCTGTCTGGTCTCAGGCCCGGCGCGTCGTGATCCCACGAGCCCTGCTTGAGCCAACACTCTCCCGGGCCAACGATGTTTCCGGTGAGGCCCGCCTCTTCTGGAATGACAGCGGCCTCTACGTTGCCTTCAAAGTAGATGATCGAAAGCTGCTCCTCGCCAAGACAGATGATCCTCTCCGGGAGTATGATGCCGTACAGTTCTGGTTTGACAGACTGTGGATACAGGTAGGTCTAACCAGCGGGGGAGGCTCGCGCTGCAGTGTCACCAACCTGGGCAAATATGTCCCACTGATCGACACGTACATTGAAGCCCAAGCCCGCAAAATCTCTTCCGGCTATACAGCTGAGATCTTCGTCCCCAACTCCGTGGCCAAGCTATACCTAGGAGCAGACCTGGAAAAAGGCGCCCAAATACGCATGGCCTTTGCAATCAACAACCGCTACCAAACAGACCGAGCTGCTTATGTACGCAACTCCTTCCCCGATCGCTATGCCTTCAACACCCGCGACTCGTTCGCTGTTGGTACACTCCAATAACCTGATGGCGGGAGGGTGCTCGAAAGGGTACCCTCTTACCTGATAAAAGGAATCGTTTGTGGACCTTCGGGCAGTATACAAATGCGAGCTGGACGCCCCGTTGCTGCCTCTTGCGCAGCCGCCACTTCGCGAATAGTCGCTTCCAGATCACTCACAGGTTCCAGCAGCATCTTCTGGGCTTGGGCTGGCGTAATACCCTCTGAGAACAAGTGGACCTGAGCTTTCTGCAGCACCAACGCCAAGACCTGCGCCTGCCACTGGTCAGGCCGGCAATAACCCGCTGAATGCACGAGCTCTAACACGCCCTTTGCGCTCGCGGCCTCCTTGACGATCTCCCCAAACGCCCCATGGCCGGGGATCCCGTCCGAGCACTCGGCAGCCATGACTATCGCTCCGCCAGGCCTAACGATGCGAGCAGCCGCAGACATCCCTTTCACTGTCTGATAGAGATTCTGATCTAGCGGATACCCGCTATTGGTCGCCACCACGACATCAAAGGGCCCAGGCACCGGACGCATCGCCCGTTCCCTTACATATTGCACGCCCTCGCGGTGGGCAGCGTCCAGGCTGCCAGCGAAGACAGCTGTCACCTTCTTCTGTTGGTTAAGCGCCACATTGATAATGAAGTCAGGAAGGCACAGGCTTGCGGCCTCGTTCAGCGTCT
The DNA here is from genome assembly GCA_050951545.1 of Limnochordia bacterium. Classification (GTDB taxonomy): domain Bacteria; phylum Bacillota; class Limnochordia; order DTU080; family DTU080; genus DTU080. The sequence continues at coordinate 132,350 of JBMNJG010000011.1, read as the reverse complement.
CCCACAGCGGGTTGCCCTCACGCACTCCCCACGTCGCCTGTGGGTGGGAGATCAACTCCGCACGGTGTACGTGCTGAACAACTCGCTGCGAGGCCACCCCTGGCACCACTGCCTTGGGCCCACCGCTAAAGCCTGCGAAAAAATGAGGCTCGATAAAGCCGAGCAGAATACGGAAGTCGGCTTCCACGTAGGCATGGTGCAATTCCACAGTTGTGCCATCAGCGAGCCTACCCACGGGGCGCATCGCAGAAGAGTCAGTAGAGAGTGACTGTAAGCTTCGGTAGCGCCGTAGCGCCTCTCTCCCCACTAACTCTGCCAACTCCTCAGGCGTGTTCTCCCGATGAGTACCGAGTGCATTCAGCAGACTGATCTGAGAATCTGGCAGTCCTACATCGGAAAACACCTCCATAAGTGCCCTCATCAGCAACTCACCAGGCATCGGCCGTGTACCATCACAATGCACGATGCACACTCTCTTGGTAGGATCCAACAGCTCGCGTAACGGCGACGTCCCCAACGGATCTGCCAACGCTAGCTTCACCGCCTGCAACGGTGACGCCAGTGCGGGGCTGTGTTGAGGCTCTATCACCTGAGCCCCATCCGGAATCTGAACGCTTAGGCCGCTCCGACCATAGGCCAAGTGAACCAGCATAGACGTCAAACCTCTCTACCCTTTTGGAGAAGCGTTCGCTTTTCGCTCAGAGTGTCCTTCGGCCGAAGCGATTTTCAACTGGATCATACATACTCTTGCGCTGTCCGGTAACAATGGAAGTGATCGAAGTCGCACCTACAAGGAGGCGGATGAAGCTCGTGTCACAACGATGGGTGTTTGTGGGGCTCGTAGTCGAAAACCGACACGAATCTGCACTGGAAATCCAAAAGCTGCTAACCGAGCACGGGGATGCCGTTCTAGGACGACTGGGGGTGCCTCTACCGGAGGTGGGCGTATCCGCGATAGGTCTCATTCTGGATGGCTCGCAGGCGCATGCAGACGTCCTGACAGGAGAACTGCGCAGACTGAATAACATACAGATCTCTACATCCTCCCTCACCAGCGAGTGATCGCTCGTTCTACTGCTTGGGCCTAGCAACCAAGGCGATGGAGAAACCAGCGATGATTGCAGCCGCCAGTCCTAGACCTGTGTACTCGAATACCCCGGAGAACAAACCTTCCCAGCCCATACTGCGAGCTCCGGCTACCACACCACGGGTGACAGACGCGCCGAAGCCACTGACGGGGACCAGCGCCCCGCCTCCCGCCCACCGCTGGAAGGGCTGGTAGATACCAACACCCTCAAGGATCGCGCCAGCCACCGTAAAGAGCACCAGAACATGCGCCGGAGCCCATTTCGTGTACTCATAGAGAAGCTGTGCCAGAACACATACACCACCAGATGCCAGGAAAGCCCATAGGTAGCTCAAGCAGATTCCCTCCTCAAATCACATTCCGTGACGGCATTGTGCAGCAGTCCCGGGCGGTGCTATGTCTCCACAACGATGGCATGCGCCACACAGGGAATCGACTCCCCTTGCTGGTAGGTGACTGGGCTATGCAAGGCACCAGTCGGCAGAAGCAGCACTCTATGCCAGCGTGCGGCTGCCATCTCCTTGAGTACGTACCCGAAACCGACCACAGCGAGGCAAGCACAGCCGCTGCCGCCAGCGCCCACCTTTTGCTGCTGTGAGAAGATCAGCTCTCCAGCATCCTGGTGCTTGCCCCCCAAGGCGATGCCTGCATCTTTGACGAGCTGCTTGAACATCTTCTTGCCGTAGGCGGCGAGATCGCCCGTCATGATCAGATCATAATCACCCGGCGTCCGCCCTGTATCTGCGAGATGCCGCAGGAAAGTATCAGCTGCTGCAGGAGCCATGGCACAACCCATATCGTTTGTATCTTTCAGGCCATAATCTACGACACGCCCAATTGTCGCCTGAGTGATCTTGGGGCCGTTTCCTTGCTTGGCAATCACGGCGGCTCCAGCACCAGTGACCGTCCACTGATTGGTCTGCTTGCGCTGTACATTGAGTTCGATCGGGTAGCGGTACTGCCGCTCCGCTGTCTGGTAGTGACTGGCTCCGGCCACTAGTACCGTCGTGGCCCAGTCGCTGTCCACTAAGGTAGCAGCCAGTGTCAGCCCTGCGCCGATGGTGGCGCAAGCGCTGTAGAGCCCGACGAACGGTATCTGCAGCGAGCGAGCCGTAAAGCTAGCCGTAATGACCTGATTAAGGAGATCTCCGCCAAGGAAAAGATCAACATCATCGTTCGCCAGCGCGATCTGACTCAGGGCCCGATTACAGGCATCCTCCATGAAGCGACGCTCTGCCGCTTCTGCACACACTTCTCCGCGCATAGGGTCCTGCTCAACCACATCGAAATAGCTGCGTAACGGGCCCTCTCCCTCTTTGGGACCCACCACGCTCGTAGCAGAGACGATACGCGGGCTACCGGGAAACGCAATCGTCCATCGACCAAGCCGCTTACTTGTCACGTAAACACCGCTCCTGGCCTCAAAATAGGCCTAAAATGGCAACCTTTACTAGCCCCGTCAGAAACCCAGCTACAGCCCCATACACTAACACTGGCCCAGCAATCACGAACATCTTGGCGCCCAGGCCGAGAATCATACCTTCTCGACGAAATTCCATAGCAGCAGCCACTATGGTGTTGGCAAAACCCGTGATTGGTACTGCCGCCCCCGCCCCACCCCACTGAGCGATGGAATCATACACGCCAAGGGCCGTAAGTACAGCACCAATGAAGATCAGACCAGCGAGCGTTGCAGCCGTGGCCTCACCCCTGGTAGGTTCTACGCTCTCAAAAAGGCCAAACAAGAAGTGACCCACAATCCCCAGCACCCCGCCTACCACCATAGCTCTCCAGAGATTGCGCGCCACTTTGGGTTTGGGGGCGTTGGCCTCTACCAGCTGTCGGTAGCGTTTCTGAGCATCAATGGCCTTGCTGTCCATGCCTCGCCTCCTTCTTTCCATAGATCAGTATGGCCACCGTACGCCGTTAGCAACCACCTAATCCGTGTGCTTCCAGCGACGGTACGTGCAATGGGCCCGATTCAGTAGCCGCCCAATCCGCCTTCGTCTGTCCAATTCCCGAGCATGGGCCGCTGAAGATTCTGAAGCCAGTTCAGCCCTCAAGAGAGCAGCATATGTACTAACCTCAGTACGCAGACGCTCGATATCGGTCTCGCGGTCAAAGCTGAGGGCCAAGTAGCGTGCACCATAAAGACAGGCAATCTCTTTTACGGCGTCCTTGGCGATTCCCTCAGGCATGCACTTGAAGGGGTGGATGTGGACAATCCCCTGACAGCCTGCCTCCACATGACGACGAGCAGCGCCAACTGTAGGTACCCCATCACCACCGACCTCATGCACCAGAAACGGACAGGCACATGGATCGCGCAACTGCTCTGAGAGGATGTCCAGGTTATGCCGTCGCAGACAGTCTAGCACTGACCTAAGGCCGCCGACACGGCGCAGAGATCGCCGCAAGATGTTTCGAAGGCTGTGACGAGTGAACTGCGCTAGGCCAACCCCCTCCACCACCTCAATCCCCTCCCTGCCTAGCAGAGTTTCCACGGCTCCTCTATTGGCAAAGCTGGTGAGTGCCACGTAGATTTCGCCCACGATGACTATGCGAGGTTTCAGTTCGTGGTCACGAGGAATCGCGTCCAACAGAGCCTTGCCCTGTCTCTCCGCATAAGCGATGTCCCGCAGGGTATGCGCCTGGCGCATCATCTCCACTGCCTCCCGATAGGCGGCTGCCATACTCCCCACCTGTAACTCGTGCGCACGCAGAATCAGTGAATGTGCACGCAGACGTTCAAGAGCGTCAAGCTTGGCCCATACTGGACCCGTCACCTCACGCCACACCCGTAGCAGGCGCCCATACTGTCCAACGCTCCGGCCCCCCTCTGCAAACTCCAGAAGCCATTGCAGATGCCGCGAAGCACTGCACTCACCCAGCTGCCTCAAAAAACCCGCGGCCCCGTCCATCCCAGCGGTGGCCATCTCTACCGTATGCCCGTGAACAGCCAGACGCTCTGCGAACTCTGCTGGCATCTCTTTTTTCTGCACCAGGGCATACCAACCGAATGTACAAGGGCCCTCTCCATGCAGCATGAGGAGCACAACGCGGTGTGGATCTACAACTTCGCCATGAGCGGCCCGCGTTTCGAGTTCTTCAGTGATCTTGAGCAGTGATTCCTTCAGGGACCCGGTGCTATAGGCATAGGGCGAACAAGACTCTGTGTAGTGCTCATCGCCTAGAAACATTGCCTGTTCGCTCAGAGGGGCAGGAGGGCAGACATACGGGCCCAACCCCAATTGATGGGCGAGCTCCTCGAGAACTACGTTGAGGATCTCACCCATGTAGGGCCACAAGAACACTGGTCTTCGGGCGGTTTCATGAGAGAGGAAGTGATCTGGCGCATCTGCATTCGCCTCCCCCTCTTTCAAAGGCAAGACCACTGATGGCGTACGGCGCTGCAACCGAGCATCGCGACGCTTTTCCAGGAACGTCAGGATCGTCTCAAACCGGGTGTGGAAACCTGCTTGGCTAACAGACTCGTCGAAGCGGAAGCTCCAGCAGGCAACCCCCAGACGACGAGCGTAATCTGCCAGGAAATCGACCTGAAATGCATCGGGGTGGCACCCAAAGCATCCCACACACACGACACCATCCACTCTCTGATACGCCCAGTCGATGAAGGCCTGACCTTCTCGGTGGCTATCGTAGAAGCCGTCCACCTCATCTGTCTTCAGTGCATGCTCCGGAACATCACGAGCGGTGATCACAGCGACCCCGCGCTGCGCAAACCAACGCTTGAGATCACAAGTGAGCAGCGGATCGCAAATGAGATAGGGCCGGCCTACAAGTGCCAGACGTGGCCGCGTCGTCTCCTGCAGCAGATCAGCCGCGCGATCAAGACGCCTAGCGAGCACCTCGTTGTAGGCGCGGTCAGCGGCAACCTCTAGCACTGAGATGACATCGGTGTCTCGACGAGGCAGCCACAACCGGGCCTTGGATAGGGGCCACCAACCTCTGATATCTGCGTAGACGTCATAGCAGATGTTGCGCATTTCAGTGGAATCCATGGCACGGATGGCGGGCATGAGAAAACGTGGCAGGTGAGATTCTGGCGGAACGCCGGGTCCTGCCAAGTGGTGCAACTCATCCACCCAGTATCCCGGTGCGTGTTGCTGCAGATAAGAGACTGTGCTACTTAGGGATCGAATGGCTACGCCACCCAGATCGCGATACTTGGCACAGGTAGAGCTCTTCGCGTCCGGACTATGCACATTCGGAGCAACGATGAAATCCAGATCGGGATGCTCCTGTAACAGATGGTAGATATGACCCACGTAAACTCGAAGCGGCAAGCACAAATCAGAGCTAGCCAATGTGGTTCCCGCCTCCATGATCTTTGGGGTGGTAGACTGACTCGATACCACGTCGAGACCCATGAGCTCCAGAAATCGTGCCAAAATCTGTACCGCTTGATAGTGTCCGGTAAAAGCCAACACAATACCGACTTTGGCGGTTTTATCCGGGCGAGTGAATCCCCGCTGAAGTGCCACGTGCGACGTCACCCCACTTGTCCTTTCGCTTCTGCCAGTAACCGCGTGACATGGCTGCGCTGCCTGTGATTGACCAACATGCCGGAAAAGAAACCGTGCGGGCAGTCAATCGCCTTGTAACCAGCGATCGGCACCCCGTCTTCGAGTAACACCACCACTCCATTGCACCGCCGTGAGCAGGCATTGTGAGTACAAGTAGTAGTCACGGTGTGGTACTTACTGGTTAGCACCCGTTCAAAGCCTTTGAAGTGGCTATCATAGCCTTGCTCCCAGCGGCCCCGAGCAATAAGCGCAGCGCCCAAAGCGCCAGCGCAAAGCACGTCGTGAGAGTTTTCCGAAACCACGAACTCTTGCGCCCCCAAACCTAGCGTCTCTCGAAAGGCATGTTGTACGGCCGCATTAAGAAAAGCTCCACCCTGGGCGACAATGGGCAGGCGCAGCATGCCTCGACCTACATCTGCCAGATACGTACGGCATACTGCGAAAGCCACACCCAGAAGCAAGTCCGGGGCCGAAAAGCCCAGACGTGCCTTGTGTATGATGTCTGATTCACCAAAAACAGCGCATCGCCCAGCAATCCGTGCGGGATTGTGGGACTGAAGAGCCACCTCAGCGTATGCGTCGATGGGCACGCCAAAACGCCTGGCCACAGTCTCCAAGAAAGCACCTGTCCCGGCGGCACACTTGTCATTCATGGCGAAACTGAGACCATTGCCGCTTACTGCGATGAGCTTGTTGTCATTCCCGCCGATGTCGATCACCGTCGCCACCCGAGGCATCCAGTGGCTGGCCCAGGCATAGTGCGAAAGAATTTCCGTGGGACGAGCATCTGCTGTCTTTTCGGTGCGGACAGTGATCATGTCTCTAAATAGCTCACCAGCGCTTCCGGTTGTGGCAATAGCGGCCAAGGAGGTCGCCGCAGGCAACGCCTGTTTCAGGTAGCACAGCGCCTTACGACAGGCATGCACTGCATCGCCACCAGTATCCACATTGCCAGCAGTGACGATCTCAGTCTCCGTGCCTGTGCTACGTATCAAAGCGTACTTGGTGCCTCGCGACCCCCCGTCGATACCAGCGAAATAGAGCCCCTCAGAGTTACGTGAGGGTCGCGACCACAGGCGGACAGGTCCTGCAACAGCCTGTTCACGTCCAACAGGGATGCGCAAGGCGTGAGTCTGCATTGGCTGATCCTGGACGTGGCGAGGATTATGACACCCATCGCAACGCCCCCCCAGGGTCGCCAGCACAACCACTTCACCATGGCGTTCCTCGAGAGTCTGAACCAGATCACAAGCGTTCTGGCATCCATGGCAATAGCGCAGGCGGGTCTTTGGCTGCTGCTCACAGAAGCCTGCCTGGAAACGGCTCTGCCTGGCCGTACCACTGCCCATGCTCTCCAAGACTGCCACCGCCATTCCCAATGCTCCGACAACACCGCTATGAGGGGTGATGACAAGGCGAGTATTGAGAACCTTCTCAAACGCCCGGCGCACTGCTGAATTGAGGGCGACTCCTCCCTGAAACACAGTGGGCCGAGGCAGAGCATACCCGCGCATAACGGTCTTCACATAGTTGCGGGCCAGAGCCTCACATACGCCCATCAGTCTGTCCGCAAGATGCACCCCTTTTTGGGTAAGATGACGAAAATCGCGTTTGGAAAAGACGGTGCACGTGGCGTCTATGTTGGCTGGGTGTGTGCTGTGAAGAGCCACACCCCCGAAATCCTCCAATGTAACGCTGGCTTCATCTGCCAACTGCTTGAGGAACTCACCAGTACCTGCTGAACAGATCGTGTTCATGCTGAAGTGGATCGGTAGACCCTGTTCGTCCAGCACAATGAGTTTGGAATCCTGGCCCCCGATCTCGATAACTGATCTCACTTGGGCTAGCGGTTCCCCATCATCGTCGCGAATAGCGCCTATTCGAGCCAGATGCATCACCCCGGTGGCATGGGCGAAGATCTCTGTCTGAACAAGGTCAGCTCCTACCAAGCTGCCTATCAGTTTCCGCCCGCTGCCAGTCACACCAACTCCCGAGATCCTACCGGGTGCCGATTCCAGGTAGGTTCGCATAGCGTGCGCTACTGCCTCGCTATGGTTGGCAAAAGCGTCATGGCGCAGGTAGACAGGCGCGCCAACCATCTGACCATCACGGTTGATGCCTACGATCTTCACTGTAGCCGATCCGATATCCAAGCCTATGAAGAGGTCGTTTCTGGACACATTGACACCTCGCTACGAGCAACAACCACCCTTCAGCTTTCATCGCTACACGCGAAAATATACCAGCGCACCACGGCTGGAGCGCATCCAAACAAAAAGACCACCCCCTGTACAAGGAGATGGTCTCCTAGCCTGTTGATCTCGAATCTATCTGGCTTCGTCCAGTCGGCGCTGGGCTATTGCGCAGTACTCTGCACTGATATCGTAGCCAACATAGTGCCTGTCATGGATAGCCGCCGCCAGCGTGGTGGACCCAGAACCATTGAAGGGATCCAGCACCACATCGCCCACGTAAGAGTATAGCTGCACTACTCTCGTCGCTAGCTCCACGGGAAACGGAGCCGGATGACCCACGCGACTTGCCCGTTCTGGCGCTATCTCCCACACCGATAGTGTGGCCTTCATGAACTCCTCTTTGCTGATATCGCTTGTCCCTCGGTCCGGCCGTGAGAAGTCGCCCTTCACGAAGACCAACAGGTATTCGTGAAGATCGCGCAAGCGAGGGGCCTTCGCAGACATCCATGAGCCCCAGGCGCAGCTACCGCTCGCGCCTCGACCCTTTTGCCAGATCACCTCTCCGGCGGGCTGGAAGCCAATGGCCATGTGGCAAGCGTAGAAGTAGGCATGCATGGGGATGTAGGGTTTGCGCCCCAAGTTAGCGATATTGACTACGTAGCGCCCACCTGGTCTGAGCACCCGGTAGACCTCCGTCCCCACGCGGCTGATGAGCCCGAGATACTCCTGCAGGCTGAGGTCTTCATCGTACTCCTTGCCAGAGTTGTAGGGAGGTGATGTGAAGGCTAAGGCCACGGAACCGTCGGGTATCTGCATCATGTCCTCGGAAGACTGGCAGTAAAGGCCATCAGCCCACTCCTCGAGCGGTCGGGTCTCAACTGAAGGTCGACGCTCGAGCGGAGTGCCCGCGATCGTTTCGAACAGCGCTGCCCCACTGCCACCGTAGATATTTCTTGCGTAAAACTCGCTCGCATCATGGCTCTCTCGCTTGCCTACACCAAACGATGAGGTCTGGGTTCCTCTTGCCATCAATGTCACTCCAATGCCTCGTTCAGGTTTTCCAGGCGTGCGGACTTCGCTGGGGACTTCTACCCAGAAGTCCGGAACCCCTGCACGAGTGCCCCCACGGCGCTGGTACGGGGCGCGTATACTTCATGGCTCTCTGAAGTATCATGTAGGTGCCGGGTGCGCAGCGGTTGAGCCCAGATCCTCGCGGGTTCTAGTGGTTACGGGATCTGCCAGGATCGGCCAAAGACTGCATGTGGGTCCTCGGGTCTGCGTGCACTCGGAGGGAGATCCCTTGCGGTTGGGAAAGGCTTCACTAACAGTCCCCTTCAGACTGCAGTGGGGTCCCAACCTATCGCATGGGGTTGAGCGAAGACTGCGCCGGGTACCACAGCCAATCTATCCACCCGCGGATAGGAGCCGATCTCCCACCGCCGAGAGGCCGTGCGAGGTCGCACAGGTATCCTGTGTGGTCGAGCATACCATCACTGTGGGTAGCAACTTGCTCGGCTATGGTCGCAAGATCATGGCCAGGTAATGAGCCATCTATAGTGGTGCATGCCAGATCGTTGTGTGCCCGGCATCACGAAGAGAGACTTGCGGTTTCCCCAAAGGCAACAGGTCCGCCTGTTGCCTTTCACATTGCAGCTACGAAGTGCCTGCTACTTCCCTACTAGTCTGAGATTCCCTTCGGGTTCTTCACGCCTTTATGGGCGTTGCAGACAGGAAATCGAGGGAAGAGTCAGGAATTGAATGAGTCTGCGGTATCAACCGCTGGGTGTGGCTGTACGAAGAAGGAGGTTAACGCATGAAACATGGATGGATCATTGTGAGTCTAGCCGCCTGCCTGATGTTAGCTTCTGGGATGGGAGTACAGGCGAGCGCAAGGGGTTCCTATGGCAGTGGCGGAGCATTTGTCGGTTGTTTGGCTATGGATCTTGGCGCCTTGAATACCAGCCTGCAGACAGCAGGGTTTGCGCCACTGGATGACTACATGCTGGTCATGGGCGGCGGTGGTGCTGGGGGAACTCTTTCGTGGAACGTGGGCGGCTGGGGTGGTGGAGGCACGATAAAGAGCACCACACCTACCCAAGAGGCCCGTTTGGAGACGGCGCTTGGCGGATTCAGCATCCAGCGCACTGCTCCTTTGGGACCTGTCATGCTCTCTGGAGGCCTCCTGATTGGAGGTGGCGGTGCGGAGCTCGTGCTGATGCATAGGGCCAATCCGACGTTTGACGAAGCTATCGCAGGCCGCTATGAGACCCGCTTTGAGAACAGCTTCCTTGTCGTGGCACCCACAGCAGGGATGAAAATCCGTATGAACGATTTCATCTTCCTGAACCTGGAAGGCTGCTACCTAGCCACGCTCGGTGAGTGGAAGTTCCAAGGGCAGACCATAGCTGGGCTTCCCAGGGTCGGGGGCTCGATGGTTCGAGTCGGGCTTGAGTTCGGCGGAGCTTCGACGAGATAAGCACTGAGGAATACGCGTGTCGGCGGCCAAGCACACGCGAGAGTCGAGGCCGCAGTGTAAAAGGCTTTCACAGGAGTGTGATCCCATGGACAAGACGAAGTATGAGTGCACAGTCTGTGGCTATGTCTACGACCCGGCCAAGGGTGACGCTGGTAGCAGCATCGCCCCCGGCACCCCTTTTGGTGACCTACCGGATGACTGGGTCTGTCCGGAATGCGGTGCCGACAAGGATAGCTTTGAGCCTCTCGACTAAGTCTGCAACATGGAGGAAGGTTCATGAGGAAGGTAAGTCCCATCAAGATTGTGGATGGAGTAGTCCACTGGGTAGGAGCCCTAGACCCTGACCTACGGATTTTCGACGTGATCATGGAGACCCGCTGGGGAACCACTTACAACTCGTTTCTTGTGGAAGGTACCCAGAAGCGGGCCCTCATCGAGGTAGTCAAGGATGTCTTCGGTGCTGCCCATCTCGAGACGTTACGTCAAGTCATTGATCCCAAGAGCATCGACTACATCGTGATCAACCATGCCGAACCCGATCATTCGGGTGCCTTGGGCGATTTTCTCGCTCAAGCCGTCAACGCCACTGTCGTTTGTTCACGCGCCGCGTCTACATTTCTGAAGGAGATTGTGAATGCCGATTTCCCCTGTCGTGTGGTGACCGACGGGGACATCATCGATCTGGGCGACAAGAGCCTGCAGTTCATCTCCGCCCCTTTCCTCCATTGGCCAGACTCGATGTTTACCTATCTCCCTGAGGACCGGATTCTCTTCCCAGGGGACGTGTTTGGCTGCCACTACTGTGACGAGCGTATGTTCAACGACCTTGTCGTAACGGATCTGGTGCCGGCACAGGAGTACTACTTCGACGTGATTATGAGTCCCTTTGCCAGTCACATGCTCGAGGCTATCGAGAAGATCCGTAACCTCCAAATCGATGCCATCTGCCCGGGTCACGGTCCTATTCTGCGTCAAGCACCGTGGGAGACGGTGGAACGTGTCGAGAACTGGGCAAGAGGCTGTCTATACCACAACGATCCCCAGAGGATCTTCGTAGGTTACGTATCTGCCTACGGTAATACGGGCAAGATCGCCCAGGTGATGGCCTCTGCAGTGAAGGAAGCGGGTCTGGGCGTGACCATGATGGACGTTTCCGAAAGCGAGCCCGCTGACGTTATCGCCCACATCGACCAGTCCGATGCAGTGCTCCTGGGGTCGCCTACCATCAACCGGGATGCCCTCAAACCAGTATGGGATGTCCTCATCAGCATGTCTGCCCTGAAGAACAGGGGCAAGCTGGCTGGTGCCTTTGGCTCGTACGGTTGGAGTGGAGAAGCTGTCAAAATGATCAACGATCGCCTCAAGAGCCTTGGGCTTAAGATCGTGGAACCAGGATTTCGTACGAAGCTGGTACCCGACGCCGCTGCCTTGGCTGAAGCTGCCGAGTACGGGCGTCTGTTTGCCAAGACTGTGAAAGAAGCGGCGGCCAAGACAAGAACGTGAGGAGCCTGGACCACATTGGATAGACCGCTTGATACTAGGCACTCCGCCGCTTGTTCACCAATCGGAGCTCGGGTGCACGTGATCGGGAACAGCTGTTCCGGAAAGAGTACTTTGGGCTCCCGACTGGCGCGTGCGCTTGGCGTAGCATTCGTTGAGTTAGATGCGCTAAACTGGAAGCCCGACTGGGTTGCTCTCAACGCTACCAACCCCGAGGAGTTCGAGCGGCGCATTCGAGAGGCCACGGTCGGCGAGGGCTGGGTTGTGGCAGGTTCCTACAGCCGGTTTTGCCAGCGCGTCTTTTGGCCGCGCCTGCAGACTGTGATCTGGCTTGACCTCCCCCTCCCCCAGCTTGTGTGGCGCGTACTCAGGCGCTCATGGCGGCGTTGGCGCTCCAAGGAGCTGCTGTGGGGTACAAATCACGAACGTTTCTGGCCACAGTTGATGCTCTGGCGCAAAGAAGACTCTTTGCTGTGGTGGATCATCTCTCAGCATGCACGCAAGCGCCGGAGCATGCTCGCGCACTTCACAGACCCGCGTTGGAGCCATATCCGGTTTATCAGGCTCACGTCATCCGCCGAAGTGGAATCCTTTGCCCGGGTGCTCGAGGAAAGAACCGCCTTATCTCACCCACGCGTAGCTGGGGCTGTCACCCAAGGGAAATAGGAGGGGCCAGCCCCAGCCAAGCAATGACTGTCGTGTCAGGCTCGAGCCCACAGGTGCTCGTAATACTGGCGAACCTGCCCCTTGCACCTGGCTAACTGCTCAGCGGCTTGCTCGTCTCCAGCCAAGTGGGCTAGCATCAGACGCCCCTCCCCGGCGCAGAGCTCATCGTGACCCGGGAAAACTTCACGCAGCAAGAACTGTGCATACTTCACCAGACGGAAGGGGCCATGGGCGCGGGCCGGTGTTCCGGGAATTGCTTCGACGGCCACGGAGTTAAGCTCCTTGACATTGGCTATTACCGCTGGTAGGTCTGCTGAGGGTGAGAATACAATTGTGTAGTACCAGCCAAATAGCTCCCCTCTTTCGCATCCGTGAGCGTCACTGGCCCCAACGATGGGGATCTGGCACCCCCGGGCGCGCTCTTCGTGGTATCTGGTGACCTGGAGTATGTTGGATTCTGCCTGGTGACGATAGAAGCCGCCAATCACCTCATACGCGTCAAAAGGCTGACGATCAAACAGGAGTGTGGTCAGGGCTTCGGGCACGTCGTACCGATGCCCCGTAAACCAATAGGGGTGGCAGAAAATGGCGAGTCCACCACCCGCCCGAATCTGCTCAAAGGACCAGACACAGGCCGCGTACTGATAGCGATAGGCTGGCGGGATGTCGCAGAAACCCTCCGCCAGCGCTGCCACGCCGGTGCGGAAAGAGTCACCAGAGAAGAGACCGTTAACGCTGTGATCTCCGCCGAAATTCACGATGTGGACGCTGGTCTCTGGAGGATGCACCTCCTCACCAGGGTAGATGCGCAGATCAATCTCCGTTCGCGCATGCGCCTTGGCCGCCTCGAGAGATGGCTGATAGCGATGATGATCCGTTAGCGCCATGAAGTCCAGCCCTATGCGTCGACACGCACCAGCTACGTACCCTGGACACTCCCGACCATCCGAGCGATTGCTGTGCATGTGAAAGTCGCCTTTGAAAGGATAGCGGCTGAACAGATCCTCGCGCAACGCATAGATCCTGAACTCACCGACGGCACTGCGCGTCTCACCCGAGACTCGCTCAATCCATATTACGTACTCCTGTTCATCGTCGCAGCATACGGGAACCCGCAGGGCACCATCTTGCGGCTGCAGCTGCATACGCTGCGCTCGCTGTCCATCCTCGGGAGCCGCAAATCCCTCAGCAGGAAAGAGACTGATCTCATACCGAGTGGCTTGATCGAACTGAGCGTGGTCAAATAATGCTCGTATGGTGATATCCACTGGCTTGTTGACTGGAACGATCTTCGGAAATACGTCAAAGAAAAGGGACAACACTATGCTCCTCTCTGGAATGCCCCTGCACAAGCATCAGCCGCCAAGGTTCGAACGCCTCTATGCTAGTTTTGGTGATCATCGGTGTACTCATTGCCCTTGGAGTCGGTTTCTCCTGCTCCTTTCACCCTAGTCCATGGCCCCCATTTGCGTGGTATAATCAAAGAAGTCCTCGTCCCGGCACTAGGAGGCGATCTATCATGCGCCGGAAATGCTCGTACCATGATTATGTAGCGGCGCACCAAGCCCGCTTTCGCCAGGCTTGGTTTATCTGGCAAAAAGCTGAGCGCGATCGGCCTGCGGTGCGGCGTCGCCCCAGAGACTCTCGTGAGGTAGGCTTGCTCGACCGGCTGGCACAGGATCGCTGGGACGCGGCTCTCGCCAGTGGCAAGTTAGAACGTGTGGCGCCTAGGAGGTTCAGGCTCCATGTCGACCGACCATCATGATGAGATAGAAAAAGCCGCCAAGATCGCTGATCGTCTAGAACGAGCTCTCTTCATTGTCGCTGTCTGGACGGAGGCCCTGAAGGACCGAGACATTCGGCCCATCATCGTAGGGGGAACAGCCGTTGAGTTCTACAGCTTTGGGGCGTATATGACCTATGATATCGATCTTGTCTGCTCAAATCGACGAGAGGCTCTTGATCAGTTGGAGGACTTAGGCTTCAAGCGCAGTGCCAGTTTGCGGCACTGGTATCACGAGACGCTCAGCCTCGTTGTGGAGATCCCTGATGATACCCTTGCGGGGAGTCTTGACAGAGTCACTGAAGTTGAGATCGATGGGCTAACAGCATACGTGATCGGCATCGAGGATCTCGTCTTAGATCGTCTGAGGGCATACGTGCACTGGCAATCGGAAAGCGACGGCGAATGGGTAACGCGTTTGCTGACCCTCCACGGTGAAGACGTCGACTGGGAGTACCTCAGCGAAGCGGCTGAGAAGGAGGCCTTAGACGGCCATCTGAGGAAACTTGGTTTCGGGCGCTAGAGCCTATGGTGCGGATGCCTCAAGCCATAGCCTGCCGAGCGGGTCCGCCTGTGGACCCGCTCGGATCTCCCTCACTCACATTGTCGTGGCACATCTGGCAGGCCCCTAGCGCGCGGTCGCCTCAGCGATCCTCGCCTTCCAGTCTGTCTGTGCCTGCTCCAGGCCTTCTATGACCGTGACCAGATCCCGAAATATCCGCCCAATCTGCGGAACGAGCACGTTTTCCCACTGGTTGGCGCCCGGGAAATTGGGGATCTTGACGTGGACTTGGTCATTGACGATCTTCATGTATCCCGTGACAAATGGATCCTTTGCAGAGGGCTGGTTTGTCAGATCAGCGTAGGTGTTGGGTAGTGAGCCTAGAGTCGCCATCACGTTTCCCATGCGCGTAGTGCCTTCGTCAGTGCGCTGCATGCAAAGCCACTGTAGAAACTTGAGAGTACTGCTGGCGTTCTGTGAGGCCTGCATGATACACCACTGGTACCCATAGGCGAAGGCATGGGAAGTCCCCAGTTTTCCGTACGGTACAGGAGAGACCCCGATGGAACTCTCTAGATCGGGACGGGCCTGGCGAACGTATACCCGAAACCAAGGCTCCCAGTAGGCCATGGCCGCCCTGCCCGTAGAGGTAGGTGCCCCGGCATTCCACGCAAGCACCCCTTCGTCATATAGCTCCTTCAGCCTAGCAACGAAATCAATGACGTGTGGCGAGTTGAGCTGGGGCTTGCCGTCTGGAGTCATGATGGCATATCCGTTGCTGCTAAGATAGGAGACAATCTCTACATAGGTGCGTTGGCTCTCGGCCCCCCACACGAGTGTAGAGCCATCGCTATCTTTCAGCGTAAGCTTCTTAGCCAACCGGTAGTACTCATCCCAGCTGGCAGGTGTAGGAGCCCCTGCTACGCCTCTTTCGGCAAAGATCTGCTTGTTGTAGACGATGCCTGCGGTCTGGAATTCTGTGGGAAAGCCCATGATCCTACCGCTGCGTTCTGCCAACGATAGCGAAGCTGGCAAATACTCCTTGCGCATGCGCTGAGCCACTGCTTCCGGTAGTGGCATGAGCATGTCGAGGTTTGATACCGAGTTCAGCACGGCGTGCACGGCATCGGGCGCCACGCCGCCAGCCAGCATGGTAATGTACTTCTCCCAAATGTTGCCCCCTGAAGCTGAGATCAAGTCCATAGTGACACTCGGGTTGAGCTGGGCATACTCATTGACCTGCTCTTCCAGCGCATTGAAACCATCAGCACCCTTGGGCCAGTGAACCAATAGCGTTACAGATTCCCGTCCCTGAACTTCCACTGCTGCTAGCAGTCCGACGGCCATCAGTGTCAGCGCCATCAACGCCAGTACACGTCTCAACGACATTGCCACTGCCTCCTTCTACTCATCTCGCCGTGAGATGCGCCTCTGCAGTTCAGCCTGACCTACACATTACGTAGTACATAATACCTTTCTATGCAGTTATTACATTCCCCCGCACCAATTTCCTGCCTTCATGTGATGGAAATGAGTCGCCCCCCGAAACAACAGCAGAGCTTCTGGGTCGACAAAGGGAAAACATCCCGCATATCGTATTACATATTACCTAGGGGTATAGCACGTGCACGATGCCCTGAGGATGTGAAGGGATGGTTGATCTTGGCCCTCGGAACGCCTCTAGCCCGATCGTCGGTAACTCGTCAGGTAATTGAGCGCATCTGGCACGCTCTTATGGATGGAGAACTCCGTCCAGGAGATAAGCTACCTACGGAAAATGAACTGTGTGAGATCTGGCAAGTGAGTCGCACCCCCATCCGTGAAGCGATTAAGGTGCTTCAGTTCATGGGGATCCTTGAGATCAGACGTAGCGAGGGTACCTTTGTGGCCTCTGAGCCCAAGCCGGCCATCGTCAATCCCTTGGTCTTCCGCCTGTTGTTCACGACAGAGTCCGTCGAACAATGGTTCGAGTTCCGCTATGAAATGGAATCACTGATTCTGCGCATGGCCATCGCCAACGCCGATGCGGTAGACCTTAGCGAGATGGAGAGGGCAATCGATCGCATGGCGGAGGCTGGACAACGACAGGCTGGTCCCGAGGAGATGGCCGCCCTTGACCTGGAGTGTCACGATCTGATGGCCGCGGCTTCCGGCAACGCGCTTATCCGAGAGTTGATCACAGAGATCTATGTGGTCTTTTCGCGATCCCTGCGCCACAGCCATGCCCATCAAGAAAGAGGCCGCATCGCCATCAGCCATCACCGCATGCTCGTAGATGCCATTCGCAAAAGGGATGTCTCTATTGCTGAAGCCGCATTACAGGAGTCCTTAGACGTCTGGCGGCGCTCGATTCCAGACCCAACCCTAGCCAGAAAGGAATCGAGGGATCACCAAGATGATCATTGACGTGCACGCCCATCTAGGTTGGGACACTGTTTTCGAGGATGATTTCACCAAGGATGAACTCCTGCAGAGCCAGGAAACCAACGGCATCGACACAACGATTGTGCAGCCTGGCATATGTCACGATCTGAGGACAGTCCAGAAGCAACACGATGCCATTGCCGAATTGGCATGCGCCTTTCCAGGCCGCTTTTGCGGTATGGCCAACCCCAACCCTCACCTGCCGGAAAAGGAGTACAGTGCTGAGCTACGTAGATGCACCACGACGCTAGGCTTTGTGGGAGTGAAGCTTCATCCACACGGTCATTGCCTGAGCCCAGACTCTGCCGCTGGGAGAATGGTCTTTGGCCTCGCTCAAGAGCTCGGTATTCCTGTGATGATCCACACCGGAGCCGGCATCCCCTGGGCACTACCAGCGAACATTCTACCTGTGGCTCGACAATTCCCTGATGTCCGCATAGTCATGGCTCATGCTGGCCATATGCTCATGGCGAGCGAAGCCTTGACAGTCGCCACCTACTGCCCGAACGTATACCTTGAGACCTCCTGGACTGGCGGCTTCCTAGTACGTCATTTCGCTGAGAATCTGGGTGCCCACAGGCTGCTGTTTGGTTCGGACCACGCCGACAACGCCGCCACGGAGCTGACCAAGTTGCGCACTGCCCGCCTGTCAGCGGAGCAACTGTGCTGGTGCCTTGGAAAGACTGCGGCCTCCATATATCGCCTAAAGGGACTACCGCCGTCCTAAGCACGCCTGGCGGTACCCGCTGTGGACTGAAGCACCAGCACCCAGTCCTCCAGGGTGGGTGGATAGGGCACTCGCCACTGCCCGTCGGGGTTCGGCGTTACCGTGCCGAGAGGAGCATCCGCCCCCGTTCTGGGGTCCACCCATGTGGCTTCATAGGTAGTATCTGCCTCGAGAGCCTTAAGCAGAACCGGCCGCGACCAAGGGCAGATCGGTGTGGGAAAGTAAAAGAGGCGAACCTCGCCCGGAATGCCCGCAGCATAGGCTGCCTTGTAGTTGTGCGGCCCTGCACAAGGCTCCACCCACTCAGAATGAGGCTCGAGTCGCCACCACGCAAAGCGCTCCAGGATCGCTTTGCCTATTCCGACGTGGACGGAACCTGGTAGACCCATGGCTTCATCCCACGACGTGTTGCCCCAGCTAGCCCCATGCGGTGACGGGCCAAAGGGCAGCTCACGCCGGTTAAACTGCCAGAGACCGTTGGCGCCGTAGGTATGCCCTGCCGCACCGGAGAGCAGACTCGCCCAGAAAACGATGCGCTGTACTTCCTCATGACTTCCCCCAAAGATGCCCTCATAGCAGACCTCAGCGCTGACCACCGGCATTCTCGGCGGACGCGCCACAGCCTCTACAATGGCCTCCACAGTGTTAGCGATGCTTTCGTGCCCCCCGTGACCTGTCTGTAACATCTCGAAGTCCAGCACAGACGCGTCGTCAATCTGATTGCGTGACGCATCCGTTGGATGGACAGTCAGCGGACGCCGAAAAGGGTCTATTTGCCGTACATAGCGAGCGATTGTACTCCAGCCAGCTACCTGACTAGCCCGATCCCTCTTTTTATCAGTGGATAGATAGTACGGCATGGCAGCCTCGCCTGCCACACACCAGACCACCGGATAGGCCGCGTAACGAGCCACCAGATAGCGCCAGTGAAGGCGCACCGCCTCCATGCCCATGAAAGGCAAATAATACCCCCAACAGCCCACTATACACGGTACCAAGCCCATCCTAACCAAAAACTGTATGCGTAGATCCGCCATGTCAAAGTAGGCTGGCCTCACCTGAGCGAACCCCGACGTCCAAGCCAGCCCAGCCTCATTTGCTGAACGCGTGTCTAGCGGCGCCATGTCGGGAAAGAGCCCAGCGACCAGCTGAATGACAGTAAACCCTTTGCGCTTGCGGTCTTCTACCAACAGCTGAAACTCATCGGGCCAGACCAGGCGCTTGCTCAGAGCCATCCACCATGTGTCAGCCAGCCAAAAAAACGGCATACCATCACTATGCTGCAAGTGACGTGCATTCTCGCTCACGCGTAGGCCGCCATGAACAAAAAGCGGGTTCTCCCCTCGATACGGGCCAGCTTCCAAGAGACCACGATGATCATGCAGATCTGAATTGGTCGCGTCCGAGCAGACAGTCCGAAACTGAAAGGTGCCGGTGTGCGGTGGCGCAAAGCGCACGCACCATGTCATGTCGCCAGCCCAGAAAGCTGGTACTCGCCATTCATGTCCTGCCACATCGACGAACAAGACATCCAGGTCTACAGCACTGAACGGATCATCGTAGGCCTTTCCAGAGATATAGCTCCACTGTACTGGCTGCGTAGCCACTGCAGATACGCGCTCAGACATCGACACCCCTCCTTGCGCCATGCGAATCACTCGCCCGCAAACGTGGTGGTCAAGGTACCAATCTTCTCGATCACAACGTCAGTGGTGTCACCCGGCTTCAATGCAATCCGCCTGGAGATGCCCACGCCCGCCGGAGTGCCTGTAGCGATGATGTCGCCGGGCTCCAAGGTCATGATCTGAGAGGCGTACCAGACAATATCAGCTACCGAGCACATCATAGCTGCCGTCGAAGATGACTGCATAAGCTCACCGTTGAGAAATAGCTGTAGAGTGAGATCCTGGGGATCAGGAATCTCATCGGGGGTCACTAGCCATGGACCCATAGGGGCACTTCCATTGATCCACTTCCCAGCTAGCCAGTCGAAGAACGGGGTGTTGTCACGCGTGTCCTCGCGAGGGTCTACCTTAAGCTTCCGCTCCGACAGATCATTGAACGCCGAGTAGCCTGCCACCGCCTCCATTGCCGCCTCATGATCGGCTGGCTGGTAAAGGTAGTCACCGATGACCACTGCGAGTTCTGCCTCGTAGTCGAAGTGCTGAGTCGTGAGCGGCAGATAGACGGTGGCCTTGTGAGCGCGAAGCGAGGTCGTGGGCGGCTTCATGAATAGCTGCGGACGCACATCGCCCACTGATTCGTGCCTACCTGTTTCGCGCATGTGCTCCAAGTAGTTAACAGCCACGCATAGCAGTTTCGGGGGCCGCGGCACCGGTGGAAGTAACTCAGCCTCAGTTACCGACAAGTTCACAACAGTTCTGGCTCCAGCTAGTGTCTTCGAACGCTCCAAGAAACTCGTCGCCCAATACTCCTGCGGCGATAGTGCTTTCACTGCTATTTGCTGACCCTCACAGTCTAGGATCCCCAGTCGCTCGTTCCCCTCCCAAAGTAGGCAAGCTATGCGCATCTACCACTCACCCTTTCCAAGGACTGATGCCCTTAGATTCAATTCTATCACACAGCCCGCCGCAACTGATTGACTGAAGCTTGACTGCGAAGGTATTCTAGCAGTAGACATCAAACACTTCTTGGTCTGCGATCACGCATGGAAAAGACCGACGCCATTCTAGGAGCTGACATACCTTGCGCCCACACTGCATTCAGGTCCGTGTCCGCTACGCCGAGACTGACCAGATGGGAGTGGTTCACCACGCCGTCTACCCAATATGGTTCGAGGCGGCAAGGAGTGCCTTTTTCCGCAACATCAACCTCCCCTACTCCTCTTTTGAGGCTGAAGGGGTGCTGATCATGGTGACCCACATGGAGTGCCAGTTCCTGCGCCCTGCCTACTACGATCAGCTGGTGGAAGTGAAAGCTATTCTCCGGCACCTGACTCCTGTACGCCTCAAGATGGACTATGTGGTACGGAGCGAGGACTCTACGACTATCGCTACGGGCAGCACCCGGCACGCGTTTGTAAACCGAGATGGACGACCAATCAACCTGAAAAAGACACGCTTCTGGCAACCTCTAGCGGCACTGGCATCTGATCATCTGCAGTCTGTGCAGACTTCCTGAAACTCCTCCCACGACAACGGCACGCAGTGCGCAAGCTGATTGCGCCGGTGGCGTAACCTTGTCGTGCGACGCTTCAGCTCACGATCCGCTGGCGGACGCAGACGAGGGTTCGCCAGGAAGTTGTCCATGTCAGCAAACTCCACTGCAGTAGCTCCACCCGATACTGCCGTCGCTAGCTCGTCCTGGGCGCAGGCTCTGGACCAATCGGAGTAGGTACTGGCCAATTTATCACAGGCGTTAAGTCGCCAGCGATCCATCAGGGGAAGCAAGCAACTCGCCTGCGCAGCCCACACTTGGCAGCGAATGTCTCGCCTCCGACCTGCCGCCGCAAGCAAGGCGGCGTGGAACTTGGGGTGCCCATCGTTATCGTCCACAGCCCCAACATGCCAAAGAGGCCGCAAGGACTCCGGCGGAGCCAACCTCTGATAAGGACTCGAAGTGGCGGCAATCCTCCTCTGCCCATTGAGCAGATGCTTCCCCCACCCCTTATGTTCAGCATACTCCACCAGCAGGGCATGGACTCTGTCATCCTGGATGGGCGGCGCACCTCGATCCACAAGCCAGGCTAAGCACTCGATGTCACCACCAGCTAAGTGGGTGTACACACTTTGCACCCAAAGAGACGCATCCGGCGCCAAGCCCCTCTCCCGACTCAGACTGCGAGCCAGGAGCATTACCTCCGGCACGCCCACCCAACCCCACAGCCACGAGATCGCCAAGTAGGTGTCGGCTGAAAATTGCACTGCGATCTCCCACGAGTCCACGGGCACCAAGAGCGCTTTTGGGGTCGTCGCCGAGCCAACCGTACGAGCAGCGTCCACCCAAGCGCGGACGAAGCGTACCCACGCTGCGACATCCGCCTCGGGCAACTGGGCCAGACCCTCGAGCACGAGCAACTCGGGAAGCGCCTGTGAGGTATGTAGCTCGCGGTAGAGACGACTTGGCGAAATGCTATCCGCGAGCCCCCATCGATCAGCAACTTGAATGGCTGGTGAGTCCCCGCATCCGGAAATGAGATCGAACTGCTCATAGCGCAGAAGTCCACTCTGTCTGCAACGCTGCAAAACTGAACCTAACATGGTTGCACTTTCGGTATCGCGGGGCATTACCCACACTACACTACGTCCCTGGATAAGCTCATCGGCGAGTTGCTGGCAACGCCGCTGAGGCTCTGGTAAACGAAGAGCGGCCAAGTGCAGATCATGCACGACTGGCCACCGCCTCCTGGAGTACTACCGCAGCTGCCACGGGCTCTACGCGTAGCCCATCTTCACCTTCATCCAACAGGCCCGTGCGCGCCAGGGTCTGCACCGCGGCCCTCGCCTCTGGGAGAGGCAGGTTCTGGACTGTCGGCTCCCCGCTGGTCTCTAAGAGGTAGGGGATATCATCCCACTCTATCGGCTCTAGACTCTGGATGAGATGTAGAAGAGCTGCCCCATAGGGGACATCATCTACCTCCAGGGCATCGACAAAGGCCGCCCGCAACTCAGAGTCATCCTGCAGCCTCTCGCGTAGCTGTCGGGCCACCCGACGGGGATCGGGTGCGTGACCCTTGTCTCGTTCAGCATCGACGCCCTGCCGGAAATGAAAGAGGAGCCAGGGCCAGCCTCCTGTGATCGCCATAACATCGTCAACGATCAGATCGGTGCAGGGAACCTCCTTGCTCTCAAGGAGTTTTTCAACCATCTGCCGACTCCAGCGGGCAATGACCGCCGTGGCATCTACAGTGTTTTCGATCCCCTCCCAGGCGCCCGACTCCTCAATGAGCCAGCGATACAAGTCCGCCGCTCCAAATGAGACGATGAAGCGAACAGAACGCTGGCGGCTCTTGTACTTGCTCAGCACTCGATTGATCTCGGCCACACTGGTATGCAAACCTTCCTGAGTCAGGGCCAGATGGTTGGCCGGTGCGTATAGCAGATAGCGACCAGCCTTTTTTGCTCGCTGTAACTGCAGCTGGCCCTCCACCTCTCGAAGGCTAGACACGTGAGGACTCAACCGGCTAGCGGTAGTGATGATCTGCCCATCGCGACGCGCGACACGCATCACAACCCCCAAGGCATCCAATACGCCTGAGCGATGCAGTGCCTCACTGCCGAAGACTAACCCAACACCCGACCGAGGACGCGTCAGCTCGCCAGCCTGTTTCTGTGTGAGGGGGCTGCGCCTTTCGCCCTCTTCGCTGATAACAAAGCGAGTCTGATCCGGGTCAAACTCCACAGGGGCTGGTTTTGTAGCCAGTTGCTCGAGCTTGTCCCTGATCTCATCCTGCGCCCCCAGCAGACGAGCCACATTGCCATTCCGAAGCCGGTACTTTCCGTTGTCCCGACGAACAAGCACTCCCAAACCCACCAGCTCATCAAGCAGTGACTTCGCCTCGTCCAGTTGCCGATAGGCAAAGCCTGCGGGCCAGTGAGACTTGGCGATTTCCAGTGCCTCTCCCGTAGTGAACTCCCGGCGATAACCATCCATGTCCTCGAACTGGGCTGCGACCATGGCGTAGACCATAGCCGTATATCGTTCATCGAGTCTGAGCGTCCACTCAAAACGCTCCCGCATAAAGCCGCGCACTTCAGCCTTGCGGTACACAGCTTCTACATCGGCCATGGTCACGACATAGGGCGGCCTATCGAGACGTTGACGCACAAGAGTAACCAGCTCCAAGCAGAACTGCTGGATAAGGGCTGGGTGATAGTTCGTGTAGCATAGGATGCGTAGAGCGACATCCTCACCAAGCGCGAAACCGATGGCCGCCATCGGCCCCTGGATGAGTTCCAAGGCGGCGCGCGGCTCCAGTGGCCCCACCACCAGTTCGTTCCCTAGCTGGGCGAACGGATGGTTCGGCCGTGCACAGAAACGCTGCACACTGTGCAAGCCACAAAAGACCACTTTGAACCGCCCTTGGCTAGCGTCGATGATCCGCCTGAGCTCATGTACTTCGGGGAAATTCTCCTTGGCATCTGCCTGAAGGAAGCTGTCTGCCTCGTCGAGCAGGACTAGAATGCGCATCGTCGGCTTTTGCTCGAGCACATCCAGAACGCGTCTGCCCAACGCGTCCGGTGACTCGCTGGCAGTCGGCTGCACTATCCTAGCCGTCGCCAAGTCATCACGTAGTCTCACCCAGATGTCGCGGGCAAGGTGATGACCCTCCGGATCGCCCAACGTCTTGATATCCTCGTAAAGGACGAAAACGCCCTGCTCAGGGCAATGGTAGGTGCGCTGTACTGTCCGCAACAGTGCCGACTTGCCAAACTGGCGGCCACCGTACACAAGTGATGTCCCCATCGGCTTCGCTATGTCGACCACCATATGGTGGCGACCCTTGAAGATCTCGGGTGGTATGGCCCCAGAGGAGCGATAGGGGTTGGCGTAGCCCCAAGTAACCCCGCAGCTGATAGCGGCAGGAAGCCGAGTCTGGCGCCGCGAGGCCAAAAAGTGGAGAAGTACCTCGTCGATGAGTAGAGCGCTCATCTTGTGCTGCCGACAGTAGGCACTCCATTCCTCTCGCTGCAGCTGGGTGAGGCGCCCGAAGAACAGGATAATCGGATTGGAGGCACTCAGCCCAAACCTGGTGATCGCCTGAGCGAGCATCTCCGCACTCGGGCGATCACGCGCCAAGACCACATCGTAGTGATCCCGACATAGAGAGCCCCACTCCGGAAGTGGCGAAAGCGTACCAGCCTTCATGGTTGCCGCGAAATGTGCGGCCTGCTCTTCGATCCTCTTCATACTGACATTAGGTTCATGAAAGCCCAAGTATGTGAGCACTTGCGTAATGTTGCGCCGCATCATGCCGCTCGCTGTCAGCGTATCCTGCCGTTTGATCCACCAGTAGGCCCTGAGTCCATCGTCAATCTCAGAATCCCGGGCCCCCGGCACCTGACCCATGTCGATCCCCAAACCGCGCTTGCGGTTCTTGAGCATATTGACGAGCTTCTCGCCGTGGCGCTGCAATGCCTGCTGAATGTCCTCCTGCACAGCGCAGAACTGCTCTACCACGCTGCTGTCCTCAAGATCCTCCGACTGACTCGGTGCGCCCCCTATCTCAGCGTAGGTTAGGTACTCGTCTGCTCGGGGCAGGTCACCACTCACCAAGGCCTCCTCAGCTTTCTCCACACAGCGCAAACGGGTTTCGTCCTCGGCGAGAGTGGGGCCTTCCCCACCCCCCAACTCCTCCCGAATCTGAGTAAGCAAGTCTCTCAGCGACTGTTCCCGTCGGTGACGTAGGCTGGCGATCTCACCTTCGACACTGCAGACCTCCTGCATGATCTCCGAAAAATGACGCCTACCGTTGCTCGCTTCCTGTTCAGCGGAGAGTAGGCGTCCCTGCAGATGCGAGTAATCCTCAACACCAATACTGTGGTCGAAGAATCCCCGTTCCACTTGCAGATGGACTTCCTCTAGCCGGGCGGCCAAGGCCCGCTCTGCCTTAGTTGTGGCGGCCACCACAAGGTCATGCAGAAGCTCGCTCTCTTCCGGAATGACCCGTTCGAGCTCAGTCAGCACCATCTCAGCCACTTCCGGGTATCCGCTGTCAAGATGCAAATCAAATGCTTGTCGAAGCGTCCGACCCTCGAGCACTGCAGATAGAAGCGAGACTTGCGGCCGAAATGCTTCGGGGCTCCAGGGATCAGTCACGTGGGCCGGTGGCGGGCTAATCAGCAGGAGTGGACGTCTCAGGGCCTCCTGCCAGCAGCCCTGCTCGCTCACAGTACCGCCATCGGGACCAAAAAAGAGCTCCTGAGCTACCGCCGCAAGAGTCCTTACTATCGTGGGTACGGCCCGCATCACGCAAGCAACCTCGTCACCATCACCACCCGGCCCGGTCATGGGTTCTTGCTCGACTTGCGGCCAGGCTCGCATGAAACGCTCGCGAAGGGCAACGGCTTCTCGCGTGCGCCAATCATCACTGCTCTCCTGCCCAACGCGTGTGAGACGCAACCAACGCTCAAGGATGTTCTGCAGATGCTCGAGACGCCGCAGAATTTGATCAAGGGGTTGCCCACGGATCTCCTTGGCCTTGCCCTGAGGGCCGCGGCCCACCGAGGTAGCCGCGCTCACATAGTCTTTCATCAGCCGTTCGCTGGCAAGACGCCGTGCGAGAAGCTGCCGCGCAGCCTCCCCCGCGTTGGGGTCTCCCGCCAAGACGGCCTCCACGACCGCTCCCGTCTCACTTGCAGATGAAGCAAGGTGTTTCATCACTCGTGTGGCGGTGGCATAGGCCGTTTTTGCCTGTGTAGTCTGCTCCCGCCACTCATGCATCTCTCGCGCAACGTCTGCCAATCGCTTGCGGCGCGTTTCGTCCGCCAAGGAGCCCGCCAGTCGCGTGGGGTCGAAAGCCACGCCTCGCTGGGCGAACTCCACCACCGCGTGAAGAAGTTCGCCCGAAGCATTCGCAGGACTCAGCTCTTCCTGCACCTCGCGTAGCCACCCAACAGCGCCACTTTCGGGAGCCAGCAATGCTGGGCGCAGACTTGCCGCAGTGGCCAGCTGAGCTACTGCGGACTCTCCCCAGTAGCCGTGAAGGTCGAGCAAAGGATCCGGGTGTGCATAGGCAATGTCGCGCCATCTTTCCTGCATCTGAACCTGTGAAAGATCACCCTGAACACCGATACCCAAGGCCATCACGAACCAAGACGGCAGTAGCTGTCCGGCCTCCCCTCCCCCATCTTCGTGCTCCCTGGCCAACCAATAGGCCAGAGCGAAATCTGAACGCTCTATAGCTCCCCAGAACTGTTCTGCTCGCGGGCTGGGCGGCTCGGGCGGCTCGGGCGGCTCGGGCGGCTCGGGCGGCTCGGGCGGCTCGGGTGGCTCGGGCGGCTCGGGCGGCTCAGGTGGCTCAGGTGGCTCAGGTGGCTCAGGTGGCTCAGGTGGCTCAGGTGGCTCAGGTGGCTCAGGTGGCTCAGGTGGCTCAGGTGGCTCAGGTGGCTCAGGTGGCTCAGGTGGCTCAGGTGGCTCAGGTGGCTCAGGTGGCTCAGGTGGCTCAGGTGGCTCAGGTGGCTCGGGTATATCTGAGTGCGTACTGGAGGGCGTGCCGGCCAGGCCTTTGCACAGGGCTCCAGCAATCGTTTGGATCTGCTCCCCGATTTCGCGCAGGCGGGCGGCGATCGCCTGGTCGCGCCCTATGGTTACTCCTAACTGTTGCCGCAACTCGCTGGCAGCTTCACAGTGCAGGCAGATCGTCTGCATCCGCCGACTCGCCTCTTCGAGATCCAACGTGCCCGCAAGGTAGGTCGCTATCTCCAGCGGCAATACGTCTGCCAACTCAAAGTAAGCCACCTCGGCGGCTAGGTCTTTGGTGAGTCGTTTCAGGCATCCTCGCAAGGCCTCAATATGCACCTGCCTGGCAACTGAACGTTGTGTGTAGCTTTTCCAGGCACTTTGCACCGCACTAAGGGCCGCCACGAATGCTTCCTCAGCAACAGCCCCCGGCGGTGCCCCCTGCAGCCAAGAGGCAATCCTCGAGAGCTGGGCTTTCGCCTGGTCTGCGGAGAAAACTGGCGACATCTCTTCTTGCGCCGTGGCTATTTCGGCCTCTGCCGATGCTGGACGAACAGCCATGTCGCCCCACCGAGTCAAGACCTCCGCCCCCAACTCGCGGTGGTATTCTGACGTGTCGATGAAGAGTGCGCAGGCTAGGTCTCTTACCCCATGCGTCTCGACAAGATCGTCAAGACGCGAACGAATACCGTCCACGGTGCACGGCCTAAGAGCCTCGCGTAGCCCGGCACAAACTGAGCCCAGATAGCAGCCTATGGTAACACTCGCCTGGGGATGCTTGCGCCAGAGCCTGAGAAGCATCTCCCGTCGCTTTTGAGGGGAGGCTTCCCCCAATCCCCTGGGTGGAGGGTCCAGTTCAGCCAGGGCAGCGCTCACCTCCTCATCGTTGAGCGTCTGCACATACCATCGCTGGAATCCAGCAAAGGACCACTTAGCCACGATGCCCACTCCTCGCGAGATGTTTTTCGAGTAACATGCGATTATAATAGATCTCTTCGCACAATGTCGGGAAATACCTGTCTGCACGTAGGAAAACACCACGGGTGTAACGTCAAGCCTCAGTGTGACTTCTCTCTCCCAGGGTACAAGACCTATGCGGCGAAGGGATCATGAAGAGAGGGTGCGCATTGTCGGCAGGTAGTGACTCTGTAACAGACGGTGACCACTGGGAGCAGCTGCCGACATACCCGCACGGCGTAACACGATTTACCGGGAGGTCAGCATCTATGTCGGAACGTAGGAGAGTTACAGCGGCGTTCTACGAGACACTCGCGGCGCATCTCGAGGCTCTGATAGGCTCCGAAAGCGACTGGCTAGCCAATCTGGCGAATGCGGCTGCCTTGCTGTATCATGAGTTGGCTGAGACCAATTGGGTCGGGTTCTACCTGATGCAAGGCGAAGAGCTCGTGTTGGGGCCCTTCCAGGGAAAGCCAGCTTGTGTACGCATTCCGCTGGGGCGGGGGGTCTGTGGCACTGCCGCCCAGACACGACAAACCATTGTGGTGTCAGATGTGCATCGCTTTCCCGGGCATATCGCCTGTGATGTGGCGTCGCGCTCCGAGCTTGTCATGCCCTGGATCTCCGGTGAAAGCCTGATCGGTGTGCTCGATGTAGATAGTCCGATACCAGCGCGCTTTTGCTCTGACGACGCCGTGGGTCTTGAGCGGATAGTGCCTATACTAAACCGCTACGCTATACCAAGAAGGTGACTTACATGTCATACGACGTCATCATTGTCGGAGCTGGACCAGCTTCCATTTTCGCCGCCTATGAGCTGACGCTCCTCAATCCACGTCTTAGGGTACTGATCCTTGAAAAAGGACGCCGCCTCGAGAGTCGGAGTTGCCCGATCCTCGATGGCAAAACGAGCAAGTGTCCCCCTGCAGTCAACGGCAAAGAGTATGCGGGATGTGTTCCGGCCTGCTCCATTACCACGGGTTGGGGAGGCGCAGGCGCCTACAGCGATGGTAAGTTCAACCTCACCACGCAGTTTGGAGGCTGGCTGCAGGAGTACATGGCCCCATCGAAAGTGCTCCAGCTCATCGAGTACGCAGATCGGATCAACCTGGATCACGGTGCCACCACGTCCGCTACCAACCCTGACACCCCAGAAGTAGCCTCCATAGAACGCCGCGCCGCCTCTGCAGGACTCAAGCTGCTCAAGGCACGCGTCAGACATCTGGGAACCGAGGAGAACCTCAAGATCCTGAAAAACCTCTATGAGACCCTGAGTCAGCGCGTCGAGATCCGCTTTAGAACTCAGGTCCAAGACATCCTCGTGGAAAACCGGGAACACAATGACGTGATCAAAGGTGTCATTCTTACCGACGGAGAGGAGCTGCTCGCGGAGAAGGTCATCCTGGCCCCCGGCCGTGACGGCGCTGAGTGGCTGTCCAGTGTGCTCAAATCGCATGGATTGACGATGAGCAGCAACCAAGTGGATATTGGGGTGCGCGTGGAAACCACCAATGTGATCATGCACGAGCTCAACGAGTACCTTTACGAGGCGAAGTTCATCTTCAACTCCTCGGTGGGCACACGGGTCCGCACCTTCTGCTCCAATCCAAGCGGTCATGTCGTCATCGAAAACCACTCGGGTGTCATGACGGCAAATGGACATGCTTTTCATGACCCAAGTCTGGGAAGCCCCAATACCAACTTCGCCCTCCTGGTTTCCCACGTCTTTACGGAACCCTTCGACAAGCCGATTGAATACGCGAAAGAGATCAGCCGAAGGGCCAACGATCTCTCCAACGGATCGGTGATCGTACAAAAATGTGGTGATATCCTGCGCAGTCGCCGTTCGACCGTGAAACGTATCCAGGAAGGCTTCATAGAGCCAACCCTCAAGGAGGCGGTTCCCGGAGATCTGGGACTCGTTCTTCCCTACAACACCATGAAAGCACTGTTGGAGATGATACAAGCGCTGAATAAGGTGACCCCCGGCATCGCCTCCGAACACACGCTTTTCTACGGCGTCGAAGCCAAACTCTACAGCGCTCGCCCCCGGCTCACTCGCAGCCTCGAGACGGCCATTGCAGGGCTATACGCCATTGGCGACGGCGCAGGTATCACACGCAGCCTAGCCCAGGCCTCCGCTTCAGGAATCCACGTAGCTAGGCATGTCTGCGCTACGACGCCCGCTTCTTGTTGAATCAGCCCTTCCCCGAGCCCCTCCCTACCTTGACTCAGCAGCTAACCTACGGCATACTACTGCGAGACGCACGCAAGGGAGTACGCGTGTCTGCCGCCGCCGACATGCCCGCACAGCATCACATCATTGTCAAAGGAGTCGATGGAGTGCAGAGCAAACAGATCACGAATTTCACGGAAGGGAGCATCCCCAGACATCTCATCGCTTTCTCGGCACCGATGTTTCTAGGGAACCTACTGCAGGCTTTCTATAACACGGTCGACAGCATCTGGGTGGGCCGCTTTCTAGGAGCAAACGCCCTAGCTGCTGTTTCAGTAGGTTTTCCAGTCATCTTTGCGATGGTAGCTCTAGTCATGGGCATTGCCATGGCCTCGACCATTTTGGTCGCCCAGTACTTCGGCGCTGGCCAGCACGAACGTGTGATGAAGACTGTCAACAACTCGCTGCTTATGCTGACAGTCTTGGGCGGAGTTGTCTCTGTCTTGGGATTCGCCTTCCGCACACCCTTACTGCGGCTGATCAACACTCCCGCAGAGATCATCGATCAGGCCTCTTCTTATCTGGGGATCTACCTATCCGGCCTGATCGTCATGTTTTTGTACAACACCGCTGGAGCCATCTTGCGAGGGCTCGGTGACTCGCGAACCCCCCTGCGCTTCCTCATCTACGCCACAGTGATCAACGTGTTTCTTGACCCACTACTCATCTTTGGCTTAGGGCCTATCCCGGCGATGGGTGTGAGCGGTGCAGCGCTGGCTACAGTGATTGCACAAGGCATTTCCGCGATTCTCGCTCTACACTACCTCTACGCGCGCTCAGGCATTGTCACCTACCAGCCGGGTACCTTCAGACCAGACTGGGGTATCACCAGACTGACGTTTCGCATTGGGCTCCCGGCTGGTCTTCAGCAGGTGCTTGTCTCACTGAGTGCCTTGGTGGTCAACTCCATCGTCAACTCGTTTGGCGCCACAGTCGTGGCCGCGTTTGGGTCAGCAGCGCGCTTGGACCAATTCGCCTTCATGCCAGCGATGAGTGTGGGTGCGGCCGCTTCCGCCTTGGTCGGGCAGAACCTGGGGGCGGATCGAGATGATCGCGTAAGAGAAACCGTTAAGTGGGCCCTTATGCTAGCGGCCAGCATCACCGCATTGGTCAGTCTGGTGGCGATCTTCAGCCCCAATCTGCTGCTGTCGATGTTCACGAAAGACGTTGGGGTTCTAGCTGAAGGAGCACGCTACCTGCGATATATGAGCCTCGCCTACATCCCGTTGGCGTTGATGTTCACGCTAGGTGGTGTTTTGCGAGGAACGGGAGATACCATGGCCACCATGGTGCTATCGCTGCTGTCGCTATGGGGCGTTCGGGTGCCTCTGGCGCGCCATCTAGTTCAGCAGGGATACGGCATCTCTGGGGTTTGGACAGCCATCGCCATCAGTGCCTTTTCGGGCTTCCTACTGCATCTCACATACTACCGCAGTGGACGTTGGCGCTCCAAAGCCGTGACGCGTGGCCCGAAGAAGGCCTTCGGTGAGTCTTGAGGATACACTAGGAGGAACGAGAAGCCTATCAGCTTAGTACTGTGGGCATGACCGCAGGTGACCCTTTTCAGAAAGGCGCGTGGCCCCAATTCACCACGCGCCTTGCAGTCTGTCGCCATCTGTAAGAGGACTAGCCTCGTCTGGACACCTTGTGCAGTATCTTTTCCCGGAGTATGTCTGCCAGCGATGGCTTGCCCAGCTCCTCCAGCTCATAGCGCACACGCACGGCGGGCTTGGTGAGCTTGAGGATTCGTCCCAGATCAATGGGCGTACCAATCACGGCCACATCAGCTGGAGTGTTGTTGATGCTCTGCTCCAGCTCGCGAATTTGCTGGGCACCGTAGCCCATAGCTGGCAGTAGATCTGCCAGGTGCGAGTACTTCGCGAACGTAGCCTGCAATGAACCGACTGCATACGGACGCGGGTCTACCAAGGTAGCCTGCGCATTTCGGGCAGCGATGACGCCTGCGCCATAGGCCATGCCACCATGCGTGAGTGTCGGGCCATCCTCTACCACGACAACCCTCTTGCCCCTAATGGCCTCGGGATTGTCTACCGTAATGGGAGAGGCAGCCTCGATGATGACCGCCTGTGGGTTCAAACGTGCTGCGGTCTCGCGCACCGCGGTGACCTGCTCAGGAGTAGCCGAATCCACCTTGTTGATGAGAATGACGTCCGCCATACGTAGATTTGTCTCGCCAGGATGGTAGGAGGTCTCGTGCCCGGGACGGTGCGGGTCGACCACTGTGATCAAGAGGTCAGACTGGTAGAAGGAGAAATCGTTGTTTCCCCCATCCCACAAGATACAATCCGCCTCAGCCTGAGCCTGTTCCAAAATGGCACCGTAGTCTACTCCTGCGTAGACAATGTTACCCCTGTCGATGTGTGGTTCGTACTCCTCGCGCTCCTCTATCGTGCACTGATGCCTGTCCAGATCAGCGTAGTTTGCGAAACGCTGAACCGCCTGCTCCTCTAGTTTGCCGTAGGGCATGGGGTGGCGAATAACAACCACCTTCAGGCCTTGTTGCGTGAGGAACTCAGCTACCCGGCGCGTCGTCTGGCTCTTACCAGCGCCTGTCCGTACGGCCGTTACAGAGACAACGGGAACCTTGGCCTTGATCATGGTGCTCTTCGGACCAAGCAGATGAAAATCGGCTCCGCAGGCCATAGCTTGTGACGCGACGTGCATGAGATTCATGTGAGAGACGTCGCTATAGGCGAAGACGACCTCGTCGACCTGCTGCTCCCGGATGATATCGGCCATCTCTGATTCAGGCAGAATCGGAATACCTTCTGGGTAGCCCTCGCCAGCCAAGACGGCCGGATACAGACGCCCCGCGATGTCGGGAATCTGGGTGGCAGTAAAAGCCACCACCCGATAACGAGGGTTATTGCGATAGAACGTATTGAAATTGTGGAAGTCGCGGCCAGCGGCCCCAAGAATAAGAACCCGAACAGGCCCCGGGCCGTCGACGTTGCTGTGCACTCCGGACATAGTAGACCATCTCCACTCGTAGTAGAAGACCACCGTCTTCGCTTTCGTTGCTAACATGTTATGATACCCGATTCGCGTCCCGACTCCTGCCGAACTGACGCGAAAAAAGGCCCCAGTTACGAAGCCAGGGCCCTTCCTCAACCTGGAAACATCAGGTCATAATGTCATACTGCTCCGCTGTCACTTGCGCCAACACAGGCTCGTTAGCCAGATAACGGCGGATATTGGCCACTGCCATCCGACCCATATCGATCCAGCGATCGGGAGTAGGACCCGCCTGATGCGGGAATAACAACAGACGTTCGAGTTCTCGTAGCGGCGAATCAGCAGCTAAAGGCTCTCGCTGGTACACGTCCAGCCCGACCCACAGACGGCCCGCCCGCAATTCTGCCGCTAAGTCGTCCTCATCAATAAGTGCCCCCCGGGCAGTGTTCACCAAGACCCCGTCATCAGGTAGCAAGCGCAGGAGCTCTTTGTTTACTACCCCAGAGGTTTCTTCCGTACGCGCTGCATGCAGGGAAATGATGTCAGATACCTCGAACAGCGTACGCACGTTCCCCACACGTTCAACGCCTAGGGCAGAGAAACGCTCCTCAGGCACATAAGGATCATAGGCCCTAATCTCGACATCAAACGGACGCAGTAAGGAGACCAGTTCGCGAGCGATAGCGCCGAAGCCTAGCAAACCTACCCGCCGTTCAAACAGGCTACCGGGCTGCGGTACGCTGCGATAGCCGCCGCGATTGTGCAACTCTTCTTGAATGGGGCGTACACGCCGAAGACAGGCGAGAATCATCATGAGTGAGGCCTCAGCCACTGTCCGACTGATTGCCGAGCCCCAATTGGTCACCAGCACGCCCTGCTCAAAAAGCTCCCGCGGGATCATGCCGCGCACGCCCCCTGTGACATGACAGATGTACTTGAGTTTGCCCCTCTGAGCCAAGTCGGTGGGCAGCAGAGGCGTTCCCCACCCAGTAAGCAAGATCTCAGCCTGATACAGCTCCGCCAGGTACGTAGGATCCTGCATCTCTCCCCGAGCTGGCCTAGGTATAGCCCGATAGTCAACCAAGCTTCGCAACTCATCCAACAGCGGAGTAGGAAACGTGGCCAAGAATCGTTCTTCGCCCGGATAAAACACGTTCAACAACCGCACCACTAAGTACGCCCCCTCACAACTGACCCGTTGCTTCGACGCCAGCGCACCGAGAATCTATGGTCTTCTTTACTTCACCTTGAATATACGCGCTATGCCGCCCTGACCCGTACGCTGATCAAGCACATAAAGAACAGTCCCATCCGCACTAACCTCGATACCAGAGGTTTCCGTCTGCATCTGCAAGTTCGCCGGAGTCCACGTTTTGGTCACCGAACCATCGGCGTTCAACACGCTTACAGCCACATCAAAGCGACCGTAATGTGCCACGTAGATCTGACCCGAAGCATCAGTGGCCATATGATAGGGATCACTGATCTTCTCGTTCACAACCGAAAGCTGCCCGTCTGCCGCCCGAATTAGGTAGATCCCTTTGTCACCGAATGAACCCACCAAGAGATCGCCTGCTGGGGTGATCGTGGGCTGCCTGAGATCCTTACCGACGCTCACGTGACCGTCAGTGCCCCACTCTTTTGCTGGAACTAAAGCCCCATTTTCCATGCGGAATTTGAAGACGCCGCCACGCCCTTTGCGGTCAGTAACGTATACGTCACCTGCGGGTGAGACCGCAGCCCCTTCAGGAGCGACGACGCCATGGGCTGACAGATTGTAGGAAGTCTTCAGCTCTAGGTCCGCTGAGTAGACTGCCAAGATCGGCTCGGTCAAAGGCGCCCATACGCTGCCTTCGGCATCGACCCAGACCGCCTTGCCATAGGCCCCGGGATGCACCTTCGTGAGATCAGCCGTAGCGACAACCTTCTGTGATGCCAAGTCAAGCTTCACGAGCCAGCGATCCTGTATGCCAGCCGCGTACAAGCTCTTCGCGTCTGGCGAAAGGCTCAATCCTCGCCCACTGCTCGATGGCGATGATACTACCCCGCTGCCGATGAGTTCCAGATCAGCAGCCAAGGTCGAGAGCGTGAGCATACCCCAGATACAACCAACCGTGAGCATGATCCGGACTGTCAACGCACTTCTCGAATGACACCACATACGCATAACCAGCCCCCCTTGTATGGTTGAGCATCGGCTCTTATAGAGAAGTACTCTTTTCATCCTGGTTCTTCCTCCCGTCAGGACATCCTTCTTGGCCAACGAGAAGGCAGGACTATCGGAGGGGTGTTCGAAAATGCTTACTGCCACTAAAAGCGGAGGGACGAACATGAGCGTACCACGCACCCGCCTTCGAAGCCTTGTGCTGTTTGTCTGCCTGATGCTGCTGACGATTCTGTCAACCGCTGGCCAAGCCGAGCCTGCGGTCAGATCGGTAATCCTGATGATTGGCGACGGGATGGGACCACATCAGGTAAGACTCGCCGCGGCATACAAGGGCGATTCCCTGGTGATGGAGACCTTACCAGTACAGGCCGCCTTGAGTACTCGGGCGGCGAGCCATGCCGTCACAGACTCAGCGGCCGCGGCAACAGCTCTGGCTACTGGCTACAAGACCAACAACGGCATGATCGGTGTCACCCCCGATGGCTTGCCTAAGAAGACCATCCTGGAGGCCGCTAAAGAGGCAGGTAGAGCGACAGGCACCATTACCACCACACACCCAGCCCATGCTACGCCCGCCGCGTTTGTCGCCCACGTCAAAAGCCGCACGGAATACACCGAGATCGCTGCTCAGGCTCTCAATGCTGGTCAGAGTATCATCATGGGTGCTGGGGCCGCCTACTTTCTCCCTGAGGACCTGGGAGGCAAACGCACAGACGGTCGCCACCTTCTGGAAGAAGCGCAAGAGCGAGGCTACCGAGTTGTGAGCGACCACCGAGAACTAGCAACACTCGCCCCACAACTGGTGCTAGGCCTTTTCGGCGGTGTAGGTAGCGCAGCGATGACCTACACCTTTGACCGCCGACCCACCACCACCGAACCCTCCATCGCGGACATGACGAAAGCCGCTCTGGGTGTGCTATCACACGCCCCAAGCGGCTTCTTCCTTATGGTCGAAGCAGGTAGAATCGACACGGCCTGCCATGACAACGATGCCCTCTACAGTATCGGCGAGACCTTAGCCTTTGATGAGGCAGTTGCCGTCGCTGTTGCCTACGTGAATCAGCACCCGGACACTCTGTTGGTTGTCACGGCTGATCACGAGACAGGCGGTCTGCAACTCGAGGCCAAAGTGAACGGTGAAGTGCTGCGCGGCTTGAAGAGCTCCATCAACCGCCTCGTCAGTCAAGTGGTTGCCAATCCTTCTGGAGCAGAGTCTCTTCTGCGAAAACACGCTGGTCTTGGCTCTCTGAGTTCGCTGGAAAGATCGCTCTTGCGGACAGCAACTGGCAATAAGGCCGTAAGGGCAGCCGTGCACGAGATCATCGGCAAACGAGGAGGCTTCCACTGGAGTACGGCTGGGCACACGGCAACCGACGTGCCCCTTTATGCATTGGGGGCCCGAGCGACGGCCTTTGAGGGGGGCGTCTACTCCAATACGGAGGTTCCCAAGAGGCTCGCCAAGATCATGGGGCTAGAACTCAGCGAGCCTCCAAAGGAATGACTACTCGGGATCACTTGTACCGTAGCTACGGCAATGGCAACTCTATCCGAACGAGGCCTGCCTCATACGTCCAGGTGTCAATCAACCGACCGTTGACGATTACAGTGTCTGGCTTGCAGGCTACGGCCAGTTCCACCATCGTGGCCCTTGTCCCCTCCGCTATCTGCAGTTCAAGGCCCACCGTCTCGCCGGCACACTGCCACGTCGCACCGCAGTCTACTGGGTAGTTTGCTGACATACGCAGCTTCCCGTCTTTCTCGACCCGCTGCCCGCCGACCACCATCAGGCCCTCTTGGACACCTTCCTGCCAGACGGCCAGGGCAGTGGCCTCAGCGACAAAAGCTTGTACGGCCAGCGGCGATGCCGCATCGTCCCGGAAAGCGATCGTGAGGGAGCGCTCCCTCAGATCCACTGCCACCCCATGTCCGTTGGTCGCCGTCACTGCACGCACCACAGGTGGCGCCTCTTCGGCCTCAGCGATCGGCCGCGGTACCAAGACTGTCAGGAACCTGCCCTCTCCTGTGTCAGAGCTAGCCCTGGCAGTGAGATGCCACTGATTGGGCTTGTGGGCATCTCGATCTTCTGGAGGCACAGTGAACTGGTCGGTCAGGCTAAGGGCCAGTTGCTTCGGCGTAACAAACGACACCCACATCTCCGCCGTCTTGGCTGGCACACGGACCCGATTAGACTCAGCTTCCACAACCATCTCGTCAAGGGAATGAAGCAACCAGTCGTAGGTGGTTCCCGCACGACCTGACTCAAGCTGGTCATAGATGACGATTAGGTTGGGCTTGACAAACCACAGATGGCGTAGGAAGCGCTGAAGACGCCCTTGGTAGCTAGGTGTGGCATCGCCGAGCACATAGTCGAATTGTGACCCGAAGCTCGCCGCCACGATGTCGCCATTCGCTTGTATGCTCTGGACGCCCTGACCCTGACCGTCCACCAGAATGGTGTTCTTGGACTTGCTCTCCCAGGTCCACGTCTTGTGGTGGGGGCTACCATACCAGGGGTAATACCCAGATGGTATGGCCAGAGGCGAACCATACGCCTCAATCATGAAGCTGTTCTGCTCAGCATGGCTGTGGTTATGTGAACCGTAAGGGCTGCTCTTGAATTTAACGTGGACGTTGTTGTCCCAGTCGCGCATATCCACGTTCATCAAGGCCCAGCCGATGTCGCTAAACAGCCGCGACTGTGGGAAGTCCTCCGGCAGAGCTGGATCAATGAGGTCATCGTTAGTCTCAGGTGCTTTGACATACCCCAGGAAGTTGTTCGTAGGCAGCACTGGTACGCGCCCCATCCCGGAGATCTCTGACGCGTACCACTGGTATGCTGGGTCATGGAAAGCAGTAGCTAGCCAACCAACGACCTGTGCTGCTCCCTGGCCCGGCGGGCTATCACTATGGTCCCCAAACGCGCCGAACTTGCTTTTCGGTGGGTGCGCGTATAGCTTGAAATACCCTGTGTTGCGGAAGAAGGGTTTCTGATAGAGATCAACCCCGGTGGCGAGCTTGAAGGCATCCAGGAACTCCAAGACCCAAGAGATGTAAGACTGCCAGTAACTGACCCCCTGCGACCAGCCACCCTCATCGCCGCCAAAGGCTGGGTATTTCAGCACAAGAAGCGAGACGATGTAGTCAAACCAGGCCTCCGCCTCAGGAAGCTCACCCATAAAGGCGATAGCGGCTTCACCCAGGAATCCCATTGAGCGGACAAGGTGATTGTCCAGCAGATGATCCTCGAAATCGCGGCGGCGCATCGTCAAGTAGACGTCGTTACCACGCTCACGCATCGTCTGTCGGACGACTTCGCGCTCCTGTTCGCTAAGCAGGGGATACAGCCAGTCATAGGCCCGACTCATACCGTACAGCAGACGCATGGATATCTCATCATTCAACGCCCGACCGCTTGTTCCATAGGGATCCCAAGCAGCCACGTGCAGGAGAAGCTCCTTGCCAGCTTGTCCATAGCTCTCATCGTCAGTGATCAAGTAGGCGAACCCGAGAGCATGCAATCTCTGGAGAACATCACTGGCGATCGTGATACCCTCACGCCAGGCCGTGATCTCTAGCTCCCCACCGGGCTTAGCGTTGGGTGGCTCAGGAGGCATCACCGCTACACGTGCCTTGAGCGCTTCGGTAGTAATGTTCCTCCAGATCATCTGTGTGAACAGACTGCGTTGGCGCTTCTCACGCAGATCAGCCAGGCCTTCGGGACGCACAAACAGGCGCGGGTGTGCAGACGGAATCTGGCCGCGCAGTTCAGAAAGAGGCGGCACGTCAAAGGTGGCCTTCGTCAGATCAAAACTCAATGGCGGTACCCCCAGCTGGTGAGCGGATTGTGGCAGCTTCCCTTCTCGCAGTTCCACAGCGTCCCACCACACCGTCCCTCTGGCGTTCTGGATTTTCGCATTAATCCAGACATAGACCGCTTCGGGAGGAACCGTCAATTCCTGCTCGAGCAACACCCAGTCTGTCGAGCCACTGGGCGGAGTGATCACCACCGATGGGGCGATCAGTTTGTTCTGTGCCTCGTTCAGGAACTCAACGTTCAGGTAAAGCTGTGCGCTGGGGCCCTTAACCACGTCTTCGCCCTTGTACCAACCGCGGAGTACAAGAGTCTTGCCACGGTAGTCCGTGACACGAATATGTTGCTGAATGACATGCGCCCGGCCCTCGGTCGATGCTCCCTCCAGCCGCAGGGCATACTGACCTTCCACGATGTTTTCTTCATCTACCCAGATAGAGTAGGCTTGGCCACCCTTCGGTTCAATCCGTTGATTCCATTCATCGGGTCGATGCGGGCCGCTGAGCACTTCAAAACCACCGTTGCGCACCAAGTTCAGTCCCCTTAGGCCAACCTCATCAGATGCGTGGGCCCCCTGACCAAGGACCAAGGCCAGCACCACGGTGGCCTTCATCAAGCGTTGCCCAATCACCAGTATCACCTCTCTATCTGCTATAGGATAGGATAGCCTGGAGGCTGTCCGCAAACTGCTCTGCCACAGTCTCAGGACCGCTTGTGTTCGCCCACAGAACTGCAAGATGACGGCTATGGGCCTGTTGCACCTGTGTGTACTCCGCTGTCCAAGGGAACTTCTGGCCAAACTCAAAGGAGCGAAAAACGGCCTCCCAGTCTTGTTGATGGCCAGGAACCACTCGCTCGATCTGAGGCAGAAAGCTCCGCCACGTGGATTGCCGCTTCGCTGGTCCCCACGCCCCCTCAGCCACCAGAGTAGCCTCCGGCTCATAGCCAAGGTACTTTGCCAGCGTCCAGGCTGTCTCTACCTTCTTCGTCGAGGCGTTGATCATGAACGCCGTCGCATGGGATTCCGTGACTCGCTTGCCACCACTCCATCCGGGCATCACCGATGCATGCCATTCGAAGGGCAAATTGCGAGCATGGTTGTAGCCGATCCCGCTATTCCATCCGATGTTCGTGGCCACAGTCCCGTTGGTCCAGTTGCCACCCCCAGCGGTGGGGATGCCCGGGGCCGCGGCTGCGCCATAGACATGCGCCAAGCTATGAAAGAAGCGTAGGGTCTCGATCGACTCGGGCTGGTTCACCAGCACCTTCTTCTGCGCCACGTCATAGAACCCACCGCCACGGGCCGTCATAGCGGACCACAGGGTATAGATGCTTCCTGCGTTGCGAAACGCGCCAAACTGCGTAACCGCACCTTCGCCGTTTTTCCGCGTCAGCTTCCGTACTGCGGGCAGGAAGTCCTCGTCCCAGGTCCAACTCTCGTGAGGCAGATCAACACCAGCGGCTTCAAAGAGGTCCTGGTTAAAGTACATCATCTCAACGTCAAGGATATGAGGCAGACCGTACAAGCGCCCTTCATAGTAAACCGGGGCAGTAGGGAAGTAATCATTCATCTTCAGGTCTCGCTTGGCCAAATCCGTAAGGTCCATAAAGACATTGTGGTCGACAAACTGCGGGAAGTAAGCCGGACTGACGAGAATCACGTCGGCTGCCAACCCGGATGTCATCTCTACCAACAGCTTCTCATGATACGTCCCAAAAACCGAATAACGGGGTTCTACGCTGATGTTCGGGTGTTTTTCCTCGAATCGACTCAGAACCTTTAACATCAAGTCAACCTGTTCTGGTTGACCCCAGAAGCTGTAAGCAATGCTCTCCTTCGCAGCTGCTCCCATCATAAGGACCATTGTAAGGATTGTTGCTCCCAAGACTACCAGAAACGCAGACTTTTCTCTACTCACACCAAACACCCCTAACTGATCTTGGTCTAAGTTGCCATAGCCGCAATTCTAGTCTTGATGCCCCTCTCCTGCTCC
This sequence comes from Limnochordia bacterium, assembly GCA_050951545.1. GTDB lineage: Bacteria > Bacillota > Limnochordia > DTU080 > DTU080 > DTU080. Next base: position 91,161 of record JBMNJG010000011.1, on the reverse strand, counting down.
TCTTTTGGCTAAGCCGACTAGCGGCGATCCCCCTGAGCTTCTTACTAACGAAACAACAGGAAGAATAGATCGCGACGCAGGAACCCTGTTATCACGGTGCGAAGAACGTCGTGCCGCTGAAACAGCCAACACGAAAGGGGCGTGTGACCATGCCAAGTGTTCAAAAGGTTGCTGTCTCGGTCATCCTCACTGCCGTGCTAATCAGTTTTCTGGGATATAACTCGCTCGCCCAGGAGTCGGCGGTTTCTGCTGCGAGACTCCTGTTCACAGATCGTTTTGCCGAGGATCAGTTTGGGGATCCACCTGCAGGATGGACCATTCACGCCGGAGCCGGACATGTCACCGTCGTCCCTGCTGCCGAACTAAACACGGGGCGAGCAGTCCGCATCACATCCGATCCGAAGCTGAACAACACGTCTATCAGTGCTCCGTTGTCGGATCCGCCAGCACATGAAGCCAAGACCATCGTGATCGAACACCGCATTCGATCTTCACAGGAAAAGAACAATATGTATATCAGCAAAGCGGGCAGTCACCGGCTACACTGGTGGGTCGCTGCTGACCACTTGTACTTCAACCAAGGGGTTGGGGCACAGCGGAGTGCGGTCATGCTCGGGAAGCTCCAAGAGGGCTGGAACCGCATCCGTCTTGTAGCCGATATCGAAAAACAGGAAGTCGTCTTTCACCTTAACGACATGCAGGTGCCGCTCAGTGAACCGTTGACCTTTGGCAGAGCCATTGACTCATGGGCTGGTGCTGAGCTGGTCTTCGCCCAGAGCCAAGCGGTCAAGGGTGAGTTCGTCTATGGGGATGTAAAGGTGTGGAGCCTTGGGCCCAATGCTGAGGAGGATCTGCGTCGGAGGGCCGAGCAAGCTGGTCCCATCTGGATTGAGTACAGCGATGTGGCTCAGCGGCCCCCAGAGTGGTGGAAAACAGATGAGGCTCAGTTTCTTGCAGAGCGCATTGTCCACAGGATGAAGTCTGATGAGATCACCATTGACATCCCCTTGGCCGCGCTAACCGTACCAGACGGCATACTGGCCACCCAACTAAGCGTGTTGGCTCACATATATGCCACAACTGGCGCACCGAGATACAAAGAGGCCTTTGGCAAGGGTCTAGATACTCTCCTAAAAGCCCAGTATGCCAGTGGTGGCTGGCCGACAGTCTACCCCAAGTACAAGAACCGCGATCTGCACCTAGACATGTACGCCCAAGCGACATGGAGTGCCATTCCGTCGTTGCTAGGGGACATCTCAAACCAGCGTCCTCCCTTCGATACCGACATTATCTCCGCACTAGACTACTCTGCGTTAGAGACAGCCATGGCTCGTATTCCGACAAAGGAAAGCATTAAACGCTTTCGGTATGCAGACTATGCGTCGCGCAGCCCGTCGTGGTGGCAGTCGGAGGAAGCAGTGTACATTGGTGACAACCTTCTGACGTGGCAGTTGCCCAGTGGAGGGTGGTTTAGGGACGAAGCGTGGGCGGTTCTGCCTTATTCGCCCGGGAATATGACTCGCACAGGAGCAGCTCTGGGGGAGATCGAGCGAGGGCGTCCTGGAAGAAACGGTACCCTCAACCCCATGCGCTTCCTGGCCAGGGTGTACGAAGCGACAGGCGAGCAACGCTACGTAGAGGGCTTCTACCGAGGCTTGGATTACCTTCTCGCTGCCCAATATCCATCCGGCGGTTGGCCGAATGACTTCCCCGATCCCAAAGGCAATGGGATCTACGTGACCTTCAATGACGATGCCATGGCTGAGGTAATGCACTTCATTCAAGACATTCTACAGGGCAGACCTCCCTTTGGATCTATCACGGATGTCTACAAGGCGCGCCTTGACCAAGCCTATATGAAGGCTGTGGACTTCATCCTGAAAGCACAAATCGAGGTAGATGGTCGTCTCACTGCCTGGGGACAGCAACACGATCCTTTCTCCTATGAACCGCGGCCCTACCGCGTCTTCGAACCTGCGGCTATCTCGGGAGGCGAGTCGGTGGGTATCGTGCAGCTGCTACAGTCCATTCCAGATCCTTCGCCCGAAGTGTCGCAAGCCATTCTCTGCGCACTGGAGTGGTTGGAGGAGGTCCGGCTTCCTGATGATCGCTGGGCTCGCTTCTACGAGATCGGTACGAACCGTCCCATCTTCGTTGGGAGAGATGGTATCATCCGTTACGACATCTCTGAGATTGACCAAGAACGGCAATCGGGCTACGCCTGGTATGGCACTTGGGGTGCGACCCTCTTGGCAAGAGCTCGGACTGGCGGTTACATGGACATGCTCTACGAACGGTTGCCCGAGCACCCCACCGTACGGATGCGATTTGGTTCACCGCGTGAGGGCGCCAAAGTATCAGGGGTCATCCCCCTCGAGATCTCGCTTCTACATGCTGCACATGAGGCTGCTCTCACCAAAGTGACCATCGACATAGATGGTAACATCCTCTACGAAGGAACGGAGCTCCCGCAACCGGATGAACTAGAGATCGATACTCGTACGCTGGAAGAGGGTCCTCACACTGTCACAGTGGGGGTCATTCACCAGGAGTGGGGGCCGTTTCGCCAGTCACTGAAGATTGTGGTGGAGAACCTGTGGGAGTTGGTGCAGGACATGCGCCCGCCAGCAACCTACGCCTGGTTCGGTCTTTCTGAGACGTTCGATTACCTCGACACAGCCAGCCGTTCCGAGGGCTGGATATACGCAACCGATCAACCGGAGCTCTTTTTTGGCGATCGCGAGCGCCTGGTCAGAGCCACTGACGCCTCCGAATACCTGATTTGGGAGACGCCACATCTAAGAGATGCCACGATAACACTGTACGCACACCCCAACACTCCGATTGAAAAAGGCCTTTTCTTGGAGGTATCGGCCTGTGGCGATCAGTGGCAGCGGGTGCCCTACTCACAGCTACGCACAAAGGATAGCGCTGAATGGGATCGCCTGGAGATCGAGCTTTTCCTGGATAGGGATGATAGCACATGGAACCAGTTCCGACTCACGCTCTCTGACGCCATCGCCAAGGAAGCCGTTCAGATCGGCAAAGTGGTCTTCACAGGGTACAACTACTGAATTGGACAATGCTGAGGAGGTCTGAGATGCTCAGGTATCATTTGGTCTGGCTCGGTTCCATCGCCGTTTTGCTACTGCCATCTGTCGCCGTAAAAGCGGCGAGCCCCGGCAGCAGCTTCGTAGTGGCCGGCAATGGACAGCCCCAAGCGCAGATCGTCGTAGGTGCAGCGGCCGCTGGTCCCGAGCAGTATGCCGCGGAAGAGTTACAGCGCGCCCTTCACAAAATGTGTGGAGCAAAAGTGCCTATCACTGACCAGCCGCAGGAAGGTCTTCCTTTCCACATACTCATTGGCACGCCGCAGAGCTCTACCGCCATCGAGACTGCTGACCTATTTGCAGCCGACAACCCAGACAGAGGTGCGCGTTGTCAGAAGCGGTGAGTTGCTGTACTCTGGCTGGGCCCACGCCGCGGGCAGCGCTTTATGCGACCTACACGTTTCTGCAAGAGTGCCTGGGCATGCGTTGGTTTTGGCCGGGTCTGAGCGGCGAGTATGTGCCGCAACAAGAGCGCATTGCCATTGAGGAGCTGGATCTCCGGCACATACCAAGCCTTGAGGTACGCTCGCTGGCGATCAACAGCCCACACTATGATGAGAGCACCCTGATCTGGATGGCGCGCAACCGGATGAACGTGCACAACCTGCAGGGATCAGCTTCGCGGATTCCCCCAATGAAAAGACGGGGGTTCCAGGTCGTCATAGGCGGTCATAACGCCGTGCTCCCGCAGGCAGTGCTGAACGCCCATCCGGAGTACATGGCCGAGTATGGCGGCCGGCGCCAAAAGCCCTCCTCGCATCCACCGCATCTGTGCTGGTCCAACCCAGGTGTGCAAGAAGCCCTGGCCAAAGTGATCGCTCAGTGGTGGGACCGCAACCCAGAGATTGACCGTGTTAGATTCTTTGGTGCAGACCACACTCACTTCTGCGAGTGCGACGATTGCCTGGCCTATGCCCCCGATGTCAGTACTCGTTGGCAGAAGTTCTCCAGAACCGTGATCGAGCTGGTCAACCAGACTCATCCCGGAAAAAAGTACGAGACTCTAGCCTACCAAGCCTATCGCGATGTGCCCACCGAAGTCGCCCCGTTCGATATGGTTGGTTATACGACGTACAACATCAACTACACCAAACCGATCACCGACGCTTCGAACGCCAAAGTCAGGGAAGAAATCAAGGCCTGGCAAGACCTAGGAGTGCCAGTGGGCATCCGCGGCTACCAGTTCATCAACTTCAATGAGAGAATGCTTTCGCCTATTACTTCGCTCATCGTCGAGGAGATCGCCTGGGCCCAACAGCAGGGCCTAAAGGGCTGGACTTCAGAGGTTACCCCCTTCGGCTGGCCGGTTGGCACGTTGCCTCAGAACCAAAACTGGGTGACAAACCGCATGCCGCTATATGCTGCGGCCCAAGCCATGTGGAATACCGAGATCAAACCATCTGAGATCATGCGCGACTGGGCACAGCACGTCTTCGGACCAGCAGCGAACGCAATGGCTGCCTACTACGAGTTGATGGATCACGCCTGGCGCTCGAATCCCCAGCAACTGACCTATTTCCTGCAGCCGCCCTCGGGCTTTGCGAGCACCTTCATCTCAAGCGAGCTTTTGCAGAAGGCCGATGGGTACTTTCAGCTGGCACGTCAGGCCCTGGGGAGCGTTAACGACGCCGAAACGCGCGAGCGCATCGAGGCTCAGATCACGCTAGAAGCAGCCATGCTGGACAAGTGGCGCCAGGACTATCTCCTCCAGCAGGGAAGAGCCGCACGTTTTGCAGTCTATGCGCCCCTGGCTACCGTCAAGCCTGCCATGGACGGGCGAGCCGACGATCCTGCGTGGAAGCACGCCGCTCGACTGCCCTCGTTCGAAGACAACCAGGGCACTGATGCTCTTGAAGCAACCGACGCATACGCTCTGTGGGACGAGAGAGCGCTCTACCTGCGTTTCGTCAATCACGATGCGCAGATCGAGCAACTGAGGATTACAGGTGAGCACCACGATGCCAGCATGTTCGGGGACGACGGCATTGAGTTCTTCTTAGCTGATCCGAACCATCCCGCCGCCTATTTCCACATGGTAGCTAACGCCAAGGGGGTACGCTACGACGCCCGCTCAGATGGCACGATGGATTTCGACACATCCTGCGACCCGGTCTGGACGGCTAAGACCAGTATCGGTGAGTCCGCATGGATTCTCGATGTCGAGCTACCATTTGAGTCGTTTGGCATTAAGCGCCAGCAGGCGGCAAAGGGCTTCCCACCGTTCTCTTGGAAAATGTCCTTCAAGCGGTCAGGAGCGAGTCGCCGTCCAAACACAGGCTGGCCCGATGCCTCGTACCACAACACAGCTGGTTTTGGCACAGTAACGCTGGTAGAAACCATTCCCGAGCAAAAGCGCCTGCTCTTGTATGATGTCAGTGGCAAGGGCGATCCGATGCGCGCAGATGCTTTGGGAGCCGAACTGGCCAAATTGGGCTTCACGACCGCCAAGGTACCGATAGGAGAAGCGGAACTTATTTCCGCCCTACGAGGAGGCGCTGATGTCGTCGTCTTAAGACATCCCTCCGGATCCAGGTTATCCGACGAGTTTGCGAACGACCATCTGGGACCCTTTCTTCAGAAGGGCGGCATGGTACTCATGGCCGCTACTGGGGCCATACCCTTCGAAAGATGGTTCGGTCCAGGGGCAGCCGTGCAGTGGGGTGGCTGGGGTATTCACCCCAACCGAGTCACCGCGTGGCATGACAACGGTGGTTGGCAGCGCCAGCCGCATGCACTGAGCACCGTGATTGAGAAGAGGCTCACCCCATCGTCAGGCTACCGTCCGTTGACCGATGCCTGGTCGGTAATGGCCAGAATGCGCATGAGCAACGACGAACTGTTATCCTATTTGCTACGCCTGGACATAGGCGAGGGCATCTTGTATCTCACCAGCTCCAACTTGGGCTACAGTGGCGGACACGAGATGTTCGGCAGCCAAAATCCCGCTAACGCGGCAATGCTCATCGATAACCTCCTAGCGGCACACCGCCAAAGATGAGGCATCCTGACATGACCGTGGACACCAAGCACACCCTGAAGGTAGGTTCGCCCGCCAGTACTGGACTAGGCTCGGACCAACCACCAATGCCTCTCATATGATGACCTGTGTGACAGAAGGATTGGCAGAGGAGTGAGAAAATGAGGGTGTGTTTGGACCCAGGACACGGTGGAGAAGACCCTGGGGTGATGGGACCAACGGGGCTTAGTGAGGCCCATGCGGCACTCACTGCATGCCTTAGCTTGCGGGACAAGCTCGCACAGCTCGGGCACGAAGCGTTGCTCACCCGTGAAGACGACAGCGCCTTGTCAGAAGACGCCTCGCAGGACCGGCGCCTTCGGGTAACCAGGGCCAATGCGACCGGTAGCGAGGCTTTCGTCAGTATGCACTGTGGGAAGGCCAGCGATGAAAGCGTCGACGGTATCAGTACGCTCTACGCCCGCGGTGATGGCTTCAGTGCTCTGTTGGCGCAATCCGTGCAAAAGAACCTGGTGCTATCATCGGGAGGCTTATCCGATCTGGGTATTGTGCCAGTGCTCGGCCTGCTAGAAGTGAAAGGAGCCCGTGTCCCTGCCATCGTAGTCCAGCTAGGCCATATCTCGAGCCGAAAAGACGAGGCCCTGCTGAAGAGTGCAGATTGGATCAGTAGAGCTGCAGAGGGCATAGCGACGGGACTAGCCGCTTGGCACAGTGAGCAAGTCGCTGCTGCTCAGGTGGAAGAAGCAACCCCATTTGTGAGGAGAGACCGAGACGCGGCCTTCGAATCGGCTTCGCCAGCGTCTACAGAAGCCAGACCAGCAGAGCCCGCTGAGGCGATGCCAGAGCCCCCAGAGGTTGAGAGAGCCGAGACCGAGGCGCCAACACGCCAGGCCTCCCCTCGCCCTGTGCGCGTCGTCCCGGTGATGCAGATGCGTGTAGACCCGCCAACCTCTCGCAGTACAGAAAGAAGCGCACAGGCCGGGGGGGTGCTACCTGCATCTCTGCCGTCCTGGCCAGCGCAGCCACCGACGGGTTTGCCAGCCCGGGCAAGGAGCCGTCGGCTCAGTGGCTTCGTCTGGCCCCGGGGCGGGGACTAGGAGTGCCGCAGCGCAAGGAGTGCGGGTCACCACAGTGGTTAGGACCCCGCGGGGCAAAGCACGCTAGGACCACGGATCAACTGGTGTCAGAGGAACACGGCTGGAAAAGCTGAGGCTCCTGGGTTCCACCAGGGGCCTCTACTAGTGTGAGGATACCTAACCATAAGAGGACGGGCCAGCCACCTGACCCGCCCTGCTTCGTGCGTATCCCTTGGCCCAGTGTTGCTGCTATGGGCAGAAGGGAGCTGCGGCGTTAATCTTGAGGATGGCCTCCTTCGCCACCACAAGGCAGTACTCAATGTCAAGGGTGATGAAGAAGCTGTCGAGGATGCCGTCTTCGTTGGTGTCGACGGGGATCAGGCAGAAACCAATCTGGATGTCATGCTTCTGCACTACGGTCTGCCCAGGGCCTATACCTGCGCCAGGGCAAGGTACCTCATCTGACACCGTCGCGGTATCCGCCAGCAGTACGGCACCAGTGGCGTTGACGATCTGGAAGGCGACTACGAACACGTTGCACACTTTGTTGGCCTTCACGCCTACACCGGGATCAACGTCCGTTACGACTGTCCTCAGGCCGGGGAGCAGTTCACCTGTTGAGGGGTCGAGTATACCGCTCGTGCCAAACGGGCCCAGAGGGTCATCGAGTGTGGCCTGTACTTGCTCCGAGCAGATTACCTCAAGGGTCTTGATCCGATGATGCATGAACCGATTGTCGATGAAGTCAAACTGCGGCGACTGAAATCCCATTCATATGCACCTCCTGAAGGTTTGGGGCTTGCGAGGCGGGCCACCTGGTCCGCCCCGCCTCGTGTCGGACCCTCTGCCTGGTATTGTCGTTATGGGCAGAAGGGAGCCGCGGCGTTGATCTTAAGAACGGTCTCCTTGGCTACGACTAGGCAGTACTCAATGTCAAGGGTGATGAAGAAGGCGTCGAAGATGCCGTCCTCGTTGGTATCGACAGGGATCAGACAGAAGCCAACCTGAATATCGTGCTTCTGGACCACCGTCTGTCCAGGGCCCGTACCTGCGCCAGGACAACGCACTGCATCTGACACCGTCGCAGTGGCTCCGAGCAGAACCACGCCGGAAGGGTTAACGATCTGGAAGGAGATCACGAACACGTTACATACCTTGTTGGGTACTACACCCACGCCAGGGTCGATGTCGGTGACGACGATCCTCAGACCGGGGAGCAACTCACCTGTTGAAGGGTCGAGAATACCACCGATGGGGTTGGGGCCTATCGGATCATCAAGCGTGGCCTGCACTTGCTCCGAGCAGATTACCTCAAGGGTCTTGATCCGCCGATGGAGAAACCGGTTGTCGATGAAATCAAACTGCGGCGACTGGAATCCCACTTGCATGCACCTCCTGAGACTCTGGGGCTTGCCTCTTGGCAACACATATATACGGTGATGCGCGATCGGAGGGAATGAGAAGGCTTGACTATTCGTAAGTACGGCTTGCGTGCCAAGATAGCCGATTGCCCTGTTGACGCCAGGGCAACCGGAATCTATAATGGGTGCGCAAGGAGATCTCAGACAGTCGAGGAGAGACGTAGAGTATGGATACGGTCATTGTGCTTGTCTACCGCCAGGTAGAATATGCTCTGCGCCTCGTCTCGAGGGAAGCCTGAAGGTCAGCTGTGTACCACCACCACCTGCCTTGATACTCGGGCCGTCCACAGGGACGGTCTTTGTGTTCTCCTCGGCCGTAGGCGCAGGATCACGCGCCTACGGCTGTTGTCGTTGAACCCCGTAGTTCATGCATTCGAGGAGGACAAGAGTTGGCTAAGCATTCCCCTAAGACTACGGCCAAAGCAAAGCATACAGCCACCGTGCTGGAGGAGGGCCTAGTGGTAGCCACTTATGGCCACAGTTGGCGAGTGGCTCTAAAGGACGAGTTAGTGACCTGTTCCCTGCGTCGTGACGCTGAGAAGGCCATGACAAAACCAGTGACAGGCGACAACGTCGTCGTTGCCAGAATGTCAGAACAGTATACCGTGGTGGAGACCCGGCCTCGGCGCACGGTGCTTACACGGGCCGACCCCCACTTGAGCACGGAAAGAGCCATCGCGGCGAACGCAGACCTAGCAGTCATTGTGGTCTCTGTTGTCGCCCCGCCCTTGCGTCCACGGCTCATCGACCGTTGCCTTGTAGCGGTCTATCGAGGTCGACTTGAGCCAGCGGTATGCGTCAACAAAGTGGACTTGCTCGATGATCACGCGCTTGAAACCGAATTAGCCGTTCTTCAGCCCTACAGGAAACTAGGGATCCCCGTACTGGCATGCTCAACGCACACTGGCTTCGGGCTTGACGCATTGCTGAGGTTGCTGTGCGGCAAGACATCGGTGCTGCTCGGTCATAGCGGAGTAGGAAAGAGCTCGCTGCTAAACGCCCTCAATCCCTCGGTGCAGCAGCGAGTCGGCGCGGTGCGCGGGGCAGATGGAAAAGGGCGGCATACCACCACGGTCTCCACCCTTCTGCAACTCGGCCCCAACACAAGAGTCATCGATACCCCAGGCTTCCGCGAGTTCGGTCTGGGTGATGTAACAGCCTGCGAACTACAGCAATACTACCCGGAGTTTGCGCCCTATGCTGGTCAGTGTGCTTTCGGCAACTGCACACATGTGGGCGAACCCGGTTGCCAGGTGAAAGCCGGAGTAAGCCAGGGAGCCATCCCTCGGCTGCGCTATGAGAGCTACCGGAAGCTGCTCTGTGGCGCAGACACTGGCGAGGCCACCCAGCAGCGCCACACCCATGCGGACAGTTGCAGCGACAGCTCCTTTGAGTGCGCGCACTGCGGGGCCCACGTAGTCCCAGAAGGGGCAGGTACCCGCCACCGCAACCATTGCCCCCACTGCCTGTGGAGTGTGCACCTCGACAGACGACCCGGCGATAGGGCGTCGTACTGCGAAGGGCAGATGGAGCCCATCGCGATCTGGATTAGACATGGCGGGGAGTGGGCTGTGATTCATCGCTGCAGCGAATGCGGCACGCTGGCCTCCAACAGAATCGCTGCCGATGACAACGAGCTGCTCCTACTCTCGCTGGCGGTAAAGCCCTTGGCTATGCCCCCTTTCCCACTCAGTCGGGCTGGGCTGGCTCTGCCCGGCGCGCACCAGTGAGGCGCATCTGGACCAGTCTCACCCCCCAACAGAAAGACGAGGCCCAGCTTATGCTGGGCCGTCGCTTTCTGTTCTAGTCCTCGCTATCTGCTCCAGTGGTGGTCAAGTGGCCCTCCGCCAAGAGCTCACAAACATCATCAAGAGTGGGAATGACTGCTGCGGCACCGGGCGGCTGCCATACCTGCCCTCGCGCCTGTTCAAGCGGGCTAGGTACTCCAGCCATTGCCCCGGGGTCAGATGCTATCACCACTGCGCTACTCAGCCAGAGGGCGCTCTCTCTCCACGAGCTTGCGGTAGCGAAGCGGCTGGGCAGTAGCCATGTGCTCGCTTAGCACAGCCTGTAAGTGGGACGTTTCCGCTGCTCTTGGCTGGGGCACTCTCTCATTCTCCAAGCCCAGTTCCAGGTAGGTTGCTGTCTGCTCGTCAACGTTCGGTAGGCCCGCTTCGACATACATACGCTGCAGTTTACGGCTCATGAGCCCACCCCCCCTACCCTCTGTTCTGCTACCCTTGCCTGACTCAAGCACCGCAGGCGCTTCAGGGCATAGTGAAGTCGTGACTTCACTATGCCCACTGGCAGTCGCAGAATGTCTGCAATCATCTCCAACTCCATGTCCTCGTAGAAACGAAGGATCAGGACCTCAGCATGTGCGGGAGCAAGCTCCCTGAGCACGCAGCCTGGCGGGATCACGCAGATCATCTAGGTAATTGAGGAAGCGCAGAAGCGACTCCTGCACCACATCCTCCGCGGCATGACGATCAGCCAAGAGACGAAAAGCGCAGGCCAGCAGTGGCGCATGGTATGTGGCCAGCAACTGTTCTACGCCAACGTCACTGCGCTGACGCAAGGCTGCTACGATATCCTCGTCGTTGAGGGCCCTTGCACTTCCCTCCACACCAGCCCTGCCTTTCACTGAATCAGTCTGCAGCTAGTCGCTCCCAAGCCAACCGCATGCCACTCAACGAGTGACTCCTCAGCACCTCGAGGAATCCAGCATCAGAGTCGATCGTCAAGACATGGCTCATAGCCGCCATAGCTACCAGGGGAGCTACCACCTCCACAAGCGTCAACGCCCACGCCTGAGCTCTGGCTAGTGGTTCCGCGTACCCTTCCACAACAATCGCTGTCGTAGCCACTGCCATCACAGCGAGCAGCAGCCACAGGTGAGAAGCCCAACATATGCGTAGAGTATAACGAAAGCACTGCCACCAAGCCATGCTCAACCACCTCGCACGAGTTCTGCAACCCGCGGGCACCCTATTGCGTCAGACGGACCCAGTCTCCCCAAGACAGCTCGCCCTTGTCGTTCTGGCTTCTCAGTTGGCGCAGTAGCAGCCCCACAGGTGCCTCACCACCGCGTTGGCGTTCCTCGCCCAATCGCATGACAACTTGTGCCACCTGACTGCCCAGCTCAGCCTGTGATCGGTAGTGCTGGAGGGAAAGACGGTACTCAGCAGGTCCGTCCGCGCCCAATGCATAGTCCAACCAGAGAGTTGAGAGATACTGCACTACGCCCTCGGCAACTGGGTTGCGGGTGTAGTCCCCTTGCGCGTCCAGGCCACTCCACAGGGCTTTGTGGATAGCCGCATGGAGCGATCGACTGGCCCAGACGAGCAAGTTGCCCTTCGGCTTGCCTGCAACCATCCATCGCTCAGCATCTCGCAGGACAATCGCCGTCTCCTCTTCACGCCAGGCTTCAGTACCCAGGAGAGTACTAACCCTCAAGTGCCCCGTACTGCCAGCAATCCAACGCGAGTAAGTACGATCAAGCCAGCGCGGTATCACTGTGACGCGTACGGGTGGCAGGTCAATCGCCAACACGTCGCGGTAGAATCCCTCGAGCACCCCAAAGACATCACGCATGACCTCGGCATTCCGCAAGGCCTGCTTCGGAGCGACTATCTCTAGACCAGGAGCTGTGAAGGCACTCATCGACGCCACATAAAGTGACACGCCGCCTGCATGTCCTCGCCACTCATCTGACCCAGCCCCCTTGGGCGACAGGTTGGTCGCCCACCAGCTGGCCCGGGGCTGCCTTCACCCTAAGCTGGAAATCCGCGTTCAGCCAGTGCCGGTGTGTCTCTTCGCGGTCCAAGACCTGTAGGCCGGGCATCACATGCACTGGTTTGCCTGGACGAAAGATAGCGGTTATTGTTGTTGCCAGACACCACCCTCCCGCCAAAGGATACCAGCCCAATCGGGCGTTCAAATACGCACCTTGATCGCCTGCAAACTGCATGAGCTGGCGACCCTGAACTCCTCGCCAGAGCTGTTCCGTTGCTATTGAGTACTTCATGCGCAAAGCCACATTGCCCTCTGCGCCAGCCATCTCAGGAACCGCCAGCTTCTCGCCAGGCCAAGGAATCCTGCTCTGCAAGATGCGCCTTGGTATCGGAGCAGTACTCCACCGATTCCACGTGCATGGCATGTGCGAGCGTGAAAAACAAGCGTTCCTCGCCGCTTGTGGTCACTGCCATTATCACTATGGCCGATGGTTCTTCATCGTCCTGTGGCAGCACCAGATCGATATCGTAGGCCGTTACACTGAAGGTAGGCTCTTTTTCGCCAGTGGGCAGCAATGAAGTGGTTCCTCCCACGCTCTGCCAATCTCGCAGAAGAGATCCCGTACTACCAAAGTAGTATTCAGTTCCTGCGGACATCAGTGAGCACCACTGCTGCCACTGGTACGCATGCTGACCGAAAGTAGCCACAGACAGAATGGATGCGAGAGCCACTGCCCTGCCTACCAGAACCCCAGGTGACTGCCTGTGGCGCTGGACCAGGTACCGCTCCCAAGCGAGCAAGAAGACAGCGAGAGATAGCTGCACCAAGCCCTGGCGCCACACGCCTGCCGCATGGGGGTAGAATCCGTGCGCCAGACTGAAGTCATGCGGGGTATCTCCTACATCCTGTTGGCCGGCTATCACCTCAAGCTGTTGCTCTGAGGGAAGCACCAATGCATTGGTTTCCGCTTCACAAACTACCACGAGGGTAATAGCTGCCAGCGGGGAGTCTCACCTCCAGGGATTCGGGGACGTCCTGCTCGTCGAGAAGGACACGCAACTTGCGACAAGTGGCAGTAATGCGGCAAAGCACAATAGAGCGATGAGGTACAATCGAGGGAGCCGCCCAGGGACAGAAGTTGGCATAGGAATCCCGCCTTATTCAAATGCCTTCCAAGCACCTTCCATGTTGGAAAATGTTCTCATCCGGCGGCATCGCTACGAAGCAACTCTCGGTAGCTTTCACAGCGCAGCCGTGGGATCGTTCCCTGGCTTGGGCGCGTTGTCCTGCGCCTGCGTACGAGGAGAACACAACAGGCTGCGATCACTCGGGCGCACACGGGAAATGGCGGCGAACTGCTGGTTATGTCATGGCACCGCTTGCCGTGTCTGCAAATCGGTGCAGGCGTGGTTGCCTGGTCGGGAGGGGGGTCAACCATGTCATTGAGTACATGTACCAGGCGGGAGTCGAGGCTACTGAACAGGCGGCTGCGGAAAGCATCGCTATTTTCGAAAAGGACAACCCGGACATCAGAGTTGAGCGCATGCGTGTGCAATCGGGCTATCGTGATCGGTTTGGTGGCGCTTATAGCTGCTGCTACCGTTCGCCATGTAGTGAACATCGACATGCCGGTTATCATGAGTTTTTGCTGATGAGCGCTTTTTACATGATCTACGACCGCCGTTATACGTCAGATCTCGGTAGTTGGAGTATCTCGATCACTCGAGCAACGCGCTATGTCGACGCCGCGTGGCGCTTGGTGGCTTATACGGCAGGGCCAGTCGGAGCAGCGCAGAACGCGCGGTTAGCGGGGCGCACCCCGGCGCGTCCCATTCAGTTGTCCTGGCTTTCGAAAACTGTTATCAACCCGGGGATCTATCCTGACATTCTGATGGCCACCACGTCGCGTGTTGTCGCGCTTGGCAGGCAGGATCTTCAGCGGATCATTGACGGTGAACTAAACACCGTGTGGGCTAACCAGGCGGAGCCCAAGACGGCTGTAGGCGAGATCAGCCGGCGCATTCGCGCCTTCCTAGAGGAAAACCCGCATTGAGCAAGTAGCTGGGGCTGGTTGCCAAACCAGCAAGGCATATCTTATGCTCGCCTGTAGAGGGGACGAAGGAGAAGTGCGTTGTTACAGTTACCGCCCGTCCTATTGATTACGGGAAGGCCATCTGTCCAGCAGGATAAGCCTTGCTCGACTCACTGGTGCGCCAAAGCACGTGACCTTGATCTAGCGCACTCTCGTCTATGTAGGTGCCTTGATGTGTCAGAAACCAACCTGCATTGCTCACTGGATCCCATTCCGCACTCATACCAGCATGTGCGAGCAAATGCTCGCACATGCTGGTGGCAGAGATAACCAGGATCAATGCAAGCAGGCATGCCAGAGTCGTCCTCGACATGCTGCGCATACCCCGATTTCTCCCTTTCTCTAGTTCCCTCCAACGTTCTGTTTGGTATACTCCACCACTCTACCTTCCGCAACCGACTGTGCCTGCTCCAAGGCGCCTTTCACACTGGTCCGACCTCCCAAGGCTGGAACGACAAACTGTTGCACGCTCTTCCACACCTCATCGGCACCCACCATGGTGACGCGAGGAAGCGGCAGGGCTCGCTCCAGTGCACCAAAGGTCACTTGCTGCAGCTCCCTCGAACCCAAAGCTGACAAACCTTCACTCAGCCAGTCATTGATGCGCCGCATCCAAAACGATCTACGGGGATTCATGTACGAAGCATCACGGACTGCCTGATCGGTCGTGTCGGCAGTCAGATACGCGATCAGGCGCCAAGCCTCATCTGGGTGCCTACTGTCTGCTGAAATCCCTGCATAGGCTCCGCTCCAAGAGAAGGTCCCCTCGCGCTTGCCATTGACAGGAAATGGGAAAGGAGCCAGGCCCCATTTGAAATCGGCAACCGCCGGGTTCTTTGCCGCACTTACCAGCTCAGTGGCATCGATCCACATGCCCACGTTTCCTGTGAAGAAGCTATTCGCTCCGCCTATCGGAAAAGCTGACGGGATCCGACCACCCGGACGTACCCCCGTCTCAGCCTTCAGAGAGGCAAGTGCCTCGTAGGCTTCTATGTTCTGTGGCGTGACCAATGTCACTTGGTCGACAACCCCTGTTGGATAGGACTCGGGACTGAACCAGTCTCCTCCAAATGCCCAGGCGTAACCAATGAGATTGTCAGCATCCCAGAAGTCAACACCCATACAAGTGGCCTGTCCATCGCTGTTGACCACTGTCACTTTGCGAGCATAGTCAACCCATCGTATTCCAGTTCCACGAGGTATCGTTCCAGTCTGTAGGCGGCAGAGACAGGCCAGCTTCCTCAAATAGGGTAGCGTTGTACCTTTACGCCAAACCCAGAAGACAGTCCAGCGAAGCCGCTCAATCTTCCTCCAACCATGGCATTGTTCCAGCCGACGGGAAGGACATCCTGGTATTTGATCTGGTCTTTGTTTTTGTTTACAAGCGGTGAGAGATCCAGTAGCAGCCCCTTATATGCATATGTAGGCCACCCGTACACTGAGTTCTGCCAGGAACACATCCGGCGCAGAGCCACCCGCTACCATGGTGACGAACTTATCGTCGGCAGCATCCCACGCGACGAAAATCGGTTCCACCCTCTGTGCCAAGATAGGTGAGACCACCCTTCCATCCCGAATTTAGTGTAGAGGGTGGGAGAGGTGGATGGCATGAACAGCAAGGGCGGACGTTAACAAGGGTGTACGGACAAGGCATGGCCAGAGGTCTAGAGGTACCACCAAACCCGGAGGTGGTGCCGCGGGCAACCGCGACGGACTTTCACAGCGGAGTACAAGCTACGAATCCTAAAGGAAGCGGAGGCTTGTACGGCCCAGGAAAGGGGCGCTTTGCTGCGCCGCGAAGGACTGTATGCCTCACATCTGACCTATTGGCGGCAGCAGAGGGAAAAGGGTTCTGCTAGCGGGACTAGCCACGCAGAAACCGGGGCCCAAAGCAAGACGCCGATCGGGCCAAGGCACGCCGAATTGCTGAACTAGAGCGTGAGGTGGAGCAGCTAAAGGCGAGGCTAGAGAAAGCCGAAACGGTCATCGAGGTGCAAAAAAAAATCTCAGATCTGCTTGGCTTTCCGACTCAGGGCTCCTCCAGTGGCGGGAGCAGCTGATCGAGGGTGTAGAGGAGCTTTCAGGCCTTGTCGGTACAGCGGAGGCGTGCCGTGTGCTAGGTGTCCCCCGGGCGACCGTGTACCGGAAGCGCGCAATCCCAGGCAGCAGACAGGCGATGCGGTAAGGGCCAAGCCGGCCCGGGCGTTAAGTGATGACGAAAGGGAAGAGGTGCTCAAAGTGCTTCGCTCAGAGCGTTTTTGTCGATCAAGCCCCTGCTAGCGTCTACGCCACGCTTACTCGACGAGGACGGGATCTACCTCTGCTCCATCAGGACCATGTACCGCATCCTGGAGGAACACGGCGAGGTGCGAGAGCGCCGTGACCAACTGCGCCATCCAACTACCAAAAGCCCGAGGCTGCTTGCCACAGGCCCAAACCAGGTGTGGTCCTGGGACATCACCAAACTGCTTGGACCAGCCAAATGGACGTACTACTATCTCTATGTCATCATGGACATCTTCAGCCGCTACGTCGTCGGTTGGATGATAGCCGAACGTGAAAGCGCAGCTCTTGCCGAACGCTTTATTGCCTTCACCGTGGACAAACAGGGGGTTTCGCCTGGCCAACTTACAGTACACGCCGATCGTGGGTCAGCGATGACCTCCAAGGCTGTTGTTGCCTTCCTGCTGGCGGACCTGGGCATCACGGAAAACGCACAGCAGACCCCATACCAGCAACGACAATCCGTTCTCAGAGGCCCAGTTCAAGACGCTGAAGTATCGGCCTGATTTCCCCAAACGTTTCGGTTCGATTCAGGACGCCCGAGCCTTCTGCCAGCACTTCTTCGACTGGTACAAACAAGCGTCATCGGCACTCCGGAATTGGCCTTCTCACCCCGGAAACGCTACACTACGGCCGTGCCGATGAGGTGTTGGCCCCGAAGGCAGCAGATCCTTGACGCCGCCTATGCGGCACATCCGGAGCGTTTCGTGGGGGCCCGCCCCCCCGATCCGCTGCAGTTCCAACGGCCGTGTGGATCAACCCGCCCCAAGGAGATGATGTGACCTCGTCAGTTCAGTTAAACTTTGTATGTAGGTGTCTCACAGGGCTTGACACGTACCGCACTTCGATATCCGGATTGTCCCGCTCAAACGACGCAAGTGCCGCACTCCAGATGTTTTCGTTAACGTTACCAGCAAGCAGAGTGATCGTGGTCTTTGCGGCAGCGAAATGGCTAACCCCAACAACGATAAGTAACACGAGCAGAAATCTGAGCCAGTACATTGAGCATGACCGCTGCATAATACCCCTCCTATGGTATCACTCTTGAGGCATCCTTCATGGCAAAGGGACATTAGTCCGTCAAGGAGCTGCAAGACAGCCCGCATTATCAGGTATGTCTCATGCCATGGATACTCAATGACTATTTATTATTTACGAGCGGCGTGTTTATTTCCTTTTCGTCTTGCCCCATTCCTTACTGCTTTGTGTATTACCATCGTCTGAGGTTCACTAGCAGGAGCCTCATGCCCTTGTAGGCAGATACGCCCGGCGAGCTTGCGTGTACCCACAGGGACCAGCGCAAATGGAGGACAGACCGGATGGCAGATCTGAGATCGTCACCTTGTCCACCCCCCCCAACAAAGCCAAACACCCTCCCAGAAACCGCTTAGGGAAGGCGTTTTCGTTTGGTGAGCCCGCTGGGACTCGAACCCAGGACACCCGCATTAGAGGTTGCATTGCCCGAGTCTGGTGTATGCCGCCGCGGCTACTCGTAATGCGTCTCGCTGGCCCGTTGCCTACAACCGGTCCGCCTAGAGCGGCCCCATCTTGCCCCGTGCGGTCCGAGTCATGACCAACTCATGACCAAGCTTTTGCCCCCGAAGGGCGAAGGGCTCTGGCACCTTCACCTGCCATCCAAGCGTGGCCGTCCGATCACGCGACATCAATCTCGTCACCCATACACATGCCCCGCTTGGCCGGAGGCGAAGTAGGAACGCGCCACTAGCGCCAGGCAAGACTAGTACCAGAGGGACGACCACCCTCTTCCCTCCCATCTACCAAACCTGGGATCTCGGCCGGCGTCCTTTTCAGTCAAAGCCTAGCTCGATTTGACGGGCCTCAATGAGTTCGCCATATGACGGGCGCGATGGACTGGCGGGTGGACACGACTCCTGGATGGGCGCTGCGGTGGGTATGGCTAATCTACCACACAATAGGAACCCCGGACAGTCAGGGCCCGGGGCATCCTATTGACGATCTCTACCGAGAAACCTCACAAAAGCCTCCAGGAATGTCACCTTGCGTTTTGCCAGTTTCGGATCGAGCACCTTATGTTTTGACAAATCCTTAATCAAGATCGTATGCTTCTTCAACCATAAACGGATACCTCGCTGCGATTTCCCATAGGCCACTTCAAGCATCAGCCTTACCCATTGCTTTTCAGTTGCCCTAATATCATACCCGTTTTGCAGTAAGTATGTAGCTGTAGTAAGCAGCGCTGTCCTCTTGTTACCGTCCACGAATGGATGGTTGTTAGTCAGCCCGAAGAGTAAGACGGCGGCTTTGTCTAAGGTCTTGGGATATAGCTCAACCCCACCAAAAGTCTGGTAGGGTTGAGCAAGAGCAGATTGCAGGAGTTCACCTTTACCGCGAAGCCCACGGCTTTCCTTCGGAGAACCATACCCTTCGAACACTATGTCGATGCCGACAAAGTGGATGAAAAGAACATGGGGTAGGTAAACCGCACTCATTTGAGCACTAATATCAGTGCTTCTCGAGCTCTCTGATAGCGTCACGGTGCTTCTGCGCAGCGTCGAACACTTTCTCTGCGAACTCCTTGGTTATAGCGTCTTTCCAGTTGGGTTGAAGCCCCATCCCTCTTTCCTGATGTGGCGGCAACTGTACCCGGCGGAACTTCTCGATCAACTCAGCCACCAGGGACTCCCTCCCCTCTGCCGTTTCATGTTCTTCATCATAACCCACATTTCGGCGACTGACAAGCCCTGCCAAAAAGCGTTTTCCTAACCGTCGCAGTTGAGATCTTCCTTCCCTGGCCAGCTTCACCTGCTGCTTGTTGCTCACTGTCTACCATAATTCTTAGTTTCAGTTGTGTGCTCATATTCCTATCTTACGTTGCCCAACCAAGGAAATAGCTCCGGGCCAAAGTCTGGAGCTGTCATCTATCGGCGACGCAGAACACGGCTTTCAACATTGACACGTACGAGGATTTCTCTGCATACGGTAGGCATCCGCACGATGGGCACACTTACCGGAAACCCTACCCGAGAGTTGGTCCTCTTAGGCCCCCTAATGGAATTGGACAATCGGACCAGATACGGTAAGGTATGGAAGAAGGGTGTTGGGTCCTCGCCTCCCCCGGGGGAGGCGAGCTGAAACCGTGTCACACCCCCTTCGCCTCTCGCTTGAAAAGACGGAGGGAGCGTTTATCTTGAGCCGCCAAAAGTACGATGTCGGTTTCAAGGTCCGAGTTGTTCAGGAGGCTATCGAAACTGCCACCGGGAGTATTGTGGCCAGACGTTACGGACTCGCCCCCGCAGTCGTAAACCGATGGGCCAGAAGCTACAAAGAGCATGGTGTTGACGCCCTTACCTCCCCGCTAGAGCGCTCGCGTTCTAGCGGGGGGCCTGATCCACGTACGCAGGGGATTGAGCGGGAGAACGACCAGCTTAAGCGCCTTCTGGGCGAGAAAGACCTCAAGATTGCCATTTTGCGTGACCTCGAGAAAAGGGGACCCATCTTTAGATGAGCGTCTCGAGGTAGCCAACAAATGGATCGCAAAAGGCTACCCAGTGTCTTGGGTTCTACGCTTCGCGGGTGTTTCGCGCTCAACGTACTACTGGCGCCTCCAAAACCCGAAAGGAGGCAAAAAGCGAAAGCAAGGCGGCTCGCGTGGGCGACCAATTCCCGGATTCTCCTTCACCACGAAAGGCGAGATCGTTAGTGACGAGTGCATAAAGGAGCTTCTCTTGGCTGCCATCAGCGGCGACGGCTGCCCCTATGGCTATCGCAAGCTGACGAGCTGGTTAGAGAGAGAGCACGGGCTCAGAATCAAGCAGACTCAACGTCGATTGCGGCCTCGCCTTGCGAAACGCAAGGTAGCCACGAACAGGGAAATCACAGGTATCAACCAGCTGTGGGAGACTGACATCAAGTATGGTTACATTGCCGAAGAACGTCGCTTCTTCTTCGTACAGACGGTGATAGATGTGTACGATCGCATGGTGCTCGACTATCACATTGGGCTCAGTTGCACGGCCGAGGAAGCCGCTGCAAGCATTCAGGGGGCCTGCCAGCGCCGAGCTACTGAGACTGGCGATGCTACCGTGATTATCCGCTCGGATAACGGACCGCAATTCGTGAGCCATCGCTTCCAAGCAGCATGCGAGGGACTCGGATTGGAGCATGAATGCATACCAGTAAGGACTCCGAACAAAAACGCCCACATCGAAGCCTTTCACTCGATACTGGAAGATGAATGCTTCAGCCGGTACGAGTTCAACAGCTTCGCTGAGGCCTACGTGACAGTCGTTGAATTCATGGATTACTATAACCACCGCAGGCTTCACGGCTCCTTGCGGGATGTACCCCCGGCCGAGTACCATGAAGCATGTGTGAGCAATACTGCGAGACCAACCGCTATCCGGCTCTAGGTGTCCAATTATAGGGGGTTAGCGCGCTATCCGCAAGCAGAATCTAGTGCGTCGTTCGTTCAAACCTCTGCTGAAAGAAGCCGGGCTTCCCGACATTCGCTTTCATGATCTGCGCCACACCGCTGCCACGTTGCTTCTCGCCAAGGGGGTTCACCCCAAGATCGTGCAGGAACGTCTGGGCCACTCTAGCATTAACCTCACCCTGGACACCTACAGCCACGTCATGCCCACACTGCAGAGGGATGCCGCCGCCAAACTCGATGAGCTTTTCGGCAAGGAGAAAGGCGCTCGCTAGATTCTATTGGTCGTACTTTGGTCGTAAAACGCCGTTTGGATCACCCCCAACAAACAAGAAACACCTCCCGAAAACCGCTTCGTGGAGGTGTTTTTTCTTGGTGAGCCCGCAGGGACTCGAACCCTGGACACCCGGATTAAAAGTTCGGTTGGATTGCTTTCCCACAACGTCTATACACGTTCCATACCGTACTCTACCTGCGCTTAAGGCCATTTCTGGATTCTCTCTGCGTCCGTGCTTTCATGCCCGTTTCTTGCCCATTGGTCGTACTTTGGTCGTAGAAGACCACACCTGCTAATGCCCATCGTGAAGCGCTTGGTTTGGTGTTCCCGAAAGCTATTGGTCGTAAATCAACCCAAGGAAGGCGGGAGTGTTTGGCGAGGCGTTTTAAGGCCCTGTTTAGCCGCGCAGACAGGTGGCGGGTACAAATACACCCGTACAGGGTTTGCGTCGCTTATAGGGCCCTCCTCGTGCCGCTGGTGTGATGATACGCCTGCAGCAGGGATGCCTTCGCCAGTCTTGGCACGTATGGTGTCGCGGTTTCGCCCGTTGTGGCACGCAACGTGACACGGGCAAGCAGGAGGGTACCCCCGCCCCCCCACCCCCCCTTCTTACACATGCAGCCGTCATGCATTATAGCTGGCCAGAAAATATCAGTCTAAAGTGTGCAGGCCGATTTGTATAATTTTATCAAGAGGGGTTTTAGGTGCCGCGAATGGCACACCTACGCGCGCGCGAGGCTGGTTTGCACAACGCCACACGCGGGGTTTGCAGACCAGTACGCGCGCGCGCGAGGCTGGCTGGCAACTACGCCGTCTTTGCCTTTCGCTTCGGTTTGCGTTCCATGGGTTTGCAGCAACGAGTGCAGACAGGTTTCCTCTTGCCAACGTACACGGTCAACGAACGCCTGCATGTTGGACACGCATAGGTTACAGCCATGCTGGCACCCCCTCCTTGACGCTGAAGCGCCTATGGCCACAGTCTAGACACCGCTGCTCGATCCGCAGCTTGTCCCGTAGCTTGTCGTAACGTTCCCGCCGTCGGAATGAAGCCCTATCGCACTCCGGACACCTGCCGAAACTATCTCGGACTTCGTAGCGCCTCTCCCTCATGATTGCACCTCCCTAGTGCCTGTCATTGTCCCGTTTAGCAGCAGCTTTGCCTTGACGACGGCGTGCAGCTCGATTACTGACAGGTTCGCATCAATGGCTGACAGGGCTTCCTCCAACGTGAAGGCTACCGTGCCACTGGCTAGGTGTTGTCTGGCGGTCGCCACGTCCTTGCATAGCGCCACCTGCTCACCTAGTGCAGCCGAATCCATCAGTGCCCAACCTCTAGCGGTTAGCTGCTGCATGGCCTCAGCTATGTCTTCGTCTGTTGGCCCACGCAACAGCTCCATAAGCGCAGCCTTGTGCTGCTGCAAGGCCGCCCGCAGCTCGTCGGTCATGGTGCCCTTCTTAGCTACCACGCGGAGCTTGTCGCCGTTTACCGATAGCTCGATGCCACGCCGTCTACACTCCATCAGCAACTGCATGGGTGTCATAGCTCGAACACCTCCGAAGCCTTATTCCCCTCCGCGGCAGATAGTGTGTGTTTTCTTGCGTCAGATGTGTCAGTTGCGTCAGACATACCTTGTAAACCGCGCAACGAAGGGCTTTTCCTGTCTGACGATGTATCTGACGCAAGTATGTTCGATGATGGGTTTGCGTCAGACGTTGCGTCAGACGCAGAAACCCCGTTGTTATCGCCTTTAGGGGCCACATCTGACGCATCTGACGTGTCTGACGCTACTTTGTGGGTACTATCTATCCTCACAAGTCGGGTCCCCTTTTTGTCGCCGGCGCGCCTGTCCAGGTCAACATTAATGCCAACCTGTCGCAAAGCCGTAGAACTCCGCCGCAACCGGTTAGACAGACTCCGGGCCGAACCGGGCCACGTTTTGGCGTTTCGCATCTTCTCGCTCGCGTGGTCTTCCAACTCATCCAACAGCTCGGTCATGGTGCCCTCGAAGCCGTCCGGTTTGTGCTTCAACAGCTCGCACACAGTGAAGGCTACTGCGTCACTCTCGATCCCTAGCTCTACCGCTTCGGCGCGGTTCTCGGCATACGCCTTAAGCGCTGTGCCCTCGGGCCACCCGAAAGCCTCCTCTGCTGCCGTTGCCCACACCGCAAAGTCAGCCATGCGCGGCTTGCGCGGCAGGTGGACAGAATCCACCCGCCGAAGCGCAGTCGATACGCCATCAAGCAACGCACCAAATACCCGCGGGCGAACAAGCTCCCAATCTCGCCAGAAGGTTGCCTCGGTTTTTCTTTCAGCATCGGGGATGGGTGGTAGAACCAGATTCAGCGAACGGTCTGCTAAGTCATGGCGGGTAGCAACGTCGTCGATGCCGTTAAGAATCACGGGCCGCTGGTAGTCGAACAGGGCCTCTTCGCCATCTGTGTACAACTCCCGAGTAGCGAAACCGCCGCCCGTTGCCACGCGGCAAATCGCATCCGACAGCCACACAGGAACACCTGAAAGGTTGTCAAGACTCACTACCCATGCGTTGTTAGCATGTATGGCCAAATCTTGTTCGTTCCGCGGTGCCGTCCTTAGCGATACGCTTGACGGGTCTACCAACGAACGTAGGACGCGCGCTGTTGTGCTTTTCGCCGAACCCTGTTCGCCCTGCAAAATCAACACAGGATAGGGACCTGTAGGCCGCAGGGCCGCTACCAACCAAGATACAACCATTACCCGTTGTTCATCATCTGGTACGTTGACGAAAGGCCAAAGCTCTTCAATGCTGCCACCCGCCACAGGACGGGGGAGAGGAGCCACGCCACGCCCCCGCCGAAAGCGCACAGGAGGATTCGACACCACCCGCCAGCCTGTGGCCGTAACCTCCACCGCCTCCCAAGCATCGTTGGCTAGATCGATATAGATGCGCCCCTGCACCTCACCTACACGCATAAACACCTCGTGCTGCTGGCCGCTGTAGCAAGCCATCGCGGCAATGGTGTTTCGTGCATCGGTCATTGCCTGGCTCGATGGGCCGCTCTCGTGCTGTGCGTAGTAGGTCGCCTCTAGCCATCGCCTAAAGCCGCTAGACATCACGGGCCAATGTTCCCGATGCTCATCACAAGTTACAGTCGCCCAAGGCTCGAAGTCCTGCGTGTGCCATAGCTCCGCTGTCTTGGCAATCTCAATCAGCAGTTCCCTTTGAGTAGGCTTGCCCTTCGCGGATTCGTCGTCTTGCTGCTCCTTCGCTTTGGCCAATGCATCCAGTCCGTCCAGCTCTTGCATCACGCCACCCCCTCTGCATGGCGCTTGGCGACCCAATTGACGATGCCAAGCACCTCGTTAGCAGGAACAGGTGGCTCACATCGCATCCATGCCCAAGCAGTCACCAATGCCGCGGTAACGTATGGATCGACACCCCGGGCCAACAGGCTTCCTGCCAGAGAACGAATCGTCTTGTGACGGTCATCGCCCGTAGCTCCTAGAATGACATGCCGCCTCCAACCGTCAGGAGGGGCATTCAGCTCCAGCGCCAGGGGAACCGGTTGCCGTCTTGGTTCGTCGGGTTCACCTGTCGCCGTGATCGCCGCCGTGATAAGCTTCTGCAGCTCCTTATCGCCTAGAAGAAGGCCATGCTGCTGCTCTAGCTCAGTCAGAATCTCGCGAATAATAGGCCGCGGTACGAAATACCGGGCCAGGCATTCAGCCACATGGATAAGGCGCTGCTTACCGTCCTTCCGGGCCGTCTCGCTGGCACCGGTCTCTTGGCGCAACAGGTCCATGACTACGCGTTCAGCTACGGGTTCAGGTGCGCCGTTCTGCAGCATGGCAGCGAACAGGTGCACATTGGCTTTCGTCTGTGGTAAACTAGTAGTGTGTCGTGTCTCCATGAAGGCACCTCCTAGCGCCACCGCTTGCCACGGTGGCGCTTGTCGTTGTTGTCGTTGCTCAACATGCCAGCTACCCATCGACGCCGCACCATGCTTGCCTCTACGTAGGCCTCCACATCTGCCCATCGCACTCGCCTGGCATATCCCAACTTGGCATATGGCAAGTCACCGCGGTCCATTAAGCGATACACCGCCGCCCTCGATAGCCCCAGGTAGTCAGCCGCTTTTCTCACTGTCGTTAGTCCGTCTCGCTGCTTCGCGTCACTCATTGGCTTAACCCCTTTCCTTGTTCGTGCGCTTGCATAATAGCCACGTCTCGCCTACACTATAGGACAGGGGATGTAACCTGTAAAGATTACACACAGCTTACATCGCGCCGAATGCGGCGACACTGCATGGCAGGGGTGATAGGGATGTTCGAAGCCGAGGAACAGGGGAGAGATGCTTTCCAAAGGAGGGATAGTTGGTGGCGTTTGCAGTATGAGATTGTTGAGGAACCGCAGCCACCCGAATCACATGAACCCACCGTGCCTGTCATCACGGCGCTGGAGGAATCCGAACTGGAATGGTATGACCCTCTTCACGAAGGGGAACTTCCAGCAATTCAAGGGGCATACCGCGACGAGGACAGCGCCTACCAAAGCACTCCACACATGCACTTGGCGCGGCTTGATCTTTCTAGTAGGGACGCCATATTAGAGTTCGTCAACAAGTGGGGGTTGCTTGGACTCTGGGAGGTTCCTGAGTACCGCAATCTGGAGCCATTCCTTGCTGAGGAAAAAAAGCCACCCAAGGGATTCGAAGACCGGCCTTGCTCCGGATGGTATCTAAGCGAACGTTACAGACCCTCCCCTGAGGGAGTGAACCCCTCAGGCAAGTACCTGCACACGTTTTGCGAACCGCTTGAAACCTTCTGTGCCGCGGCGGGAGCCTATCAGCGTGACGTGGACCGGGCCGTTCGCGCGGCAGAGGAAGGCAACACCTGGGAGGCACCGGAAGTATGCCGCCTATTCACCCTACACGGATGCCAGCTTGCCCCAGTGTATGACAAGGACGCTAGTAAGTGGGAATTGGGTGGGCAGTGCCGCTCGCTGCTCGATTGGATAAGGTTTCGCACCGTCCTAGATATGGTAGCGCCGCATCGCATCCGCAAGTGCCCTGGTTGTGGTAGAGTCTTTGTCCCCGCAAACAAGCGCGCGAAGTACTGTAATCGCGCCTGTAACAACAAGGTGCAGGTTGCCAAGCACCGCCGTAGGGCTAGCACGAAAGCAACGAAGTAGGTTGCAAACGCGACTGACAGGAAGGGGAGATGAGCCATGGCCCGCGCTCGCAGAGGAAGGGGAGAAGGGTCGATCTCTCAGAGGGATGACGGTCGATGGGAGGGTAAGCTCTCGCTTGGTTACGATGCCCAAGGCAAGCGCATACGCAAGACCGTCTACGGCAAGACGAAGGCCGAAGTGCAGGAGAAGCTCGAAAAGCTGAAGCAGGACCCAAGCACTGGCCTACCGCCAGACATGGAGAAGCTCACCGTGGCCACGTACATGACAAGATGGTTGGAGGATACTGCCAGGCCAACCATAGAGGATACCACCTACGAGAGGTACGAACAGCTCGTTCGCCTGCACATAAACCCTGAGATTGGCCACCTGCGCCTTAACAAGCTCGCGCCTCTTCACCTGCAACAGCTCTACTCACGCAAGCTCGAAGAGGGGCTGTCGCCACGAAGTGTCCAGTTCATTCATGCTGTCTTGCATCGTGCTCTTAGGCAAGCCCACAGGTGGGATATGGTACCGCAGAACGTAGCTGCCGCCGTGGATCGTCCAAAGGTGCCAAAGAAGCAGATGCAGTTTCTTACACCTGAGCAGGTGGAGCAGTTCTGGCAGGTAGCAGAACAGGATCGCCTCTATGCCCTCTACGTGTTGGCAGCGACAACAGGGATGCGCCAAGGGGAACTGCTTGGCCTACAGTGGTCCGACATTGATCTTGCACAGGCTACGCTATCAGTGCAGCGAACACTGAAGAACGTGGGTAGCGCTCTGGTTGTGGGCGAACCCAAGAGCGCCGCAGGACGAAGGTCTATCACTCTGCCAGAGCTAGCCGTGCAAGCCCTACGTGAACACAGGAAACACATGCTAGCAGAAGGACTCACAGCTTCGCCATGGGTTTTCTGCGACACCGAAGGTGGCCCTATCCGCAAGCAGAATCTAGTGCGTCGTTCGTTCAAACCTCTGCTGAAAGAAGCCGGGCTTCCCGACATTCGCTTTCATGATCTGCGCCACACCGCTGCCACGTTGCTTCTCGCCAAGGGGGTTCACCCCAAGATCGTGCAGGAACGTCTGGGCCACTCTAGCATTAACCTCACCCTGGACACCTACAGCCACGTCATGCCCACACTGCAGAGGGATGCCGCCGCCAAACTCGATGAGCTTTTCAGCAAGGAGAAAGGCGCTCGCTAGATTCTATTGGTCGTACTTTGGTCGTAAAACGCCGTTTGGATCACCCCCAACAAACAAGAAACACCTCCCGAAAACCGCTTCGTGGAGGTGTTTTTTCTTGGTGAGCCCGCAGGGACTCGAACCCTGGACACCCGGATTAAAAGTCCGGTGCTCTGCCACCTGAGCTACGGGCTCATTACGCATCGCTAGCTTACCACATCTACCCTTTCCTCCTCAAGCCCCAATTGCTGGCCTGTTAAAACGCAGAAGCCCGCGCACCTCCCATTGGAGCCACACGGGCCTACAAGCAGCCTTTGCGCCCAATCAAAGCCCTGAAAGCACGACTGTAAGCCGGATTCTGTCGAGGATGGTCATCTCTCTCAGCAGGCGAACCTGCTGGCCCCATTGGGGCTGCCCCTACCATAATTTGGGTTGCTCGGTGGAGGGGGTTACCGCGTTCCACCTTGTCCGTTGCCGGACAAGCTCGTCTCTATGGTCCTTTTATAGCTAATAAGAGCCCAAAGGGTCTCTGTTCGCCTCCGTCGGATCGCTCCGCCCCGGCTTGCGCCGGGCACCAACTTTCTGCTCGCTTGCGCGAAACAGCCGAGTCCGGACTTTCCTCTAGTACGTCGCAAGGGACATACCAGCGACCATCCATCGTACTTTCAAGAATGAAGACACAATACAGACGCACCATCGGTGCGCATCGGCATTATGTCACACAAACCCCTGCTATGTCAAGTGGCAACCTCCGGGCTAGAAGCGCAGCGTAAGGTTCGCCCGAGCCACATTCGCCTTGTACTCGCGGCTGCCAGCATCACTGAAGCTGACCAGCTGGTAGCCCGCACGAAACGTAGCACCCTTAGTGATAGCATAGCCAACATCAACATTCGTTGTAGCCGTCGTACCGGTGTGATCTCGGTCCAGATTATAGCCCGCAGCAAGCAGCGCCCGCTCAGTAAGACTGTATTCCAGACCTGCATCCGCCACCGTCGCTACCTTGGCTGCCCCCTTATCCTGCCATTGTGTCACTTCATAGCCAATGCGCAAGGCACCCACGTCGCCCAGACGCACAGCTCCATCAACGCCGACCCGAGTCTCCTGTTCTCGGGCCCGCTCCGGTGCATTGGCCGTAATCGCCCGCAGCCTGTCCAAATCGACTGGCTCAAGACGGGCACTGACTGATGCCGACGCTCCCCACGGCAACGGCGCACTTAGGATGTGAACCTGCCCAGCATTATCTGAGGAGGTACCCTTCACAACGGATTCCTCTAGGCCAACATCCGCCTGCATCCGCTTCTTCTGATGCCTGAGATACTGGGAGAGCTCGTCCACACCGAGATTCGCATAAGGCGAACGACTATCAGAGGCAACCGGCGAAGCCAAGGCCTGCACTGGTGAGAGGGGAAGGAGGGCTGCGGCTAGTACCATTGCTGCTACAACAAAACTGCGGAGGTTTCTGGGGGCCGCTGCTGCAAAAAAGCGATTCATCGCCGGGAAGCAAGGAAGGCATACACCGTGCGGCAACATCTGTGATCCATAGAGAGGGACTTCAAAGCACCGCGGCGGCGCTCTGATCTGTGCGCAGAGCCCACACCCATTCGTGAGTGTCCATGTTTCCTCACGTCGCGGCTGGTCCTCAAGACGCACAAGGTTTACTGTGTCTGGTGTATGCCCTTTCAGGAGTCGATGTGTCTGTTGGCTTTTGCTGTGTCAGCTGGTGTGAAGACATGCCGTCTGCCTAACATCGATCGCGAGATGACTCCTGTCCTTGCTACCCACACCTCCTTCCCTCGTCAAACCAAGTGCATGACTAACACCTGTTAGTCACGATTCAATATTTCGCTCCTACCTCCTGTTGTCCTGCTCAGAGGCTGGGCACAGATTCTGACAAAGCGGGAATCGGCACCCAGCCCTCGAGTAGCCGGCGTCTCTACTGAGGCTTGCGTTTCAAAGCCCGCCCAGCCATTTCTCCGGTATGACGCCCCTCATCCCACACAACACGGCCGTTCACCAAGACCAGATCCATGCCTGCGGCCAGTTGTCGACTATCCTGGAAGGTGGCCCGATCCTCTATACGCTCTGGATCGAAGACGACCAGATCAGCCGCATAGCCCTCTCTCACCAAGCCCCTATCCCACAGTCCATAGCGCGTCGCGGGGTGAGCGCTCATCCGGCGGATGGCGTCAGATAGCATCAGCACCTGCTTCTCTCGCACATAACGTGCGAGCACCCTAGCGAAAGCGCCCCAGCCTCGCGGATGAGCTCTCTGTCCACGGTAAATGCCGTCGCTACCGAACAACTGAGCAGGATGGCGCATCGTAGCCTGCAAGTCGTCCTCGTTGCGCTCTGTATGGAACTGGATGATCCCCACACACAGGTCAGTCGCTACGAGCAGATCACACACGAAATCCGTCACACTCTTGCCAGCTTGCACGGCAGCCTCTGCCACCCGCTGGCCCTCCAATCCGCGGTTCGTCTCTCCGGGGACGTATGAGAAGAGTACCTCTGACCAATCCACTGCCGCTAGAGCTGGCTCCAGTCGTCGGCGCACCTCGGCGTCAGCCAGTCGAGCCATGGTCTCCCGCGGGCTGCCCTCCGACACCCAACCGGGTAGGAAATACGAGAGCACTGTACACCCAGCGAGATAGGGGTAGTTCTCGATGGTGACATCCACGCCGTTGCCCCGAGCGGCATCGATCAAGGGTAGACCGATTCTGGCAGGCAGGTTAAAGTGCGAGATATGTGCAGCTACATCGGCCCCTTGCGCTATCGCACACACCTCTGCCACGGCCTCCTTGCTGCATTTCTTATAGTTGCGCATATGCGTGACATAGAGTCCATCGTAACGGGCCACCTCCCTGCATAGAGCAGTGATCTCCGCGGTATCAGAGAAGACAGCTGGTATGTACTCCAAGCCCGTTGAAAGACCCAACGCTCCCTGCTCCATCCCCTCGCCTATCTGCCGCACCATTGTGGCCAACTCACTGTCATCGGGTAGCCGATCTGCAGCACCCAACACGTTGTAGCGAATCGTCCCGTGAGGTAGCAGATAACCTACATTGACGGCCACCCGCTTGTCAAAATGCGTCAGATACCGGGCCACGCTAAGCCCTTCAGCGTCTTCCTGAAAACTGAAAGGCGGGTTGAAAGCTTCCACATACTCCTCCATATACCTCAGGGTGGCCTGACTGGCCGGAGCAAAACCAAGACCGTCCTGCCCTAAAATGGCTGTGGTGACTCCTTGGGCCAACAGGGGCGAGGCATCTGGTTCCACTAACAAGGCCGTATCTAGGTGCACATGCGCGTCAATGAAGCCAGGCGCCAGTACTCGGCCATCGACCTCTATCACGCGCTGTCCTCCAAGCGATGAAAGGCGACCTACCGCCGCGATCTTACCGTCCACAACGCCAACATCCGCCCAACGCCAAGGATTTCCAGTGCCATCTACCAGGCGA
Organism: Limnochordia bacterium; assembly: GCA_050951545.1. GTDB lineage: Bacteria > Bacillota > Limnochordia > DTU080 > DTU080 > DTU080. The sequence goes on along the minus strand of JBMNJG010000011.1, from coordinate 59,995 downwards.
GCCCCACGTAACAGGATATCAAACAAGACTCCCCTCCTCTGCGTACTACTTCAGCCTTTGCTGGTCTCCACCCGTAACTCCAACCGTAACGGACCTTCTGTCAGATAGACATCATCAGCAGCCACAGCTGAGACTTGGGCTTGCCCCCCCAGACGACGCAAACGTACAATGGCCTCAACAAACTGCTCACCCGCCACACTGCCCACATCGCCACGGTCACCAGTGATCATACCCTTGTTGATCACAATCCGGTTCACTTCCTGCAAAAGGGAAAGAAGTGCCTGTTCATTATCCGCTCCCCCCCTTTTTACCACCTTTGTAGCGATCACGTCGCCCCGGCGATAAATGAGCTCATTGGGGAACAGGTGGAAGTAGACCTGCACAGGCTCCCCTTTCACTGTGTTACGGGAGGCGACAACGCGTACCACCCAACGCTCCTTGGTACCAGCGAGAACGTTCGCCGCCTCAAAAAAATACTCGTCGCGGGCCAAAACTACGGCCCGCTCTTTGCCGCTAATCCTCGCCCCCCGACCTAACGCTACTTGATCGGCGGTCTCCAGTAGGGTCAAGAGATCCTTCTCTACCTGTGGTAGTGAGCGCTTGGCCTCGATCACTGCAGCAGCAATTATCTCCTCTTTGGCAAAGATGAAATTGCCCGCACGCATCTGATTCTCCAACGCCAGAAACTGGTCCGTCAAAGCGATCACGTCTCGTCGCAGCTGCTGCTCAGTACTTCGCATGCGCGTCACGCTGTCCTCCAATGTGCTCGCGAGCTCCTGTAGCTCCGCCACCTGCCTCTTCCAGCTTTCCACCTCATCCTGAAGCTCGCCCAGGTTGGCCGCCATCTTGTCATGCTCGCTTTTGAGCTGATCACGCTGAGCTTGCGCGAGATCCTTCTCCCGCAGGGCGCTGTCCCGGCTCTTTTCTATAGCGCCTAACTCCGCCCGTTGGCTTGCTACGGTGGCCTCCAAGTCTTTGAGACTCTCTAGACTGTCCCGCAGACTCCTTCGGTTCTGCGCCAACTCCGTCTGTATCTCCTTCATCCGAAACAGCGCCGTCCGAATGTCTCGCGACACGAAGGTAAGCAGGCCAATCGAAGCGCCTGAGATAAGAGCACCCGTGATCAGGGTGATAACGATGGAGGTGTATTTGGGTCGCAGGCCAAAGAGGGTGAGACGCTTTCGTCCCACCTTCATGCCGATGCGGTCGCCAATATAGGCAATGATGGCCCCGGCCGTGATCAGGCCGAGAACTAGCTGCAGACCGGACATGAGGGTCGCACCTCTCGTGGCTGTGTAGCCCGCCTCCGGTGCGAAGATGCTCCGTCCGTGCGATCCTATCGTCTCTGACGTATCATGAGCACGATACCAAAAACGCCGAGCACAATGTTCTGTATCCAAGCGGCTAACCAAGGTACAAGGTATCCACCCTGTCCCAAAGCAGAGCCTAGGGTCATCAGTGTGTAGTAGATGAAGATAACGATAATGCTCAAGCCAAAACCAATAGACGTTCCCGAGCGATGCGGCTGAATGCCAAGGGGCACTCCAACCAAAGCAAAGACCAGACTGGCCAGAGGTATCGCGTACTTCAGATGCATCTTGACCTCCAGGCCATCGACCTCCGCACCCTGTGAGCGCAAGATGCCTATATGCTCGCGCAACTCTGCCAGACTCATCTGCTCAGGGTCTTTTTGCACTGCCGCTAGCTCCTGAGGAGTGTGTCCCAAGACTATGGGCTGCCTGCCAGAGCCAAACTCCATGGTGTAGGCCGACTCTTCACCAAAGATGCAGGTACGGCCTTCCTCCATATACCAGGTGTCTTTCTCCCAAACCACACGCCCGGCATACGTTGCCTGCTGTGGCTTGCCTTGTTGCATTCGCATAATAGTAACGTCAGAGAGCACCTGCGTTTTGCCATCCAGGTTTCTTGCGTACAAAAGCCAGTCAAGATCACCGCCCTGGAAACGTTTCACGACGACGTGTCTGGTCACTGTGGGTAGCTGCCCCCCATGTATCTCCTGAACCATCACTCGGTGCGCCTTGGTATTGGCCGCTGGTACCACTGCCTCCTGGATAGCAAATGTCGCTACACTGACGAGCAGAGCCACTGCCAGCAAGGGCGCTATCATGCGTACGAAACTGACTCCACCAGCTTGCATCGCCACAATCTCACTGTTGGCGGAGAGCCGTGAGAGAGACAGTAGGGCGGCCAACAAAACGGACATAGGGAAGGTCCAGACCACTATCTGAGGCAGCTTCAGTAGAAAAACCTTAAGCGCAGCTGCTATGGGGGCCCCCGTCTCGACCACAAGATTCGCCAGGTTGAGGAGGTCACCACTGACGAACAGGCTCGTGAAGGCGCACACGCCAAAGAGCATGGGCATAGTCATCTCGTGAACCAGATGTCGCGAAAGAATCCTCATAGCGCAAACCTCTCGCCCAAGTAAAACTTGCGGGCCACAGGATCGTTAGCAATCGCCTCGCTAGATCCCTCCACCAAGATCTTTCCCTGGTGCATGATATAGGCCCGATCGACTATAGCAAGAGTCTCACGGACATTGTGATCGGTGATGAGAACACCGAGGCTTTTCTCTTTGAGCAGGGCCACAATCTGTTGGATGTCTGCCACGGCTATGGGATCAACCCCAGCAAACGGCTCGTCCAGCAAGATGAAGGATGGTTCAGCGGCCAACGCTCGAGCGATTTCGGTTCGCCGCCGCTCACCTCCGGAGAGCATGAAGCCCCTGTGATGGCGCACCTCACCCAGGCCAAACTCCTCCACCAACTCGTCGCAGCGCTGCCGCTGCATCTCACGAGATAGCCCACGCACCTCCAGAATAGCAAGGATGTTCTCTTCGACGGTCAGCTTGCGAAATACCGACGACTCCTGCGCCAGATAGCCAATGCCCATACGAGCCCTCTTGTACATGGCTACCCGAGTGATCTCCTCTCCATCAAGGAGAATTCTGCCGGCTGCAGGACGCTCCAAGCCGACGATCATGTAGAATGTGGTGGTCTTGCCAGCACCGTTGGGCCCCAGCAGCCCCACCACTTCGCCTCGTTCCACGAACAGGGTTACCTCGTCTACCACGCGGCGCCCGTGGTACGATTTGACCAAGCCCTCAGCTACGATTTTCATGTTGGAGTCCTCTTCTACTGCTGTCCCATCATCTACTTTTCTCGCCCTCCAGTACCGCAACCTCTATTCACTTCCTGGCACAGCTGGCAGAAACAGACTAGCCACGCGCCTGGTAGGTCAAGGTCTCCCGCAGACCATCCTCGAGATCCACGGCGGGTCCCCATCCAATAGCCTCTTTCGCTCGGTTATTGGCGAGAATACTGCGTCGAATCTCGCCCGCGCGCTCAGGGGCATGCGTACAGGAGACTGACTGGCCATGGACGCGCACCATGGTCTCGAAAAGCGCGTTGACACTGATCTCGCTTCCCCCACTAATATTGATGATACCGCAGTACGATGATGCCAAAGCCAGCAAGTTCGCCCGGGCAATGTCATGCACAAACACGAAATCTCGAGTCTGCTCACCATCGCCATAGATGCGCACCCCTTCCCCCTTCAGGAGGCGGTCGGTAAAGATAGCCACTACGCCACCTTCACCTTTTGGATCCTGGCGCGGTCCGTAGACATTCGAGTAACGCAGTGCTGTGTACGACAAATCATACAAGCTGTTGAAGATCTCCAGGTAATGCTCCACCGTATGTTTCGAAGCTCCATAGGGCGCTAATGGGGCTACAGGGTGCTCCTCGTCGACAGGCAGATAACGAGGATCACCATAAAGAGCAGCTGAAGAGGCATACACCACTTTACGCACACCGTGTGTGTGACACGCCTCGAGGATATTGATAGAACCCTCAATGTTTACGCGGGCATCATGGGCAGGATCGGACACAGAGCGGCGGACATCAATCTGCGCGGCATGGTGAATGACGTACTCAGGACGGAAGCTAGAGAAAACCTGCCCGACTCTGGCTCGATCGGTAATATCCGCTCGAAAGAACCGAGCCTGACCGTTGAGGTTCCTCTCATACCCAGTCGACAGGTTGTCGATTACCGCTACCTCATGGCCCGCGACCAGAGCCGCATCCACGATGTGAGAACCTATGAAACCAGCGCCTCCGGTCACCAGAACTCGTGATGACTGCAACAGGGTCACCTTCCTTTTTCGATTCGCCTAACGTACCCAGCGCCGAGCTGGATCTTCGGGTGGAAGAGCCTTCCGCAGCTCATCCATGTAAGCATGATGGGTGATCAGTCGTACCAGAACTCGCAGAGGCAAGTGACAGCCGCGCGCTTCCAGACGCCTGAGAAACGTCTGTGTAGACTCTCGCTCAGTCCAGCCCCCGGCGCTGAACGAGCGATCTAGCCAGAAGAAAACCGGGCTCAGCTCAATGGACATGCGCACGCCACGTTCCGGATGCTTGCGGTAGTAGATGAGAGCAGTGCGAGCCCGCTGCCGCTCGCGCTCCATGAGCGCGGGCAGCTGAGAGAGTTGCAGAGATGCCTTATAATGATAGCCCTTAGCCTCAGGAACTGGTACCGCCTGCAGCTGCAAACGCCGTAGACGTCGGCCTAGCTCCAGGTCTTCCCAGCCGTACTCCCGAAACTCTTCATCAAACAACCCAGCCTTCAGCAAGTGCTCACGCCGAATTGACACATTGCCCGTCGCAAAGAAAGCTCGCGACATGTCAGTCAGCTTCATGCGCGTGGCCGTAGGGTTGTCCAAATCAGTGGTATGAATCACTGGCCCGTGCCCTATCACGTTGTCTGCCGACTGATGCGCCTCCAGGTGCGCCTCGAGCAGCTCAGGAGCTGGCACCAAGTCACTATCGATGAAAACGATCAGACTCCCCTGTGCTTCACGCACCCCCTTGTTGCGTGCCCCCGCAGGGCCGCCACGCTCGGGCATAGAAAAGTAACGCAAGAGGTAGGGAGGCTTGAGACTCTTGATCATCTCTCCGGTACCATCCGTAGAGGCATCATCTACCACAACCACTTCAAACCGCGTCGGGTCTAGTGTTTGCTGGCTCAGATAGCCTAGTGTCTTCGCCATAATCACGCGCCGATTATAGACGGGGATCACCACGCTGATCACTGGCAACACCTGATGCTGACTCACACCTCTCCCCCTACCGTCTCAGAGCTCATTACCGCCAGCATACGTTCCACCATCCGCAGCGTAGCCCCGGGCACGCCCATGCGCTCCTCGCCTACGCGACCCATACGCCGACGTCTCTGCTCATCAAGCAACAGGGTACGTACCGCAGCAGCCGCCTCCGCTCCCTGCTCAACAACCCATACAGCCTCCCCCAACAGCCGCTGTTGATCGAGCGCGAAGCGTCTGGTGAACTGAGGTCCCGGCCCGATGGGTGCCACCACTGGCACGCCCAAACCTGCCGCCTGTTCGTTGCCCGTACCCGACATACCCAGAACCACGCAAGCCTGGGCCACCACGTCGCCAAATCGGCCTCGGACGACATTCACCCGACAGCCGCCATCGCCAGATATGAGAGACCCTCCGCCAGCCGTCTCTGACTGCCACCGCCAGCCGCCTTGACCAACCACAGCCGCCAGCTCCGTCTCTGAGAGTCCCCCAGCTAGTGCCAGCAGAAAGACGGGCGCCCGCGCCCCGACCATGTCAGGATCGTTGCACAAAGATTGCACGGTGCTCAGCATGAGCCGTGTGTTGCGATAGGCCTCAGGTTCTCGGCTCCCTGGTAGCAGGGCGACGATAGGCCGATCACCTACCCCAAAGTCGTACCCGGTAATGTGTAGGGCATCCATCATCAGATTACCAAGATATTCCGCTGGCGCCCCTTGAGCGGCCAAAGCAGCCGCTGTGCGAGAATCGCGAGGGAAAACGGCCCGGCAATGGGCCCGCATCAGGGCGACCTCCCAACCAAAGTGGCCCCGAATGTAATCGGATTTCGCAGTAGGCACAAACAAAAAGGGCCGGCGCAGGAAAAGAGCATTCATCAAGAGAGGGTAGATATCACCCACCCCCACGGCCCAATCTGACTCGCTAGAAAGCTGACGCATCGCCTGTGTCTGCCGCCAGGTGAGCTTCAGCAGGCCTGCACGTACATCCTGCCACAGGCCATGTATCCCTTCCAATACAAAACCGCCTGAAGGCATGGCCGCCTGCACGCCAACCACGGGTAGACCAGCAGAGACATAGGCCCGGCCCTCACCTACAAGAGGAAAGGCCGAGACCGCCAGACCACGCCCACGCAGAGCGCATCCCAGCAAGACACCCATGGTGTCCTCACCATGACCATTGCTGATGACAAGCAAACGAGTGCTCATATGCTGGCTCCCTTGTGCTTCATAGCGAGTACTGCACCTCGTAGAGGCGCTTGTAGAGCCCGTCAACAGCCATCAACTCTGTGTGGCTACCCTCCTGCACGATCCGGCCGCCCTCCATCGCAATGATCCGATCCGCGTGCATCACCGTGGAAAGTCGGTGGGCAATGACAAACGTTGTGCGATTATGCATTAATCGCTCCAACGCCTCCTGTACCTGTGCCTCTGATTCAGCATCCAGACTAGATGTCGCTTCGTCAAGAATCAGAATCCGAGGGTCTCGCAACACCGCTCTCGCAATAGCTACTCGCTGCTTCTGACCACCAGAAAGAGAGGCTCCACGCTCCCCAACCAGCGTATCATATCCTTCTGGCAACGCAGAGATGAACTCGTCGGCATTGGCCAAACGGGCAGCTTCGACAATCTCCTCCATACTGGCGTCGGGTCGGCCGTAGCGGATATTCTCAGCAGCACTCACCCCAAAAAGAATGGTTTCCTGAGGTACGAGACCGATCTGAAAGCGCAACGAGCGCAAAGACACAGTAGCTATGTCAATATCGTCGATCGTCACCCGACCGCTGGAAGGATCAAAGAAACGGGGGACCAGATTGACAAGTGTACTCTTGCCTGCTCCGCTGGGCCCAACCAGGGCAACCACCTCCCCCGGTTCGACCACCAGGTTGATGTCCTCCAGCACTTCAACGCCAGGGCAGTAGGCGAACGTAACGTTCTCAAAGGCCACGCGCCCTTTGGCGGGCTTCAGCTCGAGAGGACGGCGGATCTCTTTGACCTCGACTTCCTCATCCAAAAGAGCGAAGACACGATCGGCAGCCGCAAACCCTTGCTGAAACTGGTTGAGAGCTCGCGTAATCCCGTTGATGGGAGCAGCGGTCATACCCAGGTAACCGACAAAGGCGATCAAGTCGCCTTCGAGAAGACTGCCAGCCACCACCTCGCGTACACCATACCAAAGGACACCGACCATGCCCAAGACCGTGAATAGCTCCACCATAGGAAAGACAGTGGCGATCATCTGCGCTGATTTCATGCCTGCTGCAAAGGTCTGCTCGTTCTTACCTGCAAAGCGAGCTCTCTCTTCCTCTTCCATGGTGAATGCCTTGACCACACGCACGCCAGTTAAAGTCTCTTGTAGCTGGGACGCAATCTCCGCCACTTTCTCCTGCATTTGACCCGAGAAGAATCGGATCTTGCCACCAAAAACGTTGATCGTAAACCCCACCAAGGGAAAGACCAGCAGGGCCACGACGGTCAGACGCCAATGCAGCCAGAAAACGGCAACCATCACACCAACAAGCAAGAGCACATCGTGGATGAAGTCGCGCCACCCGGAGGTCACTGCCTCCTGTAAGACTGTGAGATCATTGGTCAGACAAGCGATGGTCTCACCCGTACGACTGCGTTCATAAAAGCTTAACGACAACCGCTGCAGATGCTCAAAAACGGCATTACGTAGATCGTGAACTAAGCACTGTCCGGAGTAAGCCAAGATGTAGATCTGTCCGTACTGAAACACCCCCTTGACGGCATATAGGGCAATGGTGCCGACAGCCAAGAGGTTGAGAAACTGCACATCCTGCTTCTCAATCAGTACCCTTTGCACGAGACCTCTCCCTAGGGCAATGGGTAGGAGAAGCTGTATGAACGCTGAGAACGCTACCATGGCTCCACCCAGTACAACCGCCCACAGGTAGGGTGCCATAAGACCTAGCAAGCGCATCGGCGTGCTGCGTTTCATAACAATGCCTCCCCGCTAAGGACTACTCTTTACTCTTTCCCTGCGCGATTCGCTCGCCACAGCTACGATGGCCTCAGCCAGCCGATCAGATGCCCCCGCCTGCCCCATCGCCTCCCGGAGCTGCTGGCCAAGCTCCTGTCTTCTCTCTGGCTCACACAGCAGAGCCACGGCAGGAGCGAGCACGTCTTCCGGATCAATGTGCCCCCGCACCTCGGGAACCAACAGCCTTCCAGCCTTGCGATTGGGCAACGCCGCGAACTCTACCCGTTCTGCCGCCGCCAGCACAGCAGCCCGTTTCAGAAGCCTGCCCACGAGCGGTAGGCGACCGATCAGCCCGGAAATGCCCTCCAGAGGTATCTCTTCCGCCCGGTTGAGAGGCAGCACCACCACCATCGGTAGCCCGAGAAAAGCCATCTCCGCCGTATTGCTGCCAGGAACAGTGAGCGCCAAGTCACTGGCCAGCATGATGTCATACTGCATTCCCTTGTACGCCGCTACACTCACTGTGCCACTGTTCAGCCACCAAGCTGATGTAGCTGGTCCACAGGCTGACGGCTCCATGGCCGTGATCTGCATCCGCGAGTTGGCGCCCTCCTTCACCGCGTGAGCAAACGCTTCATCATCAGCAAAAGGAGCCACACTCAACAGGAAATACGGGGGAAACTCTGTCTCCTGGACCAGACGCTCCGCTGTTCGCAGAAAAAAGGGAAGCATGAAGCGCAGCTCAAACGGCCGGCTGCCGGGAAATAGCGATACTACCAACCGATTGTCAGGAATGCCCAGGAGTTCTCTAATCTCACTCCTGCTATTACAGATTGGCCGCACGGCATCCTGCATGAGGTCGCCGATCACTTCCAACTGCTCCGGACATGCTCCCCTATGTAGAGCTCGACGTCGTGCCCTCTCATCAGGCAGAAAAAACCTGCGATAGCTCTTGTTCCAGCCGACACGCCCCTCCGTGTAGGCCACAGCAGGCAGACCTAGGCGACGACTTAGCAGAACTGCGGAGAGAAGGTCGCCTCCCAGAAAACAGACCGCACCGATGCTACCTGGGCGGAAACCTTCCGGACGAGCTCCCCACAGCACAAACTTGACAAACTCCCGCGGCCCGTAGACGCCGTCCACCCCGACCATAGCTGCCACTACCGCGCACTCGGCACCACTGGCAAAGGTACACGGAGGAACGAATACGGAGATGGTGCAGTGTGGCGCCACTCGACGCAAGCCCTCGACTGCAGGGGCTAACCAGGCCGCTACCTCACCGGGGCTATTCGCGGTCAAAACAACGTCCATGGTCATCCGCCTCCGCGTTGAGCTCCAAGCAGTGCGGCGCGAAATCCTGGCCCCGGGCCACAGACATGACGACCTGGGCCGCCCTAGCTACTGCCCCCGGTTTGCCAAGACGGCGCCGCACCTCAGCCAAATCACTGCGCATCTGTTCTCTGCGCTCTTGATCATGCCACAAAGAGAGAATCTCAGCAGCCATCGCATTTGGCTGAACCTCATGCTGAAGCAGCTCCCTGACCACTGCCCGCCCGGCCACAACGTTGGGCAGGGCCACGTAGGGTGTCTTCACCAATAGCTTGGCGATATGGTAGGTACTGGAGGCCAGTTTGTAGACCATCACCATCGGCGTATCCAACAGGGCTGCTTCGAGCGTAGCAGTGCCACTGGCCACAATCGCCGCATCGGCCGCGGCCAACACGTCATAGGTGCGGTCTTCCACAACAGTCACGCTAACCCCTCGCGTGGTCCGCGCCAGGCGTTCCACCAGCTTTCCCGAGACAGTATGGGCTTGAGCAACACCGAAATTGGCTCGCGGCATCTGGTCCGTGATAAGGGCTGCCGCCTTCAGCATCGGTTCCAATAAAGCACGAATCTCTTGCTCCCGACTTCCGGGCAACAGCGCGAAAAAGGGGGCCTGCGGATCAAGCCCTAACTCTGACAGCAAGCGTTCACGCCCGACGCTCGCCCGCACACTATCCACAAGTGGATTCCCAACAAAACAGACTGGCGCGCCCGCCTCACGATATACTTGTACCTCAAAAGGGAAGACGGCGCAGACGCAGTTGACTATGCGGCCAATCTTCTCCGCTCGGCCTTTACGCCACGCCCAGACAGATGGACTAATATAGTAGACCACGGGAATCTCCCGTCCACGGGCCATCTCTGCCAAACGCATATTGAAATCAGGGAAGTCGATCACCACGAGGACATCGGGTTTCTGCCGCTCCATCACCTGACCCAGGCGCAAGAGAACCCGTCGCAAGAGCTGGACATTCCTTAGTACTTCCACGAAACCAAGGGCACTGATACTCGTCGGGTCATAGAGCAGACGTACCCCGGCTTGACGCATGCGACTTCCGCCCATACCAAACAAGCGAGCCGTCGGCTCGATGGCCATGATCTCGCGAGCCAGGCGCGCACCGTGCATATCACCAGATGCTTCGCCCGCCACCATCATGACCTTCACACGATCACCCTCCGTCCGCTGCGCCTATCGAGAAGCACTTCCTTCGTCTGCATATCCAAACAAGGATATGCCGTATCGATCAGCCAAGGCTACAGTCTCGGCCCGATCCATCACAAAGGTAGTATCTGCTTCAAAGGCGAACACCCGCGCTCGAGCCTTCGCTAAGGTGGCTATAGTGTTGACCCCGACCGTCGGCACATCAAAACGCAGGTCCTGATGCGGTTTGGCTACTTTCACCACAACGACATCCTGCTCTCCTAGCGCACTGCCTCTCATGATGCACTCGTCGGTACCTTCGATGGCCTCGACAGCCAGAACGGCGCCAGCTTTCACCACCACGGTTTGACCGATGTCCAACCCAGCGACGCCCTTGGCCATGCGGAAGCCAAAGGCAATGTCACTCCACTCCTGGGGCGTAGGATGACGCTGAGATAGAGGGCCGCTTCCGGCCAAGAGATCACTCAAAAGATAGCGTTGGTCACCGATTGCGAAACCCTCTCGCTCCAGATCAGCCACAAAGGCGAGAATCACACTGTCATCGTTTCTCTCGGGTAAAGACGCAACCAGGCGCAAGAAGCGAGCATCCATCTGTGCACCGCTAAACAGAAAACGCTTGTCTACCTTGCCCAACAGATAGAGTTCTCTCACCTGAAGCTCGTGCAATGTGTCTATTACCTCTTGCCAGCATCCCATGGACACCGGGTACAGATGCTCTACGAGTGTGGTGAGCTCGGGATCGGCACCAGGAGCTAGCTCGATTGCTACCGTCTCCAGCCCTTGCTTCCTAGCCTCTGCAGCAAAACACACAGGTAGGCGGCCATGGCCAGCCAATATCCCAATCCGATCGGCCAAAGTGCTCAGCCTCCTTGACCAAAGATCAGCATAAAAACCCAGGTGCCTGCAGAAGCAAACACCTGGCCCGCTAGACGCTTCCCACAGAAGACTGTCTAGGTGCTGCATACGCCTCCGCTCTAGCGACAGATACCGCGATCGGCACTGCGTAGGAAGCGCAGAAAGTGATCAATTTCCTCACTCCCTGCTAACTCCCTCTCCATATGCTCTATCGCCTGCGAGATATTCAAGCCCGACCGGTAGAGAATCTTATAGGCCCGCTGAATCTCCATGCGTGTCTCGGGTGACAATCCGTTGCGGCGCAGGCCTACGATGTTTATCCCATAGACCCTCGCTGGGTCGCCGTCCACCAACGTGTAGGGTGGAACGTCCTTGGTGACCATAGAGTGCGCACCAACCATGGCCATTCGACCGATCTTGGTGAACTGGTGTACGCCTACGATACCCCCAAGAACCACGCGATCCTCAATGGTAACATGCCCCGCGATACCGGCTGCGTGGGCGATGACGCAATGGTTGCCCAGTTGCACGTCATGTCCTACGTGCACATACGACATCACGAGATTATCGTTGCCAATGCGTGTCTCTCCGCCTCCGCCTTCAGTACCCCGACTGATGGTAGCATACTCTCTTATGATGTTATTATCACCGATGGACAGGTAGGTCTTCTCACCGCGAAACTTGAGATCCTGTGGCTCGCTACCCACCACTGCTCCCGTATAGATCTTGTTCTCTCGTCCGATCTTCGTCCACCCATCGACCACGCACTGAGCACCTATTACCGTTCCGTCGCCAATCTCTACGTTCTCCCCAACTATCGAAAAAGGCCCGATTTCCACCCCTGCCCCTACCTGCGCCTTCGAGTGGACTATGGCACTGGGATGGATTCGAGTATGAAGCGGTATGACTTTAGTGTCCACCTTGCGCTCGGCAGAGCTCATTCCACGGCGTCACCGGACGATTCCGGTAACTTCCTCCCTTTCAAAGACATCCTCTACTAATCGGGTTATGAATACCCAACCCGCGACTATACAAGATCACTGAGCATATGGATAGAGCATTGTTACCGAAAACACTGGAAACAACCTGTTATTTGTCGGTCATGAGTGGAGAGGGTTCTCCATGTAAGTGAACAGAAGCTGAGCCTGGGCCACAAGTCCATCATCCACAGTGGCAGCAACAGACACTTTCCCCATCCGACTCCCGCCGCGGATCACCGTGGCCTCAAGGCGCAATTGATCTCCGGGCACGACTAGCTTGCGGAAACGAGCTGCATCAATCCCAGCGAGAATCGGCAGAGCAGAACTCTCATCGCCTGTCAGCATCGCGATGCCGCCAGTTTGAGCCATGGCTTCAACAATCAGCACCCCTGGCATGATGGGTGAATCGGGGTAGTGCCCTGAGAAGAATGGTTCGTTAATTGAGACGTTTTTCAATGCCACAGCACGTGTCACGGGTTCCCACTCCAAAACCCGATCGATCAGTAGCATCGGATAGCGATGTGGCAGAAACCTACGAATGGCACTGATGTCGAAAATCACAGGGCACACCTCCTTTTGAAGGTCATTGTAATGCCTAGCCAAACAGCCTGTCAAGGCAAGCCATTGGCACCTCAGGAAGATACTGCTCAGCCCGCCACTCGAATATCAGAGGAATCTCCTACATTTACCTGTGTGTAGGTGCCTCCGACAGCCGCTCGTTCCCCGATGATCGAATCGCTGAGAAGAACGTTGGCCACATGCGCCTCGCGATTGACGATGCTGTTGCGGATGATACACTGATGTACCTCAACACCCTCAGCAATGCTGACATAGGGGCCAATGATCGACTGGGTGATCTTCGCAGATGGTGCAATCGATACGGGGGGAACAATGATGCACTCCTGAGTTGGTTTCAATTCACCATTGCCGTTCTGTTTGTCAAGCAGCAAGCGATTGCTGCCCAACAGCGTCTCCGGATTGCCGCAGTCCAGCCAATCTGGTACTGGAAAGCTGCTTATCTTCTCACCACGCTCGATAAGCAGTTGTAGCGCATCAGTAAGCTGGTACTCACCTTTGACTTTGATGTCTCGATCGATGATCTCCTGCAAGGCCGAGAAAAGCCTTCTACTACTTGCCAGGTAGTAGACACCCACGATAGCCAAGTTGCTCGGCGGAACAGCGGGCTTCTCCACGAGGCGACGGATACGTGACCCGTGCAGCTCCACAACCCCGAAGCGCGTGGGATCCTCCACCTCATGAACACCGATGGCGCTTTCTCCCGCAGCCAGAACACTGCCAAGATCCGCGCTGAAGATAGTGTCGCCCAACACAATAAGTGTGGGCTCATCCTCGCTGAAGGCCTCCTTCGCCAAGAAGACCGCATGCCCCAAACCGCGGCGTTCAGGCTGCTCCACGCACCGAACCCGAATGGGGTAAGCGGACTGCACATAACGGACAATCTGCTCACCGAGATGCCCCACGATAAGCACAACTTCATCGATCCCCAAGGGCACTAGAGCATCAAGAATGTGTCCCAGGATCGGTTTCCCAGCGACATGCACCAGAGCCTTTGGGGTGGTATGGGTAAGCGGACGTAGACGAGTGCCCATGCCCGCCACCGGCAGAATAGCTTTCATTCGGAGATCTTCCTCTCTACACGCTCCCTTTCGGCGCCAGTGAGACACACGAATCTTCGGGACGCATTGCCCGCTGGATAGCTCGCCCCAGCAATGCATTCATCTCGTGCCCACTGCGAATGCATATCACATGGGCATGCAGGCGGCCTACCAACGCTAGATCCCCGATCGTATCCAAGATCTTATGTCTCACGAGCTCGTTGGGATAGCGCAGTGGTGTCAGAATAGATTCTTCCCCAATAACAACAGCAATATCGCTGCTGCCGCCTTGAATCAGCCCTTGGCGACGCAAAGCCTCCACCTCTGCAAGCCATCCCATGGTGCGCGCTGGGGCAATCTCCTCCTCAAAGACCTCCGGGGTCACGTCAAACTCTGCATATTGATCCGACAGTGCTGGGTGTCTTTTGTCGTTGGTAAAAGTGAAGCTGACGCGCAACCTATCGCTGGGAAGAGCCACCATATGACGGTCAGCATCGCTAACCCAGAGAGGCTGCATTAGCTCGATGTACTGGCGGGGGAGCATCTGTTCCACGACCCCGGCCGCCTTCAGCTCGCGCGAAAAGGTCGCTGCACTTCCGTCGACGATAGGGATTTCCGGACCGTCCAATGTAAGGTGGCAGTTGTCAACGCCCATACCATACAAAGCCGCCATGACATGCTCCACGGTAGATGCTGAAGCTCTCCCCTTGGCGATACGCGTGCAGCGTAGACTGCTGTCGACATTCCCGATATGTGCCGGAATTAATGGCCGACCAGGCAGGTCGATACGCTGAAACACAACACCTGAACCAGCTGGCGCTGGATGAAAACCCAGCCTGCACACTGTGCCAGAATGCACACCTACGCCTTCTACGCTGAAGGGTTGCCTGATCGTCTGCTGCCAATCCAAGCAGTTCGCCCTCCTGTGATTACACTCCCGCCTATGTCCCGATCTCGACAGGCGCATGCCGCCTGCCAACCTGAGGTCCAGCCGCCCACTTCTTCTGCACGCTCAGTGGCGATCCTGCCGCCACTTGTAGCGAGTGACCCGTACGGTGTCGATACGCCTGCTTGTGGCCGCCTCCCTCAAGATAGCGCGCCTGCCAGAGTCGGTGATAGCCCGCGCCCACTTCGGACACTGGTGCAGTGAGAACCGCCTGAGGAGCGCCTTGCTCCACAATGCGGCCCTGTTCCATGATCACCAACCGATCAGCCAGGCGAAGAGCAAAAGGCAATTCGTGGGTGACAATGAGCATTCCAGCCCCAGTGCAGACCACCAGCTCTTCCATGACTGCCAGAACCTCTTGCACCAAAATAGGGTCTAGGGAGGCCGTCGGCTCGTCCCATAGCATCAGATCGGGTTGGGCGACAATGGCCCTGGCAATCCCCACCCGCTGGCGCTGCCCTCCGCTCAAAGCCGAAGGGACCCTATGGTGCAATACACGACCGATCTCTACTTTCTCCAGAGCTACCTCTGCCGCCTGCAGGGCGACCTCTCGCTGGGCGCCAGCCATGATCAGCCCTAGAGCCACGTTCTCCAATACAGACAAACGGGTGATCAGGTTGAAATGCTGAAACACGAAACCCAAGCGGCGGCGGTAGACCTGCAGCTGCTCGTCGTTCATGTCGCGTACTGACTGACCTTCAAACCAGATCTCGCCTGCATCGGGCTCTACGAGCCTGTTTATGCACCGCAGGAGAGTGGATTTTCCGCAGCCACTGGGGCCCATGAGTACCACTGTCTCACCACGTGCGACGGAGAGCGTGACGCCAACCAAGGCTGCCTCATTACCGTATTCCTTGCGGAGATCATACACCTGCAACACTGGCTTCACCCTCCTGCGCATCATTCTACTCTGCATCATCGCCAGGGATTAGACGCGGATTCTCAAGACATGGCTCAACGAAAGACCTGCTGCGGTCGATTCAGTAACCACAGGAGTCCAGGACGACTCGCAGGCACCACAATCTCACGCATCAGCTGCGCAGCATCTAGCCCCAGCGCCTCAGCAGCTACCACTTCATCTGCATCGACTGGACTGATCCGTCGCGACAGCCTGCCGACACCAAAGCCTAGGAGCGCCCCGACTGGTAGCATGCGCCACAAGGTCATTCCCGGAATGGCGGCCCGACTACTCGCATAGATGCCAGCCAGCAGAACCAGGCCGATCAGCGCCGCATAGGCGTCCTCAGCATCGAGACAGCGACGTTTGCGCCCACTGGCCTGCTGTAACACTCGTGCCGCAGAGAAGATGGTAGCCTGGTCCGCGATTAGCGCAAAGAGAGCAAGAACGAGCGCTACGATCCCGGCTATCGTTCGTCGCACTTGACCTAACACGCCAAACAGAGTCGCTCTCGCATCGGGATTGACTAGTGCCGCTGGCGACGTGAAAAGCGCCACGTCAGAGCGCTTCAACACGCCTCGTATCAGAGCTGCGCTCTGTTCAGCGTCTACCTGCTGCCGCACCACATACTGCAGACGATCACCCGGCACAACTTGACCTTCTAGGTATCTGTCGATTAGCCGCAATGAGTCCCCGATTTCCTCATCGCTAAGCTGCGGTAGGTTATCACGTACACGACGAACCTCCCGCACGATGGTCGCCACGTCTAGGGCAGCTATCGCCGTCAGACGATCTGACATTTGCTGCAATGCTACCTGCATACCAGGCACGTCGACAGTCTCCAAATCCGCTGGTTTCGTCTCCTGCGGTTGAAGCTTCTTGACGACACCGGAAAGCAGAACCGACATGAGAATCTGGCCCGGATCGATCTTGCTCTTCGTAGTCAGCTCCTCGTTGATCTGACGGACCTGCTCTTGTACCTCATCGAGTTGCACAAGGGCCGCCTCAAAGGTGGTCAAGACTGTCTCGGCATTCTGTACAGCGCCCTGCGCATCATCGGCGAGTGCCTGCAATTGACCCAGAAGCTTGAGACTCGTGTCGATAGCCTCCACGAGCTGCAAACGCTCATTGGTCAGTACCGCCCATCCGACACTGCGGCGTTCACTCGTAGCCCGCACATACGCCTCCGCCCCTTTAGCCAAAAAGGGGGTAGCGTCACCACTCTCAACGTAACCCCGCGCCAGATCTCCCGTTACATTTGTCACTCGCATGACGGCTCTATTGGTAGAGGATGCTGTCTCAGCAAGCTCCAAGACATCATTCACCCCTACAGCGCTCGTACCTGCCAGCCGCACTTCAGCTTGCGTGGCGTAACTCAGCAGGAATCGCTTCATCTCACGTAGTGCTGCCACAAACGAATCCATCTCGTCTGGCTGATCTGCTACACTCACGTCACGGACGGCACTTCTGCCCCACATGCCCTGCAGGGCCTTCTCCACATCAGTCGCGGTTTGGTCAAAACTAGCAGCCGCCTGATATTCGAAAGGAAAACGTACTTCAAGAATCGAATGCCGCGCCGCCAGCTCGCGAGCCGCTTTGTAGATCTCTTCCGCTCGGCCTGGGGAATCGACGATGGCTACGAGACTACCCCCGTCGCGGAAGACGAAACGCACACCCTCCATGGCTGTAAGCTCGTTTGTGAAAGTCTCACGTACACCTGAATGCACGTTACGCATGACTACGCTTGGTTCAGTGATGAACGTCACCCCTGCATAGCCAGGCAGATCTGACATCCACTTGCCCAAGTTCTCGAAAACGTGACGCGATTTGTGTTTGTCAGCTACAGCCACAAAGAAGTTGGCCTTGCCGGCCACGTTGGGGCCGCGTTTCACGCGCGAGCCCGGAATACGCTTATCGATCACAGGACGGAGGGTCTTGTTGAAGGCCTCTTGCGTTTCCTCCCGCACATGCACAATAAGATCATACTCTCCATAGTCGCCAACCAAATGATTGACACTGGCAGTGAAATACCTGTCAGCAGCTATGGAGAGACCGCTAGCGGTTAGACTACCAACAACAATAGTGACCAGAAGAACAACCGATATATCACGTCCAAAGCCTGAACGCCATAGCTGCCGCAAAGCCCTACACCCCCGTCCAGCTCGCATTATACCATGCGAAGGCTGTCGGGCTGCCCAGCACTATCTTCACACAAAGGAAGCTACTGCCATCTAAGTGCTGATGTCGAACTGTTGCATCCCTTCTATGCGGAAGGATCCTGTTTTCATGTTGTAGACGAGCCTACCCTGTACCGCAATGAGCGTCCCATCTTGCAGGGCAAGATCGATATCACCCTCCAAGATGACGTCTTCGGTTACCGAGTTGAGAGTCAGACGCGAAGCCCGAGCCTTACTGCCATCGTATGTGAAGTAGACGGTTTCAGGAGCGATAAGCAAGCTGGTGGCCTCTTTCCATTCCAGTTTGGCAGTCTCCATGACTGGCTGTCCGTTCTGCAAAACAGTGACCCCCTCGGAAAGTGACAGGTCGCTGCTATCTCGACTGCCCACCTTCTTCTGCCATACAGCCTTTCCAGCGTTGAAAGTGAGAAACTCTCGCTCATTACGGTAAATAACACCATGTTCGATCTTCTCTAATGTCACTACATTGCCCGCATCATTCATGGTTCTGGCTTCCAGGGACCACTGACGTTGACCCTTAGACCATCCCACCAAACGAGGCCGAGAGAACTCCGTGGTTTGCGTCAGCTTGGTATCTGTCACCGGAATCGCTTCATCCCGTAGCAGTAGCAGCGCAGAGCCCGCGCAAAGCCCCACAAGAACGAGAACACCCGCCATGATCCACCGATTCCGATGCTCGCGCCGCACAAAAGACACCTCCCCGTCTCCTCGAAACACTCACTCGGTTGCCAAGACCTCCTCCCAGCCTTTGGCATCGAACATCAAGTGTTTCTCTGTGGCCCCTACTTTTACACTTGCTGCCGGGAATGCTGGAATTCTATACTCTAACCAAACCTCCTTGCGGTTCTGGTTGTAGCGCAGATCGATCGCCCGACAACCAAGATCCCTCGTGATCGTGAAATCGCCAAGGTCGAACACGTTCTTGATCCCGTCATAGATGCCAGTATAGGCCACCTTCCAGCTCTGCAGGTCCCAGCGAAAAACCGCATCCACACGTTCAGACCGCCTCGACTGCATGTTGTATTTCGAGCCCAGCTGTAGAGTAAAGGCTTCGTCAGGCACGTACTGCACCGTACCTATCGTGTAGATCCAATCCGAGTCCACCACACTATATGCAGCCTGCACCTGCATCTTGAGTGCCGAAGACAGCTGTAGACGGAGACTGCCCACAACATCGGTAGGAACCTCGTTAAGCAGATCATAGCCCCCGGAGAGTAGCCACCCCGCGTTCTTCGCATCATACTTCAGGGCTGCAGTGAGTGTCTCCTCGTCGATCACCCTATCGAATCGAAAGGGCGAGAGGTCACCTAACCCCTGCTCATAGCGGTAATCCGCGCTTAGCGCAAGTTTCGAAGAGATGGGCAAGCGGTAATCACTTTGAGCGGCAGCCACCCACTGCCTCTCTCCTGTGCCATACACACGCCTAGTTAGTGAACCTCCCCAACGCCAACGTCCCCAGGATCCGAGACTTAGCTGAGAGGGCTTCATCTTGAGCGTCACATGCAGCCTGTCAGTGCTCGTACGCACATGAGCCGGCAACGACAACCGATCCTCAGTGAGGTTGCCCCATGCCAGGTCTGCGGCGAATGGACTCTCACGGCCAGCAAGATAGAGACGGTTGATCCGTACACGAAGCTCAGGTAGACGCTGCGCCCTGCTCCAGGTAATATCCGAAGGGACATCCTTGGCCAGTTCAGGGTTGAAGCGGTCCTCTGCGGTTAGGTCAAAGCCCCAGTTTGGTGTTTCGCGTCCCAGGTCCGCCAAATAGCCCACCAAGTTGCGGTGCGCGAGGCCGGGCATATCTCGCACATCAGCGTTGGCATTGACTCTGAAGCGCCATCCGCCCGCACTCCTTTGGGTGTGCGACAGAGTGGCATACGTCTCGTGCCCCACCTTGGCGCCCGTCACTCTTTTGTCGCTATAGCGCAGCAGACTGCTACCTCCCGAACGTCGCTGTGCTAGACTGAGCTCATGATGACGCCACAGTTCCTCCCCTTCATCGTACTCAGAGGAGATCGTACTACTCGCCGACACCTCGAGGTCACCCGGCAGTACACGCTCGCCATGTAAGCTTAGCTGCAGATCCGTGTGCCCCGTATTTACGTTTGGTTGTGCATAAAGGTAGATTCCCTCACTACCCGCGCCGTCGGCACGAAGGGTATGGTCGATGCCAAACCCCCAGCCCAAAAGCTGCATGTAATCAATCAACAGACGCCCCCGCTGGGCCGCCGGTCCACGATAGCCGAAAGACGACTTCACGAACCAGCCTTCGGCGGCCGAGTACCCTATGCGAGGCAACGCCACGTCTTCAGAAGCGGTGTCGGGATCGGCTCGTTTCAAAGAGAAGGTCACCCGAGGCCAGTAAAAAAGGGTCATACCACTCTCTACAAAACGCACATTGTGGAGAACCAAGCGATCGCCAGGTCGGATCTCGATGCGCTTGCTCGCCAAGAAGTACCCCGGCTGATCAGGATCGCACGTGGTAAGTGAAGCATCGTCGATTACGGTTAGGCTGCGACAAGCAGTCACCTGTGTGCCAGAGACATAGACCGGAGATACCGCCCCCGCTGGGACGGTCGACGCCAGGGCCTCTGCGAGCATACCTTCACCCTTGCTAGCATCATAGACGAGATCTTTCCCTTGAATAGAGGTTCCGTCCTGCTCAATGGTGACCTCTCCAATAAACTGTACGATCTCCTCTTTGCTCTGGTACACCAGCTGAGTGCCTTTGATCGTTGTCGCGCCATCTGTGACCGTCACTGGCCCGTTGAAGGTAAACTGACCGGATGCAATATCTACTACAGCGAACTCCTCGCCAGTGATCTGCACAGTAGCAGCGAAGCTCGGCACCACCAAGAGGGCTATGATGCTGAACACTGCCAGCATGCGTGCGTCGACCAACATGCGTTGCCGCCCCCTCCCAGCGAGAAATTCCATAAAGAATCGCGGTCGCCTTGTCTCAAGATCTGTCAAACGCGTTCCACACAGATGAGAAGGGCTAGGCCCATTAGAGAAAAAAGCACGTTGGGGCTCCATGCGGCCAACACTGGTGGGATGGCGCCATTGCCCCCAAGCGAACGGAAGATGCCCACTGCCACGTAGTAGCCAAACGCCACAACAATGCTGACCACCACACCATAGAAGCGGCCCCCTCGCGCAGAAGCTACAGCCATGGGTGCTGCCACCAAGACCCAGATCACTGCAGCCAGAGGCAAGGCGAGTTTCAGATGGTAATCGACCACAAACCGCTGAACGTCAATGCCACTTTTCTGGAATAGGCGAACGTGATCACCTAGCTCACGTCGGGTCATCTCATCGGTCGTCTTCTGCTCTCCAAACAACTTCTCGCTGTCTTGCACAGGAATATCCAGCCTATCAAAGCCCGTCTCTTGAAGTACATAGCCATCTTCATCAAGCACACGGCGTACTCCAGCGAGCAGATGCCAGGTCTCCTCCGTGTACGACCCCTCCCGAGCAGTGATCACCGCAGGAAAAGGCGAGTCAGCACCCCGCAGTGGCTCAAAGATCATGATTGACCGGAGGCGACGCGTCTTACGGTCCACCTCACCCACGAAAAACGTGCGACCTTCCGGTCCCCGCATGAACACATTCGCTTGCACTTGAGTTAGAGCGTCACGCAGAATCGCCTTGCGATAGAGATTCTCTGCCTGGTGATTCGCCGCAGGGACTACAGACTCATTTAGAGCAAAGGTCATTACACTGACCATGGCTGCTGCCGCGAACACGGGCAAGGCCAGACGGCGAAACGAGCAGCCAGTGACTCGCATGACTGTAAGCTCACTGTCTTTGGCAAAGCGGCCCAGACTCAAGAGCGTGGCAAACAAGGCTCCTGCGGGAAGGGTAATCACCATGACGCTCGGCACTTTGTACAGAAGAAGGCGGAGCACGATCCAGACTGGCATTCTCTTGCTGACAATGAGGTCGGCCAACTCAAAGACAATACCCGACAAGAGCATCACGGTGAAACCAGCCACGCAGGCGACAAACGGCGCGCTGAATTCCCTGAAGGTGTAACGATCAAGCACACGCATATTGCCTGCCTCTTTCCCTGCTAGCAGCCCATGATGCTGTCATCTACGACACTCGCCTGCTGTTCCCATTGCCCATACAAAGCTTCAAGCTTGGCTACAATCTCTCGATGTGCCTGAGCTGTCTGCTTAGCCCGCTCGGCATCCGCATACACAGTGGTATCGGCAAGGACGGCCTCTAGGGAATGCTTCTGCTCCTCAGCCACAGCAATTGCTTGCTCCAACTCCTCGAGCTCAGCCTGTGCCCTATGCAATGCCCGGCGCCGCGCAAGCTCCTCTGCATCAGAATCTGACCGCTTCACTCTCACTCTCTGCGGGTCTGGCTCTGGCGACAATGCCTGTTGCGACATGCGAAACTCCTGGTAGCCTCCGGCGAAATCCTGGAGTTCGGTGTCCGAAAGAGACCAGATGCGTTGGGCCAACCGACTCAAGAAAAACCGGTCATGTGATACGAAAATCAGCGTGCCTTCGTACTCCTGTAGCGCTGCCTCAACAGCCTCCTGGCTGGGGATATCGAGATGATTGGTGGGTTCATCTAGCAACAGGAGGTTCGCTTCACACAAGACCAGTTTCGCCAGTGTCAGCCGGTTGCGCTCGCCCCCGCTCAGCACACCCACCTTCTTGTATACGTCATCCCCTTGGAACAGAAAGAGAGCCAAGTGACTCCGGAGCTCGAAGAAACTCATGTCGCGGACCTGAAGGAGCTCCTCGATCACTGTCAGGTCAGCGTTCAGATCAAGCAGTTCCTGACTGAAATAGGCGATCACCACGTCCTTGCCATAGCCCACTTTCCCTGCAGAAGGCGCTAGCAATCCGGCGATGATCTTGACCAATGTGCTCTTGCCCGAGCCGTTGGGCCCAATGACACCTATGCGCTCGCCGCGAGACACACGAAGGTGATCGATATCGAGCACTGGCTTGTTACCGTAGACCTTGGATATTCCGTCTAGCCAGACGACCTCTCGCCCTGAGCGAGGACCTGCCGCTAGACGCAGGCGCATCGGTCCCGCCTCATTCATCGGCTTGTCGACAGGCGTGAGACGCGCCAGAGCGCGCTCGCGACTTCTAGCCATGGTGGCCCGATTACCCGCCTTGTAGCGGCGGACGTACGCCTCGAGCTCAGTGATCTGTTCTTGCTGCGACAGATACTCCTTGGCAGCTCGCACTCGTCTTTCCTCACGCACCACTCTGGACGATGAGTAGTTGCCTCGATAGGTATGGAGCTGGTTCTCTTCAAGTTCCCATATGTGGTTGACCGCTGCATCCAGAAAGGACCTGTCATGCGAGACTACGATCAGCGAACCCCTGTACTCCTTCAGATAGTTCTCCAGCCATTCAGTCGCCGCCATGTCGAGATGATTTGTAGGCTCATCAAGGAGCAACAGATCCGGCGAGCTGCAGAGCAAACGGGCCAATGCTGCCCGCGCTTTCTGGCCTCCGCTCAGGGCCGATACAGGTAGTGTAAGATCAGCCTCGCAGAAACCAACCCCAAAGAGCGCGGCACGGATCGCGGCTTCACTGCTGTAACCGTCGGCTTGCTCATAGCAGCCTCGAACCCGAGCGTATTCATCCAGAACGTGAGCAAGCCTTGCCTCATCCGAGTGCACGACCGGATCAGCCATTGCCGCCTCCAGCTGCCGCAAACGCTCAGCCATATGCAGAGCGTCGCTTCTGGCTTGCAGCGCGTACTCCCACAGGGCACCGCGAAAATCAAGCGCCACGCCTTGGGACAAGAAACCCACCTTGGCCCGAGCTGCAACCAGCACCTCGCCTTCATCAGGATGATCCAAGCCAGCAATGAGTCTCAGCAGAGTGGTCTTGCCCACACCGTTACGCCCGATCAGTCCGATCTTGTCCCCTGCGTGCATCACAGAGTTCGCCGGACCGAAGAGTCGCTGACCACCAAAATAACGCTCTACTCCGGTGAGCCGTACCAGGCTCACACAGGCCCCCCCTCTCGCAGTTTCTCAAGCTCCGCCTCCAGCTCGTACAGCAGCGCCACAGTCTCTTCTTTCTCCTCTTCCAGACGAGCCACCCGACGCCGCAACTGGTCGAAATCCTTAAGCAAGGCAGGTAGGCGTTGTTGTGCCGCCAGCATGCGCATATTCTCCGCATGTGGACGAGCCGGAAACCCGGAAACAAAAGAGCCCGGCGGTGTATCCTTAGCGACAAGACCGCGAGAGGCCACTGTGCTGCCCTCACCTACGCGGAGGTGTCCAGCCACTCCGCTCTGCCCGGCCAAGGTTACTCTGCGTTCGACTACAGCACTGCCTGCCACGCCGCTCAGAGCCACGATGAGGCATTCGGATCCAATCTGCACGTTGTGCCCCAACTGCACGAGATTGTCGATCTTTGTTCCTCGGCCTACAGTAGTCACTCCAGTTGTGGCCCGATCGACTGTGCTATTGGCCCCGATCTCTACTTCATCCTCCACGACAACACTACCGATGTGCTGCACCTTGCGATGGCCACTTGACGTGCTTACGAAACCAAAACCATCAGCACCCAGCACTGCTCCTGCATGAATAAGACAGTTCTTGCCTACCTTGACCCGATCGAGGATCACTGCGTTGGGATAGACCACGGTACCGCTGCCGATTGAGACATCCTCGCCTATGTAGACGCCTGGGCAAAGAACCACTCCCTCGCCCAGACGCGTACGAGCTCCCACGACAACGTGTGCCTGTATTGAGACATCCTTTCCCAGCACAACGGCCTCGCCAACGTTGGCACTTTCATGTACGCCAAGGGGAACATCCGCAATGGGAGCAAACACCTCGAGTACCTTTGCCCACGCCAGACGAGCATGCATCACCCGAATCACTGGCTTGTCGAGCTCCGGGAAATCCGGCGTCACGATAACGGCCGCAGCGCGCGTCGCCTGAGCCAGTTCTACCATTCTCTTTTCCGCAGCGAAGGTGATCTCTGTCGGGCCGGCATCCTCCAAGGAGGCAGCTCCTGTGATCTCTGTCTCCTCTATGGCCTTAGTTGGGGCCCGACCCGACAAGTCACCTTGCACTAGACGCGCCAATTCACTTAACCGGTACACGTCACTGCACCTCTTCACATGCGGCAATGCCCATCATTTCACTTTCAGTTTGGCCAGCACCTGGCTAGTGATGTCAGTACCTCCAGCCACTACCGCTGCCTTATCGCAAACGATGGTCATCCCGCGCTCTTTCATCACCTGACTTGCCGCGGCAGAGACCTTGGCCAGCAGACTCTCTAGCATCTCCTCTTCCTTGGCGTTTAGACGTCCCTGATACGTGGTAAAAAGCTCAGCCTTGGCCTGGTCACTTGCATTCTTGGCCTTGGCATCGAACTCTTTCTGAAGCTTCTGCAGTTCCGGCTCGAGGTCTTTCTCAAGCGCAGGCTGCATGTAGCGTTGTGCGACTACCTGCATATCGACAAGACCAAATTCATCCTTCACAGCCGCCCGGGATATCCCCCAACGAACACTGACCACTGTGACCAGCAATAAGAATGCTGTAAGAACCACTCTGCCCTTCTTTTCCACAATGAATGCCTCCCAAGAACCATATACGCTGCATCATCCGCATAGGCGCCCTTCATTCACGCTGCTCGTGACGCGTGCGTGGTTTCGGGCGCCCATCCACTGGCAAGTGCTAGAATGATGGACCGATGCTAAAGAACACGCCGCCGCCTCTTTCACCAATGCCGTAGTCAAAACGCATGATGCCCAAGGGCGTATCCAGACGAAGCCCAGCCCCGTAGCCAACCTTGAGACGATCGGGTTGTCCTTGCGCGTTTCTCCAGGCCTGCCCAGCGTCCACAAAGAACGCTCCTTGCAGCATCTTCGCTATCTTGAAGCGATACTCGGCATTGGCATAGGCCATGCGATCACCACGTAGCTCGCTGTACTTGTAGCCTCGCAAGGTCTCAGCGCCACCCACACGGAACTCGTCCTGCAACGGAAGATTGCCGCTGGCCAATCCCCCCACGAGACGCAGCGCCAACACCTGATCTGCTCGACCCACCTTAAAGTAGCGGCTAGTCTCGCCCACCCACTTGGTGAACTGAGTATCGCCACCAAGGAAGTGGCCTGCTGACTCCACGCTGAGGTTCGCCCGCATACCCGACAACGGATAGAAAGGATGATCTGTCGTATCTGTGCGCGACTGCAGCGTCAGACTGCGCGTCTTGTTACTCGTGGCCTTTATGCTGCCGACAACGTCAGGAGTGATGTCACTGTCTTCGATCTTGAGGGTCATCAGCCCCCGAGTGTATGGACCGATGGGCCGACCGAGAGAAATATCCCCGCCAGCGCGGCGTTCGTGGTAGCCAAGCTCCTCGTCGTTCTCGTATTCAACAAGATCTGAGGACTTGTTGTACAGATTGACACCGAATGAGGTCCTCGAACCCATCAGATAGGGCTCGTAAAACCCCAAATCGTAGCTAGTCTTTCTCTGAGCAAACTCGGAGCGGATGCTCAGGCGCTCGCCACGACCAAGGAAGTTCTCTTCAGCGTACTCTACATAGCCTAGAAGGCCGTCTGCTGTGCTGTACCCCGCACCGAAACCAGCCGAACCCGTCAAACGCTCCACCACTTCAATCTCGACATCGAACTTGTCGGTCTCAGGAACTGGCTTGAACGACCTACGCACCTCATCGAAGAAACCAAGGTGCAGCACACGGCGTAGATCCCCTTCGAGCTGATACATGTTCAGGAAGTCGCCAGGCTTGACTGTGAGCTCTCTTCGGATCACCTTCTCACGAGTCTTGGTGTTCCCCGTGACTGTGACTTCACCCAGCCTGGCGGCCGAAAGAGAGATGCCAAGCTCGCCAGCCTGTGACATGGCCACATTGACAGGCTGCACCACGTAACCATGGGCTTCCGCCACGCGCTCCTCAAGCGAATCAAGATCCCGCTCTAGCTGATGGTAGTTGAGCACCTCGCCATCTTTTTGAGCAAAGTACGGGCGCAGCAACTCCGGCTTGAGCACCTCAGTCTCGATCTTGATACTCTGAACGAGCGGGTTCTCTGTGGGAAGAAAGATGATCTTGACGCCATCATCTGCAGGAGCCAAGGCTGCCTCTACATTGCTGAAAAAGCCCGTGTCTATGATGGCCTGCAGGTCTTCCTGCACACGTTGGGGGTCTAGCCGCTCGCCCACAACGGTCTTCTTGACCACCTTGAGAACCACATCAGACGAGAGAGTGCGCAACCCCTCTACGGCTATAGCCCGCACTATGGGTTCTTCTGTCTTTGCGGCAGGCTGGCGGATCGCCTTGGGTGCATTGGTGGCATCTGCCGCCAATGCTGGCTGCAAGGCCTGTGTGAGAATGAAAAGCACACCAAGAACGACCCGAAAAAGGCGATACTTTGAATGGTGCATTGCATGCGAACCCCCTTTGAAACTGCATGTGCCTCTTCTGCTTTACAGGAGGCCTTACCTGCTGCTATGGCTGCAGCACTTCATGGTCATATTCCCGGATTACGGCAAGGCTGGCGCCGGATGGATTATCAGAAACGCTTCTTCGCCTTAACCCCCAAGCGCACGTCACCTCCGTCCCCCACACCAGCAGAGAGCTTCCATCCATTGTCCAGGTCATATTCTAGGCTGAGATCGCCTCGTGGTTCTGAGAACAGCGACTGCTCATATGTCAGATAAATACGCGGCAGCAACGCTTTGCCAATTGAAAGCCGGACGCGCTTTTGCGTCAGATCTGGCTCTAGACGGAAATCATCCAGCCCCAAGCCTTCACGAACAGCATCTTCTACCTCGCCTACCAACCCCATCGCTATGCCCCTCTGCATGATCTCCATGAGATCCATCGTCCCTGAGTTCATCCGGGCCAATTGCCCGGGCCACTCAAGCAAAGCCACGATGTCCTGCTGGGGAAGTGGAGGTTCACTCGTAAGGCGCGCCCCGAGCTGCGGTAGAAGTCCACTCATCTGCAGGGCTACTGTTGTTCCGCCTACCCAAGTGGTACCCCACAGCGACACCCGCGGCAGAACTCCTCGCGAAGGCGAAAACTCTGCTCCCGCCTCCTCCACGACAAAGTTCGTTCCCAGATAGTTGAGGCGCCCACGATCGGCCACTAGCTGACCTGAGAGCTCAGGATTCAGTACACGGCCTGTTGCCCGTAGCCGCCCTCTGACGGGAACGTCCAGCAACGATCCAGCTCTCACACGCAGCTGATTGACCATGAGCTCCACGCTCAGACGAGGATTCAGGGCCGCTTGACTCGGACCCGCTGCCACCTGGAACGCCCCCACATCCAGCGTCCCCTTGCGCAATACAATCTGGCCTGTGATACCGGGATCATCCAATGTGCCGTCAAGTTGCAGGCGTATATTTCCCTCCACGTCTAGCCCCGGTACTTTCGGGCGCAGATCACCTGTGATGTGGCCACGTACACTGGACCTTCCTGCATTTGGCCACGCGATCTCACCGTCAGCGCTCAGGCGTCCGCCTAGGCCCTCTGCACTCACCCTCTCAAACCTCAGAGTGCTCCCCTTAAAGAGCACGTTCGCCCGAATCCCATCTAGACTTCCCCATGGTTGCGGAAGCGCGATCTTCCCCTTCTGAATGCTGGCTTCGCCGTCAAGGATAGGCACTGCCTGCGTACCTGTCACATGCAAGCGCAGCTCCCCATGGGCTTCTACGTCGTGCACCAACCGCGCCCATGGCTGACCAGCCGGGAAAAACGGCAGCCAAACAAGCAAAGGCGCCAACGGACCAGACGGCACAGCGATCCGTAGATCCATGCTGCCCTCGGGCCGTATGCCTAGGAAAGAAGCCACCTGAGGAAAGAGAGGCAAAGAGCCCTCCACCTGCACAGGTCGTCCTGCCGCAGTACCGTGCCAGTCTTCCACATGCAACCTGCCTGCCCGCAGTCCAACCGTTCCACTAGCCGCTACGATCCGGGACCCTGCCACAGTAAGCGAAGAAGCGTGCCAGTGTAGGTTGCCCTGAGCCGTGCCGCTGTTAGCTACCAGATCGACAGAGCCGCTAATCCCCCCACTCACGTCCGGCACACCCAGCAGCGCCATTGGCAGCTGGCTCCACTGGCCTTCGATGCGCACCTTGCCCGGTGCCACAGACCCCTGCAGGCTCGCACTGCCCCCCCGAGCCGCAAGCTGCACGTCATCTAGGCGCCACTCTTGGGCCCAACCACGCCCTACGATGCGCGCGGCGTAGGGAACACCTGAGAGACTCCCCTGGAGCTCCACATCTGCGGTGAGTCTGCTAGCCGCGTCACACGAATAGCTGGCTTGAACGGTGCCGCGCATAGCAGCCAGAGGCACGTCAAACGTCGCAGAGATCTCCGGGGCCAACGAAGGGCCATGCACCCGGATCTCTGCTTCTAGCGCTGCCTCCGGCGTCACCCTCTGTGTGATATCCCAGGGGAGTTCGCTCACGAGTATCCCCTGGGGTTCAAACACAAGGTCCATAGCTCCACCTGCAACGTGACCGCGAGCCGCCAGCTGCCCACCAGCCACACCCATTTTCCCCTGCTCAATGGTAGTGACTCCGTCAGCCACTCGCACGTCCACCAGCAGATCCGTGAACGCCTGCCCCCAAGCTCTTCCTTCATCGCCTGTCACTCGGATGTCGTAGACGAGGCGCCTCAGGGGCCCATGAATATGCAGTCTCCCCGCGACTTGTCCTTCCCAAGGCCAGGCCAGTCTCGCCCAAGCTAGTGCTTCGCTAGCGGGCAAGGCCGCAGACTGTACCTGTCCGTCCAGGTGCCCGGAGTCTCTGTCGTAGCGGCCAGCAACGGCGTATGAGACCTTGCTTCGGGCCTGGTGAGCCATACCATCAGTAACCACGACCTCAGTGGCATTCGCCCGTATCTTGCCCTCAAACTGACCCGCCCCTGACAACGGCCACCAGGGCCAGGTCTGCATGAGCGCATCTCCAGCAAAAGAGCCCTTCACGCCAAACGCAATGTCAGAGCTGTGCCCCTGCCCCGTAAGATCGGCTCGGCCCACGGGAGTCGTGACACGTAAAGCCAGCTTGTCCAGACGCGAGGCATCGACGAGCTCTCCGAGACCGCTGATCTGCACTGGAAAAGGCAGTGCGGCCAAAGTCAACACGCTTTGCTTGAGAGAAACGCGCAAGCCACCATCAGACACCGCTTGTAGCACTAACAAGCGCTCTGACCACGTCTCGTGCCTCCAGGTGACCTGAAGATCACTTACTCTTATGGGGAAGCTCACCCCGAGATCTGACCCCGTCTGGGCTTCAGGCATTAGGGCGAGCAAATCAGGCCCTGATCCGCTTAGTTTGACTCGGGGGGAATGCACACGAACGGCCCGAATAGACTGCATGACAGTGTGCGTGCGAAGCAGACGCCACAACGAGAAGTCGACGCTGACGTCGCCTACTTCCACGAAAGCCTGTGCCTCTGCGGACTCTAGCATCAACTGCACGCCGCTCAACCGGACACTGCCCGTAGAGGTCACTTCGACGGCTTGCACCTCACATGGCACTCCAAGGACCACGCCCAACTCACGAACTAACACTGTCTTGGCATGCTGCAATGGCGCCATCTGCGGCAGACTCACACTGATGGCCGTAGCTGATATAGCCAACAAGGAAGAAAGAGCAACGATGATTCGATACCATTTACGCATAGGTAAACAGGGGTCACCTCCCGCAGGCAGCACTGGTGAGTTTTCTTCGCCACTGCGGTGGTCGCCCCTGTGCACAAACTCTACCAGCTTTCACACTGAATGCCTACCCATCGCTCTTTGTTGAGTCCACGCCGTCTTCCACGTTACCAACGGCAGGCAGGATCTCCAGGGGTAGACTGATAGCACCTTGGATATAGTAGGGGGCCATGAGCCGAGCTTTCACGGGCTCTAGCATCGCTTCGCCTGCAAAAAGTTGTCCCAGCCCAGACGGCACCTTCTGCTCATGTTTCCCCGTTTTCCCCTCGTCTTGGACCAACTGCAGAACCGAAGGCGCCTCTTCCTCGATCCCCAACTCGTACTCAGAAGGCATGGGATAGAACTCCGCCACAATCTCATAATTGCGGTCCCGCTCAAACAAAGCTGCGAGAAATCTGTCGAAACTCGCCGCTGTATCTGATACGTCCCCTTCATCGTCTTCACCTGGCTCAGGCCCCGGTTCCCCAAGTTGCTCGGCGAGCTCCCCTGCTATCAAGCGCGGAGCACCGTATCCCCCGCCTCGCACAAAGACAGTCACTTCCCCAGGTGCAATGCCCGCAGGGATGTCCAGAACCAAGGTACGAGTGATCGTCTCCTCGCGAAACGGTCGCAAACTGACTTCGATCTCCACAGCCTCCCCAGCCACTACTTTGGTAGTCTTGGCGCGGGCAGACTCAATGCGCGCCGTCCGGCGTCCGGGTTCGATATCCGCCCGAATGCTAATGGTCTTAAGCCCAATCGGGGCAAACTCATTCGCTAAGAGCTTCTGCGTCCCCAGAAGCAGCTCGCCCAAAGAGACAGCAGAGACATCTGAAGCGCTATAAAACAGGTTGTCTCGAACAAGGGGCCTGGGAAGGCCTTCCCCCTCTATGGTAGCCATCACCGTGGCGGTCCCCGCGCCGATCCGATCGATGGCTCTGTCGAAGGCCTCAAGCAGGGTGATGGCCAACAAAGGCACCGTGAGACCCTCATCATTGGCAATCTCAGCACTCAACTGAGTCAGCCTCTCAGAAGCTGCGTCATACACTTCCACCTTGACGGCGATCGCCTGAGGAAGCTCACCTAGCACACCCGCTACACCCGCTTGCCGGTCTTGTGACAGGCGCCCTACAGGCTGCAACGGTGCGCATATCTTGAAGGGCACCTCAATACTAGGCACGACCTCGTGCACGTAGGCACCAGTGGCAAAGAAGTCTACGTTTCCTCGATTCATGAGTGGATGACCAAAACCCACGAAACCGTTGCCATCCACAAGTGTCACCGTACCCAAGGCTGTCAAATTCACATCGCCTCTAATGAGTTGCACACCAATCGCGCTGCCAGGTTCCAGTTCTGGTGCCTCGACTCCCGAAGGTGCCTTCCCACCAGGCACGCTAAACAGGCTCCATCCTGCCAGCGATGACTCCAGAATACTCCGCGTGCGCCGCCCGAGACCGCTCACCGCCAGTGGAGTTGCCAGAGGCACAGCTACCCCAACATCCGCGGGTAGCACGCTCCGCAGTAGATCGGCTTCCCCAGGATAGCGGGCTACAACGACGCCCGACCATGCCCTACCATCCACGTTTAGCACTAGCTTGTCGCCGCCGGAAGCGCCGTCTCGAGTAAGCAGCTCGCGAATCTGCAACATATCGTCGGCAGGCGTCACCAGACCAATCGTATGGTCTGCCATCGAAAAACCGTAGGCTAATGCGCCGATAAGCTGCCCATCAATGAAGACTGGGCTACCGCTCATGCCAGCTGCAATGCCGCCTGTCCGTTCAATAAGGGGCCCAAAGGTACGTACGAGGATCAGAGCGCCAGAGGGACCTGTCCCTGCCACAACTCCAAGCACTTCGACGCCAAACTCCTCGACGGTCGTAGCTGATACTACCGTCTTTCCGATGCCGCGTTCGCCCTTCTGCACGGAAGTAATAGGTCTGATCAGTGGCATATTGCCAGCTGTAGCAGACGAACTCAATAGCACGGCGAATAAAACCGCAAGAAGTACTGTTATCCTGCGAGACCTGATCTCCGGCACACAGTCGCGGCTCATTCGCCCGATGTGAGCAAACGCACCGCTTCCCCCCTTTTGGCAAGACGTTCCACACTACGCTACTGACATGTGACTGTCGCCGCCTCCAAAGCATCCGCTGCTTCGGCAGCCTCCACCATGATGAGCAGTGCACTGCTCAGCGCACGCTCAACGCCGTTGCTCGGCATGTTAACGACGTTGTCGCGCACTACCATCGTGGTCGATCCGCCACCATCGAGGTTCATCGCCTCGACGGCACCCAACTCGACCATCAGCGCCGCTAGTTCCTCGAGCGTCATGCCTACGCTGACACTCGGTTGTCGCCCATCTACCGTGACGAGAAGTAGAGTACCTTCTGCAGTGAAACCGATCGCAGTACGTGGAGCACGCCCCTGAGAAACATCGGAACGAAACTGCTCGCGGTCTGAAGTCACTGTGATGTTCGCCCGCGTGACCAGACGTGGACCTCCACCCAACGCAAACCAGACGCACTCGCCTGGAATCGTCACTTTCGCTTCAGACAGGTGGATCTCCCAGGCCACCCGGCAATGCTCTCCTACCTCGAGCATTCGCAGCCTGCCAGTAGGATCACCAGCAACCACCACGGTCCCTGGTGCCAGAGGTGTCCCGCCATAGGCCCGACCGATTACGATCCCATCACGGAGCACAAGCTCCTGCTCAGGTGCGAACGAGGGGGTTTCGCGAGCAAATGCAGTGTTGTAGATGACGCATTCGCCGCTTTTGGCTTGCCGATTGACACCGTGCACCGGTAGTCGCGTGCCGTCGGCTAGCTGCAACCAAATGCGTAGCAAAACCCGATCTAGACCCCCTGATCCATCAGTGAGCATGACCAGGGTTGTCCGCTCGTAGACTGGTGCGCTGATCAAGACACCCCTGTCGACCAAGAGCCCCAGAGGGAGGCCGCTCCAGTGAAAGAAGGTACCATTGACAGCTGCTAGTGCCCCCTCACGCTCGGCTATCGCAGATAGCGGCTCGAGCCCCAAGCTGCCGCGTGTGGCCAGCCCAATGGATAGGCTTACCTGCGGCGTCGGAGTGACCGCCAGGATGTTTACTGCTACCGGACCATAGGACTCGATTCTATGCTGCTTGACCAGGCTGACGCCAGGAGCAATCTCACAGCTTTCCAGCGGTCGATCAGACGTTGACGTTTTCTGTTCGGCCTTGACCTGGTCGTCTAGCACAGGTACAGCGATAGAAGCGTCGTCTGAACTCAGCGGATCAGACTCTACGGCCATGGCCACTGGAGAGAGGGGAAGCAACACGATATGGCAAATGAGCATAAGAACAGGAATGAAACCTACCGCAGAAATCACACCCGACTTACCAGCACACGCGCATGGCGCATGCGCTCTAAATCCTCGAGAACCCTTCCGGTCCCAATGGCCACTGCAGAAATGGGGTCATCCGCCAACTCAACGGGGATATCTGTTTCGGCACCGATTCTGTTAGTCAAGCCTGGCAGTATGGAACCCCCACCAGTGAGGATAATGCCCTTGTCAATGATGTCAGCCGCCAGTTCCGGAGGCGTGCGCTCCAACACTGCGCGCACCGCCTGAATGATCGCCCGCACCGCCTCCTCTAAGGCCTCTGCCATCTGGTACTGCGAGATAGCTACTGTCTTGGGCAGGCCTGTAACGCAATCGCGCCCACGGATCTCCATCCTCTGACTACGGTTAGGCTCGAACACATTCCCCAGACCGATTTTGACGTCCTCCGCAGTGCGTTCACCGATAATGAGTCCGAGCTCCTTGCGTACATAGCGTACGATAGCATCATCGAAGCTGTCTCCAGCGATACGCAAGGAGTCACTAACAACCTCGCCGCCCAGACTGATCACGGCGATGTCGGTGGTACCTCCGCCTACGTCAACAATCATATTGCCTCCCGGCTCTTCTACTGGCATCCCCGCCCCGATAGCAGCGGCCATCGGTTCGGAAATCAGATGAACCCGCTTTGCTCCAGCCTCCATACATGCCTCCAGCGCAGCCCGTTTTTCCACGCTGGTCACGCCAGAGGGAACACAGACAACGATCTCCGGCCGAAAAAACCTTCGTCGGCCACAGACCCTCTCCATGAAGTAGCGAAGCATCATCAGTGTCGCATCATAGTCTGCGATTACTCCGTCCTTCAACGGCCGAGTGGCCACTATGTTGCCTGGAGTCCTGCCTATCATCCTCCGGGCCTCTTCGCCTATAGCTACCACAAGTCCGGTTGAGGTCTCACGAGCCACAACCGCAGGCTCCGCTAGCGCGACGCCTTTGCCGCGCACATAGACAATGACCGTGGCAGTACCAAGGTCGATACCAATCTCTCGTGCAATCATGTGCTCCTGCCCCTTAACCGGCCTGTGGGATCAAGATTCTGGCCTATGTCAGAAGCAGGTTTTCGACGATGGGATAGGGATTCCCTTCTGCTTTTGGATTGATTGAGGAGTACGCTTGTCGGGTCAATGTGCAGCCAGTTCACGAAGCCTGGCGATTTTGACGACCGTATTTCCTCTTCGTTGCCTCGCCGCCGCGAATATGGCGCTCTGCTTTGTTGCGATCCAGTATTCGCTTCACACGACGAGCCATGTCTTTGCTCACCCTCGGAAGGCGCTCAGTCATATCCTTATGAACGGTGCTCTTGCTGACCCCGAAAACGGCAGCCGCCTGGCGTACCGTCGCTCTTGTGTCGACGATGTACTGCGAGATATCAACAACGCGTTTGCGGATGTAGTCGCGCATCGTCGGACCCCCTCGCCGTTTTGCTAAATGTATATGCCGGGGGCCGAACCGTATTCTAGCT
The DNA here is from genome assembly GCA_050951545.1 of Limnochordia bacterium. Lineage (GTDB taxonomy): Bacteria > Bacillota > Limnochordia > DTU080 > DTU080 > DTU080. Next base: position 24,449 of record JBMNJG010000011.1, on the reverse strand, counting down.
GACCATCCGTCATTGCTGTGATAGGTATTTTCCCGGATCAACCCAGCCCTCGCCGCGCCGAAGCACAAAAGCGATGGCAGCCTCATCGTCCCTTAGACTTGTTCCCAACAAGCTCCCCTGAGAAACGGCCTGTTGAGGCTCTACTACCACCTCTTCGAGGCCGCGGTACTCTGAGCTCCAATCGCCTTGATGGGTGAGCACCACGTCCCATCCACCCGTGCGCGACTTGCTCACTTGGGCAACCACGCCCCCATAGGAGGAAACAACCTTCTGACCTGGCTGCAGTGGTTTGATCTCGATACCAGGGGAGAGTCGCCAGTCGCCGTATTCCGGATGGCGATACCAGCCCGGAATGCGCACCACCTCACCCTGCACTGGCATCACGGCCTTTGTGGGATCGAAGGGAGCGATTGGTGCTATGACTTCGCTCACAGCGATCACTTCTTCTTCGGGCTGCACTTGCTCAATAGCGGGAGGGGGAGCCTCTCGCTCTTGCTCTTGCTCAGGCTCCAGCTGAAGGACTACATTTTCTTGCTGGGAGATCGCCGCTCTAGGCACTGTTGGGAGTAGCTGAACCAGAACCGACCGGCCTACGAGCAGTGCGGCAATGGCTGCACCACACACGATCCATACCACGAAAGATTGCGACCAGCCCCGGGCCTTTTCCCAAAGCATAGTCGCTCTAGCCCGCATACGCTTACGCCAGGAAAACGACATTCATTGCACCCCCATATCCTGCACATACCTACCTTAAGCCTTCGCAGGATATGGGAATGCTATACCTCATGAATGCCTGCAGATTCATATACTCGATAGGTCTGACGAGCCATGACCTCTTGCGTGAAGAACCCCTCAAAGCGACGTCTGCTGGCCGCCCCCATACGCCTACGCAACATGGGATCGTCGACAAGCCGCAGCAAGGCTGCGCTAAGAGCACCCGCATCGTCAGACGACACGAGGAGCCCTGTCTCCTCAGGGACTACCAGTTCGGGGAGGCCTCCGACACCAGTAGCCACGACAGGCTTCCCCTGAGCCATAGCTTCCACGCAAACTAGCGGGCACATGTCTTCGCGTGAAGGCAGGCAGAACACATCACACTGAGCAATACGCTCCGCCGCGTCAGGCACATATCCTAGGAAATGCACTCGGTCGCCGATACCCAGCTGCATTGCCAGTTCCTTTAGCTCTGAGCCCTGGGAGCCCGTACCCATGATCTCCAGAGTCACGGCAATCCTTCCAGCCAGGGCCTGCTCCAGCTGTGCAAAGGCAGACAAGAGCACGTCTACCCCCTTGACCGGAGACAGTCTACCCACAAAGGCGATACGCACTTCGGGACCTCTGGCACAGTCACCTGATGCTACGTCAGCCACGCCATTGTAGACACGATGGAGCTTGGCTGGGTAAGCGCCCGCCGCCGATAGCAGTCGCTTCTCCGATTCGGAAACACAAATCAGTGCTTCAGCGAAACGATTGGCGCACATTGCAGCCAAACGGTAGCTGACTGGCCCTCCTCGGCCGTGGAACCCGTGCACTGTCAAGACTCGGGGCCGACGCAGATTCTGCGCTAGACTCGCCAGAAGTAGCAGATCGGGCGAGGCGTGAACATGCACCAGTGAGGCTCGCTCGAGTTTCGACCCGAGAACATGACGAAAACTCCGCGCAGAGCGGAACAGCCCCGACTGCGCAGAATGAAAGGCACTCCAGGTTACACCGTTTTCTGCCAACACTTCGGAAAAGGGACCAGGCGGAGCCAACACCTCACCCGTGCATAGTCCGAGCAGCTGTAAGCTCGTGATAAGGGTGAGCACGTGGCGCTCGGTACCCCCAGTTTCCAGATAGGGAAGAACATGCACTACATGAGGCATCATGATTTGCCAACTTCCGCGGTCTTCAGGCGATAGATGGCCCGCTGCAAAGCGCTGCTCGCCCGTCTGAAATCTAGATCAGCCGCCCGCTCACGCAAGCGCCGCTCAGCACGTTCTTTGGCTGCTTGAGCCCTCACAACATCGATCTCCTCAGCTAACTCAGCTGCGTCAGCCAGTACGATGACTCTGTTGTCACGCACCTCCACAAATCCACCAGAGATGAAGGCACGCCGCATCTTGCCACCTAGTTCGCCGAACCGGGATACTCCGATAGTCAGCCCAGCCACGAGTGGAGCATGGCCATAGAGAATCCCCAGCTCACCCTGTACACCAGGGAGTGCCACATACTGCACATCCTCACTTAGGATGCGCCTCTTAGGCGTCACGATATCTAGATTTAGCTTGCGCCCCACCTAGCTCGCCGCCTCTCGGTGGGCCTTCTCGACCGCTTCATCGATGGAGCCCACCATGTAAAAGGCTGACTCCGGCAGGTCATCATGCTTACCCTCCAGGATCTCTTTGAAGCCACGTACAGTCTCTTCGCGTGGGACATATCGCCCCGGCAAGCCCGTAAAGACCTCTGCTACGAACATCGACTGTGACAGAAATCGCTCTACGCGCCGAGCACGGCCAACTGTCACCTTGTCTTCAGGCGAGAGCTCATCCATACCTAGGATGGCAATGATGTCCTGCAGATCCCTGTAGCGCTGCAGAAGTTGCTGGACTCCTCTAGCGACCCTGTAGTGCTCTTGGCCGACCACATCGGGAGTGAGAATGCGAGACGTTGAAGCCAGAGGATCAACGGCCGGATAGATGCCTTTCTCAGCAATACGTCGCTCAAGGTTAGTGGTAGCATCCAAATGCGCAAAAGTAGTGGCCGGAGCCGGGTCCGTATAGTCATCAGCTGGGACATAAATGGCCTGAATGGACGTGATGGAGCCCTGCCTTGTCGTGGTAATGCGCTCCTGAAGCTGCCCCATCTCCGTAGCCAGCGTCGGCTGGTACCCTACTGCAGATGGAATGCGCCCTAGTAGAGCCGAGACCTCAGACCCTGCCTGAACAAAACGAAAGATGTTATCAATGAAAAGTAACACATCCTGTCCCTCGGTATCCCGGAAATACTCAGCAATAGTCAGTGCGGTAAGCGCCACCCGCAGACGCGCTCCTGGGGGCTCGTTCATCTGGCCAAATACCATCGCTGTCCTATCACTCACACCGGAGTCCACCATCTCCCGGTGCAGCTGCGTACCTTCTCGGGTCCGCTCGCCCACCCCAGCGAAAACTGAGAAACCACCGTGCTCGTAAGCGATGTTTCGGATAAGCTCCATGATGAGGATAGTCTTTCCGACTCCTGCACCACCAAACAAACCGACCTTACCACCGCGTGGATACGGCGCCAGTAGATCAACCACCTTTATTCCTGTCTCAAGCATCTTGGTCGCTGGCTCTACGTGCGAAACATCCGGTGCCTCACGATGTATGGGCAGGCGTACCGATACGTCAAGCGGCCCCTTGCCGTCGATGGGCTCGCCCACCACATTGAGCACCCGACCCAGGACTTCCTGACCCACCGGCGTTGATACGGGTTCTCCCGTATCCACAGCTTGCATACCCCGAAACATGCCATCGGTAGAGGCCAAGGCCACGCAACGCACCGTCTGATTTCCCAGATGCTGGGCGACCTCCATCGTGATGTGAATCTGGCGCTCAGCATCCTCATAGTCGACCCGGATAGCGTTGTATAGATCGGGCAACTCACCCGATGGAAATCGCACATCGACTACAGGTCCTGTCACTTGCACCACTCGGCCAGCTGGAGCGCCATTCAAAGCCATCGCTGTTCCCCCTTGTCACCGTACGCTTGCCCCTCGGCCGTCCCCGCCAGAGCATTGGCCCCGCCCACAATCTCACTGATCTCCCTGGTGATACCTGCTTGACGCGCTTGGTTGAAGCCCAAAGTCAGCGCCTCAATCATTTCCTCGGCGTTCTCCGTAGCCTGACGCATCGCCACCATCCGAGCGCCGTGCTCGCTGCATTTTGCATCCAGCAGAGCCATATACAAGGACGTATCGACATAGCGTGGCAACAAAACGTCGAGTACTTCCGCTGGTGATGGTTCGAAAATGACATCGCCATCCCTGTCTTCTGTTCCCTGGAGCATGCCAACTGGAAGCAGACGCTTGACCAGAGGTCGATGCACCATGGCGTTCACAAACGTCATGTACACAAGGTAGACAGCATCCACCTTGTCCTCCGAGAACGACTGCCTCAGACGCCGAGCCAGTTGGCGAGCATCGTACCAGTCAATATCATCGCCCACATCCTCATACACTTCATCGAGAGAGAGACCACGAGCCCTCAACAGGTCACCCCCCCTGCGACCCAGGACACATAGATCGTAGGGATGTTGCTCTTTACCTAACACCTGCATTGCCCATTCAACAACATTGGCACTGTGACCACCTGCCAGACCATGATCAGCAGAGATCACCACATAAGCGACACGTTTCACCTCACGCTCTTGTAGCAGAGGGTGCTGTCCCACACTGGCCAGGCCACTCAGTACTTCCTCTAGCTTCCCTGCAAAGGGGGCTACCGCACTCACAAGCCCCTGCACACGCCGCAGTTTCGCAGCGGAGACAATCTGCATGGCCCGGGTGATATGCTGCGTATTCTGAACACTCCTGATACGACGCCTGATCTCCCTTTGTGATTGACCTGCCATCTGCGAGAAACACCTCCCTACGCGGCGAAGCTGCCAGCAAACTCCTCTACAGCACCACGGAGCTCTGCCCGCATCGCTTCGTCCCAGTCACCCTGGGCGATACTCTCCAGCAATCCACCATAGCCAGAACGCATAAAGCTGATAAGCTGCTGTTCAAAATCTTGAACAAGATCCGTCTCTAGCCTGTCAAGATAGCCGTGAATGGCAGCAAACAAGACTACCACTTGTTCGGCGATAGGTATTGGCCTATACTGCCCCTGCTTCAGAATCTCTTGTACCCTTTCGCCTCGAACAAGACGCGCCCTCGTGGCCTTATCTATGTCGGCCCCAAACTGGGCAAATGCAGCTAGCTCACGGTACTGAGAAAGATCCAGACGTAGGGAACTGGCCACACTCCGCATAGGCTTGAGCTGAGCGTCGCCTCCCACGCGAGAGACGGAAATGCCCACGTTGATGGCAGGCCGCTGTCCCGCATAAAACAGATCGGACTCCAAGAAGATCTGTCCATCAGTAATGGAGATAACGTTTGTGGGAATATAGGCTGAAACGTCTCCGGCCTGAGTCTCTACAATAGGCAAAGCCGTCAACGAACCTTCCCCTCGTGCCTCCGTCAGCTTGGCGGCTCGCTCCAACAGCCGTGAGTGCAGATAGAAGACATCGCCTGGGAAGGCCTCGCGTCCGGGCGGTCTCCGCAAGAGAAGTGATAGCTCGCGGTAGGCTGCTGCGTGTTTCGTCAGATCATCGTAGACACACAGCACATGCCTGCCAGCGTACATGAATTCCTCACCCATAGCGGTCCCAGCATATGGTGCAATGAAAAGCAGCGGAGCCGGATCAGCTGCAGAAGCTGAAACGACAATGGTGTACTCCATAGCCCCGTGCTCCTGTAACTTGTCCACGATACCCGCCACCGTAGACGCTTTTTGACCGATGGCCACGTAGATACAGACTACCCCCTGATCTTTCTGGTTGACAATCGTATCGATGGCAATCGCTGTCTTCCCCGTCTGCCGGTCACCGATGATCAGCTCCCGCTGACCCCGACCGATGGGAGTCAGCGCGTCAATAGCCTTAAGCCCTGTCTGAAGCGGCTCATGTACGTTCTGACGATCGACAATTCCGGGAGCAGGTGCTTCCACGGATCGATACGCAGTAGTGATGACCGGTTCCTTTCCGTCCAGCGGGCGCCCTAGAGGATCAACCACACGCCCGATTAGGGCCTCGCCTACGGGCACCTGCACGATCTGTCTGGTACGGCGCACTTCGTCCCCTTCTCTAACATGGTCGTAGGAGCCAAGCAACACGCAGCCGATGCTGTCCTCATCCAGGTTGAGAGCCATGCCCACGAGCTGACCTGGAAACTGCAGTAACTCGCCAGCCATAGCTTCTCGTAAACCTCGCACGCGGGCGATGCCGTCACTGACTAGCAGCACAGTACCAATGTCCTCTACAATCATTTCAGGTTGGAAGCGACTGATGCGTTGCTTGAGGGTTACACCCATCTCATCGGCCAATCCGCGAAGTGCATCAGGCAATACGACCCTCGCGTCCTCTAGCATGACGCCGGGTTCGAAGTGCTGTATTCGTTGCTTAATACCCGTACCAACCTCTTCGGAACGAATCGTCACTCGCGTCACCTCTGTGGCTAGTGTTCTGTCTGAGACCCATCCTCCATCACAAACCTCTCAAGGCGGCGGAGACGGCCGCCGATACTGTCGTCAACGAGTACACCATCAATTCGCAGTCTGGCCCCGCCTACAAGGTCTGGATCCTGCCGCAGTACAAGGCGGACCTCCTTCTTTTTTCCCACCTGTGAGAGCCGCTGCCGTAGCGACTGGCAAAGATCATCGGGCAAGGGCACCGCTGTGATCAGCTCTACTCGCAAGATGTCACGACCATCTTCTGCGGCATGAGCCAGTTCCTTGACGACCTGCGGAAGCTCCATGACCTTCTCAATGAAATCCCGCAGGATCTCCCGATGCTCTTCATCACTTATGGCCCGCCCAAGCACCTGGCTTGCAGCCATGACTGCCATAGTGGCCACTTCCTCATGCATAGAAGCCAGGACTGCCTGCCTGGAGTCTTCTATTTCCATCCTGGCCTCTGCAAGCATTTGGGCGTACACTGCATCGGTTTCTTCTTTCCGGACGCGCTCATACTCTTGCGCATCTTTGGCAGCCTGATCAAGAATCCCCTGGGCTTCTTCGCGTACTGAACGAATCTTCTGTTGGTACTCTGCGCGGAGCGCCCCTGCCTCCTGCCGAGCCTGCCCAGCCTGAGCGAGAGACTCCTCAATGTGGTCCTCCCGCTTCTTCATTAGCGCCCCCAAGGGTCGGAACAACAAAAAAGTGAGACCCCCGATGACCACAAGCACATTAAGGACCTGGAAGACAAACGTCCACGGATGCAACGACACCGGATTGGCGGGAGCCGCCTCAGCAACCGCAGTCAAGAAACATAAGGGGAGCGACACTGTTGGAATCCTCCTAGTCTTCTCCTGCGCTGGTCCTCTTGCGTCTACAACTTAACCCAAATAAGGATGGCCACAACAAAACAAAACAGCGTCAGGGCCTCCATAAAAGCCAGTGCCACCAGTAGCGTGGTGCGGATCTCATTTGCTGCCTCTGGCTGACGCGACATCCCATTGACTGCAGAAGTAGTCGCCCATCCCTGACAAAAAGCAGAGACCAGTGCCGGAACCATTACCGTTAAAGAGACTGCTAAGAACCCACTCGACATCCTGATACTTCCCCCTTCAATGCGCTTCTTGCCTAACCGATCCTATCTATTCGTCTCCTGCTGCCAGATAGGTCACGATCAGCAGACTGAAAATGTAGGCCTGAATAGTCCCCATAAGCAGACCAAGAGCCATTACTGGCGTAGGCGCCAGAACGGGAACCAGCAGAAAGAGGATGGTAACCACCATCTCTTCACCAAACATGTTGCCAAACAGACGCACAGCCAACGAAAATGGCTTCACCAACTCCTCAATGATGTTCATCGGAATCATGACGACAGTGGGCTGCGCCATGTGTCGGAGATACCCTTTCGCTCCCTTGGCCCGCAGGAGGGTTACCTGAACCAACACTACAGCCGTCACGCCCAATGCAGCGGTGGTCATCAAGTCGGTAGTTGGCGGCATCAAGCCCGGAATCACCCAGCCGAAATTCAGCGTGAGGATGAAGATAAACAACGACCCGACGATGGGAAGATGCTTGCGACCCTCCCTGCCCATGACACCATCGATCATGGAGTAGAAAAACTCAATGATGATCTCCAACAGCGCTTGAACTCCCCGTGGTTTCTCCTCGAGGCGGCGCGTCAAGACGAATACAGCCGCAAACAACACTGCCATCACGATCCAGGTGTTTACAACGGTCGAGGTGATCTCGACAGGTCCGATGCGAAACACCACGCGCCGGACAATATGGTCCATCACATGAGCGAGTGCCTGTGTTTTGTCCTGCAAGCGTCATCATCCCTCCTCCATCAATTTTCCGAGGTTGTGTCGTCAGACGTGAGCGCCCGAACCTCGGCTACCAGTGTCCACAGGCTCAGTAGCATAGCCAATATGGTTCCCACCAATAAAAAAGCGGGCGTCGTTCGCAGTCTGACATCGACCCAGTTACCCGCAGTATAACCCAAGTAGAGGTAGGCAGCCGTTGTCAACACCCAAGAGAGCCCGATGCCGCTGTATTTAGCGAACTGGTACAGCCCCTTGTTCAAGCGCCGAAGCCTCCTTTGAGACGCAAAAAAAGCGCATGCATCCAGCCCGAAACGGGCTGATCCATCCGCTTGGAGTACTCCTACGAGGTTAGCTGACGGGTTTGGGCACCCAAGTTGCCCTACCTGGAGCAGCCTCCAGGACTCACCCCCAAAGAGTGGGTCCCCCGTACCTTTGCAAGAAAAGGTTTCGGAGACAGCAATCCTTATTGTCATTCATGAGTGTACCACAGGGCACACGTAAAGGGAAATCCGCCAAGACCTAACTGTACCTCAAGAAGGCGCAGCCTCCTTCTGCCAACAGAGTAGACGAGCCTGCAAAACCTCAACAATGCGCTGTGCTGCCCGCCCATCACCGTATGGATTGGCTGTCTGTGCCATACACGCATAGGCGCGGCTATCGCTCAGCAGCTCACTAGCCGCTGCCACAATGGTAGCGGTAGCGGTACCCACCTTGCGCAAGGTGCCAGCCGCTATCCCTTCAGGACGCTCCGTGGTCTCCCGCAGTACCAAGACGGGTTTGCCCAACGCAGGCGCCTCTTCCTGAATACCTCCGGAGTCTGTGAGTACCAGGAACGCACGGCTCATCAAGTGTGCGAACTCCTCGTATTCGGGAGGCTCAATCAAGTGCACGCGTTCGAGCTCCCCCAGCTCTTGCCTGACCAACGTCCGGACTGCCGGGTTTTTGTGTACAGGAAAGACAACTCGTGTGTCTGGGAAACGACTGAGAATCTCACGCAACGCCCGAAATACGCTGACCATGCGCTCCCCTACATTCTCCCGCCTATGAGTGGTAACCAGAAGCACCCGCTCGGGCAAGGCAGCGATCTTTGCCAAGTGAGCATCTCGGAAACGATAGTCGGGCCGCACCACTGACAAAAGAGCGTCGATGACCGTGTTACCTGTAACGAAAACCGAGGAGCATGGGACGTTCTCGCGCAACAGATTCTGCTTCGCGGTCTGTGTGGGCGCGAAATGCATCTCGGCGACCCGGTCTATGAGCCGCCTGTTCATTTCCTCGGGAAAAGGATCATAGACATTCTCCGTGCGCAAACCTGCCTCTACGTGTCCCACTGGGATCCGCTGATAGAACGCAGCCAGCGCACCCGCCAATGCAGTGGTCGTGTCGCCATGCACCAGCACAACATCCGGTCTCTCCTGCTGCAACACCTTCTCGAGACCGCTTATCACACGCACAGTGATATCCGTCAGAGTCTGGCCATGGCGCATAATGTCCAAATCGTGATCGGGTGTGATGGCAAACAGCTGCAGCACTTGGTCAAGCATGTCCCTGTGCTGCCCCGTCACGACTACGCTAGAACGAAGAGGCGCATCATGAAGCGCTCGGACGACTGGAGCCATTTTGATGGCCTCCGGCCGCGTGCCAAAGACCACCATCACTGTAGGCACCTTAGCTATGTCTGTCATCGCCAGAAGTCCCCTGTCCGTATTCGCTATCTGCCCATGCCCCCTGATGGTAGACCGATGGCAGCACGCCTACCCGCTGACCCAAAACGATCGCACATAGGAGGATCAGTGCGAAGACCACAATGCCCTGCCACTCCTTCAGACCCAAAGACCAGACAGCCCCCAGGCCCAGCAGACCACTGATCACATACAGCGTCAGCACAGCCTGCCTCTGTGTCAACCCCAGGGCCAGTAGCCGATGGTGCAGATGCCCCTGATCTGCCTCATAGAAAGGCCGACCTGCCGCAACCCTGCGGATCACTGCAAAAAGGACATCAAAGGCTGGCACACCCAAGGCCAGAATCGGAATGGTTAGGGCGATTGTCGCCGCACCTTTTAGGGCCCCGTCGACAGCGATCACGCCGAGCATGAAACCAAGAAACATCGCCCCAGTATCGCCCATGAAGATACGAGCTGGGTTGAAGTTGTGCGGCAAGAACCCGGATATACTGCCTAACAAAATAAAGGTGAGTAAGGCGATGCTCGGACGGTTCATCTGCAAGGCTACGACCGCCAGCGGCACGCAAGCAATGGCTGAGACACCTGCAGCCAAGCCATCAAGGCCATCGATGAAATTCACCATATTCGTGATAGCCACGATCCAGAAAACCGTCAGGGGGTATCCCCACAAGCCTAGGTAAAGCATGCCACCGCCAAAGGGGTTGGTAACGAACTCAATGCGATGTCCGTGCCGTACGACAAGAACAGCCACAGCTAACTGACCCGCAAACTTGAGCAAAGGGCGAAGCTCAAAGCGATCATCCAACAGGCCAATCAGCACGATAGCCGTAGACCCCCAGAACAGGGAGACCATACCCGCAGGTACTCGCGGCGCGAAAAGGCCCTGGCTAAAAAGCACAGTCAGCCAGAAAGCCGCATGAATCGCCACTCCACCCCCACTAGGTATGGGCTTGAGGTGAACACGCCGCTCACCGGGCCGATCGACAAGCCCCGTTCTTAGGGCAAGATGCCGTACCGGAATGGTGAAACCGTAGGCTAAGACGGCTGCTACCCCAGCGGCCACCATGAATGATGACACTAGTATCACCCCTCTATCGCCCTGGACTGCCACGTCAGACCCTCGCATTGTAAACCAACCAACCGTTTAGGTCAATTTCCGACGCCTTCCAGAGCCGCTATCTTCTGTAGGCGTGCAAGGTGCCTGCCGCCTTCGAACTGCTCTGTCACAAAGGCCCTGATAATCTCCTGAGCCAGGCCAGGCCCCACCACTCTCGCCCCCAAGGCCAGGATGTTGGCATCATTGTGAGCGCGACTCATGCGAGCCGAGTAAGTATCATGACACAAGGCGGCACGTGCTCCGTGCACTTTATTTGCCGCTATGGAAATACCAATGCCTGTACCACATATCACTACGCCAAAATCGGCTTCGCCCCCGACGACCTTCTCGGCTACTGCCGCCCCGAAATCAGGATAGTCGACCGACTCGTCAGAGAAGGTACCGCAATCCACAACCTCGCACTGTTCCTGTTCTAGAGCTTCGAGCGCTGCCGTCTTCAGAGCATATCCTGCGTGATCACATCCAACCGCCACTCGCACTATGATCATCTCCGACCTGTTGTCATTCTGAAGCTTGTGCAAGAGCAGCCGCAGGAGCTCATCAAGTTCCCGGGCACTAGCCTCGTACTCGCTATCACTGCCACCGAACGGATCCACTACATCCGTATCACCAGGCAGGCCCACAAACTGCCCGAGGACATGCACGCGGCCCTCAAGATACGGATGTTTGGCCAGCAACAGCTCACGGTGACGCCGCGTCATCGTCAGCACCAGATCACCCGGCCCGAAATACTGGTCATCTGTACTACGCGCCCTATGTTCTCGCAGGCTGAGCCCCCACGCCTGCATGGCACGTTCAGCCCCTCGTGAGGCCGGAACTTCCGGCGAGACATATACGCCCGCGGACGCAATCTCGATGCTCAAGCCAGCCTCTTGAGTGAGCTTCCTGAAGAGAGCCTCTGCCATAGGACTGCGACAGGTGTTTCCCGTGCACACGAATACGATACGCTTTATGCGTGCTATCTCCCTGCGCAAGACTTCCCACCCACGTTGACGACATGTACAGACGTCGTCACTGTTCGTTCGCTATTCGTTTCCACGCCAGCGACCGCCTTTCCTGCCATCATTAATGCAGTGTCCCCAAGACAAAGCGCATAGCTAGCAAGATAAGCGCGACGCCTCCGACGGGCTCGGCAGCACGCCCAATAACCCGTCCGATGCGATGCCCCGCCCGCAAACCGGCGAACGCCATGACAAAGATCACTACGGTCACGATCGCTCCGACTCTGACCAAACCCTCCCCCTCCGATATCCCCAGCCCCACACCGCTCGAGAAGGCGTCCATACTGACGCTTAACGTGAGGAGCATCAGCGCTGCCCGTCCCTTGTAGAAGACCGGCCTCCTATCGCCTCTGTACATGATGTAGTTGCGGATGAGATTGACACCTACTACGCACAGGATGGTCGCCCCGACTAGCGAAAACACGACATGCAGGGCTTCCAGGGGATCTGTGTGGGCAAAAGCGCAATGACTCACGAATATGCTCTCTAGCAGCAGGTGAAAGGCCATGGCTAGCCTAGCGCCCCCGACCAGTAGCACCCCTTGCGTAACGCTGAATAGCATGGCCAGTTTCAACACACGATACAACCGTATGCTAACCATTCCGATACCGATAGAGACAGACAGCGAGTCAGCCCCCAAGGCCAGCCCCAAGGCGATAGTCTCTGCTAGACTCACTGGCCCACCCCCCGCGCTCATCTACCTCATCCTATGGAGGCCGACCAGAAGCCATGCGCGACAACTTCGAAGGGGCTGGTAGATTGCGCCAGAATCGATTAAGCAAGAAGCGTGCCAACCGAGCCTACACCTGCCCAGTCTGTAAGACGAATGCCAGTCGCTTTTGTATCGTCTACAAAATCGCTCAGGAGATCCATCAGGATCCCGACAATGGCCAGATCGTCTACCGTTCGGACGATCTGGAGACTCTGACCAAAAGCGACGGACAGCCCGATCTAGAGGTCCGCTGTCAACAGTGCGGCTACGTCGGGCAAGAGGCAGTATTCATCCGGCAGGCTGAACGCAGCTAAGAGGCGCACAGGGTCCGACATGAGACCTACACCGGGGGCCACTCGCTGAGCCTTCGACCAACGCGGCTCCGCATACCACGTCTCTTTCCACATGACCTGCAGGCCCTATCCGAGTAGCCAAGGAAGATGACCTTGACTCGGCGGCCACGCTCATCGCCTAGCGTCCCACCCTATCGGCTGCCACAATGCGTCCACCAGCAGCGCGCCGTAGACGGTTCATCACAGCCAAACCTAGGCCTTCCTCAGAGATCCCCTCTATAAAAATGGCTTCAACTTGCTTTTCATCCATGGTGCGCAGAGCAGAAAACAGGTGCTGGGCGAACTCCTCCGGGTGGTTTCGAGACCCAAGGCAGAGTATCACCGCTCCAGGCGGCAGCTCACACTGCCGCAACCACTCCTCGCCTTCCCGGCTCACCAACAGACCGTAGCGTTTGGCGCCCTGCATCTGAAGCAAGTCGCACAACCCTTGCCACACACCCGGTGGTTCGCCTTCCACAAGGGTAGCTGGAGCCTGTGGCGCGTAATGCTGGTATTTCATCCCGGGTGACCGCACGGGCTCACTCGCCTCGATGTCGCCATTCGGGAGAGCCCTCGCCCTGCTGTCGACCACGACCTCACCCAACACCGCGGCCAGTTGCTCGCGAGTAATGCCTCCCGGCCGAAGGATGGTGGGAAGCTCACCAGTGAGGTCTAGAACCGTCGACTCCACTCCGACTCGCGCTGAGCCTCCATCCAACACCACCGCCACGTGCCCTGCCAGATCATCAAGCACATGACTTGCTTGGGTGGGACTCGGGCGACCAGACCGATTAGCGCTAGGTGCCGCCAAAGGCACCCGAACTCGCTGCAGAAGTGCTAGGGCAACCGGATGATTGGGCAGGCGTATGGCCACGCTGTCCAAGCCACCAGTGGTTACGTCGGGTACGATTGAAGAACGCGGCAGTACTAGCGTAAGAGGCCCCGGCCAGAAGCAGCGCGCCAGCAAAGGCAGTTGAGGGGGAATTGTCGCGACCAGGGGACGCAAAGCCTCCACACTGGGAACATGTACAATCAGTGGATTGTCGGCTGGACGTCCCTTAGCCGCGAAGATCCTGCGAACTGCCAGTTCATCCAGCGCATGGCCGCCCAAACCGTACACAGTTTCGGTAGGAAAAGCAACCAGTTCGCCGTTCCGTAAGGCAGTGGCGGCGACGCGCAGCGCCTCATGCCACGAGGCATTCGCCTCCAGCCTGAAAACCCGTGTCTTCACGGCTCCACCTTCCGCACAAAAACAAAGCGTTCGCGGCCAGCGTAGTCTTTCACTACCTCAGCATGCGTACCAAAGTGCTCTTTGGCTAGCAGACGTACTGCTTCGGCCTGGACAGCACCTATCTCCATAGCTAGCAAGCCCCCATCAGTCAGCCGATCCCGGGCCTCCGCCATCAGCCGCTTAATCAGTGCAAGCCCATCGGCTCCTGCCGCCAATGCTGCCCGTGGCTCATACTGCACCTCGGGAGCCAGGCTGGCCAGTTCCTCCTCGGCAATATAGGGCGGGTTACTGACAATGCAATGGTAGCGCGCATCAACAGGCAAGGTGCGCAGCATATCGCTGTGCACAAAATCGACACGCTTCGTCACACCATGGCGAGCGGCGTTTTGCCTAGCCAAGGCAAGAGCCTGTGAAGACACATCACAAGCGGTAATGACGGCCTGGGGGAGCAGTAACGCCAACATGACCGCGATCACACCGCTACCTGTGCCCACATCGACTACAGAGATTGGCGGCGAGACAGCCTGCTCCTGTAACCTGGCGACCACTGCCTCCACGAGCAACTCGGTCTCTGGCCTGGGGATTAACACGGCGGGCGAAACAGAGAAGGGTTGGCCCATGAACTCCTTCTCCCCCACAATGTAGGCCACAGGTTCCCGACGCCCGCGCCGCCAAATGGCCTGTCGGTAGCGATCAACCTCTTGAGGCTCCAAAGGCCTATCAAAGTTGACGTAGATCCCTAGCCTATCCATCCCTAAGACATACGCCAGCAGCACCTCAGCGTCGAGCCGGGGTGACTCGACTCCTCGATCAGTCAAATATGAGGTGCTCAAGCCGACCAACTGGAGCACCGAATGCCGCACTGTCACTTCGAACCGTCAGCTCTCTTCAGCCTATCAGCCTGCTGTCGCGTAGCCAAGGCATCAATCACCGCGTCTAGGTCGCCATCGAGTATCCCCGCCAGATCGTGTGTTGTCCAGCCAATGCGATGGTCACTGCAACGGCTCTGGGGGTAGTTATAGGTTCGGATGCGCTCTGACCTGTCGCCAGTGCCTACCTGACTGCGCCGCTCCTCTGCAAGAGCCGAGTCTTGTTCCTGTTGCATCGCGTCAAGCAGCCGGGCTTTTAGTACCTTAATGGCCTTCTCACGATTCTTCAGCTGCGATTTCTCGTCCTGACAGGTCACCACCAACCCTGTAGGCAAGTGCGTCACGCGCACCGCAGAGTCTGTAGTGTTGACACTCTGCCCACCGTGCCCACCGGAACGAAAGACATCGATGTTTAAGTCATTAGGATCGATGGCTACCTCTACATCCTGTGCCTCAGGCATGACGGCCACGGTAGCTGTGGAAGTATGGATCCGGCCGCTGGCCTCAGTATCAGGGACACGTTGTACACGATGCACACCACTCTCAAACTTCAGTCGGCTGTAGGCTCCACGACCACTGATCATAAAGATGACTTCCTTGAAGCCTCTCAACTCTGTCTCACTACTGCTGAGAAGCTCCGCCTGCCAGTTTTGTCTCTCCGCATAGCGCGTATACATGCGTAGCAGATCACCCGCGAACAGCGCCGCCTCGTCGCCTCCGGCCCCAGCTCGAATCTCCATGATCACGTTCTTCTCGTCACGGGGATCTTTGGGCAGCAAGAGCAGTTTCAGCTGCTCCTCCAGCATGGCCAGCCGATCAGTGAGTAGATCGATTTCGCTTTGAGCCAGCTCACGCAGCTCCGCATCAGAGGAAGCATCTGAGAGCAATTCCTGAGCCTGTTCCAGCTCATTCTGTACCCTCTTATACTCCTCATAACTAATTGCGACTTCCTCCAAAGCATGATGGGCCTTGGCCACCTGCTGGTAACGCTCAGCATCTCCCGCCACTAAAGGATCGCCCAACTCATCGGTGAGTTGGCGGTATCGTTCAGCGATGCTCTCTAGCTTCGCAAGCATCGACCATCACTCCCAAACATCTCAACCACTGTTCGGCCAGCTTCCTGCGCTGTCCGCGCGTCGTGTTCTAACACCAATTCGAGAGAACGGATGGCCACTTCCACCTGTTGCTGGTCGGGTTCGCGCGTCGTCAAGAACTGCATCCAGATTCCCGGACGCGACAGAAGCCAGACATACCAGCTTTTTTGCTGACGCCCAGCCAGACGAATAAACTCATAGGAGATCCCTGCAACCACAGGTAACAAACCCAGATGTAGCAGCACTCGAGTCACGAAAGGCGGACGTCCGAAAAACGAGAAGATCAGGATTCCCGTCAGCATGACTATGACAATGAAACTGGTACCACAACGTGGGTGGAAACGGCTGCAGTTACAGACGTTGCCCGCCGTCAGCTCCATGCCTGCTTCATAGCAATTGATGGTCTTGTGCTCGGCCCCGTGGTACTCGAAGACGCGCCGGATGTCGGGCATAAAAGAGATGAGAGCTACGTAGAGCAAAAAAAGACTTATCTTCACAAAGCCTTCTATGAGGTTGAGCACTAGATTACTCACAATATGCATCTGCACAAGTTTGACCAGATAGGCGGGTAACATCACGAATAAAACTACAGTCAACCCGACGGCAAAGAGCATGCTAAGAATGATCTCCTTGATGCCTAATGGCTCCTCGCCTTCACCTTCGTCTGCGAACTGACTTGCGGAAAAACTCAAAGCTCTCATACCGATCACAAGGGCCTCTACCAAGCCTACCACACCGCGAACCAACGGCCATCTCAGGAACGGATAGCGGCGCGTAATGCCGCCTATGGCGTTCTCGCTAACCACAATGTCACCGCAAGGGCGGCGAACAGCAATAGCCAGGCTATTGCGCCCCCGCATCATGACGCCCTCAATCACTGCCTGCCCACCGTAGGAAAAGCGACTGCTCATTAAAGGGCCACCTCTTCTGCCTAGCACTACCCTATTCTACTACAGCGTCATTCAAGAAGGCAGAGCATATTGTGCCAGAGCCATTACAATGGCTCCTCGAAACGCCGTACCTGCTCTGCCAGCTGCTGCCTTATCGCCACCTTGAGCCTCGCTGCATCCCCATCAAATTCCTCGTGCAGCACTCGAGCCGAAGCATGAAGCCACGAAACCACACCCGCATCACTATAGGGAATGCGATAAGCTCGGACTACGTACCGTTCGGGCAGGAGCTCCTCTACCAACTCCAGCAGGGCCATACAGCCCTCTCCAGATCGCGCAGAGATGGTACATGAATGTGGAGTGCGGGCCACAAAAGTGGCCAGTACCTGTGGCTCTTGTCGGTCCTTCTTGTTGAAAGCCGTTACCAGTAGCTTATCTGCCGCTCCCAGCTCTACCAAGACCTCTTGGACGGCTTCCATCTGCTGCCACATCTGCGGGTGCGAGCTATCGACCACATGAACCAGCATGTCAGCGCCCACCACTTCCTCGAGCGTTGCTCTAAAGGCAGCGATCAGATCATGTGGCAGCTTACGGATGAAACCTACCGTATCGACAATGCAGACGCGCTGTTCATACCGCGGCAGCTCTACCCCCCGGACAGTTGGATCCAAGGTGGAGAAAAGGTGATCTTGCGTCGGAACTGATGCTCCGGAGAGCGCGTTCAGGAGTGTCGACTTACCTGCATTGGTGTAGCCCACCAGAGCCACGACAGGCACGTGCGACGCTTGGCGAGATTCCCTCTGCAGACGACGCCTCTGTCGTATCCGATCCAGCTCCCGCCTCAGCTCTGCTATCCTGCGCCTGATATGCCGCCTGTCGCTCTCCAGCTTGGTCTCACCTGGACCTCGTGTGCCGATGCCACCACCGAGTCGGGACAATACCAGACCTTGCCCTGCCAGTCTCGGAAGCAGGTAGCGCAGCTGGGCCAGCTCCACCTGCACTTTTCCTTCTCTGCTCTGAGCCCTACTGGCAAAGATGTCGAGAATCAGCTGCGTGCGATCAACCACTCGTCGATCGAGCCGTTCCGACAGGTTGCCCGCTTGAGCAGGGGTTAGCTCATCGTCGCAAATCGCCAGTTCCGCATCCAGATCCTCCATCAGCTCAGCCAGCTCCAGTACCTTGCCCGTCCCCAAGTAGGTAGAAGCATCCGGAGCCTCGCGGCGTTGTACAAGCTCATCCACCACGGTAGCTCCGGCAGAAGAGGCTAGCTGACCGAGTTCGACGAGAGACTCGTCGACCCCGAGGCCAGGAGTATGAGCATCCACCGCGAATAACACAGCTTTCATGGGCTTTTCACCCCTTCTGTAATGCGGACATGATATAATGCACACGGGAACACCTGTACGCCCTTCCGGGAGGCAACTCTGTGCGTATCATTGTACACGTTGACATGGATGCATTCTACTGCGCTGTAGAGACGCAGCTTCACCCTGCATACCGTGGCCAGCCGCTTATCGTGGGCGGATACAAAGATTCCCGAAGAGCTGTGGTCGCTTCCTGCTCTTATGAAGCCCGTCGCCTTGGCGTTCACTCTGCCATGCCTATTGTACAGGCTGCCCGTCTGTGCCCTCAAGGCATCTTCATACCGCCCAGTTTCGAGCGCTATCGCGAGGTCTCGGCCCAAGTGCACGAGGTATTCCAACAGCTAGCTCCCGTGGTCGAGCCTCTGTCTATCGACGAGGCTTTTCTCGACATGACTGCCGATGCGCATCTTTTCCCGGACCTAGAGGAGATGGGGCTGGCCATTAAGCAGAGAGTAGTTGACGCTGTTGGCTGTACAGCATCCGTTGGGATCGCTCCCTGCAAATTTCTGGCCAAACTGGCCTCGGATCTCCGCAAGCCTGACGGTCTTGTCGTGATACGCCCTTCAGACGTCGATGGCCTTCTTCTGCCCTTGCCTGTTCGCAAGCTGTGGGGGGTGGGCGAGAAAACGGCAGAGCGGCTTGCTGGCCTGGGAGTGCATACTGTGGCTGACCTGCGCCAGAAGAGCCTTGGCTGGCTCAGCCAGCAGCTAGGCAAATGGGGGACTATACTATATGACCTCTGTCGCGGCATCGACGAACGACCCGTTGAGCCTCCTGGCCCAGCCAAATCCATCGGTCACGAGATCACATTTCCCACTGACCTGCGTCCCGGCGCGCTTCTTACGGAAGAACTGAGAAACCTTAGCGAGCGAGTCGCACAACGCCTGCAACAGGACGGTCGGTACGCAAGGACTGTCAGTCTCAAGGTACGCTTTAGTGATTTCGACACTGTATCACGGCAACGCCGCACACCCCAAGGTGTGCAGACCTCCGTTCACATCATGAACACTGCGCATTCTCTCTTGCGCTCTCTCCAACCCAAGCGCCCCGTCCGCCTCCTGGGGGTCTACGTGTCCGAATTGACTTCCTACTGCCAGCTGGGGCTGTTCTAAGCACTGACAAAGCAGCGGGGACCCGTGAGGCCCCCGCTACTGTGTTCACACAGCCTGGCCGTAGTCAACACCAGGCAAAGTGGACTACTCCTGCTTCTTGCCACCGCTCGTGAGATATGGATAACGCTGCCTATCAAGCTCATTGCGCACCTCGCGGTTGAGGATACGCAGATACGTGCCCTTCATTCCGAGGGAACGCGACTCGATGACGTTAGCCGAGGCGAGCTTGCGAAGCGCGTTGACAATAACACTGCGCGTGATGCCGGCCTCATCAGCTATACGCGAAGCGACCAGCAGACCCTCGTCGCCATCAAGCTCATCGAAGATGTGCTGCATGGCAAGGATCTCCGAGTATGAAAGGCTGCGAATCGCCGAACGCGCCATGCGCTTTTCCTCAGCCTCGTCCTCTTCTTCCATATCCAGCAGGTAGCTCATGATCAGCCCGACTGCTGTAGAGGCGTACTCGGTCAACACCATGTCATCCGAAGTAAAGTTCCCGGCTTCTCTGACCACCAGAAGGGTACCGACGCGTCTGCCTGAACCGACAACAGGAGCCACAATCGAGTTATGCCCACCAGTTACCTTGGAGGCCTCGGTCTCACTTGACATGACACCCACCTTGAGTAGGCCATTCGCCAGATCCTCAGGTAGGTACCCTGTATCTATCCACTCGGCATCGAAAGGCGTGCTATCAAAGTCACCTTCGAGAGCATAGCCCAGGAGCTTGCCCTTGCGGCTAACAACGTACACGCTGCACTCGCCTACAGCGTCTCGGAGGGTACCTCCGAGATCACTGAAATCAATAGCGCCACCCTCGTTCTGAAGAATCTGGGTAAGCTTGTTCATCTTCTTGAGGAGCATTAGATCCTTCACCCTTTCCCCTTCTCCGACCGTTGGTTTCTGCTGGGACTCCCATCGGGACGACAAGACCTTTCCCGACGGACTCCCACTTAACGGTTGTTAATCATGTATTTGGTCGATTGCGGAAGTGCTACCCTATGCAAAACAGTAGTGGTTGCAGATATTGTAGCGTGATATACCCCATCTGTCAACATTTGACCTAACCAAAGCAGCGAAAAAGCCTCTGCCCCATCTACCGTCACGTAATCTAAAGGCCATAACGACTAAGACACTCTTTTTAACACTGCGTTCTATTTTACACGCCTCGCATGCCATCCGCAAGGATTACAGGCAACGAAACCACCAGTTTTTCGATACCTTTGGCCGGATGAACTATTTTCCTTCCCTTTTTCGTGTGCCTTTTGGTCGATCACCGACGACTGACAGACTCGCTGGATCACCAAGACCTATTCAACCTCCAAATCTCTCAGGGCGCCTAACATGGCCCTGAGAACTGCTGCGGCCTGATCTCTGTTCATAGGATGCTCACAATGGAGGCGTTGATTCCACTCTTCCCAAAGATCCTGAAGAAGCGGGTCAAGCTCTTTGGCCTCGGGCCGTGTGGTCACTGACGAATCGGCTTCGAAGAAGTAATCAGGTGTTACCCCATAAATCTCCCCCAGCTTCTCGATGAGCTCCAAACTCGGGGTGCGCCGCCCGGTCTCCAGTCGCCATACACTGTGCCCTTTCATTCCCAAACGTGCACCGAGCTCCTCGAGCGTATAGCCCGACTGCTTACGCAACTCCCTGATCCGCAGACCCACTTGCTCGACAAGCCAGCTCATACCGCCACCCCCCGCATCTAGCTATTGTATACCTGTATGGCATATTCGGCAACCATTCCCATCAGGACGCAGGACTTCCGCAAGGAACCGCCGCTGGTCCCTGACGAGGTGCGCGCTCCTTCGTCCTGCTGTCTCTTCACTTCGCTCCGGTCATTCGGGTGGCTCGCAGGTAATAAGGCCCCCTTACCCCCAGAGAATACGTCTACTGCGGCCCGAGGTAGTTATTCTCCCGTGTGCAGATCGGCCTTCTCCGACCTACGTAACGACTACCATCTCTCTAGGTGGGTAGGCCTTTTCCCTCACCCGCCTGCGAGCCAGATAGGCCACCACGACCATGCCGTCGCGGATCTGCCGCATGACTCCCCGCAACGTCACTCTGCCCCACTTGTAGGACCGTAGGTTGCGCCTCACAAACAGCTGAAACAGGTTGTAGGCCATGACGAATAGCGTGAGCAAAACCTCAATGACTTGTGGCTCGTAGCAGTAGGCATGGCCTAGGTGGAAATGATGCTTCAGGAAATGGAACCCACCATTCTCGATGTCCCAGCGCCGGTGCGCTATCTTCCACACAGTCAGTGCGGGCATTATCTTCCTGCTGGCATTGGTCACAAAGTGAGTGGTTACCTCCTGCTCTTTGATCGTCTCACCGGCCGCGTTGAGCTCCCTGCGTATCTCACGAACCTTAATACAGCGCAAGGGCTCATTCACGCCCTCCCAGCTGGTGAAGCCCTCGTCCTCCCAGGTCTGGACATCATACACCGTATTGCTTTCGGCCTTCAATCGAACACGCCGGTGTACCTCGTTGGGGCTTTGTCCTTCAAAAAGAGCATCGGCATCCTTGATGATGTTGTAGTCCTCCTGCTTTACCCGAACGATAACATGCTTATTCTGTCCCAGTACGGTGTTAAGAAAGGGGCTCCCAGCGAAACCGGCGTCCACGGTCACAACATCGCAAAACCGGCAATGACGCTGATAGAGGTCCTTAAGCACGGCTCGGGCGACAGTCGTCTCTCCCTGTCCGGCCGGTATGCGCACCATGTCTAAAAGGAGATTTGTCCCTGATGCGCTCACATACTGGACGCCTAGGGCATGCTCCAGATACCTTTCCTTCTCGACACTTCCGCCATGCACGTCCTTCCGATGGTGACCTGCATGGCCCAAACGCTCGCTCTTGGTCGAGAACAACCCTGTGCCGTCGATTGCCACGACGCGGAAACCCTCAACCCGTGTCTGGTCCAACGCCTTGTTCCTTCTGGCTTTGGTGATGATGGCGTCACTTGCCCGTACAAGACTGTCGCGGTCAACCCGCTCAAAAGCGTAGATGAACGTATCAGCACTAGGGCGGTCCGTGCCAGCTACACCATCATAGCTACCGTCACGGATGGCCTCCGCCAACTGATTCATGCTACGAATCCCCGTAACAATGCCTATCATCATCTTCCATGTTAGGCCAGGCAATCCGTAACGCGGCCGGACCCGGCCATCCTTAACCTGCCGAAGGTGTTGCTCAACGCCGTAGGTTCCATTACAATAGTTAACGAACCGTTCAAACACATCTGCCATGTTTCCCCGTAGCCCCTTTCGCAGCGGCTGGTAACTACTGCATTCGGCAGCTACGGGGATTCTCTTCTTACGCCACCAGAAGTCTTTATCTTCACATCCGCGCCAACCGCGCGAATTGACTGACAGAATTTTCGAACAAGGTCCCTCTTCCCGCTAGGCCCCCAATACCCCTTCATAGGCCCTTTCAGGGTGCCTTCAACTTAGTGGCTTGCGGAAGTCCTGATCAGGACGGGGCCACGCAAAAAACTGCGGTAATCTCCGTGCGTTCGCTTGGGTTGGTGGTAAGAACCTAGCGATGCGGTCTTCGCGAAGCCCTTTTTGCTCATTTTGATCGCCCGAAGGGCTCTATTTCACCGCCTAAGGGCGCGCTTTCCCGCCCTGGTGGCGCTTCTGGGGCTACCGGGCGGCACATAACCGAAATGTTATATATGGTTTTATCCTTCCTCCTCCTCCTCCTCCCTTAATGAAATTAACCTCATTTGTATAATGAGGGGGAGGGACAAAAAGTGGAAAGATGAGGTGATGAACGATGCCCCGAACTAAAAACCGAGGGGATGTGTATGTTTATAACTTGGTTCAGGCTCAATACTTCTTAGACTGTGGCCTGCGTCCTGTAGCGGTAGGAAGAGGCAAACACGGGGACGTATTCTTGCGGTTCAAAAGGGACGAAGCTACAGAAGAAGCCTTCCAACGCTGGAGGAATTTCGCGAGGGAAATGAAAAGGAAAATAATGTAGATCGAAGGAGCGATGGATGATGACAAAGAGAAGAATCCCGGGGATGGCTATATTACGGGATATTCAGAGACAGAAGGAAGAGAAAAAGAAACAGCAAAAGGAGGTGTTCAGGCAAGTGTACAATAGGCCAAAGGAGAAGGCTTTTTCTGATATAGACCAACTTAACATGGACAGCTTCCGGGCTATTCCTAAAAGCGTGATACTTGAGCTAGGCTTATCGAAAGCGGCCCTGGCTGTTTATCCGGTGCTTTGCTGTGAGGCCGATTTTGAGAAGGATGAAGCCTTCCAGATATCGCAGAAAAATATTGCCCGCTTTGCAGGAGTGAGCGAGAACAGCGTCCGCAATGCCTTGAAGGAATTAGAGAACGCCGGACTGCTAACAAAAGAAAAGGTTACAGATGGCCCCCGCCATTTCTACATCTACCGAGTGGGCTTCTTCCGCAAACCCATGCTGGACGAGACCAGACAGCATGGAGGAGCAATCTATTTTTATAACTGCATTATTGATAACGGAATATGGGCTGAGCTAAAACCAAGGGCGAAGGTTCTTTATTTGACCATGCGTGCTGTCGCGAAGCAGGATTTTGAACTATATTCTGTTATCGAAGGGGAGGATTACGGTGGGGATTGGACCGGGGTTAACTACGATGATTATATCCGCAACCGTAAATGGGACGTCTGCGATATTTCCCTTTCTAAACTCTGTAAGCTAGCTAAAATTGAACGTACGAATCTAACCCCAATATTGGAGGAACTAGAACGATATAAATTGATTGAGAGGGTTGACAGATGGATAAAGGTCTATCTGAGACCAGGACGTCTGTTAAGACACAAAACCTTAACGTCTAAAATCGCCTATTAAAAATTAACGGCTGCCTTATTAAAAGTTACGGGTTGCCCTATTAAAAGTTACGGGCTGCCCTATTAAAAGTTACGGGTTGCCCTATTAAAACTTGACCATATATATAGAATATCTAGAACTAAACTAGGGTTTACTAGAGT
>JBMNJG010000010.1:0-83695 GCA_050951545.1 Limnochordia bacterium | reverse complement strand
TTTCCTCAGCGACTTGTCTCTTCTCATCCCGCTTCGCGCACCGTGACTGAGGAGAAATTGTACCATGTGCCTTGCCTGAGACACTGATGCACTCCACTCAGCTTCTCTTTCATCGTCCCGCTTGCGATCCAGTTCGTATTGGAGGTTAGCAATTTCGTCTTGCTGACGCATGATTTCTTGTTGCTGCTCATACACCTTCGAACCATATGCGGGTGCATCTGAAGAGACTGGAAGTACTAGGCGACTGGTTCTGATGGGTCGCGCCAAATATCGCGGGACAGGAGGTAGTGGGCTTACCACCATATCTAAGGGTGTGCGTCCATCCTTAGCTCTGGCGTTGATCTTAGCGCCTTTACTTAATAGGATGGCCGCAATGGTTACATTATTGTGGCTAGTTGCATGGTGAAGTGCGGTCATACCCTTCTCATCGGGTATGTTCACATGCGCCCCGCGGGCAATCAATTCGGCAACCTTATTAGATGCTCCGCTCATAGCGGCTCTGTGTAGCTCTGTACGCCCGTATTTGTCTTTTACATCCAACGGGCCCGGTAAACTCTGTACTATGAACCATGTAGCGGTAGTCAGGAGTATACCCAAGCCCACTGCAACTTGCATTTTGCGAAGGCCCATGCGACAACCTCCATACCCCGAGTTCTTTCCACAACCATTCAAACCACGAATATAAAGCTACCATCGCTAGCCAACTATCGCCTTAGACCCTGGGAAGCCGTTTTTCCTATGCGTGAAGCCACCTTGCCAGTCTGGTCAGGGCTGGGGTTCTTGCTTCTTTTTCCTCTTTCGCCACGACTGCGTCGAAGCCTTCACCCTGCCCTCAGTGTTGCTCATATGCGCGTCGAAGGCATCCTCCGTCAACAGCTGCAGACCATAGGTGTGCTGCGTGTGGCATGGGAGCAAGCGGTGCGACTGGGCCCGTCTCGCACTAATCACTATTCCGAAAAGAACTCGGCTTCCTGCAAAGGAAACTAATAAACGTGTAGAATAAGCACATCATATCCGTCGTCACGACAGTCAATTTCCACAGCGAACGGGACAATCTCTTTCGGGCTTGTTCGAGTACCGAACGGTGATGACAATAGGTGGGTAGAGATATGGAGGCGTGACCCCACATGGCCAACAAGCTTATTGACAATGTGCCGCGTATTGCGTATTTCACTGATACGGAATCAATGCTCACACCGTACGTTGGCTCACTGTATGCTGTTTTGCAGAGCCAAGGGGAAGTATGGAGATACGCAGATATCCTGGCCATGAGCGGTAGTGGCAATCGATTGCGCTGGCGGCCGGGGTGTTGGGATCCAGCCAACGTGGACATCGTTCTATGCGAAAACAACCCATTCGCACCGCACTTGCGAGCGTTGAAAGCCGTGGGGTGGGTGGGCGAAGTGAAACTGGTCAAGCCAGTCGATGGCGCGGATATTCCCATGGTAGATGCAGACACAGCACGGCGCGATATCGTGACCTCGATCGATCAAGACATGCCAGTGATCGCCATGGGGATCATCGGTCCGCCGGAGTGCTGTGTCGTGTTCGGCCATGAAGACGACGGCGACAAGCTTATCGGGTGGAACTACTTTCAGACAGATGAAGGTTTCGATCCTAAGAAACCATTCACTAAGCAGGACTGGAGTGGAAATCTGTTTGGTTACATTCTGCTCAAAGGTAAGACAACTGTGCCATCCATAGCGGAGAGCGGACTAGCAGCCTTGTCTGCTGTCGTCCAGCATGCCCGCCAGGACGAAGTGCGCGGGGCAAAAGTAGGCATCGCAGCCTGGAAAGCCATGCTAGACCAGTTGGCCACCGATGATTTTTCGCAGTGTACCCTGGATTTCCCCAAAGGCGTTCCCGGTGAGGACATCACTTGGCAGAATAGTGTCCGAGGGCGATTCTATGTCTATTGCGATGCCTTGTGTCAGATCCACGAACGTGGCGTGGCTGTGCCCTTCTACCGCAAGCTGGCTGAGAGCCTCCCTGAGTGGGCGGATGGGCTCAACCCAGCCATCGAAGCCTGGAGGGAGTGTTCGAAGTATGGCGGGTTCCTATGGAAGCATATGAGCAATGACGAAGCTGGTTTGGAGAAGTTCCGCACGCCGGAGTTGCGCCAGGTACTCGCCGATGAAGGTTACCGCAGCATGGAGCAGGACATCGCTGCGATAGAGCATGTGGCGGACCTGCTACGCAAGGTGAGCCGCGGCACATAGGTCGGTGACGCCTTCCTGCATTGGTTTGGTCCCAGCTGATTCTCCTACAGTCCTGATACAATCAGGCACCATTTCCCGTGACGCTCAAGCCTGTTCCTGTGGTCTGCGTGCCCGGATGAACGCACTGACTACTTGCACCCCATCTTCAGGCCAACGGTCTGGGCCGATCCATTGCTCGATAGTCTGTCTGTCATAGACCTGGGTTGCCTGTAGGGAAATGTCGGTGAATCCCGCCCCCTGCAACTTCTCGTGATACTCCTCTTCAGAGAGGGCACCAGCGACACAACCTGCCCACTGTTCCACTTGGTGCATCACATCATCAGGGATGAGGCTCTTGTTGCCGCGGAACACGACATCCGATACCGCAAAGCGACCGCCTGGTTTTAGTACGCGCAACGCTTCAGCGAAGACACGGTCCTTGTCCGCTGACAGGTTGATTACGCAGTTGCTGATGATGACATCAACATGCCTGTCGGGGAGAGGGATCTCCTCGATATCACCTTTGAGAAACTCCACGTTCTTTAGCCCACTCTTGAGCTGGTTCTCGTGGGCTAGATCCAGCATTTCATCGGTCATATCGATCCCGTATACCTTCCCTGTGGGGCCTACCTGCTTGGCAGACAGTAACACATCGATGCCGCCACCGCTCCCGAGGTCGAGCACGATCTCGCCTTCGTTCAACGTAGCCAGGGCGGTGGGGTTCCCGCAGCCTAGTGAAGCTAGTCGCGCCTTTTCGGGTAGCTGTGCTAACTCCTGAGCAGTGTAGGAGCCTCCGGTAAGGTCTACCTTCGATCCGTCGGAACAGCACGATGAGCCCGGACAGCAAGAGGCCCGCATGCCCGTACCCGCCTTCACGGTGCGGGCGGCGCCAGCATACTGCTGCCTGACGGCTTTCTTGAGTTCGTAGGACTTACTCTTGGCATGATAACCCCTCCCAGCTTTCGTGACGGCCCCGCGATCGTTACAGCACGGGGGTCTCCTCAACTCCTGTGCTTCATCTTCGGGTTCAGCCTCGATCCGTAGACTGCAGCAGCCTTTAGACCTACTGAACAGACGTGCAAATAAGCTCCTTATGCTCACGAAACCACCCTCCACATCGTTTGATATATGCCTGAGGCATTGACATGTGTCATCCTGAAGCAGTGTCTATCCTATAGCGAGGGCCAGGTTGAAAGCGTACCCCGTCAGCATAGCCAGGACGAGAACCGTGGCCACGAACGCCGCGACCAGGCGCGGTTTGAAAATGGCAGCCAGTAGGCTGACCTCTGGTATGCTGGCACCCGCGCCTCCGATGATGAGCGCAGCGACTGCACCCATACTCATCCCCTTCTCCAAGAGGACCTTACCGATGGGGACCATGGTTTCTACCCGGATGTAGAGTGGAATGCCGATGATCGCAGCTACAGGAACAGCGAATGGGTTGCTTGGCCCGGCAATCCCGGAGATCCATTCGGATGGAGCCATTCCGTATATGGCAGCGCCGATGGCGGTGCCCACTATGAGATAGGGAAACACAGCGCAGAACTGGCTCCAGGCTTGTGTAAGGGCCTGTCTGGCTGTCGAGCGGTGCTCACCTGCTTGTGTCGGATCCTCATGATCAACTGATACACGCACACGCTTTACATCGTTGGCCAGGCCTAGCTTCTCCCATAGGATGCCAAGGAGAACGGTCATCGCGAAGATCAGAATCCCATACATGGCGGCCACCTTCAGACCGAAAAAGGCCACAAAAAGACCCATGATGATCGGATTGAGCAATGGTGACGCTAGCAGGAATGACACGGCAGACCCAAAGGAAACACCGGCGTCGAGCATTCCCATCATGATCGGAATGGTAGAACAGGAGCAGAACGGAGTAATGGCCCCCAAGGCCGCGCCGATAATGTTTCCACGCCCTCGCCGCGAGGTAAGAAGCGTTTGCATTCTTGCGGAGAATCGCGCCCGTACAAGCTCTACAAGGAAGCTGATACCAACAAATAGGACGGTAAGCTCGGTCATGATGATCACGAAGAAACGGAGTGTCTGGGCGAATGTGTTCATGTGTCATACCCTCCTTCAAGTCTGCTTGGCACCGGAACGCGTGGGGGCCCTGGTAATCCCTGATGCCTCAAGCACATGTTCGGTTATCTCGCACCAGACCTCCACAGCGACTTCAAATGCTCGCCTTCCGGTTGGGGTGAGCGTATAGACCCTGCGCTTGCGGCCATCAACTTCCTGAGTCGAGGCTCGTACGCATCCCTCCTTGCTAAGAGATCTGAGGACGGGATAGACAGTGCCCTCGGTGGGCGAACAGCACCCCTCTGTTAGCTCGGCCACTGCACGCACGATACCGTAACCGTGCATAGGCTGGGTGTAGAGAACGCGTAGGATGAAGAAAGTGGAGAGGCTCATCTTGATCATCCCGTGCCAGTACTCACGAGTCACGTAACTCATCTGCATCACCAGGGGTCTACCCTTATACCTCGAGGGGCAAGGTATGGTTTGCGTTCATCATATGAGCCGGCTATCGAAATGTCAACCCCGTTATGCACTGGAGCGTGTGCTCGGAATAGCGATGCTCGCACCGTTGTTTGGCGGGCAATCTTCAGGTTGACACACAGCCTCCACAAGGATTGGACAACGGCTGGGTCCGGCGCATGGGCGCATCTGACAGATCACTGAGACTTAGAGCAAATGGTAGGATACCGAGATCCTAGCACGAAGGGAAAAGTAGCCTCTAGCACAAGTTGCCAGCCTTCATTGCCCTGAGGGTGTTCGTTCTTGTGACGAGCAAGCCGTACCACAACGCTGCCCATGGAGTGCTGGGGGTTGCCGCGTACTGGCGGCGATAGCGTCTGGGTAGCGGGCGAGGAGGCTGAGACATGGCTGAGGCGCGAAGAGGATGGGGAGAGGGTTCGATCTTTCAGAGGAAAGATGGTCGCTGGGTGTGCAGTCTGTCGTTGGGCTATGACGCCGATGGCAAGCGTGTACGCAAGACTGTCTATGGTAAGACGAAGGCCGAAGTACAGGGAAAGCTGAACAAGCTCAAGGAAGACCCAACCACCGGGTTGTCGCCCGACATGGAGAAGCTCACGGTGGCTGTCTTCCTGACCAGATGGCTGGAGGATACCGCCAAACCAACCGTACGTCGGACGACCTACGCCTGCTACGAGAGCACGATTCGCCTGCACGTGGTGCCCGAGATTGGCCACCTGCGCCTGAGTAGCCTAACACCGATGCACCTACAAAACCTGTATGCGCGCAAGCTAGATGAAGGGCTTTCGCCGAGAAGTGTCCAGATCATCCACGCCGTATTGCACCGGGCCCTCAAGCAGGCGCACAGGTGGGGGATGGTGTCACAGAATCCTGCCGCGGCTGTCGACCGTCCGAGGGCACCGAAGAAGCAAATGCACTACCTTACGCCAGACGAGGTTAACCGCTTCTGGCAGGTTGCCTCCAATGATCGTCTCTTTGCTCTGTACGTCTTGGCGGTGACCACAGGCATGCGCCAAGGCGAGCTCTTGGGTTTGCAGTGGGCTGACGTTGATCTCACTCAGGCGCTGCTTACGGTGCGGCGTACTCTGACCAACATCAACGGAGCCATTAGCGTGGGTGAGCCCAAGAGTGCCGCGGGCAGCAGGCATATTGCTCTGTCGATGATCGCGGTGCGGGCTTTGGAGGGGCACCGCGAAAAAATGGCAGCCGAGGGGCTTGACTGTTCGCCGTGGGTTTTCTGTGATACCGCCGGGGGGCCGATCCATAGGCAGAACCTTGTTCGGCGCTCATTCAAGCCCCTGCTAAAGAAAGCTGGGGTTCCCGATATTCGCTTTCACGACCTACGCCACACAGCCGCTACCTTGCTGCTTTTCCAAGGGGTTCACCCGAAGGTGGTGCAGGAGATTCTGGGTCACTCGCAGATCAGCGTGACCCTCGATACCTACAGTCACGTATTACCAGCTCTTCACAGGGATGCTGCTGACAAGCCGGACCAACTACTTGGCCGGCACGACTCCAACGAGTAGAACGCTACGGAATCCATTGGCTACACATTGGCTACACAAACGTTCCCCACCCATCCCCAACAAAGACCAACGCCTTCCCCAAAATCGCTTGAGGAAGGCGTTCCACTTTGGTGGGCCATCACGGACTCGAACCGTGGACACCCTGATTAAGAGTCAGGTGCTCTAGCCGACTGAGCTAATGGCCCTTGGCTGTCTCAGTGACGCTACTGATTATATCACGGGATGTCGTCGCTGGCAACGCCAAAAATGGGAGCGGGGTGACTGCGCGCGTCGGTGCTGTGGCTGCAAGGCTTCAACGCGGCCTGCTACAGAGCACCACAGGACACAGCTGGGGCTGATAAGTGAAACCGCAATCTCGCGGGCGGCGGTCACAGAATCGGAGAGTGACAGGGACTATCGTATGCTACCTCGAACAAGCCTAGTCAGCGGAACAGTCCCGGATCACGTGGCTGAGCAGATGACGGCGGATGCGGCCGGCTCGGCAGCCGGGCTCATCTTGCTGCTGGAGCATGTCCGCCAGGTCGTATCAGTGGGCGCGTTCCCTGCCGCTGGGGGTCCAAGGCGCTCTCGTTATGGACCTGAATGGGCTACTCTGATGGTTAGCGCTTACAGAGCCTACGATTACTAGTCAGGTGCAGCACATGGTAGGCCTACCGTTTGAGCCCACCATAGGCCTGCTGCGAGTGGTCTCGCTCATCGGAGGTCTCAGTCTGGTGGCTGTAGAGTACTTCGCCACGTTGTTCACCGCGGACTGGGCACGGCGTACTGGTTAAGTCGAGACTGCCGATCAGCGCCCTGGATATTGGCTGCGGTTCAGGTCTGGACCCGCCGAGCTTTTACGGAAGGCATCTAATGCGCGAGTGGACTGCGTGGATCCGTCAGAAAAGCTACTGAAGAAGTTGCTGAGCAGGTATGCTATCATCAGCGCGGGGCTAAGGGATCATCAGAGAAGAAAGATGGGTGGTTTCTGAGGTGGCTTTTGTACCCATAGAATTAGAGGACTATGTGGAGAAGCACGTGGTAAGGAATCCTGGTAGCAGGCGTTCGGAGGTGCGAGAGAGGCTCCAGGCAGCACTCCGTGATTTCCAGGCCCGGGTAAAGTGTAGATGTGGGAATCCTATCTGGGTCATAGGTTCAGCTGTGGTAGGGCGAGCTTGCTTTACGTGTATTACTGGCGAGGCCGTTCCCGATCACGACTATGAGATTGCAGAGGCCTGTATCCAGTAACAGGCGGCAAGCTCATCGCTCCAAGCATTCCCATACACGCACAGGATACTGGAGCGCTGGCGGTCAGGTCTTGGGTGCGGTGTTCAGATGCACTTCCACTTGGCTGAAGGGAATCTTAATCGCTGCTTCGTCGAATGCCACCTTGATCTGCTCCAGCAGTTCGAAGCGCACTGGCCAGTAGTCGTCTCTGTTTACCCAGACACGGAAGAAAAGGTGGAGAGCACTCGGGCCGTGTTCACCAACGACGATCATGGGAGAAGGGTCCTTCAAGACGAGGGGGTGGTCGTCGGCCAGCTTCTTCAGCACGCTTTTCACCTTGGCAATGTCGGTATCGTAGCTCACAGCAACCACCAGATCCATGCGCCGCGTGGGGTTGGCGGTAAAATTGGTGATATTGCTGTTGGCGAGGTCGGCGTTCGGAATGGTGATCTGGCGGTTGTCTGGGGTCCTGAGAAGCGTATAGAACATCTGGATTGCTTCCACGGTACCTGACAGGGCACCTACTTCGACGAAGTCTCCCACGCGGAAAGGCTTCAGCGAGAGAAGAAGGACGCCGCCAGCAAGGTTCGACAGACTCCCTTGGAGCGCCAGTCCGACCGCCAGGCCTGCCGAGGCCAAGATGGCAGCCACGGATGTCATTTGGACACCTAGTACAGATGCCGTTGTCACCACCAGAAGGGTAAAGAGCAGCCCTCTCGTGGCAGACATGGCAAATGATTGCAGGGAAGTGTCCAATGGATGCCTGCGAAACGACAGCGAGACGAGGTTGACGATCCTGGCGATGAGCCTGCGCCCAACCAGAATGAGGATGATGGCGGCCAGGATTCTTCCTACAAAGGGAACCGCCAGAGCCACGAGAGAGTCGAGATCCATTGTTCAGGCCTCCTGTCAAACGCCAGGCTTCCTTGCACTGCTTTGCTCCGTCTGGGCTCCAGGACGCTGGCCCCCGGAGAACCTACCAGGTGGAATTCGGGTTTCTCTTGACGACACCTTCTTGCGTCAGGGCAGGAGACGCTAGTGCAGCAGACAAATACAGTATGCGCTTCACTCTGGTGATGCCATGTAGAAGAGGTGTGGCAAATAAGGCGAGCCATCACGACGGTGCTTTGCCTGGGATTCAGTAGGGGCACGATAGTGCTACGGCGTATAGCCCCATGGGAAGGTGAGATAGCGTGCAAGATCCACGAGTGACAAATATGGCAAAGGTTCTGGTGCACTACTCTCTGGGCATCAAGCCCGGGGACTTCTTTGTGATTCGAGGCGGTGAGGTTGCGGCCCCGCTGATCCGGGCCGTCTATCAGGAGGCTCTGCAGGCAGGAGCGCATCCTGAAGTGCAGATGAGACTGCCTGAAATCGCCGAGATCTTTCTGAAGAACGCCAGCGATGAACAGCTACAGTATGTGTCATCGCTTGCTCGCATCCCGATCGAAGAGGCGGACGCCTCCCTGACGATTCTGGGAGAGGTGAATGTCAGGGCCTTGAGCGGAGTCGACCCGGCACGGCAGGCCCTACGAGCGCGGGCCACCTCCGAATTGTCCAAGACGATGATGCAGCGGGCAGCAGCTGGCGAGCATCGCTGGTGCCTGACGCAGTTTCCCACCAATGCCGATGCGCAGGAGGCCAACATGTCGTTGGCTGACTACGAGGAGTTCGTCTTCGCAGCCTGTGGCCTCAACGAAGAAGACCCGGTAGCCTACTGGCGAAAGGTCCACGCAGAGCAGGCGGCGATCGTGAAGAGGCTGGACGCGGTGGAGAGCCTGCGCATTGTGGGCGAGGACACTGACTTGACCCTGCGCACGGCAGGCCGTCGCTGGGAGAGCTGTAGTGGCGAGGCCAATTTCCCTGATGGGGAGATCTTCACGGGCCCCGTCGAGGATTCCGCGAACGGTTACATACGCTTCAGCTTTCCGGGTACCTTCCGGGGCCAGTTGATCGAGGATATTCGCCTGGGCTTCGAAAACGGCAAGGTCGTCTCGGCTTCCGCCCGCCACGGCGAGGAACTCCTGCATGCCTTATTGGATACTGACCCCGGTGCCCGCTACCTGGGCGAGGTAGGTATCGGCACCAACTACGGCATCACGCGTCACACGCGCAACATGCTCTTCGATGAGAAAATCGGGGGTACGATCCATCTAGCGCTGGGGGCTGGTTACCCGGAGACAGGTAGCCAGAATGAATCGGCCATCCACTGGGATATGCTGTGTGATCTGCGTGGCGGTGGTGAGATACACGCTGACGGGCAGCTGATCTACAAAGACGGCAGGTTCCAGCTATGAATGCGGGGGTGTCACGACCGACAGGCGCGACACCCGCCTTTCCTTAGTAGACTCCTAGGTACTGCTCAAGCTCCCACGGGCTGATGCGCTGACGATAGGCCTCCCATTCGTGCTCCTTGGCGGCTACAAAGCGACTGAAGACGTGATCGCCCAAGGCATCGCGGATCACCTTGTCTTGCTTGAGATGCTCAAGTGCCTTGTACAGGTTGGCTGGCAGGTTGCTAATGCCCAGCGCCTCTCGCTCTTGGGGAGACATATCGTAGAGGTTTTTCGACATCGACTCAGGGGGCTGGGTCTTCTTCTTTATCCCGTCAAGACCTGCCGCGATAGCTACCGCAAAGGCCAGATACGGGTTGCAGGACGGATCGGGTGAACGCAGCTCCATGCGGGTGCTCTTGTTACGGCTCGTCGGAACGCGCACTAAGACGCTGCGGTTCTGTGCCGACCAGGCCACGTATACTGGAGCCTCAAAGCCCGGAACAAGACGCTTATATGAGTTGACCAGCGGATTGGTGACAGCGGTAAACGCTGGAGCATGCTCTAACACACCACCGATGAAGTGGCGGGCAGTATCGCTTAGTTCGTAGGTGCCCTGCGGATCATAGAAGGCGTTTTCTTTTCCTTTAAATAGGCTAATGTGTGTATGCATTCCGCTACCAGCTATCCCGTAGATCGGTTTGGGCATAAAGGTGGCATGTAATCCATGCTGGCGGGCGACGGTCCTCGTGACAAACTTGAACGTGGCCACGCGATCCGCTGTGACCAGGGCTTCGTCAAAGTGGAAATCGATTTCGTGCTGCCCCTCAGCCACTTCGTGGTGCGAGGCCTCGACTTCGAATCCCATCTCCTCCAGGGCCAAGACGATGTCTCGGCGAGCATCCTCGCCTTTATCTACGGGACCCAAATCAAAATAACTGGCCTG
The DNA here is from genome assembly GCA_050951545.1 of Limnochordia bacterium. Classification (GTDB taxonomy): domain Bacteria; phylum Bacillota; class Limnochordia; order DTU080; family DTU080; genus DTU080. Next base: position 73,050 of record JBMNJG010000010.1, on the reverse strand, counting down.
GTCATGGGTCTTGGTAGTCGGCTGCCCATCGGGACTGAGTTGAAACAGGAAGAACTCCGCTTCAGGTCCGCACATGACAGTGTAACCCATGGCGGCAGCCTCGGCTAAGGTTCGACGCAACACCTGGCGGGGGTCTCCACAGAAGGGCTTGCCGCTCGGATCGTACACGTCACAGATAATGCGAGCCTCCGCAGCTTCTTTGGGCGACCATGGGTAGATGGCAAAAGAGTCATAGTCGGGCCGGAGGTTCATGTCGGACTCTTCGATGCGCACAAAACCTTCAATAGATGAACCATCAAACATCATTTGGTTGTCTAAGGCTCGCTCAAGTTGACTAACTGGAATGGTAACGTTCTTGAGTATGCCGAGGATATCGGTAAAGACCAGGCGGATGAACCTGACATTCCGTTCCTTGGCGATCGACATGATCTCCTGTTTCGTCAATATAGTAGCCTCCCTAGCAAACCACTTGCGCGCAGAATCATCTGCGCTTTTGAGCGCGGCCTCTGGCTTGAAAGATAACACTCATTCCCTGTTATAGTCAACACTCCCTGGCTAGAGGGCCTGTGTCGGTAAGGCACAACGGGCTCTGCTTGGTGTTGGTCCATTGCTTCCAGGAAGTAGGGGACGGGTAGAGAAGCGGGGACTAGAGACATCAATTTTGGTGGAAGGGAGTTGCAGGACGAATGCAGGTGAGTTTGGTTCCCACACGCCTTCGTTGTGAGTACGCCGAGAACCCCATAGGCCTTGACGCAGCCAGCCCCCGGCTGAGTTGGGAGCTGATGTCCACAGAGCGCAATGAGATGCAATCGGCCTATCAAATTCTTGTCGCCAGCAACGAGGCGCTGCTCAAGGCGGGAGTTGGTGACCTCTGGAATTCAGAGAAGGTTTTCTCGACGCAAACAGCGCAGATCGTTTATTCAGGAAAGCCTTTGGAGTCACGCATGCGCTGCTACTGGAAGGTGCGGGTCTGGGACGCGACGGGAGGGGTGGGCGCCTACAGCGAGCAAGCGTACTGGGAGACGGGGCTCTTGCACCCGCAGGACTATCAGGGGCAGTGGATCGGCCTAGATACTCTGCAGGGTCAACCGGAGCTCACGTTAGATGGTTGCAGCTGGATGTGGTCCACAGGCAAAGACGACAGCCTATCGGAGTGGAGTTTCTTCCGTCGCCAACTTACTGTGACGTCTGGCGTAGAGATCGAGAGCGCTTGGTTCGCGCTCACCGCGGATAGCGCCTTGCAGCTCTATGTGAACGGACGTTTCGTAGGCCGCGGCAGTGGCGCTTGGCGAGCTGTGCAGTACATGAATCTGGCACCCTATCTGCAGGAGGGTACCAATGTCTTGGCCATCAAGGCAGTGCGTCGCAGGGCAGATTCCGCTGGGTTAATCGGACGATTATGTGTGGCGTACGGCAATGGCCAGGTAGAGATGCTAGCCATCGATGCCTCCTGGCGTGCTCTCTCTGAGGATATTGCTGATTGGCACCAGCCGGCCTTTGATGATAGCACTTGGCCAGCAGCCGTGGCCCGAGCTCCCTATGAGGGCAATGTCCCCATGAAGCAGCGCCCTGCGCCAGCTCCCCTTTTGCGGCGGGAGTTCGTACTGGCAACAGGGATTCGTCGAGCGCGCCTGTATAGTACGGCGCTGGGTGTCTATGGGATGCGTCTGAATGGTCAGGGGGTTGGCGCAGATCAGCTGCGGCCGGGCTGGACCGACTATCGTCGGCGTCTGCAGGTGCAGGCGTATGATGTTACTGATCTTGTGGCTCCGGGGGCAAATGCGTGGGGTGTCATGCTCGGAGATGGTTGGTATACGGGTTATGTAGGCGGTTTCGGGCGAGGGCAGTACGGAGACTATCCTCTTGCTTTCCGGGCCCAGTTGCATGTGGAGTACGAAGACAGGACCTCGCAGGTCATTGCGACAGACCCACAGTGGCGGGCCGCGGCAGGGCCCATCATCACTTCCGATTTACTTATGGGCGAGATCTATGACAGCCGGTTGGAGATGCCTGGGTGGGATAAGGCTGGCTTTGCGGATGACGGGTGGCAAGCAGTGGCTGTGGTGGAAAAAGAGGTACCGAAACTGGTCGCTCAACAGGCTCCCGCCGTACAGATCACTCAGGAGGTCGAGCCAGTAGCGCTAAGTGAGCCGTTGCCTGGCATCTTCGTGTTCGACATGGGACAAAACATGGTCGGCAAATATCGATTGCGCGTCACAGGGCCTCGGGGCAGTCGGGTCTTCTTGCGCTTTGCCGAGATGCTCAACGACGATGGAACCTTGTACACCGAGAACTTGCGGGCGGCCCGCCAAACGGATGTCTATATCCTCACGGGCGACGGCGTGGAGGAGTACGAACCCTTCTTCACCTTCCACGGTTTCCGTTACGTTGAGATCACGGGGTTTCCGGGGCGACCAACACTTGACAGCTTAGTGGGTTTGGTGATGCACAATGCGTTGGAGCCAGTGGGTACCTTCACTTGCTCTGACGCCATGGTGAATCAACTCCAGAGCAACATTACGTGGGGTGCCCGGGGCAACTTCCTGAGCACTCCCACCGACTGTCCGCAACGTGATGAGCGATGTGGGTGGACTGGCGATGCTCAAGTCTTTGTGCGCACCGCTTGCGCCAACATGGATGTGGCCAGTTTTTTTGCCAAGTACATGCATGCTGTGGAAGACGGCCAGGCTGATACGGGCTCTTTTCCTCATGTGGCTCCGGTTGTCTCGGGCTACGGCTTTGGCTCCCCCGCGTGGGGCGATGCCGGGGTGATTGTGCCCTGGACTATCTATCTGTGCTATGGCGACACGGCTATCTTAGCGAAGCACTATCCGGCCATGAAGCGGTGGGTCGCCTACCTGCAAGAGAATAGCAAGGCGCTGGTGCGTCCCGCCGAAGGCTACGGTGACTGGCTGTCTATTGCGGCCAACACCCCCAAGGAAGTTATATCCACCGCCTACTTTGCCTACAGCACCAGACTGGTGAGCAAGATTGCTCAGGTGTTAGGCAAGGATGATGAGGCTCGCCAGTACGAGGCGCTCTTCCAGAAGATCAAGGCGGCGTTCAACGAGGCCTTTGTTGGGCCTGATGCTCGCATCAAGGGCGATACGCAGACCTGCTACCTGTTGGCGCTGCATATGGATTTGCTTCCGGAAGAGCTGCGGGAGGCAGCTGCCCAGCATCTTGTACGAGCGGTTGAAGAGAAAGACTGGCATCTTTCCACGGGCTTCCTAGGGGTGGGCCTCTTGCTGCCCATACTTAGTGACATCGGTCGTACGGACATCGCCTACCGCTTGCTCCACAACGAGACCTACCCCTCGTGGGGTTATTCGATTCGTCAGGGTGCGACCACGATCTGGGAGCGCTGGAATTCCTACACCAAGGAACATGGCTTTGGCGATGCGGGTATGAACTCGTTCAATCACTACTCGTTAGGCTCAGTAGGCGAGTGGTTTTACCGCTATGTGGCTGGCATTGAGATCGATCCCCGCTACCCGGCCTATGAGCGCTTCATCGTCCGTCCGAGGCCAGGGGGCAAGCTGCGCTGGGCCCGTGCAGACTACCATTCCATCCGCGGCCCGATTGCTGTGCACTGGCAGCTGAAGGACGGCGCTTTCGTCTTAGATGTGAGTGTTCCCGCTAACACACAGGCGACCATATACGTGCCGCTCGGGGAGCAGGGGGCTCTCACCGAGAGTGCCTCTACGTTGGTGCTCGGTGGAGTCGAGGCAACCGACACCCATGACGGTGTGCGGAGCCTGCGGGTGGTCGACGAGACAGCTGTCTTGGAGGTGGGTTCAGGCGAGTACGCGTTTGTAGCGCAGTAGTTGGTCGGTGTGAAGGCATCGGCGAAGGGGAGTGGAGAGGGGTGACGCTCGCTAGTCAAGTGGGCGTCATCCCTCTTACATCACCCTAGCCCGCATTGGTGCCAGTGCCACTTAGATGCAAATTTTGCCAGTAGAAGCTCTGCATGATAACAAAGAACAGGGCGTAGAGCACGAGGTAGCACAGGCCCACTACCCAGCCACAGACGAGCACTGGACGCCCTAGCAGCGTCCCTAAGGCTCGCATGGCGAAGGTGGCATGCACCAGCCCGACTAGAAAGGGCACAAAGAAGACTGCCGCCGACTGCTCTAAGGCGACCCGTGAAAGCTCTATCGCGCCCAACCCCTGATCCCGTAGCCGGCGGTAGTAGCGCCGATCGTCTTCAATCTCCGTAAACAAGCGGAAATAGAGCAGGCTGCAACAGGCTGCAAAGAAGACCAGGGAAACGAAGACCCCCACGAAAAGGACTAAGCCCAGGCTAGAAACCATTCCGTTATATGCCTCGGCTTTGACCCCCAACGCTCCTTCCCCCTGCCTTTCGGCTACGGATGCAGTGAGCTCTTGAGCAACCGCTGCTGCCGCGCGGGTGCGATCATGATCCTCGTCCCAGAGGGCGATGGCCACCAGATCAGCAGCCGCGGTGTCACTCATGATGGTCGCAAACAGGTCGTCAGACACGATCAAAACCCTGTTGCCGACTTCCGCAAAGTGACTCCCAAAAGGGTCTAGTAGCGCCCCAGATGGGTCCTCTTGCACTTCCAGGTGATACTGTCGCGTGTCGACCTGTAGCAGCTGCGGTTGCACCGGATAGTCGTGGCTGTACATGGCGAGATGGCCAGGAACTATCAAGGCGCCATTCTCGCTCGGTAGGGGCCGTAGAGTGCCGCCCAACTCGCGCGCTCTTAGGTAAAAGGAGTAGGGTGCTACTAACAGGCCCTGTTGCCTACCGCCAGTTGGCCCACCGAGAAAGGCCTGTCTCGTGATGAGCCGCATCTCCTCCGATCCCGAGAACCCATGTCGCTCTAGTACCGGGGCCACTCGCACCAGTTCGCTACTCAACTCCGTCGCCGGTTTGGCCATCAGCTGAAATGACCACGGCACCGTTCCCTGCACGTGCTCGGCCATCACCACATAGAAGGCAAGGGCCGTTCCCACCGCGGTGACGATGACGGCGATGAGCAGGGCCACGGCCGTCAGCACCCGGCTGTTGTCTTGGATCTTGAAGATCAGTTGGCTCACGCCTAGGAAAGGGCCGCGTCGGTAAAAGAACCCTTTGCGTGCCCGCAACCAGTGCAAAAGGGCAACGCTCCCTTCGCGTATGAGCAAGCCCGTGCCGATGGAGACCATGATGGTGACCGGTATCACACCTAGGACTACCAGGTTGGGTTCAGGCGAGGAAGCCCACCAGTAGCCACCCCCGACAAGAAGCGAACCAAGCAAGGCCCGCAAGCGAGAGAATGTTGGGGCTGCTTTGGGTTGGCGACCCGCCCGCAGTAAGCTCACGACATCGCTTCGGATGACATGCCGCAAAGAGGCCAACGAAACCAGCAGAAAAAACGAGCCGAAGACAGTGGTCGTGATCAGCAACACATCGGGGCCTGCATAAAAAGGGATAGATTCCGGCATCTGCAGCAGAGCACTAATGGCCATGAAGAACAACCTCTGGAAAAGCAGCCCGCCAGCTATACCGATAGCCAGGGCTAGGGCGCAGACGGTCAGGCTTTCCCAGATGACTAGTCGTACCAGCTGTGCCCGGGCAAACCCCAGAAGGGAGAGCAACCCGAATTCCTTCTTGCGTGAGCGGATGAAAGCCGAATTGGAGTAGAGCAGGAATAGGAAAGTGAAGATGGCCACTACGGCCGCGGCGGCCTTCATGCCTTGCATTGCGTAATGGGCACCAAAGTAACCTTTCTGAAACTGGGGGTGCTTGGCTAGCGACATATAGAGGAAAAAGATCATCACCGACAAGGAGGCGCTGGCCAGATAGGCTAGGTAACGGTCCCGGTTGCGCCAGAAATTCCTGATGGCTAACTGCCGCAAGTTCACAGCTGGCCACCCCCCAGATGGGATAGAGCATCTAGAATTTCCTGAAAGAAAAGTTCGCGACTGGTGCCACGATGGATCTCTGTATAGAGCTGGCCGTCCCGGATAAACAGCACGCGCTGGCAGTAGCTAGCCGCGAAGGGATCATGCGTCACCATGAGAATAGAGGCCTCAGCTTCCTTGTTGAGACGCTGCAGGGCCGCCATCAGGTCTTTGGCCGCCTTGGAGTCCAGATTTCCAGTCGGTTCATCAGCAAGAACGACGGCTGGTTCGTGGATGATGGCCCGGCCAGCCGTCGCTCTCTGCTGCTGTCCCCCAGATACTTCATACGGGTATTTTTCCAGAATACCAGTGATACCCAGCTGAGCTGCCGTCTCCTGTACCTTCTGGGCGATGGTGGTATAGGGTTTTTGGTCCAATACCAACGGCAAGGCCATGTTTTCGGCGATGGTCAGGCTGTCTAGGAGGTTGAAATCTTGAAAGATAAAGCCGAGCCGTCGGCGGCGAAAGAGAGCCAACTTTGCTCCTTTGAGCTGGGTAGTCTCCACACCATCTAGAAAGATCCGGCCTGCGGTAGGAGTGTCAATCGTAGCCAGTAAGTTCAGCAAGGTAGTCTTGCCACTCCCTGACGGACCCATGATACCTAAAAACTCCCCCTGAGCCACTTCCACTGAAAAGTTATCTAGCGCCCGGGTAACCACCCGGGACTGGCTGCCGTAGACCTTGGTTAGCCCCTCGGCCTTTAGGACATACATTCGCATACTCCCTGTCTGTGTGGGATTGGAGACCGTCTCTTCAGATAAGAGTGTATCCGAAAGACGTCAAGCCGCCCATCGATCTGACTTGCAGCAACCTTTCATTTCTGTCATGTTGGAGGTAGCACCTGCGCCTCAGGTGGACAGCTCTCCTGATGGGCTTTCTGTAGCTCCAGATCGATCACGGAAACTGGCGTTTTCATGTGATGTGCCCACTGGCTTGGAAGGTCCATCTGGCCACGGGCTTGGGCTTTCTCCCGCAGTAATTCCGCCCGCAGACGGGCGTAGAACCGCTCCCAGGCCGAGTTCACAAGGGCTTGTTCGGAAGCTCGGGCCGGTGGCAGCAGACTCAGGGGCGAGGAGCAGGATGTATAAGGCGTTAACCCACTGCAGTGTACTCTGCGATGGGCGCAAGTCCAATTCCACCACGGCTACCGTCGCGAGGGCAAAGCCAATGAACAAAGCGATAAAGGGCAGATGATCGCGAGGATAGGTGCGCCAAGACACGGTAGCATCAGCTTCCTTTCAGGCGGAGCATGTACCCCTGTCCCCGTTTGGTTTCTATCACCCCTGCAAGGCCCACTTCCTCAAGCTGGCGACGGACCCGACTGACACTGACGGTCAGCGTGTTGTCATCGACAAAATCCACCTCAGCCCAGAGGGCCTCCAGGAGCTCCTCATGATTGACAATCTGCCCCGGTCGCTGAGCCAAAGTGCATAGCAAACGAGACTCCTTTGGTGACACCCCAAGAGCGGCGGCAAAATGACGCGTGGTGCTTCTCTGTCACCCCTACCCTGCGAAAAGATTTGTCGACCAATCCAACGAGACCGGGAAGGAACTTAACCGCGGGCGGCGAATGTGGACTTATCAGTATTGGGGCAAGCCGTCGCTCACTATAGCATTGGTCGATAAAAGGGGGACAATCTGGTCGGTCGCCGGTAACGCATTGCCCAAAGTGGTAGAGTGAATAATCGGATGAAGGGGTTGTAACACAGTGAAAAGGACATATGGCTATCTGTCGATGATTTGCCTTGTCGTTGTGCTCATGCTTTTCGGAGGCGGCTGCTTGAATTCACTTGGGGCGGATATTGTGCATCTCATGTATAACGGTCATGGGCAGGCCTATTGGGATTACATGCATGATGTGGCGGAGAAGTTTCACAGGCAGAACCCTGATGTCAACGTTGACATCATTATCTGTGCACACGACAAAGTCTACACTATGCTTGGCGCCGGGGTACCGTTGGATGTTGTAGACCTTCCGGATTTCGGCTATTTGTCGCTGACAGGCACGTTGCTTGATATGATGCCGTTTTTGAAGCGAGACAATCTCGAAAGGAACTACAATGTGGAGATCCTCAACCAGACGAAGGCGCCTAACGGTGGATTGTATACCCTGCCATTTTCAATCGCGCCTCGACACATGATTTTCAATAGGGATCTCTTCCGAGCAAGGGGCGTAACCGCTCCTGATGAGCTTCGCGAAAACTGGACCTGGGATGCTGCGTTGGCTGCTGGCCGCAAGCTCACCTATGATAAAGACGGCGATGGTGTTATTGACGTGTACGGCATCGACCGGGCCATGAGCATGTGGCAGAGTGCAACTCACCAGGCTGGCGGCAAGTTTTACGACAGCGCTTACCTGCCTACCAAGAGTCTGTGGACCTCCGAGCCAGTGCGCAAAGCCGTGGATTTTGTGGGCACAATCTTTCGAGATGGCCTTTGCCCACATTTCCGGGTGGGGAATTACAGACTGTACATGATATATGTGGGGGGCTCGGCGATGAGTTTCGTCGACTCGAGCGGTACTATCGGTGCCTACCCTGGGTTCCGGGATTATGACTTCGACTTCTATCTGCAGCCGAAGGGTCCCGTGTGCCGCGGTGCCGTATCTCAGCCTCAAGGGCCCCATATCATCGCCACCACTACTGACCCGGCGTTGAGTTGGCAGTGGGTGAAATTCTGGGCCGCCGACAAAGAAAACGTAAAAGACTGGATGCGAATGACACTGCGCGTACCTCTTTTGCGGGAATTACAGCGTTCTTATGCCGAGGCCTCTGGTTTTGCAAACAAGAACTGGATGTCTATTTTTGAACAATCCCTTGATCCCAATCCGTACTATTATGTGTTCCTACCAGACACACTTGACCCGCGTAAGATCTCTTTCGATGCCGTCTGGCGAGGTACCATAGCGCCTGAAGATCACCTTGAAAAAGTGCATCAGAATGCCACCCGCGCTATAGAAGCGTGGCATGATACCCTCAAGAAGCAGTAGAAACAGTGGGCGCAATCTATAGGATGTAAGCGATCTGAGACCCTCGCCTCGCTTTCGAAAAGCACTCGGGCGAGGGTCTTCTTGCGTACGCCCGGCATGTCTGCCGCGAAGACCGCATCGCTGCACTTTTACCACGTACACTGGCCCCGGGGGCTAATGAGGCGGCTCTTTTGCCATGGCGGTCGGATTCTTGGCCCCGACTCACGTACCAATCCGGCTGGTGCCTGACTGCAGGGCCTGTTTCGCGAGCGTGTCCATGGTGTCTGCCCACCTTTTTCGAAATGCACCGACCGGGGTGTGTTTGTCAATCGAGAATGAGGCCATTTGATCACCAGAATAGAGCCACCCTGTCGGGGTTACGCGCTCGGCGCATCACCTCCTTGGCCGGCGCGCCGGTTGTTCTTGAACCGATAGCTTTCTCCGTTCATGAGTAGGATGTGTGCACGATGGGTCAGCCTGTCGAGCAGGGCAATCGTCATGCGCTCATCACCGAAGACTTCCGTCCACTGAGCAAACTCGAGATTGGTAGTGATCATGATGCTCCCGAGTTCGTAGCGGGCGGAGATGAACTGGAATAGGAGTTGAGCCGTAGTCGCATCGAATGGCAAGTACCCCAGCTCGTCGATGATCGCCAAATCGATCCTCGACCACTGCTTTTCGTACCGGTTGAGTGAATGCTCCTCCCTGGCTGCAAGCAGGTCGTTTGCCAGCGCTTGCGTTGTGGTGAAACGGACCCGGTACCCAGCTTCGCAGGCTGATATGCCTAACGCGGTGGCGACATGTGTCTTTCCCGTGCCGCTGTTGCCACAGATCAGGACGTTTTCCTTAGCGGGGATGTAGTGATTTCTGGCGAGCTCCTTCACCACTTGTCGGTTGAGAGAAGGGATTTCGTCGAACTCAAACGTGTCTAGCTGCTTCAGCAGAGGGAATCGTGCCGATTTGAGGAGCGTCCGAACACGGCACACTTTGCGATTCTGCAACTCCTCCTGCAAAAGGCTCTGCAGGAACTCCTCGTATCCACAACGGTCGCGCCGGGCCTGAGCGGCTAGTTTCTCATAGGAACGGGCAATACCGGGTAGTCCAAGCGTCTTGAGGTAAAGAAGGTATCACCTCTGTACTCACAGGCCCATGCCCCCCGAAAGAAGCTCTGAGAAGCGATTGATCGATTCGTGTACGATTGAGAAGCTCAGGCGATCCTCAACCTTCGCCGGTTTTGACTTGGGCTGACCCGGCTCCAAATCCAACTGGGTGTGGAGGTAACGAAGGCTTTCCATATCAAATCGGTCCAGCTTAAGTGCCTGCTCAATAGTTCTGTAGAACCTGGCTGGGTCCAACTCCAGACCCCAGATGGCAATCTCTATCCAGCGACGATTAGCGCGATCGGGGTCCACCTCAAGCAGACGATCATAGAGCTGCCGCATGATGGGCTCGAGGCGAGCCCGCTGGAATGGCTTCGCAAACGGCAGAGCACGGGGTTTGCGCAGTAATGCCGTCAGGTAATGCGATAGTTCAAAGGAGACGGTCCGCTTTACGTATGACCTGACGTGCGTCGCGATCACCTGGTGGTCACAGAGGACTTCAACATGCCAAGGATAGGCCCTAAGAGTCAGCGCTTCCAGTCGTTTCTCCGTCGGAACAGAATACTGGTTTGTGTCATATGTCACGAGGCTGGTCTTCGAAGCCGTTACCGGGCCCTCTTTGCAGCACCGGAAAGGTGGTGGAAGCGCTCGTAAGACGCGGCGTTCCTCTTCGAGGAGCTCGCCCACCGTACGCCCTGGCTCCTCCGGGTGGTGACGCTTTAGGTAACGCACGTTTTGCGTGTCCACATACGCGATCAGCTCTTCCCAGGCATTGAACTCAGGCAATCCGGAGAACCAGTTTCTCTGGACGAACCCCACAAGGCTTTCTACCTGGCCTTTTTCGTTGCCTGAAGCTCCGTTGCAGGCCTCCGTACGAAAGCCGTAGTGAGTCTGAAAGGCATCGTAGCGCTCGGTCTCAACGGCGTTTCTGCCTAAGCCACTCTTGATAGCGGCCTTCAGATTGTCGATGATATGCATCACCGGGACGCCATCGAAGAACTGCAGCGCCCGTTGCTGGCCGTCCAGAAAGCACTCCTGAGTCGCTCGGGGGTATACGCCGACGCATGTGGCTCTGCTGTAACTCAAGCGTTGTGCCCAGAAATAGACTCTGCACTTCTCACCGTCGATCTTTACCGTGACCTCTCCAAAATCCCCTTGCATGCTCTGCCCCGCAACGAAGCCCAGGGGGATGAACGGCTCGGGATTGCGCTTCTTAACCTTACCCACATACCGCCGTACCGTCGACTCTGCCGGCGAGCTGTCCTCGCCAAACTCCTCAATGACCCTTTCCCATATCCGCCTGCTCGTATGGCGCTGCTTGCGGTTGATCTTCTTGTCGCTCTCGATGATGCCATCGATGAAGGCCATGATCTGGGTGGTCATCTTTGACGACGTGCGATCGACAGGCTCCGACTTTGGCAGATATCTGTCGGGGTTGGCCACCACGCGATCCACTGTCCCCCTCGAAATCCCGAAATGCTTCGCAATCTTTCGCTTGGACCAGTCTTCCCGTTCGTAGAGATGAATGATATCCTTAACCTTGGCCACCTTAACCACTCCAGTTTCCCCCCGTATGCTCTGTTTCGCAACTCAAGCATACAGGGAATTGGATAATTTTGGTGGCCTCATTCTCGATGATCATTTGGCCCTACTTGAGGCTATCAAAAACACGGGGCAACACCGAAGGGTTGGTCCGCAGAGGGATCCGAGCGAGCCCGCTGTGATCGCGCACTGGAGAGCGGATCCAATCGTCTGAGTGGGAAAAGGCAGTCACTACCGTTCGGTTATGTGCTGCCCGGTAGCTCCAGAAGGGCCGCTGAGACGAGAAAGCGTGCTCTTGGGCGGGGAAATGAGCCCTTCGGGCGATCAAAATGAGCAAAAAGGGCTTCGCGAAGACCGCATCGCTGCACTTTTACCACGCACACTGGCTCCGGGGGTTAATGGGGCGGCTCTTTTGCCATCGCGGTCGGATTCTTGGCCCCGACTCACGTACCAATCCGGGTGCATCTGTCCGACTACCGAGCCAGTCTCGCGAGCGTGTGCATGGTGTCTGCCCACCTTTTTCGAAATGCACCGACCGGGGCAACACCGAAGGGTTGGTCCGCAGAGGGATCCGAGCGAGCCCGCTGTGATCGCGCACTGGAGAGCGGATCCAATCGTCTGAGTGGGAAAAGGCAGTCACTACCGTTCGGTTATGTGCTGCCCAGTAGCTCCAGAAGGGCCGCTGAGACGAGAAAGCGTGCTCTTGGGCGGGGAAATGAGCCCTTCGGGCGATCAAAATGAGCAAAAAGGGCTTCGCGAAGGCCGCATCGCTGCACTTTTACCACGTACATTGGGCCCGGGGGTTAATGGGGCGGCTCTTTTGCCATCATGGTCGGATTCTTGGCCCCGACTCACGTACCAATCCGGGTGCATCTGTCCGACTACCGAGCCAGTCTCGCGAGCGTGTGCATGGTGCATGGTGTCCGTCCACCCTTTTCGAAACACACCGACCGGGTTAACACCGAAGGGTTGGTCCGCAGAGGGATCCGAGCGAGCCCGCTGTGATCGCGCACTGGAGAGCTGACCCAATCGTCTGAGTGGGAAAAGGCAGTCACTACCGTTCGGTTATGTGCTGCCCGGTAACCCCAGAAGCGAAATCAAGGCGGGAAAGTGTGCCCTTAGGCGGGGAAAAGAGCCCTTCGGGCGATCAAAATGAGCAAAAAGGGCTTCGCGAAGACCGCATCGCTAGGTTCTTACCACCAACCCCAGCGAACGCAGGGAGATTACCGCATTTTTTTGCGTGGCCCCATCGATCTGACTTGCAGCAACCTTTCATTTCTGTCATGTTGGAGGTAGCGGCATCTCACGGGCCTGCTCTTCTAAATCGGAAAAAATAGTGCGCCCAGCGGGAAAACCAATGCGTACCGTGGTCCCTTGGCCCACAAGCGACTCTACTACCAGTCGGTGGTCCAGGCGTCTGCAAACCTCGGCGGCAAAGTAGAGTCCCATGCCTGTGGCAGCCGGATGAAGGCGCCCGTTTTGCCCAGTGAAGAAGGGCTGACACACACGCGGCAAATCCTCAGGGGGTATACCAGGTCCGTTGTCTTCCACGCTCAAGAGGGTCTCCCCTCGTTCTTGGTAGAGGCGAAAGCAGATTTGCCCGGTAGCTGGCGCTGGCGCAGCGTACTTGAGGGCGTTACTCAGCACCTGCTGTAACACAAATCGAAGCCACTTGGCATCAGTCTCTACGACAGTGCCTGCTCCCTGACCTACTTCCACTTGCGGATAGACTCGACGGGTGATGAACTCGCGCTTATGCGCGTTGACCAACGAGCGCACTAGCTGATCTAGATCAACTCGCTCTATGCGCAAATCGGTGGCGAAGTCCTCCAACCGCACCATGTTCAGTAGTGCCTGTAACGAGTTGTTGAGCCGCTGGTTTTCCTCTCTTATGCTATCCATCACCGCCTGCACCTCAGGTGGGTAGCTCTCCTGATGGGCTTTCTGTAGCTCCAGGTCTATCACGGAGACTGGTGTTTTCATGTGGTGTGCCCACTGGCTTAGGATATCGATCTGGTGGCGACTACGAGTCCTCTCCTGCACCAGCTCTGCCCTTAGGCGGCCGTAAAGACGCTCCCAGGCGGCGCTCACAAGAGCTTGCGCGGCTGTATGCGCTGGTGCCAGTAGGCCCAACTGATCCAGGGGCTCACTGCCAGTCACTTGGCCCAACTGAACCAAAAAGGGCTTCTGCCTGTAGTAATCAGTAAGCAGGGCCCCGCTCAAGGCTACCAGGGCGAAGAGCAGGATATATAAGGCGTTAACCCACTGCAGTGTGCCCTGCGATAGGCGCAAGTCCAATTCGACCACGGCCACCGTCACGAGGGCAAAGCCAACGAACAGAGCGACAAAGGGCAGATGATCGCGAAGATAGGTGCGCCAAGACACGGTAGCATCAGCTTCCTTTCAGGCGGAGCATGTACCCCTGTCCCCGTTTGGTTTCTATCACCCCTGCAAGGCCCACTTCCTCAAGCTGACGACGGACCCGACTGACATTGACGGTCAGCGTGTTGTCATCGACAAAATCCACCTCATCCCAGAGGGCTTCGAGCAGTTCCTCGCGGCTGACTATTTCGCCCGGTCGCTGAGCCAGAGCCCATAGCAGTCGAAACTCCTTTGGTGACACCTCACGACAACCAACACGGGTTGATACGCAGTTGGTGAGCCGATTTAGCTGAAGGTCACCGACCTGTATCACGTCGCTCGTTGCGTCACCTGCGTACTCACCATACACTCGACGCAAGGTGCTTTGTACCTTGGCCATCACTAGCTCCAGACTGAACGGTTTGGGGATGTAGTCATCCCCACCGGCCTCCAAACCCCGCACTTGATCGACTTCTCCTGAGCGCGCTGATATGAATATGATAGGTACCTTCGACACAGTACGCACCTGCCGACACCAGTAGTAGCCATCGTAAAACGGCAGATTGACATCGAGGAGTATCAGGTCGGGTTTCACTGCTAGGACTTCCTCTTTCAGGTGAGCGTAATCGCTCGCTACGGTGGTGGCAAGGCCGTACCGCTGTAGCTCACCGTGCAAGATGCCAGCTATTTTCACATCATCTTCTACTATCATCACATGGTACCTTGACTCCAATTCGCGCCGCCCCCTTGCCCTGCCCATACTATAACAGGGATGCGTACTACAGTGTCCCTATAGCTGGCGTCCTGCCTGGGACCACTCCCGGGTCAGCACCAACTCAGTAAGGAGTGTGCATGGGAAGGCGACACCTCTGACCTCAACGTAACACAATAGGGGCAGGGGGGAGGAGAATGATAGGCAAAGTCTGCAACCCAGGCAAGAGTTTTGCCATTTAGCCAACCGATGCTGTCTGAACTGCACTATATAGATGAGGGGCGCGTAGGTCTGCCGATCGGGAATGGGGAGAACTCTCATGAGGACGCATGCCCTGTCGGCCTATGTCGACAAGGTTTTCGCCTGGGCCCTTAGACGCACTGGAAATCGCATGGAAGCCGAGGAACTCGCTCAACTGATTATGCTTGAGGCCGTCGAGTCACTGCCTAGTTTGCGCAACGAAGAGACCTTTCACGCTTGGTTGTGGGGCTTGGCCAGCAATGTTTACAAGAGATGGCTCTACAAGGTACGACAGGACAGGTACTACAACATCAGTTTGGCAGATGCCGAAGTGCTCGGCGACGATGGCGCTATACAGAGCCTCATGGTAGAGGAGGAGAGGCGACAGGTGGCACAATCTGTGGCGCTACTATCGCTGCAGTGGCGACAGATGATCATCATGCACTATTACGAAGGTCTTAGTGTAAAGCAAATTGCCGACAGGATTGGTCTGGCTCCGGGTACTGTGAAATGGAGACTTTTTGAGGCGCGGCGGAGGGTGCGAGAGGAGATGCAGGGGATGGAGCAGGCATTTCACGGCCTGGTGAGACCGCTGAGATTAATGGTTTCCATGGCTGGGGAAGGTGACTATCCCAGGATTGGCCCATGGCCCACTTCCTTTGTGAGCAGGGCCATAGCACAGAATGTCGCGGCCGCAGCCTATGAAGGAGCGGCGACCGTTGAGGAGATCGGACGCAAGACAGGTATCCCGGCCTTCTATGTCGAGGAGGAGCTCCGGGCTCTTGTGGACCATGAGCTCATGCGTAAGGTAGGCAATCGATACCTGACCGATTTTCTGATTCTACGCCACGAGGGCTTCAAGGCGGTGCACGACGTGATGAGCAACGTCGCTGAGCAGATCGCTGAACCGTTCGTGGCGAGTGTGCTTGCGGCTAGGGGCGAAATACAAGGTATTGGCTATGATTTCGCAGGCAAGAGCTTCAGCGAGCAATTATGGACTCTGTTGCCGTTTGCTTTCCGGGAGACGGCCGCGGGCTCACACCGGGCACTGGTACCTCCTCCTAGACGAGATGGAGGTCGGTGGTTCGTATATGGATGGGAACAGCGTGACATGCAGGTATGTCGCGTATCGCAGTACATGCGCGGTGCCCACGATGGGAAAGCATTACTGACCATGTATTCGTTGCACGGCGTCTTCGAGTACGCGAGGCCACAGCCCAGGAAGATCGACGTAGAAGCGCTATACCAGGTGGCAAAGGGTGAGCTGGGCTCAGCTGGCGTACCAGAGGTGATGCAGGAGCCAGTCGCTGAACTCATTCAGAGGCGATGGCTAAGACGGGAGGGCAAAAAGTGCTGCTTGAACATCCTCTACATGCAGAGACCCCACTACGATGGGCTGCGTCAGGTGATGACAGACATCCTCGAGGGGCATTCCCGAGAACTGGTAGCCGCCAGAGATGACATACTTAGGGTCCTTGAGAGACACGTACCCCGGCATCTGAACGAACAGCTACGATTCCAGGCAGACCTCATGAGTACCGGGATGGGAGCGTACATCATGCGGAGGGCTGTCAGTAGGGGGGTATTGCCACCCGTACAGGATCCTGCTTCTGCGGGCGCCTTTCTCTTGGAGCGTTAGTGGTGGAGCGGTGCATTTGATCACGTGTCCGTGGCGTAGGGACGCCCGGAAGAAGGGAGAGGGACATTTCATGTCAGCTGGTTCTGTTCGGCGTTGTCTTGGTTGTATGCTTGTGTTCTTGATGCTTACTCCCGGCAGTTTGGCGCGGCAGATCGAGTTCTGGACCACTAGCCATGGTGATGGGATCACCGCCATGCTGGTCAAGGAGCTGTTACCTAGGTTCGAAAGAGAAACTCGTATTGCTGTCACACACAAGAGCGTGCAGATGAACCAGGATGATCTGGCTAGAGTATTGGTCGGTGGGGGACCAGACGTCCTTGTCACTTGGAACGGCACCATGTTCACTCTGGCGGGCGCAAATGCCCTGGTTGAGCTCACCCCCTATCTCAATCGGTGGTCTGGTCGCAACAGTTTCTTTCCTTATTTCGTTCAGCCAATCAGCACCCTCTCTGAGGGGAGGCCAGTGTTGCTCAGTCAGTACACGTTGCCCATCGAGATTGCGCCTTTTGGCATTGGTTACAGCAAGAACGCGTTCAGCAGCGCTGGGCTAGACCCCGAAGCAGCGCCCCGGGGGTGGGACGAGCTAGAGAGCATAGCCCAGAAGCTCACGCTGAAGCTTAGCGGCCGCACGATACGGCAAGGCTTTGACACCATGTGGTGGCATCCCGAGATCCTGGCTACCTTTCTGCAGCTAAACGGTGAGACTGGGCTCTCGTCGGATCGGCGCACGGCGCGGCTGAATACAGATCGGGCGATGGAAACCTTCGAGTACCTCAGCCGCCTCTATCAAGCGGCCTATCCCCGTGTACAGGCCGAGCTTTCGGGGGTGACGACGCCGCCAAGTGGTAGCCCCATGCGCTTAGCCGATGGGGTGACAGCCATGGCCTTCTGGTCACCCGCGCTAAGCCTCGAAACTCGGAAACGGAGCCCCGGTACTGAGATCGGAGTCTTTGCTCCTACGCGCTCCCCAGGTACCGAACCAAAGGCTCCTGCTTACTACAAGCTCATCGGTATGACGCAATCGTCACGTGATCCCGCTGCTGCCTGGGAGCTCATCCAATGGCTGATGGAGCCGCAGAATACAGTGTTGTATCATGTCTACACTCAAAGCCTTCCGAGCAGGTATGACGTCGCCGACACCTTTGCCCAGGCGGTACCCTACATGAGGGACTGGTACCAGGTACTGCAGCATTGTGGCGTGGGGGCTCCTATGGGACTACAGGGTGTCATCCAGGCAGAACGCAACGTGTTCCTTCAGGGCCTGTGGGGCAAGAGTGACCTAACTGACGTCATAGAGCACGTCAATCGGCGCTACCAGGCCAGCCTAGATGAAATGTGGTCTCGCGCTGGAGGCCAGTGAGCGTCGAAGGCGCGGGTGTTGAACTGTGTCAGTGTGGCAACGCCTCATGTCGTCTGCCTTTGTCGCTCCCAGATGTTAGTCAGCAAACAGGTTCTGCAGCAAAGCCGTTGCCGTGTCAACCAAGATCCCCTCTGCACCTACACCCACTGGGTTCCAGGCTGCCGCCCAGGTTTCGTAACCGCCCTCCTCCTCTAAGGCTTTGTCGGTGGGGATATAAGCAAGGCAGTCATTGGCTAGACCGATCACGAAGGTGTGCGGATAGGGCGCGGCCTGCTTGATGGCCAAGCCTATCTCAGTGAAGATCTCCCCGGGAAGGCCTACCCACGCTGATTCGCCGATGCGAATGGCCTGCACCTCAGTGGATATCTGGTCTGGAAGGTCGTTTAGCAGCAGGCATTCGTAAGCATACATTGGCCGAAGTGCGGCGGGGACGGGCTGTCCTACCACCCAACTGAACGGGCCACTCTGCGGGTCTGGGTCTTGACCAGCCAGTATGGCTCGTGCGGTGGTTAGGTCCTCTGGTGTCAGCTTTTTGCGGGGGAGCGTTATCGGTTGGCTAGCTGCGAGCAAGCGGATATCAGTTTGAGGCGTCATGCGACCGAGTACCTTGAGTACCTCGCCGCCGAGAATGCCAGCCACGCGCTTGGCTTGCTTGTGCCCGGACTCCTGATGCAGGTCAAAGACATTCACGTTATTGATCTGGCCCGATGTGCCGTTGAAGAGCATCGGTATGCAGCTGGGTCCGAAAGTGCGGCGCAAGAAGCGGTCGAAGTGCCCGTAGTAGTCAGCGGATATGGCCCGCCCATCGTTGGTGCCGACATAATGGAGGCTAAACTGAGCGACCACCGACATTAGCTGCCCATCGCATGTTTCCACAAGTAGCACGCCGACGGCAGGATCTATTGGGCTGGTCGGCTCCACAATGTTTGGATTTCCCCGCCCTGGGTTCATCTGTACATGACCATTGCGCATCCGATAGCGTCGGGAAAAGCTGATTCCGTGCGCTTCTCCACGACCCCAGGCGATACGAGCGGGACGCAGCCTCCGCATGGCGAGGCTTACGCTATCTGCCACTCGTACCACGAGCCACTGGGAGTAGGCTGTGTCCGGTTCCACTTCGTTTACACGAAACATGGCGGGTCCTGTATGCGTGTGGGTGCATCCGATGAGCACGTGCGCAGGTGGAATGCCAGTTGTCTCATTCACCAACTCGCGTACCGCTTGCACGTCGGGACGCGTCAGACCAACGAGATCGAGCACCACCAAGGCCACCTGCACAGTGCCATCATCCATCACTAGTGCCTTGGCCCGCAGAAAATCATCTACATCATGCGCTGGTCGGTTCGTAAACGATCCCGCCAAGGTCGTTCCCAATGGGGGTGTGATGTCTACTTCTGCAACGCCAGCCTGAAGAAGGGCCATGATCTACCTCCGTAGACTCGAGTTGGGCAAACTGCTTTTGTGACAATTCGCGTACACCTAGACATAATTGACCATACCATGTGACATGACGATAATCAACGGATAGCAAATCGAGCAATGTGCAGCTTGCGTGGCTTTGCGCTGGCTTTGCTCCGGTCCATATGGGCCGGAGCAGTAACTTATTTCGTCGCGTGCGCTAAGTGTAGGCAGGAAACCGTTGCCACTAGTTGAACTCTACGAGCAAGTGTAATCGACGATGCAGTTCATCCACTATTAATACGGAGGTCGCTATCATGAGTAAGGTTCGCGTAGGTCTGATCGGCTGCGGCAACATCGCCGCTGGGCATGCCCGTCGTCTTCTCAACACACCCGAGGCACAACTCGTCGCGTTGTGTGATATTGACCCGAAAGCGTTTGGCTGGTTAAGAGAGAGAGTACCCGAGTTACCAGACCTGCCCAAGTTCGCAGACTATCGAGAGATGCTAGGTACCGTCGCTTTGGATGCAGTGCAGGTGCTGACTCCCCATACACTGCATTTCGAACACATCATGAACTCCTTGGACCGCGGGCTTCACGTGCTGACGGAGAAGCCCATGGTGTGCACAAGCGAGCACGCCCGAACGGTTATCGAAACCAGACGCAAAGCCGGCAAAGTGGTATTGGTCTCCTATCAGCGCCGCTATCAAGACAACTTCCGCTTCATACGAGACCTGCTGACCAACGGCCAAATGGGTGAAATACAGTATGTATCAGCTCTGCTCGGGCAAGACTGGCTGAATCGAACACAGGGCAAGTGGCGGCAAGATCCGGCACTATCGGGTGGGGGTCAACTTAACGACTCGGGTAGCCATCTGCTCGATATCATCCTGTGGGCGACTGGCGTAGAGCCAGAGACGGTGTACGCCTCTATCGAGAACTTTGGTGCTCGAGTGGATATCAACACAGCTCTGAGCGCCCGGTGCACCAATGGAGCCCTGTTAAATATCGCGGTACTCGGCAACTCGGCTGAGTGGTGCGATGATATGACCTTCTGGGCTGAAAACGGTGTGATCTACTACCGCAATGGGCAGGTCAAAGCCAAACTGCGCAACCAGAAGGAAGAGCTGACCCCGCCTACTCAGGCAGATCCGGGCAATCCCGATCGCAACTTCATCGCTGCTATCTTAGGGAAAGATACGGTGAAATCGCCTCCGGAGGATGCCTTGAGAGTGGCCCTGCTCACAGAGGCGATCTGGCGTTCGGCAGAGACGGGATCTCCTGAGAATATCGTTTGGGACGCCTAGCAGATCGCTTCTTTTGCCACCTGGGGACAGCTCACACAAGACCATTTCGCTGACGCCACTTGTGAGAGGTTAAGCGTAGGAAAGGGGCCGTAGTAGGACACGGCCCCTTTCCTGTTACCGAGCTCTACCCTACGTTCTGCCAGCCCACCTTTCCCGAATCCCAAGTCCGGTTATTTGCCCGAAAGGATGGCGTTTACCATTTGGGCTATTCTCTTGGCAGCACTGGCGGCGGCTTCGTCGCCTCTGGACAGCGCGTTCAACTCGCGGCTGACTAGATTGGGCACCTCATCGTAGTGTCCGATAGGCACTGCCCATGGTTTCGTGTGAGCTGTGATATCCATGATCACATGGTTGTTTACCGCTGCCATCCGCCCCTCGCGAAGTGACTCAGCTGCCACATCAGTGCGCGCTGATACCACATAGTTATCATTGATGCGCTTTCGTTGCGCCTCGGGACCACAAATGTAGTTGATGTACCTGACGGCCGCGTCTGGATTATTAGCCGCTTTCACGACTGAGAGGATGTTCGTGGTCATAACCGTGGCGTGGGTACCTGCCTTCGGTCGGGGTAAAGGAGCAGCACCGAACTCAAACCTTATCGTCCTAGCCCAGCCTACCTGTGCGGATGGCCACCCCGTGGTCATACCCAAGTTGCCCGCTTCCCAGCCACCCCCCCTGAGCTCGCGTAGGTCGGCCAGCCACTGCAAAGCCGCGACACTTGGAACTTCATCCAGGTAGTACTTCGTCAGCTCAGGGTTGTAGACGCGACCCCCATTGGCTAGCTTCATAGCCTGACGTGTGTAGGGGCTGTTGGGTGCGAAAGAACTAGGAATTCCCCATTGCGTTGGGGTACCAGCACCCGAGCGGTCTATCCTCAGTTTTCGGCCGATGGCCTCGAATGTCTCCCACGTCCACTGTCCCTCCCGATACAAAGCAACGGGATCGGTCAGTCCAAACTGTCTGAATAGCTCTACGTTGTAATACAAGAGCCAGGGGGAAAAGTGATCTGGCACACCGTACAGTAGCCCTCCATATGTAGCCGATTCCAGTACAGGTGCGAGAAACTCCCGTCGGTTGATCTGTCCCCTCGCGACATACGGATCTAGAGGCAAAAGGAAACCCCGATGGGCAAATGTAGGAAGATGCTGACCTCCGATGCGAACGACATCGGCCTCCAGCGTACCAGCGATAATCAACGGCAACCGCTGAATATAGGTGTTCCAGTCCGACAGGATGAGATTGACCTTGACATCAGGGTTCTGGCGCTCGAAATCAGCGATGTCTCTTTCCCAGATTTTCTGTGCCTCGGTTGAGCCCCATGTAGCGAAGTTGACCATTGTCTCGGCCATGACCATCTGACTCATGACCAGAATCAGGACTATAGTAGCTAAGGCAATCGACTGGCGCTGCACCTCATATCACGCTCCTCGCGTAGTATTGCACTTCTCCCCGTAGTGCGAAAACATCCGACACTGTCAGGCCATCACCCCCATGGGAATGGTACCGATGCCCTGCTGCCCCTATGGGATATATCTGTGGCTGACCCACCCTGCCAAACCGTTGGTTATCGGTGACGCAACAAGGCAATTGGGGTAACACTGTAAATAAGCTAAGGTGACGCGTCGGCCAGTCTATTCAACACAAGGGTGTCACTTCCTTCAAGCAACGCAGACTTTTTTCGCTGCAAGACGTTAAGTGAGGCAGGAAACCTCCGCCATCTGTTGAACGTGAGGAGCTAGGGGGGAGAGTGGTTGTCTGAATCCTGGTGGGTTTCCGTAGAAAGGGGGTAGACGATTGATGAAGGAATTGCGGGTAGCGATAGTCGGATCTGGTCGTATGGGTAAAACGCACGCGGCCAAGTACGTCAAGGTACGCGGTGCTAGGCCTGTGGTGGCTGTGGACATCGTGCCGGAGAGGGCTAAGACCCTGAAAGACGCATATCAGATGGACGACTGGTACGAGGACTACCGGGCAGCAGTGAACCGACCTGACATCGATATGGTAGATGTGTGCACACCCACGTGGGTGCACGAGGAGGTGGCAGTAGCGGCCGCAGAGGCAGGGAAGCATGTTCTCTGTGAGAAGCCGATGAGCCTAACTGTGCCTGCAGCCAAACGCATGCAGGAGGCAGCCGATCGTGCTGGGGTGCTCTTGATGATCGCCTTGTGTCGCCGTTTTGACAATGGGTGGATGAAGGTAAGAGAGCTGGTGCAGGCAGGCGTTTTGGGGCGTCCGGTGGTATGGCGCTCTGTGGTTGCGATACGGGGAGGCGCACAGCCTTGGTCATGGTTTGTTCAAAAGGACCAGGGAGGCGGTCCTATTGTAGACGGGGCGATCCATAATCTTGATTTCGCCCGCTATATGTTCGGTGAGGCACAACAGGTAGCTGCCAGCACCATGACGTTTCGTGAGGACGCTACAGCGGCTGATACAGGTAGCGCCTTGGTCCGCTTCGTTAGCGGAGACGATCTTGTGCTCTCCTGGTCTTGGGGACTGCCGCTGGGTGCACGCGGGGCGAGTGCGAACGACATCATTGGTCCCAAAGGAGCCCTGTATTTCAGTCGTGACGCTCGTCCGGATTTCGCTACGCTACCAGCCTTGGATGACGGTTGGGGGGCCATTGTGGTCGACGGGGGCGAGGCCGGGATAGAGCAGTATCCATATAGGCAGAACGACATGTATTGCGACGAAATTCAGGCATTCGTGGACGCAGTGCGGGAAGGCCGTGTTTCTCCGGTTGACAGCGAGGCTGGCGTTGGGAGTCTGGCTATGGCCGAGGCGATCCTGCAGGCAGGGGAATCTGGACAGACCATCATACGTCCCTAGGAGGGTGGCATGAGCAAATGACAGACGAGGAGTTCATGAAGATCCCTGGAGACCAATTGGGACGGGGTACCCAAATCAAAGTGGAAACAGTGGAAAGCGAGACTGACCTCTATCACGACATGGCTCGTGTGATGTTTAATGCTATTGTGGATGGTTTGGAAAAAGGCCAACCGCCTGTTTTCATCCTGCCCGTGGGCCCCAGAGATCAGTATCGCAGGTTGGCTAGGCTGTGCAACGTGGAAGGCGTGTCGTGCCGGGATGTGGTTTGCATCAACATGGATGAATACCTGAACCGAGAGGGAAGCGATTACATCAGTTACTCGCATCCCTTGAGCTTCCGTCGCTTCATGGACGAGGAGTTTTTCAACCTTCTCGATCCCGATAAGCAGGTGGCCAGGGAGAACAGGCTGTTGCCCCATCCGAGCTCCCCAGACAGCATCGGTGCCCGTATCGCAGAGCTGGGCGGAGTAGATATCTGTTTTGGGGGCATTGGCATTAACGGGCATGTGGCTTTCAACGAACCTCCCGATCCCTCACTGGGAATGACCGTAGAGCAATTCGCCGCTCTTCCTACACGGGTTGTGGAGCTAGATTATCGCACGCGGGTCGTTAATGGGATGTCTGCGGCCAGAGGCAACCTTGAGGCCATGCCCCGCTGGGCTATTACCGTTGGTATGAAGGAGATTCTGGCCGCTCGTAGCGTCCGCATCTATCTGAACCGAGGCTGGCAGGCAGCCGTCGCCCGACGCTGGATTCATGGTCCAGTAACGCCGCAGGTGCCAGCGTCTCTGCTCCAGCGCCACCCCGATGTTCACGTGTGTGATCACGCCAGAGGTGGCAGAGGAGCCCTTGACCCTTTCGGACTAGTACGACGATGGCCATGAGAAATGGCGAATCTTGACCAACAGGGAGGTCTTTGTCTTGGACGGGTCATCGGTTCTTTTCATTCGAAATGGCACGTTGGTCACGCCCCGAGTGATCATGCCTAACGGCGCTGTCTTGGTTGCCGACGGGCGCATCGCCTGGGTAGGCCCTACTGACCAGGCACCTGCATTGCCACCACAGAGCCAGGAGCTGGACGCTGGTGGAGGTTACGTTGCCCCCGGTTTTGTAGATATCCACCTCCATGGTGGCGGTGGGGCCGATTTCATGGACGCCACACCCGATGCCTTTAGGAAAATCGCGCAATGCCATGCGTCTGGTGGCACGACCTCCTTCGTCGGAAGCACCGTGACTACCCCTTGGGAACGCATGTTGGATGTGGTGGATGCGGCGGCGCAGATGACCAACAAGGAAACAGGTGGTGCTGAACTGGTAGGCTTCCATATTGAGGGGCCTTTTTTGGCACCTGACCAGATTGGCGCTCATGATCCGAATGCCCGGCGCGATCCGCAAGACATGCCCTACGATGAGCTTCTCGAGAGAGGAGCAGGTGTGAAGCGCATCACCGTGGCTCCGGAATTACCTGGTGCTTTGGAGCTCATCCAGGCTGCTGCACGACGGGGCTGGCACATAGCCATGGGTCACAGCAACGCCGTAGGGCATACGGTTGTCAAGGCTATGGGGGCGGGTTGTAGGCATGTAACGCACCTTTTTTCGTGCACCTCAGGAATGCTCAACGTGCGGGGCAAGAAGAGTCTGGGCATCAACGAGTACGCGCTGATCTACGATGATCTCACGGCAGAGTTGATCGCGGATGGGCATCACCTGTCAGGTGAGATGGCAGCCCTGGTGATCCGACGAAAAGGGGTTACGAACTGCTGCCTGGTGACCGATGGGATGCGAGCTGTAGGTATGCCTCCTGGCATCTACAATCTTGGTGATCTGACAGTGCTTGTAGAGGACGGCGTAGCCAAACTGCCAGATCGAACGAAGTTCGCAGGAAGTGTCGCTACCATGAGTCAGTTGGTACGAGAAGTGGTGGGCCACGGTGGTCTTGGAATAATCGAAGCTATTACTACAGCGTCCCTCACGCCAGCCACTCTAATCGGCATAGATCACCGCAAGGGTTCGCTGGATGTGGGCAAGGATGGCGACCTAGTCGTTCTTTCACCCGATCTGCACGTGCGGGCAACGGTGGTTGGGGGCGTGGTGGTCTATGCCGGATCTTCCTCTTGATGTCTTTTACGGCAGGCCGCGTCAAAGGGCTTGACGGATGCGCAAAGGAGCGAACACACACATGAAACTCTCGGTGAGGCTGCAAAACTTCAATCTACCCCCTGAAGAAGCACTCCCCCTGGCCCAAAAGATGGGCCTAGACGGCGTGCAGCTTACAGTTGGTTCGGGTCCACATTCCCCAGAGATGCTGGATTCAGACGCTCGCCAGCGACTGAAGGAGACCATTGCCGGATTGGGTCTGAAGATCACTGCAGCGGGCGCGGGTGGGCCAGAATTCGTGTATGAAGACCCAGAGCGCCGCAAGGCACTGCTGACACGAACTAGGGAGGTCGTCCAACTGGCGGCTGATCTGGGCGCTCCATTCTGGATATCACATATTGGGGTCGTACCTGAGAACCCGTCCGATCCGGTGCGTGCGCATATGCTGGCCTCTGTGTCCGCCGCAGCGCAGATCGCGAGCGACCACGGGGTGACTATGGCTATTGAAACGGGTCCGGAGTCGCCGTTTGTGTTGAGATCGTTTGTCGAAGAGGCCTCTTGCCCAGGGCTAAGGATTAACTATGACCCAGCGAACTTCGTCATCTGGCCCGTATTGCTAGCCAAGAGAAGCGGCAGTGATTACTGCGAGCGGGAGGCATTGGAGAGCTTTATCCCGACAGAAGGTGTGAATGCTCTCGGACAGTACATCGTTCATGTGCATGCCAAGGATGCCTTGGTGGATGCAGCTGGCGAGGCCTGCGAGGTACCTCTGGGCGAGGGGTGGGTGCGCTGGAACCGCTTCTTCGACCTGCTGGATATGCACGGGTTCGACGGCTACATAGCCATTGAGCGAGAGAAGCGCGGTGACAAGGTAGCCCAGGTACAGCAAGCTGTGGATTTCCTTCGCGCCCTTGAGCGGGAGCGATCTCTGGAACGAGGGGTGATGTTGTGAGCGAAACGGCGAGACAGATAGTCGAAGACTGCCGGTTTTGCCCTATGTGTCGTGATGTATGCACGGCCGGGGTGGTGACAGGGCTGGAGTCGCATACGTCGCGCGGCTTTGCTTTGCTAGCAGACCGCTGGTACAGGCGAGGCAGCCTGCCAGCAGGTGGGCCGGAAGCTCTCTATGCCTGCACGCAATGTGGACTATGCAAGGCTACCTGTGCCTCAGAGCGGGATTTGCCCGAGGCGATATTGACGATACGGCAGGAGTTCGTACAGCGGCAGATGCAGCCCCAAGCAGTGTTGAAGGCTCGCGCAGCGGCAGTTGTCGACGGACCTGCTCTAGATGGTACGTCCAAGGTGCAACGCTACCACCCTGACCTTGGTGAGGTAGTCTTTGATGCCGGGGGATTGCTTACACCTGAGGCTGCAGCCAGCACTGTGGAGGCCTTGCAGTCTCTGGCCGAGCAGCACGGGGTGGCGTTTTCGGTAATGGAGTCTGCGCCGATGTGCGAGCATGTGCTCGCTGATCTAGGCTATGTGGATGACGCAGTCGCCTCGGCGCAGCAGTATGTGGAGCGTCTAAAGGCGAGCGGCGCCAAGCGGGTTGTGACCGCTTGTTCGCAATGCTATGACACGTTTCTGCGTCGCTATCCGCGGTGGGGTATCAGCTGGCCGGAGGGTGTGGAAATCATTCACGTGGCCACATGGCTGAAAGGGCTGTCAGTGAACCCCTTGCCCGACAGTGCGGTTGAGGGTCGGCTATGGCTCTACCATGACGATGCTAGCTTGGCACGGCTGAGCGTCATGCACGATACACCACGCGCTGTGTTGGATCAGCTACTGCCAAAGCGGTGGCAGGAATTCCCCCTCTGCCGTGAGCAGGCCTACGCATGCGGAGCCACGGGCGCGCTGCCGCTGCTGCGTTCTGACATCGCCATGGGAGCTGCCGAGAGGCTGTTTGATGCGGCACTGGAAACGGCGGCAGATCATGAGGCGACGCCTTGCATCGTGACGGCGTGCGCTCGCTGCGCCAGCCATCTCCTCGCCGCACAGAAGGCCCTGGCATCTCCAGTTCAAGTGTGGCACTTGGCAGAGTTGGCGGCTGGGAAGATCACAAAAGATGTGGAAGGTGTTGGATCATGATGAACGCTCAGTCGCCTCATAGCTACCTACAACCGATTCTCGAAGCTGAGCTGGAGAGTGTCGTGGGTCCAGACGGCTTTCGTTCCGTGGATGCCGACTGCCTCTGCTACGCCGTCGACTACTACTGGGTTCCCCGTCTTTGGTTCGACAGAGACATGCCCATGCCCAAGCCGCAATGGATCGTCAAACCGCGTTCGACGCAAGAAGTGGCGGACGTGCTGCGTATTGCTAACCACTATCGGTTGCCTGTAACGCCATGGGGAGGCGGCTCTGGCTCTCAAGGGGGAGCCCTACCTGTCCAGGGCGGCATTGTGCTCGATCTAAAGAGGCTTAATTCCATCGTCCGCTTCGATGAGCAGTCTCTTACGGTGACAGCGCAGACCGGGATCATTCAGCAGACCCTAGAGACGTGGCTGCAGCAGCGGAATTACAGCATGATGCACTTCGCAGCTTCCATTCGAAGCGCTACGCTGGGGGGCTTTCTGGCCCACCGAGGCACGGGCGTGCTTTCGACAAAGTATGGGAAGATCGAGGACATGGTCTTGTCTCTTGAAGTCGTGCTACCGACTGGTGAGATCATTCGCACCGCTCCTGTCCCGCGGCACGCAGCTGGCCCTGATCTCACGCAGCTTTTCGTAGGCTCGGAAGGGACGCTCGGCGTGATCACTGAGGCTACGATGAAGGTACATCCACAACCGGAGGCTCGCCACTTCCGGGCCTATCTTTTCGATACGTTGAGTGCTGGGCTAGAGGCCGGACGCAGGCTGATGGTTGCGAGGCTGGGGCCATCGACCATTCGGCTGTACGATGAGCTAGAGACGCATAAGGTGGTTAAGCGTGTGTTAGGGATCGATGTAGACGGCGCCTACATGGTGGTGGGCTACGAAGGCTACAAGGTCCCGGTTGAGTTCGCACTGCAACGCACCCACGAGATATGTACCGAACTGGGGGCACAAGATCTGGGTG
Organism: Limnochordia bacterium; assembly: GCA_050951545.1. Lineage (GTDB taxonomy): Bacteria > Bacillota > Limnochordia > DTU080 > DTU080 > DTU080. Next base: position 44,536 of record JBMNJG010000010.1, on the reverse strand, counting down.
AAGAGCCGGGACAGCACTGGTGGGATCACCAGCTTGATTTCTACTACCCGCCGCACACACTGGATCTGCCTGAGGCCTTCGGCACCATGGATACGGTGGCGACCTATGATGCCATAGAGGACGTGTACCATGCGATGAAGGATGCGGTCGAGGCGATTTCGCCGGATATCACCTTCATGGCCCACTTCTCTCATTGGTACGAGTGGGGCTGCATGATGTATGACCGCTTTGTGATCAAGGAACCTCCTGAAGATGCCGCGGAGGCTATCCGCCTGTACAATCGGGTGTGGCATATCGGTATCGAAGCAGCACTGAAAGCTGGCGGCATGATTAATGAACACCATGGTATCGGGCTGAAGCTGGCATCGTTCATGGAAAAACAGTACGGCCCAGCTTTCAATGTGTTGACCCACCTCAAGGAGGCGCTTGATCCCAATGGGATCATGAATCCGGGGAAGCTGGGCTTTCCCTTTCCAACGCGGCCTCTGTAGGGTGCAAAACCAAGAATGGCGCTACAGCTGTGGCACTGGTCTGTGGAAGCCACAGCTGTAGCGCCAAAGGTAGGGAGGAGAGGCAATGATCCTTCTTCGACGCTACGAGCGGCAAGACGGCTATGTACCCATCGTCGATACTGAGAAAAAGGACATGAAGAAGATCGGTTTTGGCCTGCTTCGCTTGGGGGAGAACGGATCATACCATGGTCATACGGGTGACAGGGAAACAGGCCTTGTGTTGCTTAGTGGCACGTGCACAGTCGAGGGAGAGGGTTTCTGCTTTGCGGAGATCGGAGAACGGCAGTCGGTGTTTGGGGGCAAGCCTTACGCAGTGTATCTACCCTCTGGTACCGCGTTTGAGGTGAAAGCAAAAGACTGGGTAGAGGTGGCCGTATGCACGGCTCCTTCCGATGCTCAGGTAGAGGCCACGCTGATAGCCTCGGATGACGTGATCCACAAGAGTCTGGGGCACTCGCTGTGGCAGCGCGACGCCTACTTCATTGTTGATGCGAGAATTGCTGCTAAGAACCTGTATATCGGTGAGACGATTCTGGCACCCGGCCAATGGACATTCCCCCCTCACTGCCATGATGTGGATGATCCTCCCAACGAGGTCGATATGGAAGAGGTGTATTTCTTCCGCACGAGACCGTCTGACGGGTTCGGGGTTCAGATGGTGTACTCGGACGATCGCTCACTCGATGAGAGTTACATCGTACGACAGGATGACACTGTGATCGTTCCCAGAGGATACCATCCGGCAGCGGCATCTCCAGGGAATGCACTATACATCCTGTGGGTCATGGCTGGCGAGAAGCGGCTGTTTCTCTCCAGGCCCGAGCCCCGGTACGCTTGGGTGACCAACTGCTAGCGTCCCTGGTCGGGAAAGCGAGGTGACAGCATGTCTTTGCGATACCTGCTAGGTATAGACATTGGCAGCGGGGCCTGCAAGACTACGCTCATTGACTTTCGGGGACGGCCAGTCTACACAGCAGCGCACGAGTATCCTACCTACTATCCGCGGGCAGGATGGGCAGAGCAGAAGCCAGATGATTGGTATCACGCTTTGTGTGATGCGGTTTCGGAGATGAAACGATGTGACTGGCCTGTCTCGGAGATTGCTGCGATCTGTTTGAGTGCTCCTACGCATACCGCTGTGCTATTGGATGGCGATTTCCGCGTTCTCAGGCGGGCCATACTGTGGACCGACCAGAGAAGTGCCCCTCAGGCGGAGAGACTGGAGCGCGAGTACGGGAAGAGTATCCTCGAGATCACCCATAACAGAGTTGACCCGGTGTGGACCCTCCCGCAACTACTGTGGATTAAGGAGCACGAGCCAGAGGTATGGAAGAAGGTAGCCTTCGTTCTGTTTGCCAAGGACTACGTACGCTGGCGGCTTACAGGTACATATGTCACGGATTCCATTGAAGCCTTGGGCTCTATGCTGTTCGATGCCCGCAGGGAGTGCTGGTCAGAGGAGCTTTGTGGTCTGTTGGGCCTTCCTGTTGAGAAACTGCCGCCCGTTGTAGCGCCTGCCGAGGTGGTGGGTCAGGTGACACAGCAGGCTGCACAGATGACAGGTCTTCAACAAGGCACTCCGGTCATCGCTGGTGCCACTGACACGGCACTGGAGGTTTTTGCGGCTGGGGCAGCAAAGACGGGACAAAGCACGATCAAGCTAGCCACAGCGGGCCGGATATGCGTGATTACAGACCGGGCCTGTGCTCACCCGCATCTGTTCAACTACCCGCACGTGGTGCCCGGGAAGTGGTATCCAGGGACAGGTACCAAGTCCTGTGCCTCTTCCTTTAGATGGCTGAGGGATGCCTTCTATAGCCACGAGTACGCGCTGGCCCGAGATTCCGGCACGAGCATCTATGAGATGATTGATGAAGAAGCGGCCCAGGTGCCTATGGGGGCGGAGGGCCTTGTCTTTCACCCCTACCTGTTAGGTGAGCTGTCACCGTACGGCGATCCCTACCTAAAGGGTGATTTCATAGGCATTACGATGCGTCACACTCGAGCGCATTTTGCTCGTGCCGTACTCGAGGGAGTGGCCTTTTCACTTCTCGACTCTCTCTCGGTCTTCAAGGAAGTGGGCCTGGAGCCGCAGGATCTGCGCATCATCGGCGGTGGCGCCCGAAGCCCTCTGTGGCGTCAGATCATGAGTGATGTTCTCGGCCGACCTTTGTCAGAGCCCGTCACCGCAGACTCATCGTATGGCGGAGCCATTTTGGCCGGGGTCGGCATAGGGGTGTTTCGGGACGTAGCTATGGCCGCCACGCAATGTGTCAGGATGGCGAACCACATGGTCCCGAATATGGAGAACCACCACCGCTATGCCGCACTCTTTGACATCTACAAGGAAGCGCACGACAACTTGGCAGGCACCTACAGGAGGTTGTCTGATGTGCTGGCCTGCAAGTGACGTTCACAACTTGGTGCGGGAGATCTCGCGCTCCATATTGCGCAGCTGAGGAATGAAGCGTTCCATGTCGCCGAGGGCCAAGTTCGCATGTAGAGCCGCGATAATCGCCAACTGGGCGATACGGGACCTCATACCGACTACAGGGAAGCTATCGCTTTCGGGGGCCGATAGCAAGCAGTAGTCGCAGTCAGTGGCCAGATGGGAGTTGCCGTAGCTCGTCAGGGCCACGGTAGTGGCACCTTGGCTCTTGGCAATGCGGATAGCCTCGACCACGCACTGGGAGTTGCCACTTTGCGACACCCCAACGGCCACATCCTCGGCCTGCAGGGCTGTCGCCGAGATAATTTGCATATGGGAGTCTTCGTAGGCCGTGGCTTGTAGGCCCAACCGTCGCAGTTTGTGCTGGAAATCGCGAGCAACAGCAGCTGAGTTGCCGGAGCCGTAGATGTCGATCTGACGGGCCTCGCGCAGGATCCTGGTGATTGTCTCAAAGGCGTCTATTTGTAGCAGGCGGCGGGTGTGTTCTAGGGTCTCGATCAGGGAGCGGAATGTCTTATCCACCACGGTATCGGGGGTATCGCCTTCTTGAAGCCCTTGCTGAATGGTCTCAACCGGCGATACCAGATCCTGGGCCAAGGTGATCTTGAGGTCTTGAAAGCCCTGGAAGCCAGTTTTGCGGCACATGCGCATCACAGTGGCTTCACTGGTCTCGCAGCGGGCGGCCAGTTCGGTAATCGCCATTCTGATAACACTCCGGGGGTTTTGGCAGATGAAGTTGGCGACGCGTCCCTCGGCATCCGCCAACTCTTTCCGGACTGACTGAATACGTAGTAAAGCGGTCGTCTCTGCTGCTGGTAGTGGTTTGGTTGGCATGTTCGGCTGCTCCCCTGCTAGAGAATCGTGTTACGCTGTGCGGACATACTGGCGGCCTGGATTCTGGTGTGTTGTTGGCTGCCGACACGCGTACTCTCTTGCAGAGGGCAAATTCGCTTCGGAAGCGGTTTTTCCTGCTTTGGGGTAAGCGTGCGGAAACAAAAGACAGCGTGTAGGCAGGCTCATCTGCGAAAAGGAGTTTCTTCATATATAGGGAAGATCAAGGGCAAATTCAGTCCACACAAGAGAGGAGTTATCTATACTAATGGCTCACAAACGATATGCAGTGAAGCTCGGCGTGGTACCGACTCAGCGCTATGCCTTCGGCAATCGTGAGCGTATGGCAGCCGCCAAAGTCAGAGTAATCGACAGGCTAACAGACCTCGGCATCGATATGGTAAACGTAGACGGTGTGACAGAGAGTGGCACAGTGTACGCCCTTGAGCAGGTGGCACCAGCTGTGGCAAAACTCAAAGAGGCTGATGTGGATGCCCTGTTCTTTCCGCACTGCAACTTCGGAACAGAAGAGGTGGTAGGTCATATCGCCTATCAGATGAAGAAGCCTGTCTTGATTTGGGGAGAGCGGGATTTCGAAGAGCGCCAGCAGGTAGAGTCGATCACAGACCGACAGTGCGGGTTGTTCGCTACGGGTAAGGTTCTGAGGCGCTTTGATATCCCGTTTTCGTACATCGAAAACTGCCGCGCCGATGACTCGCAGTTCGCAGAGGGAGTGCAGCGCTTCTTGGCTGCGGCGAGGGTGGTCAAGGCCTTTCGCGGCCTACGCATCGGTCAAATTGGCACCAGGCCTGCGCCTTTTCTGACCATGATGTACAGCGAAGGCGAGCTCCTGGAGAAGTTCGGTATTACGGTTGTTCCCGTCAGCCTTGTCGACATCATTGAAGACGCCAGGGAGTTGCTGGGCTCTGCCGAGCAGCGAGAACAAGCCCAGAGTTTTCAGAGGACAATACCAGTGTTCCAGGTCGGCAAAGAAGGCATTGACAAGATGGCAGCTCTGAAGCTGGCCATCTCGCGGTGGGCTGAGCAAAACGGTTGTAGTGCAGTGGTTATTCAGTGTTGGCAGGCTCTGCGCCGCTCCTACGGCATCGGGACGTGTCTGGTGAATGCCTTTCTGACAGAGGAGGGTCTGCCTGTCATCTGCGAGACAGATATCCACGGGGCAGTCACATCGGTGCTGTTGGAGGCGGCGGTTGGGGGCAGCACTCCTACGTTCTTTGCAGACCTCACGGTCCGTCATCCAGAAGACGACAACACGGAACTATTGTGGCACTGCGGCCCCTTCCCGTTTAGCTTGTGGGATCAGGTAAGTCCGGCGAAGGTAACTGCGAAAGGCCAGGCCTTCTGGCGCATCCGGGGTGGAGACATCACGGTGGCGAGGTTTGACGGTGACCACGGGCAGTATTCGCTTGTGGCTGGTCACGCGAGAGGCGTGGATGGACCTGAGACCTGGGGCACGTACCTGTGGGTTGAGGTGAGCGACTGGCCTGCTTGGGAGAGAAGGTTTGTTGAGGGGCCCTACGTCCATCATGTGAGTGTTGTACACGGTCATGTGGCTGACGTCCTCGCCGAAGCGGCGAGGTTTGTGCCGGGCCTGAGCTTTGAACGGCTGCCTTGACAGGGGCTTACACGGCGACATTCTAGGGGGTTGGAACAATGAGCTTTGACATGGTTGGTTTGGGTTTGTGCACGCACGATTACATAGCCGTTGTCCCGCACGCTCCCGCATTTGAGTCGAGCGTCAGAATGAGTGCAGTAAGCGAGCAAGGTGGCGGTCCGGCGGCCACTGCCACGGTGGCTGCTCGCCGACTGGGAGCTAAGGCAGCTTTCATGGGAGTGGTTGGCGATGACTCCCCTGGGCGGTTTATCCTTGAGGACTTCCGACGCTACGATGTTGACATCAGCCAGGTGAAGGTGCGCTCGGGTGCGACATCCCAGTTCATGGTTTGTCTGGTCGAGGAGGCCACCGGAAGAAGAGGTTTTGTCGCTAGCCCCGCCAGCGCAAGGCCGTTGCAGACAGATGAAATCGATCCAGACATGATTCGCTCTGCCCGGTTTCTGCACCTGGATGGTAGATCGCTTGAGGTGAGCATCGGCGCAGCGAAGGTGGCCCAAGACGCGGGGGTGACCGTTGTCCTAGATGCCACAACGGCCAAGGGGATGGAGCCGCTGCTGAGTCATGTGGATATTCTCATTACATCCCGCTTCTTTTACGAGGATATCGCCAGGGGCGACAGCGCTCTTACGGTTGTCAAAAGGTTGCTCGACTACGGGCCTCAGGAAGCCATAATCACGCTGGGAGAGCGAGGATGTGTTTGTGCTAACGCAGAGGGGAGTTTCCCTTTGCCTGCGTTTGACGTGAAACCCGTGATTGACACCACGGGCTGTGGTGATGTCTTTCATGGTGCTTACATCGCTGCAAAGCTGCGCGGATATGGCATACGGCAAGCGGCGCAGTTTGCCAGTGCCGTCGCAGGACTGAAGGTAAGAGCGATGGGCGGTAGGCAAGGCATACCGGGGATAACAGAGGTCCTGGAGTTTCTGCATGCGGAACTGCCTGATGAGTGGGAGCAGCCGTCTCCAGAGGCCTCGTGACTCTATCTTGTTGATCTGGTCGTCGCAGTCGCCCAACCTGCAGAGGCATCGGGCGTGGGTGTGGAAGGAAGGGGACTAGCAGTTGAGCTTGGCCAATCTGTCGAATGTGCTGCGTGAAGCGGAAGCGGGAGGCTATGCTGTCGGGGCGTTCAACGTGTTCAATCTCGAGACTGCACAGGCCGTAGTAGCTGCGGCTGAGGCGGAGCGTAGCCCTGTGATCCTGCTTATGTACGACTCTCATCTGGATCACTTCGGTGTGGATGAATCAGCCGCGGTAGGCCGGGTGCTCGCGAATCGGGCGCAGGTGCCAGTAGCTGTTCATCTGGATCATGGAGCTAGCTTCGCCCGAGTGGTGAGGTGCATGCACGCCGGGTATACAAGCGTTATGTACGATGGGTCGCGTCTGCCCTACGATGAGAACGTGGCGACAACCCGACGTATTGTTGAGATAGCCCACCATGTCGGCATCTCAGTGGAAGCCGAAATCGGACACGTCGGTATAGCAGCCAAGGGTGAAGACCGCATAGAGCAGTGGCTCACTCGCCCGGAAGAGGCTGCTGATTTCGCGGGGGATACGGGAGTCGATTGCCTCGCTGTAGCTATCGGCAATGCCCACGGCTTCTACCTCGAGGAGCCAAAGCTGGATTTTACCCGACTGGAGGAAATCAACCAGCTGGTCGACGTGCCCCTCGTTCTGCATGGAAGTAGTGGCATTTCTGATGCGGATATCCGCAGAGCAGTTAAGCTCGGTATTCGCAAGGTGAATGTTGGCACTGAGACGCTGACCGCTTTCGGGGCAACTCTGCGGGATAGCTTGGCGCTGGCCTCGGGGACTGTGAGGGGGGTGGAGCAGCTAGCTGAAGCTAGGGCTGTCATGCAGGCCAAGGTGCAGTCTCGCATGCGGGTGTTGGGGTCTGCGGGGAAGGCATAGGGGTGGTAGGCGCACGCCTACCGCCCGGTGTGGCGGCATGAGCTTCCCCATTCACGACGGTGGCCGCGGGTCGATGTCCTCGCCGAACGGACCGCATATCGAAGCGTCGACGACCGACGCCGCTTCTAGAGCAATTGCACCACAAGTTCACACTGGCTATCGAGGATCTGAAGAGTGAGTAGCACAACCAGTTCTTTCGAAGAGAACTGCTCGCAAGGATGACGATGTCAGCGAAGAGGGGTGTGTCACCCCTCTTCCCTATCTCGCAGCATCGCAATGAAAGTGAGCGTTGAAGGGCGCTGCAAAAGCATTTGCTGCGCAAACCGCGAGCGACCACCGGGGTGACCATGGCTATTGAAACGGGTCCGGAGTCGCCGCAGGAGCTCTCCGGCCTAGGGCCGGAAAGCTCCTGGGAACTGCAGGTCCTGCAGATCATAGTAGTGGTATGCGCTAGGAGTCCCAGGGGATAGTCTCAGGAGATCCCGTCTCTGCCGAACGCCAGATCGCTTCTGTGAGCAGGGCCACTCTCAAGGCATCCTCCGGAGGCGATTTCACCGTATCTTTCCCTAAGATAGCAGCGATGAAGTTGCGATCGGGATTGCCCGGATCTGCCTGAGTAGGTGGGGTCAGCTCTTCCTTCTGGTTGCGCAGTTTGGCTTTGACCTGCCCATTGCGGTAGTAGATCACACCGTTCTCAGCCCAGAAGGTCATATCATCGCACCACTCAGCCGAGTTGCCGAGTACCGCGATGTTTAACAGAGCTCCGTTGGTGCACTCGGCGCTCAAGGCTGTGTTGATATCCACTCGCGCACCGAAATTCTCGATAGAGGCGTACACCGTCTCTGGCTCCACCCCAGTCGCCCACAAGATGATATCGAGCAGATGGCTACCCGAGTCGTTAAGCTGACCCCCACCGGATAGCGCGGGATCTTGCCGCCACTTGCCCTGTGTTCGATTCAGCCAGTCTTGCCCGAGCAGAGCTGATACATACTGTATTTCACCCATTTGACCGTTAGTCAGCAGGTCTCGTATGAAGCGGAAGTTGTCTTGATAGCGGCGCTGATAGGAGACCAATACCACCTTGTCGGCTTTGCGTCTGGTTTCGATAACCGTCCGAGCGTGCTCGCTTGTGCACACCATGGGCTTCTCCGTCAGCACGTGGAGCCCGCGGTCCAAGGAGTTCATGATGTGTTCGAAATGCAGTGTATGGGGAGTCAGCACCTGCACTGCATCCAAAGCGACGGTATCTAGCATCTCTCGATAGTCTGCGAACTTGGGCAGGTCTGGCAACTCGGGTACTCTCTCTTTTAACCAGCCAAACGCTTTCGGGTCAGTATCACACAACGCGACGAGTTGTGCCTCGGGTGTGTTGAGAAGACGACGGGCATGCCCAGCGGCGATGTTGCCGCAGCCGATCAGACCTACGCGAACCTTACTCATGAACGATACCTCCGTTTTTCTGGTCGATGATCTGCATCGTCGATCACATGAGTGTCGTAGTCGTGGTTCAAGGTGTGCTGACTTCTCGACTTAGGTGCTAGCACATGCCTCCCCTGACCCGATACGATGATTCCAGAACATGGCCAAGAAGGCATACGGAAGATTCACTGATCACCTCGCTTTCAGAAATATCCCGATGTAGGCGGTGCGGGCGTGGTGAGGGCACGCATGCACGGTTGCGGCTACTATTCGATTCGCAGCGCATATTTCCTTCTGCAGCTGCAATTTCTGGACGAAATAAAACGGCGCGGGAGCTTTGGGAGTGGCCAAGCGAGGAATGTGAAAACAGGGAATACAACTAGTGATCAGTGGTGCTGACGCCTCGGCTTAACAACAACAGTGTGCTCAAGAAGGATATATAACATCCAACTTGAAGGTGCACTTTAAGCTATCCCGTGTAGCAGATACCGCAGGCAATGATAGGTAGAAGGGGGCTCTTCACCAGTGGAAAACAGGGGAGGTTTGGGTCGGCGTGATGTGAAGTGTTCGAAGACGCTATCCTTGGTTCTCGTTCTAGCAACTATGGTGGCTGTCGCCACGACTTCGGCGTTCGCTGCCACGAAGCTGACGCTTTGGGCCTGGGCCAATCAGGAGGTTGTTGAGCAGTTCACGGCCATTGCCGAGTGGTACCAGGCAGAGAATCCAGGCATAGAGATTGAGGTCGCACATATCGCTGGCAGTCAGCTACAGTACACTGAACGGATCTACCTGGCCAGTGCTGGGGGTGCTGCTCCAGACGTGGCCTGGATAGAAGGGGCCACAGTGAAACAGCTAGCTGCTCAAGGGCTGCTGCAGGATGTGACTCGAGCCTTAGATGGGATTCAGTTCACACCTGGCGAGACTTTCGAGATGACGTTTGCAGGCAGGATGTATGCTGCGCCGTATCATTGCACTTCTCGTGGTCTGTTCAAGCGCATCGACCTGCTCGAACAGGCGGGGCTTGATCCCTACTTTGGCGCACTCTCTCTAGAGGACCTCTGGACATGGAATAGGAGACTCAGCGAGGCCACAGCCGATGGGCGCTATACACGCGTTGGCTTCGTCCCCTGGAGCGGAAACTGGTACGCTAGGGGCTGGATCTGGGCCTTTGGCGGTGAACTCATAGACGAATCCGGCACTCACATACGTCCCACCGCTGCTCTGCCCAATAACATCAGAGCTTACGAGTGGATTGACGAATGGGCCCAGCACTACGACAGAAACAGAAGCCCGGTGCAGCTGAGCGTCAGTGGATTTGTGAAGGGAACAGTGGCCATGTTGCCTGGATCAACATCAGACGCTGCTCTTGTAGTCAGGGAAGGTACCAGCTTCACGACGGGGCGGGTACCGCATCCTCCGCAGGGCTCGAATGCCACATGGGGGGGCGGATATGCAGTCGGAGTGCCGTCGAGCTCTAGCAGCCGTGCCTATACAGAAGCTGCCCAGCTGGTGCGGTACTTCGCCACAGCGGATGTGCAGACTCGTCGCTTTCGCGAGTTCGAGTCGCTACTGCCTGCCAACTGGAAGGCGTTGAGGACAATCGCTCCTTCGCTTCCACCGCCCTATGCAGGGCTGATCGCTCAGCTTCCTGATGCGCGTCCACGTACGCCTCTCAGCGGTGAGTTTCATAACCATCTTACCCAGGCCCTTAACAACGTGATTGCAGGAACGACAACGCCAAGAGCTGCTCTTGAAGGCGTCCAAGTGATCATGGAGGCTCGCTTTGCAGAGGTGTTCGGTCAGTGAGCGCGGAATGCCGCGTGAGACGTCAAGACATTGAGACGAGGTGTGGTGGTAGATGACGGAACTGAAGCTCGGCATGATTGGTCTCGATACGTCGCATTGCATCGCCTTCTCGGATCTGCTGAATAACAAGGAGCATCCGCATCATGTCCCCGGAGCGAGGGTGGTCTATGCCTGTCCCACAGGTAGTGAGCAGTTCTCTCTCAGCCGAGAGCGAATTAAGCGCATCACTGGCGAGGTCCGTGACAAGTTTGGCGTAGAGATCTTGGACTCTGTTGAAGCGGTGGCCGAACGGGCAGACGCCATCCTGCAGGTGAGCGTTGATGGCCGTCTACACCTAGAGGAGTTCAGGAAGCTGGCGCCCTATGGCAAACCAGTCTTCATCGACAAGCCCCTGGCCACGACTGCGGCTGATGCTCGAGCCATCTTTGCGCTGTCTCAACAGCATGGGGCGCCAGTCGTATCGTGCTCATCCGTTCGCTATGCGAAGGGCCTGGCTGAGCTCGGAGAGAACGTCGATGTATTGGCCTGCGAGGCTTCTGGCCCGGCCGCGATTCTTGATGATTTCCCGGGATTGTTCTGGTACGGCATCCACACTGCGGAGGTTCTCTACAGCAAGATGGGCCCAGGCTGCAAGGAAGTGTGCACCCGCAAGACGCCGCTGGCTGACATGGTCATTGGCATCTGGGAAGGCGGGCGCATTGGTACGTTACACGGCTATCGGTATGCGGGACTTCGCGACTATGCGGTAACCGTCTATACATCCCAGGGTATCCAACAGGGGTTACGAATCAACCAGCCGCCTGCCTATGCTCTCATGCTTGACAAGATCCTTGAGTTCTTCCGTACGGGTCTCCCGCCGATTGATAGTGCCTTGACACTTGAGCTGATCGCCTTCCTTGAGGCGGCAAACATGAGTCGTGAGTCTGGTGAGGTTGTTGCACTTCAGTTGCTATGAGGGGCTTTGACGTCGTTTTCGACAATAGAAAAGGGGGTCCTCTATCCATGATGCGAGCACGTGTATGCCCAATCATCACCTGTGCTCTGTTGCTTATGCTCAACACGGTGGTGGTTGCCGGGCCTGTGCAGGTTGAATTCTGGTTTGGGGAAGCTCCCAAGGCCTATGTAGATTCCATGACTGGCATCGTTGAGCAGTTCAACGCCGCGCACCCAGATATCCACGTGAATCTGATCCTCAAGGGACATGCCACATACCCATATGTGGACGCGATGAAGGTAGCTGTGGTTGGAGGTTCGTCACCGGACCTCGTCTACCACAACTACTATACAGTGAAAGACATGAGCCTGGAGGGAGACTGGTTCATCCCACTCAATGATCTCCTGCATCCGAAGGAGATCGAGGCACTGGACGACGCGTATCTTCCGGGGCCCAGAGACTCGATGAAAATCGGCAGTATCTGGTATGGCCTGCCCTGGCGCACTTGCGTCCGCGGCCTGCTAGTCAACATTGACATGTTTGAGCAAGCAGGCATGGATCCCTCCAAACCTCCTCGTTACATTGACGAGTTGGATGCTGCGGCTCAGAAGCTAGCCGTCCGGGACGAAAGCGGCGAGATCATTAAGGTGGGGTTCGTTCCAACCGGGAATAACCTGTCGCGTGGGCTGCCTTGGCTGTGGGCCTTTGGCGGGGAGTTCTACGACTATGACAACTTTACTCCCGCACTCACCGGAGCGCACCGAGAGCGCAATTTGGAGGCCTTGGCGTGGATGAAATCCTACGCAGATCACTATGGTACGAGGCCATCGGGATCCTCGTGGTTCCGGCAGGAGAAGGTGGCCATGTGCATCGACAGCACGACGTTTCTGGCTAACTTGGCTGACACCCATCCCGCATTGCGCGTCGCAGCGGGGGTGATTCCCACCAAACCAGATGCGAAGCTCTTCTCAACAACGTTCCCCTTGGGGCCTGCGATTCCGGTGGGGGCCCGCAATGCTAAGGCTGCGGTGGAGTTCATCAAGTACCTGAGTGATCCCGACGTTCAAGTGAAATGGTTTGATGAGACCCGTTCTATCCCGACAACCATCAGTGCCTTCAGACGCATCCAGCCGCGCGCTAAGGACCCACGCGAGCGCTTCTTGATTCAGCAGATGCTGCCAGCGGCGCGTATCATGCCTCCTTTCTCTACAGACATATTGAACATATTCGAGCCGATATTCAACGCCATGCGCGCGGGCCGAGCGACCCCGCTGGAAGTACTGGAGGAGACGCAACGCTTAGCGGAGATGGCCCTTCAGGAGAAGATCAAGACCCGGTGAGTCTCCGGACATGAACCTAATGAAGGCCATCACCGAACGTCGTGGTGGCAGCTGCACATGAGAAAGGCGGTGAACTGGACACGCTCCATTGTCTCAGGTGGCTGGCAGCGCAGCAAGGATAAAGGCTTCGCCCCTAACGGTCCTTGTTGCCAGCTACCTGAGAGTTGCCGCCTAAGGGGGCCACGGGGAGTATGGGTGGACGAGGTTCTGTAGGCTGAGTACGCGTCGGACTCGTAACAGAACGGCACCCGTCATTTGCTCGCTACGAATGCAACAGCGCCCAGAACCCTGAGTCTGTCATGTGAGCGTTTCCAGACGAACTGCTGGTTATGTCACGGTGCCGTCTGAGTGAAAATCAGTGTAGGGGTGTTCTGATCGCCGGCAGCGGGTGGACGCGGAATACCATTGGCTGCACGGCTGATGTAAGCCCTGACGAAACGGACAAGGTAACCCAAGGTGACTACTCGTCTTGCTTTCTCTCAGATTCACTGGCGGTTCCCCAGCCACGTTCATCTATTCTTTGCTGGTACTCACCGCATCTACACTCGAGATAGTTGATGAGCTTCCGGTTGAAGTCCTGACCGCGCCGGAATGGCAGCCGCCTGTGAATCTTGCGCTTGATGATATTGCAGGACAGCTCGTGAGCCTGAATCACGATCAGCTTGATCTTCTTCTTAGCGCAGATCTGCTGTTTGGTCTGGTCACGGCATTGCTGCTTATGGACCTGCTCAGCCGAATTCCGCTCCGTGACGCGGTAGTGTTGCGCCCCATTGAACTCCATGGCCGTATTGTGCAAGTAATAGAAGAGATCGACCTCCAGACGCTTGCCAGTTGCTGGGTTCCTCATGAAACCTGGGCGCATTCCGTCGTCGAAGTCAAGGCAATCGACAAGCGCCAAGAAGATAGCCTGCATGAGAGCCTCTCCGAGGTGCGTAGCGCGGTGGAGCTCATCCTGCACGTCTAGTATTTCTTTTACATTTCGCTTATCAACCGGGTTGTGGAGAGTGAAGCGAATCGGTGCCCGCTTGTGCGCCTGCTCCATCTCCAGCCAACCATGCTTGGCCAACTGACGAGCTGCGTGTTTGATGGTCTGGGGGCTCAGACTCATCCGGCCGGCTAACTCAGCGTATGTGAACTGCCTTTTGCGAGGTGGGTCCGTAGGTTTGGACAGCAGTAGGGCATAAACCAATTTGGCCTGTGCATGGATTTCAGTAGCCATGACTAGCTCCACAGGCACGGAGACCCTATCCGGGGATGGCTTCTGTGCCGCGGTCTGGCTAGGACCCCGCCTAGCTGGTGGAGCAAACCAGCCCTCGGTGGTTAACTTGGCTGTCGCCCTGCGAACGGTAGGCCGGGACATACCCGTGCGCCGCCCCAGGCGGCTGGGCGAGAAAAGGAAACTTTCCTCCAGCTGATCATCCATCGTTAAGGCCATCCAAACGATCTTCTCGCTGGCCTTTAACTCGCGAGTCAGTAGCAGTGAGAGCGGCACGTTCACCTCATCTACATGGAGAGAGTACAAGGGCCTCACCTCACAAAACGACCGTGTGTTCGATTGTCTCGATGCGATCTTCGGTACGTGAGGCCAGAATCCTTCCACAGCTTTCGCTGAAAACGCGCGCATTGCCGACTAAGACCCGGTGGCCACTGGGAGTCGACAGCATTTCGCCCTCGGATCATCGGCTGAGTGGAAAAAGGCTATCACCACTGGCGTCGGGTTATGTACTGCCCAGTAGCTCCAGAAGGGCCACCAGAGGCGGGAAAGCGTGCTCTTGGGCGGGGAAATGAGCCCTTCGGGCGGTCAAAATGAGCAAAAAGGGCTTCGCGAAGGCCGCATCGCTGCACTTTTACCACGTACATTGGGCCCGGGGGTTAATGAGGCGGCTCTTTTGCCATGGCGGTCGGATTCTTGGCCCCGACTCACGTACCAATCCGGGTGGTGTCTGACTGCAGGGCCTGTTTCGCGAGCGCGTCCATTGCATCTCGTCCACCTTCTTTCGAAATGCACCGACCGGGGCAAGCAGCGAAGGGTCGGTCCGCAGAGGGACCCGAGCGAGCCCGCTGTGATCGCGCACTGGGGAGCTGACCCCATCGGCTGAGTGGAAAAAGGCGAGCGACACTGTTCGGTTATGTACCGCCCGGAGGCTCCAGAAGCGAAATCAAGGCGGGAAAGCGTGCCCTTAGGCGGGGAAATAGGCCCTTCGGGCGGTCAAAATGAGCCAAAAGGGCTTCGCGAAGGCCGCATCGCTGCACTTTTACCACGTACATTGGCCCCGGAGGCTAATGAGGCGGCTCTCTTGCCATCGCGGCCGCATCCTTAGCCTGGCCTCACATACCAAGCCGGCTGTTGTCCGACCACCGAGCCTGTTTCGCGAGCGCGTCCATTGCATCTGTCCACCTTTTTCGAAATGCACCGACCGGGGCAACACCGAAGGGTCGGTCCGCAGAGGGACCTGAGTGAGCCCGCCGTGATCGCGCACTGGGGAGCTGACCCCAAATCGGCTGAGTGGGAAAAAGGCAGTCACCACCGTTCGGTTATGTGCTGCCCGGTAGCCCCAGAAGCGGAATCAAGGCGGGAAAGCGTGCTCTTTGGCGGGGAAATGAGCCCTTCGGGCGGTCAAAATGAGCAAAAAGGGCTCCGCGAAGGCCGCATCGCTGCACTTTTACCACGTACATTGGGCCCGGGGGTTAATGAGGCGGCTCTTTTGCCATCGCGGTCGGATTCTTGGCCTGGCCTCACATACCAAGCCGGCTGTTGTCTGACTGCAGGGCCTGTTTCGCGAGCGCGTCCATTGCATCTGTCCACCTTTTTCGAAATGCACCGACCGGGGCAACACCGAAGGGTCGGTCCGCAGAGGGACCCGAGTGAGCCCGCCGTGATCGCGCACTGGGGAGCTGACCCCAAATCGGCTGAGTGGAAAAAGGCGAGCGACACTGTTCGGTTATGTACCGCCCGGAGGCTCCAGAAGCGGAATCAAGGCGGGAAAGTGTGCCCTTAGGCGGGGAAAAGAGCCCTTCGGGCGGTCAAAATGAGCAAAAAGGGCTTCGCGAAGACCGCATCGCTAGGTTCTTACCACCAATCCAAGCGAACGTAGGCGGATCACCGCGGTTCCGTGTGTAGTCCCGGTGGTGGCCTCTCTGATGTCGCCGTCGGGGGTTCAAGGGGATCCCGGCATAGGGGTGAATCCTCCAGTGGGGTTCAAGGCCAGGCGAATCGGCATGTCATGGCGAAACGTGGCAACACAGCACATCTGGCCCTAAGGGGTTTGGGTGTTTGTGACAAGCTGAGCGCTTGCTTGACGCGCTCTCCTCAGCCCGCCGTGGCTTGCGGGAGTACGCCATAGGCTGTAGCTTGCGGGCAACGGCTGGCTCAACCAGACTTAGCTGGGCTGTGCCCTCACGTCATACACACGGTGAGTGGGTAGCGGCTCTTTACTCCCAGTCTCCAGATCACAGCGATCGACGTATGGGAGGGAAGGGTTCACCGACTGCACCGAGTTCTGGAGTTTGCCCTGGCAACGAACGACTTCGATTGGAGGCACCCGGAACGTGAGGTGGCCATGCTCTACATCCAAGGGCTCTCACAAGCAGATGTCGGTCGGGAGCTGGGCGTGCGCAACGACGTTGTCCGCAAGCATCTGCTGCCGATAGCGAAAAAGGTACGCACTCGACTCGAAGAGGCAGACTAGAGCTGCGAGTTAGCTGACTCTTGGATCTCGACTCGCACGATCCCTGCCTCATACGTCCACGTGTCAATTGGACGATCGTTGACCATCACGGTCTCCGGCTGGCAGGCTAAGGCGAGTTCTATCGTGGCACTGGTTTCCGCCGCGATTTGCAGCATGAGACTTGCGGTCTCACCGACACACTGCCAAGTTGCTCCAAGGTCTACAGGCTGGTCCGCAGACAGCCGGAGCTTTCCGTCTTGCTCAACTCGCTGCCCCGCGATGACCATCAAGCCCTCCTGTGCACCTTCCTTCCAGGTGGCCAGCGCCGTCGCTTCGGCCACAAATCCCTCTAACGCCAGTGGCGCTGTCGCATCGTCGCGGAAAGCCATCGTGAAAGAACGGTTCTTGAGATCTACAGCGACGCCATGTCCGTTGGTTGCTGGCAGGGCACGCACAACAGGTGGCGCCTCTTTTGCCTCAGCAATCGGGCGGGGCACCAGCACAGTCAGAAACCTGCCCTCACCCGTCTGAGAGTTCGCTCGGGCAGTGAGATGCCACTGGTTTGGTTTGTGCGCATCTCGCTCTTCCGGAGGCACCGTGAACTGGTCTGTCAGATCAAAGGAGAGCTGCTCAGGCGTCACAAACGATACCCACATCTCAGCTGTCTTGGCTGGCACGCATACGCGATTGTGCTCCGATTCCACCACCATTTCGTCAAGGGTATGGAGGAGCCAGTCGTAGGTGGTATCCGTTCCACCCGACTCTAGCTGGTCGTAGATGACAATCAGGTTTGGCTTCACAAACCACAGGTGGCGCAAGAAACGCTGCAGGCGTCCCTGATAGCTGGGTGTGGCATCGCCGAGCACGTAATCGAACTGCGATCCGAAGCTTGCAGCCACGATGTCGCCCTTGGCCTCGATACTCTGGACGCCCTGACCCTGGCCGTCGACCAGGATCGTATTCTTAGACCTGCTTTCCCAGGTCCACGTTTTGTGGTGTGGACTCCCATACCAGGGATAGTAGCCCGACGAGATGGCCAGGGGCGAGCCGTAGGCTTCGATAATGAAACTGTTTTGGTCTGCGTGGTTGTGGCTATGTGAGCCGTAGGGGCTACTCTTGAACTTGACATGGACGTTGTTGTTCCAGTCACGCATTTCCACGTTCATCAGCGCCCAGCCGATATCACTAAAAAGCCGGGACTGCGGGAGGTCGTCCGGCAATGCTGGCGCAATCAGCGCATCAGGGGTCTCAAACGCTTTGATATAGCCAATGAAACTGTTCGTTGGCAGGAGTGGTATCCGCCCCATCCCTGAGATCTCCGATGCATACCACTGAAGTGCAGGGTCACTGAAAGCTGTGGCCAGCCAGCTGACGACCTGTGCCGCTACCTGGCCTGGTGGGCTGTCGCAGTGATCTCCGAAGGCGCCGAACTTGCTCTTCGGTGGATGCGCATACAGCTTGAAGTAACCAGTGTTACGGAAGAATGGTTTCTGGTAAAGGTCAACTTCGGTAGCGATCTTAAAGGCATCCAGGAACTCCAGGACCCAGGAAATGTAGTGCTGCCAGTAGCTGACCCCCTGCGACCAACCACCCTCATCGCCGCCAAAGGCCGGGTATCTCAATACAAAAAGTGAAACGATGTAGTCAAACCAAATCTCCGCCTCGGGGAACTCACCCAAAAAGGCGATAGCGGCTTCACCAAGAAAGCCCATGGACCGGACAAGATGGTTATTGAGTAGATGATCCTCGAAATTGGAGCGCCGCATCGTCAGGTAGACGTCATTGCCACGTTCACGCATGCTCTGCCGGACGACGTTGCGCTCTTCCTCTGTCAGCACCGGGTACAACCAGTCATAGGCTCGACTCATGCCGTAGAGCAGGCGCATGGAGATCTCATCATTGAGGGCTCGACCGCTTGTCCCGTAGGGATCCCAAGCCGCCACATGCAACAGAAGCTTTTTTCCTGCTTGTCCATAGGTTTCTTCTTCTGTCATCAGATAGGTGAAACCGAGGGAATGAAGTCTTTTTAGGACATCATCCGCGATGGCGATGCCTTCTCGCCAGGCGGTGATGTCCCCTACGCCACCAGGCCTGGCGTTGGGTGGTTCAGCGGGCATCACTGAATGAAGAGCGCCCATCGCTTGACCACGGATGTTTTGCCAGGTCAACTGGGCCATTGCAGATCGCTTGCGTTTCTCACGCAGGTCGTTCAAGCTCTCGGGTCGTACGAAAAGGCGAGGGTGTGCAGATGGAATGCGCCCACGCAGCTCAGATAGAGACGGCACGTCAAAGGTGGCCTTGCTTAGATCGAAATCCAGTGGAGCTACCCCCAGATCTGGCGATGGAATCTGGCACGCTATCTCTGTCGAGCTTTACAAGCTCGACATCATCAAACCAGATTTTGCCCTCTGTAGCCAACCACGCATACAATCCTACGTGGACTCCATAATCGCCCGCTTCGGGCCACGTGAAGACGAGTGTTGCTTGTCGCCACTCCTTGGTTGGAGACAGATCAAGATAGGCGTTGTCAAGTTTGCCAGCAAGCGTTCTACGTTCTACTGCCAGCGTACCTTTGAGGTTGCCCTCTGTCCGGTAGTACGCCGAGAAGCGATACTGTGCTCCGCGTTCGGCCTGGCCATCCGCATCGCCGGGTATTCGCTGGTGGTACCAGGCCACTCTAGCGGCCTTGACGTCTGAGTCTGCCAGAGAGGCGGCGACATCAATCAGTGCGGCGTATTTTCCGGTTCGGGCCTCAGTGGATACTTGCAGCCCTTTTGGAGAACCGACAGGGGCGTACCGTCCCCAACCCGCTGGGGCACCGTTGGCGATCTCCTCAAAGCCCGGATAGGCGAGGAGATTTCCGTTGGCTGCAGCTTGCACTTTCACTTCGAAAGAAATCACAAGCCCGCAGGCAGCAAGCATCATAGCGATTACCAACAGTCGTTGGTTCAAGCTGATCAACCCTTCCTACATACTGTTTCTACAGGCTTGCTTCCGACACGTGATTCGACTTCTCTATTCGAAACCCTCTGCGGATCCCACCAGGCTTGCTAGTGACGCGAACGCACTTCACCAACAGATGCCGAGAGCACGATTTACTGCAGTACCCAATGCTTTGGCTTACGAAGGTAAGAAGGCGTAAAACGTAAAGGATATCAAATACAGGCGCCGAATGTGTGCACAAGATGGGATGTATCAATCAAGCAGAGAGACGGGAGTTCCTGGCACCCGTGCTGGAATCGGCCACCTATGGATGGCGATGGTCAACGCCATCCTTTCGGGCAAATAGGTGAGCTTCGCATGCGTGAGGAGGAATGGTGTGACTTATCGGTTTCATGATCTGGCCTTGGTCATCGTTACCTGCATACTGGTGCTCACGCTAGATCACGCAGTATGCGGTGCCGAAAACGGTAATCTGCTGATGTATCCGGGGTTCGAGGATGTTGCCGAGGGCGATCCGGTAGGCTGGGGACGGTATGCGCCTTTGGGATCGCCCAAGGGGTTACAGGTATCGACCGCGGCCCGCAGCGGGCGGTTCGCGGCCTTGATCGACGTGGCCGCTGCTCTGGAGGGATCCGGTGCCAAAGCAGCGAGAGTGGCTTGGTATCACCAGAGGCTTGTTGGGGACGCCGATGGTAGGGCAGTACGCGGGGCGCAGTACCGGTTTTTCGCGTACTACCGTACGGAGGGCGACCTCTTGGGGAAGCTAGCCGTGGAGCGCAGAACGTTGGCGGGAAAGGCTGATAACCTCTACCTAGATCTGCCGCCAAGCCAGGAGTGGCGTCAGGCGTCACTGATGTTCACCTGGCCAGAGGCAGGCGACTACGGTGTGCATGTGGGGTTATACGCGTGGTTGGCGCAGGAGGGCAAGATCTGGTTTGACGACGTTGAACTGGTGAGAGTCGACTCCGAGGACGCAGTGGAAAGGCCAGACCGTGACCCAAGCACCTTCTACGTGTCGCCCGACGGTAACGACCAACAGGCGGGTTCCTTGGAGGCACCGTGGGCCACGCTCACTCACGCGGCGGCACAGGCCATTCCTGGCGACACGGTACTCTTGCTTCCAGGTGTCTATCACGGGACGCTTCGCCCGACGCGTAGCGGAACAGCCGCGGCGCCGATCACCTTTAGGGCGCTCGAGCGCCGAACGGCTCAGCTTGTCGGGGAGTATGGTTCTGCATACGCACTGCAGCTATCGCACGTCGAGCATATCCACATCGAAGGCCTGCATATCAAGCCCATGTCGACACAGGGACGCTGGCTGCTCGTTGACGGCTCCAAACACATTCGCATCACGGATGCGTTGATGGAAGATGCCAGCGGCTCCATGCCTTTCTTGATCAACAACAGCGAGCAGGTTCAAGTGCGCGACAGTGTGATCAGGCGCTATGTGGGCCACAACATGGCCCGGGTCAGCCACTCGAAGTGGGTTCTATTTGAGGGGAATGCCATATCCCGCACCGGCCACAGTCCACTGCAGTTTTATCCGGTGGGCTCCAATCAATATGTGGTCGTGCGAGACAACGTGTTCCATCCTGCGTGGGGGCGAGCCTTCGAGTTCTTCGCCACACAAGACCTGCTTTTTGAAGGAAACATCGTAACGAATTCCTATGACGGCGGTCGTTCGGCCTCGTCTAACGCCAAGATTCTGTCACGGCGTGGCATTTTCCGCTTCAACCGGGTATTCCGTAACTGGGGCGGGCCCATTAGCGCCAGTCCTGGAACCGAGTGGCAATTTCGGGGGATTCGTCTCTACCACAACGTGTTCGATGGCAACTTGGAGTACGGTTTGTCGGGCAGCGTCTCCGCGGCGAATGTTGGGGACGTGAAGTATGTCAACAATGTCTTCTCTCGGAACGACGTGCATGGGAATCACTGTCAGGTTCAGTTCACTGGCACAGGGAGTCCGGAGGCCAATCCGCAGGGAGAGTTGGAGCCACGTATTCGCTTTCTTAACAACGTGGTCATAGCCCAAGACCCCAGTATTGAGGCCACGATCGGTTTCGGTAGCCATTCGCTGGCCGTTGACACCGTCGAAAGTGACAGTTGGGGTCAGCTTTCCATGTCCAACAGGGCGGTGCACTTCGCTGGCAATCTTGCTGTCGACCCACGGTTCGTCGACGAAACGCAGTACAACCATGCGCTCGCTACAGACAGTCCGCTTCTTGACAGCGGGCGCTTTCTGACGTCGGCTGTTGGCACTGGCGAAGGACGCGTCCTCCCAGTAGAAGACGCAGGTTTCTTCTATGACGGATTCGGCATCGAAGGCGAAGTTGGCGATCTGATCGCCATCGGCCGAGCCGAGAAGACGGCACGCGTCGTCAAGGTTGATCGTACGAGGAACGAACTGACGCTAGATCGGAGTGTGCGCTGGGACGACGGTGCGCCTGTCAGCTTGCCGTGGGGCGGGGACGGCCCGGATATCGGTGTGTACGAGTACGGCCCACATGGGCGGCCGTCGGTGCAGATCATGACTGATCCCTTCATCGCCGAGCCAGGTGAGGAAGTGCGCCTGCATGTGGTGCTTCTCGGCATTGATGACCCTGTGGAGATTCGCTGGCAGCTCGGAGACGGCACCATGGCTGTTGGTGCGGAGCTGAGGCATCGCTACGCAGAGTCATATGACTATCCGATACGTGTGAGAGTAACGACCGCATCTGGTGATATCCATCGTGGTACAGGCTATGTCGTCGTGGAGGCACCGCGGGCGATTGATGATCCTCTGCTGCATTCCACTTTCGATGCCGACGACGCGGACTGGTGGTGGAACTGGAAGTCGTATAGGCCCACACCGACTGATTGGGAGCGCGAGCTGGATCCGGTGTCGCGAAACGGCGCGCTTCGGATCTCCAACCCTGGCGGCGGGACCTTGCCAGTGAAGTTGGCTCCGGCCGAATGGGATATTGATCGCTACCCATGGATTTACCTGCGCTATCGAGTTTTGCCCGGCACGCCCATTGGCATATACCTGGATGCTTTTCGGAGCATGAGCGGAGCGGGGCAACGAATGTGGGTGGCGGCAACTGCTAGCCAACGCAGCACTCGCTCAGGTCAGTCGATGCCATACGAACTGATTGATGATGGCGAGTGGCACACCTTGCTCATGGATGCGCGCCTGATGCGAGAACAGTTTCCTGACGTGCAAGTGTTGCAGAGACTCGGCATAGAGGCTTTATCAGCATCGAAACAAGGCGATACGTATTGGCTCGATGAGGCGGCCATTTTGCCAGCAGAGGCTGGAAATACGGTGGAGTGGCAGCAGAAGCTGGCTCAGATGCAAAGAGGTCACATCGACATTGTCTCGCCGGCTGCAGGGAGGGGGATCTCCGGGGACATGGTGGTGGATCTCGTCGTTGCGCAGTACCCTGCTGTGAGCGATGAACCCTCTTGGGCGATTGAACGACTTGAAGTGGCCATAGACGGGCAGCCCGTGTTGGTGACGCGCGACCTTGAGGAAGTCCTAGACTTGCATGTGGACACGCTGTCTCTGCCAGACGGGAAACACAGTATCTCAGTTGAGGTCGTCGACGATGAGGGTGCGACAACCCGGCGGGACGTGGCGTTTACAGTGCGCAACTGGGAAGTGATGAGAGACGAGCTGAAGCCGCCTGAGCAGATCACGCTTTTTGGCACGACGATTACCTACGACAACAGCATGACTGAGGCGGAGTCCGACGGATGGGCCTATGCTGCTGATCTGGAAGCTCCCGCTTTTCAGGGCGTTACAGGTAAGGTGAAGACATCTGATCGTGAAGAGTACCTGATGTGGCAGGCTCCAGGGCTGCGTAGCTTTGAGGTCGTTGTCTATTCCAAAGAAACCCAGATCGATGCCATCGTGAAGATGATGGCGGCGGTTGGCGTCTCGGAGTGGGTCAGTCTGCCCTTTGATGTCGAGGCTATGGGCACCACAGAGGATGGATGGACAAAGTTCGTCCTAACAGGGCAAGGGCCGCAAGGGATGGACGCTACCGCATTCAGGCTCGACATAGGATCGCTGGCGGCTGCCCACGCGTTTCGTATGGAAGAAGTCAGCCTCGGGATTCGCACGTACTAGCCAAAGATAACTCACGTGCTCAAGTCGCATGTCAAGCCCGCAGCGCCATGCCCAGCATTGAGGCTGCGATCGCGCATACAGAGACTCACCCCATGGCTGGTTTCTCGTGTTATCCCGCAAGCATCGTGTCCATTCGCATCGCGGTGAAAGGCCGCCTGGGTGGAACCCCGCCCAGGCGGCGCAATTCTGCTAGTCCGCTCATCAGCACGGCTTATTCACAAGGTGACAGCACTTCAACGTCTCCGGGAGCTAGCGTTAGCTCACTGGCGTAGACGCGGTTGCTAAGCAGGCTTCTGTGGGGCGTACTGATGTTGACGCTTCTCGTCTCTCGCAGATTGTGATTCAGTAGAAAGAGCAGTTGCGTGTCAGATCCGGCTCTTTGCATGACCTCCACATCGTCCACAGCGTGTGCGAGAAGCGACTGTACCCCCGCCTCGGCGGCTAGCCAGCGTGTAAGGCCAGAGTAGAAGTGCTCCTCAGCTATCTCAGCCCCTACGTAGAGGGCACGCCCCTTGCCGTAGCTGGCCTCAGTGATCGCTGCGGCGCCAGCGAAATGGCCTTGTGTGTACTGTGCATGCACAGTCGCCCCTTCAGGCTTGATCAGCTCACACCATGTCTGGCAGGTATACGTCTCTGCAGCCAGGCCCGGGATCGTGGTCTTTATTTCGTTACCATGGTTGAGAAGTGAGTCGCATTCGTCGACGCGTATCTTCAAGAGGTTGGCTAGGCCCCCTGGGAGGCTTGTGGTAACAGCTTTGTTGCCCCAGTCCTTGACGCCAGAGCGAGCCGTGACGACTAACATGCCGCCTTGCTCTACGTATTGGTAGAGATTGCGCAAGATAGCCTCGTTGGTGAGAAACAGTGTCGGAACCACAACCAGTCTGTACGCGCTCAGGTTACCCTCAGGATTCATGATACTAACAGGGATTGTGGCATCGAAGAAGCCCCTGTAGTACTTGGACATATGCTGGTGGAAGTTGAATCCTGGTCCAAACAGCGAAGGTTGCACGGCGATCGCCCATTGTACCGGATATGATACCGTAATGGCTACCTGCGTCGGCACGGTGGTACCACGCAGCTGTGGGGCCAGTGCCGACAGCTCTTCACCGATCTGTTTCACCTCGTCGTAGGCGCGAGTTGGCTGGCCATCGACGCTCAGTACACCGCCAAGGCACTGCTCAGCACCTGATTTAGCGGAACGCCAACGGAAGAATACTATCCCATCTGCGCCATGGGCAATAGCCTGGTAGGTCCATAGGCGGACCATGCCCGGCTCGGGTGGTGTGGCATATCCGCCCTTCGCCCGGCTGGAAGAGCATCGTTGCTCCAGCAACCAAAAGTTCCTTTCTTTCAGTCCACGGAATAGGTCATGCCATAGGGCAACTCTGCGGACCACTGCCCGCGTGGGCTGCAGTTCAGGCTTGGGGTAGCTGTCCCATGAAGCGAAGTCCAGCCCTTTCGTTAGGTCGTAGTAGTCAATCTGTGATGAGGCAATCATGTTGTGGGTCACGAAATGATGTGGTGCTGCATGTTTGAGAATGTCGACTTGCAGCTGCTGGAACTCTACTACGGCATCAGAGGCGAAACGGTAGAAATCCAGGAGGAGGCCAGGATGGTGAGGGTCCGTGGTTTTTCGCGGAACCGGTATCTCGTTCCAGTTATTGTACACCCCGCTCCACACGTCTGTACCCCAGGCCTCGTTCAGAGAGTCAATGCTACCGTATCGCTTTCTGAGCCATTTCCTAAAGGCGGCGCGGCAGTTGTTGCAGTAGCATCGCGCTGTATTGCCGCAACCAAACTCGTTATCTATCTGCCATCCTACCACCGTCTCATTGTCACGAACGTGGTCTACCATCGCCTGTACAATTTTGCTGCCGTAGTCCCGGTAGATCGGGCTGCTCGGGCAGTAGTGCCTCCGACTTCCAGGGCTCATGACCACTCCGCTCTGGTCAACTGGTAGGATACTCGGATGCTTTTGCGTGAGCCAAGGTGGCGGCGTCGCTGTGGGAGTGCAAAGCAGCGCCTTCAGCCCTCGTTGAGCCAGAATGCCCAGCACTCGATCCAGCCAATCGAAGGAGAACTGGCCTTCGGTGCGTTCGCACTGGCTCCATGCGAACTCCGCTAGACGCACGATGTTGAGGCCAGCTTCGCTCATGAGGCTCGCGTCACGTTCCCAGTTTTGCTCGTCCCAGTGTTCGGGGTAGTACGCCACTCCAAGATACAAGATCCGTTCCCTCCTAAGAGACTTCTCCTTGCGCTACTGTGATGACAGCTTAGGATTGATCTGCCGCTCTACGGTGTCTACAAATTGCGGGAGAGCGACCTGCTGCTTGAGAACCCGCAACCATTCCGCGCTCAGCACCGAGAACACCTCCGGCTGGAGTTGGACCGTGCGCTCGTTGATTACGGGAGTCTGCAGAATGGCAGTCTCCGCCATGGCCGATAGGACTCTCGGCAGGGTGCGGAATATTCCGGTCTCCTGCGCTTTCTCGTCGGGTCGTAGGAACAGGTGCATATCCTTAGGTAACAGCGGTGGGTACATAAGGACGCCCACTGATTCCTTCCACACTTCCGGGTAGTTTAGATTAACGTACTTGAGAACCTTCCAAGCAGCTTCCGGATGGGGTGTATTGCGATTTATTCCGACGGCAGCGATTTCAGAATGGTTCTTGCGCTTCAGTGTGACCGGGTCTTTTGGCGACACTGCCAGCTCCAAGGCGACTGGCGGCAACTGACCAACTCTCATTTTGGTTCCGTATTCAGCAGCCATGTGCAGCTGCCAGAGGAGCACTCCAGCTGCGTTCCTGGTCCAGACGGGGTCGCCCAGCTGATAGGCGTTGGCGCGCACGGCCTCGAGCACGTGGTTCATCACACGCATAGCTGGGTCTGATCGCAGGGCCAGAGTCGTCTGCTGTGCGTCATACATACTGCCTCCAGCAGCGATGATCATTGCGTCCATCTGTCGCCAGTTGGCAAAGGAGTAGCTGGGTTCTGCTGAGAGCCCCCATTGAACAACCCGGCCGTCGCTGTCTTGCTTCAGAAGCTTCTTGCTCGTGCTAGCCACATCATTCCAAGTCCAAGATTCGTCGGGAAAGGCCAGAGCATCAGACTGAAGATATCAGGGCCTGTTCCCGCTGCGATCTCGACGGTTAACTTCTCGACGTAGCCGCTCCCAAATGTGCCGGACCATCCGATATTTCGGAAGGTAACCTCGATTTCATCCTGAGATCGATTGAACGCGTCTTCAAAGAGCTCTTTTCTACCAGGCTCCCCAGACCAGTGGGCATACGACAGGGCGATCTTCTTTGCCATGCCTGTTCCAGCTACGAAGGTAGTAACCAGACCAACGACCATGCACAGGGTCAAGAGACGTTTCCCCATGTCTAAAACCTCCTTTTTCCAGACGGGTATTCAGCCAGTAATCCCGGGGTATCTTTTGACTGTGTATGCTGCAATTTGCATAGACCGCCGAAATCATCGTCAGCGAAAAGGCGTCCACCCCTTTTGGAGAGTTGTGTCGGCATATTGGTAGTACAGAAGGCAACAAACCTTATTGGCTCTAGCGTTCAATGCGGGAAAAACATTTCCTCCCGAAAATATGGCGATGCGGCGAAAGTTAACCTCGCCACCACGTAAGGATGCCGGGGCCCGTTTCCCAATGCGGGAGAGCGTGGAATAGGCGACCAGGTGTAGGATGAAACGCCGCGCTACTCCATACGCAAGGGGGCGGAGCACGCAAATCACAGTGTCTGCCTGGCAGTCTGTGCGTTCACAGCCCGGGGCTGTGATGCTTTTCGGATCATAGGTGTCGAGCGCAACGCTATTGTGGTGGTATTCGATTGGTCGCTCGTACCCCGCCAGATGCATCACTTTGATGAGGGGACTAAAGCCTTGGTCCCCTCAGGTTCCTCGACTTCCCGGAAGATAAGTGGTGCCTACGTTGTAGTAGATTCCACACAGTCGCATCTTGTCTGGTGTGGCGTCGCCGAGCGCGGTCTGTTGTGAGCTGTGGTAACTTATTTTCGCCTCATGTGCTATTGGAAGGCAGGAAACCATTGCCGATGGGTGAAATGTAGGGACAACGGCGGACAATAATGTAACGAGGAGTGATGTCGTGACCGAAATGGGGAGAGCGGCAGTCGAAGACTCCCAGTTTTGGCGGATGTGTCGTGGTATGCAAGGTACGGCTGGTAACAGGGCTGGAGTCGCATACGTCGCGCGGCTTTAGCTCTGCAGCACATTGCTGGTATTCCCGAGGTAGTCTGCCGGTAGGCAGGTCTGAAGCTTTCTGTGTCTGCACGCAGTAGTGTTGACGTGGAAACTGAATGCCCTCAGGGGAATAACTCAATCATGGAGAGGATGTGTGACAAGAAATGAAGATATTGCATAGAAGTTACGTCATGTGCGTTTTGATGGGATTGCTTGTGGTGTCCTTTCCGGTGGCTTGTGCGCTGCCTGTTGAACACTTCCTCAATGCTGGGCATGGTGCTGCAGTGGAAGAGGCTACCAGAGACATCGCTGCCCTCTTCAATAGCCTTCAAGAGGAGATTGAGGTGACCGTAACCGTTGCCTCTGCCTATTACGACAAACTTCTGACGAGAGCCGCTGGCGGCATTGTACCCGATGTGGCCACGGCACAACGATCCAATCTAATGGAGTTGTCGCCACTGTTCACCCCGTTGGATGCTTATGTTGAACGGTCCCGGTTGACGAGGCTTCTCGTCCCGCCAGCTGTCCAGCACTCACGGATCGCTGGGGACCTCATTCAGCTTCCTCTGGTTGTTCAGCCGCTTCTTACTTTCTATAATGAAGGCCTGTTCGCTGACGCGGGCCTTCTCGATCCCTTCTCGTTGCACGGCAAGGGAAACTGGACTTGGGATTCCGTGGCTCAGAACGCCAAGCGAATTGCTCGTGATACTTCCGGTGACGGTGTGCTCGATGTCTGGGGTGTTAACGTTACAGCCTCTTCAATGGGGCGCGCTGTGCTGTTTGTGACACAAGCCGGGGGGTCTTTCTTTGATCGCTCTGTCATGCCAACGGTGAGCCGGATCAACTCGTCTCATGTGAGCGAGGCACTAACTTTCGTCCATCGGCTTATTCATGAACAGGAGGCTATGCCTCCGGAGGGGGCTAATACGTGGATGGGTGGCGTGAAATTCTACGAGGGGAAAGTTGGTATCTTCTTCACGGGACCCTGGTCCATCGGTCAGATTCTGCAGGCAGGCATGGCAGACTGGAACATGGCTCCAGTGCCGCGGGGACCAGCGAACGCAGACACTGCCATGCATACGGATGGCCTGCAAATGATGCGGGGTATCAAGTCGCCGGATGCGGCCTGGAAATGGATGGAGTTCATGGCAGCCGATCCGCGTGCTGTAAGGATCTTCGCAGTCAAGACTGGGCGACCGCCTGCTACGGTTCCCAATTTTCCCGCGTTCCTTTCTGCCATGCGGGAGACGGTCGGTGACAAGCATATAGAGTCTCTCACGGACGTACTGATGAGCGGCGCAGAACCAACGAGCTTCGTGTCGCCGGTAGCAGCGGAGTTGACAAAAGTCTACGAAGATGAAGTTCGCAAGTATTTCGCTGGGAAGCAGAGCTTAGGTAGTACTACAGAAAAGATCCATCAGGTCTGGATGGCGTTGCTGGCTGGTCATCTGTAACGGATAGGAGTTAGGATCGCGTGTATCCAGAGTCCGAGAACAAGCAGGGAATCTTACCCGCCGTGGAGGAGGCCTTATGGCACTGGCGAGGGCTTTTGCAGCAATAGGGGGCCGATGAGGTCATAGAGACTCGCGCAACGGGTAGGCGGCCTCGCCTACCTCTGCTCTGTTTGGGGCCTCCGTACGCGCCTGTGTCTGGCTGGCAACTGGGGTGGCTTGCCCGCAGGTCATCTGTAGAGCAAGTATCGCTCTGCACAATTCCCATGACTTCTACATAAACCAATAAATAGAATCGTCAGAAAAACCATTTGGCTGGATTCGGCATCTGGTCTGGTGGGTGCCTATCAACGGCAGAATGTGCAGGTGCCCAAAACGAATGAAAAAGAAACAGGAATAGTGTATCTGGTTTTCCGCACCCTTCTGCCTGACCCCCCCTGGTTTTTGGCCACGGGTTACGTAGCATAGCTCACATGGGTGTAGGCCTTGTGATCAAGGCCCGTGAGTTCCAGGAGCTCGTACACGCGCGGATCGATGTTCGAAGGCAACCTTCGTCGAGTTATTGTGCCGTTGCAGAGTTTGAGGATCTGAACGCCACTGAGAATGTCGAAAATCATGCTCATCGTTGGGCGTTCGGTCCAACGGTTCCCTGGAACCAGAAAGGGTCTTTGGCGTTTTTTGAGCTCCTGGCGGACCCGCACTTCGATATACGAAGCCACAATCAAAGCCAAGAGAAACAGGTAGGCGAGTGCTTCCGCCCGGCGAGATGAGTTGACGTATAGGGTGTCCACGATACATGGGTCGGCTTTGAGGTTGCGGAAGCGGGTTTCCACGCTGGTCTGGCCCTTGTACTCCTCAAGAATCTCCGTGTTGCTCCATTCATCCTCCGGCAAAGTAGTGATGAGGACAAAGGTCCCGGCCAGTTCCTGCTCGACACGTAGTGCCGTCTCCGATGGTGCGACTACCTGTACTTCAACGCTGTACTCGACAACCGTTGGCGGTTTGGCGTCTTTGGCAGGGCGCCCCGGAGGTCGCTTTACGACATTCTCGGCGATGACACGACCTTTGAGTTGGTGACGCGATCGGCGATGTTCGTTGCAGAAATCGTCAAGGGCTTTCTGAGCGTCGCCCATACACTCGAAGCGTTGCTTCTGCAGCTTGGCCTGTGCCTTCTCAATTAGCTGAGACTCCCGCTTTACCGCCTTTTGCAGGCTTCTGCCCTTCTGCTTTTCCAGGGCGTCAGAATGGACCACGACGAAACGATAGGGGCGACCCCCTAATGTATCCATGTGGCTTTGCGCCCGGTACTTGGCGCCTTTTTCGCTAAGGCTAACTCGGCCAATGAATTCCCAACGGCCCTGCTTCCAGGCCTTCTCTTTCAGGTCATCAACTAGGCCATACGTCCCTGGCAGCCGGGAGATGAAACGGATCTTTTGCTCGGCCATTTGTTCCAGATTACCCGTAGTGATCAAGGCAGAATCAGCTACGTACACGATCTGTCCCGGATCAAGGAAGCTCGTCTCGATCTCACCGAGAACCTCACTGCTCCACACCTTGTCGCTCAGGTTGCCGTCGTTGACGTTGCCCAAGACAGGCATGCCTTCGCTAGTGACCACGAGCCCATAGGAGACTTGCTTCAGATCCGGCCGCTTAGCCTTGCTGTGGCCGTAGGTGATGTTCAGCAAAGAGCGATCTGGATTCTCCTCCAAAAAGGCCAAGTCACTCTCGGTCGGCTCGTATCTGCCGGCCAGCGATAGGGTGGTCGTATCGGCATGAACGGATCTGATCCCCAAAGGCAACCGCCTGGTAGCAGCCAACGCTACCGAGCTGGTGATCTTGCGTAGCTCATCCGACTCATGCAACCTGTCGAGCGTACGTCCAAACCCATCATCATTGAGGTCATTCAACTCCACGGGCTCGTCAAACAAAACGGGGAGGTCAAGCCGCTCGAAAGACTCCCATACGCGGTAAAGGGGGCGCCGCGCCACCAAAATGTTGATGATCAGAGCAACCGCCCGGGTGCCCGGCGACACCTTCCACTGTTTCTCATCCCAACGCACGGAACGGTTGATCATCCCCGCGATCCCAAGTTCTCGGCAGATCGCTGCAATGAATCCGCTTGCGCCCACATGAACTGGCGTGATTTCGATGTCGTCCATTCGCCACGCGTCCCTTCATTACGGCATTTCTGAAGGGTTCGCGATTTGGAAGATATCTCCTGCTACGAGTTCAGGTAAACCCCTAGGCCCATCCTAGGGGGTGCGGAAAACCAGGTGTATTTACAGGGCGTAGTATTTCTATATATGGAGTGGGGCTTTCTGGATCGCCGACATGCTCGTACAGCGTAGCACGATTTCTAGAGGGGGTTACTGAGGGTGACAAGACGGCGAATATATCTGACTCCAATGATCATGGCGATGTTGCTGCTAATGATCATGCCCTTTATGGCGTTTGCTGCGCCAGTCAAGGTAGTTCACGTGATGGCGAACCATGGCGAACCGTTTCTGGAGTTTCTCAAGGACCGGAAAGAGGCGTTTGAGGCGAAATATCCCGGGGCAGAGATAGAGATCTTTGCTCAGCAGGCCGACTATACCACGAAGGTACAGCTGATGATTGCCAGTGGGACTCAAGTCGATGTGCTTGACTCCACGCATAGCTTCATGGCTTTCTCGTTCCATGACGCCCTAGCTGATCTGATGCCCTATGCGCGGGCCGCCAAGCTCAGCCTAGATCGTGAGATGCTTGCTTTTGCGAAGCCAGTGCTCACGAAAGATGGTCAGCTTCTCGGTATCCCCAGTCAGATCTACGCCATTGTGCCATCCTACAATCGCACGTACTTTGATGAGATGGGCGTCCCGTCGCTGCGCAGCCTGGGAGATGAGTGGACTTGGGATTGGTTGTTGGCCAACGGTCCGCGGCTGACCAAGGATGTGGATGGAGACGGCATACCAGAGACCTATGGCGTAGGCTTTTCCAGTTCGTTTATCTCGCTGTCACCTGCGATTAACCAGGCTGGTGGGAGTATGTTCGACAGCTACATTCATCCCCGCAAGGCGCTCATGAATTCGTTACCCGTACGCACAGGGCTTGGATTCTATGCGTCGCTGAAGCAGAGAGGCTTTGGGATCCCTCAGAGTACCGCGGCTTACTACGCAAGACGCCATTCGGCCATCGCCTTGCACTCGGCAGCGCCCGATCCGGATACTTACCGCCTAGCAGACACGAGCGACGAGTACGAGGCTGTAGTCCATCCAAAGGGACCCGCGCGTCGCGGCGGTCAGACGTTTTTTGGGCCGTTCCACGTGCCAGCGGACTCCAAGCAGCAAGAGTGGGCCTTCCGCTGGATATCGTTCTTGGCCCTGACCGAGGAATCGCAGGTAAAGATGATGGAGTACACAGGGCGTATGCCCGCACATCCGCCTACACTGCGCCGGCTTGAGAACCACATGGGTGGGTTCCATGTCCGAAAGCGCAACTTCCTGTTACAGGTGAGGGATGCGTGCACCCATGCCGACAGCTATCCACAGACATTGACCCAAGCAGAAGGGGCCATCGCTCGTTTCTTCAACCCGGCATGGAACAGCGTGATCAATGGAGCAACGGCTCTCGAGAGCTTCCTCGAAACGATGCAGCCTCTGATGCAGGCAGAACTTGATAAGCTGTTCGTAAAGTAAGCGAAGATGCGGGAGGGTAATAGCCCCCCCTCTTAGTATCGATTGCACGAGGGGCTCAGCTATCGTCGCGGTTCTTTGGCCCCGCATGACAGATAGCTGATGCCCCTCTATCGTTTGACGGCGTTCGTTTGGATAGACGCAGACCTAGTTCCACATGAGTGCACAAGACTCTGGCTGTCAGCCTATGCAATGGCCGACTGTGCTCTGTATAATTTGTCCATATGAAAAAACGTTCATTGTTAGGCAAAAACGTGTGTGGTTTATGCGGGGCACTAAATGAGATAATCAAGGGGATGACGACAGAAATAGCCGCGAAATCCTTCCCGAACATCAACAGTCTGGGTGCTCCATCATAGGTCTTGCCTTTCCGTGGACTCCAGCGTCGGTGTAGTTCGCATTATCAGACGATAAACAACGTGGTTGCTGAAAACACGAGTTTCCTCGTCATGACGAGAGCCAAAACAGAGCATATGTCTTGCATTATTTTGTGATTTCGAGCCACCAGGAAGGAGTAATATCCGTGGCGGTTACCACTGAGAGTTTGCGGGAGTACGCCCATTCAGTTGGGCTCGACCTATTTGGCGTAGCGAATATCGAGCGTTTCGAGAATGCTCCAGAACGCATGCATCCGGCTTCTATCATGCCTAGAGCGAAGTCTGTGATTGTGGTCGGCAAGCGCATCCTGCGTGGTGGGTGGCGGGGCATTGAGGAGGGCACCTATTGGCCTTCGTATACCTACTTCGATTACAGTGGCTTGCTGAACAGCTATTTTATTCCGTGGGGAGTATATCATCTGGCCTGTCATCTTGAGGATCACGGTTGGGAAGGAGTGCCCTACTACTCGGGTGTTCCGGAAGGACAGCCTACTCGTGAGCCCCTGCGTGAAGGCGGGGTTGCTCACAACGTTCATCTGGCGATTCGTATTGCAGCTACGGCTGCAGGCGTGGGTGAGATGGGCTGGTCGAAGGTCTTTCTCACCAAGCAGTTCGGCCCTCGACAGCGTCTGCATGCCGTGATCACGGATGCTGCGTTGGAGCCCACTCCTCTGGTCAAGCCAGGGACTATCTGTGACCGCTGTATGCAGTGTGTGAGAGGTTGCCCTGGTGCCATTCCCCACATTAGAGAAGGGAAAACGGTAAGCGTTCAGATCGAGGGTTACACGTACGAATGGGCAGACGTGGACTTGGGTAAGTGCTGCCTGATGTACCATGGCGGAGACCCGCGCACTTCGCCGTTCTTACACAAGGACTTCCCTGGTTGGAGTTTCGATGTGTCGGAGCAAGAGCTAAGCGAAGAGGGTGCCTACAAGTTTGCTTGGACGCTATCGACTGCTCGCTGGCGTGCTACGGATGAGTTCCCATCGGGTTATGTTGTCGAAGGACATGCCATGCTCCGACGGTGGGGAGCGGGTGGAAGCTACGGGGTTGAAGGATCCCGCGGCTGCATGCGCAGCTGCTTCAACCACTTGGAGAAGACTGGACGCATTGAAAGCCGCTTCCATAACGGTGAGTTCATAAAGCGGCCACGCTGGCTTCTCGACTCGAAAACCGCCAGGCGCGAGGACGCTCAGAAGCAGGAGCAGACTGAACAAGAAGTGAGCTAGAAAGGGAGGTTTTTCTAGAATGACTAGGCGGCTAAGGTTTCTCGGTTTTCTCGGTTTGGCAGTCATGTTATTGACGATGGTAGTGTCTTGGACAGTTCTTGCGGCTCCCGTGAAGGTTGTTCACGTGGTGGCGAATCATGCCGAACCGTTCCTGAATTTCCTCAACGAACGGAAAGAAGCTTTTGAGGCCAAGCATCCCGGTGTTGAGGTTGAGGTTCTTTATCAACCGGCAGACTACGTTACCAAGGTGCAGTTGATGATCGCTGGTGGCATCGCCGTGGATGTGCTTGACTCTACACACAGCTTCATGGTGTTCTCGTTTGCCGACGCCCTAGCAGATCTCATGCCTTACTCTAGGGGGGCCAAGCTCAACTTGGATCGTGAGATGCTCGCTTTTGCCAAGCCAGTGCTTCTGAAAGACGGTCAGCTTCTGGGCATCCCAAGCCAGATCTATGCACCAGTTCCCTCCTATAATCGCACGTATTTTGACGAGGTGGGCATGGCGCCGCTAAGGAGTATCGGAGACCAATGGTCTTGGGATTGGCTGCGGGCCAACGGGCCGCGGCTGACCAGGGATATCGATGGTGATGGTGTCCCGGATACCTATGGTGTGAGTTTTTCCAGCGCCTTTACCAGGATTTCATCAGCGATTCATCAAGCGGGTGGGAGCATGTTCGACAGTTACATTCACCCCCGCAAGGCACTGATGAACACTGCACCCGTGCGCACAGGACTGGGGTTTTTCGCGGAGCTGATTCAGCGCGGCTTTGGCACTACCCAAAACACGGCGACATATTTCGGAAAACGCCAGTCGGCCATTGCTCTGCACATCGGAGCTTCCGATCTCAGATATCTCGATGACTCTAGCGACGAGTTTGAGTTTGTAGCCCATCCCAAGGGTCCGGTGCAGGCGGGCGGCATGATTTACTTCGGACCGTTCCATGTCCCTGCCGCTTCAAAGCAGCAGGAGTGGGCCTTCCGCTGGATTGCGTTTCTAGCTCTGACGGAGGAATCACAGGCCAAGATGATGGAAGTGACGGGGCGTGTACCGGGCCATCCCTCAACCTTGCGACGATTGGAAACCCACATGGGGGCCTACGCGCCGCACATGCGTAACGGCATTCTGCAGATTAGGGATGCCTGTACCCATGCCGATAGCTATCCACATACCTTGACCGAAGCGGAAGGGGCCATTGGAAGGTTCTTTAGCCCAGCATGGAGCAATGTGCTGAGGGGGACCACTGCTCTCGAGAACTTCCTCGAAACGATGCAGCCTCTGATGCAGGCGGAACTTGATAAGCTGTTCATGAAGTAGGCGAGAGTGAAATACCTCCGCCACCCTTCGAATGACTACCTGTGCGCTGCACAAATGCGCATACAAGAAAACGTTCGTGATTAGGCAAACGAGTGTGTTGTTTGCGCGGGCACTAAGTGAGATAACTAGAAATATGGCGGCAGGAATAGCCGCGGAACCAAACACCAACGGTGTGGGCGCTCGTACATCATGCGTTCCAGGCCGTAGCGGGTGCCAGATGAACGATCGCCAGAAGCAGCAGGAAAGCGGAAGAGCCTAGTTGAGAAAGCGACCGAACTGTGATTGATGATGCGATTGCAGTTGGAGAGGAGATTAAGCCGATGACAAGAGCGATGACCTGCTTGCTTTCAGTATTGCTGATATGCTTGGCGATCGTATCAGTGGTGAATGCTGCGCCCGTGAAAGTGGTTCATGTAATGGCTAATCATGGTGAGCCGTTTTTCCAGTTCCTGAAGGAACGGGCAGTGGCCTTTCACGAGACATTCCCCGAAGTAGAGGTGGAGGTGCTTGCGCAACAGGGTGATTACACCACCAAGGTACAGCTCATGATAGCTGGTGGTAGCCAGGTCGATGTTCTCGATTCCACGAGTAGCTTCATGGCCTTTGCGGGTGCAGACTGTCTAGCAGACCTGATGCCTTGCGTCAAGGCTGAGAGGGTCAATCTCGATCGGGAGATGCTAGGCTTTGCCAGACGAGTTCTCATGAAGGGCGACAGGCTCTTGGGTATCCCTAGTCAGCTCTTTGGGGTGGTAGCCGCCTATAATCGTACATACTTCGACGAGATGGGTGTTGCGCCACTGCGTAGTCTGGGCGGGGCGTGGAACTGGGATTGGTTGCGAGCTAATGCTGCTCGCCTGACGAAGGCTAGTGGTGATGGTGTACCTGTGACCTGGGGCGTCAGTTTCTCTACTGCACTCTACAACCTCGCCCAGCCAGTCCATCAGGCAGGTGGTAGCATGTTTGATGCGTATCTGGAACCACGGCGCGCCCTCATGACCACAGAACCCGTACGCGAGGGCCTGGGCTTTTACGTCGAGCTGTGTCAACGCGATTGGGGTGTGCCACGAGGTGCAGGTGCCGGCTTCTACACCAAACGTGAAGCAGCAATCACTCTGGCGGCCGCAGGCGCCAACTATAGCTACTTCGCTTCGACATCGGACGATTTCGAGGCTGTGGTGCAGCCAAAAGGGCCGGTGCGGCGCGGCGGTACCACGGTGTTTGGTCCCTACCATGTGCCAGCCGCGTCTGAGCAGCAGGCCTGGGCTTTCCGCTGGATCTCGTTCCTGGCGTTCAATGAGGAGTCGCAAGTGCAGATGATGAGAGCCACAGGTCGGATTCCAGGGCACTATTCTACTTTGCGTAAACTGGAGCAGTTCCTGGGGAGTCAGGACTCGCGAACTCGTAGCTTTCTGATACAGGTGAGAGACGCCTCAACAGATGCCGACGGCTTTCCGCGGACTCTGACGCGGGCCGAGGGAGCCATCAACCGGTTCTTTGCTCCCGCCTTCAACCAGGTTCTCAATGGTGGCCTGGCGCTAGATAGTTTTCTGGAGAACATGCAGACTCAAATGCAGGTGGAGCTCGACAAACTCTATGTGAAATGAGCGGGTGGCCTAGACAAGAGTGAAATAGGGGTAGAAGAAAAGCGGACCGATACCCAAAGGTGTCGGTCCGCTTAGCGATTGCGGGTCAGCTACTGGGGGTTCTCCTTAAGAAAAGCTCGTATCTGCCGACTGATCTCACTGAGAGCGGACTTGGGTTCAACCATATTGCTCCAAACGGAGTTTAGTCCAGCATCGATAACCCGCTGGAGATTCAGGCGGTCTCGAGAGATGACGCGCATGGTACCGTAGGAGAGTAAATCCCAATAGATCCCCGGATTATGCACCTTCTCGGGCAGCCAGGCGAGCTGTACAGGGCGAGGAGGAGTCTGCCCAGGCAGCTTAGCCCAAGTGGCAGAGGCTGCTGGGCCGGTGATCGACGACACAAAGCGCCAGGCAGCTTCTACGTCTTTTGTCTGTCGAGTGATAGCGATGCCCCAACTCCCCAGGTCGGTTGCGTAACGTCCGTGCGGACCTGGCCCTTTCGGGTAGGGCACAAGACCGATATCAGAGGCGCCCCTGCCATAGGCCGGAACAGATGAGATCCAGCGACTGGCCATTCCTATCTTGCCTTGACTAAAGCCTATCTCGTCATTGGCGCCTATCTCAGCTGGCATGCGGCCAGCTGGTAGTAGAGCTTGGTCTTCCCAGATCATGCTGTGGAGAAACTGCATAGTCTCCAGGCTTGTCTCGCTATCTAAGAAGGTCTGCGTGGGCCTCTTAGGGTCGTCGAACTCGGCACCTCCATTTGAAAACAGCCAGGTGCGGGGAAGGTGTAGTGACGCACCCACTACTGAGAACCTACCATCGGCTTCCTTGCGAGTGGCCTTTCTCGCCATATCGCGAAAGGCAGACCAGGTCCAGGCATTCTTCTTGTACAAGTCAGCGGGATAGGCTAGCCCGGACTGGTCAAATACGTCTACGTTATACACATACAGCGAAGGATTGGCCAGGCTCGGGACCGCGACGAGCTTGCCATCGACCGTGTACATGTCGAGCATCGGCGTGGCAATCTGTTGCACCTGGTAGGCGGGGGTCTTCTGGGCCAATGGCGCAAGATCATAGAAGAAACGTTCATCATGAAAGGCCATGATGTCATGCATGTCGACCTCCACCACGTCGGGAACGGTACCAGCTGCCATCAGGGCGATGAGTTTGTCCCGATAGCTACCTTGCACGCGAATTCTGTCGACCTTTACATCCGGATTGGCCTCTTCAAAAGTGGCCAAGATGCCCGAAATCGCTTCCTCATAGGTCTGGCCGCCGGAGTAGAGAAACTCAATGGTGCTTCGAGCAGCGTACATAGACAAGGACAACGTAAAAAGCACAGAGACGCAGATAACGACAACGAGAGCACGTTGGTCAGAGAGGTTGAACGTTGGTTTCGCCGTACTCATGCTTGACCCTCCTTGTACCATGGTTAGGGCTCGCAATCCCTACCGCCATCCCCTGATCTCCATGCGAGCGAATTGCGGCGCGTCCGGGCTGCCGCCTGCCAGCACAGTCACCTTCAGTTTCACATCGTCGCGGACGTACTTCTCCCGTGGGGTGACGACACCTTTGGCGGATTCGCCACCCGAGTCTCTCTCCCAGGTGATGTGCGTAGCCACCTTGTCGGTGTCTTCACCGTCCACCGTGGATATTTCGATCAGCTTCTCCACTTCTGCCATCTGTGCATGTGGGGCGTAGATGGTCAGCGTGAAATCGTACAGACCAGGCGTATCGTATAGGAGATGCTCTTCTGATGAGCTCGTGCGCTGCAGGCGGTCGGTGTTATCCACTTGGACATGCTCCCAGCCAGCAGATTGCTTCTCGGTAGGACGCGAGTAGAGCTCAAAGTCGCCGAACCACGTGCTTTTCGTTGGAGCTCTGAAGGAGTCGGTAATACCCCAGCTGGGCACACTGACAGGCAGTGTCAGCGATACATCATCTCGCGTGAGATCGCTTACGGTGAGCGTGTAAGCACCAGGGGCAACGGTCGGTGCCACCTCAACTGTCACGGGAAACGACATCTGCTGCTGCCCGATGTCGAGCCGATACTCCACACGCTGTGGCGAGACCGTGATGCCAGCAGGCAGCTCTTCAACGCAGAGCACTCCATCCGCTGCTTGCGTCGCTTGCAGTCTCACCAAAGAGAGCGTCGCCTTAGCAGAGCCTTCGCGTCCGACCGTCACTGGCGTCTGGTCCGGGTGCACGACCCGCAAAGGAATGTACATACCGTATAGCCGCTCGAAAATGGCGAGGGCCTCCGGCATCCACGACATGCTCCGCACGTTTGCACTGAGATTGGCAGCCTGGATGATCATTGGCCAGTCTTCTTTGCGGTTACGGAAGGCCAGACCGTAGCCGAGCAGCGAGACGACCTGATTGTCACGAGTGGGCCGCCGCCAGTTCGGGGCCTGTTTGTACAAGAACTGGTTGTCCTGGTATCGGGCTTCGCGCGTCAGCCAGTCGTACAAGCGGGCTGTGGCCAGGGCGGCCCGCTGGTCACCTGTCTCTAAGTACAGGTGAGCGAGGCCCCGCCCCATGATCCCGGTCATGAACGTCGTTCCGCCCTCGTAGCTGCGCTGTTCACTGATGGGTACCGAGTAGACACCTCGCACTGGGTCTTGGTGAGAGTACACTTCTTCGGCCACCTTTTGAGCCGCTAGCAGGTATCGCTCGTCGCTCGTCGCTCGATAGGCTCCTGTGAGAGCGATGAGGCTCCAGCCTGGTCCGCGCTCTGGCCCGCCGGCTCCCCAACGTCCGCGCTCGATCTCGGCGACAAACCAGTCACTCGCTTGGCGAGCGGCCTCGTGGGTCAGCTCATCACCCGTGAGCAAGTAGTGAAGCCACAGTCCCTCCACCCAGGCATGGGTAACAGAGACTCCCCCCAGATTGTGATCGGGATACCAGCCTTCATCTACCACGTGCTTGGTGTTGTGAGCGCGCGGTGCTCCTACATGCAGCGGGTTGGTCGAGTGGTGGATGACATCCACGTCGCGGTAATGCAGTGCAGCTTGATCCCCAAGCTGCCAGAATCGCTCATCCTGTCCCCGCAGGTACTGGAGCAGGAATCCATAGTGGTGATCATACTCCTGGTTGCTCCAGAAGGTGTACACAGGGCCGTAACCCCACTGGAACGTATCGTCGCCGAACGATTCCATGCCATACTCGCTTCGCTGCTCTCTTTTCTCCAGATAGCCATGATACGTGGATAATACGCTTCTCTCATAGATGGAGCCCAAAGGAAAGGCCTGTGACAGCAGAGGATTGGGAAGAGATAGCACGCCCAAAGCTTGCGTGCCCGCAAGATAGTGCGGATCGACGACTAGCAGATAGGGCTGCGACAGCAAGGCCTGCCAGACTGGTGCCTCATCGGGCTTCACCCATCCCAGCATGACCTGGTGGGTCTTCTGAAAGCCATTGGCCACTTGAAGCACTTGGTCCGCTTCCGCTGCCCACAGGCCGAATTCAACTCCGCTATCTGTG
This sequence comes from Limnochordia bacterium, assembly GCA_050951545.1. GTDB lineage: Bacteria > Bacillota > Limnochordia > DTU080 > DTU080 > DTU080. The sequence continues at coordinate 3,655 of JBMNJG010000010.1, read as the reverse complement.
ACCGCCACAGACTTAGGTGCTTGCTGCCAGAAATGGCGAACCGCAGCCACAAAGGTCATGTCGCTCGAACCGGCATCCTTATTGCTGAGGGTAAGCCAGCCGGGGAAACGCACGCCCTTCTTGGCATCCCCTCCATCATGATGCACCGTATAGGTGCGATCGTCGCTTTGGACCAACGACCAGGTTTCGGCGATGCCTTCTAGATCGTAGTACTGGAGCTCCTCTGCCACCACCGAGACGTCTTTCGTGGCAGCAGCCAGCCCTCCATCAGCGGGTAGGCCAAGCAACCTGCCGTAATCGCCGCTCACATGAAAGCGGACATCAGACAGTTCCACTTTCATGCCGAGGCGGTTGGTGAAAGCCACATCGACGAGCGCCACTGGCTGGTCTCGGTGGAAGTACCACTGCCACGTGAACTCCAGGTCTGGGCGGCCATCTCTCAGATAGTGACCGCGCATCCATAGCACAGCCCGCTCGTTGCCGTTTTCGATGAGCCGCACCTCGTCCAAGACGGAGTCTTTGAGGGAAAGCCGTTGGCCATTCGTGTAGGTTACGGCAAGGTCAAACGCCGAGGGACCGACGCCATGCCCGTCTACGATCACTTTGTCTGCTTGGACCCCTGTCAGCAGGTTGAGGTGCATCTCCAGGCGGCCCGTATCCACTACGAAAGATCGCTGGTCCACTTGTCGTACCAGAGGTACCTTTGGCATTTCTTCGGTACAGTCTGATAGAACCAAGCTGTAGGGACCAGGATGGCCCTGGAAGCTGAGCAACAGCCATTTCACTGAACCATCGGGCCAGAAGGCCAGAGGTCTAGTCTGCATGGGCACCCGCTGTTCTGGGCCGTTTCGCAGCTTTACTCGCTCCAACTGGGAAGGAAGGACCTGTCCTGGCGCAAACGGGACACCGTGGGTCACTGGGCCCGCAGTATCTGCTCCGACGGGGCCTTTCACCTCCATGCTGATGCGCTCTGGTGCTTGCGAGGCAGCGAACCAACTCCGTACGTCAGGTAACACCGTGGGTTGCGCATCGGCCAGATACGAGGTGGGGAACAAGTACACGGTTTGCACATGCTCATCATGGTGGCTTCCAGGCTCACGCTGTAGCTCTACGACCAGCCGCTCGCCTTTGGCAAGCGATGTGGACTCTCCCACAACCCAGTGCGTCGCAAGATCATCGGCTGTCAGGCGCACTGCCATGAGCGGTGCCGACTCTTCTTCGCGTCTGGCTACCAGAGTGCTTCGCTCTGAGGGTGCATCATGTACTAAGACCGCAGGGGTGAATTCGCCCGCATAGGGTGCCGCCAGTGTGCCCGGACCTTCCAGACCAGCAATCCCCTGCAGCACCTGCACACGGCTGACGAAGACATCCGTCCAGAAAGGCTCAGTACTATCACGCCGATCAACTACACTGACGCAGACATTGATCGTGTCTTTGCCGTGTGTGTGTTCCGTAATGTCTATGGTCTGGAACAGGTGTGGCCACTCATAGGGGTTGGCACCTAGCACGTCCTGTTCCCATACCAGGTTGCCGTCGATGCTCACCTCAACGAAGCGGTACCCTTCTTTCATATTCTGCACTTGACCGACGGAGCGGTCGCCGTCATACTGCGGTTCTGGACCACCTTGGTAATCATCCGTGCAATAGAAGGAAAGAAGCGTTCGCCCATCGGCGGGCGTGGTCTCGACGTCGAATGTCCGACTCAAGCGAGCATAGCCGCCTTGCTGCGAGGGTTGGTCTGGATGGCGCACGGTGAGCAGGTCACGATCGTCCCAGGTAACCTCGTAAAGCCCTGCGGTTTCCGCTTGCCATTGGTCGAGCTGCATCTGATCCTGAACAGGACGCCGGGCCACATCGAGCACTGTGCTCAATGCAGGGGCGTAGGCCTCCGGCACGGAGGGGGGGTCATCATAGGTACGCTTTGTGGCCACCTGTTGGACAGCATAGTGCAGCAAGTTCTCCAAAAGCAGCTTGCCGACAGCACTGTCTCGCCCTTTGTTGTCCTCGAACCAATCGTGCTCCGGGATAAGCTGGCACAGGATGATGCGCCCTCTGCCATGGGGTAGCTCTATCAAGCCGTAATGCATCTCGGTTGGGTACTTAGGCTGGCCTCTTTGATCGATGTACCAGGCACAAGCCTGCTGACCGCCCACGATGGGCTGCCAACCTTCCCCCAAATGGATAAAGGCATCATACATGTAGCCAGCATGGATACGCCTCAAGGCACTTACCGTTAGCGGGTGAGGTGTATGCAGAATAGGATGCTCTGCCGTCGCGGTCGTGTCGACTACAAAGGCAGCGTCCTTCTCTACGGGTACTGGCAACCAGGCATCGAGGCCGCCCCAGTCGCGGAAACCCACGAAGACACTGCCTTGCTCGATAGCACCTACGAGCTTGGCGCGTACCTCGGGTGTGTCGAGCACATCACGACGTACGTCAATGCCCGAGATGATCAGCCCGTAGGTAAACAAGTTTACTTGGCGTAGGGCTCCTGCGGTAGGGGCGACCACCAGCGGTTCATACCCTAGCTCGGTCAGAGCTCGGTGCGTTCTGTCGCCCGTGGCACCAATCAGTAACACGCGCTCGTCAGAGGCCCACGCCGCGCTCATCATGAGGATTACTAACGCACAGGTGACGAGACCTGTGCCCAGCAAGCGGAGCACGCCACTGCGAGTGAAGGCTCGTTCCATAAAGCGTCACCAGCTTTCTCTCAGCTTCTCTTACTGCCAACCCGAGATCTCCAATCGTCCAAGCTGGGGGAATACAGGATCCCCGCCAGCAGCCACCGTAACCTTGAGTTTCCCATCACCACGGAAGATCCGCTCTCTGGGCGTGATGACGCCCATGGCGTACTCTCCCGTATTAGGCATCGTCCAGGCAAGCTCGGTAGGAATGGCTTGTGGGTGTGTTTGGTCGGTGATCATGCACACTTGGATCTGGGTCGCTACCTGCTCCTTCTGCGAAACCGGAGCGTAGAAGGTCAGGGCGAAGTCAAAGAGCCCTGGGGCGTCATAGACTAGGTACTCCTCGCTGGCTGCGCTGCGGTAGAGACGATTGGGGTCAGAGAAAAACTCATCAGCGCCTGTTGTGGAGTACTCCCAGCCTTCAGACTGCTCTTCATGTACCTGGAAAGCCGCTTCCCCAAACCAGCCATGCACTTGTGGAGGTCGGAAATCGTCCACGACACGCCAGCCCGGTACGATGACTGGCAACGACAGCATCAGCTCATCGTGCGCGGTGTCTGCCAAGACCAGCTCATAGCTTCCCGGTGGGGTGGTTGCGCTGGGCTCTATGGCGAGTTGGAGAGAGGTCTGTTTTTCCCCAGGTTCCAGCACATAGGCGATCTGAGGCGGGATGACGCGCAATCCGTGCGGTAGATCCCGAGTCGTGAGAGTTCCCCGTAGCGATTCCGCGGTATGCAAACGTGTGATGGTCACAGCCGCCTCAGTTGCACCGGCACGGGCCACGCTTACACTACCGGGTCCACGCAGAATCATCTCTTTGGGCTGCATAAGTACCGCCAAGGATTGGGGAGTATGCCTGAGTGCCTGGGCCACGATCTTACCCAAATTAGAGCTCCCCAGTCGACCGCTCTGCCGCTGAATGGATGCTTGGAATCCCTTCACAGCTACCTCCAAGAAGCACTTATCAGCAG